>CAVSCX010000011.1:0-829313 GCA_963726615.1 uncultured Actinomycetota bacterium | reverse complement strand
TGGCCGACTCGACGGGGCCGGGAACCGGTGAGCGGGTCGACTTCGCCGCGCACGCCGCGGCGCTCGGAGCAATCAGCGTGCAGGTGGCGAGCCTGGCCGAGTTCCGGACCGCCCTGGACATGGCGCGGTCGGCCGAACGGACCACGGTGATCGTCTCGAAGGTCCGGGCCCAGGACTGGACGGAGAGCGGGACCTTCTGGCAGGTGGGCGTTCCCGAGGTGTCCCAGCGACCGGAGGTCGTGGCCGCCCGCGCTGCCCTGGACGAGGGCCTGGCCACCCAGCGACGCGGCATCTAGACCCGGGCGGTGACCCTGCGGGCGGGGGCCGCGGCCGGATCGCCGACCGGCCGGCCGGTCTCGTGACGTGACGGGCCGTGACGTCGTCACGCGTGAGCAGGTGCCGGCCTTTCGGCTGCCGGTCGGAGCGGATGGTGATCAGCCCCGAACCGGGGACTTTCGGCGGGTCCGTCCCGCGTGTCTGCCCCGACGCGCGGCCGGCGGGCGGCGCCGCACGTACGCTCGACAGCGTGACTCGGAGCCCGCGACCCACGGAGGTCACTCGCTGGCGCTGCACCCGCTGCGGCAACCTCACCCGGTTCGACGTCGTGCGCCGGGCGACCACCCGGGAGTACGTGCACGTCGACCTCGCGGGCGACCAGGTGGTCGAGGAGCGCGAGCTGCTCGCGGAGGAGATCGACAGCGTCCGCTGCCGCTGGTGCGACGGTGTCGACACCGTCGAGCTGGTGGCCCGGCCGGCGGCCGGCGCCGCCGACGGTGCCGGCCCCGGCGCGGGGACCGGCTGAGCCGATGAGTGCCGTGCCGGAGCCGGCGGACGTCGAAGGGGTGCCGGTCGAGCGCTGGGACGGGTCGCTGCCCGACGCGGTGCGCAGCAGGGTCGTCGGGTGGGCCGCGGACACCCTCGGCGGGCTGGCGGACGACGACGTGCCGACCGCGTTGCGCCGGTTCCGCTCGTGGGCGCCGCAGCACCGTCGGACCCGCGCTGCCACGCCGTTGGCCGCCGCTGTGGACCGGGACGTGGCCTTCCGCCAGCGGGTGGCGGCGGCCGCCCGGGAGGCCCTGCCCGACCTGGCCGCGGCGCTGGACGACGGCAGCGCGCCGGCCGCCGCGGACCCCGCCGAGGTGGCGGCGGTCGCCTACCTGGCCAGGACTCCCGGCTGGACCGCGCTCGTCACCGCTGCGGCGCAGGCCGCGGAGCAGGCCGTGGCGGACGAGGGCAGCGCCCGCGCGGCGGCCGAGCTGCGGCGGCTCGAGCAGCAGCTGGCGGCGGAACGCGCCCGGCACCGCGAGCAGCTCGCGGCGATGGCGGCGCAGGTCGAGTCGGCTGCCGCCGAGGCGGCCACGGTGGCGAAGGCGCTGCGCGAGGAGAAGGGTGCCCGGCGCCGTGCCGAGCGGCTGTCCGCCGAGGCCGAGCAGGCGGTGGCCGGGGCCCGAGAGGCGGCCGAGCAGGCCGGCCGGGCGGCCCAGGTCGAGGTGGACCGCGCCCAGGCCCGCGTGGCAGAGGTGGAGGCAGCGCTGGCGGCGTCCCGGCGCGCGGTCCGCGAGGGGCGCTCGCTCGAGGACACCCGGCTCCGGCTGCTGCTGGACACGGTGGTCGACGCCGCGGCAGCGCTGCGCCGTGACCTGGCGCTGCCGCCGGTCGGCACCCGCCCGGCCGACCTCGTCGACGCCGCCGCTCCCGGCGACGCGGTCACCGCCGTCGGCGAGCGCGCCCTGCTCTCGGACGACCCGGCGCTGCTCGACCAGCTGCTGGCCCTGCCGCAGGTGCACCTGGTGGTCGACGGTTACAACGTGACCAAGACCGGGTTCCCCGACCTGTCGCTGGAGAAGCAGCGCAACCGCCTGCTGACCGGGCTGTCGAACCTCGCGGCCCGGAGCGGGGCCGAGGTCACCTGCTGCTTCGACGGTGCCGCCCTCGAGGGACGGGTGCCGGCGGCCGGTGCCCGCGGCGTGCGGGTGCTGTTCAGCAAGGGCGAGACCGCCGACGAGCTGATCCGGCGGCTGGTGCGGGCCGAGCCCGCCGGCCGGCCGGTCTGCGTCGTGTCCAGCGACCGGGAGGTCGCCGACGGGGTGCGCCGCTCCGGTGCCCGCGCCGTGTCCGCCGCCGCGTTGGTGCGCCGGCTCGACCGCGGCTGAGCCCGCGTCTGCGCCCGCGCGGAGGCGGAGGGTTTGTGTCCGGGGGTCTGCCTAGCGTCGGGCCGGACGAGAACCTGGAGGTCTTCGTGATCATCGACTGCGACAGCTGCGAGGTCCGCGGCCTGGCGTGCGGCGACTGTGTCGTCAGCGCGCTGCTCGGCGGCCCGCCGGGCGAGATCGACGACGACGAGGCGGCCGCGCTCGACGCGCTGGCCGGCTCCGGGCTGGTGCCGCCGCTGCGGCTGGTGGTGCCGGTCGAGGTGGTGCGGCGCGGACCGCCGGGTCGGGGGGCGGCCGGCGGCCGGGCAGCCGCCGGCTGAGCCGCCCGGCAGCTGGGCCCCGGGGGTGGGCGCCCGCTGTCGCGCGGTCGCTCGGTGGCCGGCGCCGGACCGGTGCTCCGGACCGGTGTGGCGTCCACCATGCGGACGCTTGCGTCCAGCCCGCGGTTCGAGCCGACCCCAAGATCGGCTCAAGCGGTTCCCGACCCGGGTCGACTACCAGATGTGCTGATCTGTCCACGGGAGGCGCGCCGCGCCCGATTTGACATCACGAAACGGTCACGTAGGGTTCGCGCGCAGATGACCCCTCCGACGATGTCCCTCCGCCTGCTCGCGGGAGTGCTGCTTGCTGCCCTGGGCATCGCCGTGCTGCCCGGGTCCGCTGCGGCCGACCCCGCGCCGTCGCTGGCCGAGGTCCAGCAACGGGTCGAGGCGCTGCGGCAGGAGGCCGGCGACGCGGCGGAGCGCTACAACGACGCCAAGGTCGGCCTGAGCGAGACCAACCGGCGGATGCGCTCCGCGCAGAACCGGTACGCCGTGACGCTGCGCCACCTCGACGCGATGAAGGTCGTGGTGGGCCGGATCGCGGTCGCGTCGTACAAGTCCGGCGGGATGGACCCGACGGTGGCCCTGGTGCTGGCGGACAGCCCGACGTCCTTCCTGCGGCAGGCCTCCGACCTGTCCCAGCTCAGCAAGCGGCAGTCCACGATGCTGGCCGGGATGGAGGCCGCCCGCCTGCAGGCCGCCGTCGACCGCAAGGCGGTCGCCGACCAGCGGGCCCGCGCCCGCGCCCTGACGTCGCGGATCGCGACCGAGCAGAGCGCGGTCGAGAGCCGTCTCACCCAGGCACGTGACCTGCTGGCCGGGCTCGAGGCCGAGCAGCAGGCCCGGTTGCTGGCGCAGCAGCGGGCCGCCACCAGGCGCGCCCTCGCCGCGCGCTCCGAGGCACCGCGGTCGTCACGGTCGGATCGCCCCGCCGGCGACGGCGCAGGCTCCGACCCGGCGCCGGGCGGCGACGCCGGGGCCGCCGCCCCGGGCAACGACTCCGAGGTGGCGCCCTCCGGCCGTGCGATGGCCGCCGTGAGGGCCGCGTACGCGCAGCTCGGCGACCCGTACGTCTGGGGTGCGGACGGGCCGGGGTCGTTCGACTGCTCCGGCCTGACGATGTACGCCTGGGCAGCGGCGGGCGTCTCGCTGCCGCACTCGTCGGCGGCGCAGTACGGCGCGGTCCGGCGCGTCGCGCTGTCGGACCTGCAGCCCGGTGACCTCGTCTTCTACTACAGCCCGATCAGCCACGTCGCCATCTACATCGGCGGTGGGAAGGTCATCGACGCGCCCTACCCGGGGCTCAGCGTGCACATCAGCGGCCTGCACTCGATGCCGCTCGTGGGTGCCGGCCGCCCCTGACCGGATCGCAGCACGGCAGGCGGGCGAGGTTGGCCCCCGGCAGTCGGGTTGGTGCCTAGTCTGACCTGGTGCAGCAGTACGGCGGTCCGGGCGCCGCCGTGGAGCCCTCCGGCTCGCCGGGGGAGTCCGACCCGCCGCGGCACCGCCGGAGGGCGCTGCAGCTGCTGGGAGCGCTGCTCGCGGGTGCTCTGGGTGTGGCGCTGGCGCTCGGTGCGTCCAGGCTGCTGCTGGACGACACCGGCACGGCGGCTCCGGGTCCCGCCGGGTCGGCGTCCGCGGCGCCGAGCGGAGGGTCCAGCAGCTCGGGTGCGGCGCGGCCCACTCCGGACGGCGCGGCCGCCCGGACCCAGGCGGTCGCGGACCTGCTGGTCCAGCGGGCCCTCGCGGTCACCTCCGGCGACCGGGGCCTGTTCCTGTCCACGGTCGACCCCGATGCCGGGGGCTTCCTCGCTGCGCAGGGCGTGCTGTTCGACCGGGTGGCCGCTCTCGACCTGGCCGAGTGGTCCTACGCGGTGACCGGGGACGGACCCGGCTTCTCCGCGGAGCGGGCCGCCGAGCTGCCCAGCGGCTCGGTCATCGTGCGGGTACGCCTGACCTACCGGCTGGCCGGCACCCAGACCACGACCGACCGGGAGCAGTACCTCACCGTCGTCCAGCGCGGCGGCAGGTGGCTGGTCGCGGCGGACACCGACGCCAGCGCCGCCGGTCTGGACACCCAGCGCGACCTGTGGGACCTCGGCCCGGTCCGCACCCTGCGCGGTGACAGCAGCCTGGTGCTTGCTGACGCCCGCGGCGCGACCCGCGCCCAGCTGCGCAAGCTCGCCGCCGAGGCCGACCTCGCGGTCCGCGACGTCGACGACGTCTGGACGGGCGACTGGTCGCGCACGCCCGTCGTGGTGCTGCCGCGCAACCAGGAGGACATGGCCACCCTGATCGGCAGCGACGGCGAGGGTCTGGCGCAGATCGCCGCGGTGACCACCGGCTCGTTCGAGTCCGGCCTGAGCCGCGGCGACCGGATCGTCATCAACCCGGCCGCCTGGGACATCCTCGGGATGCTCGGCCGGCGGGTCGTCCTCACCCACGAGATGACCCACGTCGCGACCCGGGCGACCAGCGTGACCGCCCCGCCGATCTGGCTGTCCGAGGGATTCGCCGACTACGTGGCCTACCAGGCCAACCCGGTGCCGACAGTGGTGGTCGCCAGCGACGTGCTCGACGACGTGCGCGACGGGAAGGCCCCGAAGCGGCTGCCCCGCGACGACGACTTCGACGCCGCGCGCGGCGACATCAGTGCGGCGTACGAGGGCGCCTGGCTGGCCAGCCGCCTGATCGCCGAGCGGTACGGCGAGGACGAGCTGGTCCGGCTGTACGTCGCGCTGACCGACAGCAGCGGCCCAGGTTGGCCGGACGAGCTGCGCGAGGTCCTGGGCATCGGCGACAGGACGCTGGTGCGGGACTGGAAGGCGTACCTGCGCGCCAAGGCCGCCGCGTGACCGGGTCGCGGGCCGGGCTGCTGGTCACCGCCGTGGTGCTCGCCGCGGTGCTCGCGGTGGCGGTGCTGCTGCTGGTGCCGTGGCGGCCGCTGCCGCTGCCGGGCCTCGACCCCACGCCGGTGGACCCGGCCCGCGACTTCACCGCCGCGCAGATCGCCCGCGAGGAGGCCTACCACGCGGCGGTCCGGGTCCCGGCGTACGCGTCCTACCTGCTGACGCTGGTCATCGCAGCGGTGCTCGGACTCACCTCGGCCGGCGCGCGGGTGGCGGAGCGGGCCGCGGCGCCCTTCGGCGGTGGGTGGTGGTGGCGGGTGGTGCTCGGCACGGTGGCGCTGACCCTCATCGGCCGGCTGCTCACTCTGCCGTGGGACGCCTGGGCCGAGACGGTCCGCCGCCGGTACGGCCTGTCGACCCGCAGCTGGCGAGGCTTCCTGGTGGACCTGGCCAAGAGCTACGGCGTCGGGCTGGTCCTGACCCTGGCGGTGCTGCTGCTCGTGGTGGGCCTGGCCCGGTGGCAGCCGGAGCGCTGGTGGGCGCTCGGCGCCGGGCTGGGTGCGGCTCTGGTGGTGCTCGCGTCGTTCGCCTACCCGGTCGTCGTCGAGCCGGTGTTCAACAGGTTCACCCCGCTGCCGGCCGGAGAGCTGCGGGCGTCGGTGCTGGAGCTCGCGTCCCAGGACGGCGTGCCGGTGCAGGACGTGCTCGTCGCCGACGCGAGCCGTCGCACCTCGGCCGTGAACGCCTACGTGTCCGGCATCGGCGCGACCCGGCGGGTCGTGCTGTACGACACCCTGCTGGAGACGGCGTCGCCGGCGGAGGTGCGGCTGATCGTCGCCCACGAGCTGGGCCACGTGAAGGCCCGCGACGTGCTGTCCGGGACGCTCCTGGGCGCTCTCGGCGTGGCCCTGCTCGTCTGCGTGCTCGGGTTGCTGGGGCGCTGGTCCTGGCTGTTGGCGCGGGCCGGCGTGGACTCCCTCGGCGACGGCCGGGCGGTGGCCCTGGTGCTTGCCCTGGTGGCCCTGCTGGGCGCCGCGGCCGGGCCGGCGCAGAACCTGGTCTCCCGCCGGGTCGAGACCCGCGCCGACGTGCACGCGCTGGACCTCACCCGCGAGCCGACCGCGATGGTGGCCATGCAGCGTCGGCTGTCGGTGACCAACCTGTCCGACCTGGACCCCTCGCCGCTGGTGTTCGGGCTGTTCGCGTCCCACCCGACCGCGCCGCAGCGCGTCGCCCTGGCCAGGGACTGGGCCCGCCGCCACGGCACGCCGGTGCCGCCCGCCCTGGTCCCGTGACGCGGCTGACGCCCGTCGGTCCCGTAGGGTCCGGCGGCGTGGCCGGTCGCACCCTTGTCGTCACCAACGACTTCCCGCCGCGCGTCGGCGGGATCGAGTCGTTCGTGCTGGCGATGGTGCAGCGGCTCGACCCGGCCGCCGTCGTCGTGCACACCGCCCGCCAGCCGGGTGACGCGGCCTTCGACGCCGGGCTGGCCTTTCCCGTGGTCCGCGACCCGGCTCGCATCATGCTGCCGACGCCGGCGATCACGCGCCGGTCGGTCGCCGTCGCCCGCGACCTGGGCTGCGACTCGGTGTGGTTCGGCGCGGCGGCGCCACTGGGGCTGATGGCCGCAGCGCTGAAGTCGCGTGCCGGTGTCCGTCGGACCGTGGCGACAACGCACGGGCACGAGGTCTGGTGGGCCACGACGCCGGGCTCCCGGACGCTGCTGCACCGCATCGGCGAGACCAACGACGTGCTCACCTACCTCGGCGACTACACCCGGTCCCGGATCAGCCGCGCGCTCTCGCCAGCTGCCGTGGACCGGATGGTGCAGCTGACGCCCGGCGTCGACACCGACGCGTTCCACCCGGCGGTGGACGGCCGGCCGGTGCGGGACAGGTTCGGCCTCGGAAACAGGCCGGTTGTCGTCTGCGTCTCGCGGCTTGTCGAGCGCAAGGGCCAGGACATGCTCGTCCGCGCGCTTCCCCTCGTGCAGCGCGAGCACCCGGACGCCGCGGTGCTGCTCGTGGGCGACGGGCCGATGCGGTCCCGGCTGACCGAGCTGGCGGGGGAACTCGGGGTGGCGCCCGACGTCGTGTTCGCCGGGGCGGTCCCGTGGGCCGAGCTGCCGCCGTACCTGGCGGCGGGCGACGTGTTCGCCATGCCGTGCCGCAGCCGCAAGCGCGGGCTCGAGGTGGAGGGGCTCGGGATCGTGTTCCTCGAGGCGTCGGCGACCGGGCTGCCGGTCGTGGCCGGCGACTCGGGCGGTGCGCCGGACACCGTCCGCGAGGGCGAGACGGGCTACGTGTGCCGGGCGTCGCGGCCGGAGCCCGTCGCGGCGGCGCTGGCCGGCCTGCTTGGCGACGCCGGGCTCAGGTCGGCGTTCGGCGCGTCCGGTCGGGCCTGGGTCGCCGAGCGGTGGACCTGGGACGCGTCGGCCCGGACGCTGCTCTCACTGCTGTCCGGGACGGCCTCGCCCGGAGAACGCTGACCCGCGGGTGCGTGCCGCGTGGTCGCACCGCGCGCGCCGACGGCCAGGAGCAGCACGACGACGCCGACGACGAACAACGCCACCGCGACCGGGTCCGCCACCGTGGTGAAGACGTGGGTGGCGACCCGGAACCGGTCCCCCCCGGCGTCCCGGTAGGCATCCTGCGCGGCGAGGAACGCCGCCGCGTGCCCGGCCACGAGCAGCGACCCGAGGACGGCGAGGAACGCCGCCCGGTGACGCTGCAGCCAGGCCGGCAACGCTGACATGCCGGCGACGAGGAGCAGCGGCAGGCCGACAGCGACGGGCAGGTTGTAGCGCCCCTGCCAGAAGAAGACCATCCCGCTCGGAAGGTTGAGGTCCAGCCAGAGCGAGACCACGACGAAGGACGTGCAGGCCGCCAGCACCAGTGCTGTCGCTCGCCAGGCTCGGGCCTGGACTGCGAGCACCACGGCCAGGACGAACAGGATCAGCCACACGCCGTACGTCGCGCTGGGCGCAACCAGGTCGTTCCACCCGACGGTGCCGATCATCTCCCGCACCCGCTGCGCCTGCGTGTTGAGCTCGAGTCCCCGGACCACGTCGCCGGCCGCAGCGGGCTCCGGGGCGGTGACGATGCCCCGCACCAGCGGCCGGGTGGTCCACCACCACTGGTGCAAGGCCCCGAGGATGGTGAGCCCCGCGTAGACCCACAGCGGCCGGTGGCTCGCGAGGCGTCGCACCCTGTCCCGGTCGCTCACGGCGGCGACGGAGAGCACTGCCACCGCGACCCAGAGGATGCCGAGGGGCCGGGTCGGCGCCGCGAGCACCGCCCCGAGGCCCAGCGCGTGCACGGCCGCGCGTGGTGGCGACGGTGCCGTCGCCGCGGCGACCGCCCCGGCCCAGACCAGGAAGACGGCGCTGATCTCGAGGGCGCTGGGGTTGATCGTGGCGCACAGGAACAGCGCCGTCGGCGTCAGCGCGGCGACGGCGACGACCCGGTGCGCGACCCGGGGCAGGAGTGCGACACCTGTACCCAGCAGCAGGGCGCACAGCAGCCCGCTCACGGCCCGGCTCAGGAACACGCCCCCGACGTCCGGCCACAGGGCCATCGGCCAGCCGACAAGGAGGTAGTAGAACGGGTCGTAGTGGCCCGCGGGGGAGCTCGCCCGGCTCTTGTCGTCGGGCAGGTCGACCACGCTGCGGTGGCAGTCCCCGGTGTTCTGGCGCCGGTGCTCGTAGCAGGAGACTGGCCGCACCAGGCGGGCCAGGGACGTCGGGATGTCGAAGGCAGGGCCGGCCGGGGTCGAGACGCCGACGAGCTGCCCCCGGCCGGCGGCTGCCGCGCGGATGAGGTGCGCCGGCTCGTCGGGTGCCGCGAGCAGCGGGGTCGCGAGCGACCATGCCGTGAGCACGGCGAGGAAACCGGCGCAGAGCAGCGGCCAGCGGCGGCTACCGGGCATGTCCGGCGTCGACCGGGACCGGCGGCCGGTCCACGGCCGGTGCGGGCGGAGAGGCATGGTCCCGGGCGCCCCGACGCTCGAGCCGCTGCCATCCCGCGTGCACGACCACCGCGACCGCCCAGCCGGCGAGGACGTCGAACACGAAGTGCTCGCCGGTGTAGACCAACGTGAACGTCATGGCGAGGGGGTACGCGACGAGCAGCGGCCGGAGCAGCGGCGCGCGGTTCCAGAAGAACAGCAGCAGCAGCATCGGGAAGGCCGAGTGCATGCTCGGGACCGCCGCCACCGGGTTGGCGAGCTCGATCTTCCCGCCGCCGTCGTGCAGGGCTCCCTGCGTCTGCTCGGGGGCGACGGTGCGGCTCAGCTCGCCGAGCACCCGCGTCACCTTCGGGATCAGGCCCTGCTCGCCCGCCATCCACGGCGGGACGGTCGGGTAGAGCGCGAACACGACGAGCCCGGTGAACCACGTCGCGACGATGCGACGGCGGTAGGCGAGGAAGTCACGCCGTGCGTGCATCCACAGCCCGGCGCAGACCGCGAGCGTGACCACGAAGTGGCTGAGGTACACGGCCCAGACGACGTAGTCGAAGGGTCGCACCGCGCCGTGCCACAGCCACCGCTGCAGCGGGGCGACCGGTCCGTCCGCCCCGAACAGCCACTGGTCGAACGCGAGCTGCGGCTGGACGTGGGCGGTGGCAGTCAGGTTGTCGACCAGGCTCCAGACGATGTCGTAGGCGACGAGCATGACGTACAGCGGCAGCCAGTCGACGAGCATGCTCTTGGCCCAGCCCAGCGGGTTCCCGACGCTGGCCACGAGCATGGCCAGGGACAGCCAGAGCAGGATGCCGCGCAGGCTCAGGGGCGGCCCGACGGTCACGGTCCACCCGGTCAGCGCCACGACCCAGGCCGCCGCCAGCACCCAGCGGGCGCGCCGGACGAGCGGCCGGTCGGTGGCCGTGGTCACCGGCGCGGCACGCAGGTCGGCCACGGCCTCGCGCATCCCGGCGAGGCGACCCGTGTGCCGGTGTCCGCTCGTCACGTGCGGTCGGTCCCTTCGTGCGCGCGGGCACCGGCGTGCTTGCTGGTCACGATGTCCGGCACGGGTCCGGTCACCAGGGGCGAGGGGATGCTGAGCGGGAGCAGTGCCGGCGGCCGATGGTCGACCGCGGCACCGCTCCCGGCGCGATCAGCTGTTGGAGCAGTTCTCGCTGGTGGTCAGACCCGGAGCAGCGTTGCTCTTGATCTCGTTGCAGGTGTTGGTGAACACGTCACGGACCAGGCCGCCGAGCGCGAACACGATGATGACGATGAGGGCAGCGATCGCGGCGACGAGGAGCCCGTACTCGACGGCAGAGGCGCCGTCGTCCTTCGTCCGGGCGACAGTGCGGATGTAGGCGAGCATGGGTTCGACCTCCGAAGACCGTGCGGTGATGTGCAGGCCCCGTGACCGGGGACCGACCGTGTATCAACGATCGACATTCGCACAGCAGAAACCGATCGTTCAGGCGGTTGGACTCATATCAGCCGAACGGATGATAGGGCTCTCAGAAACTCGGCTCGGCCGGGTTGGCTATGAGGCCCAGTCGCATCGCCGTCATGAGGGCTTGCGCCCGATTTGCGGCCCCCAGCTTCTCGTAGACCTTGGAGATGTGGGTCTTGGTGGTCGACTCGCTGATGAACAGCTGCTTGGAGATGGCCGCGACGCCCAGTCCGTCGGCCAGCAGACCGAGCACCTCCCGCTCGCGGGGGCTGAGCTGGGGCCCGGAGGGGGTCAGGCGGCGCTGCATGGCGCCGGCCAGGTCGTTCGCGGTGAAGGCGCGGGGGGAGACGGCGGCGTGCCGCGCGGCGGAGATGACGTCCTCGGCCGGAGCGTCCTTCGGGACGAACGCCGACGCGCCCGCCTCGAGCGCGCCGAAGAGCTGGTCGTCGCCGGCGTACATGGTGAGCACGACGATGCCCATCGCCGGGAACGCGTCGCGCACCTTCTTCGCGGCGTCCAGCCCGCTGCCGTCCGGCAGCCGCACGTCGAAGATGACGACGTCGGGCTCGTGGGCGCCGACCACCTCGAGCGCCTCGGCGACGCTGCCGGCCTCGCCGACGATCGTGAAGTCGCCGGTGCGCTCGAAGGCGCGCCGGAGACCTTGCCGGATGAGCTCGTGGTCATCGACAAGCACGACAGAGGTGGACACGGAGGACACCTTAGTCGGCGACCAGGGCTGCACCTAGCGTCACCTCGACCGCCGTGCCGCCCTCGGGCCTGTTGCCGACGGACAGCCGGGCCCCGATCCGCTGCGCCCGCTCCCGCATGACCTCCATGCCGAAGCTGTCGTCCCGGGGCTTCCCCAGCCCGGCTCCGTCGTCCGCGACAGCGATGTAGGCGCTGGGCGGGTCGATCCGGCAGGTGACCCAGAGGTTGTGCGCACTCGCATGCTTGCGGGCGTTGGTGACCGCCTCCTGGGCGATGCGCAGCAGCTCGGTCTCGGAGTCGATCGGCAGGCGCATCGGGGCCTCGTCGAGGACGAGGTGGACGGTCAGGTTGGAGCTGGCCCCCACCTGCCGGACGTAGTCGGACAGTGCCGTGCCCAGGCCGGTGGTCGTCTGGACCTCGCTGCGCAGGTCGAAGATCGACAACCGCAGCTCGCTGATGACCCGGGTCAGCTCACCGCGCAGGCTCTTCAGGTCCGCCTCGAGGTCCGGCAGGTAGCGGGCCCGGGCCGCGAGGTCGTCGACGACGTAGCCCATCGACGCCAGCTCCTGGGCGATGCCGTCGTGGATCTCCCGGGCCAGCCGCCGGCGCTCCTCGGCCGTGGCCAGGCTGCGCACCTCGCTGAACAGCAGCGCGGTCTCGAGCCGCAGCCCCAGCTCCTCGAGGATCCCCTCGGCCGCCGCGAGCTGCGCCGTCTCGAACGGGCCGCCGTTGGAGCGCTCGACCGCGATGAGGCCGAAGGTGCGCAGCCCGATGCGGAGGGGGAGCACGGCGGACCAGCCGGTGGTGCCCGGGGTGAACGGCTGGGCCGAGCGCATCGCGGTGCTCGACGCCCACGACTCGTCGAACTGCGGGTTGTCGACGTCCCACTCCAGCCGGTCGGCTCCGAGGAAGGTCACCGGGGAGAGCCGGCTGCCGCTGGACCGGACGTAGACGGCGCCGCGGTCGAACGGCGCCGCGATGTTGACCTGCTCCAGCATCTGCTGGGCGAGGCTGACCGGGTCCAGCCCGCCGGAGAGCTGGCGCGCGACAAGGCGCAGCTGGGAGATCAGCCGGTACGCCGCCTCGTAGGCGGCGTTGTCCGCCGGCGACCGGCCTTCCTGCTGGAGCCGCCCGACCCAGGCACCCAGCAGCCCGACGGCGAGCGTGATCAGGGTCCAGCGGCTGGCCAGCCCCAGGTAGCTGCTCCAGCCCAGCGGCTCCTCGCCGAGCACCTTCGCCAGCATCAGCGTCAGGGCCGAGAGGCCGGCCGTGGTGACGGCGATCCGGACGCCCGCTGCCAGACCGGCGGCCAGTGCGGGTGCCAGCAGGTAGGGGAGCAGAGTCTCCGGCAGCGGCTCGAGCAGCGACATGAGCAGGCAGGCGAGGACCGCCTCGGCCACCGGCTGGAACGGTGCGACCGCACCCCAGGACCTGGGCAGCTGCAGGCTTGCGAGGGCGGCGACGGCAAGCAACAGCACGCAGGCGGCCACGTCGGCGGTGGACTGGCGCTGGGCCAGCGTGAGGACGCAGCCCACGACGACGAGGCTGGCCCGGACCACGAGGACCACTCGCCGGTCGGGGCTGGACGCCACCAGGCTCGACACGGCCATGTGGCGACGTTGCCACAGCGGGTGCACCCGGACGACGTTCTCCACGATTCGGCCACCTCGGGCGTGTCGCCACTGGTGCAATGATCCGATGGAGCACCAGCTGCGGTCGCTGTCGGAGATCCTCCAGGAGGCGGACAGCAGGCTGCGGATGGGGCGGAACGCCACCGGCCGGGTGTGGGCCACCGGGTTCGACACGTTGGACACCGTGCTGGCGGGAGGTCTGCGTTCCGGCGAGCTCACCCTGCTGGGCGGGGTGCAGGGGCTCGGGAAGACGACCTTCGCCCTGCAGATCGTGCGGCACGCCGCCGCCTCGGGTGAGTCGGTCGTGTACCTCTCCTTCGAGCACTCGGCAGCCACCGTCCTGGAGCGGCTGCTCGCCATCGAGGCCGCCGAGACCGCCGGGTTCGACGCGGTCTCGCTGCGCCGCATCCGGCAGGCGATGGAGGCCGGCGACGACCGCGAGGGCGACCTGGCCGACCGGCTGAGCGACACCGTGGGCGGCAGCGAAGCGGTGGCGACCCTCGGCTCGTACGCCCATCGGCTGCTCGTCCACCGATCGAGCGGCACCGAGACCAGCGTCGCCGCGGTGCGTGAGGTGGTCGAGCAGACCCTGGCCCTGACAGGCAGGGCGCCGCTGGTGGTCGTGGACTACCTGCAGAAGGTCTTCGTGCCCGGCGGCTCCGACCTCGAGGACGAGCGCGTCACCGTCATCGTCGAGGGCCTGAAGGACCTGGCGCTGGAGGTCGAGGTGCCGGTGCTCGCCGTCGTGGCCGCCGACAAGGAGGGGCTGGCTGCCGGGCGGCTGCGGGTCCACAACCTGCGGGGGTCGTCGGCCCTCGCGTACGAGGCGGACGTCGTGCTGCTGATGAACGACAAGTACGACGTCGTTGCCAGGCACCACCTTGTGTACGACGTCGGCAACGCCGAGCGGTACCGCGACTGGGCCGTGCTCACGATCGAGAAGAACCGTTCCGGCCTGGACAAGGTCGACCTGGAGTTCCGCAAGCGCTTCGACCAGGGCCGGTTCGAGACGACAGGCAACGCCGTCGCGGAGAAGCTGGTCGACGGACGCGTGTTCACCGACTAGGGCTAGGTCAGCCGGCCGCTGAACGAGTTGAAGATCGTGATGGCGGCGGGTCCGAGGATGACGACGAACAGCGCCGGCAGGATGCAGAAGATCAGCGGGAAGAGGATCTTGACCGGCACCTTCTGTGCCAGCTCCTCCGCGCGCTGGCGTCGCTTGGTGCGCATCTCCCGGGCCTGCACCCGCAGGACGGCCGCGATCGGGATGCCGAAGGCGTCCGCCTGCACCATCGCGGTGACGAACCCGCGCAGCTCGGGCAGGTCGGTGCGGTCGCCCAGCGCCCGCAGCGCCTCGGTGCGGCCGAGCCCGATCTGCATCTCCTGCAGGACGCGGAAGAACTCCTCGGCCAGCGGGCCGGTGGTGTTCCGCGCGACCTGCGAGAGGCCGGCGTCGAAGGCGAGACCGGCCTCGACCGAGATCGTGAGCAGGTCGAGAGCGTCGGGCAGCTCACGGCGGATCTGCTCGCGCCGGTTGTAGCCGATCTGGTAGATGGCCATGTCGGCGCCGAAGAACCCCGCCACCGAGGCGATGACGGCGATCCCGAGGACCGGCAGGAAACCGGCGCCCAGCAGCATCGGGACGGCGACGCCCAGGACGAGCCCGCCGAGCGTCCCGAGCATCTTCAGGGCGATGACGCGGTCGACGTCCCAGGCGGGCGGGTTCCCGGCCAGCTCCAGCCGGTGCCGGATCCGGGCGACCTGGTCGCCGGCCGTGAGCCGCCGGCCGATCCGGGTGGACCGCGCGAGCAGGGGCGCGATGACCCTGTCGGTGAAGGGGCGGTTGAGCTCCTGCTGGATCGCCCGCGGGGCGGCGTTGATCGCCTGCACCGCGGCGAGGGACCGCGCGACCTGCTGGCGCTCGGTCGTGATCGCACCGACTGTTGCCAGCGCGAGGGCGATGGCCAGGAAGATGCCGCCCAGGCCGAGGACGAGCACCAGCTCGGCGGACACTAGACCTCCACCCGCACGGCCTTGCGCATCCACAGCCCGCCGACGGCGAGCAGGACGAGGCCGAAGGACAGCAGGAGGAGGCCCATCGGCTCGCTGATCAAGGGCTTGAGGTAGCTCGGCCGGGCCAGCGCCAGATAGAGGGCGAAGGCGGGCGGGAGCAGCCCCAGGATCCAGGCGGACAGACGGCCCTCGGCCGAGAGCACCTTGACCTGACGGCGCAGCGCCTCGCGCTCACGCAGGGTCCCCGAGACCGTGCTCAGCAGCTCGGCCAGGTTGCCACCGACCTCGCGCTGGATCCGGATGGCCATCACGACCCAGGCGAAGTCCTTGCTCTTCATCCGCTCGGCGACGCCCTCCAGCGCCTCCTCCATCGCGACGCCGAGGCGGGCCTCGACAAGCGCGCGGTTGAACTCGCCGGTGATCGGCTGCTGGCCCTCGCGAACGACGGTGTCCATCGCCTGGGGCACCGAGTAGCCGGCCGACAGGCTGCCGGCGAGCAGCTGCAGCGTGTCGGGGAGCTGGGCCAGGAAGGCCGAGGTCCGGCGCGACTCCTTGACCAGCAGGTAGACCCAGGGGACAACCAGGCCGGCCACCAGCCCGAGCAGGGTCGGCAGCAGGCCACCGCCGGAGACGAGCAGCAGCACGATGGCGCTGCCGACCGCGATGCCGACGTGGATGAGCATCCACTCCGCTGCCCGCAGCGGCATGCCGGCGGCCTCGAGCCGCAGGGCCAGGGTGGCTTCGAAGTCCCGACGGTCGACGACCCGGCCGGCCAGCTCCACCGCCGAGCGCGCCACCTGGCTCGACCCCAGCGCGGTCCTGGTTTCCCGGGAGGGCGGGGGCGGCCGCCCGGTCAGCGTGTACAGCGACAGCCGCCGGCGGACCCGGCCGTGCCGCTCGTCCTTCTTCGCGGCGGCGAGGGCGAGGTAGGCGAGCACGACGAGGCCGACGAAGAGGGCGCCGAGAAGGTAGGGGAGGCTCGACGACGCGTGCAGCCGGCTCGCGTCGGACTTCACCGGCACCGGTCCGGCCACCTCGGGCGGCGGCTTCGGCCGCGTCTCGGCGACCACAGAGCTGTCGCTGAGGTTGATCCGGCCGCCGCCGGCCGTCGCCGCCACGATGACCTGGGCGGAGTCCGCCGTCCCCGACGGCACGTCGGCGGTGATGTCGATCTGCTTGTCGATCGCCTGGCCGAAGCCGGCGAACAGGGTCGACAGACCCGTCGGGTCCGAGCTCTGCACCGTCCCGTCGGTCCCGCTCACCAGGGTGCCGAGCCCCACCGGGGTGGCGGCCGGGTCGCCGATGTAGACGGCGTTGATCACGGTGTCGGTCGCGAGGGCGGTGTCGATGGCGTCCTCGACGGCCACGGTGCCGCCTGCGCCGAACTCGTTGCCGTCGGTGATCAGCACGACCCGCCGCACGTCGGCCGCGCCGACCTCGTTGACCGCTGCGACTGCCCCGTCGTACAGAGCCGTCCCGGTGACGGTGCTCGTCGTGAGGCCGTCGATCGCGGCTCGCACCTCTGCATGGTCGGCGTTGGGGGCGAACGTCTGCCCGACGACGTCCGCGAAGGTCACGAGCCCGACCTTGACGCCGGGGGGCAGGGCGTCGAGGAAGGCGATCGCCGCGGTCCGGGCGCTCTCGAACTTCTCGTCCTTGGCCATGCTCTTGCTGTTGTCGATGGCCAGCACCACCGTGCGCCGGACCGACTCGTCGCCGGTCTGGACCCGGTCGACCTTCCTGTCGTCCAGCCTGACTCCACCGATGCTGATCGTGACGCTGTCCAGGTCGACGGTGACACCCGGGTCGAGGCCGTCGGCCTGGAACACGACGTGCAGCTGATCGTCCTGCCGGGTGGACAGCTCGATCGACCCCTTCGGGTCCGCGGCGGCGGCGCCGGCCGACGCCAGGACGCCGAGGGCGCCGAGCAGGCCGGCCGCCACCAGGCGGCGGACCGGGGTCATCGCCCGAACTTCTCGAAGGCGAAGATCGTCGGGTCGATCGTCACCGCCGCCGCGGCGAGCTTGTCGAGGAACTTCGGCCGCAGGCCGGTGGACTTCAGGCTGCCCAGGGAACGCCCGGTCTCGTCGAAGCCTGCGCTGTGGTCGAAGAGGAACAGGTCCTGCAGGGTGATGACTTCTCCCTCCATCCCCACGACCTCGGTGATGTGGGTGATGTGCCGGCTGCCGTCCTTGAACCGGGCCTGCTGGACGATCAGGTCGATCGCGCTGGACACCTGCTCCCGGATCGCCCTGATCGGCAGCTCGACCCCGGCCATCAGCACCATCGTCTCGACGCGAGAGAGGACGTCGCGGGGGGCGTTGGCGTGGACCGTGCAGATCGAGCCGTCGTGGCCGGTGTTCATCGCCTGCAGCATGTCCAGTGCGGCGGCGTCGCGGATCTCACCGACGACGATGCGGTCGGGACGCATCCGCAGTGAGTTGCGCACCAGGTCGCGGATCTTGACCTCGCCACGGCCCTCGATGTTGGGCGGCCGCGCCTCCAGGCGCAGCACGTGGTCCTGGTGCAGCTGGAGCTCGGCGGCGTCCTCGATGGTGATGACCCGCTCGTCGCCGGGGATGAACGACGACAGCACGTTCAGGGTGGTGGTCTTGCCGGCCCCGGTGCCGCCCGACACCAGGATGTTGAGCTTGCCGCGCACGCACTTGTCCAGGAAGTCGGCGACCGGCCGGCTCATGGTGCCGAAGCCGATCAGGTCCTCGACCATGTAGGGGTCGGTGGCGAACTTGCGGATCGTGAGCAGGGAGCCGTCGATCGCGAGCGGCGGGATGATCGCGTTGACCCGGCTGCCGTCCGGCAGCCGGGCGTCGACCATCGGGCTTGCCTCGTCGACCCTGCGGCCGACTCGGGCCACGATCTTGTCGATGGTCCGCCGGAGGTGCGCCTCGTCACTGAACGTGCCGTTGACCGCGTGCACCCGGCCGGCCCGCTCGATGTAGATGGCGTCGAACCCGTTGACCATCACCTCGGTGACGTCGGAGTCGCGCAGGTAGGGCTCGAGCGGTCCGTAGCCGAGGATGTCGTCGGCGATCTCCTGGGCGATCCGGGCCCGGTCGGCGACGCTGAGCGGCGTGTCGTCCTGCGCCAGCACCTCCTGCAGCGTCTGGCGCACCTTGTGCTCGAGCTCGGACTGGGTCAGCCGCGAGTCGTAGAGCTTGGGGCCGAGGCTGTCCAGCAGCGTCTGGTGCACCGTGCGCTTGAGCGCGCCGAACGGGTCGACGTTGCGGCGGGCCCGGGGCGCCGCCGCGACGAAGCTGCCGTCCCTGCTGCCCGAGTCGTCGTTTCCCGTGCCGCGCTCGCGCTGTGCGGCCGCGAGCCGGTCCGCCAGGCTCATGTCGTCTTCTCCCTCCGGCGCAGCAGACCGCGGCGGTCGCTGCGGAGCTCGTCGGGGATGCTGCCGGCTGCGGTTGCCGAGCCAGCGGCCAGGTTGCGCTCGGCAAACGCCTTGATCGCCTGGCTGACCGGGTGCTTCGGGTCGTCGAGCACGATCGGGACGCCGCGGTTGATCGACGCCGGGACGTCCCGGGAGCTCGGGATCTGCGCGGCGATCGGGGCCTTGAGCGTCTTCTCGACCTCGTTGAGGGCGAGCCCGACCTTGGAGTCGGCCCGGTTGAGGACCAGCCGCCAGCGCTCGCGCGGGTAGTTGAGCAGGTCGAGGGTCTCCAGGGTCAGCTTGAGGTTCTTCAGCGCGGGGATGTCCAGGGTGGCCAGCAGGGCCACCAGGTCGCTCTGGTCGAAGGCCGCCAGGACGTGGTCGTCGAACGCGGGCGGCGTGTCGACGATGACGAAGTCGAACTGCTGCTTGAGCAGGTCGAGCACCTTGGTGACCAGGCTGGCCGGGATCGACTCGGCGGTGCCGGGCTCGATCGGGGCGACCAGGGTGGTCAGCCCGGGGGAGTGCGGCGTGAGCAGCGACTGCACCGCCGCGGCGTCCAGGCTGTCCGCGAGCGGCACCGCGTCGGCGATGGTGTGGGCGGGGAACAGCTGCAGTGCGATGGCGACGTCGCCGAAGGCCAGGTCGAGGTCGACAAGGCAGACCTCGCGGCGTCCGCGGTCGGCCAGCGCGGCGGCGAGGTTGGTCGCCAGCGTCGTCTTTCCGCAGCCGCCCTTGGCCGAGAAGACGGTGATCAGCTGACCGCGGCGGGTCGGCTCGCCGGAGCCGGTCGTGCCACCGACGCTCTCGCGGAGCTGTCGGGCCAGCTCGCGGGCGCGGCGCACCGCGCTGTTCAGGCCGGCCAGGTCGCGCTCCTCGACCACCTCGAAGACGCCGGACCGCAGCGCCTCGGTGAGCACCGGGGTGTCGACCCGGCGCCGGACCAGGATCACCGCGAGGCTGGGCCGGGTCACGCGCATCGCCGAGGCCAGCCCGAGGGCGGCGTCCTGGTCGACGGTCGGGCCCAGCACGACGGCGTCCTCGCCGAACTGGGTCTCCAGGTGCCGGCGCAGCGCGTCGAGGGAGGGCAGCACCAGGCTCTCCGGACCGAGCGCCGAGTGCAGCGTCTCGGAGATGCCGGGGTCGAGGTCGACGATCGCGGTCATGACTGATCGAAGAGGTTGCCGGCGTTGGCCCCGGGCCCGTTGGGGTTCACCGAGGCCTCCTTGCCGAGCAGGAGGAAGGACATGCTCCCCTGGGTCTTGGCGAAGGTGACCTTCTGCGCCTGATCCTGGTCCACGGCGAGGACGAAGATCGAGCTCGGCTTGCCGCCGGCGCCCGGATCGGTGAAGGCGGTGCTGTCGCCGACAGCGATCACCGTGACCTGAGGCAGCAGGACCCGGGTGGCGGCCCCGCCGCCGGCTTCGCCGGTGAGCAGGATCGCGACCTGCGACCCGGCGTGGACGAAGTTGCCGACCTTGTCCGGGTCGTCGACCTGGACGCTCACGGCGAACTTCTTGTCCGGGATCGCCAGTCCGCTGCTGTCCGCCGGCTCGCCGAACTGGCTGGTGAGGATCGGCTCGCCCGGGGCGATCGGGGCCAGCGCCACCTGGTCGGCGATCGCGCTGATGTCGCTCATGGCACCGATGTTCTCGACGCTCCTGCGGAAGAACACGCGGGTGTCGATGTCTGCGTTGTCGAACGCCTGCTGGGCGGGTGTCCCGGCCTCGATCCGCGACGTGGCCACCAGGATGCTGGTCTTCTCGTAGCCGGCGCTGGCCCGCTCGTCGACACCGCTGACGTAGAGGAACACACCGGTCGTCCCCAGGGCGGCGACCACGAGTGCAGCGAGGAGGAGCAACGTGCGTCGTCCCATGCTTCCTTCCATCGGTACGTGCGCGCCGAAGTTGAGCCGCGGCCGGTCTGCCCCCGGCGGGTTGGTCCCGCTGCGGACATACCGACGTTAGCGACGCGATCTGCGCGCGGGGCCGGAATCCGCTATCTGGTCCACGGCCCGGACCGGACCGTACCCCGGGCAGCTTCGGGACCGCTCAGCCGCGGCCCACCACGCTGACCACCCGCGCCCGGACGAGCTCGTCGTCCCAGGTCGCCGCCGTCCGGACCAGGCGACGGGCGCTGAGGAGCAGGAACGGGACCGCGAGGGCCACCGGCCAGCGCCAGCTCCCGGTCTCGGCGAGGGCGGAGAACAGCACCGCCACGAGCGTCGTGGAGACGGCAAGCCGGGCCGAGTAGACGGCCATCACACCCGGCGGGGCCGGCGTGTCCCGCGGCCCGCGGAGGTCACCGCGGTGCGGGTGCCGGACCGACAGCTCCATGCAGAGGGCGACCACCCGCACCAGCACCACGGCGGCACAGGCACCCAGGGCGGCGACCTCGGCCGCAGTGGGCGGGCGGTCGGCGCGGACCGTGCCGGCAACCATCGTGAGGGCCACCGCGACGAGGCAGGTCTCGGCCACGACCTGGGCCTTCGCCCAGAACACGGTCCCGGGTCGGCCCGGCAAGGAGCCGCGCCAGACGGCGCCGGGGCCGTCGAGGCAGAACGCGTTCACCCCGAACAGCAGCCCTGCGCCAGCGGCCACCAGGCCCGGCAGCAGGACGAGGGACGACCACTCGAGGCCCGCCGTCGCGGCCACCGCGCCCGGGAGGACGGCCAGGACGACAAGGCCGCGGCGCAGGGATGTCGAGCGCCACACGCTGGCCCGGTCGACGGCGAGAGCCTCGTGACGGGCCGACCCGGCCTGACGCCGTCGGCGCAGCGGGTGCGCGTCCAGCCGGTTCTGCCCCTCACCGGCCTGCCGCAACGCCCAGCGGCAGGCAGCCAGGCCGGCCCGGTCCACCAGCAGCGTGAGGCCGAGCAGCACCGACGTGGCGAGGGCCCACTGGCCGAGCAGGCCGCCGCCGCCGGAGATGGCGCCGATGACGACGTACCGCGTGGGCGCGGCGTCGAGGACGTCGCCGACGTGCCCGGTGACGACCACCGCCAGGGCCCCCGTGGCCAGCGCGCCGGCCACGGCCCACGACGCGGTCCGGCCCCCGGGGCGGGCCCGGGCGCCGACGACGGCCCAGGCCAGCATCTGGCCGGCGACGGTGACGAGTGCCACGTAGGCGAGGCAGGTGGCCAGGGCCAGGGTCAGGCGCGCACCGGGAGGCGTCACGTACGCCGTGAGCCCCAGCAGTGCGACGACCTGGGCCGTCCAGGCGAGGTTGAGCGGGGTCAGCGCGAGTGAGGTGCGGTAGTGCGTGCGGGTCGAGACCGGGAACGCGACGAGCTGCTCCGAGGGGAACAGCTCGTTCCCGCCGCCGGCCACCAGCGGCGCGAGGACGGCCAGGAGCGCCATCGACAGGTAGGCGGTGGGCGCCAGCAGCAGGAGCTCGCTCCTGGGGCCGTCCGGCAGGTGCCGTCCGACGACGACGGCGACAATCCCCAGCAGCGGCACCACCGCCGCCAGCGCGGCGAAGCCGGCCCGCGCCGGCCGGCCACGGACCATCCCCCAGCGGACGCCGATCATGGCGGCGACCTGGCCCCGCCTCATCCGAGCAGGCTCCGGTAGCGGGACGCTCCCTCCGAGCCCGCCAGCTCCGCGGCCGGTGCCGCGGCAACCACCGCGCCCCGGCGGAGCACCACGGCCTCGTCGCAGGCCTCCACCGCGAGGCCGAGCAGGTGGGTCGACACGAGCACGGCGGACCCGGAGAGCCTCAGCTCGGCGATGACGGTCATGGTGGCCTCGACACCCAGGGGGTCGACGCCGTCGAAGGGCTCGTCGAGGAGCAGCACGTCGGGCCGGTGGAAGGCCGCCAGGACCACCGACATCCGCCGGCCCATCCCGTGGCTGAAGCCCGCGGTCACGCGGTCGGCGACGTCACCGAGGTCGAACCGGTCGAGCAGGTCGCTCGCACGGGCCTGCCACCCGTCGTCGAGGCTGCGCATCGTGGCCGCGAGCTGCAGGTGCTCCCAGGGGGTGGCCCGTGGGATGAGGCCGCCCACGTCCGGGCAGTAGCCGACGCGCTGCTTGGCGGCGGACGGGTCCCGCACAGCATCGACACCGGCCACGACGACAGAGCCCGAGCTGGCCGGGAGCACGCCGGCGAGGACCCGGAGGGTGGTGGACTTGCCGGCGCCGTTGCGTCCCACCAGCGCGACGGATGCGCCGGGAGCGAGGGTCAGGTCCACCCGGTCGACGGCGAGGACCGCACCGAAGTGGACGGTGAGGTCTCGCACCTCGACGACGGGAGACATGCGCAGGAGTCTGACTCACCCGACGCCGACGTGGGTGCCGTCCCGGGTACTTCCTAGGAGTAGAGCGCGTCCACCTCGGCGGCGTGCTCCTTCATGACGACGCCCCGCTTGAGCTTCATCGACGGCGTCAGGGCACCGCTCTGCTCGGTCCACTCGGCCGGGAGGATCTTGAACTTCTTGATCGCCTCGGCCTTCGAGACGGCCTTGTTGGCGTCGTCGACGGCCGTCTGGATCTCGGCGATGACCTCCGGGTCCTCGGCGGCCTGGGCCAGCGACATGCCGCCCTTGCCGTGCTGCTCGAGCCACGGGGGGAGGGCCTCCTCGTCCAGGGTGACCAGGCCGGCGATGTACGGCTGGGCGTCGCCGACGACGATGCACTGGCTCACGAGCCGGTGCGCCCGGAGCCTGTCCTCGAGCACCGCGGGCGCGACGTTCTTGCCGGCGGCGGTGACGATGAGCTCCTTCTTCCGGCCGGTGATGCGCAGGCAGCCGTCCTCGTCCAGCTCGCCGATGTCACCCGTGGAGAACCAGCCGTCGCGCAAGGCTTCGGCGGTCGCCGCCTCGTTGTTGTAGTAGCCCTGGAAGACCATGCCGCCCTTCACCTGGATCTCGCCGTCGTCGGCGATCCGGACGGTGACGCCGCCGAGCGGGCGGCCGACGGTCCCGATCTTCATCATCCCGGGGGTGCACACCGTGGCCGCGGCCGAGGTCTCGGTCAGGCCGTAGCCCTCGAGGACGGTGAGACCGATGCCGCGGAAGAAGTGGCCGAGACGTGGTCCGAGGGGAGCCCCGCCGGAGACGGCCCAGCGGACGCGACCGCCGAGGGCAGCCCGCAGCTTGCCGTAGACCAGCTTGTCGAACACGGCGTGCTTGGCCCGGAGCGCGAAGCCTGCCCCGCCGTGGTCCAGCGCCTCGCTGTAGGCGATCGCGGTGTCGGCCGCCGCGTGGAAGATCTTGCCCTTCCCCTCCGCCTCGGCCTTCTGGGCGGCCGAGTTGTAGACCTTCTCGAACACCCGGGGGACGGACAGGATGAACGTCGGCTTGAACGTCGCGAGGTCCGCGAGCAGGTTCTTGATGTCGGCGGTGTGGCCCAGCTCGCCCCGTGCCATCACCACACCGACCTCGATCATCCGCGCGAACACGTGCGCGAGCGGGAGGAACAGCAGGGTCGAGGCGCCCTCGTCCCGGAACACGTTCGCCAGCGTCGCGTCGGCATCCTTGGTGCTGATGACGTTGGCCGCCTCGAACAGGAAGTTGCCGTGGCTGAGCTCGCAGCCCTTCGGCCGGCCGGTGGTGCCCGAGGTGTAGATGATCGTCGCCAGGTCGTCCGGCCCGGCGGCGGTCCGGCGTGCGTCCAGGTCACTGTCCGCGACGTCGTGACCGGCGGCCGTGAGGTCGTCGACGGCGCCGGCGTCGATCGTCCACACGTTGTCGAGGTCACCGAGCGTGCCCCGCACCTCGTTGACGACGGCCAGGTGCTCGGGCGTCTCGAGGATGCAGGCCACGGCGCCGGAGTCGCTGAGGATCCACTGGACCTGCTCGGCCGACGACGTCTCGTAGAGCGGCACGGTCACCGCACCCGCAGTCCAGATGGCGAAGTCGACCAGGGTCCACTCGTAGCGCGTCTTCGACATCAGGCCGACCCGGTCGCCGACGCCGACACCCGCCGCGATCAGGCCCTTGGCGACGCCGTTGACCTGGGTGAGGAACTCGCTGCACGTGACGTCGAGCCAGCGGTCGCCCGAGCGTCGCCGGAAGATCACCTTGTGCGGGGCCTGCACCGCGTTGTCGACGACGATGTCGCTCAGGTTCCCGGTGGTCGCCGGCGGCGCCAGCACGGGTGAGGTGTACTCGTCCACGTTCGGTGCGCTCCTCGGGTCGTCCCGCTGTGCTGCAGGTGCCTGTGCCGCGACCCTACTTGCCGGTAGCCCTGCCGGTCAGCCCTTCCGCCCGGCCCGGCATCCTGGCGTCATGCCCGTGCGACCCGGTGTGGACATCGCCGACGACACGTTCGTGGCCCGCCCGCCGGAGGTGTTAGCGGCCGTGGTCGGGGACCCCGCCCGCTGGCCGGAGTGGTGGCCGGACCTGCAGGTCGAGGTCACCCGCGACCGGGGGGTCGAGGGGGTCCGGTGGGCGGTGCGCGGTGCTGTCACCGGCAGCATGGAGATCTGGCTGGAGCCGTGCCCGGGCGGCACGGTCCTGCACTGGTACCTGCGGCCGGGGCCGGACCCGCGGCCCGCGCGCCGGGCGGCGCGCTCGCGGGACCGGCGGGTGCGGGCCTGGAAGGCCGTCGCGTTCGCGCTCAAGGACCGGCTGGAGGCGGTCGACAGGGAGACGTGAGCCTCTCGACCGAGTCGCCCGAGTCGGGCGTGCGCTGCCCGCAGTGCTCGGCGTCCGTGCGCGCCGGCACCGAGTGGTGCTCGCTCTGCTACGCCGACCTGCGACCCCCGCCGCCTGCCCCGCCCGCACCCGAGCCGGTCGCGGCCGTCGAGCCGGACCCGGCAACCGCGACGGCCGACGCCGGCGCGACGGAGGCGGCGACAGCCGACGGGTCGACAGCCGACGGGCCGACAGCCGACGGGGCTGCGGCCGGCGGGAAGCATGCACGCCGCCGGGGTCCCGCGGCCCCCGCGTCGCCGGAGGAGGTGGCCCGGCTCGCCGACGAGCTCGTCGCCGAGCTGGCCGCGCGCGAGAGCGGCAGCCCGTTCGGAGCGGCGTCGAAGCTCGTCGACACGTCCGGCAAGCGGGCCGCGCTGATGGTCGGCGGCGCCGTCGGGGCGATGCTGCTGTGCTTCGTGGTGATGGCCGTGCTGGGCGCGCTGGTCTGACCGGCACTGTGCGGGGCGGCCGCGAACCGCTCCAGTAGCCTCTGCCGCATGGCGGAGCGCACCGAGTCCAGCATCACCGTCGACGCCGCGGCCGGCGACGTCATGGCCGTGATCGCCGACTTCGACGCCTACCCGGAGTGGACCGGCGCCGTGAAGCAGGTCGAGGTGCGCTCGGCGGCCGCGGACGGCCGGGCCGAGGAGGTCTGGTTCCAGCTTGACGCCGGTGCGATCAAGGACTCCTACACCCTGGCGTACACCTGGAAGGGCGAGCAGGAGGTGCGCTGGAGCCTGGTCGAGGCCGAGCAGATCATGAAGGCCATGGACGGGGCCTACCTCCTGGCCGACAACGGCGACGGCTCGACGACGGTGACCTACCAGCTCGCCGTCGACGTGAAGATCCCGATGCTCGGCATGATCAAGCGCAAGGCCGAGAAGGTCATCATCGACACGGCTCTCAAGGAGCTCAAGAAGAGGGTCGAGGGCTGACGACGGTGACCGACAGCGCCCGGTCGAACGACCGGCACCCGCCGCACGGCTCGATGGCCGAGGAGGCCGCGAAGCTCGTCGACGTCGCGCACCTCTGGCTGTCGGCGCAGTCATCGCGTTCCGCCGGCCGGGACGACGTCTGGGCCGAGGCCACCGCCGAGGAGACCCCGCCGGAGTGCCAGGGCTGCCCGGTCTGCCGGGTCCGGCGCGCGCTGTCCGACGTCAGCCCCGAGGTGTACGAGCACGTGGCCGACGCCGTGTCGTCGTTGGGCGCCGCGCTGCGCGCGCTCGACACCAGCCGGCGTCGATGAGCCTGACGGTCGGGGTCGACGTCGGCGGGACCAAGGTCGCCGGTGGCGTCGTCGACCAGGACGGCAGGATCCTCGCCCAGCACCGCGTGGACACGCCGGCGCGCGACGCCGAGGCGACCACGTCGGCAATCACCTCGGTCATCGCGACGCTGCGGGCCGGGCACGAGGTCGAGGCGGTCGGCATCGGCATCGCGGGCTTCGTCGACGCGGCCCGCTCCGTCGTCTACTTCGCGCCCAACCTGCTCGGCTGGCGCGACGGCCCGCTGCGCGCCGAGGTCGAGCAGCGGGTCGGGCTCCCGGTGGTGGTGGAGAACGACGCCAACGCCGCGGCGTGGGGCGAGGCCCGGTTCGGCGCCGGCCGCGGGCAGCGCTTCATCGTCTGCGTCACCGTCGGCACCGGTGTCGGCGGCGGCATCGTGGTGGACGGTGAGCTCTACCGGGGCGGCTACGGCGTCGGCGCCGAGATCGGCCACATCCAGATGGTCGAGGGGGGCCGGCTCTGCGGCTGCGGGCAGCGGGGCTGCTGGGAGCAGTACGCGAGCGGCGGCGCGCTGGTCCGCGACGCCAGGGAGCGGGCGGCGGAGTCACGGGCGGACGCGGAGACCCTGCTCGGGCTCGGCGACGGGACACCGGAGGGCATCTCCGGCGAGCACGTCACCGAGGCCGCGCGCAGCGGGGACGTCGTCGCCAAGGCGGCCTTCGACGCCCTGGGGCACTGGCTCGGCCAGGGCCTCGCCGACCTCGCCGCGGTGCTCGACCCGGAGTGCTTCGTGCTCGGCGGCGGCGTCTCCGAGGCCGGCGACCTGGTGCTGACGCCCGCCCGGGCGGCGTTCGAGGAGCTGCTCACCGGCCGGGGGAGGCGCCCGACCGCGCAGGTCCTCTCGGCCCAGCTCGGCAACGACGCCGGCCTGGTCGGGGCCGCCGACCTGGCCCGGCTCCGGTGACAGGCTGCCGGTGAGCGGTCCCCGCCAATCTCGCTAAACCCGCCCAGGACCTGCGACGATGCAGCAGAGTGGACACGCCGAAAGACCGGCCGGTGGACACGCCTGCCGTCATGCGGTGCGGTGAGAGCGGAGCCTTGGGGCGGGACGACATGACGAGGAAGCCGGGACCCGGCCGCGACAGCGGCGCGGCGGCGCTCGAGTTCGCCCTGGTCGTGCCGGTGCTCCTGATCCTCGTCTTCGGGATCATCGACTACGGCCTCTACTTCGCCAACTCCCTGGGCGCCCGCTCCGGCGTCCGCGAAGCTGCGAGACAGGGCGTGGTGGAGAACTACGACGCCGGCGACTGCTCGGGGCTCAGCGCCTCCGGACCATCGGCGACGGTGCGCAAGCTGGCTTGCCTCGCCGTCAAGGAGACGGGCGCGACAGCCGGTGACACGTACGCCCGGGTGACCGCGCCGGACGGCTGGAACCAGGGCGACTCGCTGCTCGTCTGCGTGGTGGTCACCGGCCAGGGCGTCACCGGGCTCTCGCCGCTGCCCGGTGGTGGCACCACCCAGACCGCGCTGCGGATGCGGATAGAACAGGACGACCCCCCGACGTCGAACGGCGTCGGCCTCGCGGGCACCACCCCGTCCGGCCCGCCGGGCGGCTGGTCGTGGTGCGTCTAGCGTCGGCCCGACGCGACGAGGGTGCCATCGCCATCCTGGTCGCGGCGTTCGCCATTGCCATGTTCGGGTTCGCGGCGATCGTGGTCGACCTCGGCGACGCCCGCAACCTGCGTGCGCTCGCACAGGACACCGCCGACGCGTCCTCGCTGGCCGGCGCGAGCAGGCTGGCGGACGGCGGCACTTTGGCCGAGGCCGACGTCGCGGTGCGTCGAGCTACGCCAGCGACAACTTCGGCACCTCCAACGGCGACTGGGCGGGCTGTTCAGCGACCGTGCCGCCCGGGTGGAGCACCGTCAGCTCCACCTGCATCCAGTTCCACGACTTCGCGACCAGCGCCGACAAGGTGCAGGTCGTGCTTCCGCCGAGGAAGTCCGTCGTCGGGCTGGGCGCCATCTTCGGCTACGACGGCATCCAGGTCAGCGGTCGTGCCCAGGCGCAGGTCCGCCGCGAACCTGTTCCCGGCTGCGGGCTGTGCGTCCTGTCCGGGCTGGACACCCGCGGCCCGGTCACCCTCCGCGGCGGCGACTCGTTCGCGGCGGCCACCGGCCGGGTCCGCACCGGCGGGTCCGACAACGGCTTCCTCGACGTGCAGGACGGCGGGGTGATCACTTTCGCCTCGACTCCGAACCCGGCCACCGGTCCGTACACCCCTGACCCGCTGGTCGGCAGCCCGCCCTCGCGACCCGTTCGCCGGGTCGCTGCTCCCCCGCGTTCCCGGCGCCGGCTCCTGACGTAACCGTCACGTGCGGGACCGGACCGGGCAGTCGCCCACACTCGCCCGAGGGGTCGTACCGAACCATCGACGTCGCGGGCCGTGTCAGCGCGAGTGGCACATCATGGTCGACTCGCCGACTCCGGGTGCGTTCTCCACGGGCTCTCTGTCCAGCGTGTCCGCAACGCTCTACTTGGTCTGCGGCAACCACACGCCGCAACTGTGCCCCGGGCCGCGGCAATGGCGCCCGCTTCAGAGTTGACCACGGCGGTGACGTGACGACTCAGCGGCGCCACTGCCTCGCCGCTTCAGCATCGTGGCCGACCCGGCCATCACGCCGCAACAGGTTCGATCATCAACGGCATCTGTCAGCGTCTCGGGCTCCTTGTACGCCCGGCAGGCCACGGTGCAGCTCGGCACCTCGGCGCAGTTGTTCGTGGGCGCGCGAACGGCTGTCGACGAGCTTGACCGTCGCACGGGACAGCACCGTGCAGGTGACGTCGTCGGGAGCGGCTTCGGTGCCGGGGCCGATCGACGTGCGGCTGCTGCAGTAGCCGCTCCGCCCTCGCCGTAGGGTCCTCCGCATGCCGGAGCTGCGGGTGCTGTCGTGGAACGTGCACGGGCTGAAGGACGACACCGTGGCGCTCACGTCGCTGGTGCGCGACCTCGACCCGGACGTGATGTGCGTGCAGGAGGCGCCGAAGACCCTCCGCTGGCGCGCGCGCTGCGCCCGGCTGGCCCGCGAGTGCGGGCTGCTGTACGTCGCGGGCGGCGGGACGACCGGCGGCACCGCGCTGCTGGCGCACCTGCGGGTCGACGTGGAGCGCTCCGCCGAGCTGGCGCTGTCCCACTACCGGGTCGGCTGGCCGGACCGCGGGGTCGCGGCGGCCGTCGTACGCAAGTCCGGTGCCCGGCTGGCGGTCGCCAGCCTGCACCTGCCGCTGCCGGAGACCCAGCGGCTGCACCAGGTCCGCCGGGGGGTGCAGGTGCTGCGGGCCGCCGGCGCCGAGCACGCCTTCGCCGCGGGAGACCTCAACGAGCGTCCCGGCCGCGCCGCGTGGACCTACCTCGGCGAGCAGGGCCTGCGCGACCTCGGGCCGGACAGCGGGCACACGTTCCCCGCCGCCCGGCCGGACCGTCGCATCGACGGCGCCTTCGCCACCCGGCACGTCGAGGTCGTCGGGTACGACGTCGTGGACGACCGCCGGGCGGTGGCCGGCAGCGACCACCGCCCGGTGCTGGTCACCGTGCGAGTGCCGTGAACGCGAGCGGCTCCACGACCGCGAAGGACGCGGTGCCACCGTCCGACGGGCTCGCGCGGAAGGTGCCGTCGAACCTCCCCGTGACCCGGTAGCGGCCGAGCGCCGGCGGGGTCCAGGCCGTCCGGGCCAGCCCGTTCGACGCCTGGGGGTGGAAGCGGGCCGCGAACAACCAGCCGTCGATCGGGTCGAACCGCTGGACGACGAGGGTGACCGGGCCGTCGACCGCGGGCCGGACCCGCACCGCCAGGCTGACTGTGCGTCCGGAGCCGACTGCCGTGCTGCGCCGGCCGTTGACGACGGCCCGGGCCGTGGTGATGGTCCGGGCGTGGCGACGCAGGACATACGTGCCGTCGGCCCCGTCGACGGACGAGACGGCGACGAAGTAGCGACCCCGGGCCAGCCGGGCGTCGAGCCGGTGCGACCCGAGGGCGAGCACGCGGCCCCCTGCGGACAGCAGCCTGACCTCGAACCCCTTCCGGGTGGCGAGCCGGACCCGCATGTCGCTGCGGTGCGCGACGCCGAACCGGTACAGGTCGAGGGCGTCCAGCTCACTGCCGCGCAGGCGGCCGCGGACGTCCTGGTCTGCGAGGAGCCGGACACCGGGCGCGGTGTCGTCGGCCAGTGCGGGGCCGACCCGGAGGCGGTACTTCAGGACCTCGCGGCTCGAGCGCGGGGCGTTGACGAGGATCGGGTAGCGCCCGTCGCGGTCGGCGACGAAGACCATGTGCGCGTCACACGAGCGGCGCCGCAGGGGCGCGGAGGAGCCGAAGCTCTTCGTGCCGGCCGGGAACAGCGCGACGGTCGCGCACGAGTCGCCGACCGTGACGAAGTTCAGCCGGTAGGTCCGGCCGCGGACGAGGTCGGCGTACCAGGCGTCGTCCTGGTTGGCGAAGCGCTGCACCGACGAGGCGACACCGGTGCTCGGCAGTCGCTGCCCCGGGGCTGTGGCCGGGTCGTCCGGCGCGACCACGCGCAGGGTGAACGCGTCGACCACCGAGTTGGCGAGCGCCGCCACCCTGATCAGGTACTGGGTCCCGGCGGTGACGTCCAGGTCGAGGGTCGCGTCGCCCTTCGGGCCGGTGATCGAACAGCCTGCCGTCGAGAACTGGGACCGGACCCGCGTGACCACGTCGACGGACGCGTCCATGTCGCCGGCCGCGTCGAGGGCCAGCAGGATCGACCGGGACCGAGTCGGCGTGAACGAGTACCAGACCGAGTTCTTGACGCTGGTGCAGCCGAACGGCTCGTCCGGCTCCACCGACGCGTCCACTGTCGTGCCCTGGATCGTGGCGGGCAGGGACGAGATGACCTGCGCCGCCGCGCGTGCGTCGTTGGCCGGCGGCGCGGCGGCGGCCGGCGCTGCGGCGGCGAGCGGCAGGACGACGGCGACAGCGGCTGCGGCTGCCAGCCCGCGGACCGGGCGTACGGCGTGGTGCAGGGACGGGCGTGCGCGTGTTCGTGGTGACATGACTGCCTCCCCTTCCGCGGCACCGGGCAGGCGCCGCGACCTTCGTCGAGGACGCAGGTGCGGGGTCGGCGGTTCGCGTCCGGTCAGACGTCCTCGCCGGGACGCTCGCCCTCGCGGTAGGCCGGGGCGAGCTCGAGCGCGAGCTGCTCGAGGAACAGCCCGATGTCGGTGACGATGCCGCGTGCCTGAGCGGAGCCTCGGTCGGCCAGTTTCGTCACCGTGGCCGGGTTGATGTCGACGCACACCAGCGGGATCGACGCGGGGAGGATGTTGCCGGTGGCCACCGAGTGCAGCATCGTCGCGACCATGATGGCGTAGCCCACGTCCTTGAGGCCGCCACGCATCGCCCGCTGGCCTTCGATGACGTCGGTGTAGACGTCCGGCAGCGGCCCGTCGTCGCGTACGGAGCCGACCAGCACGAAGTCCTTGCCGTGCTTGACCAGCGAGTGCATGACGCCGCTGGTGAGCACGCCGCTCTCGACCGCTGCCGCGATGGAGCCCGCCTTGCGGATCTGGTTGATGGCCCGGATGTGGTGCTCGTGGCCGTGCTCGACGCCGCGGCCCTGCTTGAGGTCGACGCCGAGCGACGTGCCGTACAGCGACGCCTCGATGTCGTGGGTGGCCAGCGCGTTGCCGGCGAACAGCACATCGACGTAGCCGGCCTCGACCAGCGCGACCATCGCCGGGGCGGCTCCGGTGTGCACGACCGCCGGGCCGCCGACCCACAGCACCTTCTTGCCCTCGGCCTTGACGTCGCGCAGCTGCTGCGCGATCTGCCGGACCAGCAGCGCCTGCGGCTTCTCCGAGGACACCTCGGAGTTCATGAACTCGAACCCGCCGGTGCTGCGGTCGATGGCCGGCAGTGGCACCACCTTGACCCCGGAGGCGCCGCACACCAGCTGTTGGCCGGCGCGGATGTCGCTGACGGCGATGGTGCGGGCGCGGTCGCCGACGACGACGATGCCGCAGTCCATCTCCGGGTTCTCGACCGGGACCCAGTGGCCGCCGAGGCGCACCACCGTCTCGAGGTTGGTCGTCGAGTAGAAGTCGTCCGGGAAGACACCGTCGGTCTCGACCTCGCGCAGCACCGCTTCGCCCGGGTCGGTCGGGTTCACGCCGTGCGTCTGCATCCGCATGACGAGGCGGGCGATGTCGTCGTCGTTGTCGGACTTCACCGTCAGCCGGGCGTACGACTCGTCGGCCGGCGTCTTGCCGACCTCGAACTTGTCGATCGTGTAGTCGCCGCCGTACTCCAGGATGTCGTCGAGCACCCGGGACAGGACGCCCGAGTCGATCAGGTGGCCGCGTACCTCGACGGTCTCGCTGCTCACGGGGCTACCTCCGGGGCTGGGTGCTCAGACGACGGCGCCGTCGTCCGGGCCGGAGTCCGTGGGTGGACGCTCCTTCATCCGGGCGACGAGCGTCACGAAGCCTGCCACGAACCCTCCGATGGCCAGCAGGCCGACCCACCCCTCGAGGCGCAGCCCCAGGACCGCAGCCACGACGAGCAGCAGGGGGCCGCCCAGCGCGCCGGCCCAGGCGAACCGGGCGACGCGGTCGATCTGGGGCAGCGGCGGTGGCGGCGGCGGCCGGTAGTGGTCGTCCGGGTCCTCGGTCCGCGGCGGCCGCGGGGCCTCCACCCGGTCGCGCAGGACCTCGAAGCCGATGGTCGGGCCGGGCCGGTCGGCGGGCGTCGACGGCCGGTCCTCGTCGCCGACGTCCTCCGACACCGGCCAGCGCGGCACGGCGTCCTCGCTCGCGCGGTCGAAGCCCGCGACGATGTCCGACCAGGCGATGTCGTCGTTGACCTCGCGCAGGTACTCGTCGGTGACCGCCCGGGCCCGCTCCCGGTGGGTCGTGTCGACGTAGACCGAGTCGCTGGGCCCGACGTGCGGCACCGTCTCGCCGTACGGCCCCTGGCGGCCGAGGGTCGGCGCGCTGTAGGCCGCCACCCCGGCGTCCCGCAGCCGGGACATCAGCTCGTCGACCAGGTGCGTCTGCACGTCGTCCAGCCGGACGTACGACGGCGCGCGCAGGCCGTTGTCGCGGCGGGGGGGCACGGCGTTCATGCCGTCAGGTGGCCGACTGGCCGCTGGTCGCGAGACGCCGCACGAAGTCCAGGCTGGCGTCGAAGATCAGCGGGGCGTCGTTGTCGAGGGTGGCCACGTGGTAGCTGTTCTCCAGCAGCACCTCGCGGACGTCGGTCGAGGCGACCTTCGAGAGCAGCAGCCGGGCGCTGTCCGGCTCCACGACGTGGTCCTCGGTGGAGCGGAGCACGAGCAGCGGCTGGGTGACCTTGCCCAGGTCGGCCCGCGTCGTGACCCACAGCCGGCTGAGCTGGTAGGCCGCCTTCACGGGAAGCCGGTCGTAGGCCAGCTCGGTCTGCCCCTCCTTCTTGATGTCGTCGCCGATGGCGGACCAGGTGTTCTTCACCAGCCGGAGGGCGGGCAGCAGGAACCGGTCCGGGCGCCTGGTGAGCAGGCTCGGGTTCACCAGGACCAGCCCCGCGATCTCGTCGCCGTGCTCCTCGGCCAGCCGGATCGACAGGGTGCCGCCCATCGACAGACCCATGACGAAGACGTCGTCGCAGCGCTCGCGGAGCCTGGCCAGCTGCCGCTCGACCTCGGCGTACCAGTCCTCCCAGCGGGTGAGGTTCGCCTCCGCGACCGTGGTCCCGTGCCCGGGCAGCCGGGGCACCTCGACGCTCAGGCCGGCCTCGGCCAGGTGCCGGCCCCAGTCGCGCATGCCCTGCGGGGTCCCGGTGAACCCGTGCACCAGGAGGGCACCGGTGCGCCCGCCGTCGTGGGAGAACGGCTCGGCCCCGGGCATCAGCGGCATGACGGCACCTGCGTCGGAAGCATGGCGGCATCGTCGCACGACCCCGGGAGCGTGCCCTAGTGTTCGCGGGGCACGGGACGGGACGGGCGGACGTTCACGCTGCACCAGCCGCTCCCGGCGCCGGGTCGGTCGCACGCTCGCAGGAGGAGGCAGCACGAGTGTTCTACTGGTTCCTCAAGCGCGTGGTGCTGGGCCCGGTCCTGAGGCTGATCTTCCGGCCGTACGTCATCGGGCTGGAGAACGTGCCGGAGGACGGCGGCGCCATCCTCGCGAGCAACCACCTCTCGTTCTCGGACTCGATCTTCCTGCCGCTCGTGGTCGACCGCCGGGTCACCTTCCTGGCCAAGGCCGACTACTTCACCGGGAGCGGCCTCAAGGGTCGGCTCACCGCAGGCTTCTTCCGCGGCGTCGGGCAGCTCCCGGTGGACCGCACCGGCGGGAAGGCGTCCGAGGCAGCCCTGAACGCCGGGTTGAAGGTCCTCCGCCGCGGTGAGCTGCTCGGCATCTACCCCGAGGGCACCCGCTCGCCCGACGGCCGGCTCTACCGCGGCAAGACCGGCGTGGGCCGGATGGCGCTGGAGGCCGCCGTACCCGTCCTGCCGGTGGCCATGATCGACACCGAGAAGATCCAGCCGCCCGGACGCAAGCGCCCGACCCTCGGCATCCGGGTCGGCATCAACATCGGCAAGCCGCTGGACTTCTCCCGCTACGAGGGCCTGGAGGACGACAGGTTCGTCCTGCGCTCCATCACCGACGAGATCATGTACGAGCTGATGGACCTCTCCGGCCAGGAGTACGTCGACGTGTACGCGCAGGTCGCCAAGGACCGCCTCAAGGCCGAGAAGGCCGACAAGACCGACAGGGCCGACAAGGGGACGGCGAAGTCCGAGGCGGGGGCCGAGGTTCCCTCGGACGACCAGGGCGGCCACGCCCCCGCTGCCTGACGGCCGGACGCGTTCGACGCGGCCGACCCGCCGCGAGCCGGAACCGGCAGCGGCGCCGCCCGGTGCGGGAGGATCGTGGCGTGGGCTTCGAGACCGTCGTGTGGCGGGTGCTGGCGGCGTTCCGCGCCCTCGGCCTGCTCTACGCCGTGGTCGCCTACGCCCGGCGGTACGACGAGTACCTGCACCCGGTCGGCGGCTGGGTCGTGCTCGGCCTGATGGCGGTGTGGACCGTCGTCGTGGCCGGCCTCTACGCCGTGCCGGCCGGCCGCCGCTGGCCGGTCGTCGGGCTCGACCTGGCCGTCGGCGCCGCGGCGGTGGTCTCGTCGCTGTTCCTCGACGACCCGGACCGGATCGCCGCAGGCGCCCAGACGCTGCCGGTCACCTGGGCGGCGGCGCCGGTGCTGGCGGTGGGCATCCGCGGCGGCTGGTCGGCCGGCCTCGCGGCCGGGGTGGCGATCGGGGCGGCAGACCTGGTGCACCGCCAGACGCTGACCATCACGACCGCCAACAACATCGTGCTCCTGCTGCTCGCCGGCGCACTGGTGGGGTGGACCGTGGGGCTGGCCCGGCGCGGCGAGCTGGCGCTGGCGCAGGCCCTGGTCGTCGAGTCGGCCGCCCGGGAGCGCGAGCGGCTCTCCCGCGACATCCACGACGGCGTGCTGCAGGTGCTGGCCCTGGTGGGCCGGAAGGGGCGGGAGGCCGGGGGGGAGGCCGCCGAGCTCGGCCGCCTGGCCGCCGAGCAGGAGCAGGCGCTGCGCTCGCTGATCGGGGCGCCGCCCGAGGAGGTCGGCGGCGAGGTCGACCTGCGGGCCCTGCTGGCGTCGTACGCCTCGGCCTCGGTCACGGTGTCCACCCCGGCGACGCCGGTGCTGCTGGCGGCGGCGCGGGCCCGCGAGGTGGCCGCAGCCGTGGGCGCGGCGCTGGCGAACGTCGCCACCCACGCAGGGGAGGCGGCCCGCGCCTGGGTGCTGCTGGAGCACGAGGGGCACGAGCTCGTGGTGAGCGTGCGCGACGACGGCCGCGGGTTCGGGCCGGCCCGGCTGGCCGAGGCGCGGGCGGAGGGACGGCTCGGCGTGGCGGCCTCGATCGAGGGCCGGGTCCGCGACCTGGGCGGCACGATGGCAGTCGAGTCGGCGCCCGGCGCCGGCACCGAGGTCGAGCTGCGCGTGCCGGTCGCGGGCTGAGCGGAGGAGTCGGATGACGCGGGTGATGGTGGTCGACGACCACCCGATGTGGCGCGAGTCGGTGGCGCGCGACCTGACCGAGGCCGGGCACGAGGTGGTGGCGACCGCGGCCGACGGTGGCGAGGCGGTCCGCCGGGCGCCGGCGGCCCGGCCCCAGGTCGTCGTGCTCGACCTCCAGCTACCCGTGCTCTCGGGGGTCGAGGTGACCCGTCAGCTGGTGCAGGCCGACCCGACCATGCGGGTGCTCGTGCTCTCCGCGAGCGGCGAGCACGAGGACGTCCTCGAGGCGGTCAAGGCCGGCGCGACGGGGTACCTGGTGAAGTCGGCGTCGCGCGAGGAGCTGCTCGAGGCTGTCGAGCGCACCGCTGTCGGCGAGGCGGTCTTCACGCCCGGCCTCGCGGGCCTGGTGCTGGGGGAGTACCGCCGGCTCTCGGTCGCCCCGGCGACCGGCCCGCCGGCCCCGCAGCTGACCGACCGCGAGACCGAGGTGCTGCGGATGGTCGCCAAGGGGATGGGCTACAAGCAGATCGCGGAGAAGCTGGTGCTGTCCCACCGCACCGTGCAGAACCACGTCCAGAACACCCTGAACAAGCTGCAGCTGCACAACCGGGTCGAGCTCGTCCGCTACGCGATCCAGCAGGGCCTCGACGACGAGCTCAGCTGAACCGCCCCGCCCCCCGCCCGCCCCCCCGGCAGCCCGGCCCCGCCTGCAGATCCCGGAGCGCGGAAGACGGCAGAACGGCTCAGGCGGCGCTCCGCGGCGCCCTGGCGGCACGTTTTGCCGTCGTTGGTGCCGGGCGACCCAGGGCGACGGTGTCGGCCACCCGGGCCGCGACCCACTCGGGGTCGAACATCACCTGCTCCCAGGTGAAGCGCAGTGGTCGCCAGCCGGCGGCCACCAACGAGGTGAAGCGGACCAGGTCCCTGGCGAAGGCCACCCGGTCGCTGTGGAAGGCGAAGCCCTCGCACTCCACGACGATGCGCAGCACAGGATCGGCGAGATCGACTCGTCCGATCCACCGGCCGTCGTGCCGGATGCTGTGCTGCGGCCGGAAGCCGAGCTGCCCCGCCTCGATCAGCACGGCACGGGCCGAGGACTCGAACGCGTTCGCGGCGCCGGCGTCGAGCAGCCGCACCCGTGTGCGGACGAGCGCGGAACCGGGGCCGCGCAACCGAGCGGCTGCGGTCTCGAGCTCCGCGATGTCCACGAGACCGCACCGCAGTGCCGAGTCGCCGACGGACAGGGCGTCGCGCAGCGGCAGGTCACGACAGCACTCGATCACGGTTGTCAGGGCTGACGTCACTCCCACGGCCCGCTCGTGCTCGGGAAGGTCGCGGTACCGCAGGTGGACGTCCCTCGGGACACCGGCTCTCCTCGCCTTGTGCGGCACGGTCACGTCGTGCCGGGTGTCGTCGGACGGAGGCAGGGAGAGACCCCAGAACGCCGCGGCCGACCGGTGGCTCCGGGTGCCGCGAACCTGCAGCGCGGCGGTGAGTGCCCGGTCGCGATCGGCCAGCTGCCAGACACGACCGGCTCTGAGCACTCGCCCGTCGGCCAACGCCTTGTCCATCGCGCCGCGCGAGACCAGCCGCCGAAGCTGCTTCCAGCGGGCGGCTCCGCCGAGGGCGCGCAGCGCGTCGTCGACCTGCATCCCCCGACGGTGCCGCCCACCGCGCTGCTGCGGTGGCGCCCGCGGCGATCTGTGGACGGCCGGCCGAGCCCTGGGGACAGGCACCAACGACGGCGAAAGGGGCAAAGGGTTGCGCTGTAGGGCTCGGCGAGCCGTTGTGCCGTCGTTGGTGCTCGCAGGCGGGCTCACCGGCTAGAGCGCGTCCCACCCCTTGGCCCGTTCCACTGCCGCGCGCCACCGGCGGTACGCCGTGTCGCGCGCCTCGTCGGCGGCGTCGCTCGGCTGGAACTCCCGGTCCAGCGCCCAGGTCGAGGCCAGCTCGTCGGTCGAGGACCAGACCCCCGTTCCCAGTCCGGCGAGGAAGGCCGCGCCGAGGCCGGTGGTCTCGAGCACCTCGGGTCGCTCGACCGGCATGGCCAGGGTGTCCGCCTGGAGCTGCATCAGCAGGTTGTTGGCCGACGCGCCGCCGTCGACGCGCAACGTCGTGATCCGCGGCAGCAGCCCGACGACGTCGCGCACCTCGAAGGCGATGGCCTCCAGCGTCGCCCGTACGACGTGGGCGCGGGTCGTCCCGCGGGTGATGCCGAAGATGGCACCGCGCGCGGTCGGGTCCCAGTCCGGCGCCCCGAGCCCGGTCAACGCAGGGACGAACACCACACCGCCGCTGTCGGGCACGGACGCCGCCAGCGCCTCGGTCTCGGCGGCGGCGTCGACGATCCGCACACCGTCGCGCAGCCACTGCACCGCCGAGCCGGTGACGAAGATCGCGCCCTCGAGGGCGTAGGTCAGCGTCCGGTCCGGCGCCATCCAGGCGACGGTGCTGAGCAGGCCTTCGTCCGAGCGCTCGAGCGTCGCCCCGGTGTTGACGAGGACGAACGAGCCGGTGCCGTAGGTGCACTTCGACTCGCCCGCGCCGAAGCAGGCCTGCCCGAACAACGCGGCCTGCTGGTCCCCGGCGATGCCGGCGATCGGCAGGTCGAGCCCGAGGAACGCGGCCGGCGCGGTGCGGCCGACCTCGCCGTACGACGGCACCACCTCGGGCAGTGCGGCGCGCGGCACCGACAGCAGCTCGCACAGCTCGTCGGACCACTCGCCGGCGGCGAGGTCGAAGAGCAGCGTGCGGGACGCGTTCGACGCGTCGGTCACGTGCCGGGCTCCGCCGGTGAGCCGCGCGACGAGGTAGGAGTCGACAGTGCCGACCACCACCGAGCCGCCGACGACGCCGGCCCAGGACTCGTCGTGCTCGGCCAGCCAGCAGAGCTTCGTGCCGGTGAAGTACGGGTCGAAGCGCAGGCCGGTCAGCTCGCGGACCCGGTCCTCGTGCCCGGCGTCCCGCAGGCGGTCGCACACGCCGCTGGAGCGGCGGTCCTGCCACACCACCGCGCGGCGCGGCGCGGCGAGGGACGACCGGTCCCACAGCACGGCCGTCTCGCGCTGGTTGGTGATGCCGACCGCGCTGACCGACTGCCCGTTCAGCGCCTGCCGGCAGGCGGCCAGCGTCGCCTGCCAGATCTGCTCCGGCTCGTGCTCGACCCAGCCCGGCCGCGGGAAGTGCTGCGGGAACTCCTCGTACCCACGGGCCACGACCGAGCCCGTCTCGTCGACGACAAGCGCCGTCACCCCGGTGGTCCCGGCGTCGATGGCGAGCACGGCCATGGGCTCAGACCTCGCTCTTCGCCCGCAGCTGGTCGAGGACCAGCGGGTCGATCGCACCGTCGACCATGCGTTCCTCGAAGTTCTCGACCCCGGCCCAGTCGTCCAGCGTCGGGTGCCCGAGCGCGGAGAGGCGCGCCGCCACCTCCGCGGCCAGCTCACCCTCCAGCGGCAGCAGCGTCGCCGGGTCCGGCCGGCCGAAGTACAGGTGGTGCAGGTCGTGCAGCCGGTGCAGCTCGGCGACCGGCGCGGCGTGGTCGTCGACCCGCAGGTCGACCTCGATGTCGGACTGCCCGCCGTACCCGCCGCCGCGGCGGGCGACGAGCAGGGCGGCACTCTGCCGCCCGCGCCGGTCGCCGCCCGCGTCGTCACCGGCAGCGAGAGCGCTCAGCAGCCGTACGGCGAGGGGTTCGCCGGCGGAGCCCAGCCAGGCCGACTCCATGGCCTCGACGACCTCGGGGCCGACCAGGATGTTGCCCTGCACGGCGTAGCCCTCGCCGGTTCGGCCGCCGGCCCAGGGGTGGCAGCCGACGCCGGTGTACGTCGCCGCACCGCCGTGGGCGTCGACCAACCCCGCCTGCCGCTGGACCCGGCCCTCGTCCCCGGCCACGAGCGCGTCGAGCGTGTCCTGCGCCCCGCGGCCGGAGCGCAGCATCGCCAGGCCGTCCGGCCGGTAGGCCAGGTTGGCGTAGGACTGGGTCGCGACCGCGCCGATCTGGGCCTCGGCGGCGGGCACGGCGGCACCGACGGCGAGGAACTTCGAGGCGACGGCGACGCCGAGTGCCGTGCCGTCCTCCGAGCGTCCGACGACTGAGAACGTCATGACCGGACCCTAACGGGGTGCCTAGGGTGCAACTCATGCGAATCGGAGTCCTCACCGGTGGCGGTGACTGTCCAGGTCTGAATGCCGTGATCCGTGCTGTCGTGCGGAAGGGCGTGTCGGTCTACGAGCACGAGTTCGTCGGCTTCCGCGACGGCTGGCGCGGCCCGATCGAGGGGGTGACGACGCCGCTGGACGTGAACGCTGTGCGCGGCATCCTGCCCCGGGGCGGCACGATCCTCGGCTCGTCGCGCACCAACCCGTTCAAGATTGACGGCGGGGTCGAGAAGATCGAGCACAACCTCAAGGACCTCGGCGTGGACGCGCTGGTCGCCATCGGGGGAGAGGACACCCTCGGCGTCGCGACCAAGCTGCACGAGCACGGCGTGCACGTCGTCGGCGTGCCCAAGACGATCGACAACGACCTCAACGCGACCGACTACACCTTCGGGTTCGACACCGCGGTCAACGTCGCGATGGAGGCCATCGACCGGCTGCACACGACGGCCGAGTCGCACCACCGCGCGCTCATCGTCGAGGTGATGGGCCGGCACGCGGGCTGGATCGCGCTGCACGCCGGCATGGCCGGTGGCGCGAACATCATCCTCATCCCCGAGGTGCCGTTCGACATCGACAAGGTGTGCGAGTACGTCGAGTCGCGCTTCGAGAGCCACTACTCGCCCATCCTCGTGGTGTCCGAGGGCGCCACCCCGGCCGAGGGCACGATGACGCTGTCCGACGGCGAGCTCGACGCGTTCGGCCACGTAAGGCTCGGGGGCATCGGCCAGGTGCTGGAGAAGGAGATCGAGAAGCGCACCGGCAAGGAGGCCCGCACCACGGTGCTCGGGCACATCCAGCGCGGCGGCACGCCCACGGCCCGCGACCGCTGGCTGGCCACCCGGTTCGGCCTGCACGCGATCGACGCCGTCAACGACGGCGACTGGGGGACGATGGTCGCGCTGCGCGGCACCGAGATCGAGCGGGTGCCGCTCACCGACGCCACCACGGTCCTCAAGCTTGTCGACCCGCACCTGTACGCCGAGGCCGAGGTCTTCTTCGGCTGACGGGCCCGGGCGCCCGGCAGGCCGCTGGGCTAGTCGCCGCCGCGGACCACGGTCATCAGCAGCACCTGTCCGGGCCGGCCGGGCTCGACCGGCATGCCGTTCGCCACCAGCCGCACCGCCCCGGCGTTCCCGAGGGTCACGTGCAGGCGGCGCTGGCGGAAGGTGGCTGTGTCGCCCTTGCGGAAGATGCGGGCGACCAGGACCCGGTCGGCCGGGCCGCGGACCTGGACCCAGCTGGTGCCGACCGCACGGAGCTCCAGCGTCGGCCCCATCGCCATGCTCGGCGAGCCCGACCCGGCAGGGCTCCCAGTGGTCGAGGGGCTGGAAGGGCTGGAAGGGCTGGAAGGGCTGGTCGAGGGCGTGGCGGGACTGCTCGGGCCGGTACCGGCCGACAGCGGAAGGGCGGTCCCGGACGGTCCCGCCCCCGTCGCGGGTCCAGTGGCGGTGTCCGAGCCGCCGCGCAGCACGACGGTGGTCACGAGCAGTGCCACGAGCAGGGCCACGACGACGGCGCCCGCGGCCGCCGCGACCAGCCGGCGTCGACCGGCGCCGCCCGGTTGCGCTTCGTGGCGGCCCATGCTCCGAACGTAGCCGCCGGGGCCGGGTCCGGGGAGTCGCGATGTGCCGGGGTTTCACCGGCCGTGTCCGGACATCCTGCCCCGGGCGGACCGGACGATTCCGGCCCATTCCGCGTCGGCAACCCGGGGCGCGGCGAGGACCGGACGGGAGACCCGTCCGGCCCTCGCGCCCCCGCTGACTCCTGCCGAGGTCAGCGGTCGCTCTGAGGCGTCAGCCCAGGGGAGCCGCCACCGCAGCGGCCGCGTCGACGATGCCGTAGCCGTACGCCGGGGTGAACACCCCGCGCAGCCCGGTGACCGGGGTGCGGGCGGTGGAGGTGAGCGTCGCGTAGATGTTGCTCACCGAGCGGCCCTGGGCCGCGAGCAGGGCAGCCACGCCGGCGACGTGGGGTGTCGCCATCGAGGTGCCGGCGTACTCGTCGTAGTTGTTGCCGTAGCCGCAGGTCGCGCCGGAGCTGCTGGTGCCGGCCGGCACGGTGGACACGACGTCCTCGCCGCAGACGGGCAGCAGCGAGCCACCCGGGGCGGCGACGGCCATCAGGTCGGGCTTCAGCGGGCCGCTGCTGAACGCGCTGCGTGCCTCGCGCTTGTCGGTCGACGTCACGCACATCACCCCGTCGTCGAAGCCGGGCTCGTTGCACAGCGGGACGCTGTCGTTGCCCGCGGCGGCGATTACCGCCACGCCTTTGCCCACCGCGTAGGTGATGGCGTCCTGCAGCTCGGTCTCGAGACCGGTCAGCGTCAGTGCCTGCGTGCCCTGGAGGCCGCCGAGGCTCATGTTGATGACGTCGGCGCCGTGGTCGGCCGCGTACCGGACCCCCGCCGCGATGTCGGTGTAGGAGCCGCTGCCGGCCTCGAGCACCTTGACCGGCATGATCTTGGCCCCCGGTGCCACACCGGCGATGCCGACACCGTTGTTCGTCGCTGCGGCGGCGATGCCGGACACGTGGGTGCCGTGCTCGTCGCCGTCGTTGACCCCGTCCGGTCCGCGGTAGTCGCCGTTGCCGCACGGCGACGGCTGGGTGCCGCAGGTGAAGGTGGCCCCGGGGACCAGCTGGCCCTGGAGGTCCTCGTGGCCGAGGTCGACGCCGGTGTCGACCACCGCGATGACGGCGCCGGCACCGGTGCTGGTCGCCCAGGCCTGCTCGGCGTGGACCTGCTGCGGGCCGTACTGCTTGGCGTACAGCGGGTCGTTGGGTGCGGCCGCGGAGGCCGGGGTGGCGGTCAGGGCGACGGCGGCGACAGCCGCGGCGAGCGCGGCGGCAGGGCGGGCGAGACGCATGACTCTCCTGAGGGGTCGGCACGGAGCTCGGATCACCGTGAGCAACGAGCGGCCGTCCGGGGGGTTATGGCCCACGTCACACCTTTTGGGCAGAGCCGCTCCGGCGGGTCCCGGCCCGGCCGGCCCGCCGCCCGTACGCTGGTGCGGTGAGCGCGCCGACCGACCCGACGCCGGCTGCGCCGGTGCGGACGGCCGGGCAGCAGCCGGACTGGCCGGACCGGGCGGCTCTGGACGCCGTGGTGGCCCAGCTGAAGGTGCTCCCGCCGCTGGTCTTCGCCGGCGAGTGCGACGCCCTGAAGGAGCGGCTCGGGGCGGTGGCCCGCGGCAAGGCGTTCCTCCTGCAGGGCGGCGACTGCGCCGAGACGTTCGCCGACTGCACCGCCGACATCATCCGCAACAAGATCAAGACGCTGCTCCAGATGGCGGTCGTCCTCACCTACGGCGCGCAGGTGCCGGTCGTGAAGGTCGGCCGGATCGCCGGCCAGTTCGCCAAGCCGCGCAGCGCCGACACGGAGACCCGGGACGGCGTCACGCTCCCGTCGTACCGGGGCGACGCCGTCAACGGCCTGGCGTTCACGCCCGACTCGCGGCGGCACGACCCGCAGCGGCTGCTGCGCGTCTACAACGCCTCGGCGGCGACGCTGAACCTCGTCCGCGCGTTCACCCAGGGCGGCCTGGCCGACCTGCGCCAGGTGCATGCCTGGAACCAGGGCTTCGTCGCCTCGGCGACCGCGCACCAGAAGTACGAGGCGATGGCCCGGGACATCGACCGGGCGCTGGCTTTCATGGCCGCTGCCGGCGTCGACCCGGAGGCGTTCCGCACGGTCGACCTCTACTCCAGCCACGAGGCGCTGCTGCTGGACTACGAGCAGGCGCTGACCCGCATCGACTCCCGCACCGGCCTGCCGTACGACGTGTCCGGACACCTCGTCTGGGTCGGTGAGCGCACCCGGGCGCTGGACGGTGCCCACATCGAGTTCGCGGCGTCGATCCGCAACCCGGTCGCGGTGAAGATCGGTCCGGCCACCACCCCGGACGACGCGCTCGCGCTGGTCGAGCGGCTCAACCCGGGCGACGAGCCCGGTCGGCTGTCGTTCGTGTCCCGGATGGGTTGCGACCGGGTGCGTGACGCGCTGCCCGCGGTCGTCGAGAAGGTGACGGCGAGCGGAGCCACCGTCGCCTGGGTCTGCGACCCCATGCACGGCAACACGTTCGAGGCACCGGACGGGCTGAAGACGCGTCGCTTCGACGACGTGATCGACGAGGTCCGCGGGTTCTTCGAGGTGCATCGGGCGCTGGGCACCCACCCGGGCGGGCTGCACATGGAGCTCACCGGCGACGACGTCACCGAGTGCCTCGGAGGCGCCGGCGGCATCGGTGAGACCGACCTGCCGATGCGGTACCAGACCGCCTGCGACCCGCGCCTGAACCACGCGCAGTCCCTGGAGCTGGCCTTCCTCGTCGCCGAGATGCTCGCCGACCGCTGACGACTGTTGCAGGCGCGGCCGTAGGCTCGCCGCCGTGATCGACCTGCGCAGCGACACCGTCACCAAGCCGACCCCCGCGATGCGGGCGGCGATGGCAGACGCCGAGGTCGGGGACGACGTCTTCGGGGAGGACCCGACTGTCGCCCGGCTGGAGCAGCGGGTGGCCGAGCTCCTCGGCCATGAGGCGGCGCTGTTCACCCCGACCGGGTCGATGGCCAACCAGCTGGGCGTGCGGCTGCTCGTCGAGCCCGGCCAGGAGCTGGTGTGCGACACCGACGCGCACGTCGTGCGGGCCGAGCTCGGGGCGGCGGCGGCGGTCGGCGGTCTCTCCACTCGCACCTGGTCGGCGGAGCGTGGCCTGTTGGACCCCGAGGTGGTCGAGGCGCTGATGCGCCCGGACGCCGGGCCGTACCTGGTGTCGACGGCTGCTGTCGTCGTGGAGAACACGCACAACTTCGGCGGCGGCACCGTGCAGCCGCTGGACGCGATCCGGCGGCTGCGCGAGGTGACCGCGGCGGCGGGGGTGGCGATGCACCTGGACGGCGCCCGGCTGTGGAACGCGCACGTCGCCTCCGGTGTGCCGCTGGCGACGTACGGTCGGCTGTTCGACACCGCCAGCGTGTGCCTGTCCAAGGGGCTCGGCGCGCCGGTCGGCTCGCTGCTGGTGTCCACCGCCGACCGGGTCGCCCGGGCGCGGGTGCTGCGCAAGCGGCTGGGAGGCGGGATGCGGCAGGTCGGGCTCCTGGCCGCGGCCGGGCTGCACGCCCTCGACCACCACGTCGAGAGGCTCGCCGACGACCACCGCCGGGCACGCCTGCTCGCCGACCGGGTCGCCGCGGTGGCGCCAGGCGTCGTCGACCCGGCGGAAGTCGAGACGAACATCGTGGTGCTCGAGGTCGACGACGCCGCCGCAGTGGTCACTGCTACGGGCGAGGCCGGTGTGCTGCTGAGCCAGCTGGACCGCCACCGCGCCCGGGCCGTCACCCACCTCGACGTCACCGACGACGACGCCGACCGGGCGGCTGACGTCCTGGCTGCGGCGCTCAGCCGGCGCTAGGGCACGTCGGGCGGTAGTCACCGACCGCAGACAGGTAGGTGTCCCACTCCTCGCGGGTGAGGGCCCGTCCGGCGACCTGGCAGGCCGCCCGCTCCCAGTGGGAAGGCCGCAGGTCCCACACCAGGACACCACGACCGGCCGCCTGGGCGAGCTCGCGCCCGTCCGGTCGCAACGCGATGCGGCCCCCTGCGCCCGCAGCGACGTCGATCGCGTCGCCAAGCCCGGTCCGGGTATCCATGTCGACCAGCCGCACGGTTCCGTCCCCGCCCAGCGCGGCGAGCAGCCGACCGTCGCGGCTGAAGGCGAACTGACTGATGGCGCCGGGGGTGCCGGGCACCTGCGGCCCCCTGCGGCGCAGCGTCCCCCCGTCGAGAAGGCTGAGGCTTCCATCGGTACCTGACGCCGCGACGACGCCGTCGGGTGAGACGGCCGCATACGACACCCCGGCGCGACGCGCGAGGACAGCGCCGCTGCGGACGTCGCTGACCCGCACCTCGTCGTGATGGATCGACACCATCGCCCGGCCGTTCGGGTCCGTCGACGTCGGTTGCCCCAAGGCTCGCGCGGATCTCACGATCTCGCCGGTCCGCACGTTCCACACCTCCCAGACCGCGGCGTCCCCGGTGAGGTCCGACCAGGCGAGCACGCGCCTCGCGCCGGCCGCGAGCCAGACCCCCTGCGGTGGAGCGCCGAGGCCCCCCTGCAGACGCTTCAGGAGTGTCCCTCGTCGAGCGTCTATGAGGTAGCCGTTGCCCCCGCCCGTCCAGGCGAGCAGGCGGCCGGGGCGACCCGTCCATGCCGCCTGCTCGATGGCGCCGTCCGGCCCGGCCGGGCGCAGCACCGGCACACCCGTGCGACCGTCGACGACGCGTACGACGAGCCTGCGGTACCCCCAGAAGTCGACGAAGGTGTCCGGCCCCACGATGAGCAGCAGGCGTCCGGACGAGTCGTAGCCGGTCGGGGAGCCGAGGATGGGCAGCAGCCGGTTGACCGGTCCGGTGCCGTCCAGCCGCCAGCGAGCGAGAACGGGTTGGCTGTCGCTGAGCTGCACCAGCGTGTCGCCGCCGCCCACGAGCAGGGCCGACACCCGGCCCTGCTGCATGTCGTAGGTGGCGGCGGTCGACCCGCCGCTGCGGAGGTCGAGCGTCTCGACCCGCGCGTGCTGACCGCCGCAGAGGACGTGCGTGCTGAGGACCGCAAGGCTGAAGCAACGGTCCTCCGGGACAGCTGCCACCCACTGCGGTCGCCCGCCGCGAAGGTCCCACCTCACGACACCACTCGACCCGGTCGACAACAGCACCGCGCCATCTGCGGATTGGGCGAAGGTGTTGTTGCTCGTCAGGTCCGGGGCCCCGGTGAGAGCTCGTACCTCGCGTCCGTTGCCCGGCTCGACGATCCTGACGACGCCCACCTCCGAGCCGACGAGCAGCGTGCCGTCCGGCCGAAAGGCGACGGCAGCGGTGTGCCGCACCCCGCGGAAGGACGCCGGCGCGGAGGCGACGGTCGGCACCGCGACCACGCGTGGTGCCACCGCGTCCACCGTGGGCAGCTCGGGGAGGGGAGCGCGGCCGGCCAGGTCGAAGACGAGAACGTGCCCGTTGTCGTAGCCGGACACGGCCACGTACCTGCCGTGGGGACTCACAGCCACGGCACCCACGTCGAGCGGCAGCCGGGTGTCGGGCACGAGCCGACGGCGGGTGCGCAGGTCGAAGACGCCGAGCGTCGCTCTGCCGCCGCGGTCGGCCGGTCCCTCCCAGGACACCTCTGCGACCGTCGTCTCGTCGCGGCTCACGTCGATGCGCGCGTCGGCCGGTGCGATCGCGGGGCGGGGGAAGTGGCGGCCGGTGTAGCCGGACCGCACGTCGAAGACGCGGATCACGCCGTCGGTGCCGCTGGCAAGGAAGGTGTGGCCGTCTGACAGCATCCTTCCGGCCGTCAGTGGCACGCTGTTGCCGGACGGTCCCGTCGGCAGGTAGCCGAGGAAGCCCGGAGAACCCGTGAAGACGCCGAACAGCGCACCACGAGTGTTCGCCTGCCGGCGTAGCCGGTGGGCCTCGACGGCGAGCAGCGCAGCCAGGTCGCGGCGGGTCGAGCGGAGCGCGGCGCTCTGCGCGACGAGCTGGTCGACGAGGGCCGTGCGCGCCGTGCGGGCGGCCAGGCTGCTCTTCTGCACCGCGACGGCTCCGGCGACCAGTGCCAGCACCAGACCGAGTGCGGTGGCGGCCAGGGCGGTGCGCAGCCGGCGGTTCTGCACCGCCCGCTGGCGGGCGCGAGCCCGGACGGCCTCCCGCTCGGCCTCTCGTTGCGCCTCCGCCGCGTCGAGGAAGGCGTCCTCGACCGGGAGCAGGTCCGGCCGGCTCCGCGCTCGCCAGTCCAGGGCTGCGGCGAGCCGGGGGCCGCGGTAGAGCTCGCCGTCCGGGCGACCGCTCGCCTGCCAGTCCTCGGCCGCGACCGACAGGTGGCGCAGCACGAGCTGACCGGCAGCGTCCTCGTCCAGCCAGGACCGCAGCCGCGGCCAGGCGCGGACGACGGCCTCGTGGGCCAGGGTGACGGTGCGGTCGTCGGTGGTGGCCAGCCGGCAGCGGACCAGGAGGTCGATGAGCCTTCGCCGGTCCGGGTCGTCGGCCACGGCGGACAGCGGCAGCCTTGCCGCCACCGGCTCGCCTTCGCGCGTCAGCCTGACCATCCGCAGCAGGAGGGCGCGCGCCCGGGTCTGCTGCTCGGGCTGCAACGACTCCCAGAGCTGCTCCGCGGACTGCGCCACGGCGCCGCGGATGCCGCCGCTCGCACGGTAGCCCTCCACGGTCAGGACGCCGCCCTCCCGCCGCGCCCAGGTCTCGGCGAGCGCGTGCGACAGCAGTGGCAGGGCTCCCGGCTCGCCCTCGACCTCGCGCACCAGCAGCTCGACCAGGCCGGCCTCGAGACGGAGCCCTGCCGCGTGGGCCGGGCCTTCGATCACCGCGCGCAGGTCGGGCTCGGTCATCGCGGTCATCAGGTGCAGGCCCCGCTCGACCAGCCGGGACAGCGCCGGCGACGCGGCGAACCCACCGAGCTGGTCGGAGCGCAGCACCAGCAGCACACCGCGTCGCGCCGTTTCCTCGGCCAGCGTGTCGAGGAAGGCTCGGACGACCTCGAGGTGGTGCCGGCCGGTGAACAGCTCCTCGAGCTGGTCGACGACGACGACGAGGTCCCGACCTCCGGTGGCCAGCGCACCCGCAAGCGACGCCGCGGGGTCCGCGCCGGGGGTGAGCACCGAGACCTGCCGACCGGAGCGTTCCAGCCGGGGCGCCACACCGGCCCGTACCAGCGAGGACTTGCCCGATCCCGACGGCCCGGCCACGACCAGCAGCGGGGCATCGCGCAGCACCCGGACGCAGGCAGCCGTCTCCTCGTCGCGGCCGAAGAAGAGGTCGGCGTCGGGCCGGTCGTAGACCACCAGCCCCTGGTAGGGGCAGCGTGCGTCGGGGAGCCCCGCGGACAGGGGCGCGTCGAGCGCCACGTCGTGGGTCAGGATGGCCTGCTCCAGCTCGACCAGGTCCGCTCCGGGGTCCAGGCCGAGCTCGTCGGACAGGGTGCGCCGCGCCTGACGCAGTGCTGCCAACGCCTCGGACTGTCGGCCGTCCCGGTACAGCGCGACCGCCAGCAGGTGCCAGCGGGCCTCGCGCAGCGGCTGGCTGGCCACCAGTGCCGAGGCCTCGGCCGTCACGTCCACCCCGGCGGCGGCCTCCTGGGCGAGCTGCAGCTCCTGCAGGGACAGCCGGACCTCCTCCAGCCGGTGAGCCTCGGTGCGCCCGTCCGGCCACCTGTCCAGGTCGGACAGCGGTGCTCCCCGCCACAGGGCGAGCGCCTTCCCCAGCACGTCGGCGGCGCGGTCCGGCTCGCCGTGCGCCGCCAGCTGCCGGCCCCGTTCGGCAAGCGACTCGAACCGTCGTACGTCGATCTCGTCGTCGGCCAGGGTCAGGCGGTAGCCCGCGTTGGTGGTCTCCACCGCGCCGCGCCCCAGGGTCCGCCGGAGCCGGGCGACGCAGCCCTGCACCACCTTCGGCCACGAGGCCGGCGGCGCGTCGCCCCACAAGGCATCCGCCAGCTGCTCGGGGGAAAGCACGTCGCCGGCATGAAGGGCCAGGGCGGACAGCACGACCCGGTCCCGCGGGGAGAGCTGTTCGGCGCCGTCGACCCGCAGCGGCCCGAGCAAGGACACGGCCATGCACCGACTGTGCGCGGCACCCGATACCGCGTCAACGACGCCGATACCGCGCTGATACCGCGCCGGGGCGCCGGTCGATACCGCCGCGCCGGAGCCTCGGGACGTGCCCGGCAGATCGCCGGGACATCGACCGGGAGGTCACCATGAACATCACGAGCACCCGCCGCGCAACCGTCGCGACCGTTCTCTCAGCCACGGCCCTGACCGGGGGCCTCATCGCCGGCCCGGCGAGCGCGGTCGGAGGCCCGGGCAGCGAGCAGGACCGCTACGTCTCGTCCCTGCTCGTCGCGCACGAGGCCGCCACACCGTGGACCGAGCAGGACGACTACGTCAGCACCCTCCTGTACTGGCACGAGCACCCCGACTGGGGCGTCGGCCGCTGACCGGGCGCTAGCGCTGCGAGGCAGCCGGGGTCGGAGCGTTGGCCGGCCGGCGGCCGAGCAGCGGCGGCAGCTGCCGCACGGCCGCCGCCAGGGCCCGCAGGTCGTCGTCGACAAGCGCCTGCGGGCCGTCGCACAGCGCCTGCTCCGGGTGCGGGTGCACGTCGACGATGATGCCGTCGGCGCCGACCGCGATGGCAGCCCGGGAGAGCGGCACGACGAGGTCGCGCCGGCCGCCGGAGTGCGACGGGTCGACGATCACGGGCAGGTGCGACAGTGCGTGCGCGACCGGGACGGCGCTGATGTCCAAGGTGTTGCGGGTCGCGTTCTCGAAGGTCCGGATGCCGCGTTCGCAGAGCACGATGTCGAGGTTGCCGCGCTGCGCGATGTACTCCGCGGCCATCAGCCACTCCTCGATGGTGGCCTGCATGCCCCGCTTGAGCATGACCGGCTTGCCGCTCTGCCCGACCGCCTGCAGCAGCCCGAAGTTCGCCATGTTGCGGGTGCCGATCTGGAGCATGTCGGCGTAGGAGCACACGAGGTCGACGTCGTGGGCGTCCACCACCTCGGTGACGACCGGGAGACCGGTGGCCTCCCGCACCTCCGCGAGGATCTTCAGCCCCGCCTCGCCGAGCCCCTGGAAGGCGTACGGCGAGGTGCGCGGCTTGTACGCGCCGCCGCGCAGCAGCGTGGCGCCGGCGGCCTTGGCCATCTCGGCCGCCTCGAGCGTCTGCTGCGGGGTCTCGACAGCGCAGGGCCCGGCGATGAGGGTGAAGGTGTCCGGCCCGATCGGCACCCCGCCCACGAGCACCGTCGACATCTGCGGGTGGTGGATGCGGGACACCAGCTTGTAGGGCGCCGACACGCGCATGACGTCCGCGACACCTGCCATCGTGCGCAGGTTCAGTCCGGAGAACGTCTCGACGTCGCCGACCAGGCCGATGATGGTGCGGGTCACGCCACGGCTGACGAACGCCTCGCCGCCGGCTGCCTCGACCCGGGCGATGACGGCGTCGACGTCCTCCCGCGAGGCATCCGGTGCCATGACCACGACCACGACCGCGAGGGTAGCCGCGCCGCGCCGTCATGCCGGCGACATGTCCGTCTGTCAGGATGCCCCGATGGCGGACGGGGACAGCGCCGCGCGGGGTGACCACGGGACCGGTGGGACCGGCGCTTCGCCCGCCCTCCCGCCCGGGCAGCGGCCGGCCCGGGGCTGGCCGGTGGTCCACTACGGACCGGTGCCGCGGGCCCGGCCCGAGACCTGGGACCTGCGGGTGTCCGGCGCCACAGCGTCCGGGGAGGAGCTGGTGCTCCGCATCGACGAGATCGCCGCCCTCCCGCAGACGACACTGCGCGGCGACCTGCACTGCGTGACGAAGTGGACCGTCTCCGACCTCGAGTTCACCGGCGTCGCGGCCGCGACCCTGCTCGCGCTGGCGCCGCCGTCCGCGGAGGTCCGGCACGTCGTCGTCTCGGCCGAGTACGGCTACTCGGCCAACCTGGAGCTGTCGGTCTTCGCCGCGCCGTCCACCCTGCTCGCCACCCATGTCGGGGGGGAACCGCTGAGCCCGGAGCACGGCGCCCCGCTGCGGCTCGTCTGCCCGTCGCGGTACGCCTGGAAGTCGGCGAAGTGGGTCCGGGCCATCGAGTACCGCGTCGACGACAGGCGCGGCTTCTGGGAGGAGCGCGGCTACCACAACGACGCCGACCCGTGGCTCGACCAGCGGTACTCCTACCAGGAGTGAGCGGGCAGCCCACCCGCCTCCGCAACTTGTCAGGGTGTGGCACCGGTATACCGGTGCCACACCCTGACAAGTCGCAGAGGGGTCAGAAGACGTACAGCGTGATGGTGGACCCCTTCGGGGCCTTGTCACCGCCGCCGGGGGACTGCCGCAGCACGGTGCCGGGACCGCCCGGCAGCTGCTGCACGGAGGGGACGAGGCCGGCCGCTGTCACGAGAGCCTGGGCCTCCCCGACGTTCTTGCCGGTCACCTCGGGGACCGGCACCAGCGGCGGGCCCTTGGAGACGACGATGGTGACCACGGACCCCTTGTCGGCGGTGCCGGGCTCGGGGTCCTGGCTGATGACGACGCCGGCGGCCACGGCCTCGTCGAACTTCTCGGTGACCTTGGCCTTGAGCCCGACGTCGCCGATCGCCGCCTTGGCCGGGTCGACCGGCTGGCCGACCACGGCCGGAACCGCAACCGGCCTCGGCCCGAGGCTGACGAGGAGGGTCACCGCTGCATTGCGCTTGAGCTCGGTGTCGGGAGCCGGGTCGACCGAGATCACCGAGCCCTCCGCGACCGAGAGGCTGTGCCGGCGCTTCACCGAAGCGGTGAGGTGCGTCTCCTCCAGCGCCGCCCGGGCGACGTCCTCGGTCCGCCCCGCCAGGTCCGGGACGGGGTAGCGCTCGGGGCCCTGGGAGAGGATCAGCCCGACCGTGCCGCCCTTGTCCACGTCGGAGCCGCGTGCGGGGTTGGTGCGCAGGACCAGGCCGGTGGCCACCACCTCGCTGTAGCCGCGGTCGACGACCTTGACCGACAAGCCGTCCTTGCGTGCCGCCGCGGCGGCCTGGGACTCGGTCATGCCGAGCAGGCTGGGGGTCGTGGTCTTGCTCAGCGGGCCGTAGGCCACGAACCAGGCGGCACCGGAGAGCAGCACCGCGAGCACGAGCACCAGCGCCAGCGCGATCGGCCCGCGGCTGCGGCGGCGGACCACGCCGGCGCCCGGCGGCGCCGACAGCGGACCGGTGTCCCCGCGGCGGGCCGGACCGGCGGCGGGGCGCTCGGTGAGGTCGACGACCAGGGTGTGGGCGGGCTGGCCGTTGACGGCCGCGAGCGCCGGGCCGAGGGCGTCGAGCTCGCCCTCGGACAGCGCACGCCGGGCCGCGGAGACCTCGGTGAGGAACCGTCGCGCGTCGGCCGGGCGCAGGTCGGGGTCGCGGTTGGTGGCCCGGGCGACAAGGTGGTCGAGCTCGGCGGCCAGGCCCGGGACGGCCGCCGACGGCCGGGGGACGTCGTCGTGCACGTGCCGGTAGGCCACCTGGATGGCCGTCTCGCCGTCGTAGGGCTTCGAGCCGGTCAGCATCTCGTACAGCAGGATGCCGGCGGAGTAGACGTCCGAGCGCGGGTCGGCCGTGCCCTTGGTGACCTGCTCGGGGGAGAGGTAGGCGACGGTGCCCATGAGGACGCCCGACGTCGTCGTGTGCGTGGTGGCGCCGGTGACCGCGCGGGCCAGCCCGAAGTCGGCGACCTTGACCCGGCCGTCCTCGGAGAGCAGGACGTTCTCGGGCTTGACGTCGCGGTGGATCAGGCCGGCGGCGTGGGCGGCGCCGAGCGCGGCCAGCACCGGCTCCAGCACCTCCAGCGCCTGGCGCGGGGCCAGGTTTCCGCGCTCGCGGATCAGCTCGCGCAGCGTGTGCCCGCGGACCATCTCCATCGCGAGGTAGACGTGTCCCTGGTCGGCGCCCTGGTCGTAGACGGCGACCACGTTGGGGTGCGAGAGCCGGGCCGCCGACCGCGCCTCGCGGATGAACCGGGACACGAACTCCTCGTCCTCGGCGAGGCTGGGGTGCATCACCTTGAGCGCGATGGTGCGGTCCAGCCGGTCGTCGTGCGCCTCGTACACGGTCGCCATGCCGCCGCGGGCGTGCCGGCGGACGACGCGGTAGCGCCCGTCGAGCTGCTGCCCGACCAGGGTGTCGCTGACCGTCGTGTCCACGCGAGGAGTCTACGGGGGAGACGGGTCCGGGCCAGGCCTGGACGCGCCCCGGCGCGCCCTAGCGGAACCGGGCCCGCAGGGCGAGCACGTTGTCGACGTAGCGCTTCGTGTCGGGGAACATCCCGCGCTCCCGCACGCTGCGCAGGCCCTGGTAGTAGCCCGCGATCGCCTGCCGGTCGTCGGCCGCGGCGCGGGTGAGGATCTTGAGCAGGACCACGCCGGTGGTGGCGTTGTCGCCCGGGTCCAGCGGGTCCAGCCGGCGCCCGACGACCCCGGAGATCCAGTCCGTCGTCGCCGGGATCACCTGCATGGCGCCGACCGCGTTGGCCACCGAGACGACGTGCATGTTCCAGCCGGACTCCTGGTAGCTCACGGCCAGCGCCAGCGCCGGGTCGACGCCGTTGGCCCGGGCCTTGGCGGCGATGAGGTCGCGCATCCGCGACTGCGACGGCAAGCTGCGCCGGGCCAGGGTGGCGCGGTTACGGGCGGCGGCGCCGACGACGGTGTCGGAGTACGTGCGGCCCGCGAAGGTGTTCCCGCTCGTGCTGCGCTTCGTGGCGGACGCGGTGCCGCCGCCGGTGCGGCCGGGGATCGTCAGCCGGGTGCCGAGCCGCACGATGTCGGAGCTCGGCAGCCGGTTGGCGCGCGCGACGGCGGCCTGCGCCACGCCGTACCGGGCGGCGATGCCCGACAGCGTGTCGCCCCGGACGACGAGGTGCGTGCGCGCTGCGCCGACCGAGCGGCCGCCGGAGCCGGCGGCCCCGGGCACCTTGAGCGAGGCGCCGGCGATGATGAGGTGGCCGTTGCCCGGGAGCCGGTTGACCTGGACCAGCCTGGCGACCGAGGTGTGGTACCTCGCGGCGATGTCGCTGAGCGTGTCGCCCTGCTTGATCGTGTACAGGCCCCAGCCGGGGGAGCCGGCGGTGACGAGCCCGGCGACGAGCAGCGGGACGCCCACTGCCCGGACGATCCGGACCAGCCGCCGCGCCCGCGGGGTGAGCCTGACCTGCTGGGCGCGAGCGCCGGGGTGGTGGGCCGGACGCGGGTCGCGTGCGGGGGCAGACATGGTCAGACGGTCCTCACGGTCGGGGGAAGGGGTCGCCGTGCGAAACGTCGATACTGCCGTGACAGGAGTGACGGATGTGACTCAGGGGGCGGTTGTTACCGGTTCGTGGTACTACACCCGTGTGATTCAGGCACGACTGTGATCACGCCACCACGAACGGTGACGTCCGGCTGCCCCACCCCCGCGCGCGCGGCCGAGTTGATCACGTAAGCGTGATCAACTCGGGTCGACAGTGGCTTGCAGGCCACGGTCAGGCCCAGGTCGCCGCGGTAGGGGGTGCGCGGATCCCGCCTGGATCACCGGGTCGAGGTCAGCGGCAGGTGAAGACGCCGACCTGGCTGGTCATCCGCCAGGCGCCGTGGCGGCTGATCTCGGCGGTCACCCTGGCGCGGACCCGGTCGAGGAACGCCACCCAGGTGACGCTCGCGGGCAGCGATCCGGCGGACAGCGCCCGCATGCTGTCGACGAACGCCACCACCGGGTCGACCTCGGGCACGACGGTCTCGCGGTCGAAGACCTGGACGGTCACCTCGTCGAACGCGCTCCGCAGCAGTGCTCCGTCGTCCAGCGTGAACGCGCTGTCCCCGGCGGGTGTCGCCGCCGGCCGGCCGGTGAGATCGCGCAACGCGGCCGACCAGAGCTGGTCGATCTCGCGCTTGTCGTGGACGCCGTTGGTGCTGACGAGCAGGACGCCGCCGGGCCGCACCACCCGGCGCAGCTCGCGCACCGCGGCCGGGATGTCCGGCACGTGGTAGAGCATGTGCATCGCCAACGCGGCCTCGACCGACGCGTCCGGCAACGGAAGGGCCTGGACGTCGCCGACCACAGCCGGCCCCATCCCCTCGGACAGGTCGAGCGGCAGCAGCCTCAGGTCCGCCCGCTCGGCGCGGAGCCGGTCGACGTACGTGCCGAGGCCGCAGCCCGCGTCCAGCACCGTGCCGGTGACGTCGACAAGCTCGGCCAACGCGAGCCCGGGGAGGTCGACCCGGTCCCGCTGCCACTGGTAGATCGAGGCCCGCGCGGCGAGCGGCCGGTGGTCGGCGTAGGCCCGGGTGCGGATCGCCTCGCGGTCGGTGAACATCGCCTGGGAGGCTACCGACATGAGCGTGCCCCCGATCGTCGTGGTCGGGGCCGGGCTGGCGGGGCTGCACACCGTCCGGGCTCTGCGCGAGCAGGGGTACGCCGGGCCGCTGACGCTGCTCGGCGCGGAGGACGAGCCGCCGTACGACCGGCCGCCGCTGTCCAAGCAGGTCCTCATGGGCAAGGCCGACCACTCGACCCTGGAGGCCGACTGGGACGCCCTGGACGTCGACCTCCGTCTGGGCGTGCGCGCCGAGGCGGTGGCGCCGGGCGTCGTGACCACCGATGCGGGTGAGGTGGCGTTCGAGCGCTGCGTGCTGGCGACCGGCGCGCTGCCGCGGCGGCTACCCGGCCCCGGCGTGACCCTGCGCACCCACGCCGACTCGCTCGCACTGCGGGCCGCCCTGGTGCCGGGAGCCCGGCTCGTGATCGTCGGCGCGGGCTGGATCGGCGCCGAGGTGTCGACCGCGGCCCTGCTCGCCGGGGCGAAGGTCACGGTGCTCGAGGGGCAGACGGCACCGCTCGCCAACGCGATGCCGCCCGAGGTCGCCGAGCGGATGCTGCCGTGGTGGTCCGGTGTGGACCTGCGGCTGGGTGCGGCGGTGGCGGCGGTGGAGGCCGACGCGGTGCAGCTCGCGGACGGCACCCGGCTGGACGCCGACCTGGTGCTCGTCGCGGTGGGCGTGCGACCCAGCGTGGTGGCCGGCGTCGAGCTCGACCCCCGCGGGGCGGTGGCCGTCGACGCGCGGCTGCGCTCCTCGCTGCCCGGCGTGTGGGCTGTCGGCGACTGCGCCGCGTGGGATTCGGAGCGTTACCGGACGCGGATGCTGGTGGAGCACTGGGACGCGGCCCTGCACGCGCCGACGGTCGCCGCCGCGAACGTCCTCGGCGGGGACGAGGTGTGGGACCCGGTGCCGTACTTCTGGTCCGAGCAGTGGGGCCGGATGGTGCAGTACGCCGGGCACCACCAGGTCGCGGACCGCACCGTCTGGCGCGAGGACGGCGACACCTGGGCGGTGTTCTGGCTGGGCGGCGACCGCCTGGTCGCGGCGCTCTCGGTCGACCGGCCGCGCGACCTGGTGCAGGCACGCCGGCTGATGCAGCGAGACGCGGCCGTCGACGACGCCCTGCTGGCCGATCCGTCGGTCGCGGTGAAGGCCGCGGCTCGTTAGAACCCGTTGTTGTTGTCGGTGCCGAGCAGGAGGCCGAGCACCAGGCTGGCAGCGACGAGGACCACGAGGGCGGCCCCGACGACGACGGCCGCACCGGCAACCCCGCGTAGGCCCGGCGTCAGTGGCTGCCCCCTCGTGGACCAGCCCGATGCGGCGCCCAGCGCCGCGAGGAGGGCGCACGGTCCGGCCAGGATGAGGTACTGCGTGGTCTGCCCCGAGCTGCCGTCACGGCTGAGGAACAGGAACGCCGTGTACTGGAAGATGCCACTGCTGGCCACGGACATGAGCACGAGCCCGGCGCCGGCGACGGCGCGGGTCTCCGCCGTCAGGAGTCGTGGCGGACCCGGCGCCGGTTCCTCGTCCTCGAGCAGCGCGTCGGCGTCCCCCACGGTGTCCATGGCGGGACCCTAGACCCGACGAGCGGGACCGCATGGCAGGCTTGCCGACGTGACAGACCAGCGCTCCGGCGCCGACCAGGACCACGCCGACGCGTACGAGTCGCTCGTGACCGGATGGCTGACTCTTCCCGAGGTCGCGGACGCCCTGGGCATCGGCATCAACCGGGTCCGGCAGCTCGTCAACGAGCGTCAGCTACTCGCCGTACGCCGGGGTGACAACGCCGCCCTGGCGGTGCCCGCCGACTTCGTCCAGGACGGCAAGGTGCTCAAGCACCTGCCCGGCGTGCTCACCCTGCTGCTCGACGCGCGCTTCAGCGACGACGAGGCGCTGCGCTGGCTCTACACCGACGACGACCTGCCCGGATCACCGGTCCGGGCCCTGCGCGAGAACCGCGGCACAGAGGTCAAGCGGCGCGCGCAGGCGCTGGGCTTCTAGCACCGGTGCGCCACCTGGGGTACGTCGCGATGCTGGCGTTCTGCCTGCTCGGGACCCTCCCGCTGGAGGTGTGGCTCGGTGCCCGGGTCTACCGGAGGTGGCGGCGGCTGGTGCTGACCCTGCTGCCGGTGGTCGCCGTGTTCGTGGTGTGGGACCTCTACGCGATCGCGGCCGGGCACTGGACGTTCGACCCCGCGCAGACCGTCGGGCTCGAGCTGCCCGGCGGCCTGCCGATCGAGGAGCTGCTGTTCTTCCTCGTCGTGCCCATCTGCGCACTGCTGTCCTTCGAGGCGGTCCGCCGGATGACCGGCTGGCCCGGCGGGGACGAGTGAGCTACACCGCACTGGCCGTCGTCGGCGTCGCCGGCGCTCTGCTGCTCGACCTGGTGCTGCTCCGGACCCGGGTGGTGACGCGGCGGGCCTTCTGGGCGTCGTACGCCATCGTGGTCGCCTTCCAGCTGCTCACCAACGGCTGGCTGACCGGGCGCGACATCGTCCGCTACGACGAGGCGGAGGTCCTGGGCCCGCGGTTGGTGTTCGCGCCGGTCGAGGACCTGATGTTCGGGTTCTCGCTGGTGGTGCAGTCGCTGGCATGGTGGCTGTTCTGGGGCCGGCGGAGCGCGGCCAGGCTCGGAGCAGCGGCGGAGCGCGATCAGGCTCGACGCGGGGTCAACCGGTCCGGCGGCGGGAGCGTCGCGCCCTGACCAGTCCGGGCACCGCGACTGCCAGCCGGCGCCGCACCGGCACGGCGACCCGCCGGTCCAGCACCTCCAGGTCGGCGGCCTCGACGGCGTCCAGGATCCCGCCGTACAGCAGGAAGGCGGTGCGGATGCAGTCGCGGCTTGTCGGGTGCAGCATCGCGATGCCGGGCCGGGCCGCCGCGTAGAGATCGCGGGTGCGGGCGATCTCGAAGGCCAGCAGGTCACGGACGTGCCGCGGCGTCGGGCCTGGTGCCAGGTCGGCGCGGCTGACCCCGAACTTGTCCAGGTCCTCCTGCGGCAGGTACACCCGGCCGCGGACCAGGTCCTCGGCAACGTCGCGGATGAAGTTCGACATCTGGAAGGCCTCGCCGAGGGTGCGCGCGTGCCCGGCGGCCCGGCCGTCGAGCGGCTCGAGGATCGGCACCATCTGCAGCCCGATCACTGCAGCCGAGCCGTACATGTAGTGCTCCAGGTCGGCGTACGTCGGGTACCCCGTGACGTCGGCGTCCATCGCCATGCTGGCGAGGAAGGCCTCGAACGTGTCCCGCCCGATGCCCCACGTGCGGGCGGTGTGCACGGCGGCACGGCTGACAGGGTGCCGGACGTCGTGGAGGTCTGCGCTGTCGAGGTCGGCGAGGAACGCGTCCCCCCAGGACGCGAGTGCTGCCGGGTCGGGGGAGTGGAGGTCGTCGACGAGCTCGTCCGCGTAGCGTGCGAACCCGTAGAGCGCGTGCACGTAGGGCCGCTTCGCCGGCGGCAGCAGCAGCGTCGACAGGTAGTAGGTGCGGCCGTGGGCCGCGTTGAGCCGCCGGCACTGCTCGTAGGCGTCGCGCAGCCTCGGGTCGGTGATCCCCGCCGCGTCCAGCTCCCGCCTGCTCATCGCTGGGGCCGCGAGAGCAAGGGCGCTCGGACGGGGAGCTGGTTGCCCGCCCGCTCGCCGTTCACCGCTCTCCCGCCGCCGGCGCGCTGAGTGGCGCGTTGTGGCAGTTCTCTATCGGTACAGAAAGGCAAGAACGCGCCACTCGACGAGGTCGAGGCACTCCGCTCCCAGAGGGTGAGACCGAGGTGGCCTGACGGAGACTGCCGCGGACGCTGGCTCACGCGCCGCCGCCTCACCGGCCGCTCTGACCCGCACCACGACGGCGTGGCACTGGACGACGCCGCGCTACGCCACCGCCACGGCGCAGACCCGCACCACGATGGCGCAGCACCTGACCATCGGGCTCTCACCGTCACACCCAGGCGCGGGAGCGGTAGGCCGGGTCGGGACCGAGGATGCGCTCGGCTGCCAGCCGACCGGAGATCAGCACCATCGGCACGCCGACACCAGGCTGGGTGCCGGAGCCGGCGAAGACCACGTTCTCGCCCCACAGGTTGCGCGGCCGGAACGGGCCGGTCTGGCCGAACGTGTGCGCCGCCGCGAACGGCGTGCCCCGCTCCATGCCCCGGGCCTGCCAGTCCAGCGGCGTCGTCACGTGCGACACCTCCAGGCCCGCGTCGAAGCCCGGCCACCCGCGCGCCTCGACAGTCGCGACCACCTCGTCGAGGTAGCGCGGCCCGAGGGTGCGCCAGTCGAGCGGCGCGTCCAGGTTCGGCGTCGGGAACAGGACGTAGTACGACGCCTTGCCGGCCGGCGCCAGCGACGGGTCTGACACGGACGGCGAGGTCACGAGGAACGACGGGTCGCTCATCAGCCGGCCGCCGAGGATCTCGTCGAACACCCGCCGCCACTCGTGGCCGAACGAGATCGTGTGGTGCGCGTTGCCCGGGAACGTCGCGGACGACCCGGCCAGCAGCACGAAGCACGACGGCGAGTAGCGCAACCGCCGGCGGAGCGGCTGACCCAGCAGCCGGCGGGCCTCGGGCAGGTCCGGGTTGAGGACCACCGCGTCGCAGGGCACCCGCAGCCCGGACGCGGTCACGACGGCCACCGCCCGGTCGCCACGGGTCTCGACCGAGCTCACCGTCTCGCCGTAGCGGAACTCGACGCCGTGCTTCTCGGCCGCACCGGCCAGCGCCCGGGGCACCGCGTGCATGCCGCCGCGGGGGAAGAACACCCCCGCGACGGAGTCCATGTAGCCGATGACGGCGTAGATGGCCAGGGCGTCGTACGGCGACAGGCCGGCGTACATCGCCTGGAAGGAGAACACCCGCCGGGTCCGCTCGTCCTTGAGGTACGACTCCACCTTGGGTGCGAGACGGCGGAACCCGCCCAGGGCGGCCAGCCTCGCCAGCGACGGACGCACCAGGGACAGCGGCGAGTCGATGTTGCGGTCGATGAAGTCGCGCATCTCCAGCCGGTAGAGCTCGGACACGAACTCGACGAACCGCCGGTAGCCGGCGGCCTCGCCCGGCCCGCAGAGGGCGGCGATCGAGTCCGTCATCGCGTCGACGTCAGCGTGCACGTCGAGCGAGGAGCCGTCGGCGTACTGCGCGCGGTACAGCGGCGCGACCGGGTCGAGCGTGAGCCAGTCCTCGATCGACTCACCGACGCAGTCCAGGGCGTCCGCAATGAGGTCGGGCATGGTGAGCACGCTCGGCCCGGTGTCGAACGAGTAGCCGCCGTCCTCGAGCAGCCCGGCCCGCCCGCCGGGGACGGCCTCGCGCTCCAGCACAGTCACCCGTCGGCCGGCGCCCGCCAGCCGCAGCGCGGCGGACAGCCCGCCGAGCCCGGCCCCGACGACGACGACGTGGTCGGACGGGCCCGCGACGGTGCGCATCAGAGCGCCCGCGTCGTCGCCGCCGCGACAAGCTGTCCGAGCACGTCCCGGGCCGGCTCGGTGATGTCGTCCGCGGCGGCGAGGCTGGCCGTGGCCCGCGCCGACTGTTCGGCGATCAGCTCCTCGACCGCCGCGAGGGCGCCGCTGTCGACGATGACCGCGCGCATCGCGTCGACTCCCTCGGCGCCGAGGTGAGGGTCCCCGAGGCCGGTCCGCACCAGGGCGGCGTCGGCCGGAGAGCAGCGCTCGAGCGTCAGGGCGACGAGAACCGTCCTCTTCCCCTCGCGCAGGTCGTCGCCGGCCGGCTTGCCCGTGACCGCCGGGTCGCCGAAGACGCCGAGCACGTCGTCGCGCAGCTGGAAGGCCTCGCCGAGCGAGCGCCCGTAGGCGTCGTACGTCGCGAGCATCGACTCGGGCGCGCCGGCCAGGGTGCCGCCGAGCAGCAGCGGCTGGACCACGGAGTACTTGGCCGACTTGTAGAGGATGACGTGCCGGGCCCGCTCGACGGTCGTCGACACCTGAGCGGACTCGAGCATGTCCAGGTACTGCCCGCACATCAGCTCGGTGCGCATCCGGTCGAACACCCGCCGACCGCGCAGCAGTGCCTCCGGCGGCAGCCCCGAGCCGGCGTACGCCTCGTCGCACCAGGACAGGCAGAGGTCGCCGGCCAGGATCGCCCCGGCGACCCCGAACGCCTCGGACGACCCGAGCCACCGGTGCCGCCGGTGCAGGGCGGCGATCCGGCGGTGCACGGCCGGGTGGCCGCGCCGGGTGTCGCTGCCGTCCATCACGTCGTCGTGGACGAGGGCCGCGGCCTGGAACAGCTCCAGCGCCGCGGCGACCGAGACGATCTCGGGGCAGTCCGCACCGCCGGCGCCGCGCCAGCCCCAGTAGCAGAACGCGGGGCGCAGGCGCTTGCCGCCGCCGAGCAGGTCGCTGATCGCCTCCATCACGGGGGCGAGCTCGTCGCCGACACCGTCGAGGACGTCCACCTGCCGGGCCAGCAGGTCGGCGAGGGTCTTGTCGACGCGTCCGCGCAGGTCGTCCGCCTCGAGCGGCAGCGGGGCGGGTGCGGGCGTCACACCTGATGAGCGTACGGGCACGTCCCGTCTTCCGGTCCGGACCCCGGGGCGGATGCGCGGGCCGGTTAGCCTCGGGACATGACCGCTGCGCCGTCCCGTGACCCGTGGTCGCGCGCCAGCGTGATGCCCCGCCGCTCGCCGTCCCTCGGTGAGCTGCTGGCAGCCGGACGGCCCTCGTACTCCTTCGAGTTCTTCCCGCCCAAGACCGAGGAGGGCGAGCGGAAGCTCTGGGTCACGTTGCGCGAGCTCGAGGCGCTGCGGCCGACCTTCGTGTCGGTCACCTACGGTGCCGGCGGATCGACCCGCGAACGCACCGTGGACATGACCGGCCGGATCGCCACCGACACGACGCTGATGCCGGTCGGGCACTTCACCGCGGTCGACCACTCCGCGGCCGAGCTGCGACACATCATCGGCCAGTACGCCGCCGCGGGTGTGCGCAACGTGCTCGCACTGCGCGGGGACCCGCCGGGGGACCCCACCGCCGACTGGGTTCAGCACCCCGACGGGGTCGGCTACGCCGAGGACCTGGTCCGGCTGCTCAAGGCGTCGGGCGACTTCAGCGTCGGCGTCGCGGCGTTCCCGGAGATGCACCCGCGCTCGCCGGACTGGGACACCGACGTCAGGTACTTCGTGCAGAAGGTGCGTGCAGGGGCCGACTACGCGATCACCCAGATGTTCTTCCGGGCCGAGGACTACCTCCGGCTGCGGGACCGGGTCGCCGCGGCCGGCTGCGACGTGCCGATCATCCCGGGCATCATGCCCGCCACCAACGTCCGGCAGATCGAGCGGTTCGCCAAGCTCTCGAACGCTGCCTTCCCGCCCGACCTCGCCGCGCGCTTGCACGCCGCCGAGGACGACACCGAGCAGATGCGCCGTATCGGCGTCGAGGCCGCGACCGAGCTGTGCACGCGGCTGCTCGACGAGGGGGTCCCGGGACTGCACTTCATCACGCTCAACACCTCGACCGCGACCCGCGAGATCTACCGCAACCTCGGCCTCGCCGACCGCTCCTGACGACCTGTCGGCCGTGGGCTCCGGAGGCGGTGGCGAGCGGCTGACACGTCGCGAGGAGTACCTCGACGAGTGGCAGCGGCTGCACGGCGGGTACGACCCGCGCAGCAACGCCCTGGTACACCGCTGGCTCACCGGCTCGTACGCGATGGCCCGACCCCTCGCCGCGGCAGGGACGCCTCCGGACCTGGTCACCGGAACGGGCGTACTGGTGGCCGTCACGGCGTTGTGGCCGGCCGCCGAGGGTGGCCGCTGGCTCGCACTGGCGGCACTGCTTGTCGTGCTCTCGGGCTTGCTGGACAGCCTCGACGGGGCGGTGGCGGTCCTCACCGGACGGGCGACCGCCTGGGGTGCCGTCCTGGACTCGGTGGCCGACCGGGTGGGGGATCTCGCGTTCGTGCTGGCGCTGCTGCTCGCCGGCGCCGACCCGGCGACGTGCGCTGCCGGTGCAGCGCTGATGCTGCTGCTCGAGTACCTGCGCGCCCGCGCCGGCGTGGCCGGCATGTCCGAGGTCGGCGTCGTCACGGTGTGGGAGCGGCCGACCCGGGTGATCGTGACGTCAGCCTTCCTCGCGGCGGGCGCCGCTCTCGGCGACCCGTGGCCCGACCTCGGCGCGGCTGCCTGGGCCGGCCTCGGGATCGTCGGCCTGGTGCAGCTGGGCCGGGTCGTGCGCCGCAGGCTGCGGTGACAGAGCCGGACCGTGGCGCGCCGGGGGCGGGCGCGCCACGGTCCGCGACCGTCAGCGTGGCTACGGGCGGCTGACCGAGACGAGCTCGAACACCTCGTCGCCACCGGCGACGTCGCCCTCGCGCACGATCCCCAGCCCCGGGGCGTAGAACTTCACCGACACGACGCCCTTCTCGAGCCGGGTCCACTCGTAGCTGCGCAACACGTCCTGCACCGCGCCGTAGGGCACTGTCGTGCTCTCGTTGTTCGACACGATCCAGGCCTGGTCCTCTGCCTGACCGGGGTAGAACTCCTGCCGGTAGGCCTTTGCCGGCCGCGGTTTCGCCGGCATGATCAGGCCGGCGACGGCGCCGTCCCGCCCGGCCATCCAGGTCCCGTCCCGGCTCTCGACGGTGCCGTCCTTCGTGTAGGTCGCCGTCTTCTCGCCGAGGTACCAGACGTTGCCCTTGTTGTCCGCGGCGTACCAGTCGTGCGTCTTCTCCGCGATCGAGCCGTCGGCCCGGCGGATCACGTCGCGGATGACCGTGGTGCGAACGCCCTGGATCTTGCGGGTGCGGTCGGTGACGGTGAGCTTCTCGACGAGCTTCTGTCCGCCCTCGTGACCGCGGTAGCGGAAGACGGTCCCGGGCTCGAGCGGGAAGTACGGGTTCTGCTGCGGGTTCGTGAATTTCGCCTTGGCGATCGGGCCGGACGGTGCGGGTCCGGCGGCGTTGCCGACACCGACCGTTGCCGCGGCGATCGTGCCGGTCGCCAGCGCCAGGGCCGCGCCCCACGCTGCCGTCTTCGCAGTCCTCATGTCGGTCTCCCTCGGGTGTGCTCGCTCGTGTCGTGCGCTCGGGCCACCAGGATGCGACGCACTCGCTGAACCTCACCTGACACGGTGGGGCGGGGTCAGGCCGGCCCCACGAGCCCGGCGACGATCGCGGCCGACAGGCCGACGAGGGGGAGCCCGCCGCCGGGGTGGGCCGACCCGCCGACGAGGAACAGCCCGGGCACCGGTCCGGCGTTGGCCGGCCGGAGGAACGCGGCTCGAGCGCCGTTCGAGGACGTCCCGTAGATCGCGCCGCCTGGCGAGCGCGTGGACAGCTCGAGGTCGGCAGGGGTGCGCACCTCGCGCCACAGCACCCGGTCGCGCACGTCGAGCCCGCGACGTGCCATGACGTCGAGCACCCGGTCGGCGTACGACGCGGCGAGCCCGTCCCGGGCCCAGTCGACGGCCCCGCGACCGGCACCGTGCCGGGGTGCGTTGACGAGCACGAACCAGGCCTCGTGGTCATCGTCCGGGCGCAGCGCCGGGTCGTCCGGTGCGCTGACGTAGACGGTCGGGTCGTCCACCGGTCGCGCGCGCCGGCCGAACACCGCGTCGAACTCCGCGTCGTAGTCGTCCGGGAACAGCACCGTGTGGTGCGCATGTCCCGGCGTGCGTCCGCGGAGCGCGAGCAGCAGGACGAAGCCCGAGAGCGACGGAGTGGCCCGCCGTAGGCGGCGTCGCGCAGGGCCGGTGAGCGAGTGCGGGAGCAGGTCGCCGTACAGCTGTCCGGCATCGGCGTTGCACACGACCACGTCGGCCGGCACCCGCTCGCCGTCGGCCAGCAGGACCCCGGCGACCCGGCCCGCCTCCACCACCACCGACGTGACCGTGGCGTTGGTGCGCAGGACGGCGCCCCGCTCGAGCATCCGGTCGTGCACCGCCGCACCGAGCCGGCGCAGCCCGCCCGCGACGTACCAGCCGCCGAAGGTCTGCTCGACGTACGGCACGACGGCAAGGGCCGCCGGCGCCCGGCGCGGGTCCGACCCGGCGTAGGTGGCGTACCGGTCGAGGAGCATCCGCAGGCGGGGGTCGCGCAGCTGCCTGCGGCCGAGTCCGCGCAGGCTTCGCCAGGGAGCGACGGTGCGTACGTCGACCGGGCGCCGGGCAAGCCGCGCCAGGTCGCGGGGGCCGGTGAGCGGGGACTCGAGGAACGGCCCCCGGGTCAGCTGCCAGACCTGATGGGCCCGCTGCATCAGCCGGTCCCAGTCCGCGCCGGCCCCCTCGCCCAGGGCGGTGCCGAGCGCGGACCGCAGCCGGGCCGTCGAGGCGTTGGGGACCTCCAGCCAGGTGACCGGGTGCCGGCCGACCGCGGGGAACCGGTAGCGGGCGACCGGGTCGACCGGGAGCAGCTCGACGCTGTCCTCCAGCGGCGCGCCGGTCGTGACGAACAGGTCGCGGTACACGGCGGGAAGGGTGAGCAACGACGGCCCGGTGTCGAAGGTGAATCCGTCCCGGGACCAGGTCCCGAGCTTGCCGCCCCAGGTGCCGGCCTGCTCGCAGACCACGACGTGGTGCCCCAGCGTCGCCAGCCGGGCAGCGGCCGCCATCCCACCCATGCCGGCACCGACAACCACGACCCGCGCCACGGGTGAGGACCTTACGAACCCGTGACGTCATGCGCTTTCGGCGGCCCACCGAGGCACCATCGGAGGCATGACGGGCCCGACCGGAGAGGTCATGCCGCACCGCCGACTTCTCGGCGGCCTGGCCGGTGCCCTCGCGGCCCTCACGGCCCTGGCCGCCGCAGAGCTCTCGGCCGCGTTCGTCCGGCCGGAGGCGTCACCGGTGGTGGCGGTCGGCGGGAACGTCGTCGACCTGACGCCGACCTGGTTGCGCGAGTGGGCGGTGGGCGCGTTCGGCACCCACGACAAGGCGGTGCTGCTCGCGTCGATCGTGACGGTGCTGCTGCTGCTCGCGGTGGCCACGGGGGCAGTCGCGGTCCGCCACCGCATCGTCGGGCTCGCCGGGGTGGCGACCCTCGGCGCGGTCGCCGCGCTGGCGGCCGCCACCCGCCCCGACGCCATGACCCTCGACGCGGCCCCTTCGCTCGTCGGAGCCGTCGCCGGCTCGTTCGCGCTGCTCCGGCTGCTGCGACCGCTCACGGTCCCGGCCGGGGCGACCACCGGCGGCGTCGTGGTGGCTCCGGTCGGCGTGGACGCACGCCGCAGGCGGCTGCTGGTCACCGGGCTCTGGGTCGCCGCGGGCTCGCTCGTGGCAGGCACGGTCGGCCGGGTGGTCACCGCACGGCGTACGTCGGTGACGGCCTCGCGGGCAGCGGTGCGGCTCCCCGCTCCGGCGCTGCCTGGCGTCCCGCTCCCGCCGGGGTCGGAGCTGGCGATCCCCGGGCTGAGCCCGTTCCGCACCCCGAACGGCGACTTCTACCGGATCGACACCTCCCTGCTCGTGCCGCAGGTGCCCGCGGAGAGCTGGCGCCTGAGGGTCCACGGCATGGTCGACAGGGAGATCGAGCTGACCTTCGACAAGCTCCTGGCACGCGACCTCGTCGAGCGCGACATCACGCTGACCTGCGTCTCGAACGAGGTCGGCGGCTACCTGGCCGGCAACGCCCGCTGGCTGGGCGCGCGGCTGGCCGACCTGTTGGCCGAGGCAGGTGTGCACCCCGACGCCGACATGCTCCTGAGCACGTCCACCGACGGTTTCACGATCGGCACCCCGACGGCGGTGGTGATGGACGGCCGCGACGCGCTGCTCGCGGTCGGGATGAACGGCGAGCCGTTGCCGGCCGAGCACGGCTTCCCGGTGCGGATGGTGGTGCCCGGTCTGTACGGCTACGTGTCCGCGATGAAGTGGCTGACCGACATCGAGCTGACCCGGTTCGACAGGGAGACGCCCTACTGGGTGCAGCGCGGCTGGGCCGGCCGGGCGCCCGTCCTCACGATGTCGCGGATCGACACGCCGAGCCCGTTCGCCAAGCTGAACGCAGGCCGGGTCGCTGTCGCCGGGGTGGCCTGGGCGCAGCACCGCGGTATCGACACGGTCGAGGTGCGGGTCGACGGCGGCCGCTGGTCGGCCGCCCGGCTCGCGGACGTTCCCTCGGCCGACACCTGGCGGCAGTGGGTCTGGGAGTGGGACGCCACCCCCGGCAGCCACACACTGGAGGTCCGCGCGACGGACAGCACCGGCGCCGTGCAGCCCGAGCGGCGGACGCCGCCGTACCCCCGCGGTGCCACGGGCTGGTCGTCGACCCAGGTGGCGGTCGGCTGACCCAGCCGGGTGGACGCGCTGCCCGGTCGCAGGTCGCCGCCGTATGAAGCCGGTCACACCGGCAATCCGCGGCATGGGTCGGCGGAGAACCCCTGCACATGCCCTACGCCGCAGCGACCTCGATCCCGAGGAGGCCGCTGCTCGGCGCCCTCGCCGGTCTGCTGGCAGCACTGGCAGCACTGGCTGTGGCCGAGCTTGCCGCCGCCCTGGTGCGCCCGCAGGCATCGCCCGTCATCGCTGTCGGCGGCAGCGTCATCGACGCGACGCCGACACCGCTCAAGGAGTTCGCGGTCCGGGAGTTCGGCACCAACGACAAGCCGGTGCTGATCGGGTCGATCCTCGCCGTGCTCGTCCTGCTCGCGCTCGCGACCGGCGCGCTCGCCGTCCGGACGCGCGCTGTGGGCCTGGCCGGCGTCGCCGTGCTCGGCCTGGTCGGCGCCGCGGCCGCCGTCACCCGGCCGGCCGCTCAGCCGCTGGACCCGTTCCCGTCACTGGTCGGTGCCGTCGTCGGCGCGATGGCACTGATCGTGCTGCTGCGCCCGCTGACGGGATCGCACCCGGCCTCGACCGACGAACGTCGCCGCCAACTGCTCGTCACCGGCCTGTGGGTCGCCGCCGGGTCGCTGGCGACCGGCACCGTCGGCCGGCTGCTCAACGCGCGTCGTACCGACGTGTCGGAGGCGCGCGCCGCCGTCGACCTGCCCGCCCCGGCGAGTGCCGCGACACGGGTGCCCGCCGGCGCCGAGCTCGCCGTCGACGGCGTGAGCAGCTTCGTGACGCCCAACAAGGACTTCTACCGGGTCGACACCGCGCTGGTGGTGCCGCAGGTGTCCACCGACGGCTGGACCCTGAAGGTCCACGGCATGGTCGACACGGAGGTCGAGCTGACCTTCGACGAGCTGCTGTCCCGCGACCTCGTCGAGCGCGACATCACCCTGACCTGCGTCTCGAACGAGGTCGGCGGGAAGTACGCCGGCCACGCACGGTGGCTCGGCGCGCCGCTGGCCGACCTGCTGCGGGAGGCCGGCGTCCAGCCTGACGCCGACATGGTCCTGAGCACGTCGACCGACGGCATGACCATCGGGACCCCCACGGCCGTCGTCATGGACGGGCGGGATGCACTGCTCGCGGTCGGGATGAACGGCGAGCCGTTGCCGGCCGAGCACGGGTTCCCGGTGCGGATGGTCGTCCCTGGCCTCTACGGCTACGTGTCCGCGACGAAGTGGCTCACCGACATCGAGCTCACGAGGTTCGACGAGCAGACGCCCTACTGGGTCGAGCGCGGATGGGCACGAAAAGCCCCGATCAAGACCATGTCGCGCATCGACACCCCGCGACCGTTCGCCAAGCTGCAGCCCGGCAAGGTCGCCGTCGCAGGGGTGGCCTGGGCCCAGCACCGCGGCATCGACAAGGTCGAGGTCCGGGTCGACGGCGGCCGCTGGTCGGCCGCCCGGCTCGCTGAGGTCCCCTCGACCGACACCTGGCGCCAGTGGGTCTGGGAGTGGGACGCCACCTCTGGCAGCCACACGCTCGAGGTCCGCGCGACCGACAGCAGCGGCGCCACCCAGCCCGCCAAGCGGGCCACCCCGTTCCCGTCCGGCGCGACCGGATGGCACTCGACCGCAGTGACGGTCGGCTAGCCCCACCAGACCCCTCCACCGCCTCACACCGAAGCCGAAGACCGAAGACCCGAACACCCACCCCGAGAGAGAGATCCACTGATGATGCTCCGTTCCCACCGTTCCCTCGTCCTCGCTGTCGCGGGTGTGGCGCTCACCGTGCCGGTGCTCGCCGCCTGCGGCGGCAGCAGCGACACCACCACTGCAGGCTCCGGCGCCTCGAGCGCCGCCGAGAGCACCCCAGCCGAGAGCACGCCGGCCGAGGACACCGCCACCGAGCCGTTCGGTGCGGGCTGCGCCTCGGTCCCGGCCGACGGCGCCGGCAGCTTCGCCGGCATGGCCGAGGTCCCGGTCGCGACCGCTGCGTCGGCCAACCCGCTGCTGTCGACCCTCGTGACCGCGGTCGGCGAGGCCAACCTCGGCGACACCCTGAACTCGGCCGAGGACATCACGGTGTTCGCACCGACCAACGACGCGTTCAAGGCCATGGACAAGGCGACGTTGACGAAGGCGATGGGTGACCCCAACGGTCTGCTGAAGACCGTCCTGACCTACCACGTGGTGTCAGGCGCGCTGTCGCCCGACCAGCTCGCCGGCGAGCACAAGACCCTTCAGGGCGACACACTGACGGTCGAGGGCAGCGGCGAGGACTTCACCGTCAACGGTGGCGCCACGGTGGTCTGCGGCAACGTGCAGACCGCCAATGCGACCGTCTACATCATCGACGGGGTGCTCGCCCCGACGAGCTGACCCGGCCTGACGCGCAGGCCCCGCCGACCGGAGACGGTCGACGGGGCCTGTCGCCGTCTGCGGTCAGGACCCGGGTCAGCGGGCCGCAAGGGCGAGCACGTCGTCGACCTGGGAACGCGCCACCTCCACATCGGGCGCCGGGAACAGCCCGATGCTGTGCACGCCCGCCGCCTCCAGCGCGGTGAGGTGCCCCGCCGCGTCGTCGAGGGTGCCGATCGGCCCGATCTCGGCCCACCAGTCCCTGGGCATGTGTCGCACGCCCTCGACGCCCCGCTCCCGGTGGAGCACGGCGAGGTCGTCGTAGAACGGCAGTGCGGTCATGCCCGCGGTCGGGTCGGGGACCCGCTCGGCCACCCATGGCGCCATGATCTCGTAGGCGGTCTCCCGCTGCGGAGTCACGCACAGAGGGGCGAACACGGCGACGTGGAACGGGTCCGGGCGACCGGCCTGGTCGAGGGCCAGCCGGACGTACGCCGGCGCGGCCGGCTCGGCGAGCACGACGCCGCCGGCGACCAGGCCGGCAAGGGCCAGCGACCTCGGCCCGCGGACACCTGCCAGCACCGGCGGCGGGTCGGCGGGCGGCTGGTCGAGTCGCACGTGGTCGAGGTGCACAACTCGGCCGTGGCTCGTCACCGTCTCGCCTGCCAGCAGCCGGGTCACCGCGGTGATGACCTCCTCCAGGGTTGTCAGCGGCGAGGGGGTTCGGGCGCCCATCTGGGCCATCCAGGCCTGCACGCCATGTCCGATCCCGGGCAGCACCCGGCCGGGGGCGAGACCGCAGAGGGTGGCCACCTCCATCGCGGTCACGGCGGCGTTGCGCGCCACCGCCGGCAGGATGCCCAGCCCCACCTGCAGCCTGTCGGTCACGGCCAGCGCGGAGGCGGCGAGGCTGACGCCGCCCGTGTAGAAGCAGTCCTCGATGATCCACAGCTGGTCGGCGCCGTCGTCGAGCCGCCGCGCCATCTCGGTGACGAGCGCGGGCGGGAACGAGCGGTCGAAGCACATGCCGGTGGCCGCACGGGCCGGGCTCGTCGTCATCCGCCCGACGCTAGGGCACGCCGGTCTTCTCGCCCGTCCGGGGCTGTCTCCTCAGGCGGGCCGGTGGCACTCTCGACGTGTCGACGTGTCGGCGCTTCGGGAGCGGGTGAGCCATGACCGAGCTGGACCTGAAGGCGGTCCAGACCTACCGCTACCTCCGGATCGGCATGGTGCTGCTCGTGGTGGGGCTCTTCGCCGCCGTGGCCGCCGAGTGGCGCAAGACCGGCTACAGCTGCTTCCAGACCTCGATCAGCGCCTACTACTACACGCCGGCCCAGGCGGTGTTCGTGGCCGCACTCGTCGCGATCGGTGTCTGCCTCGTCGTGATCAAGGGGAACACCCGCCGGGAGGACGTGCTCCTGGACGTCGCGGGGGCGCTCGCGCCGGTGGTGGCGTTCGTCCCCACGCCGTACCGCGAGCGGTGCTACTCGGTCCGGGACAACCTCGGCGAACGGGCGTCGAACGTCACCAACAACGTCAGTGCCCTGCTCGCTGTCGCCGTGGTGGCGGTGGCGGTCGTTGCCGTGCTGGGCCGGATCGGGCGGGCTCGAGGCGAGCAGGACCTGCCGGGCCCGGTCGGGACAGCTGTCGCTGCGGTGGTGGTTGTCGTCGTCGGAGTGGTCTTCCGGCTGGACCGGGAGCTGTTCGTCGAGCGCGCGCACTACACCGCGGCGATCGCCATGTTCGGGTGCATCGTCGCGGTCGTGGTCGGCAATGCCCTGGGCTACGCCCGCACCCAGGCAACGGCGACGCAGCCGATGGGCAAGCCCGCGTGGGCGAACCGCTACCTCGCGGTGGCGGCGGCGATGGTCCTCGGCTCGCTGGGGATCGGCGCCTGGTGGCTGGCCCTCGGGTGGGACCACGCCGTGCTCGGGGTCGAGTCGACACTCGTCCTGCTCTTCGCCGTGTTCTGGGTGCTGCAGACGGTCGAGCTCTGGGACCAGGTGCAGCGACCGGAGTCCGCGTCCCCGTCCGGAGCCGAACCGCCCACCGACCGGTAGGCGTCACGGGCGGGCCTGCCACAACGACCACAGGAACGGCAGCGCCAGCAGCCCGAGCGCGGTCCCGCCGACCACTGCCACCGACGTGGTGCCGAACCAGAACAGGTTCCCGAGCACGTACCCGAGCCAGGTCCAGGCGAGCAGCGTGGCCGGCACCAGGTCGTCCGGCCGGGGCGCGTCGTCGCGCGGGAGCGTCACGGTCAGGGCCAGCATCATCAGCGCGCCGACAGCGAGCCAGCCTGCGAAGTTCGTCAGCGGCACCCCCGGCACCCAGGGCAGCGACGGCGCGGGGTCGGCCCAGCGCCAGTGGCCGTCGCCGACCATCTGCGGGTCCAGGAAAACGTCCCAGGCGGTGAGCCCGAACGCGCCGAGCGGCACCACCCATCGCCGGGTCAGGCGCCGCGCCGCGAGCAGCACGGGGTAGCCCATCATCGTCCAGGCCAGCGGCACCACCAGGGGCACGCCGAGGACCTCCGGTCCGAGGGTGCCCAGGTAGGTGTAGTCGCCGAACGGCAGCCCGGTGCGGACGCCGACCGCCTCCGCGGCGAAACCGCCTCCCGCAGTGACCACCACCAGCCCGAGCGTCCATGCCCGTCCGCGGTGCACGAGGGCGTGCACGACACAGGTGGCGGCGGACAGCACGACGACCGCGATCGTCACCTCGCGCAACCGCTCACCGCCCACCAGCGGGTAGGAGACCTGGGCGGCGAGAGTGAGCGCGAGCAGCAGCCACGGGAGCGCGACGGCAGCCGGTGACGGCCGCTGCCGGCCGTACCCCCTCGGCACCCGGTACGGCTGCGTCCCGCTGCTCACCGTCACGGTCAGCGCCACCGTCGTCGGGAAGCCACCACGACCCGGGCCGCGGTGCGTCCCGAGGCGCCGAAGACCCCGCCGCCGGGGTGGGTCGACGCGCCGGTGAGGAAGAGGCCGCGCACCGGCGTACGGTAACCGGCGAGCTCCGGCAGCGGGCGGTAGGCGAACATCGCGTCCAGGCCCATCTCGACGTGCATCACGTTGCCTCGGCGCAAGCCGAGCTCGCGCTCGAGGTCGAGCGGCGTCTGCACGTGCACCTGCTCGATGCTGCTCGTGAAGCCCGGTGCGGCCCGCTCCACCTGCGCGACCACCCGGTCCGCCTCGCGGTCGCGGATGTCGTCCCAGTGCTCGCCCGTGCTCAGCTGGTAGGGGTGCCACTGGGCCCAGACGCTGACGACGTGCCGGTCGGCCGGAGCGATGCCCGGGTCGAGCGCGGTGGGTGTCATGACAAGCACGGCCGGCTCACGCGGCGGCCGGCCGGCCAGGAAGTCGCCGTAGGCGGCCCGCAGGTGGGTGCGGCTCGGTGCCAGCAGCTGCATTGCCGTCCACGGCCGGTACGCCGGCCCGGCGGCACCCGGGTAGCGAGGCAGCTCCCGGGTGGCGAGACGGACCACCATCCCGATGCCGTTGCCGACCCGGACCGCGGTCGTCGCACGGGCCAGCAGGGACGCGTCGCCGAGCAGCTCGAGGGTGGTCAGGACGTGGCAGCCGGCGACCACCGCGCGGGCGGCGACCCGGTCGCCGCTCGCCGTGGTCACACCGGTGACCCGGTCGCCGGCCCGGGTGATCGCGGTGACGGCGTCGCCGAGCCGGACGCTGCCCCCGAGCCGGCGCAGCCGCTCGGCCAGTGCCGTGGTCAGGGCACCGGACCCGCCCACGGGGCGGCCGGGCGGCATCCGGTGCAGCAGCGCGTTCCAGCCGACCAGGTCCGCGGTGGCCACCTCGGAGGTCGGCGGCCCGGACTGCGAGCCCAGCCAGGACAGCGCGGTCTTGAGCCGCTCGTCGGTGAAGTGCTCGTCGAGCAGCTGGTCACCGGGCTGGAGGAACTGCCGGGACAGCTCCAGGCCGTCCCGGCTGCCCGCCGCCTTCCCGACCCCCCACAGGTGGCGGCCCAGCCGGCCCGGCGATGGGACGTCCTGCAGAGCCGCGAACACCCGCTCGTTGCGCGCCGCCCAGTCGGTGACGAAGGCGCGGTAGGCCTCGGCGTCCCGATCGCCGCAGAGTGCGGCGATCGACGTGCAGGTCGCGTCGAGGTCGACGTGGAAGGTGAGGGCTTGCTGACCGCCGCTGGCAGCGTCGCCGAACGGCGCGAACCCCCACGGGTCCATGTCCAGGTAGCCCAGACCGCACTCGGCCAGCCGCAGGTCCTCGACGATGCCCGTCTGCCGCACCATGATGTGCACGCTCGAGCCGCGGTCGACCTGGTAGCCCGGCCAGCGCTCGACCGTCGAGACCGCACCTCCGAGCACGGTGTCCTGCTCGACCACCTCGACGTCCAGGCCCTCGCGGGCCAGGTAGCAGGCGGCGACGAGGGCGTTGTGCCCGCTGCCCACCACGACGACATCGCGGCTGGAGGGCACCGGTCGATCCTAGGAGCCGCCCCCCGGGTCAGGTCGGCTCGCGGCGCCCGCGGCGTCGGCGGAGGGAGCGCCGGATCCTCGACCACAGCAGCACGAGCAGCGTGAGCCCGGTCGCGAGCAGCACCGCGGCGATCGCGGCCGCGACCCACGGCGCCACCAGCACCAGGGCGACCAGGCCGGCGACGACGCCGTCCTCCACCAGGCTGACGACGACGTTCGACGCCGGCTCCGGGGAGGTGTTCACGGCCAGCCGCAGGCCGCCCTTCACCAGGTGGGAGGCCAGTGCCGTCGTCCCGCCCGTGGTGGCGAGGAGCGCCTGGTCGAGGGAGGACGCGTCACCGGACACGACCAGGGCGATGACGGTGCCGATGGCCGGCCGGACCGCCGTGTGCACCGAGTCCCAGACCGAGTCGACGTAGGGGATCTTGTCGGTGACGAACTCCAGCGCGTAGAGCACCGCGGCCACGACGAGGACATCGGTGCGCTCCAGCCCGGCCGGCACCTGCTCCACCCCGGCGAACCGGCCCAGCAGCCCGAGGACAAGCACGGTCGCGTACGCGTTCACGCCGCTCGCCCACCCGGAGGTGAACACCAGCGGCAGCAGCTGACCCACGCGACGACCTTCTCACCAGGCGAAACGGACGGCCGGCAGAGCCCCGCGACGTCGAGGCCGCCGGTCCGGCGCCATCCGGCCACCGGGCCGGGCCACGCCTGCCTACGGACCCGCGGAGGTTCAGCGTCCCGATGCGGGCGCCGGGCACGCCAGTCCCACCCTGTGGACGTCAAGGCGGGTCGGATGCCGACCGAAGGGGTAATAGGGGGCCGACGCAGCAGCCGGGCCCCCTGCCGACCGTGGTCGTCCTGGAGGAAGACGCGTGACCTGTACCACCCCCGAAGCCGCGGTGCCGCACGCTGTCCGAGCCCGGGTGACCCGCTGGCTCACGGCAATCGGCCTGCTGGTTGCAGTAGGCGTGTCGCTCTGGAGCCTGGGTCGCATCCCGCACGCCTCGTGGCAGCCCGCCCTGCTGGGCCTGCTGCCGTGGGTGCTCGGCAAGTACGTCCTGTGCCCGCTCCGGTGGCACGCACTGTCCACCGGGGGCCAGCGCCGGCGCTGGCACCTGCGGGTGTATGCCGAGAGCGAGCTGTTGGGGCTCGCCTCACCGGCGCACCTCGGTGCCGACGTCTGGCGGATGCACCGGCTCCAGCGCAGCAGCGGCATGAACCGGCCGTCGGCTGTCGCCGAGGTCGCCCTGGACCGCCTCGTCGGGGCGCTGGGGCTCGCGGTGTTCGTCGTCATCTCCGGCTCGGCCCTGCCGCTGCGCCTGCTGGTGGCGGCCGCTGCGATCGCCGCGGCCGTCCTGGCCGCGGCGCTGGTGTTCCGCCACCTCCGTCCGGGCCTGTTCGCCCGCCGGCCGCTCCCGCCGCCCAAGGTCCTCGCCCGCGGTGTGCTGCTCTCGATGGGCTACCAGCTCTCGATCATCGGGCTGCTGACCGGCAACCTCGCGGCACTCGGTCAGGACGTCAGCCCGCTGGCGCTGCTGGGGGTCTTCGGGGCCAGCCAGGTGGCAGGCATCATCCCCGGCGTCAACGGGGCCAGTCCGCGCGAGGGCGCGCTGGTGGTGGGCCTTGCCTCGCTCGGGGTCACCTGGTCCGCGGCCCTCGGCGCGGTGGCGCTGACCGCGGTGCTGGCCTGGGCGCCGGCGCTGCTGCTCGGCGGTGCCGGGCTGGCCGCACGCCAGCTGCGGGTCCGCACCGCCTGAGCCGCACCCCGCGACGTGGTCCCGCGGACTGACGGCGAAAGGCACTGGACCCCGGCGGCGCGAGCGACCACGGTGGAGTGGAGCCCACCGAGGGGGTGACCCACGTGTCCACGCGATGGCAGGCCCTGCCCCGCGAGGCGGTGATCGTCGCCACCGCCGTCGCCGTGTACTTCGGCGTCCGCGGCCAGACGGTGGCCAACCCGGAGCCGGCGTTCGACAACGCGCGTCTGGTCGCCGACCTCGAGGCCGATCTCGGGCTTGACGTGGAGCACGCGGTGCAGGCACCGTTCCTCGGCTCCGACCTGGCCACCGACGTCATGAACTGGGTCTACATCTGGGGTCACTGGCCGGTCATCGTCGCGGTCCTGACCTGGTTGTTCCTGCGCCACCCCGACGGCTACCGCGTCACCCGCGGCGCCTTGATGCTCTCGGGGGCGGTCGGGCTCGTGGTGTTCACGTGGTTCCCGGTCGCGCCGCCGCGCCTGGCCGACCCGGCGCTGATCGACACGGTGACCGAGAAGTCCCTCGCGTACCGCGTGCTGCAGCCACCGGCGTTCACCAACCCGTACGCCGCCATGCCCAGCCTGCACGTCGGCTGGGACCTGCTCATCGGCATCGCGCTCGTCGTCAACGCGCGATGGGTGGTGCTGCGGGTGGTGGGCGTCGTCCTGCCCGCGTTGATGGCCCTCGCCGTCGTGGCGACGGCGAACCACTACCTGCTGGACGGCGTCGCGGGCGTCCTGCTGGTTCTGGCGTCCCTGGCGGTGACGACCCGGCTGGTGGCCGGCGCCCCGTCGGAGCGGGTTGTCCCTCTGCCCGGACCGCGAGATCCTGGCGCGATGCTGCCCTCGCCGCCGCCCGGTGCCCATCGTCGATGACCGGACGACCGCTGCTGACGGTCGCGCACCGCCGGGGCAACACCGTGGCCGGCCTGCGCGAGTCCCTGGCCGCCGGGGTCGACCTGGCCGAGTGCGACGTGCACGCCTACCGCGGCCGGCTGGAGGTGCGGCACCTCAAGACCATGGGGGGGCTGCCGTGGTTGTGGGACCGCGGTGAGCTGGTGCAGCGGCGACGGCACTCGCACCTCGAGCTGGCCGAGCTCGTCACCGCCCTCGGCGACGACCACCGGCTGATGATCGACCTCAAGGGCGTGCACCCGCGGCTGGCGCGCAGGGTGGCGCAGCTGCTGCGCGAGGTCTCGCCGGACAGCTCGCTGACCGTGTGCACCAAGAGCTGGTGGATGCTCGACTCCTTCGACGTGCCCGTACGCCGGGTGCTGTCGGCCGCCAGCCGGCGGGGGGTGTCACGGCTCCGGTCCCGGCTGGCGGCCGGCCCCGGTGCGGGCCCCGTGCACGGCGTCTCGGTCCGGCTGTCGTTGCTGACCCCCGGGCTCGTAGCCGAGCTGCACCGGGGGACCGACCTGGTGATGACCTGGCCGGTCGACACCCCGGAGGCGCTGGCACGCGCGGTCTCCGTCGGGGTCGACGCCGTGATCAGCAAGGACCTGGACCTGCTGCGCACCGTCGTCGCCGCGCGCGACTGACGCGTCTCCGGGTCGCCGCCTCCGCTGCGCTGGGTCCCGAGTTGATCACGTAAACGTGATCAACTCGGACTGACCGAGGCTTGCAGGCCGCGGTCAGTACGGGAACGCCACGGGCAGGCGCCGGAGCAGCCGGTGGTCCAGGTCCCGGTCCCGCTGATCCTGGTGCCGCTGATCCTGGTTCCGGTCCCGGCGGGACCCATCGGTGCCCGCGCCTCAGACCGGGTCGACGCCGACGTCGGCGGGGGAGCCGCCGGTGAGGCGGAGCAGCTCGTCGTACGTGGTGGGGAAGACCGTGTGCGGGTGGCCGGCGGCGGCCCAGACCTCGTCGAACTCCCCGAGCGCGGTGTCGACCAGGGTGCGCAGCGGCTCGGGATGCCCGACCGGTGCCACCCCGCCGATGGCGAACCCGGTGTGTCGGCGCACGAAGTCGGCGTCGGCGCGGTCGACCGATCCGGCGCCGACCAGGGCGGCGACCTTGGCGGTGTCGACCCGGTGGCCGCCGGAGGCGAGGACGAGCAGGGGGGCACCGTCGGCCGAGAACACGAGCGAGTTGGCGATCTGGGCGACCTCGATGCCGAGCTGCTCGGCGGCCTGGGCGGCGGTGCGCGCCGACCCGTCGAGGACCTTCACCGAGCCCGTCGCGCCGAGCTCGGCCAGCCTGTCGGTGACCCGGATGACACTGGGGTGGGAGTGCACGTCCCGGAGGCTATCCAGCCGGTCCGGCCGCCCTCGGAGGTCTCCGGCGTGTCGTTCGCGGACGGGGTTGACGCCCGTACCGGGGAGGGGGTTAGTGTGGAGGCATTCGAACAGGTGTTCGATTACCGGGGGACCACCCGGTGCCGCGGACTCGACCCCCGCGGCACCGGGTGGCCCGGTCCATCTCAGGTCCGTCCATCTCACGTCCGGGAGGCACGATGAGCCGTCGGTACGACGACCCGGTCGAGGTGCGGCGGCGCGACGACGACCCGGCCGAGTTCCTCTGGCAGGGCCGGTTCTACGCGGTGCGCGAGGTGCTCGCGCGCTGGGTGGAGACCGGCGCCTGGTGGCAGGCGGCCCGGCCCGGGGCCGGTGCCGCTCCCGCCGGTGCCGTCGAGATGCAGGGGGAGCGCGAGGTCTGGCGGGTCGAGGCGACCCGGGGCCAGGCCCACGGCGCCGGGGTCTACGACCTGTGCTTCGACTGGGGCGCGGGCGGCTGGACGCTGCTCCGCGCGCAGGACTGAGGTGGCGACGATGACCGGTCCCGACGTCCGGCGGCCGCCGGTGCCCGCCGCGGCCCGCGACCTGCTCGGCACCGCCCGCCACGACCTCGCCTCAGCCATGACCACCACGGTGGCCACCGAGCGCTACGCCGCCGCCCATCTCGCGGCGCTGCGCACCGCAGCCGCCGTGCTCGCGGTCCGCACCCGGCCGGACAGCACCGCCCGCGGCCGGCCGCGCACGGTGTGGTCGGTGCTGCCGCAGGTGGCCCCCGAGCTCACCGAGTGGGCCGCGTTCTTCGCCGCCGGTGCGACCAAACGGGCGGCGGCCGAGGCCGGGCTGACCCGGGCTGTCACCCCGCGCGAGGCCGACGACCTGCTGCGCGACGCGCAGACCTTCCTCGCGCTGGTCGAGACGACTCTCGGGCTGGCCCACCAGCCGGTGCTCCCGCAGCACGTCGACCTCGTGCACCGGGCCAGCTGAGCCGGCCGACGACCCCTGACGACCCCGACGACCTGACGACCCGACGACCTCGATGACACCAGTCTCCGGCGACCCGTTCGTCCACCTGCACGTGGCCTCCGGCTACTCGCTGCGCCACGGCGCCTCGCACCCGCACGTGCTGGTCGAGCGGGCCGTCGAGCACGGCATGGACACCCTCGCGCTCACCGACCGCGACGGTGTCTACGGGGCGGTGAAGTTCGCCCGGGCCGCCAGGTCGGCGGGGGTCCGCCCGGTGCTGGGTGTCGACCTCGCGCTGGAGCCGACCGGGCTGCTCGCCGGCCCGGTCGCGCGGCGAGGACGGAGCGAGGGACGAGCGGAGGACGAGCGCGCCACGAGGGTCGCGCGGCGAGGACGGAGCGAGGGACGAGCGGAGGACGAGCGCGCCAGGCGAATGGTGCACCCGTCGCTGGCCCGGACACCCGCCCGCGGCGGCGCCACCGTCGACCCGCGGCACCCCCGGGTCACCCTGCTGGCCCGCGACAAGGCCGGCTGGGCGGCGCTGTGCCGGCTGGTGTCGGCCACCCACCTGCGCGGCGAGCGCGGCCGGCCGGTGAGCACCCTCGACCTGGTCGCCGAGCACGTCCGGGCCGCCGCCGACGCCGGGGGTGGCCTGCTGGTGCTGCTCGGGCCCGGCTCCGAGGTGGGCCGGGCGCTCACCGCCCGCCGCCCCGACCTGGCCCGGGCGGTGCTGTCCCGGTGGTACGACGTGGTCGAGCGCTCCGACCTGCTGCTCGAGGTCGTGTCGCACCGCGGTCCCGACGACCGGCCGCGGGCCGCCCGGATGCTCGGGCTGTCCGTCGAGGAGCGGCTCACCGCGGTGCTCACCAACGCGGTCCGCTATGCCGACCGCTCCGACGCCCCCACTGCCGACGTGCTGGACGCGTCCCGGCGGCTGGTCGCCCTCGACGCCCGGCACGTCGACCGGGTCAACGCCGAGGGCTACCTCAAGTCCGGCAAGGAGATGGCGGAGGTGGCGGGGGAGGTGGCCGCCGCGGCCGGGCTGGACCAGCAGGCCGCCCGCCGGCTGCTCGCCGCGACCCGGCGGGTCGCCGACCGGTGCGCCGTCGACCCGCGCGCCGACCTCGGCATGGGCGAGGTGCACTTCCCCGACCTCGACGTCCTCGGAGCCACGGCCGGAGGAGTCGGCGGCGACCTGGTCGCCGTGGTCGACAAGGTCGGTGCGGCGCAAGCGTTGCTGCGGGAGCGTTGCGAGGCCGGGCTGGGGCGGCGGGCGATGCCGGCCACCGCCGAGGTGCGGCGGCGGCTCGACGACGAGCTGCACGTCATCGAGGCGCTCGGCTACCCGTCGTACTTCCTCACCGTCGCCGACGTCGTCGACCTGATCCGGGACATGGGGGTGCGCGCCGCCGCGCGCGGCTCGGGTGCGGGCAGCCTGGTCAACTACCTGCTCGGCATCTCCGGGGTCGACCCGATCCGGCACGGGCTGCTCATGGAGCGGTTCCTCTCGCCGCTGCGCGAGGCGCTGCCCGACGTCGACGTCGACGTCGAGTCGGCCCGGCGGACCGAGGTCTACGAGAAGATCCTGGAGCGCTTCGGCGGCGAGCGGGTCGCCTGCGTCTCGATGATGGACACCTACCGGGTGCGGCACGCGATCCGCGACGTCGGCGCCGCGCTCGGCATGCCACCCGGCGAGATCGACCAGATCGCCAAGGCGTTCCCGCACATCCGGGCCCGCGACGTGCACGACGCGCTCGCCGAGCTGCCCGAGCTGCGCGCGTCCCGGCTGGGCTCCGGCCAGCTCGACCTGCTGTTCCGGCTGGTCGCCAGGCTCGACGGGCTGCCGCGGCACGTCGCGCTGCACCCGTGCGGGGTGCTGCTGTCGGACACCACGCTGCTGGACCGCACCCCGGTCGAGGCCAGCTGGCTGGGGTTCCCGATGAGCCAGTTCGACAAGGACGACGTCGAGGAGCTCGGCCTGCTCAAGCTCGACGTGCTCGGCATCCGGATGCAGTCCGCGATGGCCTACGCCGTCGACGAGGTCGCGCGCATCGGCGACGACGACGGTGTCCGTCTCGAGCTCGACGACCAGTCCCAGGTGCCCTTCGACGACCCGGCGACCTTCGCGCTGGTGCAGTCGACCCGCACCCTCGGCATGTTCCAGATCGAGTCGCCCGGCCAGCGCGAGCTTGTCGGGAAGTTCGGGCCCGAGACGTTCGGCGACCTCATCACCGACATCTCGCTGTTCCGCCCCGGTCCGGTCAAGAGCGACATGGTCACGCCGTTCCTGCGGGCCCGGCAGGGCTGGTCCGAGCCCGAGTACCTGCACGAGGACCTGCGCTACGCACTGGAGGAGACCTGCGGCGTCGTCGTCTTCCACGAGCAGGTGCTCGAGATCGTGGCGACCTTCACCGGCTGCTCGCTGGCCGAGGCCGACGAGGTGCGCCGCACCCTCGGCGTGCCCGGCGGCCAGGACGAGATCGAGGTGTGGCTGCGGCCGCGCGCCTACGCCCGCGGCTACGACCCGGCCACCGTCGACCGGGTGTGGGAGGTGCTCAAGGCGTTCGCGTCGTTCGGCTTCTGCAAGGCGCACGCCGCCGCGTTCGCCCTGCCGACCTACCAGTCGGCCTGGCTCAAGGCCCACCACACCGCGGCGTTCCTCGCCGGGGTGCTCACCCACGATCCCGGCATGTACCCCAAGCGGCTCATCCTCGACGACGCCCGCCAGTTCGGCATCGCGGTGCTGCCGCTCGACGTCAACCGTTCCGATGCCACCTACCGGGTCGAGCGGCTCGACGAGTCTGACCTGTCAGCCGCAGGCTCCGGTATACCGGAGCCTGCGGCTGACAGGTCAGAGGAGTGGCCGTGGCAGCAGGCCGGGAGGTACGGCATCCGGCTCGCGCTGGCCGAGGTCAAGGGCATCTCCGAGGCCGAGGTGGCCCGGGTGGTGGCCGGCCGGCCCTACGGCTCGCTGGCCGACTTCTGGCACCGGGCCGCGGTGTCCCGGCCGGTGGTCGAGCGGCTCGTGCTCATCGGCGCGTTCGACGCGCTGTACTCCCTCGGGTCGGTGGTCGCCCTCGAGCCCGGCCGGCGACCGGCCCACGGCGGCAGCCGCCGGCTGACCCGGCGGGACCTGCTGCTCCAGGTCGGTGAGCTCGACCGGTGGACCCGCGCGTCGGCCCGCGGCCCCGGGCGGGGCGGCCGGGCCCGCAGCCGGACGCGGGCCGGGGTGCTGGCCGGCGGCCACGGGCGCACCGACGACGCCGTGCTCGCGCTCGCCGCTGCCGGCGGGGAGGAGCTCACCACCGTCGAGCGACCGGACGTCCGCACCGATGTCCGCCTGCTGGCGGCCCGCCAGTCGCAGGCCGCCCGGCCGGTGGTGGCCACCCCGGTGCAGCTGGCCCTCGAGCTCGACGACGCGCCCGGCTCGATCGAGCCGAGCGGGCTGCCCGAGCTCACCGGTGCCGAGCGGGTGCGCGCCGAGCTGGAGGTGCTCGGCCTGGACGCGACCCGGCACGTCGTCGACTTCTACGAGCCGTTCCTCGCGGCGCTGCGCGCCACCCGGGCGCCGGACCTGGTGCGCTGCCGCAGCCAGGCCGAGGTGCTCGTGGCCGGGGTCAAGGTCGCCACCCAGACCCCGCCCATCAGGTCCGGGAAGCGGGTGGTGTTCGTCACCCTCGACGACGCCCGCGGGCCGGTCGACGCCACCTTCTTCGAGGACGCCCAGGATCCCTACGCCGCGACGCTGTTCCACTCCTGGCTGCTCGTCATCCGCGGCCACGTCCGGCGCACCGGGCCGCGGGGAGTGTCGCTTCGGGCCACCGGGTGCTGGGAGCTGCCCGCGCTGCACGAGGCCTGGCTCGACGGCGGGCTCCCCGCCGTGGCGGCGGCGATGGCTGCGGCCGGTCCGGTCACCGACCGTTCGGTGGCGGGCGCGGCCGAGAGCCGGTCGTCCCGGCCGGTGATGACGCGACCGCCGACAGGGGGCGGTCCCACCGTCTACGAGCCGCGCGAGCAGGGCGGCCGGCCGGCGGGCGGGATGGCCAACAAGGCCGACCGGGCCGACCGGGCCGACAGGCGAGGCGGTCCGGCGCCCGCAGGCGAGATCACCAGGCGGGTGCTGGTGCACCCGAGCGGCTTCCGCCAGTCGCCGTACGCCGACATCAAGCCGCCGGGCGACGACGCCAAGGATGCCAAGACCGCGGCGCGGAAGGAGGCCGGGAAGGGAAGGTCCGCCCCGCGCAAGCTGTGGCACTCGAGCCCGGGCAGCTCCGGCGGATGACCGGCGGACCGATGAGCGGGTCCGGGTCCGCCCGGCTCAGTAGCCTGAGGGCGTGCCCTCCTCAGCCGCCCGCACGGACGAGCTCGACCGCAGCGCCCGCACCCCGCGCACCGCTGTCGTCTGGGACGCCCTGCGCGCGCTCGCGGACCGGGACGGCACTCCGGACCACCAGCCGCTCGACGTGGTCGACGTCGGCGGCGGCACCGGCGGCTTCGCGGTCCCGCTGGCCCGGCTCGGCCACCGGGTCACCGTCGTGGACCCGAGCCCGGACGCGCTGGCGGCCCTGCAGCGCCGGGCCCGCGAGGCGGGTGTCGAGGTGCGCGCGGTGCAAGGCGACGCTGCCGGCCTGCTCGACGTCGTCGACGCCGGCAGTGCCGACCTGGTGCTCTGTCACGGCGTCCTCGAGCACGTCGACGACCCGGGGCCGGCGGTCACGGCGCTCGCGGCGGTGCTGCGCCCCGGCGGCACCCTCAGCCTGCTGGTCGCCTCCCGCAACGCCGCGGTCCTGGCCAGGGCGGTGGCCGGCCGGTTCGCCGAGGCCCGGCACGCCCTCGACGACCCCGACGGCCGGTGGGGCCCGGGCGACCCGCTCCCGCGCCGGTTCACCGAGCGGGTGCTCGCGGCCCTGCTCGACGGCGCCGGGCTGCGGGTCGAGGCGGTCCACGGCGTCCGTACCGTCGCCGACCTCGTCCCCGGCTCGCTCGTCGACGGCGAGCCGGGTGCGGCCGAGGCGCTGGTCGAGCTCGAGGTCGCGACCGCTGACCTTCCCGATTTTCGTGCCCTCGCCACCCAGCTGCACGTGCGCGCGACCCGGCCGTGACGTGATCGGCACGACGCGGTGAGCCGCAGCCAGCAGCTGCACCACCAGCTGAACGAACGACGTCCGCCGGCCGGGCCGGTCGGCGACGACACGGGCTGCACCATGCTCCACGTCGACATGGACGCGTTCTACGCGTCGGTGGAGCTGATCAGCCGGCCCGAGCTGCGCGGCACCCCGGTCATCATCGGCGGCGGCTCGCGCGGCGTCGTCCTGTCCGCGACCTACGAGGCGCGCAGCTACGGCGTGCACTCCGCGATGCCGATGACGCGGGCCCGCCGGCTGTGCCCGCAGGCCACCGTGGTGGAGCCCAGCCACGACCGCTACTCGGCGGTGTCCGCCGGCGTGATGGAGATCTTCCGGTCGGTCACCCCGATGGTCGAGCCGCTGTCACTGGACGAGGCCTTCCTCGACGTCGCCGGGTCCCTCCGCCGGCTCGGCCCGCCGGCCCGGATCGGTCAGCTGATCCGCGACCGGGTCGCCGACGAGCAGGGCATCACCTGCTCGGTCGGCGTCGCCTCGACCAAGTTCGTGGCCAAGCTGGCCTCGACCCGCAGCAAGCCCGACGGCCTGCTCGTGGTGCCGGCAGCCGACGTGGTGGCCTTCCTGCACCCGCTGCCGGTGGGCGCACTGTGGGGGGTCGGCGAGAAGACCGAGAAAGAGCTGACCCGGCTCGGCCTGCACACCGTCGGCGACATCGCGCACACCCCCGCGAAGACCCTCGTGCGTGCGCTGGGGCAGGCCACCGGCACCCACCTGCACGCGCTGTCCTGGGGCCGGGACGAGCGGCGGGTGGTGCCGCACGAGCCGGACAAGAGCATCGGCGCCGAGGAGACCTTCGCCCGCGACGTCGACGACCCCGACGTGGTGCGCCGCGAGCTGCTGCGGCTCGCGGAGCGCACCGCGGGACGGCTGCGGAGCGCCGGGATGGCCGGACGCACCGTCACCGTGAAGATCAGGTTCGCCGACTTCACCACGATCACCAGGGCCCGCACGCTGCCCGAGGCCACCGACGTCGCCGCCGTCCTCTACGCCACGGCCCGCCAGCTGTACGAGGCGCTGGGCCTGGACCGGGCCCGGCTGCGGCTGGTGGGCATCCGGGTCGAGGGCCTGGTCGAGTCGGAGTCGGCACCGCACCAGCTCCTGCTCGGCGAGCGCAGCCAGGGTCGCCGCGAGGCGGAGCAGGCGGCCGACCGGGCCGGTCTGCGGTTCGGCCGCGGTGCGGTCCGTCCCGCCAGCCTGGTCGATCCGCGGCGGGGGCCGGTGCCCGCGCCGGAGGGCGGGGTGGCCAGGCCGGGTGCCGGGTCACCGGCGTACGAGCCGGCCCCGCGGCGCGGCCGCACCGACCGCTGAGACCACCGGGCACATATCGGGTACGCGGTGCGGCGCGGGAGCCGTGCGCAACACGGGGCTCGTCGTGGTCCGGATGCACCGTTCTTCACAGGCTTTCCGCTCCGGGTTTCATCCGGCCGTCCGGGCGCATATCCTGTGCCTACGCAACCCTGAGGTCGCGACCCTGCACCTGGACGACCTGTCCCCGAGGAGGAGTCCGTGCCGCTCTCCGAGCACGAGCAGCGACTGCTCGAGCAGATGGAGCGGGCCCTGTACGCCGAGGACCCGAAGTTCGCGTCCTCGCTGCGCGGCAAGGACCCGCGGAGCAACTTCCGGCGGCGGGTGCTGCTCGCGGGGGTCGGCTTCGTCGTCGGGATCGTGCTGCTGATGACGGGCCTGGTCGCCAGCGTCATCGTGGTCAGCATCATCGGGTTCGTCTTCATGCTCGCGGCCGCGTTCATCGCCGTCACCGGCTACCGCGCCGTCACCACCGCGGCCCAGCTCGGCGTGGTCGACCCCAGCGGGGTGCGCCGACCGCCGCAGGGTGCCACGGCCGGCAGCGGCCGGCGGCAGCGCCAGCAGGGCGGGTCGGGGGGCTTCATGGCCCGGATGGAGCAGCGCTGGAACCGGCGCCGCGACGACACCGGCCGCGGCGGCCTCTGACCAGTCCGGCCGCCGTCCCGCTGCCTCACCGGCCGAGCGAGCGCCGACATTCGTGCGCTCGTTTGCGACCTGAGCCCCCGACACGCCGACCGTCACTCGGCGTGTCGGTGAACCAGGTCGCAAACGAGCATCCGGTGGTGGCGCCTGACGGGGGTCGACCGTCCGGGTCAGGAGCGGCGCAGGCGGAGTCGGGTGCCCAGCGCGGCGACCGCCGAGTCGACCCCGTCCAGCAGGTCGGCCAAGCGCTCGCCGACCCCGCTCGCCACGACGCGGGTCGAGCGCGGCAGGAACCGGGCCCGCCAGCGGGCCGGCCGGGACGCGTCGGCGGACAAGGCGCCCCGCACCGTGTCGACGTCCGCGCGCAGGTCGCCGACCGGGGTCATCTCCGGCGCGTAGCGGGCGCGCTCGGTCGCGGCGGCGAGGCGGTGGACCGCCGCGGCCGGCTCGCCGACGAGGTGTCGCTGGCCGACCAGGCGGGCCGCACCCCGCCGCGGTGGGTCGGCCGGGTCCCAGTCGTAGCCGTTGTCGACAAGGGTGTCCTGCAGGTCCGACCACGCCGCCAGCGCGACTGCCGTCGGCGTCGACGCGTCCGCCCAGCGCCGCCGACGCAGCAGCACCCTGGTGAACGCCGGGACCGCGACCAGCACCAGGACGGCGAGCCCGATGACGAACGGGAGCACGGGGATCCGCACCGGCCCGGCGCCGATGCCGCCACCGCCCGCCGTCGGCTGGTCGAGGACGTCCTCGCGCAGGCGCGGGTTCGCGGCGGGGTCGCTGGTCGAGGTGCTCGTGGGGGTCGGCTCCGCGCTCTGCCCGTCTGTCGGGGTGCCGCCGCCGGGCTGCTCGGTGGCGTACGACGGCGGCGCGACGCCGGGAGGGCCGCCAGGCGTCGGCTCGAACCGGACCCAGCCGACACTCGGGAAGTAGAGCTCCGGCCAGGCGTGGGCGTCGTGCACACCGACGACGTAGCTGCCGTTGTCCTGCTGCACACCTGGCGCGAAGCCGACGGCGACCCGTGCCGGGATGTCCAGCGACCGGGCCATCACCGCCATGGTCGAGGCGAACTGCACGCAGTAGCCGCGCTTGCCGGCCAGGAACGCGACGATGGCCGCCGACCCGTTCTTGTCGCCCGCGCCGGACGAGTCGATGGTCTGCGAGTAGGTGAAGTCCGGGCCGCGCAGCCAGTCCTGCAGCGCCAGCGCGCGGGCGTAGTTCGTGCGGGCCCTGGCGTCGCCGACGACCTGGACGGCCTGCGCCTGGATGCTCGGGTCGAGGTCCTTGGGCAGCTCGAGGTAGCGGCGCATGGAGGACGGCACCGAAGGTGACGCGGCCGCCAGCTGGTCCGCGCTGGGCTCGACCGACAGCGACGACGTGCGGTAGCTGATCTGCCGGGTGGAGCTGTTCTCGCCGAAGACGTTGAAGGTCGAGGGGTCGTAGAGCCAGGTCCCGTCGATGCTGCGCACCCGGGTCGTCGGGTAGGGCAGCGGCAGCCACTGCTGGTCCAGGTCGAAGACCTCGACCTGGTGGGCCCGCTTGGTCCGTGCGATCGACGGGCTGAGGCCGGGAGGCGTGGTCAGGCCCTTCTCGACGTCGTTCTCGTCCCGCGACACCTTGAGGTCGCTGGGCGACCAGGTCTCGCCGGTGAAGTCGTCCAGGCCGACCAGGCGCAGGTACGTCGGCTTCCCGCGGTAGCGGATCAGCGGTGTGTTCTCACCCTGCCGCAGGTTCGAACCGAGCTCGAGGATCGGGTTGATGACGGTGACCTCCCGGCCCCCACCGCCGCCACGGCCGAACCCGCTGCCGCCGAAGCCGAAGCTGCTGGCCGTGAGGTCGGGCAGCACCGCCGGGACCACGAGGGCGAGCCCGAGGGCGGTCGCGCCCACGCGCCGGCCCACCTGTCCCAGCGGTGCGGTCTCGACCTCCGGCCGGTAGTTGGTGCGTTCGGCCGTGTAGCGCATCGGCCGCCCCCACCGGCTGACCCGCTCCCGGGACTCGGCGAGCAGGAGGGTGAGGAACGCGATGCCGCAGAGCGCGAAGGCGACCCAGCTCACACCGTCGGGTGCGACCGCGGTCGGCACGGTGTAGAGCACGAGCAGCGGCAGCCCGGCGAGGGCCGCCCGGCGCCAGGTCACGGCCAGGGTGTCGACGAGCAGAGCGATCAGGCCGACGCCGCCCACCGTGAGAAGCTCGATGCCGGGGGAGACGCCGATCGGGGCCTGGTAACGGTTGATGTCGGCGCGACCGGAGGCGGCGAGCTCACCGAGGCGGTCCACCGACGCGGTCCACGGGACGACGCCGAAGAGGGCCTGGTCGTGGGTGTAGCGCAGCAGCAGGTAGGCCAGCAGCGCCGCTGCCCCGCCCACGGGCACCGTGCTGCGCGAGGCCGCCATCCGGCGCGCCACCTCGCAGCCGGCACCCACCACGAGGACACCGAACGCGGTCGGCAGGAACCAGCTGCCGGTGAGGAAGGAGGGGCCGAGGCAGATTGCGGCGGTGACGGTGGCGAAGGCGGCGGCGAGCGGCATCCGCAGCGAGCCGGGGGTCATCGCGGTGCCCCGGCGAGTGGCTTACCGGCGACCATGGCGTGCCGGCCGGCATCGACCCACCTGTCGGCGAGGGAGTCGCCGGCCTTCACCCGCAGCACCCGCCAGCCGGACGCGCGCAGCAGCTCGACCGAGGCTGCGATGTCGGCCGGGGTCGCACGTGACCGCGCCGCCACCGACCAGGTCGGGGTGTCCAGGACGATGGCGACCGCCGTCGTGGTGCCGTGCCGGAGCCGTGACAGGAGACGGGTCTCCTCGGGGTCCAGAGAGCCCAGCACCGCCACGAGCAGGCCGTCGCCGCCGCCACGGCGCAGCGCCGCGGACGCGTCCCGCAGGCTGGCGGCGGACGAGCTCTGGAGCACGGCGAGCGCGTCGAGCAGGGCCCCCTCGACGTCGCTGCTCCCGCCGTCGAGCCCGAGGTTGGTGCCCTCGATCGTCGCGCCCGTGTCGGTGAGCAGCCTGACGTGGTAGCCGGTGCGCACCAGGTGGACGCCGATCGAGGCGGCTGCCGCCACCGCCCACTCGAACGACGACGCGGGGCCCTCGCCGGCGTGCGCGGACGAGCGGGTGTCGAGCAGCAGCGTGGCCCTGGCCTGCCAGGGCTGCTCCTCGCGCCGCACCATGACCTTGTCAAGCCGGGCCGTCGAGCGCCAGTGCACCCGCCGCAGGTCGTCCCCCTGCCGGTACTCGCGGACGCCGGCATCGTCCTCGCCGGCGCTGGCCAGCGACCGGGACCGGCTCTCGCCGCTGCCGGTCCACTCGCCGGCGAGCGCGACGGCGGGCAGGCGGACGACCGGGGGAGTCACCACCAGCGTGTCGCGGGAGCTGAACGAGCGCTGCAGCTCGCACATGCCGAACGGGTCGGTGAGCCGGATCGAGAGCGGGCCCAGGCTGTATCGGCCGCGGACGTCGGAACGGACGATGTAGGTGACCTCCCGTCGCCCGCGCGGCTCGACCCGGTCCAGCACGAACCGCGGCCGCGACCCGAGCACGTAGGGGACCTTGTCCTCGATCAGCAGCAGGCCGGTCGGCAGCCGGGAGACGTTGTCCAGCCGGAGGGTGACCGAGGTGTCCTGCCCAGCGGCAGTGCGCGCCGACCCGAGCCGGCGGCGGGACGAGAGCCGGTAGCGGGTGCGAGTGACGACGACAGCGCTCACCAGCGGCAGGGCGACAAGCAGGATCGCGACCCGAAGGAGGTCCTTCTGCGAGGTCGCCACCGCAGCCACCAGGACCGCGGCACCGGCGGCGAGGAACGAACGTCCGCGGGTGGTCAGGCCCTGCAGCGCATCGGGCACTAGAGCGAGCTCCTCCGGCCACGCGACCCGTCTGGCAGTGGTAGCGAGGCCACGATGTCGGCGACGATGTCCTCGGTCGATCGCCGGCCGATCTGCGACTCCGCCGTCGGCAGCAGGCGGTGCGCCAGCACGGCGACGGCAAGGTCCTGCACGTCGTCCGGCAGGACGTAGTCACGGTCGTCGAGGGCGGCCACCGCTCGGGCTGCCCGGATCAGGTGCAGGGTGGCGCGGGGCGAGGCGCCGAGCCGCAGCTCGCTGGAGGACCTGGTGGCCAGGACGAGGTCGACGGCGTACTGCCGGACCTGGTCGGAGACATGGATGCCGCGCACGACCCGGATCAGGTCGGCGATCTCCCTCGCGTCCGAGACGGGCACCAGGTCGTCCAGCGGGGAGTGCTTGCCGTGCGTGCTGAGCATCGTCAGCTCGGCCTGCTCGTCGGGGTAGCCCATCGACAGCCGGACCATGAAGCGGTCCCGCTGGGCCTCGGGCAGCGGATAGGTGCCCTCCATCTCGATGGGGTTCTGGGTGGCGACGACCATGAACGGCACCGCGAGCTCGTAGGTCTCGCCGTCGACGGTGACCTGTCGCTCCTCCATGCACTCGAGCAGCGCGGACTGGGTCTTCGGCGAGGCGCGGTTGATCTCGTCGCCGACCACGATGTTCGCGAAGATCGCGCCAGGCTTGAACTCGAACTCGCGCTGCTCCTGGTTGAAGATCGAGACGCCGGTGATGTCGGAGGGGAGCAGGTCCGGGGTGAACTGCACGCGCCGCACGGAGCAGTCGACCGAGCGGGCCATCGCCTTGGCGAGCATCGTCTTGCCGACGCCGGGCACGTCCTCGATGAGCAGGTGCCCCTCGGCCAGCATCACGGTGATCGCGAGCCGGACCGTGTCCCGCTTGCCCTCGATGACGCTCTCGATCGCCCGCCGGATCCGGGTCGTGGTGTCGGCCAGAGCGGCGAGGTCGGCCTTGGCCGTCCTCGACTCCTCGGCACGGTCGTGCGTGCTCTCGGTGGTCTCACCCACGCTCAAGGGTCCTCCCTGCGCTCACCGGCCGGACGGCTGTGACGCGCGTCCCCTGTTCTGCCGGGGAGTCTGTCATCACTGCCGAGCCGGAGGTGGGCCTCTAGGTAACGATCTCGCCACGCCGGTCTAGCCGCGATGGGCACCTGCCGCCACGACCAACGAGACCACTGCCGCCGCCAGGCCGGCGAGGACCAGTGGCACCGAGGGTACGACGTCCTGGGCCGCCGTGACGGCGACAAGCACACCTGCGCCCAGGGCCATCAGCGGCGCCGCCCAGCGGGCCGGGCCGGGCCGGCCGGGCACCGACGCGGCGTGCGGGGACCGTCCGGTGGAGCCCTCCTGGGCGCCGAGGGCGGCGATCAGGGCGACCAGCAGGGCCGCGTCGACGACGGCCTGCACCGGTCGCAGGCTCGAGGCGTCCACGGTGCCCGCCAGCAGCACCGTCATCGCCGCCATGAGGACGGCCAGGGTCCCCACCAACCGCCCCGGCTGGGCCGCTGCGGCCAGAGCGGCCACGACGGTGAGGGCCCCGAGCAGCACCACGTAGCGGTTCAGGTCCGGCACCGCGGCGACTGTCGCGGCGGCGGCGGCCGCGGCGACGACGCCCACTCCGGCGGCGATCGCGCGGGCTCCGGCCGCCCGGCCGGGCGACACCCTCACCCCGACCACCTCACTGCCACGACCGGGCCCTCGGCCGGGAGGCGCGCATCGCGTGCAGCAGCCCGCCGGTGAGCTCGGCGTCGCCGTCCCAGTCGAGCACCGCGACACCCATGCTCGCGAGCTCGACCTTCAGCGCGTCCCGCTGCATCCGCCAGGTCCGCAGGGTCAGGTCGTCGGTACGCGATCCGGTGGCGACCGACGGTTCGGCGACGAGCACGTCCACGACGAGGGGGGCGAAGCCGCGCGCCCGCATCATCCGGACGGCCTCGAGCGCCCCCTCGTCAAGCAGCGGGGTCAGCAGCGCCACGAACGCGCGGCGCGGGAGCATGCCGCGCGGGAGGTGTCCCAGGCCGTAGTGGACCGGTCCCGCGTCCCGCTCGGTCTCGTCCGGCCGGACGGCGAGCACGGCCTCGCAGACCTGGAACAGCTGGCGCGGGCCGGCCGCGGGCGCCAGCCACCGCAGCGGGCCGCCGAAGGTGACCAGGCCGACCCGGTCGTGGGCCTTCAGGTAGGTCTGGGCCAGCCCGGTGGCCGCCCGCACGGTGAGGTCCAGCGAGGACCGGCCGGGCTCGCCGGCGTCGCCGGTGGTGTCGAGGACCAGGACGAGGTCGAAGGCGCGCTCGGCGGCGTACTGCCGCACGAACAGGTCCCCGTGCCGGGCCGACGTCCGCCAGTCGACGTCCCGCTGCCGGTCCCCGGGCGCGTACGGCCGTACGCCCGCGAACTCGACCCCGGAGCCGACGGCGCGGCTGGTGTGCTCGCCCAGCGGTGCGGCGAGCTCGTGCGGGGCGACGGCGCGGGCCAGCGCCGCCGCGGCGGGGTACACCACGAGGTCGCCGGCCTCGATCTCGGTGCGGGCGACGTAGGAGCCGTTCCCGGCGTGCACCCGGACCCGGACCGGTCCCACCCGGTGGCGCCCCCAGCGGGTCGGCACCAGGGTCCAGCGCAGCACCCGGACGCTGTCCTCGTCGTGGTACCCGACGAACCGGGCGTCGGTCCACGGCGGGAGCAGCGGGTCCACCTCCAGCCGGTCCGCGCCGCCCACGGTGAGGCGGACCTCGAGGCCGACCTCGTCCCCCTCGACGCAACGCTGGCTGCCGAGCGCGACCGACATCTCGATCTCGTCCGGCAGCGAGCTGCGCGGGGACATCGCGAGGAGGACCAGCGGGACGACGGCGATCACCAGCAGCTCGCCGTGCGCCGTCGCGACGGCGAAGGCCACGGCGAGCCCGGCCAGCAACGCGAGGCGACGCGGTCGCGCCGTCGCGGTGAAGGAGAGCGGGACCCGCGCGGTGCTCAGGTCGGAACCTCCACCGTGCGCAGCAGGTCGGCGACGACGTCCTCGGAGGTGACCTTGCGCACCCACAGCTCGGGCCGGAGGCTGATCCGGTGCGCCAGCGCGGGGACGGCGATGGCCTTGACGTCCTCGGGTGTGACGAAGTCGCGGTGCTCGAGCACCGCCTGCCCACGGGCCATGGCGACAAGCGCCAGGCCGCCCCGGGGGCTGGCGCCGACAGTCACCTGCTGGTGCGCGCGCGAGGCGTGTACCAGCGTCGCCGCGTACCGCAGCACCGACGGCTCGACCTGGACCAGCTCGATCGACTCGCGCATCGCCATCACAGTCGCGGCGTCGACGACCGGCGTCAGGTCGGGTGGCGCCCAGCCGTGCCGCAGCCGCCGGGCGAGCAGCTCCTGCTCGTCGTCCAGCGAGAGGTAGCCCAGCGACACGCGTAGCAGGAAGCGGTCCAGCTGCGCCTCGGGCAGGGCGTAGGTGCCCTCGTACTCGATCGGGTTGTCAGTGGCGAGGACCACGAACGGCTGCGGCAACGGACGGGTCTCGCCGTCGCTGCTGACCTGCTCCTCGGCCATCGCCTCGAGCAGCGCGGCCTGGGTCTTGGGCGGGGTGCGGTTGATCTCGTCGGCGAGCAGCAGCTGGGTGAAGACAGGCCCGGGCCGGAACTCGAACGTGCGCTCGCCCGGGTCGTAGACGGACATGCCGGTGATGTCGGCGGGCAGCAGGTCGGGAGTGAACTGCACCCGCCGGAACGACAGCCCGAGGGCCTGCGAGAAGCAGCGGGCCATCATCGTCTTGCCGAGACCGGGGACGTCCTCGAGCAGCACATGGCCGCGGCCGAGCACCCCGAGGAGCACCAGCTCCAGGGCGCGGCGCCGGCCGACGACGACCTTCTCGATCTCGTCCACCACGGCGTGGGCGAGCCGGCCGGTCTCGGCGGGGGTGAGCGCCGTCGGGGTGAGGGTCACAGGTGCTCCAGTCGGTCGACGATGCGTTCGAGGGTGTCCAGGTCGATCCCCGGGGGCTGGCCCCGACGATCGACCGCGCGGTCAGGGTCCAGCCACTCCCACACGTCGTCGCCGACGAGCTGCCGGGCGGCGTCCGGGTCGGCCGTCAGGTCGACGCCGTGGTGGTCCGAGAGCCGTGCCGCCAGCAGCCGGACCAGCAGCGGCCGGGTGCCGAGGTCGAAGTGCCGGGGCGAGACCTCGGCCCAGGACATGGCCTCGGCGACCTGGCGGTAGGAAGGGAACGGCGCGTTCTCGACAGGCGGCCCGGGCCGTGGCGGCCGACGGGACGCGGGGGCGGCCGGGACCCGCGCCAGCGCGGCGGCGGCCCCGCCGACAGCGACGAGCGAGCCGGCGGCCAGCAGGCCGGCCCAGCCGAAGATCGCGGTCGCCACGGCGACGGCGCCGGCCGCTGAGACGGCGAGAACCTGCACCGGCCGGTTCCCGGCGGACTCGTCGTCCTCCCTCGTGCCCGCGGCCTCAGGCTCCAGCGGGATCCGGTCAGGCACGACGGGCACCGAGCTCCACCCGGACCTGGCTCAGGCTCTCCTCGGCCGTGCGCCGGGCTGCCTCGCCCATGGGGTGGCTGCTGAAGCGGGCCTCACGGAACAGCTCGGTCAGGGTGCGGGCCGGACCGCCCGGGTCGTTGCCGACAAGGCCGGCGGCGACCGAGCGCTCCAGCAGCTCGGTGGCGGTGTCCGAGCCCGGGAGGGAACCGCCGCGACGGACCAATCCGGTCCCGAGGTGCCGGCTCATCACGGCGTAGGCCGCGAGCACGGCAGCGCGGGGGTCGGCGTGGCGCCCCAGCTCCTCCTCAGCGGCGTCGACGGCGCGGACGAGGCGGCGCAGCGCGGCGCGGTCCTCCCGCTCCTCCTCCTCTTCCGGCCCCGGTCGGGCGCGGAACCTGCGGGCCGCGAGGGCAGCGACGAGCAGGGCGCCGACGACGACGGCGAGCACCGGCGAGGTGCCGCCGGCGCCGAGCGGGTTGGACCCGTCGGCCCCCGGCGGGCCGGACGAGGAGCCGTCCACCGTCGGCGGCTCCGGCCGGGGCAGCGGGCCGAGCGAGCTGAGCAGCGCGTAGACGGCAGCCAGCGTGGCCAGCACGACGACCACGGCCAGCGCCCGCAGGTACCAGGGGAACGGCTCGCCCTCCGGTTCCACGGCCTCGTCGTCCGAAGCTTCCGGCAGGCGCGGGCGGCGCAGCCGGCGCAGCAGGCGGCGGCCCACGGCGACAAGCGCGAGCAGCAGCACTGCTGCCACGACAAGCCGCGACCACCGGACGTCCAGCGGCTCGGCCAGCGAGTCCCAGTCCAGCCCGTGCCGGGCCTGCAGCGCCAGTGCCGCGACAGCCACCAGCGCCACCACCGCCAGTGCCCGCGGCAGCGGGTCGGGGCCGCGTCCTCTCACGGCCGACATCCAACCAGCGGCCGGGCCCGGGCCTCCCGGCGGCACGGTCACAGATCGGCGTCAGGTCCGCCTCCGGTCGTCGACGCCGGTCGCGGGCGGTGAGGGGTGGGGGTTGAGGTCGGCCGGAGGGGCAGATGTGCGGCGAGTTGGTTGACGGTGGAGGATATTGGAGTACGGTGGGGCGCAGTGGGGGAGCAGTGCGCAGCCTGGCGTGGGGAGGTGGGTCGATGTGGGGCGGTCGGACGATGCCGACGGTGCCGACGGTGCCGAGCCTCGCGCCGGCGACCCCGGTGGGCGCCGGTCCCGCCCGATCCGTTTTCTGGGCACCTACCACCCGCGGCTGGACGACAAGGGCCGGCTGTTCCTGCCGGCCAAGTTCCGTGAGCGGCTGGCGGACGGGCTCGTGATCACCGTCGGGCAGGAGCGCTGCCTCTGCGTCTACCCGGATGCCGAGTTCGACGTGATCTTCGACCGGGTCCGGCGGGCGCCGGTCACCAGCAAGGCGGCTCGCGACTACCAGCGCATGTTCATGTCCCACGCCACGGACGAGACCCCGGACAAGCAGGGCCGCGTCACCGTCAACCAGGAACTGCGTACCTACGCCGGGCTGACCCGCGACTGCGCCGTCATCGGCGCCGGCACCCGCCTCGAGATCTGGGACGACCAGACCTGGACGCGGTACAGCGCCGAGCAGGAAGGCGCGTTCGCCGAGCTGTCGGAGGAGGTGCTGCCCGGCCTGATCTGACGACCCCGATCCGACCTCGTCGACCGCCGCGGTCGTACGGCGAGGTCTCCACCCGCCCCACGGGCCCCGGCCCGCCCGCCCTGACGCCCCTTCCCCGGCGCCAGGACCGGCGCGGCCGGACCGGCCCACCGCGAGCGGTTGGAGACCTGGTCGCACGACCAGCACCGAGCACGACTGCCGCAGCACTGACGCACCACCTGTTCATGAAGGGTCGAGATGGACACGCACGCCCCGAGCGGTCCCGCCGCCGAGCCGTCCGCCGAAGGACTGCTCGCCGCCGAGATCCGCCAGAGCGCCCTCCTGCTGGGTGGCGCCCTGGGCCTGATGGGCAGCTTCGCGATGCTGCTCCTGCTGCTGACCACCCGGCTGAGCGGCTGACGCCGTGACCGCCACCGGGCCGGAGCACGTGCCGGTCCTCCTCGCGCGCACCCTCGAGCTGCTCGCCCCGGCTGTCGAGGCTCCGGGCGCCGTGCTCGTCGACGCCACCCTGGGCCTCGGCGGGCACAGCGCGGCGCTGCTGGAGCGGTTCGGGGCGTTGCGGCTCGTGGGCCTCGACCGCGACCCGCGGGCGATCGCGATCGCGGGGGAGCGGCTCGCGGCGTACGGCGAGCGGGCCATGCTCGTGCACGCGGTGTACGACGAGCTGGCCGAGGTGCTGGACCGCCTCGGTCTGGCGCGCGTGCAGGGAGTGCTCTTCGACCTGGGTGTCTCCTCGATGCAGCTCGACGAGGCGGGCCGCGGGTTCGCCTACGCGCAGGACGCGCCGCTGGACATGCGGATGGACCAGAGCAGCGGCCCCACGGCGGCCGAGGTCGTGAACACCTACCCGGCGGGGCGGCTGGCCCGGGTGCTGCGGGAGTACGGCGAGGAGCGGTTCGCCAGGCGGATCGCCGACGCCGTGGTGCGCGAGCGGGCGAAGGAGCCGTTCACCGGGACGGCCCGGCTCGCCGAGCTGGTCCGGTCGTCGATCCCCGCGGCGACGCGGCGGACCGGTGGACACCCGGCAAAGCGGACCTTCCAGGCGCTGCGGATCGAGGTCAACGGCGAGCTCGCGGCGCTGGCCGCGGCCCTTCCGGTGGCGGTGGACGCGCTCGCCGTCGGCGGCCGGATGGTGGTGCTCTCCTACCACTCGCTGGAGGACCGGCTGGTCAAGCGCGTCCTCACAGCGGGGGCCACGAGCACCGCGCCGCCCGGCCTGCCGGTCGTGCTGCCGGAGCACGAGCCCCTGCTGCGGCTGCTCACCCGCGGGTCCGAGCCGGCGAGCGAGGCCGAGGTCACCGCGAACCCGCGGGCCGCCTCGGTCCGGCTGCGCGCCTGCGAACGCCTCCGGGACGCGGCATGAGCAGCACGGCGGCCACGGCCGTCAGCAGCCCGGCGCGCCCGCTCGGCGGATCCAGACCGGCAGCGCCGGTCGCTGGTCGGGCACCCGGCCGGCGACCGCTCCGGCTGGTCCCACCCCTGCGTTCCGGCGCGCCGCGCGCGCCGTTCGTCGTGCTCCTCGGCACACTGCTCATCGGGGGGCTCGCAGGGCTGCTTTTCCTGCATACCGCCCTGGCGGAGGACTCCTTCCGGCTGCACGACCTCAAGGTCCGCTCGGCCGTGCTCACCGACCGTGAGCAGGCGCTCGAGCAGGAGGTCGCGCTGCAGGCGTCACCGCGTCGGCTGGCGGCGAGGGCGGAGGCGATGGGGATGGTGCGCAGCGTGAACCCGGCGTTCATCCGCCTCTCCGACGGCAAGGTGCTGGGGCGGCCCAAGGCGGGCGTCGCCGCCCCGGCGCCGGCCGCCGCTGCGACCCGCGGGACCGCGGCGGCCCCGAAGCCGGCGAAGTCGGCGAGGTCGGGCCGGCCCGCCGCCTCCCCGTCCCCGACGGGCAGCGCCCGCCCCCGCCGGTGACAACCAGAGAGCGCCGGCCCCGGCCGACCCCGCCGCCCCGGCGTGCCGTGCCCGCGCGTGCCGGTGCCGCCGGCCACGGGCCCAGAGCGCCTCGCCGGGCGCCGGCCGGGCGGTCGGCGGCCGGGACCCGCCGGCCGGCGCCGTCGCGCGCCCCCACGTCACGAAGCGCCCACCGGCCGCCGCCACGGCCGCCGCGCCGGGTCCGGCTGGGCGACTCCGGTCGACGGCTGCGCGGCGCGGTCATCGTGCTGGCGTTCGTCCTGTCGCTGTTCGGCGCGCGGCTCGTGCAGCTGCAGGGCCTGGACGCACCGACGTACGCCGCCGAGGCGGAGGCCGGGCGGCTGCGGACCGTGACGCTGCCGGCGGAGCGGGGCAGCATCACCGACCGGAACGGCGTCGCCCTCGCGACCACCGTCGCCGCTGTCAACGTGACCGCCGACCAGACCAAGGTGGTCGACCCGGCGGCCACCGCCAGGGTGCTGGCGCCGGTGCTGGGCGTGGACCCCGCAACACTGCAGGAGAAGCTCACGGGCACCGCTCGCTTCGTCTACCTCGCCAAGTCCGTGACGCCGGCCACCTGGCGCGCGGTGCAGAAGCTGAACCACCCGGACCCCGAGATCACCGGCGTGCCGGGCATCTACTCGGAGCAGACCAGCAAGAGGGTCTACCCCAACGGCAAGGTCGCAGCGAACGTCGTCGGGTTCGTCGGCGCCGACGGCAAGGGCCTCGGCGGCCTGGAGTACGCCCTGGACAAGACGCTGGCCGGTCGCGACGGGACGGCGACGTACGAGCTGTCCGCCGGCGGACGCCGGATCCCGAGCGGGGTCGACACCGAGCGCGACGCGATCGGTGGGTCCGACGTCCGCCTCACCATCGACCGCGACATCCAGTACGTCGCCCAGAAGGCGATCGCGAAGGCGGTGTCGGCCTACAGCGCGCAGAGCGGGACCGTGATCGTGTACGAGCCGTCGACAGGAGACCTGCTGGCGGTGGCGACGGCGCCGACGTTCGACCCGAACCACCCTGGTGCCTCGGCGGCGGAGGACCGCGGTGACCGCCCGCTCAACGAGGCCTACGAGCCGGGCAGCACCGGCAAGGTCATCACCGCCGCGGCCCTGCTGCAGGAAGGCGTGATCTCCCCGACCACCCCGATCACCGTGCCGAACCGGCTCACACGCGCGGGCAAGTCCTTCAAGGACTTCGAGGACCACCCCGTCCAGCACCTCACCTACGCGGGGACGATCGCCAAGTCGAGCAACATCGGCACCATCAAGGCCGCGGAACGGCTGGGCAACCTCAAGCGGCTCTACCCGTACCTCAAGAAGTTCGGGGTCGGGGAGCCGACAGGTCTCGGACTCCCGGGGGAGCAGTCCGGCGAGATCCCCAAGCCGGGGGACTGGTCGGCCACCAGCGGCTACACCATGGCCTTCGGCCAGGGCTACTCGGTCAACGCCGTGCAGATGGCGTCGGTGTTCGCGACGATCGCCAACGACGGGGTCCGGAAGCCGCCGCGGCTGGTCGAGTCGACCACCGGTGCCGACGGGTCGCTGCACCCGTCGCCGGCGTCCAAGGCAACGCGGGTCGTGAGCACCGCCACCGCCCAGACGGTGCGCCGGATGCTGGAGACGGTGCCTGCCGACGGCGGCACCGCACCGCTCTCGCGCATCCCCGGCTACCGGGTCGGCGGCAAGACCGGCACCGCGCAGCGGTTCGACCCGGCCTGCAGCTGCTACCGGGGGAACACCCTGTCGTTCATCGGCCTGGCCCCGGCGGACAAGCCCGGCGTCGTCGTCGCCGTCACGTTGCAGACGCCGAAGGTCGCCATCGGCGGTGGGCTGCAGGCGGGTCCGGTGTTCCAGCAGGTCGCCTCGTTCGCCTTGGACACCCTGCGGGTCGCGCCCACAGGCACCAAGCGCCACCTGCTGCCGATCACCACGAGGTAGCAGCCGCCCCGCACGCGTCGGGTTCGACGGGGGGGCGGACGGCGCGGCCGACGACCGCCGGACGGGCCCGGATAGTCTCCCTGCCTGTGCCGAACCCGACCGGAGTGCCGCGGCACGAGGCATGGCCGCGCCCGGCCGGGCTCCCGGCCCGGACGCTGGCCGAGGTGGCCGAGGTGCTCGGGGTCGAGGTCTCCGGCGGCCCGGACGCCCTCGACGTCCCCGTCGTGACCGGGGTGACCCTCGACTCCCGCGCGGTGCGCCCCGGCGACCTCTACGCCGCGCCGCGGGGGTCCCGCGCGCACGGCGCAGACTTCGCGGACGCGGCTCGCGTGGCCGGCGCGGTCGGGTGCGTCACGGACGCGGGGGGCGCGGGGCGGTCCCTCGGCGCCGGCCTGCCGACGTACGTCGTGGAGTCACCGCGAGCGGTCCTGGGCGGTCTTGCGGCCTGGGTCTACGGCGACCCGTCCGCGGCCCTGACGATGTTCGGCATCACCGGCACCAACGGCAAGACCACGACCGCCTACCTGCTGGAGGCGGGCCTGCGCGCGGCCGGCCGTAGCACCGGCGTGGTCGGGACCATCGAGACGCGGGTCGGCGACCAGGCGCTGCCGAGCGAGCGCACCACGCCCGAGGCGCCGGACCTGCAGGCGCTGCTGGCGGTCATGCGCGAGCGCGGCGTCGACGCTGTCGCGATGGAGGTGTCGAGCCATGCGCTCGCGATGGGCCGGGTCGACGGCACGACGTACGACGTCGCGCTGTTCACCAACCTCAGCGAGGACCACCTCGACTTCCATGCCGACCTGGAGGAGTACTTCCAGGTGAAGGCCTCGCTCTTCACGCCGGACCGGTCGAGGCGCGCGGTGGTCGACGTCGACGACGAGCACGGTCGGCGGCTCGCCGGGCTGGCGACGGTGCCACTGGTGACGCTGTCGCCGGCGGGCGCCGACGCCGACTGGCGGGCGGTCGAGGTCGAGGCCGGCCCGGAGGGGAGCCGCTTCGTCCTGGCCGGTCCGCGGGGCCTCCGGCTGTCCTGCGGCACCCGGCTGGCCGGTGGGTTCAACCTGGCCAACGCGGCGCTCGCCGTCGTCGCCCTGGTCGAGGCCGGGGTCGACCCCGTCGTCGCCGCGGGGGGAGTGGCGGACTGCCCAGGGGTCCCCGGCCGGATGGAGCGGGTGACCGTAAGGGCGGGGGGACCGGTCGCGCTCGTCGACTTCGCGCACACACCGGACGCGCTGTCGCTCCTGCTCGCCGCAGCGCGGCGGCTCGTCGGGGCAGGAGGGCGGCTTGTCGTCGTCCTCGGTTGCGGCGGCGACCGCGACCAGCAGAAGCGCCCGGTGATGGGCGGCATCGCGGTGCGAGAGGCCGACGTGGCGGTGCTCACCAGTGACAACCCCCGGTCCGAGGACCCGGCCGCGATCGTCGAGGAGATCCGGTCGGGGGCCGACGAGGCACGGCGCGGCGGTGCGGCCGGTCGGCTCGAGGTGGAGGTCGACCGGCGGGCCGCCATCCGGCTGGCCGCGCGGATCGTCGGCCCAGGCGACGTCCTGGTCGTCGCCGGCAAGGGGCACGAGCAGGGGCAGGAGGTCGCCGGCGTCGTGCAGCCGTTCGACGACCGGGTCGAGCTGGCGGCGGCCCTGCGCGAGGAGTCCGGGTGACGCCGATGAGCCTGGCCGCGGTCGCCGTGGTGGTGGGCGGCACCGTCGGCGGCACGGACACACCGGACGACCTTGTGGTCAGCGGTGGCGCGTCGGCCGACTCGCGCTCGGTCCCCGCGGGCGGCCTCTTCGTGGCCGTCGAGGGGGAGCGGGCCGACGGCCACGACTACGCCGCGCAGGCGGTGACCTCCGGCGCCGTCGCCTGCCTCGGCCGGCGGGCCGTGCCGGTGCCGCACGTCCTGGTGGACGACCCGGTCGCCGCCCTGGGCCGGCTGGCCCGCCACCAGGTCGACGGCCTGGTGGCACACGGCCTTGCCGTGGTCGGCGTGACCGGGTCGTCGGGCAAGACGTCCACGAAGGACCTGCTCGCGGCGGTCCTCGAGCCGCTGGGACCGACTGTCGCACCGCAGGGCTCCTTCAACACCGAGGTGGGGGTGCCGGTCACCGCGCTGGCGGCCGACCCCTCGACCCGCCACCTCGTCGTCGAGATGGGCGCTCGCGGCATCGGGCACATCGCCTACCTCTGCGGCATCACCCCTCCGCGCGTGGGCGTGGTCCTCAACGTCGGTGCCGCCCACGCCGGCGAGTTCGGCTCGACGGAGGCCACCGCCCGCGCCAAGGGCGAGCTCGTCGCGGCTCTTCCTCCCGACGGGGTGGCCGTGCTCAACGCGGACGACCCGCACGTCGCGGCGATGGCCGGGCTGACGACGGCCCGGGTGGTCCGCTTCGGCCTCGCCGCCGACGCCGACGTCCGGGCCGAGGAGGTCGTGCTCGACGACCTGGGCCGGCCGTCCTTCGTCCTGCGGGCACCGGACCGGGCACCGGTCCGGGTGACGCTCCCGCTGCACGGCGCCCATCACGTGGGCAACGCGCTGGCGGCAGCCGCGGTGGGGCTCGAGCTCGGCGCGGACGGGGCCGGCGTGGCAGCCGCGCTGGCCGGTGCGGTCCCCCGCAGCCCATGGCGGATGGAGGTCACCAGCCGGGCCGACGGAGTCACCGTCGTGAACGACGCCTACAACGCCAACCCCGACTCGACCGCCGCCGCGCTGGGCGCCCTGGCGGCGATGGCTGTCGGCCGGCGGAGCTGGGCGGTGCTGGGAGAGATGCTCGAGCTCGGCGCGGCCTCCGCCGCCGAGCACGAGGCGGCGGGCAGACTGGCGGTCAGGTCGGGCGTGCAGCGGGTCGTCGCCGTCGGCGAGGGTGCGCGACCGGTGCACGACGGTGCCCTCGCCGAGGGCGCCACCGAGGGAGAGGGGAGCGTCGCCGTGCCGGACGTCGGCTCCGCGCTCGCCGTGCTGCGGGCCGGGGTGCGCCCCGGCGACGTGGTGCTCGTGAAGGCGTCGCGCAGCAGCGGCCTGGAGGTCGTCGCAGCTGCGGTCCTCGCGGATGCGACGACAGCGGCCGGCGAAGGGCCCGGTACGCCGTGAGACAGGTGCTCGTCGCGGCGTCGTTCGGGCTGATCATCACGCTGTTCGGCACACCCGTCGCCATCAAGCTGCTGGTGCGGCGCAACTACGGTCAGCTGATCCGTGACGACGGCCCGACGTCCCACCACACGAAGCGCGGCACCCCGACGATGGGCGGCGCCGTCATCATCATCGGCACCCTGGTGGGGTACGCCGCCGCCCACCTGCTGACGCTCAGCGACCCGACCGTGTCCGGCCTCCTGGTGCTGTTCCTCATGAGCGGGCTCGGTCTGGTCGGCTTCCTCGACGACTACATCAAGGTCTCCAAGCAGCGCAGCCTCGGGCTCCGCGCCGGTGCGAAGCTGGCGGGCCAGTCCGTGGTTGCCATCACCTTCGCGGTGCTGGCGACCCGGTTCCCGGACGGCAAGGGCTTCGCCCCGGCTTCCACCGACATCTCCTTCCTGCGGGACACCGGCCTCTCCCTCGGCGCGGTCCTGTTCGTCGCGTGGGCCTACGTCATGATCGCCGGCACGTCCAACGGTGTGAACCTCACCGACGGGCTGGACGGCCTCGCCACCGGTACCTCGGTGATGGTCTTCGCGTCGTACATCCTCATCGGGATCTGGCAGTTCGGGCACAAGTGCGGCGTGCCCGACGTGGGCGCCAAGTGCTACGAGGCGCGAGACCCCCTCGACCTGGCGGTGGTGGCTGCCGCGATCATGGGCGCCTGCTTCGGCTTCCTGTGGTGGAACGCCTCGCCCGCCAAGATCTTCATGGGCGACACCGGCTCGCTGGCCCTGGGCGGGGCGCTGGCCGGCCTGGCCATCACCAGCCGCACCGAGCTCCTGCTCGTGCTCGTCGGCGGGCTGTTCGTCCTCATCTCGCTCTCGGTCATCCTCCAGGTCGGCTTCTTCAAGCTGACCAAGAGACGGGTGTTCCGGATGGCTCCGCTGCAGCACCACTTCGAGCTGGTGGGCTGGGGAGAGGTCACCATCGTCATCAGGTTCTGGATCATCGCCGGGCTGCTGGTGGCGCTCGGGCTGGGCGTGTTCTACGCCGAGTGGGTCACCGGCGCGACGTGAGCACGGCCGGACTCGACGATCAGGACGGCCGGCCCGACCTCGCCGGCAGCCGGGTCTGCGTCGCCGGCCTGGGCGTCACCGGACCGTCCGTCGTGCGCGCGCTGCTCGGCCTCGGCGCGCACGTGGTGGCGGTGGACGGCCGCGACCGCGACCGGGAGCGGGTCCTGGCCGGCGAGCTGCGCGCCGCCGGGGCCGAGGTGCGGCTCGGCGACGCGGACACCCTTCCCGACGGCATGGCGCTCGTCGTCACCTCTCCCGGCTGGCGCCCGGACGCGCCGCTGCTGGTGGCGGCGTCAGCCGCCGGCGTACCGGTCTGGGGGGACGTCGAGCTGGCCTACCGACTGCGCCCCGACGGGCAGGAGTGGCTCGGGGTCACCGGGACCAACGGCAAGACCACGACGGTGCAGATGCTCGCGTCGATCCTTCGAGCCGCGGGCCATCGCGCGGTCGCGACGGGCAACGTCGGCTTCCCGGTCCTCGACGCGGTGCTGGCCGACCCGCCGTACGACGTGCTCGCGGTCGAGGTCTCCAGCTTCCAGCTGCACTGGACGACGACTGTCGAGTTCATCTCCGGCGCGCTGCTCAACATCGCTGCCGACCACCTGGACTGGCACGGTTCGCTCGAGGCGTACGCCGAGGACAAGGCACTGGTGTGGCGCAGCGACTGGTACGCCGTCTACAACCAGGACGACCCGCTGGTGGCCGCGATGGCCGAGCGCATCGACGACAGGCAGTCCTTCAGCATCGACCCCGCGTCGCGTGCCTGCTTCGGCCTCGTCGGCGACGCGCTTGTCGACCGGTGCATCGGCACCGACCCTGACGACGTGGAGATGACCCGGGTGCCCGGTGAGGGAGTCGTGCTGGCCGAGCTCGGCGACATACCGGTGCCCGGGCCGCACAACGTGGCCAACGCGCTGGCGGCGGCGGCACTCGCCCGCTGCCTGAGCAGCGCGACCGGCAGCCGCCTCGCGGTGCACCCGCGCCACGTGCGGGCCGGCCTGCGCTCCTTCGACCCCGGCCCGCACCGCATCGCCCACGTCACGTCGGCCGACGGCGTCGCCTTCGTCGACGACTCCAAGGCCACCAATGCGCACGCCGCTGCCGCCTCACTCCAGTCGTTCCCGCACGTCGTCTGGGTCGCCGGCGGCCTCGCCAAGGGCGCGCAGTTCGACGAGCTCGTCGCGGCCACGGCGGACCGGCTGCGCGGCGCGGTGCTGATCGGCGCGGACCGTGTTCTCGTCGCAGAGGCGCTCGCGCGACACGCGCCCGAGGTCCCCGTGGTCGAGGTGGTCGCCCCTGACACTGGTCCGATGGACACCGCCGCCCTGATGGACGAGGTCGTGCGCGCCGCCGCCGTCCTCGCCCGGCCCGGGGACACGGTGCTCCTCGCGCCCGCGTGCGCGTCGATGGACATGTTCCGCGACTACGCCGACCGGGGCGACGCGTTCGCCGCCGCCGCGCGGCGCCTCGCCGGCGCCTCGGGCCGCCCGGCGTCCCCCTCGACGTCGTGAGCGCGGTCGCAAACACAGGCCTCCGCGCGCCCGGGTCCGCGCCGGAGGCCGCCACGAGTCAGGTCTCGCTGCTGCAGCGGCCGGCCACGCCGTACTACCTGCTGCTCGGTGCCAGCACCCTGCTGCTGGTGCTCGGTGTGGTCATGGTGTTCTCGGCGTCCAGCGTGGTGGCCTTCGCCTTCATGGGCTCCTCGATGGCGATCGTGACCAAGCAGGCGATGTGGGTCCTGATCGGCCTGCCCCTGATGTGGTGCGCCTCACGGCTGCCCGCTCGTGCCTGGCGGGTGTTCGCGCACCTCGGGCTGGTGGCGTCCGTCGCACTGCTCGTGCTCGTCGTCGTGGCCGGCACCGAGGTCAACGGGAACAAGAACTGGCTCGACTTCGGCGGCCCGTTCCGGATCCAGCCGTCCGAGCTGGCGAAGCTGGCCCTGGTGCTCTGGTCGGCCGACCTGCTGGCGCGCAAGGACCGGCTGATCGGGCAGTGGAAGCACCTGCTCGTGCCGATCGTGCCCGTCGGCGGGTTCGTGCTGGCCCTCGTGCTGCTCGGCGGCGACCTGGGCACGGCCATCATCATCGCGGCGATCCTGGCCGCCCTGCTCTGGGTCGCCGGCGCGCCGACCAGGCTCTACCTCGCGGCGGCGGTGCCGGCAGCGCTGGTGTTCACCTACATGGTCAACACCCGGTCCACCCGGATGTCGCGCATCACGGTCTGGCTGCACCCGGACCAGGCCGACCCGCTGGGCAACGGGCTGCAGGCACTGCACGGCAAGTTCGCGCTCGCGTCCGGCGGGTGGTGGGGCGTCGGCCTGGGCGGCTCCAAGGAGAAGTGGGGCAGCCTGCCCGAGGCGCACACCGACTTCATCTTCGCGATCATCGGCGAGGAGCTCGGCCTCGTGGGCACCCTGGCGGTGCTGGTGCTGTTCGGCCTCGTCGGGTACGCCGGCCTGCGGGTCGCGCTCGAGGCCACCGAGCCGTTCGTCCGCTACGCCGCCGCCGGAGTCACCGCCTGGGTGCTGGTGCAGGCGCTGGTGAACATCGGCGCCGTGCTCGGCCTGCTGCCCATCACGGGCGTCCCGCTGCCCCTGGTGTCCTACGGGGGGTCGGCGCTCGTGCCCACGATGCTCGGCCTGGGGATGCTGCTGTCCTTCGCCCGCCCGCGGTCCGCCCGCGGCGGTCTCCGGGCGCTGCTGGCACGTCGCGGGGCCCGTCGCCGGCAGGCGGCCGGCGCCGGCCGGATCCCCGCCTCGCGGCCTGCGTCGGGTCCGGCCCGCGCGGTCCGGACCAGGTAGGCGGGGGAGAAGATGCACGTCGTCGTCGCCGGGGGAGGGTCCGCCGGCCACATCGAGCCTGCCCTGGCCTTCGCCGACGCCCTGCGCCGGCGCGACCCGGACGCCGCGATCACCGCGCTCGGCACCGAGCGCGGCCTGGACACCAGGATCATCCCGGCCCGCGGCTACGACCTGGCGCTCATCCCTCCCGTGCCGATCCCGCGGCGCCCGGGCATGGACCTGATCCGGGTCCCGGGCCGGCTCAGGGCCGCGGTCGAGGCAGCCGCCGACGTGCTGCGAGAGCGCTCGGCCGACGTGCTCGTGGGCTTCGGCGGCTTCGTCTCCGGTCCTGCGTACATCGCCGCGCGCCGGCTCGGGGTGCCGATCGTGGTGCACGAGGCCAACCCGCGGCCGGGCTGGGCCAACCGGCTCGGCGCCCGCCTGACGCCGTACGTCGCGTTCACCTTCCCGGACACCCCGATCGCGCACGGCCGCCGGCTCGGACTGCCCATCCGCCGGTCGATCGCGACCCTGGACCGGCCGGCCCGCCGGGCCGAGGCGCTGTCGACCTTCGGCCTGGCCGCGGGCCGCCCCACCCTGCTGGTCACCGGCGGCTCGCAGGGTGCCCGTCGCCTCAACGACGCGGCCTCCGGCGCCGCGGGCGACCTGCGCGCGGCAGGCGCGCAGGTGCTGCACGCGACCGGGACGGCGCACACGGTGACGGTGCCGGACGGCGCGGCGGGCGACCCGGCGTACGTCACCGTGCCCTACCTCGACCGGATGGAGCTCGGCTACGCGGCGGCCGACCTGGTCCTGTGCCGGGCCGGCGCCAACACGGTGGTGGAGCTCACCGCCGTCGGGCTGCCGGCGGCCTACGTGCCGCTGCCGATCGGCAACGGCGAGCAGGCGCTCAACGCGAAGCCGGTCGTCGATGCTGGCGGTGGCCTGATGGTCGACGACGCCGACTGCACGCCGGACTGGGTGCGCACGGTGCTGACCCCCCTGCTCGCCGACCCGCAGCGGTTGGCGACGATGGGGCGGGCCGCCGCGTCCGCCGGCCGGCCGGACGCCGACGAGCGCCTCGTCGATCTCGTGCTCGAGGCGGCCGGGCAGAGCAGCCGACGGGATGGGAGGCAGTGGTGAGCGCGGCCGACAGCGGGCTGGCTGCCTCCTCCGACCGCACCTCGGACCGGGCGGCGGGCGCCGACGGTGCACCGCCTCCCGACCTCCCCATGCCCGCCGAGGCACTGGGGCGGGTGCACTTCGTGGGCATCGGCGGCGCCGGCATGTCCGGCATCGCCAGGATCATGCTGGCCCGCGGCCTGCCGGTCTCCGGCAGCGACGCCAAGGACTCGGTCGCCCTCGCCGCCCTGCGTGCGCTCGGCGCCACCGTCCACGTCGGGCACGACCCGGCCAACGTCGGAGCCGCGGACACAGTCGTCGTGTCCACCGCGATCCGCGAGGACAACCGGGAGCTCGTGGAGGCGCGGCGGCGGAGCCTGCGGGTGGTGCACCGGGCCGGCGCGCTCGCCTCGGTGATGGTGGGCCGCCGGGCCGTCGCTGTCGCCGGGACCCACGGCAAGACCACCACGACGTCGCTGCTCACCGTCGCACTGCAGCAGTGCGGTGTGGACCCGTCGTTCGCGATCGGGGGAAATCTCAACGAGTCCGGGGCCAACGCCCACAACGGCACCGGCGACGTGTTCGTGGCCGAGGCCGACGAGAGCGACGGGTCCTTCCTGCTCTACTCGCCGACCGCGGCGGTCGTCACCAACGTCGAGCCCGACCACCTCGACCACTACGGGACCCCCGAGGCGGTGGCGGCGGCCTTCGACGCGTTCTCCCGTCGGATCGAGCCGGGGGGCTTCCTCGTCGTCTGCGCCGACGACCCGGGAGCCGTGGCGCTCGCTGCCACCGCGAGGGCGGAGGGAGTCGATGTCCGGACGTACGGCGTGCACCCGTCGGCCGACCTGCAGCTCGTCGGCCTGGAGGCGAAAGGACTGGGCAGCTCGTTCGAGGCGGTGCTGTCGGGCCGTCGTCTGGGCCGGGTCGAGCTGCGCATCCCGGGCCGGCACAACGCCCTCAACGCAGCGGCGGCGCTTGCCGTCGGCGTCGGGCTCGGCTTCCCGGTCGAGCGGCTGGGCGAGGGGCTGGCGGGGTTCACCGGCACCCGCCGGAGGTTCGAGCACAAGGGCACCCTGGCCGGCGTCCGCGTGTTCGACAGCTACGCGCACCACCCCACCGAGCTGAGCGCGGACCTGGCCGCCGCGCGCGAGGTCGCCGGCAGCGGCCGGGTGGTCGTGGTGTTCCAGCCGCACCTGTTCAGCCGCACCCGGTTCTTCGCGACCGAGTTCGGTGCCGCGCTCGGGCTGGCCGACGAGGTCGTGGTCATGGACGTCTACGCCGCTCGGGAGGACCCCGAGCCGGGCGTGACCGGCGCCCTGGTGGCCGCCGCCGTGCCGCTGCCGCCCGCGCAGGTGGTGTTCGAGCCGTCCTGGTCGGCGGTCGCGGGGCACCTCGCGGAGCGGGCCCGCCCCGGCGACGTGGTCATCACCTGCGGCGCCGGCGACGTGACGATGATCGGTCCCGAGGTCCTCGAGCTGCTCTCCGGCCGGACGACGTGAGGGTCCGATGACGACGGCCACCGAGTTCGAGCCCCGCCTCGCCGCCAGGGGGAAGGCGCGTCGGCGTACCAGGCTGGCGACGACGCTGACGGTGTTCGGCCTGCTGGTGCTCCTCGGGGTGGGTGTCTGGCTCCTGCTCGCGACGTCGGTCCTCGGGGTGCGCTCCGTGACCGTCACGGGGGCCGAGCGGCTGGACCCCGGCACGGTGCGCAGCACCGCCGCCGTCCCGCCCGGGGAGCCGCTGGCCACCCTCGACACGGACGCGGTCGCGACCCGGGTGGAGACCCTTGCCGTGGTCCGCCGGGCGGAGGTGCGGCGGCAGTGGCCCCGGACGGTGGCGATCATCGTGCACGAGCGGGTCCCGGCGGCGGCCCAGCAGCGTGGCGGCGGCTACCTCCTTGTCGACCGGGACGGCGTGGCCTTCGACCAGGTCGCCCGCCGCCCGCGCGGGCTCCCGCTGGTCAGCGCACCCGTCGACGCCGGCCCGCCGGCGCTGCGGGCCGCGCTCGACGTCCTCGACGCCCTCGATGTCGTGCCCGCGTCGGTCCGCGGCGAGGTACGGCAGGTCCGCGCGGCCGGACCGGACGACGTCCGGGTGCAGCTCTCCCGCGGGAGGACCGTGGTCTGGGGGAGTGCCGAGCGGGGCGCGCGCAAGGCCGCCGTGCTGGCCGTGCTGCTCACCCGCAAGGCCAGCGTCTACGACGTGTCGGCGCCGGACGCCCCCACCACGACGAAGTAGCCGCGCGCACAGCCCCGCCCCTCCCACCCGGTTCGCCGCCCCGGGACGCTCGTTTGCGACATCCCGCCCCCGACACGCCGTGGCGGCCCCGGCGTGTCGGGGAACCAGGTCGCAAACGACGGATCGTGGCGGCGACCCGGGGGCGGCCCAGGTTCTTGCGGCGTGTCGCGGCCTCGGTCGTTGAACCCACCCGCACCGGTACCTAGCGTCCTCCTCAACCTCACGAGTTGACATAACTATAAGGCTCAACTAGAGGGTGAGGGTTCCGGGACTCCGGGGCGTTCGACAGGGCACCTGCCCGACCGATCAGAGAAGAGGCACCGACGTGGCAGCACCGCAGAACTACCTCGCGGTCATCAAGGTCGTCGGCATCGGCGGCGGCGGCGTGAACGCGGTCAACCGGATGATCGAGGTCGGCCTCAAGGGCGTCGAGTTCATCGCCATCAACACCGACGCCCAGGCCCTGCTCATGTCCGACGCGGACGTGAAGCTCGACGTCGGCCGGGAGCTCACCCGCGGGCTCGGCGCCGGCGCCAACCCGGAGGTCGGCCGCAAGGCCGCCGAGGACCACGCCGAGGAGATCGAGGAGGTCCTCAAGGGGGCCGACATGGTCTTCGTCACTGCCGGCGAGGGGGGCGGCACCGGCACCGGTGGCGCGCCTGTCGTCGCGCGCGTCGCGCGCTCGCTAGGGGCGCTGACCATCGGGGTCGTGACCCGGCCGTTCGGCTTCGAGGGCCGCCGACGCGCCAACTCGGCCGAGACCGGCATCGACGAGCTGCGCGACGAGGTCGACACCCTGATCGTCATCCCCAACGACAGGCTGCTGTCGATCTCCGACCGCGGCATCTCGATGCTCGACGCCTTCAAGTCCGCCGACCAGGTGCTGCTGCAGGGTGTCTCCGGCATCACCGACCTGATCACCACGCCCGGCCTGATCAACCTCGACTTCGCCGACGTCAAGTCGGTGATGAGCGGCGCCGGGTCGGCGCTGATGGGCATCGGCTCGTCGCGCGGCGACAACCGCGCCGTGGAGGCCGCCGAGATGGCAATCTCCTCACCCTTGCTCGAGGCGTCCATCGACGGCGCCCACGGCGTGCTCCTGTCGGTCTCCGGCGGCTCCGACCTCGGGCTGTTCGAGATCAACGAGGCGGCCCAGCTCGTCGCGGAGTCGGCACACACGGAGGCGAACATCATCTTCGGCGCCGTCATCGACGACGCGCTCGGCGACGAGGTACGGGTCACCGTGATCGCCGCCGGCTTCGACGGGGGCGCTCCTCGCAAGGCCGTCCCGCAGCCGGTCCGCCGGGCCGAGCCCGCCCAGGAGCCGGTGGCCACCCGCACCGACCCCACGGGCACGTCTTTCGAGCGCAGCAGCGACCCGGCGCCGGCCACGGAGGGCGACCGCCCGGCGGAGCGGGAGCCGGCGTACGCCGCCCGGCGCAGCGGGGAGTCGATCGACCTTCACGGCGAGCCGGCCCACGCCGCCCGACCGGCCCGCACGATCGTCTTCGACGACGCGGACGACCTCGACATCCCCGAGTTCCTCCGCTAGCAGGCGACCCCAGCAGATCGCCCCTCGACCCGGACCGGTCGGCAGGACACCCGCAGGGCCCTGCCGACCGGTCCGTCCCACCTCCGGCCCGGTCGCCGCCACGGCCCTGCGGCGGCCCCTAGGCTCGCCGCATGCTGCGCCGCACCGGGACGATCGGGGCCGCGCGCTACGCGTGGACCGACCGGCACGGCGGGGTGAGCCGCCCGCCGTACGACGCGCTGGACCTCGGCGACCACGTGGGGGACGACCCCGCGGCCGTGTCCGAGAACCGCCGGCTGCTCGCGCTCGGGATCGGGGTCGACCCGGCGAGCCTGGTCTTCATGCAGCAGGTTCACGGTGCCGACGTCTGCATGGTCGACGGGCCGCCCGAACCCGGCGAGCCTGCCCCGGTGGCGGACGCGCTGGTGACGGCGCAGCCCGGTCTCGGGCTCGTCGTGCTGGTGGCCGACTGCGTCCCCGTCCTGCTGGCCGCCCGCCGCAGCCACGTCGTGGCGGTGGCGCACGCCGGCCGTCGCGGGGTGGCCGCCGGGGTCGTCCCCGCGACCGTGGCCGCGATGCGCGCGCTGGGCGCGCGCCCGGACCGCGTGGTCGCCGTCGTCGGCCCGGCGGTGTGCGGCGCCTGCTACGAGGTGCCGGCCGAGATGGCGGCCGAGGTTGCCGCCGTCGTCCCGGCGGCGAGGTCGACGACCCGGGCCGGGACGCCCGGGCTGGACCTCCGGGCCGGCGTCGTCGCCCAGCTGCTCGCGGCCGGCGTCGAAGCCGTCGAGGCCGACGCGTGGTGCACGGCAGAGTCGGTCGACCTCTACTCCCACCGCCGCGACGGCGTCACCGGCCGGTTCGCGGGGGTGGTGGTCCGATGACGACCGAGCCGCCGACCGAGCCGCCGACCGAGCTGGACCGCCGGGCCGAGATCGCCGCCAACCTGGCCGCGGTCGAGGACCGCATCGTTGCCGCCTGCGTCGCGGCCGGGCGCGGCCGCGACCAGGTGACGCTCGTCGCGGTGACCAAGACGTTCCCGTCGTCCGACGTCCTGCACCTGGTCTCGCTCGGTGTCCGCGACGTCGGTGAGAACCGCGCGGACGAGGCGGCCACGAAGCAGCACGACTGCCGGACCGGCGAGGGGTCCGCGCTCACCTGGCACTTCGTCGGCCAGCTGCAGACCAACAAGGCAGGTCTTGTCGCCCGGTCCATGGACGTCGTGCACTCGGTGGACCGCCGGCGGCTCGTCGACGCCCTCGACCGGGCAGCCGACCGGAGCGACCGGCGCATCCGCGCCCTGGTCCAGGTCGACCTCGCCCTCGACGACCCCGGCCGGGGTGGGGCGGCTCCCGCGGACGTCCCGGCCGTCGCCGACGCGGTCCGGACCTCAGACCACCTCGACCTGGCCGGCGTCATGGCCGTCGCACCGCTCGGCGCGGACCCGGACGAGGCGTACGCCCGGCTGGCGGAGGTCGCCGCCGGCCTGCGCCGGGACCATCCGGGCGCGGATGTGGTCTCCGCCGGCATGAGCGCCGACCTCGAGGCCGCCGTCCGGCACGGCGCGACACACCTGCGCGTCGGCACCGCGTTGCTCGGTTCGCGCCCTCCGCTCCGGTAGCGTCGCTGCGAGGGCCACGACCGTCATCACGAGGGTCGGGCCTGGTCGGACCAGTCGTTGGCGACAACGAGGACAGGGGTTCGTCCACCCGAGCGGAGGGCAGTCAGGCATGGCCGGCGCGATGCGCAAAGCAATGGTCTACCTCGGCCTCGTCGAGGAGGACGACCGCTACGAGTACGACGAGTACGACGACGGGTACCAGGGCGGCGAGGCCTATGACCCGGACCCTCGTGCCGACCCGCACGACGCGGGCCGTGGCGGCCACCGGACCGCCGGCGCCACCGCGCTGCGCGAGGAGAGACACGGTGCGGTCGCCACGATGCCGGAGCGGCGTCCCTCGTCGAGCTCGTCCCGGGCCTTCGACCGGATCACCACGATCCACCCACGCACCTACAACGAGGCCAAGCAGATCGGCGAGAGCTTCCGCGAGAGCACGCCGGTGATCATGAACCTCTCCGACATGGACGACTCGGACGCCAAACGGCTGGTCGACTTCGCGGCGGGACTCGTGTTCGGCCTGCGAGGCACCATCGAGCGGGTCACCAACAAGGTCTTCCTGCTCTCGCCGGTGGATGTCACGGTCACGGCCGAGGACAAGGCCCGGATGGCCGAGAGCGGCTTCTTCAACCAGAGCTGACCCGGCCACCGCGTGGTGAGGGGGTCGCGGGCGCGGAGGCGGCCCTGTCCGTGGGTCGGCGCCACCCGTGCCGGGCGGGGGGCGTTAGGGTCTGGGCCGTGTACACGACGGCGGACCGGCATCGACCTGCCGGTGGGGTCTGCTGATGGGTAGACCGGTCGGCCAGCTGGCCTACCTCGTGCTCTGGCTGTTCTTCCTGCTGCTGATCGCGCGACTGGTGCTCGACTACGTCCAGATGTTCGCGCGCTCCTGGCGCCCCCGCGGGGCCCTGCTGGTGGTCGCCGAGGTGGTCTACACGATCACCGACCCGCCGCTCAAGGCGCTCCGGCGGGTGATCCCTCCGTTGAAGCTGGGCCAGATCACGCTCGACCTGTCCTTCCTGGTACTGGTGATCCTCGTGCAGTTCGGGATCTACCTCACGGGCCTCATCCCGTTCTGACACGCTGCCCGCTGAACACAGCCCGTTGGCAGCGACCAGGACGCGCCGATGCGGCGGTAGTTCGCCACCTGATGGCCCCATGGGGGATGATTGCTTGGGGGAAAGTGTCGGATGCCTCCCCGCCCGGGAGCGGCCGCCCAGCACGACCAGCACGACCAGCGTCACCAGCACGGCCAGCCCACTCGTACGACCGCCGGGCACAGCACCACCCGCACGAGCGCAGGACCCGCCCGACCTGCCGGACCTGACGAACGACTAGCGAGGAGACTCGACGCCATGCCGCTGACCCCCGAGGACGTGGCCAACAAGCAGTTCACGAGCACCCGGCTCAAGCCTGGCTATGACGAGACCGAGGTCGACGAGTTCCTCGACGAGGTGGAGGCCGAGCTCACCCGCCTCTACCGCGAGAACGACGAGCTGCGGTCCAAGCTCGCGGCGGCCGGCCGCGGCGAGCCCGCCCCGCAGGCTGCGCCGGTCGTGCAGGCGCCCGCCGCGCCGGCCGCGCCGGACCCTGCACTCGCCCGCGAGAACGACGAGCTGCGCCAGAAGCTCGCCACGGCGCAGCGGCAGCTCGCGGAGGCGGCCGAGCGTCCGCCGCAGCCGGCTCCGCAGGCGATGCCGGCGGCGCCACCGGCGCCCGCGCCGCAGAGCGCCCCGTCGGAGACCGCGACCGGGATCCTGGCCCTGGCCCAGCGGACGGCCGACGAGCACATCGCCGAGGCTCGCACCCAGGCGGACAGGATCATCAGCGAAGCCAGGACCCGTGCCGACCAGCTCAAGCGCGAGGCCGAGGACAAGCACCGGCAGATGATCGGGTCGCTGGAGACCGAGCGGTCCACGCTCGAGCGCGAGGTCGAGAAGCTGCGCTCGTTCGAGCGCGAGTACCGGAGCCGGCTCAAGTCCTACCTCGAGACCCAGCTGCAGGAGCTCGACGGCCGCGCCACCGAGCCACCGGCCGGCAACCAGGGCCAGGCCGCGCCGAACCAGCAGGGTGCACCGCCCGCCGGCGCGCCGCAGGCCCAGCCGGGGCAGCGCAGCCCGTTCGCTCCCGGTACGCCGGTGGGCGGCGGCGACTCTCCCAGCGGCCCGCCGCAGCAGCCGGGCTTCACCGAGGGCTGAGGCCCGGGGGCGGGCGAACCGCCCCCGCGCGCAGAGACGACGACGCCGGCGGACCTCCAGGGTCCCGCCGGCGTCGTCGTGTCGAAGGGGGTTGCGCCGGGTCCGCCACCGGCGGCGGGTTCAGGTGCCGGTCGGGGCCAGCCGCCGGAACGGGTCGCGGGCCGGCGGGGTCGCGAGCGTGACGCGGTTGCCGTCCACCGGCAGACCGCCCAGGCCCAGCACCAGGCCGAGGATCGAGAAGGTGGTCTCGCCGGCGTTCACGCCGGACTGGGTCACCATCGCCCGGTAGATCGTCACGTAGTGCTTGGCGGGCGTGTCGTAGCTCCAGTCGACCGACCCGAGGTGCACCGCGCCGCCGTGGGTTCCGTTGGGCCCGTCGAACGGGCCGCTCCAGACCTGGATCCCGGCCGGCCCGGCGGCGAAGCGGCCGTCCATGCCGACGTCCTGGCGGGCGGCAGCAGCGAGCAGCTCGCGGCTCTCTCGTTCGGCAAGCACCAGGGAGGGACGCACATGGCTGGCCAGGGCCGGCACGGCCACGGCGCCGTCCTTGAGCTTCAGCCCGGCCTTGGGGGGGCTACCGACGGGCACGACGTGAAGTGACACCGCGACCTCCGTCTCTCGGGCCGGCGACCACGGGCGGGCGTGTCCCGGCGGGTCTTCGGCGTCCTGCCCGAAGTATCGGCCCCGCGCCCCGTGGTCCTTCACCAGACACCGGGTGATTCACCGGAACGCCGCACCTCCACGCCTGCCGGGTACCGTCCTGTGACCACTCCATTACCCTCTGTTGACCCTATGACGGGGCCGTCCGGGTGAGGGCGAAGCGCAGACCGAGCGCGGCATCCTCGTGCACGTCCGCTGCCGCGCCGGACACGCCCTCCTCGTAGGAGGTGGCGAGCACCTCACCCGCGACGAGCCCGGCATGCTCGCGCAGCGCGTCGGCCAGCTCACCGGACGCCTCCCACCGCAGCGTGATCCGGTCGGTCACCCGGAGCCCGGAGGTCTTGCGCGCCTCCTGCACGAGCCGTACCGCCTCGCGGGCCAGCCCGGCCCGGCGCAGAGCCGGGGTCACCTCGAGGTCGAGAGCCACCGTCTCGCCGCCGTCGCTCGCCACCGCCCATCCCTGCCGGGGTGTCTCGGTGAGCAGCACCTCCTCGGCAGTCACCTCGACTCCGGCACCGTCCACGACGACAGTGGCAGTCCCGGTCGCCCGCAGCGACGCGGCCAGCCCTTCGGGATCGGCGGCCGCCACGGCTGCGGCCACCGTCGGCGTCGCCCGGCCGAACCGCGTGCCCAGCGCGCGGAAGTTGCCCTTGGCGGAGCGGTCCACCAGCTCTCCTGCGAGCTCGCCGAAGCCCAGCACGTTGAGCTCCTCCGCCACCTCCTGCCGCAGTGCGGCGGGAAGGTCCGGCCAGCCGGGCGCCGCCACCAGGGCCCGGCCCAGCGGCTGCCGGTTGCGCACCTTCGACGCCGACCGGGCCGACCGCCCCAGCTCGACCACCCGGCGCACCAGGGCGACCTGCCCGGACAGCGCCTCGTCCACCAGCGACGGGTCGGCAGCCGGCCAGTCGGCCAGGTGCACCGATGCCGGCTGGTCCGGCTCGGCGACGGGACGTACGAGGTCCTGCCAGACCCGCTCCGTGACGAACGGCACGACCGGTGCGAGCAGCAGGGTGAGCACGCGCAGGCACTCGTGCAGGGTCGCCAAGGCACCGGCGTCGCCGTCCCAGAAGCGCCGGCGCGAACGCCGGACGTACCAGTTCGACAGGTCGTCGACGAACGTCGAGAGCAGCCGCCCGACCTTCGGGGTGTCGAACGACTCGTAGGCGTCGGTGACCTCACCGACGAGCAGCTGCAGCTCGGACAGAGCCCAGCGGTCCAGGTCGGCGCGGTCGTGGACAGGTGGGTCGGCGTCACTGGGAGTCCAGTCATTCGCTCCGGCGTACAGGGTGAGGAAGGACGCGGTGTTCCAGTAGGTCAACAGCGTCTTGCGCACGACCTCCTGGAGCACGGTGTGCCCCACGCGGCGTTGCAGCCACGGTGACCCGGACGCGGCCATGAACCAGCGCAGCGCATCCGCACCGTGCTCCTCCATCAGCGGCATCGGCAGCAGGATGTTGCCAAGGTGCTTGCTCATCTTGCGCCCGTCCTCGGCGACGATGTGGCCGAGGCAGAGCACGTTCTCGTAGGACGACCGGCCGTGCACGATCGTGCTGACTGCCATCAGCGTGTAGAACCAGCCCCGGGTCTGGTCGATCGCCTCGCAGATGAACTGTGCGGGGAACGCGTTCTCGAACCGCTCCACCGAGCCGGGCTCGTGCGGGTAGCCCCACTGGGCGAAGGGCATCGAGCCCGAGTCGTACCAGGCGTCGATCACCTCGGGGACCCTGCGCATGGTTCCGCCGCAGCCCTCGGCGGTGCAGGGGAGGGTGACGCCGTCGACGTAGGGCCGGTGCGGGTCGAGCGCCGACAGGTCCTGCCCGGCGAGCCCGCCGAGCTCGGCCAGCGAGCCGACGCAGACCAGGTGGGTTTCGTCCTCGGCGCACCGCCAGATCGGCAGCGGGGTGCCCCAGTACCGGCTCCGGGACAGCGCCCAGTCGATGTTGTTGTGCAGCCAGTCGCCGTAGCGACCCCACTTGATGTTCTCGGGGTACCAGTTCGTGCGCTCGTTCTCGGCGAGCAGCGCGTCCTTGACCTCGGTGGTCCGGACGTACCAGGACGGCTGGGCGTAGTAGAGCAGCGCGGTGTGGCAGCGCCAGCAGTGCGGGTAGGTGTGCTCGTAGGCCTGGTGCCGGAACAGGAACCCGGTCTGCTCCAGGTGCTTCACCAGGGCCTTGTCGGCGTGCTTGAAGAACTCGCCGCCGACACGTCGCACCGACTCCTCGAAGTGCCCGTCCGGCAGGACCGGTCGCACCACCGGCAGGCCGTACTCCCGGCAGGCGAGGAGGTCCTCGGGGCCGAACGCGGGGGACTGGTGCACCAGCCCGGTCCCGTCCTCGGTGGTGACGTAGTCCGCCAGGAGCACGAAGTGGCCGTCCTCGCCGGCCGGCCAGTCCAGCAGGTCCAAGGGGCGCTGGTAGCGCCAGCGCTCCATCTCGGCCCCGGTGAACCGGTCCTGCACCGTCCAGCCGTCACCGAGCGCCTGCTCCACCAGTGCATCGGCGACCACGAGGGTCTCCTCGCCGTTCGTGGCCGTGACGTAGGTGACGTCCGGCCGGACCGCGACCGCGGTGTTGGAGACGAGGGTCCACGGCGTTGTCGTCCAGACCAGCAGCGCGGCCGTCCCGGCGTAGGGGCCGCTGGTCAGGGGGAAGCGGACGTAGACCGACGGGTCGACGACCGTCTCGTAGCCCTGGGCCAGCTCGTGGTCGGACAGCCCGGTGCCGCAGCGGGGGCAGTACGGCGCGACGCGGTAGGCCTCGGCGAGCAGACCCTTGTCGAAGACCTGCTTGAGCGACCACCAGACGCTCTGCACGTAGGCCGGGTCCATGGTCCGGTAAGGGTCGTCGGCGTCGACCCAGAAGCCGAGCCGCCTGGTCATCGCCTCGAACTCGTCCACGTGCCGGAGCACAGACTCGCGGCACCTGGCGTTGAACTCCGCGACGCCGTAGGCCTCGATGTCGCCCTTGCCGCTGAACCCGAGCTCCTTCTCCACGGCGATCTCGACCGGCAGGCCGTGGCAGTCCCAGCCGGCCTTGCGGACCACGTGGTAGCCCTGCATGGTCTTGAAGCGGGGGAAGACGTCCTTGAAGACCCGGGCCTCGACGTGGTGCACGCCTGGCTGGCCGTTGGCGGTCGGCGGGCCCTCGTAGAAGGTCCAGGTCGGGCCGCCCTCGGTCTGCCGCAGGCTGGCGTCGAAGGTCTTGCTGTCCTCCCAGAAGGCGAGGATCTCCCGCTCCATCGCCGGCAGGTCGACCTGCGGCGGGACTGCGGTGAAGCGTCGGTCGCTGCTCACGGCGGGGATGCTCCTTCGGCTCGACTTCTGCTCGCTGCCGAAGGGACGAGGCCCGGTGCTGCGGCCCCGCGGTACCACCCTCCTTGGCCGCCGGTGGCGGCCCGCTCCCTTGTGTCCTGCTGCCGGGTCTAGTTGCCTCGCCGCCGGTGCGCGGTGGGCGTTCTTCCGGCGGCTCGGAGGTGATGGCCTCGTCGTCGCCCTGCAGTACGTCGCCGACTCTACCGATCCGCGCAACCGGGATCCCGAACCGAGGACCCACCTCGCGGCCCGGACTGGCGGGAGACCCGCACGGAGCGGTGGGTCGACCGCCCAGTGCGGTGGCCCGGGCACACCGTGAGGGGCCGGGTGCGCCACGGCGGCCGTGCGGCGAGCACCCTCGTCGCGGTCCGGCGCCGGACCTAGCGTCGATCTCAGCCGCCGGACCTACCGGCGGGCGCCAGGCCAGCAGCCGGAGCAGGAGCAAGGAGCCCACCATGAACACCTCGACCGCCGCCCACGCCGCCGCGACCGCGACCACAGTCCGGGAGGCGCTCCCGGTCCGGTGGACGGACCAGGACGAGACGTTCTTCCGGATCGTCCGCGAGCTGTTCTCCCCGGCGTACCTGCAGGGCGCGTCCGTGCTGCTGGCCGGCTACGACGCCGAGCCGGGACCGGCGTGACACTGGGGCGGACCGCACCGCACGAGGCGGCTGGCCCCCCTTGGCCGGCCGCCGCGGCGCGCGCCATGATCCGACCCGGAGGTGTGCGGATGGCCGACGTCCGGGTCCTCGTCGTGGACGACCAGGAGCCGTTCCGCCGTGCCATGACCGCCGTCGTCGAGGAGACCGACGGCTTCGTCGTCGTCGGGGCTGCGGCCACCGGGGAGGAGTCGCTCGAGCTGGCCGCCGCACTGCGGCCCGACCTCGTGCTGATGGACGTCAACCTGCCCGGCATCGACGGCGTCCAGGCCACCCTGCGGCTGCTCGCCGGCCCCCGGCCGCCGAAGGTCCTGCTGCTGTCGACGTACGACGAGGACGCCGGTGTCGAGTTCGTCCGCCAGTCGGGCGCGGCCGGCTACGTCACCAAGTCGGCGTTCGCGCCGGAGATCCTCGCGTCCGTCTGGGGGGACCCCTCCCACGGCCCCTGATCCGGTCGCGCCGCAGGGAGGCCGACCCGCAGCCGGAAGGCCTGCCCGCTGCGCTCGGTCGTCACGGTGCCGCCGGCGGCCTCCACCCGGTCGCCCAGGAGGGCGAGCGTCAGCTCACCCGGATCCGTCCCGGTGACGGTCAGCTCGAGCCGGTCGCCCGGCGCCGACAGGTTCACCTCGACCGGGTCGCCCATCTCGCGCACCGCCTCGCTGGCGCAGAAGTAGGCGGCGGCCTCGACCTTGGGGTGGAAACGCAGGCCGACGACGTCCTCGCCGACGACCAGCCGGCCGCCCCGTCGACCCAGGTCGGACCGCAGGGCGGCCGACAGCCCGGACCGGACCAGCTGGGCCGGGAAGATCCCCCGGGTGATCTCGCGCAGCGCCTCCAGCGCCGCGCCCGCAGCGGCGACGAGTCCGCCGGGCGGGAGGGCCGCGACGCCGTCGGCCCCGGCGCCGGCCAGCTCGTCGAGCCGGGCCGGCAGCGGGGCGAGGTGGGGGAGCACGGTACGGGCGATGGCGCGCTCCAGCCGGCTCCGCTCGACGTCTCCGGCCGTGATCAGCCGGCGACGTGACTCGGTGAGCTCGGCGGTGCGGCGGGTGAGCTGTCGGACCTGCTCGGAGAGCTCCGCGGACAGCCGGGCGTTGCGGAACCCGATGGCGGCCTGGTCGGCCAGGTTCTGGAGCAGGTCGTGCTCGCGCCGACGGGGAGCCCTCCCCGCGGGCATCTCGACGTCGAGGGCGCCCAGCCGCTCGCCGCGGTCCACGACCGCCAGCTCGACGACGGTGCCGGGGACGCCCCGGCGCATGGCCTCCGGCGGCCAGGCGGCCACCCGGTCCGGGGCCCCTGGCACGACGAGCCGGGCTGTCGCAGACCGCGCGGCGACGGCGTCGGTCGCGGCCTCGGCGACCGCAGGGAGCAGCGCGGCGGGATCCGGGCTGCCGCCCACCCGCCGGCTGAACTCGGCGAGCGCCTCGTAGGGCGCGGCGGCCGTCCCGAACGCCACCCGGTCGGCCACCCGCGACACCCGCCTCCGCAGCGGCTGGAAGGCCATCGCCACGAGGGCGGTCGCGACCAGCGACGGCCAGAAGCCACGGCCGACGGCTGCTCCGACCAGCACCACGACGGTCACGTAGCCGGTCGCCACCAGCCCGGTCGCGAGGGCGACCACCAGCGCCCGGTTCACGATCAGGTCGATGTCGAACAGCCGGTACCGCAGCACCGCGACCGCGGTGCACACCGGCAGTGCGAGGTAGGCGGTGAACAGCGGGATCGCCGCCACGAAGGTCTGCTCCTGCTGGATCGAGCTCACGACGAGGACGAGCGCGAAGCCCAAGGCGAGGAAGGCCGCCGAGGAGGCGATCCACAGCAGCTGCCTGCGGGTCTCGTCGCGTGCCCGGCGCAGTCGCCGTACCAGCGACACTGCCGAGGCGATCAGCCCGATCGCGACCAGCAGGATCCCGACGCTGGTGAGCAGCCCGATCTGCGCGGAGTCCCCCGTCTGCTCGCCGATCACCGCCTCGCCCGGAGGGGAGAGGAGCACGCCGATGGTGTACATCGCCAGGCCGGTGATCGTGACGCCGGCGGCCCAGCGCCACCGCCGGGACGGCAGGTGGCCGTGCGGCGCCGTCAGGAAGATCAGGGTGATCGCGGTGATGGCCATCGGTGCGTTGAACAGGAGCGAGACCCAGGCGGCCAGGTGGCCTGCGGACTCCGGTCCAGGGCCCTCGTCGTCGAGGACCCAGATGGCGTAGGCCTCGGTGGCCAGCGAGATCGACGCCGTGCCGGCGACCAGCAGCAACCAGCCGATCGGGTGCCGCGGGTAGGTGGAGAGGATCAGCGCTCCCATCAGGGAGCACCCGACCGTGGCCAGCGTGGCGAGCGGCCAGCCGTGCACGGCCCAGGTCTCCTCCGACATCAGGGGCGCGTGCGCGGCGGTGATGGCCGTGTCCACGACCGCCAGGACGACCGAGACTGCGGCCGCGGTCCAGGCGACGGCGCGGGCGCGGGTCCTGGTCACCGGCGCTCGGCTGCGAGCTGCGGGGTGCGGGTCCGGGCCACGCCCGCTGCGGCAGGGACGGCAGCGGTGACCGTGGTGCCCCGCCCAAGAGTGGACACCACGCGCAGCGTGCCGCCGGCCGCGTCCAGCCGGTCGCGCATGTTGACCAGGCCGGCCCCCTCACCATCCGCCCCGCCCGTCGCGTCGAAGCCGGCGCCGTCGTCCTTGACCGTGAGCCGGCAGACGTCGCCCTCGAGTCCGAGCCGGACCCGCACGGCGGTCGCCCCGGCGTGCTTGGCGGCGTTCTGCACCGCCTCCATGGCGCAGAAGTAGAGCGCCGCCTCGACCGGGCCGGGCAGCCGGGCCAGACCCTCGTCATCGACGGTGACCGGCACCGGACTGCTCGCCACGGCCGCGCGCAGCGCGGGCGCCAGCCCCTCGTCGGTCAGCGCCCGCGGGTAGATGCCCCGCGACAGCTGCACGAGGGTGTCGATCGCGACCCGGGCGGCGTCGGCCTGTTCCGCCAGCAGCCGGGCGGCGCGCTCCGGCGAGCGGGCGGCCACCGTCTCGGCCAGCCGCAGGTTGACCGCCAGCGCGACCAGGTGCTGCTGGGAGCCGTCGTGGATGTCGCGCTCCAGCCGGCGCCGCTCGGCGTCCTGCGCCTCGATCAGCCGTTCCCTCGACGCGCGAAGCTCCACTGCGCGGTCGACGAGCTCGTCGTGCCGGTCGGCGAGCTCGGCCTGGAGGGTCACCAGGCGCAGCACCAGGCCGGCCTGCGCGGCGAGGCCGGTGAAGAGCCGCTCCTCCACCGAGGTGAGCGGCAGCCCGGGGCGCTCCTGCAGCCGCAGGACGGCCAGCAGCTGGCCGCCCTGTCGCACCGTCAGCGCCCGGCGCCCCTCCGCGGTGGTGTCGGACGCGCCGGCCGCCGGAACCGGCGGCGCCGTGACGACCGCGGCGTCCGGCGGCCAGGTTGCGGCGAGCGTCGGCTGGTCGTGCACGACCAGCCACACCTGGGCCCACGCGGCACCGGTGCCCTCCGCGAGGAGCATCGCCATCCGCCGCGGCAGCTCCCCGGTCGCGTACCCGCCGGTGACGGTCTCCGAGAACCTGCTGAGCACGTCGTACGGCGACGCGGTCCCGCCGTGCAGCAGCCGGCCGGCGTACGCCTCGAGCCTGGCCCGCACCGGCTCGAAGCCGAGCGCGACGACCGCCGTCGCGAGCACCGACAGGGTGACGCTGGGCGAGTCCGTCCGGCCGATGAGCGCGCCACCGCCGACGACCACCAGGACGTACACGCCGCCGACGAAGCCGGCCAGCCCGGCAAGGACGATCAGCCGCACCCGGCGGTCGATGGGTGCCGACCCGGTGCTGCGCCACAGCCGCATGTCCCGCAGTCTGCTCCGGTCCGGCGCCGTGCGGAGGGTCCCGGCCGCACCCTGGGGTGGGGCTGGCCGCACGATCGCCCGCCCGGTCAGCGGCGGCCGGTCCCGGCCGAGAGGCGCGTCGCCCCATGGGTCGCGGCGCCGCGGAGGGGTCTCCTGGGAATCGGGCCGCAACAGGGCGGCACCCACCCGACAAGGAGTCCCTGCACATGACAATCACCACCCCGCTGTCCACCAGCACCGCCGCCCGGGCAGTCGACGTCAGCAAGCTCTACGGCGAGGGCGACGCAGCAGTCCGTGCCCTCGACGACGTCAGCGTCTCGCTCGAGGCCGGCAAGTTCACCGCGATCATGGGCCCGTCCGGGTCCGGGAAGTCCACCCTCCTGCACGTCCTGGCCGGCCTCGACCGCCCCACGGCGGGCGAGATCTACCTCGGCGACACGGAGATCACCAGGCTCAACGACCGCAAGCTCACCCTGCTCCGGCGGGACCAGATCGGCTTCGTCTTCCAGTCGTTCAACCTGCTGCCGACCCTCACCGCGGCCGAGAACATCGTGCTGCCGATGCGGATCGCCGGCCGCAAGCCGGACGCCCTCTGGGTGAAGTCGGTCGTGGACACGGTCGGCCTCGCCGATCGCATGGACCACAGACCGGCCCAGCTCTCCGGCGGGCAGCAGCAGCGGGTGGCGGCCGCCCGCGCCCTGGCCAGCCGGCCGCAGGTCGTCTTCGCCGACGAGCCGACGGGGGCGCTCGACTCCCACTCGGGCGCCGAGCTGCTCGGTTTCCTCAAGGGGGCCGTCACCGAGATGGGGCAGACCGTCGTCATGGTCACCCACGACGCCGTCGCCGCCAGCTACGCGGACCGCGTGCTGTTCCTCGCCGACGGCCAGATCGTCGACGAGATGGCCGACCCCACCGCCGACGCCGTGTTCGACTACATGAAGCACCTGGGGGCCTGACACCATGTTCACCGCCACGCTCCGCGGGATGCTGGCGCACAAGCTGCGCCTCGTCCTCACGACGGCCTCGATCGCGCTCGGTGTCGCGTTCCTGGCCGGGACCCTCATGCTCACCGACACGATGAAGCTGGCCTTCGACCAGCTGTTCGGCAAGGTCTCCTCCGGCACCGACGCCGTCGTGCGCCAGGAGTCGGCCTATACCGAGGCGTCCGGCGTGAGCACCAGCCGGGCCCCGATCCCGGCCTCGGTGCTCGACCAGGTCCGCACGGTCGACGGCGTCGCCGTGGCCGAGGGCTCGGTCAACGGCTACGCCCTGCTCACCGACACCGAGGGCAAGGCCGTCCTCACCAGCGGTGGCGCGCCGACCATGGGCTACAGCATGCCGCGCGACGCCGGCCTGCGTGGCGACGTCAACCTTCGCTCCGGCCACGCACCGCGCGGCCCGCACGAGGTCGCGATCGACGCCAGCTCGGCGGAGGACCACCACATCGCCCTGGGAGCCCACATCAAGGTTCTCTTCCGGGGTCCGACCGAGGAGTTCACCGTCGTCGGCACCGTCGGCTATGGCGGGGAGAAGGACCTGGGCGGCAGCACCGCCGCGTACTTCGACACCGACACCGCGCAGCGGGTGCTCGGGCGCTCCGGACGTGTTCGACGAGATCGACGTCCGGGCAGCTGACGGCGTCGACGACGCGGCGCTGGCCCAGCGCCTGGACGCTGCCGTGCCGGACGGCGCGGAGGCGGTCACCGGGGCGCAGGTCGCCCAGGAGGCCTCCGACGCGCTGCACGAGGACTTCACGTTCCTCAACATCATGTTCATGGTGTTCGCCGGGATCGCGCTGTTCGTCGGGTCCTTCATCATCTGGAACACGTTCAGCATGATCGTGACCCAGCGGTCCCGCGAGATCGCGCTGCTCCGGGCGATCGGGGCGACCCGTCGCCAGGTCAAGCGCAGCCTGCTCGTCGAGGCCGCACTTCTCGGGACCATCGCCTCCGCGGTCGGCGTCGCGCTCGGCGCCGGCGTGGCCAAGGGTCTCAACGCCCTGATGGCGGCACTCGGCTTCAGCCTGCCGAGCACGTCACTGCAGATCGCGCCGCGCACCATCTGGCTGTCTTTGCTCGTCGGTACGGTCGTGACCCTGGTGGCCGCGCTCGTCCCGGCCCGCCGGGCGACCAAGGTGCTGCCGGTCGAGGCGCTGCGTGACGCGACGCCTGGGTCGAAGAGCCCGTCGAAGCTGCGCGGTGTCCTCGGTGTCCTGCTCACCGTCGGCGGCGTCGCGGCGATGCTGAACGGCCTGTACGGCGGCAGCGGGGGCAACCTCGTCCTGCTGGGCATCCCGGCGACTCTGTTCGGTGTGATCGTCCTCTCGCCGTTGGCGGCTCGCCCGCTCGCGGCGGCGATCGGCTCCCCGCTGCGTTGGCGGGGGGTTCAGGGGGACCTGGCGCGGCAGAACGCGATGCGCAACCCGCGTCGCACCGCGTCGACGGCGGCCGCTCTGATGATCGGCCTGACCCTGGTCGTGAGCATGGGTGTGTTCGCCTCGTCGTTGAAGGCGTCGTTCGGGACGATCCTGGCCGACGGCACGGGTGCCGACCTCTACGTCACCTCGGCCAGCGCGCAGGCCGAGGGCTTCAGCCCCGACGTCGCCGACGTCGTGGCCGGGGTGCCCGGTGTGGCGGCGGTGTCGGCGGCCGGCTGGGGCCAGAACCGGATCGACGGAGCCGACTCGACGTACTCCTCGATCGACCCCGCCACGGCGGAGCAGGCGTTCAAGCTGCAGCTCACCGCCGGATCAGTGACCGATCTCGGGGACGACGGGATCCTGGTGGACGCCGGCACCGCCAAGGCCCACGGCTGGAAGGTCGGGGACACGGTGGCGGCGGAGTTCGCGGCGACCGGTGAGCAGGCGCTGCAGATCCGGGGGCTGATCGACAAGAACGGCTTCCTGGACTCCGACTACCTGATCAGCCTCGCGACGCAGGAGGCCAACGTGAACGACCGGCTCACCACGAATGCCCTGGTGATGCTGGCGGACGGGGCAGACGAGGGGGTCGTCCAGGACCGCATCGCCGCGGCCCTGGCGGACCACCCCGACGCCAAGGTGCTCGACCAGAAGGGCTTCGAGCAGGAGATCGGCGGCATCGTCGACCAGCTGCTGACCTTCGTGTCGGTGATGCTGCTGCTCGCAGTGCTCATCGCGCTGCTGGGCATCGTCAACACCCTGGCGCTGTCGGTCTTCGAGCGGACCCGGGAGCTGGGCCTGCTGCGCGCCGTCGGCATGACGAGGGCGCAGGTGCGGGCGATGGTCCGCTGGGAGTCAGTGGTCATCTCCCTGATCGGTGCCGCGGTGGGAGCCGGGCTCGGTGTGGGGCTGGGCATGGCCCTGGCCCAGTCGCTCAAGGGCAGCGGCATCACCGAGGTTGCCGTGCCGGTGGTCCAGGTCGCGGCCTACGTCCTGGCGGCGGCGGTCGCCGGGGTGCTCGCCGCAGTCGGTCCGTCCCGGTCGGCCGCCAAGGTCGACGTCCTGAAGGCGGTGGTCACCGACTGAGCCGGCGAACGGGGGAGAGCCTGGCGGAGCCGGTGCACGCTCGACGTGCACCGGCTCCGCCGTCCGACGTCCACATGGAGGTCGGCTGATCGGCCGCCGCGCGCTCGGCCCGTCCCCACAGCGTGGGCGCGATCAGCCGCCGGTCGCCTCGAGGTAGCGCAGGACCGCCGTGACGCGACGGTTGACCGCGCCCTCGTCGACGAGGCCGAGCTTCTGGAAGACAGAGCCGATGTGCTTCTCGACGGCGCGGTCACTCATGAACAACGTCTTGGCGATCATGGCGTTGTTCCGCCCGGTGGCCATCTCGGCCAGCACCTCGCGCTCCCGGTCGGTGAGCCCGAGCAGCGGCGACCGGGCATCCGCGCTGCGGCGGGAGAGCAGCCCCTCGACGACCTTGGGGTCCAGGGCCGAGCCGCCCCGCGACACGTCGTGCAGCGCCCGCACCAGCTCGTCGAGCTGCGACACGCGTTCCTTCAGCAGGTAGCCCAGCCCCTCGACGCCGGCCGACAGCAGCTCGAACGCGTACTCCTCCTCGACAAACTGTGAGAGCACCACGACACCTGTGTCCGGGTACTCCGACCGGATCCGCTTGGCGGCCTCGATGCCCTCGTTGCTGAAGCTCGGCGGCATCCGGATGTCGGTCAGCACGGCGCCGGGCCGGTGCTCGGCAACTGCCTTGAACAGGCTCAGCGGATCGGCCACGGTCTCGACCAGGTCGACCTCCTCGACCTCGGCGAGCAGCGCGGCGACCCCCTCCCGAACGAGGAAGTTGTCGTCGGCGAAGACCACCCGCAGGGTCATGACCGGGAGGCTAGTCCCGGGGTGCACGCCAGAAGCCCGGCCGCGCGAGGCGGCCGGGCTTCCGGGAGGGGTGCGGGCGGGTTGCCCCGCTAGGTCGTGAGAGCTCGTGGGCGTGATCGTCGCGAGCGGCGGAAGCCGCGGGCGAGCTCGTCCTGGTGCAGGCGGGCGAGGGTCATCGTGACGGTGGGGTTGGTGTGCATGACGGTGCCTTTCTCGGTGGTCAGAACGGGAGGGGGCGGCCGAACGGGGTGCGCAGGTCGAGGGGCACCTCGGCCGTCCTCGTCGTACGCCTGGTGATCTGCTGCTGACGCATGGGTCCGCGCTCCTCTCGGCCTGTGGGCTGCATCTGCTGGCTTCTCACGAACCTAGGCAGCGCCGCGGCCCCCGACGACCGGGTGAGCACGCCGACCGGCCGGGGTGATCCGCACCCTCGCGGGCGGCCGGGCTCCCGTCGAGCGGAGTGCTGACCACCGGTGGGTCAGGCTTTGTGCGAGTCCCGGCCGCTTTGGGGGGCTGGACGGGCCCGCCAGGGGGGCCTATAACCAGGGGCGCCGGTGTGCGGCCGGCGAGGGGTCCATCGCGGGCGCGCACGTGCTCGCGAGGGAAGGCGGGCGTCATGCGTCGCTCAGGTCTCGTCGTCGGGCTCGTTGCTCTCGGGCTGGTGTGGGCTACCGGACCGCAGTCGGTGGCCGCCACGGATGCCCGCGCCGGCACGTCCTACCGACACCATCACGACGACGAGGACAGCCGGCTGGTGTGGTCGCGGTTCGACGACTTCAGCAGCGGCACGGCGCGGATCGTCATCGGTGACCCCGAGGGGGACGGTGTTCTTGCCCTGACCCACCCGGCGGCGGGTGAGCAGGACATCGATCCTGCGCTGTCGCCGAACGGCAGGTGGGTGGCGTTCGAGCGCGACCACTCCGACGGCAGCGCCGTGATCGGCCTTGTCGGCGCGGACGGGCGCGGCGAGCGGGTGCTCGACCTCGGCTGCCGCTCCCCGTGCGACGCCGAGCTGACCCCGACGTGGGATCCGGACGGGCGGCACCTGTACTTCACCCGGGTGGTCGGACCGTACGACCGGCCGAACGAGTCCGCCGCCTCGGCGGTGCTGTGGCGGACCGACCTACGCGGGCGGACCGTGACCCGATTCTCGCAGCCGGGTATCGACGGAGTCTTCGAGGACTACAAGGTCACGTTCGCCCCGGCCGGCTATGTGGTCTTCGTCCGGGTGCGCAACGCCGACGGAGCAAACGCGGTATTCCGGATGAACCGCGACGGGAGCAGCCTGCGGCGCCTGACACCGTGGCCGTTGGTGGCCGACCTGCCGGCGGTCTCTCCCGCGCGCAACGGACCGAGCAAGGACCTGGTCGTGTTCGAGACCTACGGCCACGGGCCGCCGGAAGGGCTGTCCTCGGCCGTCGCCACCGTCTCGGCGAGCTGCGGGTCCGAAGCGGCCTGCGCCCGGAGCATCCGCTACCTGACGCCGGACCACGCCCTGCCCGAGATGAACTTCAACCCGAACTGGTCCCCGGACGGCCGGCGGATCGCCTTCGTGCGGTTCTCGTTCGTCGACCCCGGGCCGCCGGTGGGGGACATCTGGTCGATGACCTGGAACGGCGGGGACAAGGAACCGGTCTCCGAGTCGCCCCTGTTCGAGTTCCGCCCGGCGTGGGGGCCGGCGGCGGCCGGCTGAGCCGCGCTGCGGGTCATCGGCGGCCTCCCCGGCGCGCCAGGTTGTTCGGGGCCCCGGCGGGACCTATCCTTCCGCAGACCATTCGTGGCCTTGGTCACGACGTCTGCGCAGGTGAGGGGCCGAGATGGCTGACCGTGGCACCAACGCCACCGGCGTGGGTGGGCGGGTCCGCGGCGCGGTCGCCGCCGCCCGCGAGGCGGTGCGTCGCCGTACGCCGGCGCCGGTGAGCGCGGCGGCGAGCCGCCGGGGCGGGGCGACCGCCACCAGGTCCGTCGGGACGGCGAAGAAGTCTCCGGCAAGGGCGACAGCGAAGAAGACGACGGCGAAGAAGACGACGGCGAAGAAGACGACGGCGAAGAAGGCGACGGCGAAGAAGACGACGGCGAAGAAGGCGACGGCGAAGAAGGCGACCGCGAAGAAGTCCACCGCGAAGAAGTCGCCGGCGAAGAAGGCCGCCCCGGCCAAGAAGGCCACGCCGAAGAAGACGACCGCGAAGAAAGCGCCCGCGAAGAAGGCGACCGCGAAGACGTCGCCGGCGAAGAAGGCCGCCCCGGCGAAGGCCGCCGCGAAGAAGGCGACCGCGAAGAAGGCGCCGGCGAAGAAGGCGCCGGCGAAGAAGGCGCCGGCGAAGAAGGCGCCGGCGAAGAAGACGACGGCGAAGAAGACGACGGCGAAGAAGACGACGGCGAAGAAGACGACGGCGAAGAAGACGACGGCGAAGAAGGCCGCACCTGCCAAGAAGGCCACAGCGAAGGCGCCCGCGAAGAAGGCGCCGACCGCGAAGGCGCAGGCGAAGAAGACCCCGGCGGCCGCCGCGAAGGCAGCCCCGTCGGTGACACCTGCCGCAGCACCCGCCGGCGGACCGGCACGGCCGCGGAAGGGCTCGTCCAGGGCCCCGGAGCCGGTGGTCCGCACCCCGCAGTCGACAGTGTCGGCGGCCCGCAAGGCGCCGGGTCCCAGCACGTCGACCGAGCCGCGTGCGCTCGTCGTCCGCGCCGACGAGGAGCCCTGGACCAAGGCCGAGCTCGGCGAGGTCCGGGCCGAGCTGCGTGCCGAGGTCCGCCGGTTGCGGGACGAGCTCGACCTGGCCGAGCACGAGATCGACGACATGCTGCGCGACTCCGGCGACGGCGCCGGCGACGACGCCGCGGACGCCGGGAGCAAGACCTTCGAGCGCGAGCACGAGATGTCTCTCGCGAACAACACCCGTGACATGCTGGTGCAGGCCGAACGGGCACTGACCCGGATCGACAACCGCACCTACGGAGTCTGCGAGAACTGTGGCAACCCCATCGGCAAGGCCAGGCTCCAGGTGTTCCCCCGGGCGACCCTGTGCATGACGTGCAAGCAGCGGGAGGAGCGGCGCTGAACGACGGCCCTGCGCCGTCCTCCGGTCGGTCCCGGCTGCCGCTCCTGCTCGCCGTGGCGGGCCTCGTGCTCGCGGCCGACCTGGTCACGAAGTGGCTGGCTGTCCGCGAGCTGAGCGACCGCGAGCCCGTCGAGCTCCTCGACGGCGTCCTCACGCTCAGGCTCGTGCGCAACCCCGGCGCGGCGTTCGGGGTGGCGCAGGGTCTCACCATCGCGTTCACCGTGGTCGCGGCTGCCGTGGTCGTGGTCATCCTGCGGCTGTCGAGGCGGTTGCGCAGCCTGCCCTGGGCCCTGGCGCTGGGCCTGGTCCTGGGCGGCGCTGTCGGGAACCTGGTGGACCGGGTCTTCCGCGACCCTGCCCCCGGTCGCGGTCACGTCGTCGACTTCCTCGAGCTCCCGCACTGGCCCGTGTTCAACCTCGCCGACTCGGCCATCGTCTGCGCCGCGGTCCTCATGGTGGTGCTCTCCGTCCGTGGCATCAGCTACGACGCGAGGCCCGCAGGAAGCACTGCGCAAAACTCGAGGTAACCGAACGGACCACTCGTGCGTCCTGTGTAGGTGTGAGCTCACGGGGTCCGATGGCACCAGTCCCAACCAGGACATACAGGCATGTTCGCGTCGCTTCTGATTGGGACGTGGACGCCTGCGCCCGCTACCCTGCGGGGGCTCACCGGTCCGTGAGGCGTCCTGCCGCACGACCCGTTGTCCGGAACGAGGGAGGGGGAGCATGACGTCGGTCGTGCCCGAGCGCTCCCTCGAGCGCTCCCTCGAGCGTCCCGCCAGCCGCGACGGCGCCCGCCCCTCGCTCGTTGCCGACACCCGGTGGCTGCGCCGGCTGAGCCGCCGGCTGCTCCTGCTCGACTCCCTGGTGGTCGCGATGACGATCGCGGGAGCGCTGGTGGTCCGGTTCACCGCACTGGCCGAGAGTCTCGGCCGTGAGCCGTCGCGCATCTCGCTGCCGGCGAGCCCGGCCGACCTGCACTTCTCCTCCTACCTGGTCGTCGGACCGCTGCTGGCGATCGCCTGGGTCGCCATGCTGATGGCCACCCGCACCTATGACGCCCGCGTGCTGGGCGTGGGCGGGGACGAGTACCGGCGGGTGGTCCGGGCCACCGTCTACTTCTGGGGCCTGGTGTCGATCGCCAGCTACATGACCCAGTTCCAGCTGTCCCGGTTCCTGCTCGCCGTCGCCTTCGGCTCCGGCACGTTCCTGCTGCTCCTGGGCCGCTGGACCGCCCGCAAGGTCCTGCACCGGGCGCGGCAGCGGTCGAGCCAGTGGTCGCACCGCGTCCTGGCTGTGGGCGGGCGGGCGGAGGTCGACGCGCTCGTCGCCGAGCTCGAGCGTGAGCCCTACGCCGGGCTGAAGGTCGTCGGGGCGTGCATGCCCACCGGGGACGAGAGCGAAGGCTCGTCCGTCCCGGTCGTGGGCTCGCTCACCAGCGTCCCGGAGGCAGTCGCCCGGCTGGGCATCGACACCGTCGCCGTCACCGCGTCCCGGGGACTGACCAGCGGCGTGCTCAAGCGGCTGGGCTGGGACCTCGAGGGTGCCGGGGTCGACCTCGTCGTCGCGCCGGCACTGACAGACATCGCCGGCCCGAGGGTGCATGTCCGCCCGGTCTCCGGGCTGCAGCTGCTCTACGTCGAGCAGCCGGAGTTCACCGGGCCGACCTGGGCGATGAAGGAGGCCTTCGACCGGGTGCTGGCCACCCTGGCGCTCACGTTGCTCAGCCCGATCTTGGCCCTGGTCGCCCTCGGCGTGCGCCTCAGCAGCGCCGGGCCGGTGATCTTCCGGCAGGTCCGGGTCGGCAGGGACGGAGAGGTGTTCACCGTCTACAAGTTCCGGACCATGGTCGTCGACGCCGAGAAGCACCTCGAGGCCCTGTGGGAGCTCTCCGAGGGCAACGGGGTCCTGTTCAAGCTCCGGGACGACCCGCGCGTCACGCCGTTCGGACGCCTGCTCCGCCGGGTCAGCCTGGACGAGCTGCCGCAGCTGTGGAACGTGGTCACGGGGACCATGAGCCTCGTCGGCCCCCGGCCGGCGCTACCCACCGAGGCCGAGCGCTACGGCCGGTCCACCGCGCGGCGCCTGCTCGTGAAGCCGGGCATCACCGGTCTCTGGCAGGTGAGCGGCCGCTCCGACCTGACCTGGGAGGACAGCGTGCGCCTGGACCTCTACTACGTGGAGAACTGGTCTTTCGCCGGCGACATCCAGATCCTCTGGAAGACCGTGTCCGCCGTCGTGCGGGGCCGCGGAGCCTACTGAGACCGGCCCGCCGCCGGACCAGCGGTCCGGTGCGCCCCCGTGCGGACGGGCCGGGACCGGTCGCCGTCGGGGATACTCGTGCGGTGACCCAGCCCTCCTCCCGACCGCCCGGGCCGCCGCGCCGGGTGCGGGCGCGGCCGTGACCCAGGAGCCCGCTGCCGGTGGGGACCACCGCCGGCTGCCCGTGCCCGAGGGCCTGGCCGGTGAACGCCTGGACGCCGCCCTGTCCCGGCTTTTCGGGTTCTCCAGAACCCGGGCGGCCGAGCTCGTCGGTACCGGCGACGTCCTGGTCGACGGGTCGCCAGGTGCCAAGTCGGACCGGGTCCTGGCCGGAGCCTGGCTGGACGTCACGATCCCTCCGCCGCCGGGAGCCCCGCGGGTCGTCGCCGAGCCCGTCGCGGGGATGCTCGTGGTCCACGACGACGACGACCTCGTCGTCGTCGACAAGCCGGTCGGCGTCGCCGCCCATCCCAGCCCCGGCTGGACCGGGCCGACCGTCGTCGGTGGCCTGGCCGCCGCGGGGTACCGCATCTCCACCAGCGGCTCCGCGGAGCGACAAGGGGTCGTGCACCGGCTCGACGTCGGCACCAGCGGGCTGATGGTGGTGGCCAAGTCCGAGCGGGCCTACACACTGCTCAAGCGGGCCTTCAAGGAGCGCACCGTCGACAAGACGTACCACGCGCTGGTGCAGGGTCACCCCGACCCGTTGCGTGGAACTGTCGACGCGCCGATCGACCGCCACCCGAGCCACGACTGGCGCTGGGCGGTTGTCGCCCAGGGCAAGCCCAGCGTCACCCACTACGAGACCCTCGAGGCCCACCGGGCGGCCAGCCTGCTCGAGATCACGCTAGAGACCGGCCGGACCCACCAGATCCGGGTGCACATGGCGGCCCTCCGGCACCCGTGCGTCGGGGACCTCACGTACGGCGCGGACCCCACCCTCTCGGCCCGTCTGGGGCTGTCCCGTCAGTGGCTGCACGCGGTGCGGCTCGGCTTCGAGCACCCGGGCACCGGGGAGCGTCTCGAGCTGAGCAGCCGCTACCCCGACGACCTGGCCGGGGCCCTGGCCACCCTGCGGAACGAGGCGTGAGAGCTGTCCGGCTCGCCACCACGGACGCGGACCGGGCCGAGGCCTACCGCGTGCGTGCGGACGTCTTCGTCACCGAGCAGGGTGTCCCCACGGAGCTCGAGCTCGACGTCCTGGACGAGACGGCCGACCACTTCGTCGCCTACGACGGGGCGGACGGCGGCCGGGGCGCGCGGGCCGTCGGCGCAGGCCGGCTCGTCGTCGAGGAGCCCGGCTTCGAGGGTGCCGACCCGGCCCTCGGCGCTGTCGGGCACCTCGGCCGGCTCGCGGTCCGCCCGGAGGCCCGCGGGACCGGGCTCGGCGTCGACCTGGTGCTGGCCATCGAGGCGCGGGCTGCCGAGCGCGGCCTGCGAGTTGTCGCGCTCTCGGCGCAGACCCATGCGCTCGGCTTCTACGAGCGGCTCGGGTACTCGGCGTACGGCTCGGAGTTCGACGACGCGGGGCTGCCGCACCGCTGGATGAGCCGGGTCCTGGGGTCGTGAGCGGGAGCGGAGCCGGTCGGCGCGCCGCCGCTGTCGCCGTCGCCGCGGGCGCCTACCGTGGTGGCCGGACGGGCGGGGGGACACGGTGAGCAGGCGCAGCGGATCGCGGGGTGCCACGAGCGCCCCCGCGGGGGCGCTGCCCGTCGTCCTGCTCGTGGCGCTGCTCGTCGCGCTTCCTGCCGGCCCGGCCCCGGCGGCCCAGGTGGTGCCCGCAGCGCACCCCCGGCCGGCCGCTCTCGGCGGGGCGGGTGCGGCTCCGACACCCGGCCTGTGGGCCGACCGCACCCCGGTGCCGGTCGGCCGGGCGGTGACATTGCGCGGCCGGCTCGCCGACCCGGGCGGGGGTGCGCGGCCGGGCACCCCGGTGGGCCTGGAGGCCTTCGACCCCGCGAGCGGGAGCTGGCAGCTCGTGGAGGACCTGGTCACCGATGCCGAGGGCACCGTCACGGCCAGCCTGGTACCGGCCCGCACCACGACCTACCGGCTGCACCGCGGCCAGCCCGGCGCAGCCGACGAGTCGACGAGCCGGGAGGTCCGGGTGCGCCTCACCGAGCTGACGGCAACGCTGCGCCGCGCGGCCGTTCGGTCCGGTCGAACCACCGACGTCCAGGGCGTGCTCGTCGCCGCCCCCGGCTCGGTCCTGGAGCTCCAGCGGCGAACGGCCGGCCGGTGGACCCGCGCCGCCCGCACCCGCACGGCCGCGGACCAGTCGTACTCCTTCGCCGTGACGCCGACATCGCCCGGGTTCTGGCGCTGGCGGGTCGTCCGGGCGGGCGCCGGAGGGTCGTCGCGTCTGGTGGCGCGCCTGCCGCGGTTGGATGCCTACCGGTTGCACACCTACTCGGTGACGACCCGGGGCGCGGTGCAGGCGGACGTCGAGGCCTTCCGGACGGCCGTCGCCGCGACGTATGCCGACCCTCGTGGTTGGGCGCGCGCGCACCACAGGTTCCGCGAGGTGCCGAGCGGCGGAGCCTTCACCGTGGTGCTGGCCCGCGCGGCCCACGTCCCGGGCTTCGCGTCGTTCTGCTCGCCGTCGTACAGCTGTCAGGCCGGCCGCTACGTCGTGATCAACGCTGCCCGGTGGGCGCGCGGATCGCCGCACTTCCCCGGGACGCTCGCGGCCTACCGGGGCTACCTCGTCGACCACGAGACCGGGCACTGGCTCGGGCTCGGGCACGCGTACTGCGCCCGTCGTGGCGCCCTCGCGCCGGTGATGCAGCAGCAGTCGAAGGGCATGCAGGGCTGCCGGCCGAACTCGTGGCCGCTGCCTCGCGAGGTCCGCGCCGTCTCGTAACTTTTCGCCCAAGGCCGGCCAGTCGCGCTCAGGGCGGGCGCCGCGCGCGTCGACCATGGGGGTCCGTGCCGCCGTACCGCTGGGGGACCCGCCCGTGCACCGCCGAATGCCTGCCCACCTGCCCGTCCGGCTGCTGGCCGCCTGCTCGCTGCTGGCAACCTCACTGCTCGTCGCGGCCCCGGCCGCCCCCGCGGCTGCAGCGGTCGAGGCGGCGGACGGCGTCCGGCTCACCGGCGGGGACATCTCGTGGCCGAACTGCCCCCGCGGGGTCGGTATCCCGAGCCGTCGCTCGCCGGGCAACCCGATGCCGCTGGCGTCGGCCGGGTTCGCTGTGATCGGGCTGACGAACGGCCCGGGGTGGTACCCCAACCCGTGCCTGGCCGACCACGTGGCCTGGGCCAAGGCGCGCGGCGTCTGGACCTCGGCGTACTCGATGACGACCTTCCCGACAGCGGCCCAGCGCGCGGCGTACGGCGCCACCGGGCCGTGGTCCCCAGCCACCAGGCCCGGCCGCCTGCGCAACGCCGGCTACCAGCAGGCGCTGTTCAACGTCGCGTCGATGTCCACGACCGGGCTGGACGTGCCGTTCGTCTGGGTCGACGTCGAGCCTTATCCGACCCACCCCTGGCCGCGGAACGTGCGCGCGAACCGCCAGGTCGTGCGCGGCGTCGTGCGCGGCTACGAGGACAACGGCTACCGGGTCGGCTTCTACTCCTACGACGGCGGGTGGCGGGCGGTTGTCGGGTCGTGGCGCAAGCCGCGCTACCCGACCTGGGTGCCGGTGGGGCCGGTGTCCCGCGGCAAGGCCCGCGCGTCGGCCCGCTGCGCCGTGCCGTCGTTCTCGGGCGGTCCGGTCTGGCTGGCGCAGTGGGTGAAGAACGCCCGCGACCGGGACGTGACCTGCCCGCTGCTGCACGGCCGGGCCGAGGTTCGGCACCCGCTCACGGCGCTGCTCGGCGGCACCTACGGGGCGGGCCAGTCCGGTCCGCAGATCGCGACCCTGCAGCGGGCGATGAACATGCGCCCGCAGTACGTCACCGGAACGTTCGACGCCCGCACCGAACGGGTGCTGCGCGCCTTCCAGGGGCTCCGCGCCCTGCCGCAGACCGGGGTGGCGACCGACGAGGAGCTCACCGCCCTCGGCGCCGGCACCTCGACCCCCGATCGCCCGAACCGGCTGGCCCAGGTGTTCACGCCTTACCCCGCCACCTGACCCGCCCACGACCATTCGCTCGCGCCGCGTCCCCCCAGTGCGCTCGTTTGCGACCTGACTCCCCGACACGCCGGCTCGTGAGGCGGCGTGTCGGGGACCAGGGTCGCAAACGATCATGATCGAGGCGTCATGGCCGCTGCACTATCCAGCTGTCACGCGAGCGATCCCGGCTCATACCCCAGGCGTGCCGCCTCACCAGCCTTTGGACGAGCTGCGCTCGCTGCGGCCACAGGTCTATGGCGGTAGCACGTGTGACGAGCAGGTTGGTGCCCTCGAAGCCTTCTTCGCGCACGTTGTCGGCAGTGTGGGCATCGATCTCGCGGTGCTGCGCACCGTCGTACTCACCGACCATGCCGGCGGCGTCGTCGAGGAGGTCGGCCCGACCGAGGAAGGCGCCGCCGCTACCGAGGATCACCGGGTTGACGAGCGGCCTGGGCAACCCGGCCAGGACGACCCAGACGTAGCGGAACCGGCTCTCGGGGGCCGACTCGGCCCCGGGGTCGGCGAGGGTCACTACCAGCCGGGCGGCCGGAACGGCCTTGATCCGCACCAGCCGGCTCAGCGCATCCGCGAGCTGCGCCCGGGTCACCAGTCCGGCGCGAAGGGCGGCGTCGGTGGCCACCAGCCCCTCCTCGGGTCCGCACCGGCGGGCCACGTCGAGGCAGCTGCGCGCCGGTGTGGTGATGCGTACGCCGTTGCGCTCGCACAGGTCGATGTCCAGGATGGTGCTCCTGTCCAGGTCGACCCCCGGTGGTCGACGGACCCGTCCCGCCGGACCGATGCAGACCGGGACCGGCAGATCGTGCTGTGCCCCGGGACCGCTGCGGCCGTCGATGGCTTGGACGCCTGCCCAGCGCAGCGCTGCCCAGCCACCGAGGACGGCCTCCTCAGGCATCCAGGCGACCACCGCTTCGATGCGCGTCACGTCCTCCAGCCGGTCCGGGGGCAGCCACAAGTGCACGCCGGGCTGGACCGAGGTCCACAGCGGCCCGGCCAGGTCGCGCCAGGTCACGCCTGCCTGCAGCAGCTCCTGCCTGGTCCGCGGGTGGGACAGGAGCTCGCGCGGGAGCTCGAAAGGTGGCCGGGTCACGCCGAGAGCGTCGGCCGGTCCGGGCGCCTGGAGGCGGCCGATGACCTGATCTGGGGACAGCGGCTGGCTGGGGACGACCACCGCTCCCGACCGCTCCTCCCCGCCCCTGACCGCCGCCCCATCCCCGGACCAAGATCGTTTGCGACCTTGCGCCCCGACACGCCGCGCCGACCCTCGGCGTGTCGGGGCGCGAGGTCGCAAACGAGCGCCTGTGGGGTGGGGTCGGCGTGTCGGGGGCGAACGATCTTGAGGCTGACGGGCGACACGCCGAGGGGGCTGGGGTGCTTCCGGACCGGCCGGTCGACGTCCGTCCCGGCACCTAGACTCGGCGACCTCAGGCCCCCTCCCACCGACCCTTCCGACAGAGCCGAGGCGCCACCACCGCATGGGATCCACCGACTCGTTCGTGCACCTGCACACGCACACCGAGTACTCCATGCTCGACGGCGCGGCCCGCCTCGACGACCTGTTCGCCGAGACCGCCCGGATGGGCATGCCGGCGCTGGCGATGACCGACCACGGCAACGTCTTCGGGGCCTACGACTTCTGGAAGAAGGCCAAGGCGGCCGGGGTCAAGCCGATCATCGGCACCGAGGCCTACCTGACGCCGGGCACGCACCGCAGCGACAAGTCCCGGGTCCGCTGGAACGACGGCGGCGGCGACGACGTCTCCGGCGGCGGCGCCTACACGCACATGACCATGTGGGCCGAGAACACCGTCGGCATGCACAACCTGTTCCGGCTCTCCAGCCTGGCCAGCCTCGAGGGGCAGTACTACAAGCCGCGGATGGACCGCGAGCTCCTGCAGACCTACGGGCAGGGGCTCATCGCCACCACCGGCTGCCCCGGCGGCGAGGTGCAGACCCTGTTGCGCATCGGCAGGTACGACGACGCCGTCCGGTCGGCCGCGGAGTTCCGCGACATCTTCGGCAGGGGCAACTTCTACTGCGAGGTCATGGACCACGGGCTGCCGATCGAGCAGCGCGTCAAGGCCGACCTGCTCCGGCTGGCCAAGGACCTCGGGCTGCCTCTGGTCGCCACCAACGACCTGCACTACACCTTCCCCCAGGACCACGAGGCGCACGCCGTCCTGCTCTGCGTGCAGTCGGGGTCGACGCTGGCCGACCCGAAACGCTTCCGGTTCGAGGCCGAGGACTTCTACCTCAAGAGCGCCGAGGAGATGCGCCGCACCTGGGCCGAGCTGCCGGAGGCCTGCGACAACACCCTCGCCATCGCCGAGCGCTGCGAGGTCGCGTTCACCGAGGGCGCCAACCTGATGCCGCGCTTCGAGGTGCCGCCGGGGGAGTCCGAGGAGTCCTGGCTGGTCAAGGAGGTCGAGGTCGGCCTCCAGCGCCGGTTTGCCGACCGCGAGGGGGGCGTGCCCGACGGGCACCGCACGCAGGCGCAGTACGAGGTCGGGGTGATGGTCCAGATGGGCTTCCCCGGGTACTTCCTGGTCACCGCCGACCTGGTGCAGCACGCGAAGAGCAACGGCATCCGGGTGGGGCCGGGCCGCGGCAGCGCCGCCGGCAGCCTGGTGGCGTACGCGCTGGGCATCACCGACCTCGACCCGATCCCGCACGGGCTGCTGTTCGAGCGCTTCCTCAACCCCGAGCGCATCTCGATGCCCGACATCGACCTGGACTTCGACGAGCGCCGCCGCGGCGACATGATCCGCTACGCGACCGAGAAGTACGGCGAGGACCGCGTCAGCCAGATCATCACCTACGGCACCATCAAGGCGAAGCAGGCAGTCAAGGACTCCGCCCGGGTGCTCGGCTTCCCGTTCGCCATGGGCGACCGCATCACCAAGGCGATGCCGCCGGCGGTGATGGGCAAGGACGTGCCGCTCGCCGGCATCTTCGACCGGAGCCACGCACGGTACGGCGAGGCGGGCGAGTTCCGGTCCCTGTACGAGTCGGACCCCGAGGTGAAGAGGGTCGTCGACAACGCCCGCGGGCTGGAGGGGCTCAAGCGGCAGTGGGGGGTGCACGCGGCCGGCGTCATCATGTCCAGCCAGCCGCTGATCGACGTCATCCCGATCATGCGCCGCGAGCAGGACGGCGCCATCATCACCCAGTTCGACATGGGCGTGTGCGAGACGCTGGGCCTGCTGAAGATGGACTTCCTCGGGCTGCGCAACCTCACCGTCCTGGACGACTGCCTGCACAACATCACCGCCAACCGCGGCGAGACGATCGAGCTGGAGACGCTCGGGCTGGACGACGCCAAGGCCTACGAGCTGCTGGCCCGCGGCGACACCCTCGGCGTGTTCCAGCTCGACGGCGGCCCGATGCGCTCGCTGCTGCGCTCGATGAAGCCGGACAACTTCGAGGACATCTCCGCGGTCCTGGCGCTCTACCGGCCCGGGCCGATGGGCGTCAACGCGCACATCGAGTACGCGGACCGCAAGAACGGCCGCAAGCCGGTCGTCCCGATGCACCCGGAGCTCGAGGAGCCGCTGGCCGAGATCCTGGGCGACACGTACGGCCTGATCGTGTACCAGGAGCAGGTCATGGCGATCGCCCAGCAGCTCGGGGGCTACACGCTGGGACAGGCCGACCTGCTGCGCCGGGCGATGGGCAAGAAGAAGAAGGAGATCCTCGACAAGGAGTACGTCCCGTTCTCCACCGGGATGAAGGAGCGCGGCTACTCCGAGGCGGCGATCAAGAAGCTGTGGGACACCCTGGTCCCCTTCTCCGACTACGCCTTCAACAAGGCGCACACCGCCGGCTACGGCCTCGTGTCCTACTGGACGGCCTTCCTCAAGGCCAACTACCCGGCCGAGTACATGGCGGCTCTGCTCACCTCCGTCAAGGACGACAAGGACAAGTCGGCGCTCTACCTCAACGAGTGCCGCCGCATGGGCATCAAGGTCCTGCCGCCCGACGTCAACGAGTCCGACTCGTACTACACCCCCCGCGGCACCGACATCCGCTTCGGCCTGTCCGCGATCCGCAACGTGGGAGAGAACGTCGTCGCCTCGCTCGCTGCCACCCGCAGCTCGAAGGGCCGTTTCACCGGCTTCTACGACTTCCTCAAGAAGGTCGAGCCGGTCGCCTGCAACAAGAAGACCGTCGAGTCGCTGATCAAGGCCGGCGCGTTCGACTCCCTCGGCGACCCGCGTCGCGGCCTGCTCAACGTGCACGCCGACGCGATCGACTCGTTCATGGCGACAAAGCGCAACGAGGCGCACGGTCAGTTCGACCTGTTCGGGGGCGACGACGACGGCGACCCCGACGACGACGGGCTCGTGGTCACCCCGCCGATCCCGCTGGGGGAGTGGGACAAGTCCGTGCTGCTCCAGTACGAGCGGGAGATGCTCGGTCTCTACGTCTCCGACCACCCGCTGTTCGGCGTCGAGCACGTCCTCAGCGCGGCCACCGACTGCAGCATCGCCTCGTTGACCGGCTCCGAGGAGCGCGCCGACGGCTCGCAGGTGACCATCGGCGGGCTGGTCTCGGGGCTGCAGCGCAAGGTCACCAAGAAGGGCGACGTCTGGGCGATCGCGACGATCGAGGACCTCGAGGGTGCGATCGAGACGATGTTCTTCCCGCAGACCTACCAGCTGTACGCCACCACGCTGGCCGAGGACGCCGTCGTGGTCGTGCGGGGCCGGCTGGACCGGCGTGAGGACGTCCCCAAGCTCGTCGCGATGGAGCTCAGCCTTCCCGACCTGTCCGAGGGCCCGCGCGGCCCGGTGGTGATCTCGCTGCCGACAGTGCGCTGCACCCCGCCGGTGGTGGAACGGCTGAAGGACGTGCTCGCGACCCACCCCGGGGCCACCGAGGTGCACCTGCGCCTGCAGGCGGCCTCGCGGACCACCGTGCTGCGGATCGACGACGGGCTGCGGGTCAACCCCAGCCCTGCCCTGATGGGTGACCTCAAGGCGCTGCTCGGCCCCGCCTGCCTGGGCTGACCCGGCCGCACGCGCGCGCCGCCGAGCGGACGGCTGCTCCGCCACTTGGGTGGGATCCTCCTCCGTTCGGTTGAACATCATCCAACGGCCTTCTCCCTGTGCGGAGCGTCATGAGATGGTCACGCACGTCGTTACAGAAGGTAATGGCAGACGCACTGTAGGTAGCACACACCTTGGGAGGGGACATGACGCGCGTTCAGCTGTTCCGTCTGATGACGGCTCTGGGCAGCTTCGGCTCGCTCGTCGCCGTGGTCGGCGCCGGCACGAAGTGGGGTTACTGATGGACACGGTCACCGGGTCCGTCGATGCGGTCGTCCCCGGACGCAAGTGGGGATGCTGACCGACAAGCACGCTCCCGAGCCCGTGGCCGCCTCGGCGGCCACGGGCTCGCGGCGCTCCCCGCTGCTCTACCCGATGATCGGGTTCATCCTGGTCAGCGGTCTCCTCTGCCTGGCGCTGACCCTTGTCGTCCAGGCACCCGGCGCCTGGGCCGGCGTCGGGCCGCAGTGCTACCTGCTGGCGCTGATGCTGTTCGTCGGCGAGCTGAGGGCCATCCCGGTGCCCCGGGGTGACGACACGACCGACCAGATCACGGTGTCGTCGACCTTCGCGACAGCGCTCGTCCTCATCGGCCCGCTGAGCCTCGCTCTGCTCGTCCAGGCGGTCGCCGTCGCCGTCTCCGACCGGATCAGCGGGATGCCGCGTCGCGTGCTGCTGTTCAACATCGGCCAGTACCTGCTCACACTGGCCGCCACCCGTGTCGCCTACTCGATGGCGTCGGGCCACGAGATCTTCAGCCTGCAGACGAGCTTCGGCCCCGAGGACATCCCGGCCGCGCTACTGGCGAGCGCGGTGTACTTCTGCGTGAACAACGGACTCGTCGCCACCGTGGTCGCCCTCGACGGCGGCATCCCCCTGCTCAAGGTGCTGGGCGAGGACGTGCGGTTCCAGCTCGCGACGTCGAGCATCCTGCTTGGCCTGGCGCCGGTCGCCGCCCACGTGGGCACCTTCTCCGTCGCGATGCTCCCGCTGCTCGTGCTGCCGATCCTCGGCGTGCATCGCAACGCCCAGATGTCGTTGCGACGCCAGCACGAGGCGATGCACGACTCGCTGACCGACCTACCCAACCGGGAGCTGGTACGCCGGCGCGCACAGAAGGCGCTCGCGATCGCCGACGACGCGCACCCCGTGGCGGTCATGCTCATCGACCTCGACCACTTCAAGGAGATCAACGACACCATGGGTCACCACGTCGGTGACCAGGTGCTCCGGGAGGTCGCCAAACGGCTCGAGGCGATCGCCAGCGACACCGTCACGGTGGCTCGCCTCGGTGGCGACGAGTTCGCGGTGCTGCTGACCGACATCGGCAGTGCCAGCGCCGCGGCGCGCGCCGCCGCGGACCTGGCCGCCACCCTGCGCGAGCCGGTCGTCGTCGACAGCGTCCGGCTCGGCGTGCAGGCCAGCGTCGGTATCGCGGTGGCACCCCAGGACGCCGACTCCTTCGAGACGCTGCTCAAGCGCGCGGACATCGCGCTCTACCGGGCCAAGTCCAACCGGGGCGAGATCCAGAGCTACCGGCCCGAGATCGACGGGTACACCATCGAGCGGCTCGCGCTGCTGGGCGACCTGCACGGTGCGCTCGAGAACGACGAGTTCGTGCTGGCCTTCCAGCCGCAGGTCTGCGCCCGCACCGGGGACGTCCTGTCCGTCGAGGCGCTGACCCGCTGGCTGCACCCGCGGCACGGGCTGGTGAACCCGGACGTCTTCATCCCGCTGGCCGAGAACAGCGGTCTCATCGGCCGGCTCAGCCGCTGGGGCATCGAGCATGCCGTGATCACCCTCCGGCGCTGGCGGGACCTCGGGCACGACGTCTCGATGGCCGTCAACGTCTCCGCGCGGCTGCTCACCGACCTCGACCTGCCGGAGTTCGTGGCCGAGGTCCTGGCCCGGCACGGTGTGCCGGCGACGCGGCTCACCGTCGAGGTGACCGAGAGCACGATCATGGCCGATCCGAAGCGTGCCCTCGAGGTTCTCGGCCGGATGCGCGCCATGGGGGTCAGCCTCGCGGTGGACGACTACGGCACCGGCTACTCGTCGCTGTCCTACCTGCGCCGGATCGAGGCGGACGAGCTCAAGATCGACAAGTCCTTCGTCATGCAGATGGGCCTGGACGACAACAGCGCGATCATCGTCCGCTCCACGATCGAGCTCGGTCACAGCCTGGGCCTCACCGTCACGGCGGAGGGCGTCGAGGACCGGGCCACGCATGACGCCCTGCAGGCTCTCGGCTGCGACCGGCTGCAGGGGTACTTCCACTCCCGGCCGCTCTCCGCGCCGGCGATGGAGGCCTGGCTGAACGAGCGCCGCCGGATCGGCGCCGAGCGTACGGCCGAGCAGCTCGTCGAGTCCCTCGGCGGCCTGCCGTGATCATCCCGGTGGTCGGCCTGCTCGCCCTGCTGTCCCCGCGGCTGGCCGGCGGCTCACTGCGCCGCCTCGGAGACGTCCGCTTCCGGCACACCTGGGTGGTGCTGGCCGCGCTGCTCGCGCAGGTGGTGGCGATCGAGGTCGTCCCCGGGGCGAACCATGCCGTCCTGGCCGGCGTGCACCTCGTGACGTACCTGGCCGCCGGCGCCTTCGTCTGGCTCAACCGGCAGGTCCCGGGCCTGATGGTGGTGGCCGCCGGTGCCGCCGCCAACGGCGTGACCATCGCGCTGAACGGGGGCACTCTCCCCGCCTCCCGCTCCGCGCTGGAGCGGGCGGGGCTGCACCTGGAGCCGGGTGAGTTCCTCAACTCCGGGGTGCTCGAGCACCCCCGGCTGGGCTTCCTCGGCGACGTCTTCGCGGTGCCGGCCGGCGTGCCGCTGGCCAACGTCTTCTCGGCCGGCGACGTCCTGATCGTGCTGGGTGTCGGCTGGGGCGCCCACCGGGTCTGCCGCTCGCGGCTGGTGGCGGCCTGGGTGCCGCCGGAGGTCGAGGCCGCCGCGGCCGGAGCCGGTGCGCCGGGCGCCGAGCCGACACCGGCCTGAGCCCGCACGCTCAAGCCCTCCCGGTCAACCCGCCGATATCCTCGACAGCCGACGGCGCCCGCCGTCGCACCTGCCTCTGGGGGCACCCGTGACGACCGACCTGCCGGACGACGCCCACCGGGGCTGGTCCGCCGCCACGAGCGACGTGCTCGCGGCCCACAGCGACCCGCCGCCCGGACGGCGGGCGCCGTGGCTGCTCGTGGCCGCCGCCGCCGCGATGGTGCTCGCCCTGGTCGGCGGCGTGACCTACGCCGTCGGGGCACTGTCCGGCGGCGGACAGCAGGCTGCCGACGCGCTCCCGGCCGGCGCCTTCGGGCTGGTCTCGGTCGACCTGGACCCGCCGGCCGGGCAGAAGATCGACGGTTTCCGCTTCCTGCGCAAGTTCCCGAGCCTTCGCCAGCACGTTCCCCTCGACGGCGACGTGCGCGAGGTCGTGTTCGACGCGATCGCCGACGAGGCCGGCTGGGACGGCATCGACTTCGACCAGGACGTCGCGCCGTGGCTCGGCAAGCGGCTGGCGGTCGCGACGTACCCGGCGACGGGGAAGACCACGGACCCCGTGGTCGTCGTGGCCCTGCAGGTCACCGACACGGGCAAGGCTGACGCCGGCCTGACGCAGCTGTCCCGGGCGGCGCGGGCCGGCGCCAGCGGCTCCGCGCCGGTCGGCTGGGCCTTCTCCGGCGACTACGCGCTCGTGGCCGAGAGCGCCGCGGCGGCGCAGGGCCTCGCGGCCAAGGCTGCCGAGTCGCCGTTGGCGGCGGACGCGCACTTCGCCGCGGACACGGCTGACGTCGGCGACGGCGTCGTGCTCGCCTGGGCCGACCTCGGCCGGGTCGGCGACGCCCTGGCCACGGCGGCACCCGTCCCCGGCCTGCTGGGCGGCGCTGCTGGCAGCGGTCGCACGACGGTGCTCGCCCGCTTCGACGGGCCGGACGTCTTCGAGGTCACCGGGACGACCACCGGTGTGCCCGGCGCGGGCTGGGCCGGGCACCAGGTCCGGGGGATGGGCGACCTGCCCGACAGCACGGCGGTCGCCTTCGGGCTGGCGGACGGAGACGCGCTCGCCCGCACGGCGTGGGCGGCGGTCGGCGGTGTACTCGGGGTCACCGGCGCGTCCGGGCCGGAGCTGGAGGACGCGCTGGGCCTCTCGATGCCCGACGACCTCGCCACCCTGCTCGGCACGAACCTGCTCCTGGCGCTGGACGGCGGGCCGTCCGGCGAGCTGCAGCTCGGGGCCCGGATCACCACCGACGCCGCGGCGGCGGGCAAGGTCCTGGACACGATCGAGGCCGGGTCCAGCGGCCTGCTCGTGCCGCAGTTCTCGCTGGAACGCCGGACCGTGGGCGACGACCTGGTCGTGGCGGTCACCGAGGAGCAGGCCGACCGGCTGGCCGCGGGCGGTGCCGGGGGATCGCTCGGGGACCTGCCTGCCTTCCGCTCCGCGCTGCCCGACCTCGACGACGCCGCGCTGGCCCTCTGGGTCGACCCGACCGGCGTCCAGTCCGCACTGGGCATGGGCAGCGACGAGCCGGACGCCGACCTGGCGCCGCTGGAAGGGATCGGTGTCACGGTGACGAGCTCGACCCCGGGAGCGGCGGCGTTCCGGGTGCGGCTGGTGGCCCACTGAGCGCCCGCTCGGCAGCCGCCGAGGTGCGTACCGCCGCCCTCGTCGTCGTCTGCTCCGTCCTCGCAGCGCTGCCGGCCGCGGTGGTGTGGTGGCTGCTCGCCCCCCTGACCCTCGTCGAGAAGCGTGGCGACGGGCTCTACCGGGTCGCCGGGGAGGGGGACGAGACGGCGGTTGCCGCCGACGGCTGGTTCGCCGGCGTCACCCTCGCGGCGGGAGTCGCGGTCGCGCTCGTCGCCTACCTGCGGACCCGTCCGGGGCGGGTGGTGCCGCTGGTGGCCCTCGTCGTCGGCGGCGTGCTGGGCGCGCTGGTCGCCTGGCAGGTCGGGCACCTGCTGGGGCCGGACGCGCTGCGCACGACCGCTGCCGGGCTGCCCGACGGCGCCACGTTCCGGGGACCGCTGGACGTCTCGGCGTACGGAGTGCTGCTGGCCTGGCCGATGGCCACGGTCATCACCTACTTCGCGGTGGCGGCCGGGGCCGACCCGGGCGAGCAGCAGGAGCAGATCCCGACCGACCCACCGGACGCCGTCAGCCCTCACGCCGGAGCGGAGCAGTCCGGGCCGCGCTGACGCGCACCAGGTCGCGGGGGTCGAGCCGGACCTGCAGGCCGCGCCGGCCGGCCGACACGTACACCGCGGCGAGGGACAGCGCGGACTCGTCCACGACAGTGGGCAGCCGGCTGCGCTGCCCGAGCGGGCTGATGCCGCCGACGACGTACCCGGTGGCCCGCTCGGCGTCGGCGGGCTCGGCCATCGTCGCCCGCTTGCCGCCGAGGGCGGCTGCCAGCGCCTTGAGGTCGAGGCTGCCCGAGACCGGGACCACGGCGGTGACCAGAGCACCGTCGACCCGGGCCACCAACGTCTTGAACACCTCTGCCGGCCGCAGCCCGAGAGCGTCGGCGGCCTCCGCGCCGTACGACGGTGCACCGGCGGCGTGCTCGTAGGGATGGACCGTGAAGTCGACGCCCGCCCGGGTCAGCGCCACGGTCGCCGGTGTCGCGGCCGCCCCGCTCTGCCTGCGGCTCAGTTCGGGTGTCCCGGGGTGCGGGTGAGCTCGACCGCGGGCAGCGACGGCAGGAGGCCCAGCAGAGCCGTCTCGCGCCGCAGCAGGGCCAGCTCGGCCCGCAGCCGGGACGTCGTGTCCGGCGCCTCGAGCAACCGCTGCTTGTCGCCGAGGTCGAGCACCGCGCCCGCGGCCACCAGGTACGACAGCGCCCGCCCGTCCGTGGGCACGTCGTCGTCGACGCCGCCGAGCGCCGTCCGGTAGTCGGCCCAGGCCCGCGCGACCTGGACCGCGAGCGGGCCGGCGTCGGCGCCGTCCGGCTCCTCGAGCAGGGTGACCTCGCCCCGGAGGTACGCGCGGTCCTGGTCGACGGCGTCGAGGCGGAAGCGCTGTGCCCCGGTGCCGACGATGTCGAACCGGCCGTCCGCGAACGGCTCGGCGCGGTACAGCCGGGCCACGCAGCCCACACCGTGCAGGGCGCGCACACCCTCGGCGCCCACCTCGCGACCCTCCCGGATGGCGACCACGCCGAACGTGCGCTCCTCGTGCGGCGCGACAAGCAGATCGCGCACCATCTGCCGGTAGCGCTCCTCGAACACGTGCAGCGGCAGCAGCACACCCGGGAACAGCACGGTCCCGAGCGGGAACAGCGGCAGCCGGCTCACGCCTACGGAGCCTAGGCGGCAGCCTCGCGAGATGTATCACTTGACAGTTAATTAATGATGGCGTTATATCTCCTCGTGCACCTGTTCGCGGTCCTCGCCGACGACACCCGCCGTCGAGTGGTCGAGCTGCTCGCCCCGGGCGAGCGCACCGCCGGTGAGTTGGCCGCCGAGTTCGCGGTCTCGCAGCCGGCGGTCTCCCGCCACCTGCGAGTGCTGCGCGAGGCCGGGCTGGTGCGCTCCGAGGTGCGCGGCCAGCAGCGCGTCTACTCACTGGTCACCGGCCCGCTGGCCGAGGTCGACGACTGGCTCGCGCGGTACCGCGTCCTCTGGACCCAGCGGTTGGACGCGCTGGACACCGAGATCCACCGCGGTCGCCGCGCGGCCGTCACCACCGGCGGCGATCGCCGCCGGTCCGGACTCCAGACGACGAAGGACGAGGCTTCCTGATGACCGAGCTGATGGGCGTTCTGCAGGCCGGCCCGAGCACCGCATCGGTGCGTTTCGAGCGCCGCTACGCGACCGAGGTCGCAGACCTGTGGTCGGCGATCACCGAGCCGGAGCGGGTGGCCCGCTGGTTCGCGCCGGTCTCCGGCGAGCTCCGTCTCGGCGGCAGCGTCGAGGTGCACTTCGACGACCACACGAACGTCTACGAGGTCGCCACCTGCCAGCCGCCGAACCTCCTCGTCGTCCACTGGCTGCACGACGAGGGGCAGTCGCTGGTCCGGGCCGAGCTGGCAGCGACGGCCGAGGGCAGCCGGCTCGTGCTCGAGCACACCGGGCTGACCGCGGAGAAGGTCCCCGGGTACGGCGCCGGCTGGCACTGGCACCTCGACGCGCTCGGTGCTGTCCTGGCCGGTGAGGAGCCGCGGTCCTGGTCGACGTTCGACGACCTGCTGGTCACCTACCGCAAGGAGACCGAGGCGCTCGCCGGCTGAGCGCGGGACCGGTGGGTGGTACGGCACCGGGCCGCGTGCTGCTGCCTTCGTAGACTCCCGCGGGTGAGTCCGTCTTCTTCGATCCGCCGGGTCGACCTGCGCGGCGCCGCCCCCGTGTCGACGTACCGCGACGTCCTGCCGCGCTCGGCCGTCGACGTCGAGGTCGCCCTCGACGTCGTGCGCCCGATCTGCGAGGACGTGCGCCTGCGCGGGGCCGCGGCGGTCCGGGAGTGGACCCATCGGCTGGACGGCGTCGACCGGGAGGCGACGAGGGTGCCGCCGGAGGCGCTCGCCGCCGCCTTGGACGCGCTGGACCCGGCGGTCCGGTCTGCGCTGGAGGAGGCGGCCCGTCGGACCCGCCGGGTGCACGAGGCGCAGCGCCGCGAGGACACCCGGGTCGAGATCGCGCCCGGCGGCACCGTGACCGAGCGCTGGGTGCCGGTGCGGCGCGTCGGGCTGTACGTGCCGGGCGGACTGGTCGCCTACCCGTCGTCCGTCGTCATGGACGTCGTGCCCGCCCAGGTCGCCGGCGTCGCGTCGCTGGCCGTGGCGAGCCCGCCGCAGAGGGACAACGACGGGCTGCCACACCCGGTCGTCCTGGCCGCGTGCGCGCTGCTCGGCATCGACGAGGTGCACGCCGTCGGCGGGGCGCAGGCGGTGGCGATGTTCGCACACGGCACGGTCGACTGCCGGGCGACCGACCTCGTGATGGGGCCGGGCAACGTCTACGTGGCCTCGGCCAAGCGGCTGCTGCGCGGCGTGGTCGGCATCGACTCGGAAGCCGGGCCGACCGAGATCGGGATCCTGGCCGACGACACCGCCGACCCGCGGTTCGTGGCGGCCGACCTGGTGGCCCAGGCCGAGCACGACGCCAACGCTTCCTGCCTGCTCGTCACCACCGACGAGGCGCTGCTGGACAAGGTCGACGCCGAGCTGGCCCTGCAGGTGCCGGCGACCCGGCACCGCGAGCGGGTCGAGGCCGCTCTCGGGTCGCAGTCGGCGTACGTCCTGGTCGAGGACCTGGAGAAGGGCCTCGCCGTCGTCGACGAGTGGGCCGCGGAGCACCTCGAGGTGATGACGCGAGACGCGCGGCGGTGGGCCGACCGCGTGACCAACGCCGGTGCGGTCTTCGTGGGGCCGTACTCGCCGGTGTCGCTCGGTGACTACCTCGCGGGCTCCAACCACGTGCTGCCCACCGGTGGCACCGCCCGGCACACCGGCGGCCTGTCGGTGCAGTCCTTCCTGCGCAGCGTGCACGTGGTGGAGTACGACCGGGACGCGCTCGCCGAGGTCGCGCCGCACGTCGACGCCCTCGGCGGTGCCGAGGACCTGGCGGCGCACGTCGACGCGGTGCGCGCCCGCGTCCCGCGGTAGCCGTCGTGGCGCCGACCGACGAGATCGACGGGCTGCTCCGGGCCGACCTGCGCGGCCGGACGCCGTACGGCGCGCCGCAGCTGGACGTCGCGGTGCGCCTGAACACCAACGAGAACCCGCACCCGCCCTCGCCCGCGCTGGTGGCCGACCTGGCGGCCGCGGTGGCGGAGTCGGCCAAGGAGATGAACCGCTACCCGGACCGTGACGCCGAGGCGTTGCGCGCCGACCTGGGGAGCTATCTCTCCCGGTCGACCGGCCACGCCGTCCGGCCCGACATGGTGTGGGCGGCGAACGGCTCCAACGAGGTGCTCCAGCAGCTGCTGCAGGCGTTCGGCGGGCCGGGCCGGACCGCGCTCGGGTTCGACCCGACGTACTCGATGCACCAGCTGATCGCGCAGGGGACAGGCACCGGCTGGCTGCCCGCCCCGCGGCTGCCGGGCTTCCGGCTGGAGCCTGGGCAGGCGGCGCGGGCGGTGCGCGAGCACGCCCCGGACGTCGTGTTCCTCTGCTCGCCGAACAACCCGACCGGCGGTGCTGTCGAGCTCGACGTCGTCGAGGCGGTCCACGACGCCGCGACCGGGCTGGTGGTCGTCGACGAGGCGTACGCCGAGTTCTCGGCCCGCCCCTCGGCGGTCGGCCTGCTGCCCGGCCGGCCCCGGCTGGTCGTGACCCGGACGATGTCCAAGGCGTTCGCCTTCGCCGCGGCGCGGCTGGGTTACCTGGCGGCCGACCCGCGGGTCGTGCAGGCGCTGCAGCTGGTGCGGCTGCCGTACCACCTGTCGGTGCTCACCCAGGCCGCGGCCCGGGCGGCGCTCGCCCGCGCCGACGAGCTGCTCGCCTCGGTGGCCGCGGTCGTGGAGCAGCGGGACCGACTGCTGCGCGAGATCCCGGCGCTGGGGCTCGACGTCGTCCAGTCGGACGCGAACTTCGTGCTCTTCGGCGAGTTCGGCGACCAGCGGGCGACGTGGCAGGGGCTGCTGGACCGCGGGGTGCTGGTGCGCGACGTCGGGCTGCCCGGCTGGCTGCGGGTCACCGCCGGCACCGAGGCCGAGACCACCGCGTTCCTCGACGCGCTGCGAGCCGGGCTGGCGGCCGCGCAGCCGGCGGAACCCGCCGCGCCGCCGCCGGCCCACACGAACGTCGGCACGAGTTGATCACGCAACCGTGATCAACTGGGGTCAACCGCGGCTTGCATGCCACGGTCAGGCCGAAATGATCACGCAAGCGTGATCATTTCGGGGAAGCGAGAGGTGCAGCGGTGAGCAGGTACGCGAAGGTCGAGCGGGCGACCAAGGAGTCGTCGGTGCTCGTCGAGCTCGAGCTCGACGGGTCGGGACAGGCCGAGGTCGAGACCGGGGTGCCGTTCTTCGACCACATGGTCCACCAGCTCGGCAGGCACGGCGGCTTCGACCTCACCGTCCGCACCGTCGGCGACCTCGAGGTCGACGCTCACCACACGGTGGAGGACACGTCGATCGCGCTCGGCCAGGCGCTGCGCGAGGCGCTCGGCGACAAGGCCGGCATCCGCCGCTTCGGCGACGCGCTGGTGCCGCTGGACGAGACGCTCGTGCAGGCAGCCGTCGACCTCTCCGGCCGCCCGTACGTCGTGCACACCGAGCCCGAGATCGTCGAGCTCATCGGCAGCTACGACACGACGCTGACCCGGCACATCTGGGAGTCGTTCACGGCCTCCGCGCAGGTCTGCCTGCACGTGCGGGTGCTCGCCGGACGCAACGCGCACCACGTGGTCGAGGCCCAGTTCAAGGCGGTGGCCCGCGCATTGCGGGACGCCGTCGCACTGGACCCGCGGGTCGCCGGCGTCCCGTCGACCAAGGGAAGCCTCTGACCGCCCCGGTCGTCTCGCCGACGCGAGACGTGTCGTCGTCGCCGAGGTGAGCCCCGTCGCCTCCGCGCACGTGAGCCCTGTCGTCTCAGCCGACGGAGCCCGGCCCCGCGGCTACTTCCTCAGCGTCGACGGCGTCGCCCAGTCCCACGTCGACCTGGACGACCCCACCTACCTCGAGTTCGACTACGTGCGCTGGCTCGGCCACCTCGTCGACGCGATGGCCGCGAAGGGGGAGCCCTTGCGCGTCGTCCACCTCGGCGCCGGAGCGCTGACGCTGGCGCGCTACGTCGCCGCGACCCGCCCCGGGTCCCGACAGCGAGCGGTCGACGCCGACGACTCGGTGGTCAGCGCCATGCGCGACCGGCTGGCGCTGCCGCGGGGGGTGCGGGTGCCGGTCCAGATCGCCGACGCGCGCGAGGCGATCGGCCGGATGCGGCCCGGATCGGCCGACCTCGTAATCATCGACGTGTTCGCCGGCGCGCGGACCCCAGCCCACCTGACGTCGGTGGAGATGGTGCAGCTGGTGCGGCGCCTGCTGTCGGAGGGCGGCGTCGTCGCGGTCAACCTCGCGGACGGTCCAGCCCAGCGAGGCGCCGGCGGCGGCAGCGGCCTGTCCCACGCGCGGCGTCAGGTGGCGACCTTCGGCAGCGTGTTCCACGAGCTCGCCGTGGTGGCCGAGCCCGGCGTCTGGCGCGGCCGCCGGTTCGGCAACCTCGTCCTCGTCGCGTCCGGACGTCGACTACCGGTGGCCAGGCTGGTGCGCCGGTGCGCGGGCGACCCGCAGCCGGCTCGCGTCCTCGGCACCGACGCAGCGCGTCGGTTCGCCGCGGGCGTCGCGGCCGTCACGGACGAGGACGCCACCGACTCGCCGGCACTGCCGCGCGAGATCTTCGCGCCGCTCTGAGCGGGCCCGCTCTCGCGTGCCGGTCGCCGCGGGGCGAGTCCGGCGAGGTCCCGTAGCCTCGGTCGGGTGTCTCGTCCGCGCGTCGTCGTCCTCGATCACGGCTCCGGCAACCTGCGGTCGGCCGAGCGAGCACTGGCCCGCGTCGGCGCGGACGTCGCGGTGACCGCGGACCGCAGGGCCGCCGCGGAGTGCGACGGCCTGGTCGTGCCGGGGGTGGGTGCGTTCGCCGCCTGCATGGCCGGCCTGCGCGCGGTCGGCGGCCCGGAGACCGTGGGGCGGCGGCTCGCCGGCGGCCGGCCGGTGCTCGGCATCTGCGTCGGCATGCAGGTGATGTTCGAGTCCGGCGACGAGCACGGCACGGTGACCCAGGGGTGCGGCGAGTGGCCGGGCACCGTCGAGCGGCTGCATGCCGCGGTCCTGCCGCACATGGGCTGGAACACCGTCACCGCCCCCGAGGGGTCGCGCCTGTTCGCCGGTCTCGCGGGGGAGCGCTTCTACTTCGTGCACTCGTACGGCGTCCGGCGCTGGGGGCTGGAGCCGTCGCCGCGGATGGCCGCCCCCCTGGTCACCTGGGCCGAGCACGGCGAGCCGTTCGTCGCCGCGATCGAGAACGGCCCGCTGGCCGCGACCCAGTTCCACCCGGAGAAGTCCGGCGACGCCGGGGCCGCGCTGCTCGAGCACTGGGTCGGGTCGCTGTGAGCCGGGAGCGGGCCCGCCGCCGCGAGGCGCGGGAGCGCGAGGCCGCGGCCGCCAGGGCGCAGCGAGAGCGACGGGACGCGCGAGCGGCGCGACGGCAGCAGGGCGCCGCGGCGATGCGTGCGCGGCTTCCCCGACGGACCCGGTGGCGGCGGCAGCAGGGCGTCCTCGCCCGGCGGCGACGGACCGAGAACGGGATCATCGCCGTCCTGTGGCTGGCCGTCGAGGGCGTCGTGTGGCTGCTCACCCCCGACCCCTGGTTGCGCGGCGCCGCGCTGCTGCTCGGACTGCTCGCCCTGCCCGTGCTCGTCACCCTCGCCCTGGACCGGAGGTCCCGCGGATGACCCCTCCCACGACCCGGCGCCGCCTCGAGCTGCTTCCCGCTGTGGACGTGGCGGACGGGCAGGCCGTGCGGCTCGTGCAGGGCGCGGCGGGCACCGAGACGTCGTACGGCGCACCGCTGGCGGCCGCGCTCGCCTGGCAGGAGGCCGGTGCCGAGTGGGTCCACCTGGTCGACCTGGACGCCGCGTTCGGCCGCGGCTCCAACCGCGAGCTGCTCGCCGAGGTCGTCGCGCGGCTCGACGTCAGGGTCGAGATGAGCGGCGGCATCCGCGACGACGACTCGCTCGACGCGGCGCTCGCCACCGGCTGCGCGCGCGTGAACATCGGGACGGCGGCGCTGGAGGACCCGGCCTGGTGCGCGTCGGCCATCGCCCGCTACGCAGACCGGGTCGCCGTCGGACTCGACGTCCGCGGCACGACTCTTGCCGCCCGCGGCTGGACCGAGGAGGGCGGGGAGCTGTTCGACGTGCTGGCCAGGCTGGACCGCGACGGCTGCGCCCGCTACGTCGTCACCGACGTCGGTCGGGACGGGACCATGACCGGCCCCAACCTCGACCTGCTGCGGTCGGTGTGCGCGGCCACCGACCGTCCGGTCGTCGCCAGCGGCGGGGTCTCCTCGTTGGACGACCTGCGCGCCATCGCCGACCTCGTGTCGGCGGGCGTCGAGGGCGCGATCGTCGGGAAGGCGCTCTACGCCGGGGCGTTCACACTGGAGCAAGCACTCGAAGAGGTGGCACAGGTGACTCGGACATGACGCGCAAGGTCTCCAGCGGGGCGCCCTGGGAGTCGGTGGTCGGCTACTCGCGGGCGGTCGCCGCCGGCGACCACGTCTTCGTCACCGGGTGCACCTCGCTGGTCGACGGTGAGGTGGTGCACGAGGGCGACGCCTACGCGCAGACGCAGCAGGCGATCCGCAACGTGGCGTGGGCGCTGGAGCAGCTCGACGCCACTGTTGAGGACGTCGTGCGGACCCGGATCTACGTCACCGACATCTCGCGCTGGGAGGAGTACGGCCGCGCACACGGCGAGGTCTTCGGGTCGGTGCTGCCGGCCACGTCGATGGTGCAGGTGGCCGCGCTGATCGACCCGAGGATGCTGGTCGAGGTCGAGGCGGTCGCCTACAAGCCCGGGTCCGGCTGGTGACCGTCGCCGTCCGTGTCATCCCCTGCCTCGACGTGGACGCTGGCCGGGTCGTCAAGGGTGTGAACTTCGCCGACCTGCGCGACGCCGGGGACCCGGTGGAGATGGCCTCCGTCTACGACGCGGAGGGCGCCGACGAGCTGACCTTCCTCGACATCACCGCGTCCAGCGACGCCCGCGAGACGACGTACGACGTGGTGCGGCGGACCGCCGAGCAGGTGTTCATCCCGTTGACCGTGGGCGGGGGAGTGCGGTCCGTCGAGGACGTCGACCGGTTGCTGCGGGCGGGCGCGGACAAGGTCGCCGTCAACACCGGTGCGATCCACCGGCCGGACCTTGTCGGCGAGATCGCACGGCGGTTCGGGTCGCAGGTTCTGGTGTTGTCCGTCGACGCCCGCCGGGCCGCCGACCAGCCGAGCGGGTTCGAGGTGACCACGCACGGCGGACGCAGCTCGGCCGGGCTGGATGCGGTCGAGTGGGCGGCGCGCGGCACGCGGCTCGGCGCCGGGGAGATCCTGCTCAACTCGATGGACGCAGACGGCACCAAGGCGGGTTTCGACCTCGAGCTGATCGCGGCCGTGCGGGCCGTGGTCGATGTGCCACTGATCGCCTCCGGCGGCGCCGGCGCCGTCCAGGACTTCCCCCCGGCGGTGGCGGCGGGTGCGGACGCTGTGCTCGCCGCCAGCGTCCTGCACTTCGGCCAGCTCACCGTTCGCGACGTGAAGGACGGCCTGCGCGCGGCCGGGGTCACCGTCCGTTGACCGCCGTGGTCACCGCGACCGGGACAGGACCGGCATGACCGCGGCACGCACCGCCCTCGTCACGGGCGTCGGCCGCAGACGCGGCATCGGTGCCGCGATCGCGCTCGGCCTCGCCACCGACGGCTGGGACGTCGCCCTGTCCTACTGGCACCCGTACGACGACAGGATCGGCCTGGGGCGCGAGACAGACGACGTGGAGCGGATCGCCGACGAGATCCGCGCCCTCGGACGCCGGGTGGTCGCCGTTCCGGCGGACCTCGAGCAGCCGGAGCGGGCGTCCGACCTGGTCGATGCTGTCGTGCATCAGCTGGGCCCGGTGACCGGCCTGGTGCTCTCGCACTGCGAGTCGGTGGACTCCGGCTTCCTGGACACCACCGTGGAAAGCTTCGACCGGCACTACGCGGTCAACGTCCGAGCGCCGTGGCTGCTCATCTCCTCCTGGGCCCGGCGGCTGCCGGCGACCGGAGGGCGGGTGGTCGCGCTCACCAGCGACGCGACGGTGCGCAACCTGCCCTACGGGGCGACGAAGGGCGCGCTCGACCGTCTGGTGATCGCGGCCGCGCACGAGCTCGCCGACCGCGGCGTCGTCGCCAATGTCGTCAACCCCGGGCCGGTCGACACCGGGTGGATGGACGAGCAGATCCGGGAGGCCGCCGAGGGGATGACGGCGGCCGGCCGGCTCGGGACACCGGGGGACACCGCGAACCTGGTGCGCTTCCTGTTCTCCGAGCAGGGCGGCTGGATCAACGGGCAGCTGCTGCAGAGCAATGGTGGTTTCCCCCGGCAGTGAGTGACGGACGCCTCGGGCGGGACTACCGTCGGAGCATGACCAGATCGCGCCTGCTGTGCCTCGTGATCGGGCACCGCTACGACGTGCGGCGCTACCCGGACAGCCCGGACGGCACGTACCTGTGGTGCCGCCGCTGTCACCACGAACGAGACGACATGGGAACCGAGGTCCGGCTGGGCGTCGGACGCGGGCCCCGCTGAGCGCGACTCCGGGGCGCGGCACCGGCGCACCTGTGGCGTCGCCCCGGTGACTTCCGTCCTGACGGTGGGGGCCGGCTGGCGCGCGCAGTTCTACTGGCGGATCTCGGCGGCGCTGCCCGGCCTCACCTGCGCCGGTGCCGTGGTCCGCGCTCCGCGGCAGCTGGAGGTGCCGGTGTTCGGCTCGGTGCTCGAGGCGGTCGAGCTGACCCGACCCGACCTGGTGGTCGCCGCCGTGCCCTGGGACCAGACACCCGAGGTGGTCCGCGAGCTGGTGGCGCTCGGCGTCCCGGTGCTCGCCGAGACGCCACCGGCGCCCGACCTGGCGGGGATGCGTTCCCTGTGGTCGGACGTGGGCAGCACGGGCCTCGTGCAGGTCGCCGAGCAGTACGCCCTGATGCCCGCCCACGCCGCCCGGGCTGCCGTGGTGCGCTCGGGGGCCATCGGTCTGCCCACGCAGGTGCAGGTGTCGTCCACCCACCAGTACCACGCCGTCGCCCTGGTCCGGGCGCTGCTCGGCGCCGGACCCGGGCCGGTCACGGTGCGGGCGACCCGCACCGAGGCGCTCCTGGTGGACCCGCTGGACCGCGACGGCTGGACCGATCAGGACCAGCCGCGTCCCGCCGTGACGACGATCGCGACGCTCGACTTCGGCGACGGCCGCTCCGGCGTCTACGACTTCACGGACAACCAGTGGCACAACCAGCTGCGCTTCCGCCGGATCCTCGTCCGCGGCAGCCACGGCGAGCTCCGCGACGACGAGGTGGTCCGGCTGGCCGGGTCGCGCACCGTGCTGCGGACGCCGCTGGTGCGCCGGCAGACCGGCTACGACCTGGACCTGGACGGGTTCGAGACCGACCACATCTCCTTCGCCGGTGAGGTCGTGTACCGCAACCCGTACGTGGGCCACCGCTGGAACGACGAGGAGATCGCCATCGCGTCACTGCTCGAGGCGACCGTGGCGTGGGCCCGCGGGGCCGGGCCGGAGCCGTACCCGCTGGCTCAGGGGCTGCAGGACCATCTGATCGCCCTCGCGATCGAGGATGCCGCCGGGTCCGACCGCACCGTCGTCACCGCTGTCGAGCCGTGGGCCTGACCGACCGGGCCACCTCGCCGAGGGAGTGCGAGCACGCAGGGCACGCCGTCCTGCGGCTGCCGGCGCGCTGAGGCGCTCACGTCGTGCCGACGCCGAGGACCAGCCAGTCGTTCAGACCGAGAGCGAGTGCGCCGCCAGCGCGGCGACGGCGTCGGGGTCGCCACCGGCGACCACCCGGGCGTGCTCCTGGCGGCCGAACAGGTAGAGCAGCAGCTCCATCGGGTCGCCGGTCAGGGTGACGGTCCCCGCGCCGTCGCCGTACGAGCTCGGTCGAGCCCGCGGCTTGTCGGAGCGGTGCAGCTCCACCCTCGCGTCGACACCCCGCAGGGCCAGCTGCGCGCGGCCGCCGGCCGCCTTCCACAGGGCGTCCTGCACCCGGACCGGCAGGTCGCGCGGCGACCAGTCGGCCGTGGCCCGCCGGACGTCCTCGTGGTGCACGGCGTACTCGGTGGTGTTGAGCAGCGTGTCGACGCCGGGGAGGGCGAACGCCGACAGCCGGCCGGGTCCGGTGCGCACCAGGTCGACAAGCTCGGCGTACGGCCGCTCGGCGTAGGAGTCCTGGACCTGCCCGGTCCACCCCGACAGCGCCTTGATCGCTACCCCGGGGGTGGCGTCCGGCCGGCGCTCCCGCACGACCAGGTGGGCTGCCAGGTCGCGGGTGGTCCAGTCGCCGCAGAGGGTCGGGGCGTCCGGCCCGCGCTCGTCGAGGAGGTCGGCGAGCGCGAGGCGCTCGGCGCGGGCCAGTGTCGTCACCGCCCGATCGTAGGGTGGCCCGGTGACCGGCCGGGACGACACCCTCCGGCGTGGGTTCGGCCTGCTGGGCCGGGCCGTGCGCCACGAGCCGCGCATCTTCGCGGTGGCTGTCGGTGGCAGCGCGGTCTACGGCGTGATGACCGTGGGAGCCGCATGGGTCCTCGGGCACGTGGTCGACCAGGTGGTGGCCCCCGCGCTGCGGCGCGGCGACACGACGACCGGGTCGCTGGTGGGAGCAGGCCTCGCGATCGTGGCGGTGGCGTTGCTGAAGTCGGCCGGCATCGTGGCCCGACGACTCGGCGCCGGCATCATGCAGTACCGGCTGCAGGCGAGGTACCGACGCGACGTCACCCGGCAGTACCTCCGGCTCCCGCTCGCCTGGCACCAGCGGCACCCGACCGGCCAGCTGCTGTCCAACGCGAACGCCGACGTCGAGGCGATGTGGTTCTCGATCGCACCGATGCCGATGGCGGTGGGCGTCCTCGTCATGCTCGCTGTTGCCGCGGTCGCCCTGCTGCTCACCGACGTCGTGCTCTCGCTCGTCGGCTTCACGATCTTCCCGGCCATCTTCGCGCTCAACATCGTGTACCAGCGCAAGTTGTCCCCACTGGCAACCCGCGCGCAGCAGCTGCGCGCCGACGTCAGCGCGGTCGCCCACGAGTCGTTCGAGGGTGCCCTGGTCGTGAAGACCCTCGGACGCGAGCCGGAGGAGACGGCGCGCTTCCGCGCCGCTGCGGACGAGCTGAGGGACGCCCAGATCCGGGTGGGCCGGGTGCGTGGCCTGTTCGATCCGGCGCTGGAGGCGCTCCCGCAGCTTGGTGTGCTCGCAGTGCTGATCGTCGGCACGCTGCGCATCGAGCGAGGAGCGATGGACGCGGGTGACCTGGTGCAGGTCGCCTATCTCTTCACGCTGCTCGCGTTCCCCGTCCGCGCCATCGGCTGGGTGCTCGGCGAGCTGCCCCGGTCGGTTGTCGGCTGGGACCGGGTGCGGCACGTGCTCGATGCCCGAGGTGGGCTGGCCTACGGCGCCGTCGAGCTTGCCGACGTGGAGGTGCCGGCGTCGCTGGACGTCCAGGGCCTCCAGTTCGGCTACGACGAGTCCGCCCCGGTGCTGCACGACGTCACGTTCACCGTCGATGCGGGCCGCACCATCGCGGTGGTCGGTCCGACCGGCTCGGGCAAGTCGACTCTCACGATGCTGCTCGTCCGGCTGGTCGACCCGGAGAGCGGCGAGGTCGTCCTGGACGGCGTCGACCTGCGGGCCGTCGTCCGCGGCGGTGTCGCCGGCGCGGCCGCCGTCGTACCGCAGCAGACGTTCCTGTTCGACGACACGGTGCGCGGCAACGTGACGCTGGGCCTCGACGTGTCCGACGACGCCGTCCGCCGGGCGCTGGAGGTCGCCCAGGCCGACCGGTTCGTCGCGGCGCTGCCGCACGGCCTGGACACCCGCATCGGGGAGCGCGGCATGTCGCTGTCGGGCGGGCAGCGGCAGCGGCTGGCGCTGGCGCGGGCGCTGGTGCGGTCCCCACGGCTACTCGTGATGGACGACGCGACCTCGTCGGTCGACCCGCGGGTCGAGGCGGCGATCCTGGCCGGGCTGCGGGCCGGCCCGGCGGGGTCCGGCAGCGCCCCCACGGTGGTCGTGGTGGCCTACCGCAAGGCGACGATCGCGCTGGCCGACGAGGTCGTCTACGTCGAGCAGGGCCGGGTCGTCGACCGCGGACCGCACCTCGAGCTGCTCGGACGATGTGCGGGCTACCGGCGTCTCATCACGGCGTACGAGCGCGAGGACGCCGAGCGGGCCGCGCTGACCGCAGAAGCCTGAGCACCTGACGACCTGGGGAGCTGTGGATTGCCCGCCGGGCAGAGGCGGGATGCGTGGATATGCTCTCGGGCCATGCGAGTGCCGACGGGGACCTTGCTGCGCGCAGGGGTGGCCGCGCTCGTCGGTGTGGCTGTCGTCAGCGGCTGCTCCGGCTCCGACCCCGAGCCGGGCCGGATCATCCCGACCGCGACCGCGAGCACGTCGGTGTCGACCCCGTCCCGGTCCACGCCCAGCACCCCCGAGCAGCAGATCGAAGCCGCGTGCCGGACCTACTGCACGCGAGCTCAACGAAGTGTCTGCCACAGAGCAATGACACAAGCCCAGATCCGAAGACTATGACGTACGAGCTGGGTGTCCATGCTACCGCGCAGTTGGCGCGATCGTCGAAAAGAACGTGCGCCAAGGCGAGACGACGTCTCGCGGAGCCAGCTTCGAAGACGTGGACTCCATTCGAGTCCACGACGTGACGAGCGCGACCGGCCTGGCTGAGGTCACGCCAAATGACCGCCTATGAGGTGGTGGACGGCGATGGCAGGTCATCGATCACTCGCCGCCGAGCAAGACTCATCTCGGACCTGTTCGCTCGTCCGCAGGGACGGAGCCGGGCGGTGGATTATCGGCAATGCAGTCAATCTTGGGGGGCTGAACTGTGGCGAGATGGCTCTTGGTTCTGTCCTCCTGCTGCTGGACCTGTGCTCGGCCGTCCTGCCCAACCCGCATCGCCGCGGATGCGGCTGCGTCCATCTGCGTCCTCCGCCTCCGCCGGAAGCCTCGGCCGACAACGAGCACAAGCGGGTGCTCACGAAGGGCGTGCTCTGGCCGCACACGAGCCGGGACAGCGCGCTCGGGCAGGCCGCGTCGGCAAGCGCCGGCTGCACCGACTGCGAGTGGAGCCTTGCGCCGGTGTGCCTGAACAACGGCCCCGGCGACGACGCCATGTGCCTCAACGCGGCGACCGCCTGCCCCCCGCCGGGCATCTACTACCGGGTCTACCTGCGCCACGGTGCCGGGCCGTGGGCGGTCGTCGACTCCATCTGCCTCGGGCCCGGGGAGGGTCCGGTGGCGGCCGCCGACGTGGGGGCCGAGGTCCGGGAGGTCGTGCTCACCTACCTGCCGGACTCCTCGCCCTCGTTCCAGCCGGCACAGGGCGGGCTGGTGAACCTCCCGACGATCTTCGCGGCCGGCGAGCCCGCGTCGGTCACCACGACGCCCTTCCGGGTCCTCGGCTTCGACGTCGTCGTCACCGCGACGGCGCACTGGGACTGGCAGTTCGACAGTGGCGTGGTGCAGGGCTTCGACACGCCCGGCGGGCCCTACCCGGACGACGACGTGAGCTACGTCTACCGCAGTGCCGGGCAGCGGGCGGTGAGCCTGACGACGACCTGGGACGCGACGTTCACCATCGACGGGTCGGCACCGTACGCCGTGCCCGGCCCGGCCATCACCAAGACCGTCGGCCCCCTGGCCGTGCCGGTCCGCGAGGCGAGGTCGGTGCTGGTCGGCGGCTGACCGGCCGTCAGTCCTCGGCGAAGCCCTCGCCGACGGCGGCCGCCAGCTCCTTGTACGCGTCGATCGTGTCCTCGGACAGCTCGTCGAGGTCGAGCACCCCGCCGGCCTCCAGGTGCGGGTCGTAGGGCACCGTGACGACCGCGCGGCACCGGGCCGCGAAATGGTCCTCCAGCTGCATCACGTCGACGATGCCGCCGCCGGGGCGCACCGAGGAGATGACGACCACGGCGTTCTTGGCGATGTCCTGCATGCCGTGAGCCTCGAGCCAGTCCAGGGTGGCGCTGGCACTGCGGGCGCCGTCCAGGCTGGCGGAGCTCACGACCACCAGCGACGACGCCAGGCCGAGCACGCCGCGCATCGCGTCGTGGAGCAGGCCGGTGCCGCAGTCGGTGAGGATGAGGTTGTAGAACCGCTCGAGGGTGTCCACCGTGTCCCGGTAGTCCTGCTCGCTGAGGGCAGAGGACGCGCCAGGGTCGGAGTCGGAGGCGAGTACCTCGAGGCGGGTCGACGACTGCGAGGTGAACGCGCGGACGTCGCCGTACCGCGTCACCCGCTCCCGTGACTCGAGCAGGTGGCGGACCGTGGCGCCGGACTCGCGGGGGACCCTCTCGATGAGCGTCCCGCGATCGGGATTGGCGTCGACGGCGATGACCCGGTCACCCCGCAGGTTGGCGAACATCGCCCCCAGCGCCGCAGTGGTGGTGGTCTTGCCGACTCCGCCCTTGAGGCTGATGATCGCCACCCGGTGGCAGCCGACGACGGGCGTACGGGCCCGCGACACCAGGTCGGCCCGGCGCCTGTCGGTGGGGGAGGGACCGAGGTTGACCCGCCCGCCCGTCACGTGCAGCACCGTCCTGCGCCAGCCGGACTGCGGCCGGGCCTTGCGGCTGCGCAGGACGGTCGCCGCGGTCAGGGTCTCGGCCTGGTTGCGGCCGGTGACCCTCGGGACCGGCGGGATGTCGAACGTCGGCAGCGGGGCGACGTCGCGCACCAGCGGCTCGACCGGCGCGGGAGACACGTCGACCGGCGCGTCGACCGGGACGTCGAGAGGCGGCTCGGGAGCGGCGTCGAACTGGCCGGCGGCGTGCCTCGACCCGCCGGGGGCGACGGCGTCAGCCGTCGGCGCCGGCGGGAACAGCGGGTCCTCGAGCGGGGCGGGGCCGACGGCGACGTCCGACACGGTGGGCAGCGGACCGGTGAGGTCCACGACCACCGACTCGGTGTCCGGTCCCAGGTCGTAGGCCGGGACCGTCGTCGACGGGAGCGACCCCGGCCCTGGCTCGAACGAGTCCTCGCCGTCAGGTTCGTCGCCGTCGTCCGCGAGCCAGGTCGGCTCGGGAGCGTCGTGCCAGCTGTCCAGGTCGGCCTCCAGGCCGGTGCCGAACAGGCCGCGGTGGTGCCCGGAGGATGCTTCCTGTCCACTCATGGGCACCCAGGGTAGCCACAGCGGCGTCCGGTTCGTCCCCTGACGCGGACGCGGCGCCCGCCCGCCACCGCCGGGGAGCCGTGTCCGAGGGGTACGGCAGAGTGGCCCCGCCATGACGACGATCACCTCCAGCGGCCGCGAGGAGCAGTCCGCGTGGACCACCCTGCGCCGGGGGCTGGCCCTGTCACCGGAGTTCACCGTCGGCCTGCGGGTGACCCTGCTGCTCGCCCTGGGGGCCACCGTCGGCCGGGTGCTGGTGCCGATCGCCGTCCAGCAGACGATCGACGACGGCCTGCTCGGCGCCGGCGGACCCGACGTAGCGCGGGTCCGCGAGGCGGTCCTGCTCGCCGCTGTGGCCGTCGTGCTCACAGCCCTGTGCGCCTACCTGCTCAACATCCGGCTCTTCCGGACCACCGAGAGCGGCCTGGCCAGCCTGCGGGTCCGCGCCTTCCGGCACGTGCACGACCTCTCCGTGCTCACCCAGAACGCCGAGCGCCGCGGGTCGCTGGTCTCGCGGGTCACCAGCGACGTGGACACCATCTCGACGTTCATGCAGTGGGGCGGGCTGCTCATGATCGTCAGCTTCGGCCAGCTGCTCGTCGCGACGGCGCTCATGGCGTACTACTCCTGGCAGCTCACGGTGCTCGTGTGGGTCTGCTTCCTGCCGCTGTTCCTGCTCATGCGCACCTTCCAGAAGCGGGTGTCCGCGGCCTACGCCTCCGTGCGCGAGCGGGTCGGCGACCTCCTCGGGGCCGTGTCGGAGTCGGTCGTGGGCGCGTCGACGGTGCGGGCGTACGGCGTGGAGGAGCGCACCGGCCGTCGCATCGACGAGGCGATCGAGCGGCACCGCTCGGCGGCGACCCGGGCCCAGGCACTGGTCGCCCTGACGTTCTCGACCGGCGAGGTGGTCGCCGGCCTGGCGAACGCGGGGGTCGTGGTCCTCGGCGTCGTGCTGGGCATCGACGGGGAGCTCACGCTGGGCGAGCTGCTCGCGTTCCTCTTCCTCGTGCAGCTGTTCGTGGGGCCGGTGCAGATCGGCACCGAGGTCCTCAACGAGGCGCAGAACGCCATCGCCGGGTGGCGCCGCGTCCTGGGTGTGCTGGACACGCCGGCCGACGTCGCCGACCCGGGCGAGTCGGGTCGGACCCTGCCGCGGGGCCCGATCGACGTGCGCTTCGACCGGGTCTCCTTCGCCTACCCCGGCGGCCCCACGGTGCTGCGCGACGTCGACCTGTCGCTGGCCCCCCGGGCCCGCATCGCGGTCGTGGGCGAGACAGGGTCGGGCAAGACGACCTTCGCCAAGCTCCTGACCAGGCTGATGGACCCGGCCCAGGGCCGGGTGCTCGTCGACGGCGTCGACCTGCGCGAGCTGAGCTTCGCCTCGCTGCGGTCGCGGATCGTGATGGTCCCTCAGGACGGCTTCCTGTTCGACGGGAGCATCCGGGACAACGTGCGGCTCGGGCTGCCGTCGGCCGCTGACGAGGACATCGAGCTGGCGATGACCGAGCTCGGGCTGATGGACTGGCTCACCGGCCTGCCGCACGGCCTGGGCACCGACGTCGGGCAGCGGGGGGAGCAGCTGTCGGCCGGTGAGCGGCAGCTGGTGGCGCTGGCCCGGGCCTATCTCGCCGACCCCGACCTCCTCGTCCTCGACGAGGCGACCTCGGCGGTCGACCCCGCCACCGAGGTGCGGCTGGCCCGGGCACTGGAGGGACTGACCCGCGGCCGCACCGCGCTCACGATCGCCCACCGGCTGTCCACCGCCGAGGCCGCCGACGACGTCCTGGTGTTCGACGAGGGCAGCGTCGTCGAACGCGGCCGGCACGCCGACCTGGTCGCCGCGGGAGGCGTCTACGCCCGGCTGCACGCGTCCTGGGCGGCCCAGCAGCGCTCCTGACCGCCACACGGTGTCGTCCCGTTTCCGGGTGATTGTCCCGGTTCCGTCGGCGGAGCTGCCGGTCAAGACGGCCCGGCCCGGACCCGATGAGACAAGGATGAGCGACGCCTACGACTTCTTCGACGGCCCCGCGTCCGGCGGCACCCCTCCCGCGGGACCGGAGCCGTTCCGGGCCGGGCAGCCCACCGGCGCGCCGGAGCAGACCGCTCCGGGGTACGGCTCGACGTCCGGGTCGCCCGTCGCCACCGGCGCCCCCCTGCCCGCTGCCGCAGTCGTCACCGCGGCCGTCGGTGGCAGGCCGGGTCCGGTGTCGGTGGCCTCGGGCCTCCTGGTCCTGCAGGCCGCCCTGCTCGCCGTCCCGGGTGTGCTGCTGCTGCTGGTCCGCGACGTCGTGAACCGGGTGGTTGACGCGATGGTGTCCGCGGCCCAGACCTTCGGCGGCCTGGAGACCGCCGGCCTGGACGCGGGCTCGGCGCCGACCACCCGGCTCACGCTGTGGGGAGCCCTCCTGGTGCTGACCGCGGCGGCCACCGCGGTGGCCGGGATCGGACTGCTGGGCCGGCATGCCTGGGCCTGGCTCGTCGCCCTCGTCGCGCAGGCAGCTGTGCTGGTCGGTGCCGTCATCCACGTTGCCGACTACCCGAGCGTCGCCGGTCTCGCGATCGCCACCGCCGTTGCCGCCGGCGCGCTGCTCGCCGTACCCGCTGTCCGCACCTGGTGCGCCCCGGCCTGACGCCCGCTCGGCAGCGCCGCGGCGGGGCTGCGACGATGTCGGGGTGACCGGTTCTGCACTCGCTCCCGACGTCGCCGGCAGGCTCAAGCGCGACGCGCAGGGCCTGGTCGCTGCCGTCGTCCAGCAGCACGGCACCGGTGAGGTGCTCATGGTCGGCTGGATGGACGACGAGGCGCTGCACCGCACCCTGACGACCGGCCGGGCAACGTACTGGAGCCGCAGCCGCGGCGAGTACTGGCGCAAGGGCGACACCTCCGGGCACGAGCAGCACGTGCGCGAGGTGCGTTTGGACTGCGACGGCGACGCGCTGCTCGTCGTCGTCGACCAGGTCGGCGCGGCCTGCCACACCGGCGCTCGGTCCTGCTTCGACGCGGACCTCCTGCTCGGCACCTGAGCGCCCACCGGCCGGCCGGCCGGGCACCCAGCACAATGGCCGGCATGCCCGCAGACCACGCGCCGGACCTCGAGACGTTCCGGGTGCTCGCGCGCGACCGTCGCGTCGTGCCCGTGACCCGGCGGCTGCTCGCCGACGCCGAGACACCGCTGAGCGTCTACCGCAAGCTGGCCGCCGGCCGGCCGGGCACCTTCCTGCTCGAGTCGGCCGAGCTGGGCGGCGTGTGGTCGCGCTACTCGTTCGTGGGCGCCCGGTCGCACGCCACGCTCACCGAGCGCGGCGGCCAGGCGCACTGGCTGGGGGAGCCGCCCGTCGGCGTGCCCACCGGGGGCGACCCGCTGGAGGCGTTGCGGGCCACCGTGGCCGCGCTGCACACGGAGCGGCTGCCGGGCCTGCCGCCGCTGACCGGCGGGCTGGTCGGCGTGGTCGGGTACGACGCCGTCCGCCGGCTGGAACGGTTGCCCGAGCTCGCCGAGGACGACCTGCACGTGCCGGAGCTGGCGATGATGCTGGCCACCGACCTCGCGGTCCTCGACCACGCCGACGGCTCGGTGCTGCTCATCGCCAACGCCATCAACTACGACGACACCGACGCCCGCGTGGACTGGGCGCACCAGGACGCCGTCGAGCGGCTGGACCGGATGACCGCAGAGCTCGCCGCGGCCGCAGCCGCGACTGTGGCGGCGTTCGCACCGGTCGAGCCGCAGTACGACCGCAGCCGCACCCCCGACGACTACCGCGCAGCCGTCGAGCGGGCGAAGGAGGAGATCCGCTCCGGGGAGGCCTTCCAGGTCGTCGTCAGCCAGCGGTTCTCGATGGCCAACGCGGCGGACCCGCTGGACGTGTACCGGATGCTGCGGGCCACCAACCCCAGCCCGTACATGTACCTGCTGCGCTTCGAGGGCTTCGACGTCGTCGGGTCCAGCCCCGAAGCGCTGGTCAAGGTCAGCGACGGCCGGGCGATGATGCACCCCATCGCCGGCACCCGCCCCCGCGGGGCCACCCCGCAGGAGGACGTGGCGCTGGCCGCGGACCTGCTCGCCGATCCCAAGGAGCGGGCCGAGCACCTCATGCTTGTCGATCTCGGCCGCAACGACCTGGGCCGGGTCTGCTCGGCGGGCAGCGTCGAGGTCGTCGACTTCATGTCGGTCGAGCGGTTCAGCCACGTGATGCACATCGTCAGCACCGTCGTCGGTGAGGTGGCCGAGGGCCGCACCGCGCTCGACGTGCTCACCTCGTGCTTCCCCGCCGGAACCCTCTCGGGCGCACCCAAGCCTCGGGCGATGGAGCTCATCGAGGCCCTCGAGCCGACCCGCCGCGGGGTCTACGGCGGCTGCGTCGGCTACCTCGACTTCGCCGGTGACGCCGACACCGCGATCGCGATCCGGACGGCTTACCTGCGGGACGGGATCGCCTACGTCCAGGCCGGAGCCGGCGTGGTGGCCGACTCGGACCCGGCCGCCGAGGACGAGGAGTGCCGCAACAAGGCCATGGCCGTCCTGCGCGCCGTCGCTGCGGCCCAGGCGCTGCGCGCGCCGTGACCGGCGCCGGACCGGCACCGGGGGAGCCGACGCGGGACACCGGGCCGCCGGTCCCGTCTCGGCGCGGGCTGGCGCTGGCCGTCGGCCTCGTCGCGCTCGGGGGCGCGGTGGCCCTGCTCGGCGGCGGTCGCTCGAGCGTCGGCACCCCAGGGGTGCCGAGCGCTCCGGGGTCGGGTCGCGCCGCCGGCCCGGCCGCACTCGCCCTGGTGGCCCTGGCCGGCGCCGGCGCCGTCCTGCTGGTCCGCAACCGCACCCGCGTCCTGCTCGGGCTGGTGCTGCTGGGTGTCGCGGCGGCGCTGGTGGCCGTGGGGGTGACACCGGCGCGCTGGGCGCCGCTGACCGGTGCCGCGCTGGTCGGCCTCGGGGCAGCGCTCGTCGTTCTGCGCGCCCCCCGGTGGCCGCAACCCCGCGGCCGCTACGACGCGCCGCCCGCCCGCCGGACCGGCACCCCCAGGGACGCCTGGGACGCGCTGGACCGCGGCGAGGACCCGACCGCGTGACCTCGATGACATGATCGGGCTGACACAATCTCAGGCCGTGCACCCGGACACCCGCGGAGGAACGATGTCAGCCAGCCACGGCAACACGCCGGCCGCCTGGACCTCGGTCGGCATCATGTTCGTCGGCTTCCTGATCAGCGGGCTGGCCCTGCCGTTCGAGCTGCCGTGGCTGTTCTTCGTCGGCCTGGCCGTGGTCGCGCTCGGCGCGGTCGCCGGCAAGGTGATGTCGATGATGGGCATGGGTAGCGCCGTCACCTACAAGGATGACCGCGACCCCGAGTTCGACGGCGGCCCGGCCCACTGATCTCCGGTACGGTCTGCGCTCACGGGCCGGACCGGCCGACCTCGTCGAGGGGGCGTGTGTGAGCGACACCGGCAGTGACCAGCCCGACCCCGACCGGCCGGGCTGGAGCGAGCCGGCGCCAGGCCAGCCGCCGGAGCCCTGGGCTGCGCCGCCCGCCGGCCAGCCGCAGTACGGCCAGCCGCAGTACGGGCAGCCGCAGTACGGGCAGCCGCAGTACGGCGCCGTCGGCGCACCGCCGCCGAACCACCTGGTCTGGGCAATCCTGTCGACCCTGTTCTGCTGCCTTCCGCTGGGGATCGTGTCGATCGTCTTCGCGGCGCAGGTCAACGGGAAGTTCGCCGCCGGGGACGTCGCCGGCGCACAGGAGTCGTCGCGCAAGGCCAAGACGTTCGCCATCTGGTCGGCGGCCGTGGGCCTTGTCGTCGCCGTCATCTACATCGGGCTCGCTGTCGTGATCGCGACCGGAAACAACTGACGGTCGCCGTGGCCCAGGTCGTCGTACCGCGCGGGCCGGAGACGTCGCGCGCCCGGTCGCTGGGCCCGCTGGCCGGCTACGCCGCAGGCGCCATGGCCGCGGTGGCCTGGGTGGGCACCGTCGACCCGAGCCAGCCCGGCCACTACCCGACCTGCCCCTTCCTGTTCCTCACCGGCTGGTACTGCCCGGGTTGCGGCTCGCTGCGCGCCGTGCACTCACTCGCGCACGGGGACATCGCCGCTGCCCTCGACCGCAACGTCCTGACCGTGCTGGGCGCTGTTCTTGTGGTGGCCCTCTGGCTGCGCGCGGTGGCGCTGCAGTGGCGGCGCCTGCCCCGCCGCTCGGTCGCACCGCCCTGGGTGTTGTACGCCGGGACGGTGGTGGTGCTCGCCTTCGCGGTGGCGCGGAACCTGCCGTTCGGCAGCCCCCTGGCACCCTGACCCGACCGCCGGTCGGGCGCTTGTCGGTCGGCCGTCGGGGCCCAGTTACCCTTGCAAGCGCTGGGCGGTCGCGGTCGCGGCTGCGGAGTCAGGCGAGGGGACCCACCGCGTGAGCGTGCTCGACGACATCTTGGTCGACGTGCGCGTCGACCTGGCCGAGCGACAGGCGCGGGTGAGCCTCGACGAGCTGAAGGCCAAGGCCGAGGGCCGGCCGGACTGCCGCAACCCCCTTCCGCTGCTCCGCGGCGAGGGCGTCGCGGTGATCGCCGAGGTCAAGCGCTCCAGCCCCTCGAAGGGCGCCCTGGCGGCCATCGCCGACCCCGCGTCGCTCGCCGCCGACTACGAGGCCGGCGGGGCAGTGGTCATCAGCGTGCTCACCGAGCAGCGCCGGTTCGGCGGCAGCCTCGAGGACCTGGTGACGGTGCGCCGCGCGGTGGACGTGCCCGTCCTGCGCAAGGACTTCATCGTGTCGAGCTACCAGCTGTGGGAGGCCCGGGTCCACGGGGCCGACCTGGCGCTGCTCATCGTCGCGGCCCTGGACCAGAACGCGCTCGTCTCGCTGGTCGAGCGGGCCAAGTCCCTCGGGCTGACGCCGCTGGTCGAGTGCCACACGGTCGAGGAGGTCCGCCGCGCGGTCGACGCCGGCACCGACGTGATCGGCATCAACGCCCGCGACCTGCGCACCCTGGAGGTCGACCGGGCCGTGTTCGCCCGCGTCGCCCCGCACGTCCCGGACCGCGTGCTCCGCATCGCCGAGTCCGGCGTCCGCGGACCGCACGACGTCATCGAGTACGCACGGGCGGGCGCCGACGCCGTGCTCGTCGGCGAGTCCCTGGTGACCGGTGGCGACCCCCGGTCGGCCGTGGCCGATCTCGTCGCGGCCGGAGCCCACCCGGCCCTGAAGCACGACAGGTGAGCGAGCGGGCCATGACCGGCAGCCACGCCGACGTCCCCGACCAGACCGGCCACTTCGGCCCTTACGGCGGGCGGTTCGTCCCCGAGGCGCTGGTCGCCGCCCTCGACGAGCTCACCGCGGCCTACGAGAAGGCCCGCCACGACGACGCGTTCCAGGCCGAGCTCGCCGGGCTGCTGTCGTCCTACGTCGGGCGGCCGAGCCCGGTGACCGAGGCCCGACGGTTCGCCGAGCACGCCGGTGGCGCGCGCGTCCTGCTCAAGCGCGAGGACCTCAACCACACCGGCTCGCACAAGATCAACAACGTGCTCGGACAGGCGCTGCTGGCCCGCAACATGGGAAAGAGGCGGGTGATCGCCGAGACCGGAGCCGGCCAGCACGGGGTCGCCACTGCGACCGCGGCGGCGCTGCTCGGCCTCGAGTGCGTCGTCTACATGGGCTCGGAGGACACCCGCCGGCAGGCGCTCAACGTCGCGCGGATGCGGCTGCTCGGTGCCGAGGTCGTCGCTGTCGACGCAGGCAGCCAAACCCTCAAGGACGCGATCAACGAGGCGATGCGCGACTGGGTGACCAACGTCGACCACACGCACTACGTCCTGGGCACGGTCACCGGGCCGCACCCGTTCCCCGCCATGGTTCGCGACTTCCAGCGGATCATCGGCGACGAGGCCCGCCGGCAGGTGACCGAGCTGACCGGGCGGCTGCCCGACGCGGTTGTCGCCTGCGTCGGCGGTGGGTCGAACGCGATGGGCATCTTCGCCGCGTTCCTCGACGACCCCCACGTCCGGCTGTACGGCTTCGAGGCGGGCGGGGAGGGCGTGGACAGCGGCCGGCACGCCGCCCGGATGGCCGGAGGCTCGCCGGGGGTGCTGCACGGCACCCGCACGTACGTGCTGCAGGACGAGATGGGCCAGACCGTGCCGTCGCACTCCGTCTCCGCGGGTCTGGACTACCCCGGTGTCGGCCCCCAGCACGCCTGGCTGCACGACACCGGCCGCGCGACGTACGCACCGGTCACCGACGCCGAGGCGATGGACGCGTTCGCGCTGCTGTGCCGGACGGAGGGCATCATCCCGGCGATCGAGAGCGCCCACGCGCTCGCCGGTGCGATGCGGGTCGGCCGGGAGCTCGGGCCGCAGGCCACGGTCCTGGTGAACCTCTCCGGCCGTGGCGACAAGGACGTCGACACCGCCGCCAGCTGGTTCCAGGTCGTCACCGACGACGAGATCGTCGCGGCGGCCGCCTCGGTCGTGGACTCGGACCCGCAGGACACGGCCGGGCAGGGCTGGTAGGTCGCCCCGGATGAGCGCACTCTCAGACGTCCTGGCCGCCGCGAAGGCCGACGGGCGGGCCGCTCTGGTCGGCTACCTGCCGGCCGGGTACCCCTCGGTGCCCGGCTCGGTCGACGCGATGACCGCGATGGTCCGGGGTGGTGTCGACGTGGTCGAGGTCGGCCTGCCGTACTCCGACCCGCTGATGGACGGCCCCACCATCCAGCGCGCCGTCGAGGTCGCCCTCGAGCGGGGGACCACGACAGACGACGTCCTCGAGACGGTGCGCGGCGTGTCCGCGACCGGTGCGCCGACCCTGGTGATGACCTACTGGAACCCGATCGAGCGGTACGGCGCCGCCCGGTTCGCCGACGCCCTGGCAGCCGCCGGCGGCGCGGGCACCATCACGCCGGACCTCACGCCGGACGAGGCTGCGCGGGCACCCTCGGACTGGCTGGGGGCAAGCGACGCAGCGGGGCTCGACCGGGTGTTCCTCGTCGCGCCGTCCTCGACCGATCAGCGGATCAGCTGGACGGCGCAGCACTGCCGCGGCTTCGTCTACGCCGCGTCCACGATGGGGGTGACCGGGACCCGGTCCACCGTCGGTGACGCCGCGGGCGCACTGGTGGCGCGGGTCCGCGCCCAGACCGACCTGCCGGTCTGCGTCGGGCTCGGCGTCTCCACCGGCGCCCAGGCGGCCCAGGTCGCTGCCTTCGCAGACGGGGTCATCGTCGGCTCGGCGTTCGTCCGGGCGCTGCTCGACGCCGCCTCCCCCGAGGACGGGGTGGCCGCCGTCGAGAAGCTGGCCGCCGAGCTGGCGGCCGGCGTGCGGGGGCAGCAGTGAGACGACTGACCGCGGTCGTCGGGGCCGTGATGGCCCTGGGAGTGCTCGCCGGCTGCGCGACCAGCGGCCAGCAGGACGCGGGGGTCACGGTCAACGGGGCGAAGGGCTGGAACGGCACCCCGATCCGGGACGGCTACCCGCTGCCGGCCGTCCCGTTCACCGACACCGCAGGGCGCGCAACGACGCTGGCAGCGGCGGACCGCACGCCGGTCACGCTGGTCTTCTTCGGCTACACGCACTGCCCCGACATCTGCAACGTCGTCCTCGCCAACGCGGCCGCCGCCCTGCGTGGTGCCTCGCCGAAGGTCCGCGAGACCGTCAGGCTGGTGTTCGTCAGCACCGACCCCCGGCGCGACACCGCCGAGGTGGTCCGCGAGTACCTCGACCGGTTCGATGCTCGGTTCGAGGGACTCGTCGCTCCGGTGGACGACGTCGCGAGAGCGGCCAAGGCGCTCTACATCAGCTACGAGAAACCGGACGGGTCGCACGGTGGCAGCTACGAGGTCGACCACGGCACCTACACGACCGGGTTCCTGGACGGAGCGGCGAAGGTGGTGTGGTCGGACACCACCAGCGTCGGCGACCTGCGCGCGGACCTCGCCCGCCTGACGGCGCTAGCGTGACGACGTCGTGACACCGTTCTCCTTCCCCAGCCCGGCCGAGGGCGTCTGGCACCTCGGTCCGGTGCCGGTGCGCGCCTACGCGCTGTGCATCATCGCGGGCATCGCGCTGGCGGTCTGGCTCGGCGAGCGCCGGTGGCGGGCCCGCGGTGGCCGCGCCGGCGACGTCACCGAGATCGCGACCTGGATGGTGCCGTTCGGCATCGTCGGCGGCCGCATCTACCACGTCGTCACCTCGCCGGACGCCTACTTCGGCGCCGGCGGCAGCCCGGTGCAGGCGCTCTACATCTGGAACGGCGGCCTCGGGATCTGGGGCGCCATCGCCCTCGGCGGCGTGGGTGCCTGGTTCGGCTGCCGCCGTCGTGGCATCCCGCTGCCGGCCTTCGCCGACGCCCTGGCGCCGGGCATCGTGCTGGCGCAGGCGGTGGGGCGCCTGGGCAACTACTTCAACCAGGAGCTGTTCGGGCGGCCGACCGACCTGCCGTGGGCCGTCGCCATCGACGTCGCCCACCGGCCGGCGGGGTACGTCGACCAGGGGACCTACCACCCGACGTTCCTCTACGAGCTGCTCTGGAACCTCGGCGTCGCCGCGCTGGTGATCTGGGCTGACCGCCGGTTCCGACTCGGGCACGGCCGGGCGTTCGCGCTCTACGTCGCTGCCTACACCGTGGGCCGCGGCTGGATCGAGGCGCTGCGGATCGACCCGGCGCACGAGATCCTGGGGCTGCGGCTCAACGACTGGACCAGCCTGCTCGTGTTCGTCGCCGCCGTGGCCTACATCGTCGTCAGCGCCCGGGTGCGGCCCGGGCGGGAGACGCCGGCCGAGCTGGAGGCCCGTCGCCGTGACCCGTCGGGCCCCGCACCGGGCACTGACAACGAGGACGGCGGGGGCAGCCCCGGCGCGAGCAAGGAGGTCCCGGCGTGAGCACCTCTGACCAGGCCGCGGCGGAGCGGGCCCGCAGGCGTACCGAGCAGGAGGCCCTGCGGATCCAGCACGAGCACTCGGACGTCACCGGCGGCTGGCTCCGGCCCGCCGTCTTCGGCGCCTCCGACGGCCTGGTGTCCAACTTCGCCCTGATCGCCGGCGTGACCGGCGGCACCAGCGACAGCAACACCGTGCTGCTGGCCGGCCTTGCCGGCCTGGCCGCAGGCGCGTTCTCGATGGCGGCGGGGGAGTACATCTCGGTGCGGTCCCAGTCCGAGCAGGCGCTGGCCGAGATCGAGCTCGAGCGTCGGGAGCTCGAGCGCAACCCGGCTGGAGAGGAGCTCGAGCTGGCCCAGATGTACGTCGCGAAGGGGCTGGAGCCCGAGCTCGCCCGGCAGGTCGCTCGCCAGCTCTCGCGTGACCCCGAGCAGCTGCTCGACGTGCACGTGCGTGAGGAGCTCGGCCTGTCCCGTGATGACCTGCCCTCGGCCACGCTGGCGGCCGGGTCGTCCTTCGGTTCGTTCGCCGTCGGCGCGTCGCTGCCCGTGCTGCCGTACCTGTTCGGCGGGACCTCGATGGTCCCGGCGATCCTGCTGACCCTGGCCGGGCTGTTCCTCTGCGGCGCCTTCGTCACCCGGCTCACGCCGCGTCCCTGGTGGTACGGCGGGCTGCGGCAGACCGTGGTCGGCGCCGTCGCCGCTGCCGTCACGTTCGGCGTCGGCTCCCTGGTCGGAGCTTCCGGCCTGACCTGACCCGACCCGACGCGACCCGACGCGACCGCCCCGCAATCGGTTGCGCTGCTGGCCGACCCACCACGCGCGGTGGGCCGGGTGGCGGGACCGGGCGGCGACGTCGTTTCACATGCCGGAAACGGGTCCCACCCTCCGGACGGTCTCCCGGATATGCTTTCGGCCGCACCGCAGGGCCGACGACGTCCCTCGGTCGATGCACCCCGGCGCCCGCTCTCGGGCGTCGGCAGCACTCGACGAGGAAGGACGTGCTCCGTGCCCGCTCCGCTCACCGGCCCCGCTCCGGCGCCGCAGGGGCTCTACGACCCGTCGTACGAGCACGACGCCTGCGGCGTGGCCTTCGTCGCCACCCTCTCCGGCGTCGCGACGCACGAGATCGTCGACCAGGCGCTCACCGCGCTGCGCAACCTCGACCACCGCGGCGCCTCGGGCGCCGAGCCGGACTCCGGGGACGGCGCCGGCATCCTCACCCAGGTCCCGGACGCGTTCCTGCGTGCGGTGGTCTCCTTCACGCTGCCGGACAAGGGCGCCTACGCGGTGGGCACGGCGTTCCTGCCGGACGACGACACTCAGGAGGTGGCCGCCCGGACGGCCGTCGAGGCCATCGCTGCGGACGAGGGGCTGGAGGTTCTGGGCTGGAGGGACGTGCCGACAACCCCGACGCTGGTGGGGCACACGGCGGGCAGCGTGATGCCGCGCTTCCGCCAGCTGTTCGTCGCCGCGGCCGGCGGCAGGGTGTTCGGGATGGGCCTGGAGAGGATGGCGTTCTGCCTGCGCAAGCGGGTCGAGCGCGAGGTCGGGCTGTACCTGCCGTCGCTCTCGTGCCGCACCCTGGTCTACAAGGGGATGCTGACCACAGCGCAGCTGGAGCCGTTCTTCCCCGACCTGTCCGACCGGCGGTTCGTCACCGAGCTGGCCCTGGTCCACTCGCGGTTCTCGACCAACACCTTCCCGTCCTGGCCGCTGGCGCACCCGTACCGGCTGATCGCCCACAACGGCGAGATCAACACGGTGCGGGGCAACCGGAACTGGATGGCGGCCCGCGAGAGCCAGCTGGAGAGCGACGTGATCCCCGGCGACCTCTCGCGCCTGTTCCCGATCTGCACGCCCGGGGCGAGCGACTCCGCGTCCTTCGACGAGGTCCTCGAGCTGCTGCACCTCGGCGGCCGGTCCCTGCCGCACGCCGTGCTCATGATGATCCCGGAGGCGTGGGAGAACCACGCCGAGATGGACGCCGGGCGCAGGGCCTTCTACGAGTTCCACGCCGCCCTGATGGAGCCGTGGGACGGGCCGGCCTGCATCACCTTCACCGACGGCAGCCTGATCGGCGCCGTCCTGGACCGCAACGGTCTGCGGCCCAGCCGCTACTGGGTCACCGAGGACGGCCTTGTCGTGCTGGCCAGCGAGGTCGGGGTGCTCGACCTGGACCCGGCGACCGTCGTGCGCAAGGGCCGGCTCCAGCCGGGCCGGATGTTCCTCGTCGACACCGACCGCGGCCGCATCGTTGACGACGCAGAGATCAAGGCCGAGCTCGCCGTCGAGGCGCCCTACGACGAGTGGCTGCACGCCGGGCAGATCCGCCTCGACCAGCTGCCCGAGCGCGAGCACGTCGTGCACACCCATGCCAGCGTCACCCGGCGCCAGCAGACCTTCGGGTACACCGAGGAGGAGCTGCGGGTCCTCCTGTCGCCGATGGCCCGGACCGGCACCGAGCCGATCGGGTCGATGGGCACCGACACCCCGATTGCGGTGCTGTCCGGGCGGCCGCGGCTGCTGTTCGACTACTTCAGCCAGCTGTTCGCCCAGGTCACCAACCCGCCGCTGGACGCGATCCGGGAGGAGCTGGTCACCAGCCTCGGCACCTCGATCGGGCCGGACCAGAACCTGTTGACGGCGACCCCGGCGCACTGCCGGCAGGTCGAGCTGGAGTTCCCCGTCATCGACAACGACCAGCTCGCGAAGATCCGGCACATCAACCGTGACGGCGACCTGCCCGGGTTCTCCGCCGTCACCATCCGCGGCCTGTACCCCGTCGCCGGCGGCGGTCCGGCGCTGCAGTCGGTGCTCGAGGACATCTTCACCGAGGTCAGCGAGGCGGTCGCAGCCGGCGCGCGTTTCGTCGTGCTCTCCGACCGCGACTCGGACGCCGAGTGGGCGCCGATCCCGTCCCTGCTGCTCACCAGCGCGGTGCACCACCACCTGATCCGGGAGAAGACCCGCACCCAGGTCGGCCTGGTCGTGGAGGCGGGCGACGTCCGAGAGGTGCACCACATGGCCCTGCTCGTGGGCTACGGCGCGTCCGCCGTCAACCCGTACCTCGCGATGGAGACCGTCGAGGACCTCGCCTCGCACGGCCTCCTCGCGGTCGAGCCGGCCAAGGCGGTCACCAACCTCATCAAGGCGCTGGGCAAGGGCGTGCTCAAGGTGATGTCGAAGATGGGCATCTCCACAGTCGCCAGCTACCACGGAGCGCAGGTTTTCGAGGCCGTGGGCCTGGACCAGCAGTTCGTCGAGCGGTACTTCACCGGGACGTCGTCCAAGCTCGGGGGCATAGGCCTCGAGGTCGTCGCCGCGGAGGTCGCGCGACGACACGCGGTCGCCTACCCCCGCGGGGGCGCCCCGGCACCAGCGCACCGGAGCCTGGACGTCGGCGGGGAGTACCAGTGGCGGCGCGAGGGTGAGCTGCACCTGTTCAACCCGGAGACCGTCTTCCGGCTCCAGCATGCGACGAGAGCCCGGCGCTACGACGTGTTCAAGCAGTACACCTCCGCTGTCGACGCCCAGTCCGAGCGGTTGATGACCCTGCGTGGACTGTTCCGGTTCAAGGACGGGAGCGGCACCGGGCGCGCGCCGCTGCCGATCGAGGAGGTCGAGCCGGTCGAGGACATCGTGCGGCGGTTCTCCACCGGCGCGATGTCCTACGGGTCGATCTCGCAGGAGGCGCACGAGACGCTCGCCGTGGCCATGAACCGGCTCGGTGGCAAGTCCAACACGGGGGAGGGCGGCGAAGACAGCGACCGCCTCTACGACGAGCGGCGCTCGGCCGTCAAGCAGGTCGCCAGCGGCCGCTTCGGTGTCACCAGCGAGTACCTGGTCAACGCCGACGACCTCCAGATCAAGATGGCCCAGGGCGCCAAGCCGGGCGAGGGCGGCCAGCTGCCGGGGCACAAGGTCTACCCCTGGATCGCGCGCACCCGGCACTCGACTCCGGGTGTCGGCCTCATCTCACCGCCACCGCATCACGACATCTACTCGATCGAGGACCTGGCCCAGCTGATCCACGACCTCAAGAACGCCAATGACCGGGCCCGGGTGCACGTGAAGCTGGTCGCCGAGGTCGGCGTGGGCACGGTGGCCGCCGGCGTGAGCAAGGCCCACGCCGACGTGGTCCTCATCTCCGGCCACGACGGCGGCACCGGGGCGTCGCCGCTGACGTCGCTGAAGCACGCAGGCGCCCCCTGGGAGCTCGGGCTCGCCGAGACGCAGCAGACCCTGCTGCTCAACGGGCTGCGGGACCGCATCGTGGTGCAGACCGACGGCCAGCTCAAGACCGGTCGAGACGTCGTGGTCGCCGCCCTGCTCGGCGCCGAGGAGTTCGGCTTCGCCACGGCACCGCTGGTCGTCAGCGGCTGCATCATGATGCGCGTCTGCCACCTGGACACGTGTCCGGTGGGCGTCGCGACGCAGAACCCGGAGCTGCGGAGCAAGTTCTCCGGCAAGCCGGAGTTCGTCGAGACCTTCTTCACCTACATCGCCGAGGAGGTGCGCGAGCACCTCGCCTCGCTCGGCTTCCGCACGCTCGACGAGGCGATCGGGCAGGCGGACGCCCTCGACACCAGCCGGGCAGTCGCGCACTGGAAGGCGCACGGGCTCGACCTCGGACCGGTGCTGCACGTGCCTGACCTGCCCGCGGGGACGCCGCGGCGCTCCACGACGCGGCAGGACCACGGGCTGGAGAAGGCGTTGGACAACGAGCTCATCAGCAAGGCCGCCGACGCGCTGGACCACGGCCGGCCGGTGCGCTTCGAGGTGCCGGTGCGCAACGTGAACCGGACTGTCGGGACGATGCTGGGCGCCGAGGTGACCCGGCGGCACGGCGGCTCCGGGCTCGCCGACGGCACCATCGACATCACGCTCACCGGGTCGGCAGGCCAGTCGTTCGGCGCGTTCCTGCCGCGCGGAGTGACGCTGCGGCTGGTCGGGGACGCCAACGACTACCTGGGGAAGGGTTTGTCCGGCGGCCGGCTCTCGGTGCGTCCGTCGCCCTCCGCCTCGCTGGTGGCGGAGCGCAACGTCATCGCGGGCAACGTCCTTCTCTACGGTGCCACCGACGGCGAGGTCTTCGTCCGCGGCCTGGTGGGGGAGCGCTTCGCGGTCCGGAACAGCGGCGCGACAGCCGTCGTCGAGGGCGTGGGCGACCACGGCTGCGAGTACATGACCGGCGGCCAGGTTGTCGTCCTCGGCGGCGTCGGACGCAACTTCGCGGCCGGGATGAGCGGTGGGACGGCGTACGTGCTCGACCTGCACGAGGTCCGGGTCAACACCGAGATGGTCGACCTAGAGGGGCTCGACGGCGAGGACGTCGACCTGCTGCGGGTGCTGGTGCAGCGCCACGTCGAGCACACCGGCTCGGCCGTGGGGGCGGCACTGCTCGACGACTGGGCGACGTCGGCAACCCGCTTCACCAAGGTGATGCCGCGCGACTACAAGGCCGTCCTGGTGGCCCGTGCCCGGGCGCTGGAGGCCGGCTTCGACCGCGACAGCCAGGAGACCATCGACGCGATCATGGAGGCCTCCCGTGGCTGACCCGAAGGGCTTTCTCACCACGCCGCAGCGCGAGCTCCCGGGGCGCCGCCCGGTGGACGTGCGCATCATGGACTGGCGCGAGGTCTACCAGCCGCAGGACGCTGACCAGCTGCACCGGCAGGCGGGCCGGTGCATGGACTGCGGCATCCCGTTCTGTCACGACGGCTGCCCGCTGGGCAACCTCATCCCGGAGTGGAACGACCTGGCCTGGCGGGACGACTGGCGCCCGGCCATCGAGCGACTGCACGCCACCAACAACTTCCCGGAGTTCACCGGCCGGCTGTGCCCGGCGCCGTGCGAGGGTTCGTGCGTGCTCGGCATCAACGAGGACCCGGTCACCATCAAGCAGGTCGAGGTCTCGATCATCGACCGCGCCTGGGACGAGGGGTGGGTTCAGCCGCAGCCCCCGGAGCGGCTCACCGGCAAGACCGTCGCGGTGGTCGGGTCCGGCCCGGCCGGGCTGGCGGCGGCGCAGCAGCTCACCCGGGCCGGTCACACCGTGGCCGTGCTCGAACGCGCCGACGCCATCGGAGGGTTGCTGCGCTACGGCATCCCCGAGTTCAAGATGGAGAAGGGCCAGCTGGACCGCCGGTTGGACCAGATGAAGGCCGAGGGCACCCGGTTCAAGACCGGCGTCGACGTGGGTGCCGACCTGGACACGACAGCCCTGCGCGCCCGCTACGACGCCGTCGTGCTCGCCGTCGGGGCGACCGCGGCGCGCGACCTGCCGGTGCCCGGCCGCGAGCTCGGGGGAGTCCTGCAGGCCATGGAGTACCTGCCGCACGCCAACCGTGCCGCGCTGGACCCGTCGTACGACGTGCCCGTCAGCGCCGAGGGGAAGCACGTGGTGATCATCGGCGGCGGCGACACCGGCGCCGACTGCCTGGGCACCGCGCACCGCCAGCGGCCCGCGTCGGTGACCCAGCTCGAGATCATGCCGCGGCCGCTGGACGCCCGGCCCGAGACCAACCCCTGGCCCACCTGGCCGCTGATCTACCGGACCTCGAGCGCCCACGAGGAGGGCGGCGAGCGGGTCTACGCCGTGAGCACGAACCGGCTCGTCGGCGACGAGGCGGACCAGGTGGCCGCGCTGGAGCTGGTGGAGGTCGCGATGTCCGGCGGCCGGTTCGAGCCGGTCGCCGGGACGGAGCGCACCATCCCCGCCCAGCTGGTGCTGCTCGCCATGGGGTTCACCGGCCCGCAGCAGCCGGGACTGGTGGAGCAGCTCGGGGTAGCGCTGGACCCGCGCGGCGCCATCGCCCGGGACGCCGACTTCATGACCTCGGTGCCGGGCGTGTTCGTCGCCGGAGACGCCGGCCGCGGCCAGTCGCTGATCGTGTGGGCCATCGCCGAGGGCCGCGCCGCCGCCGCCGGCGTGGACGCGTGGCTCCGGCAGCGACCCTCGACGCTGCCCCGCCCCATCACGCCGACCGCGCGCCCGGTGTCCGTCTGAGGGCGCGCACGTCGGCGCAACCGCTTGGACGCCGCGCGTACGATGAGCCCAGCCGAGGGTTCTTCGTGCGCCGCCAACAGAGGTGACGTCGTTCGCGGTCACCACATCGCGACGACGTCGCTTCCTCCGCCCGGCGCCGCGGGAGACGAGCACCCGATGCCTGACTCGAACCGGCGGCAGCCGCGCCGCGAGCGCGCCGCCCGGCCCGTGGTCCCGACATGGTGATGGTCAGCCAGGACGGGTGGCGGGTCGAGCGGATCATGGCCCCCCGGGTCCCCGACGGGATGCCTGAGCGGCTTCTCCGCGTCAGTTGGCGTGGCTACTGGCAGGCCGACTGCGTCACCACGACCGAAGTGGCGCGCTACGTCGACCTGACCACCTTGGTGCCGACCGGCTGGGCGGGTGCTCGCGCGCCCGAGCCCGATACCGCTGCCGCGGCCGAGGCGCGGGAGACGCGGCGGCTGGCTCTGAACCGCGGTCCCTGACCCGGTCGCGACGCCGGGCGGCTCGGCAGCCGTCCGCGTCGCCGGCCCCGCCCGGCCGGGCCGAGCCCTGCCCCGCCCGTTCTCTCCGTCGCATCGCGTGGCGAGGCCCGACATCGATCCGCGACGACGGGGCGCGCGAGCCTGCGCCGGCCCCGTCGCGGGGAGCGGCGATGACGCTCGGGCCGAGCGCGTCTGCGGCACCGGCGCTAGGGTGACGCCGGTCACAAACTGACATATGCCCATAAGGAGGCAATTCCGTGCGTTCCCGCAGACTGCTCGCCGGCGCCGCGGCCACCGCCGCGGCCCTGGTGACCGGCGTCCTGACGTCACCCGTCGGCGCCGAGGCGATCGACCAGACCACCACGGCGCCCTCAGGCCCGTCGACCACCTACGACGTGCTCGTGTCACAGGGCGCCACCCGCGCAGCCGCCGTCCGAGCGGTCGAGGCCGAGGGCGGACGGGTCCTCCGGGCCAACGCCGGTGTCGACCTGCTCACCGTCTCGGCCCCGCGCGACGGCTTCGTCCTGGCGATGGCGGACCACGACGCCGTTGTCGGCGCCGCCCGTGCCCAGGTCATCGGGCGCACTCCGGGTGCCAAGCCGGTGCCGTCCGACGTCGAGACCGAGGCCCAGCGCGCCACGGACCGCGGCACCGGGTCGGCAAAGACCAAGGGCGCGACGACCGCCGGCATGGACCCGCTGGACGGCAAGCTGTGGGGCCTGCGCATGGTCCGCTCGGACAGCGCACGCACGGTCCAGGCCGGCAGCAGGGGGGTGACGGTCGGGATCCTCGACTCGGGCATCGACGCCCGCAACCCCGACCTGGCACCGAACTTCGACGGCGGAAAGTCGCGCAACTTCGTGACCGACATCCCCGAGATCGACGGTCCCTGCGAGTTCGACGGCTGCAAGGACCCCGTCGGGTGGGACGACTCGGGTCACGGCACGCACGTCGCCGGCACTGTCGGCGCAGCAGCGAACGGCACCGGTCTCTCGGGTGTCGCCCCGAACGTCACGCTCGTCGAGATCCGCGGTGGGCAGGACAGCGGCTACCTCTTCCTCGAGCCGGTCGTGAACGCGCTCACCTACGGCGCCGACATCGGCCTCGACGTCATCAACATGTCCTTCTACATCGACCCGTGGCTGTACAACTGCACTGCGAACCCGGCCGACTCGGCCGAGGCGCAGGCCGAGCAGCGCATGATCATCGCCACCGTGAACCGCGCGCTGGACTACGCCGACAAGAAGGGGGTCACCCTGGTCGGCTCGCTCGGCAACAACCACGAGGACCTCGGCAAGCCGCGGACCGACACCTCCAGCCCGGACTACGGACCGGTCGCGCCGTACGAGCGCCCGATCGACAACTCCGACTGCGTCGACCTGCCCGTCGAGGGGCCGCACGTCATCGGCGTGTCGGCGCTGGGCCCGTCACAGACGAAGGCCGACTACTCCAACTACGGCGTGGAGCAGATCTCGGTCGCGGCGCCGGGAGGCTGGTTCCGAGACGGGTTCGGCACCCCGTCGTACCGCTCGAACGAGAACCTCATCCTGTCGACGTACCCGGTGAACAAGCTCCAGGCCACCGGCCAGGTCGACCCGGCCGGGGACATCACGCCGACCGGCACCCTGAACGGTGTGCAGAAGGACTGCCCGCCCGGTGCCACGACGTACACCGAGTGCGGCTACTACGCCTACCTCCAGGGCACGTCGATGGCCTCGCCGCACGTGACCGGTGTCGCGGCGCTCATCGTGAGCGAGTTCGGCACGCGGGACGGCAAGCGCGGGGGTCTCACGCTGGCCCCTCGCAAGACCGAGCGCATCCTGCTCGGGTCCGCGGCGGCGCACGCCTGCCCGACCCCCGCGCTGCAGAGCTACCAGCGTGAGGGGCGCTCGGCCGAGTTCGACGCGCTGTGCGAGGGCAGCACCGAGTTCAACGGCTTCTACGGCGCCGGCATCGTCGACGCCTACGCCGCCGTCACCGGGAAGAAGTCCGGCTGAGCGCAGCGCACTCGCGACCGGACCCGGACACGCCGTCCGGGTCCGGTCGTCGCGGGGGCCTGCGGTCCAGCCAGCGGACCGCACCCGCGTGCCCCCGGCTCCGCCGGTCTAGGCTCGGCCCGTGCGTCGCGCCAAGATCGTCTGCACCCTGGGTCCTGCCACGTCGAGCAGCGCGCAGATCCAGGCGCTGGTCGACGCCGGCATGGACGTCGCCCGGCTGAACCTCTCCCACGGCGAGTACGCCGACCACGAGCTGGTCTACGCCCGGGTCCGCAAGGCGTCCGACCAGACCGGGCGCGGCGTCGCGGTCCTGGTGGACCTGCAAGGGCCCAAGATCCGGCTCGGCAGCTTCGCCTCCGGGCCGGTGGAGCTCGTCAACGGCGCGGCGTTCACGATCACGACCGACGACGTGCCCGGTGACGTGCACGAGGTCGGCACGACGTATGACGGGTTGCCGGGCGACGTGCGGCCGGGTGACCGCCTGCTCATCGACGACGGCAAGGTGGCCCTCGAGTGCACCGAGGTCGACGGACCACGGGTGGTGACCAGGGTCGTCGAGGGCGGCCTGGTCTCCAACCACAAAGGCATCAACCTGCCAGGTGTGGCGGTCAGCGTCCCGGCCCTGTCCGAGAAGGACAAGGAGGACCTGCGCTGGGCGCTGCACCTGCAGGCCGACCTGATCGCGCTGTCGTTCGTCCGCAACGCGGACGACGTCAAGGACGTGCGGGCGATCATGGACGCCGAGGGGATCCACCTGCCGATCCTCGCCAAGGTGGAGAAGCCGCAAGCGGTGGACAACCTGGCCGAGATCGTGGATGCGTTCGACGGGATCATGGTGGCGCGCGGCGACCTCGGGGTGGAGATGCCGCTCGAGGACGTGCCGCTCGTGCAGACGCAGGCCATCACACTGGCGCGCCGGGCCGCCAAGCCGGTGATCGTCGCGACCCAGATGCTCGAGTCGATGATCGAGACGTCCCGCCCCACTCGGGCCGAGGCCTCGGACGTCGCCAACGCCGTGCTGGACGGCGCCGACGCGCTGATGCTGTCGGGGGAGACCAGCGTCGGGAAGTTCCCCATCGTGACCGTGCAGACCATGGCGCGGATCATCATCAAGATGGAGGAGAACGCGCTCGGGTCCATCCCGCCGCTCGGCGGCCTGCCGCGTACCAAGGGCGGCGCCATCACCCGGGCAGCCGCGGAGGTGGGCGAGCTGCTCGGCGCCCGTTTCCTCGTGGCGTTCACGCAGAGCGGCGACTCGGCCCGCCGGCTGGCCAGGCTGCGCTCCTCGATCCCGCTGCTCGCGTTCACGCCGGAGCAGGCGGTGCGCAGCCAGCTCGCCCTGGTCTGGGGCGTCGAGACCTTCCTCACGCCGTACGTGAAGCACACGGACGACATGGTCATGCAGGTCGACCAGGCCCTTCTCGGCGGTGGCCGGGTCGCCAAGGGGGACCTGGTGGTCATCGTCGCGGGCAGCCCGCCGGGCATCCCCGGCTCGACCAACGCGATGCGGGTGCACCGCATCGGGGACGCGACGGGCGCCGTCGCCGACGGGTACCGGGACTGACACGTCGCGTTTGGGGTCCGGTCAGGTCAGCCAGACGCCGACCAGCCAGGTGCCGATCATGATCAGCGCGGTCGCCAGCTCGACGAGCATCCCGAGCCCGATCGCGCGGAGCACCGCCCAGGTGGAGCGCCAGGCAGCGCTGCCGTCGCGCAGCCGGCGCAGCTCGGCCAGGTACACGGCGCCGACGCCGCCGACGACGAGGCCGGCGACCGGGACGACGAAGAAGCCGACGACGGCGCCGAGAGCGCCGAGTGCCAGGGTCGACCGCGGTGCGCCTGCCGCGGTCGCGGACCGTGCCGGCAGCGCGTACTTCGCGACCGTGCCGAGGACCAGGAGCAGGGTGAGCAGCACGCCCACGACAACGCGGGCCGGCCCGCCGCCGTCCTGCCAGACCCAGACCAGCCCGGCTGCCCACACCAGCGCGAGCCCTGGCAACACGGGCACGACGACGCCGGCGACCCCCACCAGCATGGCGAGACCCACCAGCAGCTGGCCTGTCGCGGACACCCCGCGAGGGTATCCGCGGAGTTGGCCGCTGCCCCCGGGGCTGACAGGCTGAGGCGATGTCCACCTTGCTGGAGCAGTACGACCACGCCCGGGCCGAGTTCGACGCGAGGGTGGACCAGGTCCGGGACGACCAGTGGTCTGCGCCCACGCCGTGCCGGGACTGGGACGTCCGCGCGCTGGTGGGCCACCTCGTGGACGAGGCCCGATGGGTGCCGTACCTGCTCGACGGCGGTACCCCCGAGGAGGTGGGCGACCGCTTCGCGGCGGACCCGCTGGGCGCCGACCCCGCGGGAGCCTGGCGGGAGCACTCGGCAGCGGCTGCGGCGGCCGTGCACGCCGAGGGTGCCCTGGACGGAAGCGTCGTGCTGTCCAGCGGCCAGACCAGCGTGCGTGACTACCTGTGGGACCTCACCTGCGACCTAGCCGTCCACGCCTGGGACCTGGCCCGGGCGATCGGTGCGGACGAGCGCCTCGACCCCGAGCTGGTGCGGCGGATCTACACCGAGCTCGATCGTGACCCCGACGCGCTCGCCGGGACACCGGGGCTGTTCGACCCGCCGGTGCAGGTGCCCGCGCACGCCGACCTGCAGAGCCAGATGCTCGGGCTCTACGGCCGGCGGGTCTGACCCGGGCCTGCGCGACTGCCGGGCTGGCGCCCGACCACGACGGGTCAGCCGGGGAGCCGTTCGGTCAGCCACCGCGGCCCGACCACGACGGCACCAAGAGCCGAGACCCTGGCCCGCAGCTCCCGGTCGGCGGTGACCACGACCACCGGCCCGGCAGCGGCGCGCTCGGCGGCGACTGTCACCACCGCGTCGTCGCCGGAACGGTCCGCGGCGAGGACCGACACGCCCGGGGAGTCGGCGCCGGCCGCCACCCGCGCGGCCCCTTCGACGACCACGACCCACGACGGCCATGACCGGCTCAGCGCCCCGACCCCCACGGCCTCGGGCAGGTCGGCACCCGGCAGCCCGTCGCGGCCGATCGTCCGGCACTCCGCAACCAGCCGCCGGGCCGCACCGGGGCGGTCCCGCCACCAGCCGTCCGGACGCGAGCCGACGACGTTGGCTGCGTCGACCACCAGGCTGACCTGGCGCAGGGCCGACCGCAGCCGCGGCCACGAGCCGGCGAAGCCTGGGTGCAGGTCGACCGAGGACACCTCGTCCTCCGCCACCCAGGCGACCGCGATGCTCTCGCCGCCTGTCGGGCGGGCCCCGGTCGTGGCCGGGCCGGCCGCGAGCACCGTCGCGTAGGCCCAGCCGCCGTGCTCCTCGTCGTACCGGCCGTGCACGGTCAGGCCCGCGGGGGACAGGCCTCCCTCCTCGGCCGCCTCCCGCAGTGCCGCCGACACGGCGGTCTCGTCGCTGTGGCGCGCACCGCCGAGCAGGCCCCAGGTGCCGCCGTGGTGGCTCCAGGTGGCCCGGTGCTGCAGCAGCACCTCGGCGCCGGCGGGGCCCGGGCGGTGCAGCAGGAGGCCGGCGGCGCCGAAGAGCCCCCAGTGCCGGTGCCCTCGCTCGCACTCGACCCAGCCGTCACCGTCGCCACGGCTGTCGGGGCGTCCGGTCACGTGGTCGAGCCTGCCAGGGGTTGCTCCACGAGCGTGTCCCGGGTGGGTGGCAGTCTGTGCCGGATGCGAGGGATCCGTCCGGTGTGCGCCATCGTGCCGCCGTACCTGCTGGAGAACATCGCCCGGCGCGGCACGGACAGGCAGCGGGCGCTGGCGGCGCGGGCGCTCGGGCTCGACGTGGTCCACCGCGCCGGGCGCACGACCCCCTGGCCGGTGGCCGCGCCGCCCGCGGCCGGGCTGCAGCGGGCCGTCTCGTCCGCCGGCGGGACCGACATCCTGCCGGGCACGCTGGTGCGGGACGAGGGCGGCCCACTGACCGGAGATGCCGCGGTCGACGAGGCCTACGACGGGCTCGGCGCCACCTACGACCTCTACCTCGACGCGTTCGACCGGCGCTCGATCGACGGTGCCGACCTCCCGCTGCCGGCGACGGTGCACTACGGACGTGACTACGACAACGCGTTCTGGAACGGCGAGCGGATGGTGTTCGGGGACGGCGACGGCGAGCTGTTCCGGCGCTTCACCATCGCCGTCGACGTCATCGGCCACGAGCTCACCCACGCCGTCACCGAGAACACCGCCGGGCTGGTCTACCGCGGGCAGTCGGGCGCACTGAACGAGTCGGTCTCCGACGTGTTCGGCTCGCTGGTCAAGCAGCGCTCTCTCGGCCAGGACGCCGACGCCGCGGACTGGCTGATTGGTGCCGGCCTGTTCACCGACCAGGTCGAGGGCGTCGCGCTCCGGTCGATGAGGGCGCCCGGCACCGCCTACGACGACGACGTCCTGGGCACCGATCCCCAGCCCGCCCACCTGCGCGACCTCGTGGAGACCACCGAGGACAACGGCGGGGTCCACCTCAACTCCGGCATCCCGAACCACGCTTTCTACCTGGCCGCCACCGCGGTCGGCGGCCCGGCCTGGGAGGTGACCGGCCAGGTCTGGTACGACACCCTGGTGGGCGGCCTCGACCCGGCGGCAGACTTCCTGACGTTCGCCGCGGCCACCGTCCGGGCGGCGCAGGCCCGGTTCGGCCCGGAGGTCGAGCAGGCGGTCCGCACCGCCTGGGAGGCTGTCGGCGTGGTCTGAGGAGGTGGACGATGGCCCGGATCGAGCTGGTCCGCAGCGGCGGCTTCGCCGGGCTGTCGCTGCGCTGCACCGTCGACACCGGCGCCGACCCGGACGTGGACGCCGACGCCGGCTGGTACGCCGAGCAGCTGGCCGCTCTCGACCTTGCCTCGCTGGCGGCTCGGCCGGCGGGTGCGCCGCAGCCGGACCGCTACCGCTACGCCCTGTCGGTGCACGACGACGACGGCAGCCACGACCTCGAGTTCGGCGAGACCGAGCTACCCACCGCCCTGCACCCGCTGGTCGACGCCCTCGTCGCCCGCGCCCGGGCCGCCGGCGCACGCGGCTGACCGGCGCCGGCTTCTGCGAGCGGCCGCCGTCGCCGTCCCGCCGCCCGGGGCCGACCGCAGTGCGGTCGGCCCCGACACGGTGGGTCCTGCCGTCAGAACTTCGAGCGGCAGGCGGCCAGGTTGGGCTTCACCTGCTGGCCGCGGTCGACGACCAGTGGCTGGGTGTCCACGACCGAGCCGTCGGCGCGCTCGCAGGTGAGGGTCCAGTTCTCGACCAGCCCGTCACCGATGGTGGTGTCAGTGGTGTCGTAGAGGCCGGCGGTCATCGTCCACGTCGGGCTGATCGACGCGAAGTTGATCGCACGCAGCACGTAGGTCCCGGGCTTCGGCGCGTCCAGCGTCGCCAGCTCCTTCTCGCCCACGAAGTTGCCGGAGCTCGCCACCTCGGTGAGCGTCCCGTCGGCCTCCTTGTAGTAGACCTCGAGGTCGTAGTCGTCGGGCGTCGGCCAGTCGAGCTCGACCTGGAGCAGGTCCTGGTCGGTCTCGGTGACGACGAACTCCTTGTCCTCGTGCTGGGTCGGAAGCGACGCCGCGCTCGCCGTGAAGGTCTCTTCTCGGGTGGGCGTCTCGGACAGCACCTGCAGCCGGTGCTTCATGACGAGCGGTCGGGTGCTCGGGTTGACGTGCCACGCGACCTTGCCGTCCGCGGGGACGGTCATGGTCGTGTCGAGCCTGTCGGTGAACGAGGCGCCGTCGTACGTCGGTGTGGCGAACTGCTTGCGCAGCCGCAGCACTGCACCGGCGGGCGCCTTGCCGGAGATCACGGAGTGCATCGTGGGGTTCGCCGTGCTCTCCAGGGCCGTGAGGTACGCCTCGCGGTTGCCCCTGCCCCCGTGAGCGCCGGTGCCGAAGTACTGGTCGATCACCTCGGGGAAGGGTGGGTGGAACTCGTCCCCGATCTCGAAGGTGAAGCCGAGACCTCCGGTGGCGTAGTACGACCAGTCCTCGGTGGTGCCCGTGGTGTCGTAGAGCTGGTACGAGTGCTGGTTGGTGTAGCCGTTGTTCGACGCCATCCGCGCGCCGAGGTCGGCGTAGGCCGCCTCGTCCGCGGTGTCGCCCTGGGCGCGCAGGCCCGGGGGGCGCAGGACGAGGTTGCTGTAGGTGTGGTTGGTGATGAGCGTGGTGACCTGCTCCGCGGACACGAGGTCGCGGATGTTCTGCGTCTCCGGCTCCGAGAACGGCCCCGACCCGCGGTAGGTGGGATCGGCGGCCAGATCGCTGGCGCCGGGCCCGCCCCAGAAGCCCCCGTAGTTGCGGTTGGGGTCGACGCCGATGCCGTAGCCGCCGGGGCTGGCGGCCGCGTCGCAGGCGCCCGGAGGCGTGCTGTCACTGCCCTCGACACGGCAGTTCTTGCGCTTGTATGCGTTCCCTGGCGTGCCCAGCACGGTGACGGTGCCGCCGTCGTCGGATTCGCGCAGGTCGAGCAGCATGCCCTGGGTGACCGACTGGTTGAAGCCGTCGGCGTTGACGACGGGCACCACGATGACGCGGGCCTTCTTCAGGAGGTCGGTGATGCGAGGGTCCTGCCCCTGGTTCTTGACCAGGTCGTACGCGAACTCCATCGCCATCTCGCCCGACGGCCACTCGCGTGCGTGGTGAAGGCCCATCATGAGGAAGACCGGCTTCTCGCTGGAGGCAGCGCCCGTCACGTTGTCGGAGATCTCGACGCCGTAGACGGTGCGGCCCTCGAGGGTCTTGTGCGGCAGCGCGAAGCGCTCGACGACGTTCGGCTTGATCGCCGCGAGCTCGCGCAGGTCGTCGTTGTAGTCGGCCAGGGTCCGGTAGTTGTCCCGACCGCTCGGCAGCGGCGAGGTTGCGACGCTGTCGGCGTAGGCGCGGCTGGCCCGGTTGCTCTGCGCCGTCTGGAGGGCCAGGTCCGGGACCTCGACGTCGTAGGACAGCCCGGCGCCGGTCAGGGCGTCCGCGTCGGCAGCCGTGTGCAGCACGACGTCCACGGAGCGGGGTCCGGCGTGCTCGGTCAGGTCGAGGCCGAGCGCGGTGAGCCGGTCCTTGTCGGCCGCGGTCGGCGTGTCCACACGCACGAGCTGCACGGGGAAGGTCGTCGAGCCCTGCGCCGCGTCGGGGACGGCGGAGAGGGCTCCCAGGGCGAGCGCGGCGGCCGCGATGGCCGCGCCGGCTGCCCGGGAGTGGCGGGACGTCAGTGGTGGCACAGGGGTCCTCCTGGGTGGGCGGTTCGTGACCGTCGTCACAGGGGGCTCAACGGCCCGGCAGGTGTTCGGTCACGGGTGGCGCTGTGATCGCCGTGGACGAATGTGACACGAATCACCCAAACCAGCAAATTCCTGACATGTAGGCCATACCGATGTCCCAGCGCGCGGAGGCAGGCACGGCGCGCTCTCGACACGCCGTGCGCAGCACGTCGTCCGGGCGTGTCGCGAGCGCGCGGAGGTCGGTGGGGTCAGCGGGGGGTGGGGAGCCCGGCCTCGGCCTGTCGCTCGTCGATCCAGTCGTCGATGCGGGCCCACCAGGCGTACAGCCAGTCGATCCGGTCGTCGTCGCCGGCCGGGACGTCCGCGGCGGGCACGATCCACCACCGCATCTGGATCTCGCGGTCCATCGGCAGCTCGCGCCACACGTCCAGGACCGTGACCAGGTGCTCGACCCCGGTGTGCGCGACGAACACGACGTCGGCGTCCCGGGCCTGGGTCAGTGCGGCGAGGACCCCGCCCGGCCGCGGCGCCATCACGTGCTTGAGCCGCTGCGCCTTCTCTGCCTCGTCGATGTGCCCCCGCCGGCGGAGCCGCTCGATCGCGCGCTTGCGCCGGTGCTCGCTGAAGTTGCCGCCCTCGGGGAAGATGACGAACGCGTCGTTCTCGTCCAGCCCCCGGCTCAGGTCGCCGATCAGCTGCTCGACGTCGGCGCCGGACGCGCCGGGGTCCGGCCGGATGAAGCGGTTCGGCAGCCGGTTGAGCACCACGTCGATGGCGGGGTCCCACTGCAGGGTGTCCTTCAGGACGATCCGCGGCTCCCGGTCGTACCAGTTCAGCAGCGCGTGCACGACGAGGAAGGAGTCGCCCGGCCCGGCGTGCCGGCTGACGATCAGCAGCGGCCGCCCGTCGTACGACGTCGGCGCCGGCCCCTCGACGGCCACCCGGACGTGCAGCACCCGGCGGCACTCCCGGAACAGGACCTGGAGGAACCACTTGACCAGCACGTAGTGCGCCCGCTGGAACCGCGGCGACCGGATCCGCAGGCCGAACCCGCTGCCCACCCACAGGACCAGCAGCACGAGCAGTGCTGCCGCCTCCAGGAACAGGTAGAGCAGGACCATCCAGAGCAGTCGCAGCGGCCGCCACCGGCCGGGCATGAAGGTGGAGAGGAAGACCCCGGCGAGCAGCACGACCGGCAGACCGACGACGGCCAGCGCCGAGAGCGCGACGACGGCCGGCCCCAGGACGGCCCGCCGGACCCAGACCGGAGGCAGCAGCATCAGCGGGCCCGCTCGGGTGCGTTCTCGAGGAACTCCGCGGTGGCCCGGCGAGCCTCGTCGATGCGGCGCTGCACGGCGCGGAAGTCGCGGTAGCGCAGCGCCGACAGGTCGCCGTAGCGGGGCGGCTCCCCGGCGCCGGTGGGCAGCACGTGCACCCGGACGTCAGTGGGGAGCGCGGCCATGTCCCGGGCGAACCTGTGCCGGCGGGCGATCTCGAACGCCACCGCCGCGACCTGCCACGGCTTGGTCGGCGCGGTGAGTGGCCGGTCGATCCGCCCGACCTGCAGGACGTAGAGGGTTGTCGCCCCGAGGGTCAGGGCCCGCTCGACCGGGATGGAGTTGACCAGCCCCCCGTCGAGGTAGGTCTCCCGGCCGATCCGCACCGGCGGCAGCACCCCCGGGACGGCGCTGCTCGCCAGGACCGCGTCGACCAGGGGGCCGGCGGTGAACCAGTGCTCGGCGGCCCGCTCGATGCTCGCCGCGACGCACTGGAAGGGAACCGGCAGGTCCTCGATCAGCCTGTCACCGAGGTGGTCGACCAGCAGCTCGCGCAGCGGCTCGTTGGGGTGTGCGTGCGTCCGGGTCCGAGCGAGGTGGCTCATCCGGCGCAGCGCGCCGCCGGAGTACAGGCCGCTGCTGGCCAGTCCCAGCCACAGCGCGCGCAGCCGGTCGACGGCGGCCGGGGTCGGGTCGGCAGCGACTGCGGCGCCGTTGACGGCACCGACCGAGGTCCCCACGACCAGGTCCGGGCGGATGCCGGCCTCCAGCAGGGCCGCGAGCATGCCGACCTCGCCCGCGCCCAGCAGGCCGCCTCCGCCCAGCACGAACGCCACCTTGCCGTCAGCCACGCCCGGCATCCTCTCCCGGCGTCTCCCGGGTCATCGCCAGCAGACGGTCGAGGACCCGGTCGTCGCTGCGCAGGCCGTCGTGCCCGAGCCTGCCGGTCGACCAGGTACGCAGGGCGCCGACCCGGTCAGCGGTCTCCATCGACAGCGCGTGGTCGACGTACATGTCCTGGTGGTAGACCGCCGCGGCCACCGGGACAGTGTTCGCCGCGAGCCGGTCGAGGTCGTAGAGCGCCGGCCAGCCGTCGTACGCCGCCAGCAGCTCGGCCGTCTCCGCCAGCGGCGCGACGGAGCGGTCGCCGCGGACCAGCGCGGGCAGCAGCATCTCGCCCGTGGGGAGCAGCGGTCGGGCCCCGGGGGCGAACTCCGGCAGCGAGTCGGCGACCCGCTGCGCGGCCCAGCGCGAGGCGTCGCCCTGGCAGTAGATGGACTCGTGCATGAGGGCGTACAGCGGCCGGTCGACGAACGTCGTGGCCGACTCGACCGCGACGAGGAAGTCGTCGGCCAGCTCGGACCAGCGAGCGTCGACCCACGCGCTCTCCAGGAGGTAGTGCAGCCGCTCCATGCCGTCGGAGCGGCCCAGGGCCATCCCCAGCGACTGCAGCCGTGGCACGGTGAGCCGGTCGCCGCCGGGCAGCCGGACGTCGTGGGCCGAGACGTGGTCCGCGACCGCGTCCAGCCGGTCGCCGTCGCAGGGGTAGCGGTCCGCCCACGCGGCATGCCGTTGGCGGACCCGCTCGAAGGTCGCCCGGTACACCTCGTCCGGACCGCGCTGCAGCGGCGGCAGGCCACCGGCGATCAGCACCCGGTCGAGCCCCTCCGGCGCCGAGGACAGGTAGGTCAGCGCGACGAACCCGCCGTAGCTCTGCCCGAGCACGGTCCAGGGTCGGTCGCCCGCGAGCGCCGTCCGCAGCAGCTCGGCGTCGCGGACGATGGCGTCGGCCCGGAAGTGCGTGAGGTAGTGCGCCTGCTCGCGGGCCGGCCCGCGCGCTGTCAGCGTCTGCCTCGTCGCAGGGGTCGAGCGTCCCGTGCCGCGCTGGTCCAGCAGCAGGACCCGGTGCTCGAGCAGGGCGCGGCCCAGCCAGCCGGACCGGCCGGTGGGACGCGGTGACCGGGCCCCTGGGCCGCCCTGCAGGAAGAGCAGCCACGGCAGGTCAGCGTCCCGCTTGCGTGGCGCCACCACCTCGCGGGCGAACACGACGAGGTGCTCACCCGCCGGATCGTCATGGTCCAGCGGTACCTCGACCTCGTGGTCGGTGACGACGAGGCCCGGCAGCCGGTGCGTCGTCGCGGTGGCAGGCACCCCCCGACGGTATGGCAGGGTGCCGCGGATGACGGGCGCGGTAGTGGTGCGGCGGCTGGTCGAGGACGACTGGGCCATGCTGCGGGCGGTGCGGCTGGAGATGCTGGCCGACACCCCGCTGGCCTACCTGGAGACTGTCGCCGACGCCGAGCAGCGCAGCGAGGGGGAGTGGCGCCGGCGCGCCGGACGAGGCTCGGCCGGACCGACGGATCTCGGGCTCGCCGCCGAGCCGGTGGGGACCCCCGGCAGGTGGGTGGGCTACCTCGCGACCTTCGTGGACTCGCCCCGGCAGGGACACGTGGTCAGCGTGTACGTCGCGCCGGAGCACCGGGGAACCGGCGTCGCCGCCGAGCTGCTCGACGGAGTGCGCCGCTGGGCGACGGAGGAGGCCGGGCTGGACCGGCTGCACCTGTTCGTGCACGAGCACAACGCTCGGGCGCGCGCCTTCTACCGCAGGTACGGCTTCTCCGAGACCGGCGCGACGCTGCCCTACGACCTCGACCCGACCGCCGTTGAGGTCGAGATGATGATGCTGCTGGACGACCGCTAGGTCTGCTTGACGAGGCCGGAGATCGTGGCCACCGTCGCGTCGTCCAACGCCATCTCGGGGTGTGCTGTCTGCGCATGCATGGTGACGTGCTGCATCAGCTCGTCCCGCGTCGAGGTGGTGAAGTTGCCGGGGCAGTCGGCGCCGGTGTCGGCGCACCGCAGCGTGTAGGCCATGGTCGCTCCCTGGACCGATGTTCGCGTCTTGGCATCCTGTCCTGGCGCCGCCGGAGCGGTCAACACGTCCCGCCGGTGGCTGGTTGACTGGGCGGCATGCTGCCCTGGCGCGCCGACCTGGCCGGACGGATCGAGGAGGGCATCGTCGACTCGGCGATGCTGCGGGAGAACGTGCTGGGCGACCCGCACGAGCGGCCGGTCTGGGTCTACCTGCCGCCGGGCTACGAGGCGGCCGCCGAGCGCTACCCGAGCGTCTACGTCATCCAGGGGTACACGGGTCACCTGACGATGTGGGCCAACCGCGCCCCGTTCCGACAGCCGTTCCTCGAGACCGCGGACCGGGTGTTCGCCGACGGCGTCGCGCCACCGTGCATCGTCGTCTACGTCGACGCGTGGACGTCGTACGGCGGTTCGCAGTTCGTCGACTCGACGGGCACCGGCCGGTACCACTCGTACCTCTGCGACGAGGTGGTGCCGTGGGTCGACGCGCGCTACCGGACGATCCCGGACCGGGAGTCGCGTGCGATCAGTGGCAAGTCCAGCGGCGGGTTCGGGGCGATGATCACGCCGATGCTGCGGCCGGACCTGTTCGGGGCACTCGCCACCCACGCCGGCGACACGCTCTACGAGCACTGCTACCTGCCGGACTTCGCTGCCGCTACCCGCCACCTGCGGGCCTACGACGGCGACATCTGGCGGTGGTGGGACGACTTCCGGTCGCGGCCGGCCTTCAGCAAGAAGGAGGACGAATCGCTGATCACGGCGCTCGGCTGCGCCGCTGCCTTCTCGGCCGACTCCGACGGTCGGCCGGTGCTGCCGTTCGACACCCGCAGCGGGGTCGTGCTGGACGAGGTGTGGGAGCGCTGGCTGGCCTGGGACCCGGTCCGGATGGTCGACCGCTACGCGGACGCGCTGCGCAGCCAGCGGGCGATCTGGATCGATGCCGGCGACGCCGACGACTACCGCCTCGACCTGGGCGCGCAGGCCTTCCGGGACGGGCTGGGACGGATCGGCGTCGCGGACACCGCGGTCCGGTTCGAGATCTTCCCCGGCACCCACGCCTCGATCGACTACCGCTACCCGATGGCGCTGGCCTGGCTGGCCGAGCGGCTGGCCCGCTGACCGAGCCTCGACCACGCCTCGGGCCCGCGCCTCAGCGCACGAAGGTGAACAGTCGACCGCCGAGCCCCGTCGCGGCGGTGGCGGGTGCGATGGACAGCCGGTGCGCGCCCACCGAGAACGTCGCGTCGTCGGGCGCAGAGAACGCGAGCTCGGCGAAGCCGGCCGCGGCGAAGCAGGAGCGAACCGCGGCCGGGCCGTCGTCGGCGGCCGTCCGGTCGGAGCGGCTGCGACGGCCGCGCGTCCACACCACGGTCGCGCCGGGGGCGCACAGCGCGGGCAGCGAGCCGATCGTGGTCCGGACGTCCTCGTCGCGGACGTTGCCGAACACGCCGCAGAACAGCAGCAGCCCGGCCGGGCGTGCCCCCCGGTAGGAGTCGAGGTCACCCGCGTCGGCCACCCGCACGTCGACCCGGTCCAGACCGTGCGCCCGGGCGCACGCGGCGGCCTCGGCCGCGAGCCTGTCGTCGAGCTCGAGCAGCAGCACGTCGAGCCGCCGAGCCGCCCAGGGGCGGGTCGCGAGGACGTCCAGGACGTCACGCCCGTCCCCGGCGCAGGCACTCACGACCTGCGGGGCCGTCGCGGTCCGGGGCAGGTCGTCGAGCCAGTGCCGCACGTGTCGCTGCACGACCCGCCGCCGGCGCGAGAGGTCCGACGTGGGGTCGGTGTAGGGCTCGTGCCAGGCGACCCAGTCGGTCGGCGGTGGCTCGGTCACAGCCGCCACGGTAGGAGGCGGGCCCCCGTTCCGGGCGACGGGGCAGGCGGTGGTCCGGCCGGGCGCCGCGGGTCATGCCCGGTGTCGGGTAACGTCCGTCGGGGGTGGGACGAGGAGGTCTGATGACGATCGTCGTGGGCTACGTGGCCCGGGCGGAGGGTCGGGCGGCGCTGCGCCGCGCCGCCGAGGAGGCCCGGCTGCGGCGGACCCGTCTCGTCGTGGTGAACTCCGCCCGCGGTGGCGCCGAGTTCGGCGGGGACGACAGCGTCGAGCACGAGAAGGAGCTCGCCGAGGTCCAGGAGGCGCTCGACCGCGAAGGCATCGAGAACGAGGTGCGCCAGCTGGTGCGGGGCCTCGACCCGGCCGAGGACCTCATCGCCGTCGCCGCCGAGACCGGCGCCGACTTCATCGTCATCGGGCTGCGGCGCCGTACGCCGGTGGGCAAGCTCATCCTGGGCTCGCACGCGCAGCGGATCCTGCTCGAGGCGCCCTGCCCGGTGCTGGCCGTCAAGGCCGACGAGGACGACTGAGTTATGACGCTGAGCATCACCGGCGAGGCCCAGGCCGACGCACTGCTCGACCGTGACCCGTTCAGCCTGCTCGTCGGCATGCTGCTGGACCAGCAGTTCCCGATGGAGCGTGCGTTCGCCGGGCCGGCGCGGATCGCCGAGCGGCTCGGGGTCGACCGGTTGGACCCTGCCGCAGTCGCCGGCCACGACCCGGAGGCCTTCGCGACGCTGTGCGCCACCCCGCCGGCGGTGCACCGCTACCCCGGCAGCATGGCGGCCCGGGTGCAGGCCCTTGCGGGGGTCGTCGTCGACGAGTACGGCGGGGACGCCGCAGCCCTGTGGCAGACCGCGGGAACCGGGGCCGAGCTCCTGGCGCGGCTCAAGGCGCTGCCCGGGTTCGGTGACGCGAAGGCGAAGATCTTCCTGGCGCTGCTGGGCAAGCAGCGCGGGGTCCGCCCGGACGGCTGGGCCACGGCGGCGGGGGCCTATGCGGAGAAGGGCTCCTTCCGGTCGGTGGCCGACGTGGTCGACCAGGCCAGCCTGCTCAGGGTGCGGGCGTTCAAGCAGGAGCAGAAGGCCGCCGCGAAGGCCCGCTGAGCCGGCCGGCAGTCACGGTGGTCGCCCCGGCACGCCGACACGCTGGGTAGACGTCGTGACGACGCTGGGTGGCCCATTAGCCTTCTCGTGACAGCCGACATGAGCAGTCCGACCGGTACCGGAGGGGTTTGTGCGTGACGTGGGCTCGACCGGCCACGCCGGGGCCGCGGGCCCCGCGCCGGGCCTGCTCACGCCCGCCGACACCGCCCTGCTCGAGACCCTGATCCTGCAGGCGCCGGTCGCCTTCGCGTTCTACGGCCCGGACATGCGCTACCGGCGGATCAACCGGATGCTGGCAGACATCAACGGGCTGCCGATGGCCTCGCACCTCGGTCGCCGGCCGAGCGAGCTGCTCGGCGAGCTCGGCGTCAAGGTCGAGGCCCGGCTGCGCGAGGTGTTCCGGACGGGGGATGTCGTCACCGACGACAACTTCAGCGCGACGGCCCCGGCCACGGGCGAGCTCCGGCACTACCAGTCGCAGTGGTTCCCGGCCCGGGCCGAGGGCGAGGTGATCGGGGTGGCGGTCCTGGTCTCGGACGTCACCGAGCGCCGCCGCGCGGACGAGGCGCTTCGGCGCAGCGTCCAGCACACCGCGGCCCTCCAGCAGGTCACCGCCGCCCTGGGCCAGGCGCTGACCGTCGACGACGTACGCCGGGTGGTGGCCGAGAGCGCGCCGGGCGCCACCGGCGCGCTGCGGGCCTGGCTGGTGCTGCCCGCCGACCCGGAGCCGCCGCGGGACGCTCCGGTCCGGGTGGGCGTCGACCTTGTCGTCGGGGCCGGGCACACCGGGGTGCTGCTGCTGGACTTCCCGTCGTCCGTGCCCGACACCGACGAACCGTTCCTGGGTGCGCTGGCCGGGCAGTGCGCGATCGCGCTGGAGCGGTCCCGGCTCTACGAGCGGGAGCGGGCCACGGCGGTGACCCTGCAGCGAAGCCTGCTGCCCGACCGCCTGCCCGAGACGCCGGGGGTCGAGCTTGCGGCCAGCTTCCGGGCCGGATCGGCCGAGGCCGACGTGGGCGGCGACTGGTACGACGTGTTCGCCCTGCCGGACGGGCGACTGGTGCTCGTGGTCGGCGACGTCATGGGAAAGGGGGTCGGGGCCGCCGCCGGCATGGGCCGGCTGCGCTCGGCGCTGCGGGCCCTCGCGCACGCCAACCCGCTGCCGGAGGCCGTCCTCACCGGGCTGGACCGGGTGTTCAGCGCCACCGAGGGGCCGGACCAGATCGCCACCCTGGTGTACCTGCTGGTCAACCCGGTGGCCCGCCGGGCAGCCGTCGGCGCGGCCGGGCACCTGCCGCTGTTGCTGCGGCGCGCCGGACGTCCGCCCGAGCTCGTCGACGCCGGGTCCGGCTCGACCCCGCTGGGCTGGCCCGAGCCGCGCTCGCAGCGGACCCTGGAGCTCGGCCCGGGTGACCTGCTGCTGGGGCTCACCGACGGCCTGGTGGAGCGCAGGGGCAGGGACCTCGACGAGGGCCTGGCCGCCCTGCTGTCGGTGGTCGGCACCGCTGAGGAGCCGCTGGACCAGCTGGTGGACCGGGTCGCCGCCGACCTGCTGCCCGACACGCCCGGGCGCGACGACGCCACGGTGCTGGCCGTGCGGTTCGCGGACTGACCCCGGCAGGCCACCGTGAGCCGCCCGGATCTGCGTCGGGCCCCGGCCCCGTGTCACAATGTTGCGTTGCGTCGTCACGACAGCCCGCTCCCGGCGGCGCAGCCCACAGACCGGTAACCCCATCCACCTGGAGCATGCCCGGCTGCTGCGTGCCCGGGCACGACGAGAGGTAGTACGTGTCGGACTCGGTTCACCCGCTCCCGCCGGAGTTCGCCGACCCTGCTGTGCAGGGTCTGCTCGAGCAGGGGAAGGACCGTGGGTACGTCGCTGCGGGCGACGTCCGGGCCGTCTTCGAGGAGGCGGGCATCCCGCCCTCCCGGATGAAGGCGTTGCTCCGCAGCCTCAGTGACGAAGGAGTGAGCGTGATGGTCGAGGCCGAGGGTTCGGCAGCGACGCGCAGGAAGGCCGTCGTCGCCGCGACCGCCGCGAAGCGTGCCACCACCACGAAGTCGGTGGCTCCCGCCAAGAAGGCCGCTGCGAAGAAGGCGCCGGTGAAGGCGGTCAAGGACGAGACGTCGGAGCCGAGGAAGCCGACCGCCTCGAAGCGGACCGCTACCCCGGCCGCGGCCGCCAAGAAGGCGGCGGGACCGGCCAGGTCCGGGGCGAAGCAGGGCTCGGGACCGGCTGCTGACGCGGCCCCCGGCGACGCGACGAAGGCCGCCCCCGGCAGCGAGTCCGACGAGAAGGCCGAGTCCGGCACCGGCGACCCCGCCGAGCCGACCGACCTGCCGGAGGGCGAGGAGGACGCGTCGTTCACCCTGTCCGACGAGGACGAGGAGGACGCGCCGGCCCAGCAGGTCGCCACGGCCGGCGCCACCGCCGACCCGGTCAAGGACTACCTCAAGCAGATCGGCAAGGTCGCCCTTCTCAACGCCGAGCAGGAGGTCGAGCTGGCCAAGCGGATCGAGGCCGGTCTGTTCTCCGAGGAGAAGCTCAACTCCGGCGAGAAGTTCGCGCCGAAGATGAAGAAGGAGCTCGACTGGATCGCCGAGGACGGCCGCCGGGCGAAGAACCACCTGCTCGAGGCCAACCTCCGGCTCGTCGTCTCGCTGGCCAAGCGCTACACCGGCCGCGGCATGCTCTTCCTCGACCTGATCCAGGAGGGCAACCTCGGTCTGATCCGTGCGGTCGAGAAGTTCGACTACACCAAGGGCTACAAGTTCTCGACGTACGCCACCTGGTGGATCCGGCAGGCGATCACCCGTGCGATGGCCGACCAGGCCCGCACCATTCGCATCCCGGTGCACATGGTCGAGGTCATCAACAAGCTGGCTCGCGTCCAGCGCCAGATGCTGCAGGACCTGGGCCGCGAGCCCACCCCGGAGGAGCTCGCCAAGGAGCTCGACATGACCCCGGAGAAGGTCGTCGAGGTCCAGAAGTACGGCCGCGAGCCGATCTCCTTGCACACTCCGCTCGGCGAGGACGGCGACAGCGAGTTCGGTGACCTGATCGAGGACTCCGAGGCTGTCGTCCCGGCCGACGCCGTGTCGTTCACGCTGCTCCAGGAGCAGCTGCACTCGGTGCTGGACACGCTGTCCGAGCGCGAGGCCGGTGTGGTCTCGATGCGCTTCGGTCTCACCGACGGCCAGCCCAAGACCCTCGACGAGATCGGCAAGGTCTACGGCGTGACCCGCGAGCGGATCCGCCAGATCGAGTCCAAGACCATGTCCAAGCTGCGCCACCCGTCCCGCTCCCAGGTGCTGCGCGACTACCTGGACTGAGCTGGGCTGTCCTGAAGGCCCGGCGCCCCCACGTGTTTCTCCTGTGGCGAGTTCCGCCGCCTCGTCTGCCAGGCCTTCTTCGCAGCACGGCTACGTCTACGGCGTAGCTGCTCGGCCTCCAGCTGTGCTTTCTCGCGAGCCCGGCGCTGTCGTCGCAGTTCGCTGTCGGCTTTGCGCTGTTCAGCTGCAAGGGCAGACGGGGACCTGACCGGCCAGACGTACGGCAGGTCGTCGGGGACGTCCCGGAACAGCGGTCGGTAGTGATCCGGATCCTTGCGAACGAGCGCCGATCGGTGGCTGCGATGCACCGCCTCCTGACCGAGCCATGGGGGCAGTCCTTCCTCGACGGCAAGCACGGTCTGGGTGCGCACGCTCTCGATGCCGACTGCTCGCAGGTCTGTCGCAATCGTGAGCGCGCACGTATCGCCGAAGCCGAGCTCGGTCCAGGCCTCGCAGCACGCGAACCCGTACCGGCCGAGCGCTTCCTCAAATCCTTTCCACATCAACACCGCCGGGTGGTTGCCCCAGCCGTAGCCGGGCCTGGTCAGAGCGCGGACCACCTGGATGGTCTCCACGCGCTGCTTTCCGAGCCGCTTGCGATCAAGAACGCGTGCCGATCGCTCGAAGTCGGCGTAGGGAAGGAAAGTCTGCACCCTCCCAGTCTGCCGTGTCCCGGCTCATCGCTCGGGTTAGGTGGACCCGCGCCGCGGTGCCTGACCGACGTCGCGCGCTGCTCCCGCCGGAGAGCCGATCCGATGACAACCTGAGAGGCTGAGGTTCCAGGAGCCCGGCAGGACGTCCGTCACTCCGTCAGGACTCGCCCGTGAAGAGCACAGCGCTCTCAGTCGAGTAGCCCGGGGAGTGCCTCGGCTGCCTCGGCGCCAACGGGAGTCTGCGAGCTCATCGCCACAGAGCAAGAAGGCCTGGCGCGCGATCGCAAAACTCTGCTCGCCCTGGGCGCGCTGGGCACCATTCTTACCGTGCTCGCCGACTGAACGGCCCCGATCGACAGAGCTTCGCTCCTGAGGTCCGAGGATGACCCGCGGGGTTTGTCCCTGGCGGACGAGTTCTGTCTCACGCCATCCTGCGTCCAACCACGAGGTGTCGCGCAGCTTCTGGCTTGCGTGGACGTCCAGCGGGCGGCGAATCGACGGCGGTACGAATGAGTGTCCCTCGGACAGGAGCGGCCAGGTCGCATCGTCCTGGCTGTCGGCTCCTTCACCAGCTGGTGAAGTGTTGGCGGCGCTGATCCTTCTCCGGCTCGGCTGACGGCATGGCTGAGCGTCCTGCGCGATCGGCAACGGGAAGATGCGGCAGCTCACGTTGGGTAGAAGTCGAGCGCGAAGCCGATGTAAGGGTTCCCTGCCATGTCGGTCAGCGCCAGCTCGTGCTCCGGGTTGAGCACGAGCCAGTAGGTGCCGTTCGCGGTGAACGGAACCGAAGGTGTGAAGGAGGCCTTCCGCACAGGGCCTGTTTCGCAACTGACACCGGTGCCGCCTCCGTCAATGCACGCCCAGGTGCCCGGCAGCGCCCCGGCGGCTGAATTCGTGTCCGAGGCCTCTCTCTCCGCGCTCGCATGTGCGGTCGCGGTCGCCGCGCTCACGCCGCGGACGTCCTCGTCGAAGCTCACGACCAGTGGGCCGGCGAGAGCTACCGGGGCTGCCAAGGTGGCCAGCGGTGGAGTCACGTCCCGGCCAGTGACCGTGCGCGTCGGTGTCGGTTTCGCACTCGCGATGTTCCCGGCCAGGTCGGTTGCATTGAGGGACAGCGCCCAGCGGCCGGGCGGTGTCTGGCAGGGGTGCAACGTCACGGTGCCCCGCCACCGCCCGTCGTGGCCGTCACCGGACGCCTTCCTCAATGTGACCTCCACCCCGGTCCCACCGGGGCCTTGCAGCGTCCCGTTGACGGCTGTGACCCCGGACGCGGCGTCCCGAGCCCGAGCAAGCACCGTCAGGGTCACCGGCCCTGCGCTCACGTCTAACGGCCCCGGGGTGACCGAGACGACATGGACCGTGGGTGCCCTCCGGTCGATGCCGCTGCGGACCTGCAGCATGCTGGGCTGTCCGCGTCGGGTCAGGCCGTTGCCTCGTAGCACGGTGATGTTGGCGATCGTGTCCTTCATGTTGACCCACAGCCGCCGGGGGGCGGTGGTCTGCCAGCGCCCGATCTGCAGCCGGCCGGTCCAGGTTCCTTCGCGAACGGTCCCCGAGCTCAGGTGCAGGTGGGTCTTGCGGGGGCCGCCGGCGTATGGGAGGTGGGAGAAGCCGACGATGACGCGAGCGACGGCGACGTCGTCGCGCACGTGTGCGGACACGTGCACTGTGCGCGTGTGCTGGCGGGAGTCGAGCACGGTCGGAGACACCGAAAGGGCGACCAGTTTCGGCGGACGCGTGTCGGGGCTAGTAGCGACCCGGTAGGTGCGGTCGACGTCAGGCAGACGGTTCAGCGTGTCACCGAAGTAGGCCTTGGTGTTGTCGGCCGTGTCCGTCACGTCGACGCCCAAGATGTAGCGCAGCCCGGTCCGGTATCCCGTCTTGACGGTCACCGCCCCTTCGAACGTACCGTCGGGGCCGGGTAGCAGGATGGCGGTTGCGCTGTAGTTGCCATCCGGCTCGTATCCGATGTACACCGTGACCTGCCGGACCCCGGAGGGGGCTCCCGGGCCGCCGGTGTCATAGGCCGTGGCCGTGAATCGGAGGGTCGCCGGGCGCCTGGTTGCGTCGAGTGCGGTTGGCGCGATGTGCAAGCTGGTGAGGACCGGGTCACCGTTGTCCTCGGAGGGGAAGCACGGTGAGGCGCTGAGTGGGACAGTGGCCCCGGCAGCTGGACCCGGTACCAGAGCCAGCATCAGTGGAAGCACCATGATCGCCGTAAGCTGCCTCAGCTCTCGCACTGACATGACCGCCTCCCAACGAGACCCAGGTCAAAGGCTCGGTCCTGGCGTCATCGTGAACCTGGATCACAGATCGCGCCAGTGCCACGGATCGGCATGTTGACGGCTTGCGCTGGCCGCTGCTCGGGACGCCCGCGTGGTCGGAGCCGGTCGTGTCTGCTTGCCTCAGGTCGCTTCTCCCGCGCGTACGGTGTCGCCCGTGGACTCCGGTCGCCGCGTCGTCCTCGCGACGGTGGTCTTGCTCGCCGTCGACGTGGTCGCCGGCGTCGAGGGCGTCTCCTCGGGGGTCAACACGTGGGGTGAGGTGTGGGGCTTCAACACGATGTCCGCAGTACCTCTGCCGGTGGTGGCCGTGGAGGTCGGCCTGGCATGGTTGGCCGCGCGCAACGTTCGGCCGCCGGTCGGCAGGGTCTCGGCCATCCTCCTGGGCGCGATCTGCCTGATCAGTGTCCTCTTTGGGCTGTTCGACGGTGACATCACCGATGACGCCTTGTCGGCCCGGTCGGTCGCCTGCGGGGTCGCCCTACTGTTGGCCACCGCGGCTGTCGGTCTGCTCGCAGTCGCCCGTGCGAGGCAGCTATCCCGGCCGTCAGCTTCCGCGTGAGCACGACGCCCCGCGCACTTGGCACACGTGCGTCGGGGGTCGGCCGCTGGTGCAGGACATGGTCGAGCCCATGAGGGAAGGGGACTCGGCGGGTTCGGTGTTCCGGAACGATTTCTCGAGCCTCGCCGTGGCGGATCCTCAGTTCCAAGGTGTTCCGCCGCACAACGCTGGTGACCTCCAGGTTCGTACGCGTGAAGGCACAGCGCTGTGGCCTCGGGGCAGGCCGGGGTCCGTCTCAAGCCCTTTACGAACCACCGCCGGCAGCGCACTGTGGGACGAAGGCATGGGGGAGACGCCACCGGAAAGGGGAAGCACATGAACGGCGCCATGATCGTCCGCTGGGGGCAGGGAGTGCCGGGCCGTGAGGCCAAGGGACTCGAGGTCTTCGGCACCGCCCAGGCGCACTTCGAGGGGCTCGCCAAGCAGGGCCGGATCCATGGCCACCGCGAGTTCTTCGGCGTCACCGGGACGGACGGCGGTTTCATGATCGTCGACGGCGAGCTCGACGAGCTGGCCAAGATCTCCACGGAGATGGAGACCCTCGCCCTCAACGCCAAGGCCGCAGCGATCGTCTCCGACTTCGAGATCGTCCTGTACGCGGGCGGGACGGACCAGTCGGTGCAGGAGCTGATGGGCAACTACTCCCAGAGCCTGCAGGAGGTCGGTTACCTCTGATCCCCGCACCCCGTGGCGTCTCGCGCGGGAGCGAGCGAGGAGAAGCGCCCCGGGAACCCAGCAGCTGAGGCTCACCGGGACCGGCGGCGAGACCCCTGGCACGCCGGTTGGGACCTGCCGGAAAGCGAGCCGCGGGCGTACGAGGTGGTCGCGCACTGCTTCACGTGCAGCAAGGAGGGTTCGCAGCGTCCCGAACCGCGCACTGGCTGACCGAGCACGGCACTGGAGGTCGGCCAGCAGCTCCGGAGTGCGGCGGCATCCCATTGCTATATCCCTCGACCCGTTGCCGAGCCGGTCGTAAGCGCACACCCTGCTGCGCTCCGCGACCGGCCGGACGACGGCGCTCCACTGGAACATGTCGGACTCGTCGCCGCTCTCGAGGACGACCGTCGGGCTGCCGCTTCCGGCGCACCGGACGAACACGCGCTTGCCCTCACCGATGTCCACGAGTCGAGGGACGTCGGGCGCCTGCTCGCCGTCGGCCGGCCGGGATGCCGAGGTCGAGGCCCCCGACGTGCTGGCGGAAGGCTAGGCGTCCTGGCCCGAGGAGTCGGTGCCGCCACAGGCTGCGGCGGCGAACAACGCCGCCGCGGCAGCCAGCCGGATGATGGTGTCGCGTCGGCTGCGACGTATCGGGTCGGCGCCCATGGGAGCCGTGCCGGGCTAGCGCACGACCCGGAAGCGAGCGCGTCCCGGGGCGTAGCCGCCAGCCGTCGCCTTGACGCCCCATCGACCGGTCCGGGCATGGCGGGCTACGACGAACCTGACCTTGCCCTGGGCGTTGGTGTGCTTCTTCACCGACCCGACCTTGACGGTGGCGTTGCGCACCGGCACCCCGGCGTCGGTGACGAGCACCGTGACCCGGCCTCCGGTGGCCGCCGACCGCCGGGCGGGTGAGACCCGGACGCGCAGGGCCTCGACGATGCGGGTGGTGTAGATCCCGGAAGGCCCGGAGCCGGGCTGGGCGTTGACGACGACGTCGAGCGGGCCGAGGGCGCCGTCGCCCGCGGTGCGCGTCGGCGACGCGCCGCCGGGGGCGGTGACCCGACGCACCACGCCGGCCGCGGTGACGGACGGGTTGGTCCGGGTCGCGAAGACCGCGTTCCCCTCGACCCACCAGACCCACATCCGCCCACCGGGCGCCGCGCTGATGCCGACGTACTGGATGGATCCCGGTCGCGTCAGCACCAACCGCTTGCCGGTGCCGACCTGCCACAGCACCAGCTTGTGCGGGCTCGGGTACCCCGAGCCGTACGCGGCCCAGACGCCGCCGCCGGATCGGCTCGCGGCGGCGACGTTCTGGCCGGGGTGGACCGAGGTCGGGGCGCCGCCGAACTGGACGCTGGACAGGGGAGCGGACTGCAGCCCGCCGAGCTGCGGCCAGACCTGCTGGGCGTGGATGCCGTTGTCCGAGTTGGTGGTTCCCGAGTACCACAGCGCGTAGGCAGCGCCGGTCGCGCCGTCGCGGGCCAGGCTCACGGCCTGCGCCTCGCTGGTCGGCGTCCCGTAGGAGTCCGGCGCCGCTGCCGGCACCGACGCGTCGATGCCGTGGTGCACCGTGACGTGGTCGGTGCTCGCCGCGGCGAGGGCGACCAGCGGCTGGCCGGTGCCGTCGTCGACAGCGCCGATGCCGTAGTCGCCGTAGGCGTAGCGGCTCTGGGTCAACGACCCGGGCCCGTGCGTCCAGCTGACGCCGTCGGGTGACTGCACGTAGGACATCGGACCGTTGTAGGGGTCCGTCGAGTCGAGACTGCGCAGGCCGCCGAAGGCGATGGTGGGCGTCCCAGCGAGAAGGAACGCCGCCGGGTCCGAGCTGATCGAGGACCAGGTGAGCACCGTCGACTCCGGCCCGGTGGGCAGTGCGTTGGCGCCGACCACCCTGGTCTTGAGGCTGGAGGTGTTGCTGTCGTGGGCCTGCATCCAGGTGACGATGAGGTTCGACCCGAACCGCGCCACGTCGGGCTCGTTGCTGATGCCGAGACCGGCGCCCGTGGACAGCTGGGTCCACCGGCCCCCGGTCGCGCCGGCGGCCGCCGGCCCGGTGGTGGTGGTGACCACCGACGCACCAAGTAGCAGGGCTGCGGCGAGCGTTGTGCGGCGGCGGGCACGACCGACCATGACAGGCCCTTTCGTCGGGAGCGGCGAGCCGCTGCCGCGGAACCTAGCAGCGGTCCGACCTCCCGTCACCACCTGAGCAGGCGGCCGCTCTGTCGGGCTGCTGACGGTCGACTAGGGCCGAGGCGTGAGTGCGGTGCGGGTGTACCGGGCGCCGGCGTTCCACAGCAGGAAAGAGTCGCTGCCCGCGTCGCGCGCGGCCCGGATCTGGGCCCGCACCCGCGTCGGGCCGTAGGTCACACCGAGGGAGAAGTCCTGCAGCCACGGCATGATCTGGGTGTCGCTGTCGCGCACCAGCCGCTGGAAGTCGGCCAGCGACCGCCGCACGATCGGGTAGGGCGAGCGGTTCGGGTTCGCCACGCCGTACTCGCCGGGTCCCCAGTGCGAGGGGTAGACCATCGGCGCGATGTAGTCGGCGCTCTTCGCCATCAACGGGATGTCCTGGGCGATCTGGGTCGGCCGGGTCGCCGAGATGCCGTAGACCGATGCGCCGAGGAATGCGCCGCGCTCGCGCACGGCGGCCCGGGTCTCCTGCATGAAGCGGGCGATGGCAGCCTCCGGGCTGCCCCGGCGCCCGGGGAAGCGCAGCTTGCGCAGGTCCCCGTCCGGGCGGCGGACGTAGTCGTAGAGGACGTCGTCGAAGCCGAGCTCGGCGGCCTCCGTCGCCAGGGCGACGTTGTAGCCGCGTACCTGCTCGTTGAAGGGGTTGGTGAACGAGTAGGCGCCGTACTTCCCGCCGTACGGCGACCCGCCCGGGGTCTGGATCAGCCAGTCGCGATGGCTGTGCCGCCAGGCCCAGCGACCGAGCCTCGGGTCGCGGAACGCGACGATGCGCCCGACGACGCGGACGTTCATCGCGTGCAGCTGCTCGATCACCTTCGCGGCGTCGTAGTAGCCGCGTGCGGCCTTGGTGCGCCGGGCCATCGGCACCTTCGAGTCGTAGCCGACGATGCCGTCCTCGTCCTTGATGTCCAGCTCGACGGTGTCGATGCGGCCCTGCCGGGCCAGGCGCAGGACGGGCTCGCGCAGCGAGGACGCGGTCCAGGCCAGCGCCGTCATGTGCACGCCGCGCATGGGGGGGTGCCGGACGTGGACGGCCACCTCGCCGCGGGTCGAGTTGCCGGCGGCGTCGGTCGCCACCACCTGCACCGCTGCGGGGGGTGAGGGCAGTGTCGTCTCGAACCTGTGGTCGCCGCCCAGTACAGCCGGCTTGTCGTTCACGGTCACGCGCTCCGCCCCGACAGCAGCACCGGTCACCACCAGCTCGGCCCGCAGGCTGCCGGCATCGAGGCGGTCCGGCAGCTGCAGCGACGGCGGCGTGGTGTCCACCGTGAACCGGTGCCGGGAGGAGCTGGTGCTGCCGAACGGACCGCGGCCGGTGACCCGGACGACCACCTCGTGCGGCCCGTCGGCGAGCCGGCCCGGCCGCAGCACCAGCGTCCGGCCCTCCGCGACCGTCCGCGCGCGGCGGCCGTCCAGCTGCACCGTGAGCGCGGCCAGGCGTACGCCGTCGGTCGGCCGCACCCGGATCCGCAGGTCGCCCACGTCTGCGGCCCCGAGCGCCGTGCGGGCCGGCAGGCCGGTCACCGTGGCCGCCACCGGCCGGGGCCACCACGCGGCCGCTGCCGTGCCGCCGGCGAGGACGAGGGCCACCGCGGCGATCGCGGCGGTCAGCCAGAGGATCCGGCGGGGACGTTGCGGCACCGAACCGATGTTAGGCAGACAGACGCGGCGTTTCGTCTTCATCGCCGCGTGTCGGGCGCCCTACCTTCGCCACATGTCGTTCCCGGCCCGCTGGGGGCCTGCCGCCGCGGTGGCCGTCGCGCTGCTCGCGGGTTGTGCGGGTCGTGCCGAGCCTGGCCCGGCCGGCAGTGCCGACCCCTCGGTCGCACCGAGCCGTCCGGCGCCCACGGTGGAGGCTGGGGCGCCGTCGACCTCCCCCTCGGGTACCGGGACTCCCACTGCCACCGCGGGGCCGGTGGTGGGTCACCCCGACGAGCTCGGCGAGGTGCCGGTGCTCATGTACCACCAGGTGCTGCCGCACCCCCGCGGCATCTACGACATCACCCCCCGCGCGTTCCGCGCCGAGCTGGAGCGGCTGGCCCGCGAGGGATACGTCCCGGTGACCGCGGCCGACTACGCCGCCGGCCGCCTCGACCTGCCGGCCGGGGCCCACCCGGTGGTGCTCACCTTCGACGACTCGACCCGGTCCCAGCTGACCCTGGACGGTGGCGACCGGCCGGAGGCCGGCACCGCGGTCGCGATCCTGCTGGCGGTGGCCGCTGCGCACCCGGGGTTCACCCCCACAGCGACCTTCTACGTCAACCGTGACCCGTTCGCCGACCCCGGCGGGGCGCGCTACCTGGGCTGGCTGCGGGAGCACGGCTTCGACGTCGGCAACCACACGCTCGACCACCTGGCGCTGAGCGGTCTCACGCCCGCCCGCGTTCGCCGGCAGCTGGCCGGAGACGAGCGGCTCATCCGGCGCACTACCGGCGGCCCGGCGTCGACGCTGGCGCTGCCCTTCGGCATCCGGCCGCGCAGCCACCGGCTGATGATGTCCGGGAGGTCGGGCGGCACGACCTACTCCTTCGACGCCGCGTTCCTGGTCGGAGCGGCCCCGGCGCCCTCGCCGTACTCGGGCGACTTCGACGCCGCGGGGGTGCCCCGGATCCGGTCGCAGGGCCGCCACGGGAGCGACCACCGGTTCGGCTCGTCGGCCTGGCTGGACTCGCTGGCCGCGCACCCGCGGAGGCGGTACACCTCCGACGGCGACCCGTCGGTCGTGACGTTCCCGGCCGCCCGTCGCGGTGAGCTCGGGAGCACCCGCGGCCTTCGGCCCCGCCCGTACTGACAGCGCGTCCGCCGCGGGTCAGGTGTCGCGGCCGCGCCGCCGGGCCCGCCGATGGGCCAGTTCGTCGAGCCGCCGGAGCAGGTCGCCCCGCCGCGGCCGGCGCTGGGCCCGCCGGCGCAGCACGTCCTCCCGTCGGCGTCGTCGCTCCCCGGCGCCGTCCCCGTTCCCCTCGGCCACGATGGGCTGCTACCCGGCCCGGTCGCGCTGACGTCTCCCGGTCGGCAAGGATCTCGTCAAGGATCCCCGGCGTCGGCACCCTCGCCGGCCACGGCGGCCAGCAGGGCGTGCCCGTCCGGTCCGCGCAGCACGGGGACGCCGGGCCGGCGGGGCCGCTCGTGCGCGCCCTCGCCGGGCAGGGTGGTCGGCGTGCCGTGCGTCAGCAGCTGCTCGGCCTCGGACAGCTGGCGGATGAGCACGAGCCCCACCCGGTCCGGGTGCTCGGCCACCAGGTCGTCGTAGAGCGCCGGGTCGTGCTGACCGTCGTCGCCGACCAGGGTCCAGGTGAGCTGCGGGAGATCGGCGAGGAGCTGGCGCAGGGCGTCGTGCTTGTGCTGGCGCCCGGACCGGAACCAGCGTTCGTCGCTCGGCCCCCAGTCGGTCATCAGCAGCGGTCCCGCCGGGTAGTCGTGCCGGGCGAGGAACCGCTGCAGGCTGGGGGCGACGTTCCACGGGCCGGTCGAGACGTACGCCGTGAACGTGTCGGCCGCGCCCAGGCGCGCGAACAGCTCGGGCATGCCCGGGACCGGGCGGCGGGCCGACTCGTGCCGCACGAAGGTGTTCCAGAAGGCGCGAACCGGCCGGGGGAGCGCGGTCACCAGGACGGTGTCGTCGATGTCGCTCACCAGGCCGGCTGTCTCGTCCGGGCCGACCACCCGGACCCGGCCGTCAGCGACCTCGCCGTGGGTGCTGGCCAGGGTGACCTCGTGCCAGCCCGGCGACAGGTCAGCCGCCACGACGTGGTCGACGTAGCCGCCGGGTCCGGTGCGCACGGACGCCGTCACCCCGCCCACGTCGACCTCGACCGGGACACCTTCGAGCGGGATGGTCATGAACCGTCGCCAGCCGCGGACGAGCTCGGCCTCCGGGCCGGGTGTCCCGGTGAGCAGGGCGCGGCCGATGAGCCGGGCCCAGCCGGGGTGGCCGGGCCCGGCGGCCACGCCGTACGACGTGAACGCCAGCAGCCGCACCCGCCAGCCGCGTCGCCAGAGCAGCCTGGCCAGGCGCATCTCGACCCCCCGCTCCAGGCCGGCCACCCGCACTGCGAGGTTCACGGCCCCAGCCTGTCAGCAGCCGGGGGCCGCCGGTGGCCGGGTGGGCGTGACCGGGTCAGCGCTGTCGGTCCGGCGTGGAGCCTTCCTGCCTGTGGCGCTGCCAGGCCGACCAGGCCTTGCGGCCGAGGAAGAGTGCCACCGTCCGCCACACCCAGCGCCAGATCATGTCCGGACGACTTCCCGCTGGGCTGCCCGGGAAACTGCCCGCCCGGCCGGCCCGGCGTGCCCGGGCCGCCCCCGGCCCGCGACTCAGAGACAGAGGCCGAGGCCGCTGATCGTGCGCGACGGCGACGCCGGCGACGGCGCTGCTCGCCAGGCGTTGCGCGTGGCGACGACCCGCCAGCGCAGTGTGACGTTGAGCAGCCCGGCAGCAGTGTCGTCGAACGAGGTGCCGGCCGTACTGCGGACCGTCGTCCAGCTGATGCCCAGGTCGGCGGAGCGCTGCACGTCGTACCCGGTGGCCAGGGTGCTGGCCGACCAGGCGACGCGGACGGTGCTCCCGCCGGCGCAGTCGGCGCTCACCGGGCCTCCCACGGCGGGCAGGACGTGTGCCGTCGCCCGGCCGTTGCCCGTCGACGCGGAGCTCCATGAGGCCGTGGCCGGCCCGGCGACGAGGCCGGCAAGCAGCAGCCCGACACCCGCCGCGATGCCGGTGGCACGCCCTCGGCGCATCCCGGTCCTACGACTGGCTGCCGGTCAAGGTCGCCGAGACGGTGACATCGGCGCCCTGGCAGCCGTCGCCGGCGGTCGTCTTCATCGTGATCGCGCCCACCAGTGCCACTGAGGCGGTGGCCCCGGCTGCCACCGGCGTCGCGGCGACGGTTCCGGCGCCGAGGGTGAAGTCCGAGGCGGCACAGCTGCCCGCGCCACCGGTCACGGACGTGACGGCGCTCGCCGTGCCCGCGGTCACGGTGACCGGGTACGGGTTGGGGTTGGTGACCGAGAAGCTCAGATTCCCGGTGGCACCCGGGTAGAGGCTCGCGGTCGCCGCCCCTGCCGAGACGGTGAGGGACTGCGCGGAGCGTGCCTGGCCGGCTCCGGAGCCGGTGCCGGTGGCAGACCAGAGAGCCCAGGCAGCGCCCGCTGGGAGGGTGAGAGCCACCACCCAGGCGACGAGCGACACCCGTCCGCGCCGACCTGATGAGCTGCTCGTGCGATGTGCAGACATGCGTGTCCGATCCTGTTCACCGACGGATGTCTGCCGCTACGTCGACGGAGGGTTGCCGGAACTGAACCGTCGCTGCGGTCCGTCTGTCGCTCGACACCAATGTGATGCAACCGCATCAGGTCCGGCGTAGACGCCGAGAGGCCCCGGACGGGTCCGGGGCCTCTCGGCACGTACGTGCAGCGGTCAGCGATCCGGATCGGTGGCCGGGGTCCCGGTCAGCTGCGAGCTGTCGTCGTGGATCTTCGCCTCGAGCTCGCGCAGCTTGGTCTCGTGGGCGTGGCCGTGGTGCGCGCAGAACAGCAGCTCGCCGCCGGAGGGCATGGTGACGCGGATGTAGGCCTGCGCGCCGCAGCGGTCGCAGCGGTCAGCAGCGGTCAGGGGAGGGTGCGAGGCAAGTGCAGAAGTCACGTCGCCCTCTCTTCTCGTCGGTGCGGTGGAGCTGTGGATGCTCTACTCAACACTCCGTCTACGCCAGTTCGTTCCCGTAACCCCCAGGGTAGGGGTTCGCTCTCCGCGTAGCCGACCATTCCATAGTTGCCCATCTCACAGCAGGAAGAACGCGTTCGCCGTCACAGGTGGGTCACGGCGTGTCGCGGTGGGCGTCGGCCGGAGCCTGTCCCGGGCCGCCGGTAGCCTCGGTGGGTGACCCAGACGCTCCACGCCCGCAGTGACGGCGAGTTCGAGCCGGACGCCTACAACGCGCGAAACCTGCTGGTCCTGGAGGGTCTGGAGGCCGTCCGCAAGCGGCCCGGCATGTACATCGGGTCCACCGACTCCCGGGGCTTGATCCACTGCCTGTGGGAGATCATCGACAACGCGGTCGACGAGGCGCTCGGTGGGCACTGCACCCGCGTCGAGGTGGACCTTCACCCGGACGGCTCAGTGGAAGTCCGCGACGACGGCCGGGGCATCCCGGTCGACATCGAGCCACGGACCGGGCTGTCCGGGGTCGAGGTGGTGATGACCCGGTTGCACGCCGGGGGCAAGTTCGGCGGCGGGTCCTATGCCGCCACTGGTGGCCTGCACGGGGTCGGGGCCTCGGTCGTCAACGCGCTCTCGGTCCGTCTGGACGTCGAGGTGGACCGCGGCGGGAAGACGCACGCGATGAGCTTCCGGCGCGGCGCCCCGGGCACGTTCGGCAACGGCACCCCCGACTCGCCCTTCGTGGAGGGCTCAGGGCTGCGCGTCACCGGGAAGGTCGCCAAGAAGCGAACGGGCACCCGCGTCCGCTACTGGCCGGACCGGCAGATCTTCCTCAAGGACGCGTCGATCTCGATCGACGAGCTGCACAACAGGGCCCGACAGACGGCCTTCCTCGTCCCCGGCCTCACCCTGGTGGTGCGGGACGCCCGCGGCGCCGAGCCGGCCACCGAGACGTTCCGCTTCGAGGGTGGCATCAGCGAGTTCTGCGAGTTCCTCGCGCCGGACCAGGCGGTGAGCGACACGCTCCGGCTGCATGGCTCCGGCGGCTTCACCGAGACCGTGCCGGTCCTCGACGACAAGGGCCACATGACCTCGACCGACGTGCAGCGCGAGCTCGACGTCGACGTCGCGCTCCGCTGGGGGACCGGCTACGACTCCACGGTCCGCTCCTACGTCAACATCATCGCCACACCCAAGGGCGGCACCCACGTCCAGGGTTTCGAACGGTCCCTCACCAAGACCCTCAACGAGGTGCTGCGGGCCCAACGGGTGCTGCGCGCGGCCGAGGACGACGTCGTCAAGGACGACATCCTCGAGGGGCTGACCGCGATCATCACCGTCCGGCTCGCCGAGCCGCAGTTCGAGGGCCAGACCAAGGAGGTCCTCGGCACGTCCGCCGCCTCCCGCATCGTCGCGTCCGTCGTGAGCAAGGAGCTCAAGGCGGCGCTCACCAACCCCAAGCGGGGTGGGAAGGCTGCGGCCAAGGCGGTCCTGGACAAGGTCGCCGCCGCTGCCCGTACCCGCATCGCGGCACGCCAGCACAAGGAGCTGCAGCGTCGTAAGAACGCCCTCGAGACCTCCTCGCTGCCGGCCAAGCTGGCCGACTGCCGCAGCGACGACGTCGAGCGCAGCGAGCTGTTCATCGTCGAGGGCGACTCCGCCCTCGGCACCGCCAAGATGGCCCGGGACTCCGAGGTCCAGGCCCTGCTCCCGATCAGGGGCAAGATCCTCAACGTGCAGAAGGCGTCGCTCTCGGACATGCTGAAGAACACCGAGTGCGCCGCGATCATCCAGGTGATCGGGGCCGGGTCGGGCCGGACCTTCGACCTCGCGAACGCACGCTACGGGCGGGTCATCCTGATGGCAGACGCCGACGTGGACGGAGCCCACATCCGCTGCCTTCTGCTCACGCTCTTCTATCGCTACATGCGGCCGATGGTGGAGTCGGGCCGGGTCTTCGCGGCCGTCCCGCCGCTGCACCGCATCGAGGTCGTCACCGGCGGCGGCAAGAAGAACGAGGTGATCTACACCTACACCGAGGTGCAGATGCGCAAGACGCTCGCCGACCTGCAACGCCGCGGCAAGCGCTACAAGGAGCCGATCCAGCGTTACAAGGGGCTCGGGGAGATGGACGCCAACCAGCTGGCCGAGACGACGATGGACCCCCGGCGCCGCATGCTGCGCAAGGTCACCCTCGGCGACGTCGATGTCGCCGAGCAGGCCTTCGAGCTGCTCATGGGCAACGACGTCAGCCCGCGGCGGGACTTCATCGTGGCCGGCGCGTCCCGCATCGACCGCGACGCCATCGACGCCTGAGCCCGGCCGCTCCGCACCCGCCCCCACGCCCCGGCCTCTCCCACCTCCGCTCGTTTGCGACATGAGGCACGCGACACGCCGTACCGGGGCGGCGTGTCGCGTGAACCAGGTCGCAAACGAGCAGGTCTACTCCCGGCCTCGCGGGTCAGTGGACGAGGTCGTGCTGCATCGCCCAGAGGGCCGCGGCGGCCCGGGTCGAGACGCCGATCTTGGCGTACGTGTGCTGGATGTGGTGGTCCACGGTTTTGGCCGAGATGACGAGGCGTTCGGCGATCTCCCGTGTCTGCAGGCCTCTGGCCGCGAGCCGCAGAACCTCGAGCTCCCGGTCCGTGAGGTCGCCCGGGCGCTCCGGTCGGCCGGGCCTCGTCGTTGTCCGCCGCCCACCCTGTCCTGCCGCCGTCAGTACAGCGTCGACGGGGCTGGCCTGAAGCAGGCGGCCGGCAGCCAGCCTGCGGAGCTCGGCGGCAGCCGCCTCTGTCGACAAGGCGGTTCGGTCCGCGCGGTCGGCGGTGAGCGCCACGTAGACGTCGGCGGCGATGAGCAGTCCCGCGTGCGGGACGACGGCGTCGCCGCGCAGCCGCTTGTGGTAGCCCGAGCCGTCGGCTCTCTCGTGGTGGGCCGCGGCGACGGGGTTGAGTGCTGCCAAGGCCGGTGAGCGGCCCAGCATCTGCTCGGTGAGCATCGGGTGCAGCTCGACCCGGTCACGCTCGGCCCGGGTGAGCGGCCCCGGCTTGTCCCAGATCGAGTTCGGCACCGCGGTCGTGCCGAGCTCGTGCACCAGCGCCGCCCGGCGCAGGGTGGTGACCGCGGCATCGCCCAGACCGAGCAAGCGGCCGGCGTCGGCGCAGAGCTGCGCGCACCGGCGGCTGTGGCCGGCCATGTACGGCGACTTCAGGTCGATGAAGTCGGCCACCACGAGCAGCGCTTCGTCGAGCTCGGCGCCGGACAGGGCGCGGTACGGCTCCGGCTCGAGGTCGAGCACCTCGTCCCACGGCTCCAGCGCGTCCAACCGGGCGAACCACTCGGCGCCGTGAGCAGCGAAGATGTCGGACAGCTCCGGGTCGTAGGTGCGGGCGCGTCGCTCGCGGACGGCGTCCAACGCCTGGTCGGTCGACAGGAGTCGGCCCAGGGCCTCCATGTCGTGGCTGAGGTGGACGACCCGCATCGCCGACGGTATGTCCTCGCCGATGGCTCCGGCGGGGTAGCCGGTGCCGTTCCATCGCTCGAATGTGTACTGCAGCGCCTCCCTGGCGTCGCGAGGCAGGTCCAGTCGTCGCAGCAGCATGTCGGCGACCTCGCAGCCAGAGGCGAAGTTGTTCACGGCCCAGTCGTGTGCGGTCGCCCGCAGCGACTCGGCCAGCTCAACCCGCTCGTCGACCGGATGCCTTGCAGTCGCATAGGCAATGACGTCGCGCATGACCTCGGCCGGGTTGGCCGCGTCGTGCACCAGTGTCTGGGCGCGGATCGCGATCTCGTCGCCGAACACGGTCGCCACCTCGTGCGCGTGCCCCGTGCAGCCGACGTACCGCAGCAGTGCGACCCAGTACACCGTGTCGCGCAGGTCCTGGTCGTAGCCCGCCGCCTCGCTGAGCCACGCGGCGAGCAGACAGGACCGAAGCTGCGACTCCAGCGGTTGGCCGAAGGCGTTGTCCTGCGCCAGGGCGAACGTGGCAACAAGCTCGCCGAGCCGGAGCGAGGAGCCGAAGATGGGGAGTCCTCCCGATGTGCAGTTCCGTTGCGCGGAGACATGATGCGTGCGCCATCGAACACCCGAGAGGAGAGCACCGTGCACGAGCTCTGCACAAGAGGGGCGCAGGAGCTGGCTGGGATGATCGCGGCCGGCCAAGTCACGGCAGCCGAGGTGGTCGATGCCCACCTGGCCCGCATCGAGGAGGTCAACCCGGATCTCGACGCGGTGACCGTGACCCTGGCCGACCAGGCGCGGGTAGCGGCCGAGGCGGTCGACACGGCGGTGACGGCGGGGCAACCTCTCGGAGCGCTCGCCGGTGTGCCGTTCACCGTGAAGGAGAACATCGACGTCGCCGGCTCTGCGACCACCTGGGGGGTCGGTGCGTTCGCCGAGCAGGTCGCGGCGTCCGATGCGCCGCCCGTCGCCCGGCTCCGGGATGCCGGCGCGATCCCGATAGCCCGGACCAACCTGCCGGACTTCGCCTTCCGCTGGGACACCGTCAGCGGACGGGGCGGCCGGACCCGGAACCCGTGGGACCCGACTCGCACCGCGGGCGGCTCCTCCGGAGGCGAGGCCGCCGCGCTGGCCAGCGGCATGACACCGCTCGGGCTAGGCAACGATCTCGGCGGGTCTCTGCGGGTGCCCTCGCAGATGTGCGGTACCGCGGCACTGCGGCCGTCACGGGGCCGGGTCGCGGATGCTGCCGACACCCAGCCGCCGTCGCCGCTGGTGTTCCAGATGACCAACTGCCAGGGACCGATGGCCCGACGCGTCGCCGACCTGCGGCTCGCCCTGGCCGTCATCAGCGCACCGGACGCGCGCGACCCGCGCTGGGTCCCGGCGCCGCTGCGGGGCCCGGCTGTCGACGCGCCGATCCGGGTCGCCGTGGTCCGGGACCCGCTGGGCGCCGGGATCGACCCGCACGTGCTCGCCGGCGTCGAGCGGGCCGCCGACTGGCTCAGCGCAGCCGGGTACGACGTCGTGGACGCCGAGCCGCCGCAGGTCGCCGAAGCGGCCGCAGCCTGGTCCGACGCCATCTGGGCGGAGGTCGGACTGCTCTGGCCGGACCTGGAGCCGGTTGCCGGGAAGGACGAGCTGGAGTTCGTCGCGGCCTGTCTGGCGCACGGAGTGTTCAGGCCGGTGGACCAGTCGGCGCAGACAGCGACCTGGATCGCGGTGCACCAGCTCGGCGCGGCGTGGGCGCGGTTCTTGCAGGATTACCCCGTGATGCTCTCCCCGGTCTGCTGCGAGCGGGCCTGGGTCGTGGACGATGACGTGTCCCGCGTGACCGAGATCGTCACGGCGATGCGGATGGTGCTGCCGGTCAACATCCTCGGGCTGCCCTCCTGCGCGGTGCCCGTCGGCAGCGACGCCGGACTGCCCCAGGGGGTGCAACTCATCGGCGCCCGCTTCCGCGAGGATCTCCTGCTCGACGCCGCCCAGGCCATCGAGGACCGGGCGCCGGTCCTCACGCCGATCCAGCCACGGGTCGCAGCCGTACCCGCCTGAGCCCCGCCGCCCCGGTCCCACCCCCGCTCGTTTGCGACCTGAGGCACGCGACACGCCGTCGTCAGCCGGCGTGTCGCGTGCCCGATGTCGCAAACGACGCTTCTTGCGGCTGGCGCACCACGCAAGTGCCGGGCCGGACCGGCCGATACCTGCATCGTGCTGGTCTGGTCGGCCGTCGGCCTTCTCGCCGCTGCCCTGGGGCTCGCGGCGCGATGGCTGCTGCGCCGGCAGGACCGCCTCGGCCGCCCCGTGCCGTTCCCGGCAGTGTCCGTCGTGGCTCTGTTGCTCGTCGGCGCGGCGCTGCTCGTGCCGGCCGTCAGGCACCACCGGCTGGAGCAGCGGCTCGCCGCGGTCGCGTCGGCGCTGGTCGGGGCCTCCGTCGCGGTGCACTGCCAGGGCGCGGGCCAGGAGTTCGTCGACGCCGGGGCCGAGCTGGGCTACGTCCGGTACGGCGCCGACGGAGTGCCTGAGCATGCGACGCTGCTCAAGCGGGGCCAGTGCGGGGAGCTGGCGGGCTACCTGGACTCGGCCAAGTCCTCGCCGACCCGGGGCCAGGTGGTCTCTGTGCACGTGCTGACCCACGAGGCGATGCACATGGCCGGTGAGACCGCGGAGGCGGTCGCCGAGTGCCGGGCGCTCCAGCGCGACGCCGAGACCGCGGAGCTGCTGGGTGCGACGCCGAGGCAGGCGAGGTTGCTGGCCGAGGCGTATGCCCGCGAGGTCTTCCCGCTGATGCCCGACGACTACCGAAGCACCGAGTGCGTGCCCGGTGGCGCACTCGACGAACGGCTGACCCCGTCGCCCTGGTCGGAACCGTCCTGACCGGACGTCCGGATGGCGGAACAGGCTGAAGGTCGGCGCCGGACCGGTCGATGACATGACCCATGCTGGTGCTCTTGGCACTCCTCACCGCGGCGTACTTCGCCGCGGTGGTCTGGGTGGTGCGTGCCAAGCGGCGGGCGGGGTCGGTCGACCAGCCCGGCGCCGACGGCTCTGAGCTCCCCGCCGACGACCAGCCGCCCGCCACCGCGGTCGGCTGGCCGCCGGGCGGGCGGCAGTTCGCCTCCTACGTCGACGACGGCTTCCGGGCCCTGGACGACTTCCTCTCCGAGGGCTTCACCGCCTGATCGTCAGCGGGTCTGCCCGGCGCTAGCCGGGCGGGACCGGGCCGCCGACCGCGGCGATCGGCTGGCCGGCCGCGGCGCCGGAGCCGTCTCGCCTCCCGGGCTCCGCCGGCAGGTCGACCGGCACACCGGTGGCGGCCGAGGCCCGCGCCGGGGCCGCGCCGGCCCAGGCCAGCGTCAGGACGTCCTCGCCGCGCACGAAGCGGTGGCAGCGGACGCCTCCGGTGCCCCGGCCCTTCGCGGGGTACTCGGTGAACGGAGTCACCTTGACCGAGCCCGCATCGGTGCCCGGCAGTGCGGCAGAGGAGCCGGCAACGGTGACGACCGCGCCCTCGGCTGCCGGGTCGACGACCCCGAAGAACACCGCCCGGGCCCCGGCGGCCAGCCGGACCCCGGCCATGCCGCCGGCCGAGCGCCCCTGCGGGCGGACCGCCGCGGCCTCGAAGTGCAGCAGCTGGGCATCGGAGGTCACGAAGACGAGGTCGCGCTCGTCGCCGGAGATCTCGACAGCGCCGACAACCCTGTCGCCGGGCTTGAGCGAGATGACCTCCCACGAGTCCTTGTTCGTCAGGTGCTCCGGCAGCGCCCGCTTGACGACTCCCTGCTCGGTGCCGAGCGCGAGGGTCCGGCCCTCCGCCGTGTCCGGGTCCAGGCTGCACAGGGCGAGCACCCGCTCGTCCCTGTCCAGCGGCAGGAACTCACTGACCGGCGCGCCGCCGGACAGGTGCGGCGCGGACGCTGTGTCCGGCAGGGCCGGCATGTCGAGGACGCCGAGCCGCACCAGCCGACCGGCCGAGGTCACCACGCCGACCTCGCCACGCGCAGTGGCCAGCACCGCGGAGACCACGACATCGTGCTTGGCGCGCGAGCCCTCGGTGGGCAGCGGGTCGCCGGTGAGCGTCCGGGCGAGCAACCCGGTGGACGACAGCAGCACCCAGCAGGGGTCGTCGCTGACCTCGAGCGGGACGGCCGTCGTGCTGGGCACGCCGGCCGACTCGAGCAGCACGGTGCGCCGCGGCGTGCCGAACTGCTTGGCGATCTCGGCGAGCTCGTCGCTGACGGTCTTCCGGAGCAGGGACTCGGACTCGATGATCTCGGTCAGCTCAGCGATCACCAGGCGAAGCTTCTCCTGCTCGGCCTCGAGCTCGATCCTGGAGTACTTGGTGAGCCGGCGAAGCGGCATGTCGAGGATGTAGGTGGCCTGGGTCTCGGTGAGCTCGAACACCGACATCAGCCGTTCGCGGGCCGCGGCAGCGTCGTCGCTGGCGCGGATGACCTGGATGACCTCGTCGATGTCGAGGATCGCGATGAGCAGGCCGTCGACGAGGTGCAGCCGGTCCTGCGCCCTGGTGCGGCGGAACAGGCTGCGCCGGCGGACCACGTCGAGCCGGTGGGCGACGTAGACCTCGAGGAGGTCCTTGAGGCCGAGGGTCCGGGGCTGGCCCTCGACGAGCGCCACGTTGTTGATGCCGAACGTGTCCTCCAGCGGGGTCAGCCGGTACAGCTGCTCCAGCAGGGCCTCGGGATTGAAGCCGTTCTTGACCTCGATGACCAGCCGCAGACCCTTGTGCCGGTCGGTGTAGTCGTCGACGGCCGTGATGCCCTGCAGCTTCTTGCCGCGGACCAGGTCGGCGATCTTCTCCTTGACTCTTTCCGGGCCGACGCCCCAGGGGAGCTCGGTGACGACGATGCCCTTGCGCCGCGGCGTGACGTTCTCGACCCGGGCGGTGGCCCGGGTGCGGAACGTGCCCCTGCCGGTCTCGTAGGCCTCGCGGATGCCGTCCAGGCCGACGATCTTGCCGCCGGTGGGCAGGTCCGGGCCGGGAACGAAGCGCATCAGGTCGTCGAGGCTTGCTGCCGGGTGAGCGATGAGGTGCCGTGCGGCGGAGACCACCTCGACCAGGTTGTGCGGGGGCATGTTCGTCGCCATGCCGACAGCGATGCCGGAGGCGCCGTTCACGAGCAGGTTGGGGAACGCCGACGGCAGGACCTCCGGCTCCATCTCGCGGTCGTCGTAGTTGGGCCGCAGGTCGACGACGCCCTCGTCGATGCCCTCCGTCACCGCCAGCGCAGCAGGTGTTAGCCGGCACTCGGTGTAGCGGTAGGCGGCCGGCGGGTCGTCGTTGCCCAGCGAACCGAAGTTGCCGTGCCCGTCGACAAGCGGAAGCCGCAGCGACCACGGCTGCGCCATCCGCACCAGCGTGTCGTAGATCGCGGTGTCGCCGTGAGGGTGCAGCGTCGCCATCACGTCGCCGACCACGCGTGCGCACTTCACGTGACCGCGGTCCGGCCGCAGCCCCATCTCGGCCATCCGGTAGAGGATCCGCCGGTGCACCGGCTTGAGCCCGTCGCGGGCGTCGGGCAGGGCGCGGGAGTAGATGACGGAGTACGCGTACTCGAGGTACGAGCCCTGCATCTCGTCCGAGACGTCGATGTCGACGATGTTCTCGGGGTAGTCGCCGCCGTCGGGGGGCGGTGGGGTCTTGGTCCTGCGTGCCACGGGTGGAGCTCCTGGCGGTCGGGAGGGGTACGGCGTGCTGCCGTCCCATCCTGCCCGCCACCCCGGACGCGGCGCGGGACCGACCCGCGCCGACCCCGTCAGCCACGATCACTCGAGCAGCCCCGTGGCGCTCCCGACACGCCGGTGTGGCGCCGCCGGTCGCGGCGTGTCGGGAGCGATCGGGCGGGTCATGGCAGTCAGGGGCGGTCAGGGCGGTTCAGGGCACCCGGACCGTGGTCACGACGGCGCCACTGCCTTCGTGCGCCGCCCGGCGCGGGTACGCCGGGCCACGGCGACGCCGACCAGGCAGAGGGCTCCGCCGGCGAAGGCGAGGGGCTCCGGCGACTCCGCGAGCAGCGCCCACGCGAGCAGGATCGCGACCGGCGGGACGAGGTAGGTGGTCGCGCCCATCCGGCCGGCCGTCGTGTGCGACAGGGCGAAGGCCCAGGTGGTGAAGGCGATCGCGGTCGGGAAGGCGCCGAGATAGCCGATCCAGCCCAGGGTCGAGATGTTGGCGTCGGCAGCCTCGGACACCAGCTGCGGCGTGAACGGCAGGCAGGCGACGGCGCCGATCGTGCACGCCAGCCAGGTGACCTCGAGGGCAGGGAGCCGGCCCAGCAAGGGCTTCTGGGCGACAACCCCGATCGCGTACCCGACCGCAGCGACCAGGCACAGGACGACTCCGGCGCTGCCGGCCGTGCGGCCGGACGTCGCGGCGCCGATGACGAGCACGCCGCCGAAGGCGACGAGGCTGCCGACCACCAGCCGGCGGGGGAAGCCCTCGCCGAGCAGCAGCCCGGCCAGGAGCGCGAGCACCAGCGGGCCGACGTTGACGAGCATCGCTGCGGTGCCGGCGTCGACGCGCTGCTCGGCGGCGTTCAAGGCGATGTTGTAGACGCCGAACCACAACAGGCCGCACACCAGCAGCAGGCGCCAGTCGCGCCGCGCCGGCCAGTGCGGTCCCCGCGCCAGCACGACAGCGCCAAGCACCATGCTGCCGACCAGCAGGCGGCCCAGGGTGAGCGCGCCGGGGGAGATCTCGCGACCGATGTGCCGGATCGCCACGAACGCCGACGCCCACAGCACCACGGTCACCCCGGCCGCCGCCATGGCCAGGACAGCGGTGCGGTCGGCCGTCGGAGCGACGGCAGTAGGGCGGGCGCCGTCCCCGGGCCGCGTTGTCGTCACGACGACGACGCTAGCGCTCCTTGTTCGGTAGGCGCCGAACAGTCGGTCGTCAAGCCGTCGGGTCGGTGACGTCCGCGACGGTGGCAGCCAGTGCCGCCAGGGCAGCGTCCGCATCGACGGCGACTGCGACACCGTGCGCTCCCGCGCCGAGCGTGATCTCGCGCCCTCGGAGCCGCTCGTCGGCGACCACCGGCCAGGTGGAGGTCGAGCCGAACGGTGTGATGGTGCCGCGCTCGTAGCCGGTCGCCTCGAGAGCGGCCGCGGCGTCCGGCATGGACATCCGGCTGACGCCGAGTTGCTCGCGCAGCTTCGGCCAGGAGATCGTGCGGTCGCCGGGGACGAGGACGAAGAGGTAGTCGCCCTCGCCCCGGCGGACGACGAGTGTCTTCACGACTGCGGCCGGTTCGACGCCTCGGGCCTGTGCCGCCTCGGCCAGGCTGCCCACCGGGCCGTGCCGCAGCACCCGGTGGGCCAGCCCCGCTGCCTCCACCGCGGCGAGCGCGCGGTCCCCGGCGGTCACGGCCGGGCCCCGACCGTCGTCACGGCTCGGGCCGCGAGCCGGTTGCCGGCAGCCAGCGCCGTCTCGGGCTCCGGGTGCAGCAACCAGGACGCGAGGAACCCGGCGGCGAACGCGTCGCCGGCGCCGGTCGTGTCCACCACCTCGGCACCACGCTCCGCCGGGGCGCTCGCGCTGATGAAGCCGCCGTGCCACACCGCGCCGTCGGCGCCGAGCTTGACCACGACCTCGCGGTAGCCATCCGCCAGCTGCTGGGCGGCCAGGTGCGGGTCGGGGCGGCCGGCGAGCACGGCCGCCTCGTCCCGGTTGGCGATCAGGAGGTCGACGCCCCGGGTCCAGCCGAGGAACCGGGCCGCCCCGACGCGGCGCAGTGGCGCTGCCGACGACGGGTCCACCGACACCGTCATGCCGACCTCTCGGGCCAGCGCCAGGGCCGCCAGCCCTGCCTCCCGGCACCCCTCGTTCAGCAGCGTGTAGCCGGCCAGGTGCAGGTGCCCCCCCGGTCTGAACGGCTCGCGCGGCAGGTGCTCCGGCGTCATGGTGACGTTCGCGCCCGAGTCGGGCAGCATCGATCGCTCCCCACCCGGTTCGACCAGCACGAGGCAGGTGCCGGTGGCCCGCTCGGTGTCGGTGCTGACGTACGTCGTCACGCCGGCTCCCGTGAGCGCGACCACCGACTCCCGGCCCCACGGGTCGTCGCCGACCCGCCCGACGTAGGTCGTGCGGACGCCCTGTGCGGCCAGCCACACGGCGACGTTCGCGGCCGACCCGCCACCGGCAGTCGAGATGGTGGAGGGAGTGTCGCTGCCCGGCGCGAGCGGGCCGGACATCGCGGCGAGCACGTCGACCATCACGTCGCCGACCACGACGACGTCGAGGGTCTCGGTGCCGCGCGGGCCCGTCGTCATGTCGCGGCAGCAGCGGCCGCCGCGATCCTGGCGGCGAGCTCGGCGTTGTGCAGCACGATCCGGATGTTCGTCTCCAGGCTCGCGCCCTTGCTCTCGCGATGGAAGAACTCGAGCAGGAACGGCGTGACGTCCTTGCCCTTCACCTGCGCGGCCTCGGCGGCCGCGAGGCCGTCGTGCAACAGCCGGTCGTGGAGCGTGGGGTCGAGCTGCTCGTCGACCGGCAACGGGTTGGCCACGACGACGCCGCGGTCGTCCGTGCCCAGGCCGGCGCGGGCCGCAATCACCGCGGCCACCTCCTCCGGGGAGTCGACCCGCCAGTCCAGCGCGTGTCCCGAGTCGCTGAGGTAGAAGCCGGGAAACACCGACGTGCGGTATCCGAGCACGGTGACGCCGAGGGTCTCGAGCCGTTCGAGGGTGGCGGGCACGTCGAGGATCGACTTCACGCCGGCGCAGACGACGGTGATGTCCGTCGTGGCCAGGGCCTGCAGGTCGGCCGACTCGTCCCAGGTCGCGCGGGCGTCGCGATGCACCCCTCCCAGGCCGCCGGTGGCGAACACCCGGATGCCGGCCAGCGCCGCAAGATGCGAGGTCGCCGCGACCGTGGTGGCGCCGCTGCCTCGGCGGGCCGCGACCGTCGCGAGGTCACGGGTGCTCACCTTCACCACGTCGTCGCTGCGGGCGACGTGCTCGAGCGCGACCTGGTCGAGGCCGACGTGCGGCCGACCTTCGACCAGCGCGATCGTCGCCGGGACGGCCCCGCCCCGGCGCACCGCCTGCTCGATCTCGCGCGCGATGCGCAGGTTGTCCGGCCGGGGCAGGCCGTGGCTGATGATCGTCGACTCCAGCGCGACGACGGGCATGCCGGACGCCAGGGCGTCGGCGACCTCGGGCAGGACGGTGAGCACCTGCGCACGCTACCGGGCGGGCCGCTGCAAATCGGCTCGACGCTTGTCGGTGCCGGTCGGGAAGATCGCCGGCATGACGACAGACCAGCGCCCCCCACGTACCGACCTCGCCGCCGACACCCTCGACGAGCGGGACGTCCTGCTCACGATGCTCGAGTACACCCGGCGGACGGCCCTGATGAAGTGCGAGGGGCTCTCCGACGAGGACGCGGCTCGCCAGGTGCTGCCGACCTCGCCGTTGATGACGATGTCGGGTGTCATCAGCCACCTGCGCTGGGTGGAGTGGTCCTGGATCCACGTCCGGCTGCTCGGCGAGCCGGACCAGGGGCCGTGGACCGACGAGGACCCGGACCGCGAGTTCACCTACCGCCTGGGGGAGCCGCTCTCCGTGACCCTCGAGGACTACCAGCGGCTGGCGCGCGAGCACGACGAGCTGTTCGCCGGCATCGAGCTCGACCGGATCGCTGTGGGACGCCCGCCCAGCGGGCAGGAGATCACGTTCCGGTGGATCGTCCAGCACCTTGTCGAGGAGAACGCGCGCCACAACGGGCACCTCGACATCATCCGCGAGCTGATCGACGGCACGAAGGGCGATTGACCAGGACCTGCTGTGATCAGACGTGGAGAGGATGGCTGCGTGGACGCGTACGAGGCAGCCCTCGACTTCGTCGAGCAGCGCCTTCCCGGCGCAAGGGTCGCCTTCCTGGGCGGTAGCGCAGCCACGGGTTCGGCGACGTCGACCTCCGACCTGGACATCCTCGTCCTGCTGGGGGAGGAACACCGTGACATCGCCTATGTGGAGACCACCACGCACCAGGGTTGGCTGGTCGAAGTCTTCGTGTACGGCCCGGCGGCCGCTGAGCTCTGGATGCAGAAGGGCAGGGCCGAGCGCCGGCCTGTCCTGGATTCGCTGGCGACAGGCCTGGCACTCACGGAGGGGGACGAGACGCGGGCATGGGCGGACCGGGCGCGTGCAGTCCTGGCTGCGGGTCCCGCACCCGCGGACCCCGAGGATGTCGATCTGCGGCGATACTCGCTGTCCGCGATGGTCGACGACCTCGACGGCGTCGCCGCTCCGGATGAGGCCTACATCATCCGGGCGACGGCGTTCCGCGAGGCGGCCGAGCTTGCACTCCTGGTGGACGGCCGATGGCTCGGTACCGGGAAGTGGCTGGTCCGCAACCTGCGGGCCGGGAACGACTTCGGGCTGGTGGCGTGGGCGGCCGGCGAGCAGAACCCGGGGGAGCTGGCTGCACTCTGCCGACGGGTCCTCGACGCCGCTGGTGGCTACCTGCAGGACGGCTACGTCCGGGGGCGACGTCCCCCGACGTAGACCGGCGTGGCCGGCGGCGGAGCCATCGCAGGAGATCCGCGTGCTCCGAGCCGCGCCGCCACGACGTAGGGACCCGGGCCCGGTCCCGGCCGGAGCCGGACACAGCCGTCAGACGAGGACACCGGATGTCGGTACGGGGTCACCCACCGTCGTGGCGGACGTGCCGCGGCGGACCGTCTCCGTGCCTGCGGGCCAGCGAACGAGGTACTGGTCGCCGGTCGCGTTGTCGTAGCGGACGTAGGTCACGTCCTCGACCTCGACCCGGAAGAGGTGGAAGCGCCCGACCTCAGGCGTCCACGGCAGCGCGGCGGCCACGGCCTCGGCGTACCGCCGTTGCCGCGGCTCGTCGGTCACGTCCTCGACGCTGCCCCGCAGCTTGAGCTCGCCCTCGCCGCCGTCCGGTCCGGTGACGATGCTGTGCACCAGCACCCTTGGGTCGCGCACCAGGTCGGCCGCCTTGTGCGAGCCCAGCATCATCGCCAGCCAGAGGTCCCCGTCGAGCTCGAACGGCTCCACCGGGCTCAACCGAGGCGTTCCGTCGCGGCGGATCGTCGCCACGAGCAGGACTCCCGGCTCCGTCAGCCGCTCCCGCGCGATCGCGCCCAGCCGCGGCTGCTGCACCTGCAGGTCGCTCCATCGCATGCACACCGGTGTACGGGACCGGACCGACAGTCAGGACAGTCGACCGCCGGAGGAATCCCTGGCCCGCTCACGGCCGTACGCCTTCGGTACGAGCAGCCACGCCTGTAGGAGGCCACCATGCGCGCTCGATCAGTCGTCGTCGCCCTCGCCGTCGTCCTGGGAGCCGCGATGCTCCTGCCGGTGGCGGCGGTAGCGGAGGTGCCGCAGCATCGCGTCACGCTCACCGGTGCGCGGGAGGTCCCGGGTCCGGGCGACGGCAACGGCCGGGGCAGCTTCTCGTGGTCGTTGGACGGCACCCGGCTCTGCTACCTGCTGTCGGCGAAACGGATCGGCACCGCGGCCGCGGCCCACATCCACCGCGGCAAGTCAGGCGTCGCCGGACCGGTGAAGGTCGAGCTGGCAGCGCCGACCCCGGCCAGCGCCTCGTGCACCACAGTCGGCACGGGGCTCGCGACGGCGCTGCGGACCCACCCGCGCCGCTTCTACGTCAACGTGCACAACGCGGCGTACCCGGCCGGCGCGATCCGCGCGCAGCTGCACTTCTAGGCCGCCCGGGGGGTGCGTGCGCGACCTGCCCTCGCTCTGCCGGGGGCAGGTCGCGCACGCCTGGGTAGCCTCGCGACCGTGGATGACGGCGAGCTGGGTTACCCGGCCCACTGGGAGGCCGACGTGGTTCTCCGCGACGGCGGCACCGCGCACCTCCGGCCGATCCTCCCCGCGGACGCCGACCTGCTCCGCCGGTTCCACGGCCGCCTGTCGGACGAGACCATCTACAACCGGTTCTTCTCGCTCTACCGCGAGATCTCCGACCGGGACGTGGAGAGGTTCACCGTGGTGGACCACTACGGCCGGGTGGCGCTGATCGCCACCATCGGGACGGAGATGGTCGGCGTGGTCCGCTACGAGCGGATCGGTCCGGCCGAGGCCGAGGTCGCCTTCAACATCGAGGACGCGCACCAGGGCCGCGGTCTCGGCAGCGTCTTCCTCGAGCACATCGCGGCGGCGGCACGCGAGCGCGGGATCGCCCGATTCGTTGCGGATGTGCTCCCGGACAACAGGAAGATGCTGCGCGTCTTCAGCGATGCCGGCTACGTCGTCGGGAAGGCTTTCGACGACGGTGTCGCCCGGCTGTCCTTCGAGCTCGAGCCGACCGAGGATTCGCTGGCCGTCACCTACGCCCGCGAGCACCGCGCGGAGGCGCGCAGCGTGCAGCGCCTCCTGCAACCCCGGTCGGTCGTGGTGATCGGTGCCGGGCGCAGCGAGACGTCGTTGGGGCACGTCGTGCTCCGGCACCTGCTCGACGGCGGGTACGCCGGCCGCCTGCACGTCGTCAACCGGCAGGCCGACGAGGTGGCCGGGGTGCCGTCGTACGCGCTTGTCGCCGACGTTCCTGGCCCGGTCGACCTGGCCGTCGTCGCGGTTCCGGCCGCCGAGGCGGACGGCGTCGTCGCCGACTGCGCGGCCAGTGGGGTCCGCGGACTCGTGGTGATATCGACCGGGTTCGCGGAGACCGGTCCCGAGGGCGCCGAGCGCCAGCGCCGGTTGGTGGCGACGGCGCGGGGGAGCGGGATGCGCGTGCTCGGGCCGGGCTCGTTCGGGCTGCTGAACACCGACCCGGGTGTCCGCCTCAATGCCAGCCTGTCCCCGCTGGTGCCGCAACCGGGGCGGCTCGGGTTCTTCTCGCAGTCGGGCGCTCTCGGCATCGCGCTGCTGGACAACGTCGCCCGTCGCGGGCTCGGGCTGTCGACCTTCGTGTCCGCCGGCAACAGGGTCGACGTGAGCGGCAACGACCTCCTCCAGTTCTGGGAACAGGACACCGCGACCGACGCCGTGCTGCTGTACCTCGAGTCGCTGGGCAACCCGCGCAAGTTCAGCCGGCTGGCCCGCCGGCTGGCCCGCCAGAAGCCGGTGGTGGTGCTGAAGTCGGGCCGGTCCCGCGGGCAGCCGCCGGGCGGACACCTCGTGCGCGACTCGTGGGCGCCCGCGGCGGCTGTGGACGCCCTCTTCCGCCGCGCCGGCGTGATCCGCGCCGGCTCGATCCACCAGCTGTTCGACGTCGCCGCGCTTGTCGCGACCCAGCCGTTGCCGGCGGGCAGGCGGGTCGCCGTGGTCGGCAACTCGGACGCGCTGGCGCTGCTCGCCGTGGACGCCTGCGAGGAGGCCGGGCTCGAGGTGGTCCGGCGTCGCGACCTCGGGCCGACGGCGGCCCCGGCCGACTTCGCCGAGGCCCTGACGGAGGTCTTCGGGGACCCGGACGTCGACTCCGTGGTGGCACTGTTCATCCCGCCGCTCGTCACCTCCGGCACCGATGTCGCGGCCGTGCTCGCGTCGACGTCGGCCGGGGCGAGCAAGACTGTCGTGTCGAGCTTCCTCGGCATGCCCGGCGTACCCGCCGCCCTGCGTGGCCCGGACGGCGACAGGGGGTCGGTGCCCTCGTTCGCCACCCCGGAGGACGCCGTCAGCGCCCTGGCCCTGGTCACGTCGTACGCGGACTGGCGGGCCACCCCGGCCGGCCACAGCGTCTCGCCGTCCGGCCTGGACGTACGGGCGGCGCGCGAGCTGGTGGCCGGGCTGCTTGCGGGCGTTGACCAGGTCGAGCCCGACCACGGCGACCTGCAACGGCTCCTGGCCTGCTACGGCATCGAGCTCTGGGACGCCTGCCCGGCTGCCACGGTCGAGGGTGCCCTGACCGCCGCGGACGGACTCGGCTACCCCGTCGCCCTCAAGGCGACAGCACCGCACCTGCGGCACCGGCGCGAGCTCGGCGGCGTCCGGCTCGACCTCGAGGACCCCGAGCAGCTGCGCGCCGCCTACGCCGCCATGCACCACCGACTCGGCGACTCCGCCGGCGGCTTCGTCGTCCAGGCGATGGCCCCGACGGGTGTCGCGACCAGGCTGGCCACTGTCGAGGACCCGCTCTACGGCCCGGTGGTGTCCTTCGGGCTCGGCGGGGTCGCCACCGACCTGCTCGGCGACCGGACGTACGGCGTGCCGCCACTCACGGACAGCGACCTGGCCGGCCTGGTGCGCGGTGTCCGCGCCGCACCGCTTCTCCTCGGCCACGGTGGCAGCGCCCCCGCCGACGTCGCGGCCCTCGAGGACCTGCTCGCTCGGCTGGCCCGGCTTGCCGACGACCTCCCCGAGGTGGCGGCGCTGGAGCTCAACCCGGTCGTCGCCGCACCCGGCGGCGCGGCGGTCCTGGCGGCCACAGCCCGGCTGGCCCGCCCGGGCGCGGCCCGCGCCGAGCGCGCCGCCCGGACGCTGGCCCGTTGAGACGCCGCAACCGGCAGGGGGCCGGGGACCCACGCAGCCGCCTCCCCGGGTGCAAGGATGGCGGCATGGCGGACATCTCCTTGGCCGGGCTGCGGGCCGCGATCGAGCGTGCGGGCTACTACCCCGAGCTCGTCGCGGACGCCGTCGACGCCGCTGTCGCCGGGGACGAGATCGAGGCGTTCGTCGTGCACCAGGAGACGACGTTCGACGCCGAAGAGGTGCGCCGGCACATCACCGTGCTGGTGCTGACGCCCGGCCGGCTGGTGCTGGGCCACGCCGACGACCACCCCGCCGACGATGTCACCCCGGTCCCCTTCGTGACGGCCTCCACCGAGGCGGTCCCGTTGTCGTCGGTCCGTTCGGTCGTGGTCAACCGGGTCGTGACCGAGCCGATGCGCTACCGCGGCGGCTCGGCGCCCCAGGAGGTCACGGTGACGATCGGCTGGGGCGCGGTCAGCCGCCTCGACCTCGAGCCTGCCGCCTGCGCCGACCCGGAGTGCGAGGCCGACCACGGGTACACCGGCACGGCGTCGGCCGACGACATCGCGCTGCGGGTCAGCGAGGCGGCCGAGGGCGCCGACGCCGTCGCCCGGCTGCTCGGGTTCGCCGCCGCGCTGTCGCGCGCCACCGGCCGTTGACAGGCGGGCCCACACCGCCCCGGTACGGCGGCGGCTCGCTCGCCGACGTCCTGCCCGCCGCCCTCGAGTCGCTCGGGGTCGCCGGGGAGCGCCCCGGTCCGGCGCTGCCGTCCACCGACCGGGTCGTCGTCCTGCTCGTCGACGGCCTGGGCACACTGGCCCTGCGCGAGCACGCCGCGCTGGCGCCGTTCCTCGCCGGCCTGCTCGCCGCCGAGGCGTCGATGGAGATCACGACGGTGTTCCCGAGCACGACGCCGATCGCGCTCACCTCCCTCGGCACCGGGCTGACCCCTGGCGAGCACGGCATCACCGGGCTGCTGGTCCGGCTGAACGGCGGGCAGCTGGTCAACACCCTGGCCGTCCCGGCACAGACCGACCTGCGCGCGCTGCAGCCGAGGTCCACCGCGTTCGAGCGCGCGGCCGCCGACGGCGTCGCCGTCACCAGGGTCGGGCCCGCCTCGTTCGACGGGCAGGGCCTCACCGAGGCCGGCCTGAGAGGTGGGGACTACGCGGCCGCCGAGACGGCCGCGGACCGGGTGGCAGCGACGGTGGCAGCGGCCGGCCGGTCGCCGCGGTCGCTGGTGTACGCCTACTACGGCGCCCTCGACGCGACCGGGCACCGCCACGGGTGCCGCAGCGACGCGTGGCGGGATGAGCTGTCGCGGGTCGACGGCTGGGCGGCGGAGATCGCTGGGAGGCTGCCGGGCGGGACGACCCTGCTGGTCACCTCCGACCACGGCATGCTCGACGTGCCCGACGCCAACCGCTGGGACGTCGCCTCGACGCCGACGCTCGCCGACGGCGTGCTCGCCGTCTCGGGCGACCTCCGCGGCAGCCAGGTGCACGTGCGCCCCGGGGCGCACGAAGGCGTGCGGTCGGCCTGGCGGGAGACGCTCGGTGATGCGTACTGGGTGGTGGACCGTGACGTCGCGGTCGAGGCCGGGCTCTACGGGCCGGTCGTGCGCGACGAGGTGCGGGCCCGGCTGGGCGACCTGTTGGCGTTGGCGGTGCGCGACCACGTGGTGGTCGACTCGCGGGTCCTGCCGCCGGACATCCTCGGTCTTGTCGGCATGCACGGTGGGCTCACCCCGGACGAGGTCGAGGTTCCGCTGCTGGTGCACCGCGCCTGACCGGACGGTCCGGCGCCGTTCGGTCGAACCGCGCCCCGGATGGCACCATGGTCGGCGATCCCGTCACGACCGAGGAGCCGCGACCCGCGATGCCCGAGCTCGTCTTCTTCTCCGGCACCATGGACTGCGGCAAGTCGACCCTCGCGCTGCAGGTCGACCACAACCACCGCCAACGAGGGCGCCGTGGCCTGATCTTCACCAGGCTGGACCGGGCGGGTGCGGCCACCCTGTCCAGCCGACTGGGGCTCTCCACCGAAGCCGTCGAGGTCACCGACGGGTTGGACTTCTGGGAGGTCGTCGCCGACGAGCGCATCCGCGGCGCCCGCGTCGACTACCTGATCTGCGACGAGGCGCAGTTCTACACGACGGTCCAGGCCGAGCAGCTGGCCCGCGTGGTCGACGAGATGGCGGTCGACGTCTACGCGTTCGGCATCACCGCCGACTTCCGCACCCGGCTCTTCCCCGGCTCGCAGCGGCTGATCGAGCTCGCGGACCGGGTGCAGGTGCCCCAGGTGGAGGCGCTGTGCTGGTGCGGGTCGCGTGCCACCCACAACGCCCGCACGCTCAACGGCGTCATGGTCCTCGAGGGGGAGCAGGTCGTGGTCGGCGACACCTCGGCGGGTGACACGGTGGGCTACGAGGTGCTCTGCCGGCGGCACCACATGCGGCGGATGACCGCGGCGTCCCAGGAGGCGCTGGTGCGGGTCGCGATGCACGAGGCCGACTCGCTGCCGTTCGACCTGGCCGCGTGTGCCCTGCCGCCCCGGCCGGCCCGCACCAGCGGGTGACCGACGGGTTGAGCGGCGCGTCGTGGCGGTTTCCGGGTCGCTGAAGCAGCCACAGCGCGCCACCCGACGGCAGGGTCAGTCGCGGCGGCGCGGGCCGAACATGATGTCGTCCCAGGACGGGACGTGCGGGCGCCGTCCGCGGGACGCCGCCACCGCCTGCCGGGCCGGCGCCACGTCGGACCCGGCCGTCCGGCGCCGCTCCTCCTCCAGCTCCCGGTCGTAGACCTCGTCAGCCGCGGGGTGGAGCGGCTCCGCCGGCGCCTCGGCCGGGCCCTCGGGACGCCCGTCCGCGCCACCGGGGACGGCCGAGAGCCGCCGGATCGCGGTCGGCCGCTGGTCCTCGACCCGCTCGGCGGTGTCGTCGCCGGTCAGCCAGCGCGCCTCGTCGTCTGCGGGGGCCAGCACCCGGCCCCGGGGGTCGAACGACCAGGTGGCCACCCGCTCGCGGGCGGTGCCGGGGTAGGTGACGCTCACCACCCACCGGTCGTCGTCGCCGCGCCACGCGTCCCAGGCGAGCGCGTCGAGCGAGACCTTCTGCTCGGCCAGGCGGGACCCCACCAGCTCGGCAAGGGCGGGTGCCGACCCGCCGCTGGCCCGCCGGCCGGGGGCCCTCTGGGCCCGCTCGACGACGTGGGCGCGCTCGGCGAGCACCGGGACGGCGTACCTCTCGACCCGCTCGGCGCTGATGCCGGCCGCCACGGCGACCTCGTCGACGCTGCGGCCGGCGCGCACGCGCGCCTGGATCTCGCGGGGGCTGAGCTGACTCTCCAAGGCGATCTCCAGCTGGCCGTCTCGTCGGGGACCGTCGGGTGCCGGCCGCTCGTGGGAGCGCAGGGCGTTCGCGAGCCGCTCGTCGACCGGCACGCGGAACTGGTGGCTGTCGTCGTCCTCGAGCACCAGATGGCTGCGGCCGGGGGTGACTGCGACGAGCCGGAGGTCCGTGACCTCGGGTGTGACGTCCGCCGCGTCGCCCATCGCTGCCTCCACCGTTGCCTCGGTCCGACTGTCGCGAGCCTAGGACGGGGGCGTGGGCCGACCCGGCAGGCGCGCCCGGCCGGTCGGCGATATTTGTCGACAACTCGGCAGGTCGCCCCGCCGGGTCGAGGCTCAGCCCGGGAGGCGCCGGTACGCCGCGACGCCCGCGGCCAGCGCCAGCGACCCGGACCCGGTGGCGACCGAGAAGGCCCACGGGACGCCGGCCGCGTCGACAAGGTGCCCGGCAAGCCAGGTCGAGGACGAGAAGCCGACGACGAGCCCCGTGGTGGCCCAGGTGAGGCCCTCTGTCACCGCTGCCGACGGCACGATCCGCTCCACCAGGGAGAAGCCGGAGATCAGCGTCGGGGCGATGCCGACCCCGCAGACGACGAGCAGGAGCGCGAGCAGGACGGTGCTGCGCACGAACGGCAGGACGGCCACCGTCACGGTCATCACCGCGGCGCCCAGCAGCAGTGAACGCCGCCGGGGCAGGTCGGAGGGGAGCGTGCCGAACACCAGGCCGGACAGCAGGCTGCCGCCCGCGTAGCACGCGAGCAGCGGGCCGGCGAGGGCCCGGTGCCCGTGCTCGTCGGCGAACGCGACGGTGCTCAGCTCCACCGCGCCGAACACGCCACCCACGAAGAGCATCACCACCATCAGCACCGGCAGCCCCGCGCTGCGCAGGGCGGAGGGGTGGCCGCTTCCGTGCACCGACGGCGGCGGCTCGCTGACCCGGTGGCCGAGCAGCGCCCCCGTTCCGACCAGGACGACGAGCGCCGCGACCAGCAGCCCAGCCTGGGGCGCGACCAGGGTGGCAAGGACGGTCACGATCAGCGGGCCGAGCACGAAGATGAGCTCGTCGAGCACCGACTCGAGCGCGTAGGCCGTGCCCAGCCGCGGATCCGGACCGAGGACGTAGCCCCACCGGGCCCGCACCAGCGAACCGATCGACGGGGCGAGCAGGGCCGCGACGACCACCGCGGCCCACTGGGTCGGGTCCGGCGCGCCGACACTCACCAGCAGGACGAAGGTGGCCAGAGCGATGCAGTGGGCCGGGACTGACGGCAACAGGACCCGGCGCTGGCCGTACCTGTCGACAAGCCTCGCGATGACCGGTGCCGCGCCGGCGTTGACCAACGCGAAGGTCGCCGACAGCGCACCGGCGCGGCCGTAGCGGCCGGTCTCCGCGACCACGAGCAGGACGATGCCCAGGCCGATCATGGCGATCGGCAGCCGGGCCACGAACGCGGCAGAGGAGAAGCGCAGTCCGCCTGGCGTCGCCAGCAGGTCGCGGTACGGCGAGAGCACGGCCCGCACCGTACGGGACCGCCCCGGCGACCCGCACCGGGGAATCGCTTGCAAGGATCCGGGGGTGAGCGACGCCACTGCCCCCTACGACGCCTTCCTGCTGGTGTCCTTCGGCGGCCCCGAGGGGCCGGACGAGGTGTTGCCGTTCCTCGAGAACGTCACCCGCGGCCGCGGCATCCCGCGTGAGCGCCTGTTGGAGGTCGGGGAGCACTACTTCGGATTCGGCGGGATCAGCCCGATCAACGCCCAGAACCGCGCGCTTGTCGCAGCGCTGTCGGCGGACTTCGTCGCGCACGGGCTCGACCTGCCGGTGTACTGGGGCAACCGGAACTGGGCGCCGTACCTGGCCGACGAGATGGCCCGGATCGCCGACGAAGGGCGCTCCCGGGTGCTCGCCCTGCTTACGTCGGCCTACTCGTCGTACTCCGGGTGCCGGCAGTACCGGGAGAATCTCGCCGACGCCGTCGCCCCTCTCGGGGACCGGGCGCCGGTGGTGGACCGGGTCCGGCACTACTTCAACCACCCGGGCTTCGTGGCGGCGATGGTGGCCGCCACGCTCGACGGGCTGGCCGCCCTCGAGCCCGCGGTGCGGCCCGGTGCGCGCCTGGTCTTCGTCACGCACTCGGTGCCGACCTCGATGGACGAGGCCAGCGGTCCGGCCGGTCACGCGTACAGCACCCAGCACCGCGACGTGGCGCGTCTCGTCACCGCTGGGGTGTCGGCGGCCACCGGTGTCGAGCACGACCTGGATCTCGTCTTCTGCAGCCGCAGCGGGGCCCCCGGCCATCCCTGGCTCGAACCTGACGTCAACGACCACCTGGAGGGGCTGGCCGCGGCCGGTGTATCCGCCGCGGTGCTCGTCCCCATCGGCTTCGTCTCCGACCACATGGAGGTGAAGTTCGACCTGGACACCGAGGCCCTGGCGACCGCCCGGCGGGTCGGCCTGCCGGTGACCCGGGCGGCGACTGTCGGCACCGACGCGCGGTTCGTCGCGGCGGTGCGCGATCTCGTCCTCGAGCGGGCCGCGGTCGTGCGCGGCGAGCAGCCGCGGCGGCCGGCGCTCGGCGAGCTCGGCCCGAGCCACGACCTGTGCCCGCAGTCCTGCTGCCCGAACCTGCGCGAGGCCGGGCGGCCCGCGTTGTGCGGCGCATGACCGGGTCCACGGCCGCGGCGGACCCGCGCGCCCTGATGGAGCTGGCCGAGCGGGTCGCCCGTGAGGCGGGCCGGCTCGTCGTCGACGAGCGGCCGCGCCTGCTCGAGGTGACGGCCACCAAGTCGACGGCCACCGACATCGTGACCGAGATGGACACGCGCTCCGAGCGGCTCGTGGTCGACAGGCTCGTCGCCGCCCGGCCGGACGACGGGTTCCTGGGCGAGGAGGGGGCCTCGCGCGCCGGCACCTCGGGCGTGCGGTGGGTGGTCGACCCGATCGACGGGACTGTCAACTACCTGTACGACTTGCCGGCGTACGCCGTGAGCATCGCCGCCGAGGTCGGGGGCCGGGTCGTGGCCGCTGCCGTGGTCAACCCTGCGGCCGGCGCGGTGTGGACCGCGGCGCGCGGTCACGGAGCGTGGCTGGACGGTGCGCCGCTCCCGGTTCTGGGCGCACCCACGCTGGACCTTGCCCTGGTCGCGACCGGATTCGGCTACGACGCCCGCCGACGGGCGCGTCAGGCCCAGCTGCTCGCGGACCTGCTGCCACGGGTGCGCGACGTGCGGCGGATGGGCGCTGCCTCGCTCGACCTGTGCGCGGTGGCCACCGGCCGGGTCGACGCCTTCTACGAGCAGGGCCTCAAGCCGTGGGACCTCGCCGCCGGCGGCCTGGTCGCCGAAGAGGCCGGCGTCCGGGTCACCGGGCTCCGCGGTGCGGAAGCCGGCGAGCAGCTCGTGGTGGCAGCGCGGGAGCCCCTGGTGAGCGAGCTGCTGGCCCTGCTGGAGTCGCTCGACGCGGATCTGGACCCACTGGCCTGAGGGCCGGCCAGGCTCAGCCCCCCGGTCGTCACGCGACCGCGTCGTGCTCCTGGGCCAGCCGGGTGAGCGAGTCGATCTCGCCGAGCCGGATCTGCGCCAGGTAGTCGTCCCCGTCGCGCTGAGCCTCGTGCAGCGACCGGGTGGCCGACTCCAGGCGGTTCCGGATCTCCTGCTGGAACTCACTCATGCCGCCACCCTCTCAACCGCCGTCGGAGCGGACAAACCGACCGCCTGCGGCGGACGAGACGCGGCCGCGCCCGTTGCCCGTGTCTACCCGGGCGGGGCCACACGGGAGACTCCGGCCATCGTGACCGAGATCACGCCACCCGGGTCGACGTCCGGGTGAACACTGCGTGACCCGGGCTGCTTCCCGGCCGCGCCCACGTCGCCACGCCCTGGACGGGCCGCAGCGCTGGGGGCCGCGATCCGCTAGTCTCCGCGCTCGCCCAGCCGGGGCAGCCTCCCCCACGCTCGCCGAGGCCCGGTGGGGCCGCCGGGCACAAACCGACGGGGTCGAGCGTTACAACGCCCGCAACACACCGCACGTACCGAGCATCTGAGGTGACCTCTCCACCATGGCGACCGATTACGACTCGCCCCGCAAGACCGACGACGAGATGTCCGAGGACAGCCTCGAGGAGCTGAAGGCGCGCCGACAGGACAAGTCGGCGAGCGCCGTGGACGTCGACGAGGCCGATCTGGCCGAGTCGCTCGAGCTGCCCGGAGCCGACCTGTCCAACGAGGAGCTCTCGGTGCGGGTCCTCCCGCGCCAGGCCGACGAGTTCACCTGCTCGCGCTGCTTCCTCGTGCACCACCGCAGCCAGCTGGCCAAAGAGGTCAAGGGCAAGCTGATCTGCAAGGAGTGCGCGGCCTGAGCCGGTCGATCGGGGGAATGCTGCCCGCATGAGCCAGCGACCGGACGACGACACCGAGCGTCCGCCCGACGGTGAGCCCGGAGGTGTCGGGGACCTCGTCGCCCGGATGGCGGGGGACGCCGCGGGCGCCTCCCGGCCGGACCGGGCTCGTGACCTGGGCCGCCTGGGCAGAGCACTCGCCACGTCGGCTCGTCAGGCCGGGCGGGCCTCGGTGCTCGGAGGTGGCTGGCTGGTCGACCTGCTGCTCGACATCGCCCCCCGCATACCGGTCCGGGACGCCGCCACCCTGCGTGCCCAGCACCCCGGTCTGTCCGACGACGACCTGGCGCAGACCCTGATCTCCGGTGCTGCCAAGACGACCGGGGCGGTCGGCGCCGCGGGTGGGGCGCTGGCCGCGGTGGAGTTCGCCGCGCCCCCGACCCTGCTGTCCGCCCCCGCACAGATCGCGGCCGAGACCCTGCTGGTCGCCGCCGCCGAGGTGAAGCTCATCGCCGAGCTGCACGAGGTGTACGGCATGCCGGCCGCGGGCCCGCTCCGCACCCGGGCCCAGTCCTACCTCGTGGCGTGGACGGAACGTCGTGGCATCGACCCTTTCTCGCCCGCTGCGCTGCGCGTGTCGCTCGGCGCCACGGCGAAACGGGCGCTGCGCAAGCGGCTGGTGCGGCGGGCCGGCCGCAACCTGAGCACCCTCGGCCCGATGATGAGCGGCGCGGTCGCGGGCAGCATGGTCAACCACCGCGAGAGCCGGCGGCTGGGAGAGCAGGTCCGCGACGACCTGCGCCGGCGACGGGACGGACGCACGGTCCAGGGCGAGACTGTCAGCGGCGCGGCTGAGCCCGAACGGTCCGTGGGCTGACTGCCGGGCGTCAGCGGCGCGCGGCCTCGACGGCGGCGGCGAGTCGGGCCGGGTTCCGGCTGGCCACGAACCAGTACGGCGCCGGGTCGGCCTCGTCGAGCACGGCAGCCTGCACGCCCGCCGGCACCCAGCCACGGATCAGGTGGTAGCCGGCCGGGTCCGAGGCCGGGCCGCGGACCTGGCGGGCCGAGTCAGCGTCCAGCACCCGCACCGGTCCGAGCAGTGACACGTCGATCCGGGCGGGGCCGGCGACAAGCTCGCCGTCGACAACCTGGACCCGGGCTGCGGCCGAGCGCAGCACGAGGGACATCAGCGTCCCCGGGACCAGCACGGCGATGAGCCCGGCGGCCGGCCCGAGAGCGGCGTACACGGTCACGCCCAGCACGGCCGAGCCGACCCAGGCACCGATCCACAACGCGACCGGCGCGGTGAGCCGCTCGTCGTAGGTCAAGCCCTGCGCCATGTCGAGCAGCCTCGCACGCGGCCCCGGGCGGCTCACCTCACCGGGTGACCTGCGGGGACGGGGGACTACCGTGCCGCGCATGCCGATCCCGACGGGGAAGCGCCCCTTCGACAGCCTCGCGGCCGAGCTCGTCGCCGACCAGTGCGCGGCCAACCCGTTGCTGGGCACGGTGCTCGGGCTCACGGAGTACGACGAGTGGCTGCCCGACATGTCGGCCGGCGCCGTGGCCGGCCGGGACCGCGACGAGGACGCCTGGACGGAGCGCCTCGGCAGGCTCGACGACGCCGAGCTCACCGACGACGAGCGGATCGACCGCGACCTGGCCCTCATGGTCCTGGGCGGCCGCGCCCGGATGCGGGACTGGTCCGACTGGCGACGCAGCCCGGACCACTACGCAGGGACGGCCCTGAGCTCGGTCTTCGTCCTGCTCACGCACCGGCTGCGACCAGAGCCGGAGCTCGCCGAGGCGGTGGCCGCCAGGCTGCGCGCCACGCCGCTGCTGCTCGAGCAGGGCATCGACAACCTGGACCCCGAGCTGGCGCACCCTGCCCTGCTGACCCGTTCTCTCGGCCAGATCCGGGCGGGGGCGGCCTACGCCCGCTCGGTGGCCGACGAGTTCAGCGCCGAGGCGTCCGCCGCGCCGGTGCGGGAGGCGGGCGAGACCGCAGCAGCCGCCTACGAGCGCTTCGGCGAGCACGTCGAGTCCCTCGTCGAGAAGGCGAGCGGCGAGTGGGCGGTGGGGGAAGCGCGCTACGACGCCCTGCTCACCGAGGCCGAGGGACTCGGCTACGGGACCCGCGAGCTGCGGGACAAGGGGCAGGCGGCCTACGACGACCTTGTCGCCGACATGACCCGGAGAGCGCAGGACCTGCGCGGCACCGACGACTTCATCTCGGTGGTGAAGAGCTTCAACGACGACCACCCGGCGACGCCCGAGGCGATGCTCGCGCTCTACCGGGAGGCCACCGACGCCGCCCGGGCGTTCTGCGTCCAGCACGACCTCGTGACGATGCCCGAGGGGGAGCGCTGCGAGGTGGTGCCGTCGGCGCCGTTCAGCCGGGCGATGCTGGCGGTCGCCCACTACATGGCGCCGCCGCCGTTCTCCCCGCCCGGCTCGGCCACGGGCGTCGGGCACTTCTTCGTCCCGTACCCGCCGGACGGCGCGACCCAGGAGCAGGTCGACGCGCGGCTCTCGACCAACAACAACCACGGCGCCTGGTCGATCGCGGTGCACGAGGCCTACCCCGGCCACCACTGGCACCTCGCCTGGCTGTCGTGGAACGCGAGCCAGGGGCGGGCCCGGCCGCTGCGGTTCGTGCTCGGGTCGGCGTACTTCGTGGAGGGGTGGGGGCTCTACACCGAGGACCTGCTCCGCGAGCAGGGGTTCTTCCGCACTCCGGAGCAGGAGCTCTGCCAGCGCGACTACCGGCTCTTCCGGGCCGCGCGGATCATCGTCGACACGTCGCTGCACCTGGGGGAGATGACGATCGAGCAGGCGACCGAGTTCATGGCCACCCGGACGTCGTTGTCGCGCGAGACCGCGGCGGCCGAGGTGCTGCGGTACTGCGCCTGGCCGACGCAGGCCTCGTCGTACCTGACCGGCGCCCTGGAGATCGCCCGGATGCGCGACCGCTGGGAGAGCGAGGGGCGGGGCTCGCTGCGCGAGTTCCACGACAGTGCCGGCGGGTCCGGGCGACTGCCGATCGGGCTGGTCGAGCGGGCATTGTTCGGCTGACCGGCCGGCGCGCGGCCCGGGGTAGGGTCGCCGCCGTGACGCAGCAGGACAGACACGTCGACGCGTGGGCGGGTGACCAGCCGGTAGAGGTTCTGGTCCGCCGGCTCGACCCGGACCTGCCCCTGCCGGCGTACTCCCACCCCGGCGACGCCGGGGCCGACCTGGTGGCGGCCGAGGACGTCGAGCTCGCGCCGGGCCAGCGCGCGATGGTCCCCACCGGGCTGGCCATCGCGCTGCCCGCAGGGTTCGCGGCGTTCGTGCACCCCCGCTCGGGGCTGGCCCACCGGTTCGGTGTGGGCATCGTGAACGCTCCCGGCACAGTCGACGCCGGCTACCGCGGCGAGATCAAGGTGCTGCTCGTCAACCACGACCCGGCGCAGCCGGTGCGACTGCAGCGCGGCGACCGGATCGCGCAGCTGGTCGTGCAACGAGTCGAGCGGGCACGCTTCCACGAGGTGGAGCGGCTGCCCGGCTCGGCGCGGGGTGAGGGCGGGCACGGCTCGACCGGTGGCCTCGCGGCGGCGAGCGCACCCACCGACAAGACCACCGAGACAGAGGTGTGAGCGTGTTCAGGAAGAAGCGCCGGCAGGACGGCGCCGACGAGGCCGACCCGACAGCCGTGGAGGACCAGCCCGACGTCGTACCGGGCAGCGACGAGGCCGGCGACCTCGACGGACCGGGCGACGCGACCCCACCAGGGCTGTCGGCGGCGGCCGGGTCGGAGCGGCCGGGAGGCCCGTACGACCTCTCCGAGGTCGACGACCCCGCCGCCGGGGGCCGGGTCGACCTCGGCGGCCTCTGGCTGCCCGGCCGGCCCGGGCTCGAGGTGCGCATCGAGGCCGACCAGCAGACCAGCGAGGTCGTGGCGGTCACCCTCGTCCTGGACGACAGCGCCCTGCAGGTGCAGCCGTTCGCCGCGCCCCGCAGCGAGGGCATCTGGGCCGACGTCCGGACCGAGATCCGTTCGGGGATCACTCAGCAGGGCGGCACGGTGGACGAGGTCGACGGACCGTTCGGCCCGGAGCTGCGCACGCGGGTGCCGGTCCGGGCGGCCGACGGCAGCCAGGCGGTGCAGCCGGCCAGGTTCGTCGGCGTGGACGGCCCGCGGTGGTTCCTCCGTGGTGTCGTCACCGGGAAGGCCGCCCTCGACCCGGGAACCGACGCCGACCTGGTCGCGCTCTTCCGGGACATCGTCGTCGTTCGCGGCGACTCGCCGATGGCCCCGCGCGACCCGATCCCGCTGCAGCTGCCACCCGCACCGGCCGAGGCCGGGTCGGCGACGGACGACGCCGAGGAGCCGGACGACGCGTCCGCGGCCGGGAGGGCCGAGGACCTGAAACCCTTCGAGCGCGGCCCGGAGATCACCGAGATCCGGTGACGGGAGCGCCGCGCTCCGGCCGACGGAATCCTGTCCCGGGGCCTACCCTGGGGGCATGGGCAACCACCCCGGAGTCCTCAAGCGCGCCGTGACACGGCTCGCGACCTCGGCCAAGGAGCACGAGGCGGCCGAGCTGCAGAAGGGGTGCGCCGAGCTGGGGGCGGTGCCGGTCAAGGAGCTGCCCGACCGCGAGCTGGTGCGTGTCGCCGGGACGCTGCGGACCGTGACGCTTCGCCCTCGCGCCGGTGTGCCCGCCCTGGTGGCCGAGCTCTACGACGGCAGCGGCTCGATCAGCCTGGTGTGGCTGGGCCGGCGGCAGATCCCCGGCATCGAGCCCGGGCGGGCGATGGTCGCCTGCGGCCGGGTCACCCGTGACAACGAGCAACCGGTCATCTTCAACCCGCGCTACGAGCTGCGGCCGGCCGGGGCCGAGTGAGCGACTCCACCACCGCCGGGGCGACCCAGGTCGACGCCTCGACGGTCGAGGAGGTCGTGCGCCACCGGCTGTCCGTGGCGCTCGGCGGTCGGCGCGGCATGGTCGAGGGCGCCGTGCCGACCCTCGGCTTCACCGTCACATTCCTCATCAGCCGCGAGCTGCGGCTCGGCCTGTCGGTCGGCATCGGGCTCGCGGTGGTGCTGCTGCTCCTCCGGATCCTGCAGCGGCAGCAGGTGCAGTTCGTCGTCAACAGCCTGGTCGGCATCGGGATCGCCGCGGTGTTCGCCTCGCGGACCGGCAAGGCGGAGGACGTGTTCCTCCCCGGGATCGTCTACAACGCGGCGTACGCCGTCGCGATGGTGCTGTCGATCGTGGTGCGCTGGCCCCTCGTCGGCCTGATGATCGCCTCGGTCACCGGCGACCTGACCGGCTGGCGCGCCGACCAGGCAGTCGTGCGGCTGTGCGCCCGGCTGACCTGGCTGCTCGCCGTACCGTGCCTGATCCGGGTCGCGGTCCAGTACCCGCTCTACCTCGCGGGCGAGGTCGGCTGGCTCGGCGTCACGAAGATCGCCCTGGGCTGGCCGCTGCAGGTCGCGGCGCTCGCCGCCATGGCATGGCTGCTCAGCCGGAACAGCACGCCGGTGCCGGCCGGCAGCCGGGTCTTCGAGCCCGCCGTCGAGCCGACGCCCGGGCACCGGGCCGACCGTGAGCCCGACCACGAGACCGACCGCCCGCCCGACCTCGAGACCGACCTCGAGCCCGACCTCCGACCGAGCCCCGCGCCGGAGTCGTCGGAGACCCGCGCCCCCTGAGCCGGTCCCGCGCCGGCGTCGTCGGAGACCCGCGCCCCCTGAGCCGGCACACCCGCGGCCCTACCGCGGCGAACCAGGGTCAACCGCGGTCTGCATGCCACGGTTGACCCGAGTTGATCACGCTTACGTGATCAACTCGGGGTGCGCGCTCCACCGCTCCACCGGGGCACCGGCGGGTCAGCGGGCGTGCGGGGCGAGCAGCTCCTCGAGCTGGGGGCCCATCTCCGGCGTGGCTACGAAGAGCAGCTCGTCGCCCGCCTCGAGCGGGTCGTCGGGCGAGGGCGCGATCGGGCGACCCTCGCGGATGATCGCGACGAGCGCCGTGTCCTGCGGCCAGTCGACGTCGCCTACGCGGGTGGCCACCACCGGGGAGTCGGCGGGCAGCGTCAGCTCGACCATGTCGGTGTTGGACTGCTGGAACGTGAAGATCCGCACGAGGTCGCCGACGCTGACGGCCTCCTCGACGAGCGCCGTCATGAGCCTCGGCATCGACACCGCTACGTCGACGCCCCAGGCCTCGTCGAACATCCACTCGTTCTTGGGGTTGCTGACGCGCGCCACGGTGCGCGGAACGCCGTACTCCGTCTTGGCCAGCAGCGAGACGACCAGGTTGACCTTGTCGTCGCCGGTTGCCGCGATCACGACCTGACACTCCTGCAGGCCCGCCTCCTCGAGCGAGGTGACCTCGCACGCGTCGGCGAGCAGCCACTGGGCGCCCGGCACCGACTGCCGCTTGATGGCAGAAGGCTCCTTGTCGACGAGCAGCACCTCGTGACCGTTCTCGAGCAGCTCCCGGGCGACCGAGCGCCCCACGCTGCCGGCTCCGGCGATGGCGACCCGCATCAGTGCTCCTCGCTGGACCGGTGCAGGAGCGCGGCCTCGACCCGGTCCGCGTCGGCGTCGGTCATGACGACATGGACGAGGTCGCCGTCCTGGAGGACGGTGTCCTCGCGCGGAAGCATCCCTTCGCCGTACCGCGTGACGAAGGCGACCCGCGCACCGCAGGCCGTCTCGATGGTCGAGAGCCGCTCGCCGATCCACGCGTCGTCCAGGTGCACCTCGGCCAGACGCATGGTGCCGCTGGGGTCCCGCCATTCCGGCTCGCTGCCGTGGGGGAGCAGGCGACGGAGCATCTGGTCCGCCGTCCACCGGACCGTGGCGACCGTCGGGATGCCGAGCCGCTGGTACACCTCGGCGCGGCCGGGGTCGTAGATCCGGGCCACGACGTTGTCGACGCCGAACGTCTCGCGGGCCACCCTGGCGGCGAGGATGTTGGAGTTGTCGCCGCTGCTCACCGCCGCGAAGGCATGGGCCTGCTCGATGCCGGCCTCGCGCAGGGTGTCCCGGTCGAACCCGATGCCGGTGACGCGTCGTCCGGCGAACGACGTGCCGAGCCGCCGGAAGGCCGACTCGTTCGAGTCGATCACGGCCACCGAGTAGCCCTGCGACTCGAGGATGTGCGCCAGCGACGAACCGACCCGGCCGCAGCCCATGATCACGAAGTGCACACGTGGTCCTCTCGCACGGCCCCGGGCTCGAGGGGCCGGCGGGCCGGCCCCGGCGGATGATCGTCGGACTGGTCGGGGCCGACGCTAGCGCAGCCGGGCGGCCCCCCGTGGCCAGTCGACCGCCATCGACCACGTATGGCAGGCACGTAGTCGCCCCGGCAGGTGTGTACGCCTGCGGAGGCAATCACCCACCTGCCATACGTGGTCGATCGCAGCCGGGCGGGCGCGCGGGCCGGAGCCCGGCTCGCGGCACCGAGCCGGACCCACGCCCCGCGCCCGTCACGCCCTAGCATTCCCCGACGTGCCCCAGACGACGGAAGCGCTCAAGCGCCTGCTTGTCGGCCGCGCCATGCGCAGCGACCGCCTCAGCGAGACGCTGCTGCCCAAGCGGGTCGCGCTTCCCGTCTTCGCCAGCGACGCCCTCTCGTCGGTCGCCTACGCCCCGGACGAGGTCTTCCTCACCCTGGGGATCGCCGGGTTCGCCGCCTACTCCTTCTCCTGGAAGGTGGGTCTCGCGGTCGCCCTGGTGATGCTCGTGGTGGTGGCGTCGTACCGGCAGAACGTGCACGCCTACCCGAGTGGCGGCGGCGACTACGAGGTCGCGACGGTCAACCTGGGCGCCACTCCCGGCCTCACCGTCGCGAGCGCGCTTCTGGTCGACTACGTGCTCACCGTCGCGGTCTCGATCTCCTCGGCCGCGCAGTACGCCGCGTCGACCGTCGATGCGCTCCAGGGCCACGAGGTCGTCGTCGCGGTGGTGGCGACCCTTGTGCTGATGTCGGCCAACCTGCGGGGCGTCCGGGAGTCCGGCACCGCGTTCGCGGTGCCGACCTACGCCTTCATGGCGGCCGTCCTCGGGATGGCGGCGTTCGGCTTCCTCCGGCTGGCCTTCGGCGACCTGCCGGATGTGGAGAGCTCCCGGTTCGACCTGATCGCGGAGGACCAGTACTCCAGCGGGCTCGCCGGGCTCGCCGGCGGCTTCCTGCTGCTGCGGGCGTTCTCCTCCGGCTGCGCGGCCCTGACAGGGGTCGAGGCCATCAGCAACGGCGTCCCGGCGTTCCGCAAGCCGAAGTCCCGGAACGCGGCGACGACGCTGCTCCTGCTCGGCACCATCGCCGTCACGATGCTCACGAGCGTCATCGTGCTGGCCAAGGTGAGCGGGCTGCGTTACGCCGAGGACGTCGTCGACCAGCTCCGGCTGAACGGCGAGGAGGGGGTGGCGTCGGGCGGCGGGGTCTTCTTCCGGGACCAGGGGGTGCACTACGCGCAGGATCCGGTGATCGGGCAGCTCGCCAAGTCGATCTTCGGCGGCGTGCCGTTGATGGCCGGGGTCGTGACCACGGTGACGGGGCTGATCCTGGTGCTTGCCGCGAACACGGCGTTCAACGGGTTCCCCGTGCTGGGGTCCATCCTGGCCCAGGACCGCTACCTCCCCCGCCAGCTGCACACCCGCGGCGACCGCCTGGCGTACAGCAACGGGATCATCATCCTGGCGGCCTTCGCGATGCTGCTCATCGTCGCGTTCGACGCCGAGGTCACCCGGCTCATCCAGCTCTACATCGTCGGCGTCTTCGTGTCGTTCACCCTCAGCCAGACCGGCATGGTGCGGCACTGGACCCGGCTGCTGCGCACCGAGCCGGACGCCGGGGCCCGCGCCCGGATGCAGCGCAGCCGGGTCATCAACGGCGTCGGGCTCTCGGTGACCGGGGTCGTGCTGGTGGTGGTGCTGATCACCAAGTTCCTGCTGGGTGCCTGGATCGCCATCGCCGCCATGATCGTGCTGTTCGTGCTGATGAAGGGCATCCACCGGCACTACACCAGCGTCGCCCAGGAGCTGGTGGTCGACGACGACGAGGACACGGTCCTGCCCTCACGGACGCACGCGGTCGTGCTCGTCTCCAAGATCCACAAGCCGACGATGCGCGCGGTCGCCTATGCCCGGGCGATGCGCCCGACCACCCTCGAGGCGATCACCGTGAGCGTCGACGCCGAGGAGACCCGGGCGTTGCAGCGGGAGTGGGACCGGCGCGAGATCCCGATCCCGCTGAAGGTCCTCGACTCGCCCTTCCGCGAGGTGACCGACCCCGTCATCGACTACGTGCGGAGCATCCGTCGCGGCAGCCCGCGCGACCTGGTGACAGTGCTGATCCCCGAGTACGTCGTGGGCCACTGGTGGGAGCACCTGCTGCACAACCAGAGCGCGCTGCGGCTGAAGGGCCGGCTGCTGTTCTCGCCGGGGGTCATGGTCACGAGCGTCCCGTGGCAGCTCAAGAGCTCCGAGGCGCTGGCGGACCGGCCGGAGGGTGCGGCGCCGGGCGCCGTCCGGCGCGGCGACGTGGGCCGCGGGGGAGGACTGTCCTGACGGGTGGGAAGGACGAGCCGGTGACCGCGCTGGGCCAGGAGGTCGAGCTGACCGTGGGACCGGTGGCCCACGGCGGCCACTGCGTCGCCCGTCACGACGGCCGGGTCGTGTTCGTCCGGCACGCGCTGCCCGGCGAGCGGGTGCGCGCCGTGGTCACCGAGGGCCACTTCGGCTCGTCCTTCTGGCGCGCCGACGCGGTCCAGGTGCTCGAGGCGTCGCCCGACCGGGTCGAGCCGCCGTGCCCGTGGGCCGGCCCGGGCCGCTGCGGCGGCTGCGACTTCCAGCACGTCGGTCTCCCGGCCCAGAGGGAGCTGAAGGCTGCTGTCGTGCGTGAGCAGCTGTCCCGGCTCGCCGGCCTGGACAGGGAGGTGGTGGTCGAGGCGGTTGCCGGGGACGAGGAGGGACTGGCGTGGCGGACCCGGGTCCGATGGGCCGTCGACGACGACGGCCGGCCGGGGCTGCGCCGGCACCGCTCTCACGCTGTGGTGCCGGTCGACCACTGCCGGATCGCGCACCCGTTGGTCGACGCGGCGGGCGTCGCCGGACGTTCCTGGCCGGGCGTCGCCGCTGTCGAGGTCGCTGTCGCCCCAGGAACGGGACAGACCCTCGTCCTGCCCGACGGCCGAGGGCCTGGAGCCCTGGACGAGACCGTGGCGGGGATGTCCTTCCGCGTCACCGGCGGCGGCTTCTGGCAGGTCCACCCCGGCGCAGCCCGCACGCTGCTCGACGCGGTGCTGGCCGGGCTGGACCCGCTCCCCGGTGACGTGGCACTGGACCTGTACGGCGGCGTCGGCCTGTTCGCGGCCGGGCTGGCGGATCGGGTCGGTCCCACCGGTCGGGTCACCTGCGTCGAGTCGGGCCGCGTCGCCGTCGACGATGCACGGCACAACCTCGCCGGCCAGCCGTCCGTCCGGGTGGAGCGTGGGAGGGCCGACCACGTCCTGCGCCGGGTCCACCTCCGGCGGGCCGACATCGTGGTCCTCGACCCGCCGAGGTCTGGCGCCGGCCGCACGGTGGTGGACCTGCTGTCCCGGCTCGGTGCCCGGCGCATCGCCTACGTCGCGTGCGACCCGGCTGCCCTGGCCCGTGACCTGCGCTGGTTCGGCGAGCGCGGGTACGGGCTCGACGCCCTCCGGGCCTTCGACCTGTTCCCGATGACCCACCATGTCGAGTGCGTGGCGGTCCTCGCGCCCACGGACGGCCGGGGCCTACGCTGAGCGCCGTGCCCGAGGCGTCCCTGACACTGACCGCCGACCTCAGCTCGGTCGGCGAGGCCCGGAGGTTCCTGCGCCGGGTGCTCGCGGACTGGGCCGAGCCCGCGTTCGACCTCGGTGCGGCGCAGGTCCTGACCGAGCTCGCGACCAACGCGGCGCTGCACGCCCGCAGTGACTACACCGTGCACCTGGCGCTCGAGCCGGCAGCGCTACTCGTCGAGGTGACCGACGCCTCGCCCCTCCCGCCACGGCCACGCGGCTACGGCCCCGACGCCACGACGGGCCGCGGCATCGCCCTCGTCGAGGCGCTCAGCACCGCGTGGGGCGTCCAGCCCGGCCCGGCCGGCAAGACGGTGTGGTGCCGGGTGGCACCGGACGACGAGCCGACGGACGATGTCCACGGCCACCGGGCCGGACGCCCGGCAGGTCGCCGCAGCCGCGGCCCGGCGCTCCCCGGCCGTGCCGGTGGGGCCGGCGCCCGGGTCTCGGCCCGCGGGCTGGTACAGGCGGCCGCGTGACCGCTGACCCGGACGAGCAGCTGGTCACGGTGCACGTCGACCACGTGCCGATCGACGTCCAGACCGCGGCCCAGCAGCATGGAGACGAGCTCACCCGGGAGCTCCAGCTCGTCGCGGAGCACATGCACCAGCGTGGTGACACGTTCGCCCTGCCGCAGCGCTTCGTCGAGGTCGTGACGACGCTCAGCAGCAGGTACTCGATCTTTACGGCCGAGCAGGAGAAGCAGCTGCGCATGGCGGCCGCCGCCGGGCTGCCGACCATCGACCTGGTCTACCGGGTGCCGGCGTCGGCCGGTGCCGCCGCCGTCGCCCTGGGCGAGATCTACGACGAGGTCGACGCGTACTGCCGGCAGGGCCGCCTGCTGCTGACGCTCGAGACGCCACCGGCGCTGGTGACCTACCGCCGGTGGTTCCTCGACCAGTTCGTGCAGCAGACGCAGGGCCGGCCGGCAGTCTCCTGGCCGGACTACCGCGACCGGGCCGAGGCCGTCGCACAAGCGGCCGCGGACGCCGGTCGTCCCTGACCGGGGACGGCGCGCGCGGCCTGACTTCGCTGCACCCTGGTCAGTCAGCACCCCCTGCTCACGTCACCCGCTGGCGCGTCCGGTGGACAGATATCTTGATGTCGAGATATCTTGTCCGCACCGGCTGCGACCGCACCCGCACCCGGGGGGCAGGATGACCAGGACGGGCACGGACGGAAGGAGACCCTCGTGGCCAACGAGACGCGGGACAGCTTCGGCAGCAAGGCGACGCTGGAGGTGGGCGGCTCGTCGTACGACATCTACCGCCTGGACGCGGTGGAGGGGAGCGGCCGGCTGCCGTACTCCCTGAAGATCCTGCTCGAGAACCTGTTGCGCACCGAAGACGGCGTGAACATCACCGCCGAGCACATCCGGGCGCTAGCGGGTTGGGACCCGGGCGCCGAGCCGGACACCGAGATCCAGTTCACTCCCGCCAGGGTCGTCATGCAGGACTTCACCGGAGTCCCGTGCGTCGTCGACCTCGCCACGATGCGGGAGGCAGTGCTGGAGCTCGGCGGCAAGCCGGAGCGGATCAACCCGCTCGCACCTGCCGAGCTCGTCATCGACCACTCGGTCATCGCCGACCTGTTCGGTGCGCCGGACTCCTTCGAGCGCAACGTCGAGCTGGAGTACCAGCGCAACGCCGAGCGCTACCAGTTCCTGCGCTGGGGGCAGACGGCGTTCGACGACTTCAAGGTGGTGCCTCCGGGGACCGGGATCGTGCACCAGGTCAACATCGAGTACCTGGCCAGGGTCGTGTTCGAGCGCGAGGGCGTCGCCTATCCCGACACCCTCGTCGGCACCGACTCGCACACCACGATGGTCAACGGGCTGGGTGTCCTCGGCTGGGGGGTCGGCGGGATCGAGGCCGAGGCCGCGATGCTGGGTCAGCCGGTGTCGATGCTGATCCCGAAGGTCGTCGGCTTCAAGCTCGTCGGCGAGCTGCCCGAGGGTGCGACCGCCACCGACCTGGTCCTGACGATCACCGAGATCCTGCGCGAGCACGGCGTCGTCGGGAAGTTCGTGGAGTTCTACGGCGAAGGCGTCGCTGCGGTCCCGCTGGCCAACCGCGCCACGATCGGGAACATGAGCCCGGAGTACGGCTCGACGGTGGCGATCTTCCCGGTCGACGACGAGACGGTGCGCTACCTGCGGATGACAGGTCGCTCCGAGCAGCAGGTGGCGCTTGTCGAGGCGTATGCGAAGGCGCAGGGCCTGTGGCACGACCCGGCGGCCGAGCCGGCCTTCAGCGAGACCATCGAGCTGGACCTCGCCACGGTGGTGCCGTCCATCGCCGGCCCGAAGCGACCGCAGGACCGGGTCACGCTGTCGGAGGCCAAGGACAGCTTCCGCGAGGCGCTCGGCGCGTACGCCGGCAACGGCGACGGCGTCCGGTCCACGGTGGACGAGGGGTCCGCGGAGTCGTTCCCCGCCAGCGACTCGCCGGCCGTCGGCACGGGCAACGGCTCGTCCGGTGCGCCGCACGGTCACCCGTCGCACTCCGCTACCGGCCGTCCGTCGAACCCCGCGCGGGTATCCCTCGACGGGCAGGAGTGCGAGGTCGACCACGGGCACGTCGTCATCGCCGCGATCACCTCGTGCACCAACACCTCCAACCCCTCGGTGATGATCGGCGCCGCACTGCTGGCGAAGAACGCCGTCGAGCGCGGCCTCGCGCGCAAGCCATGGGTCAAGACGACGCTCGCGCCCGGCTCCAAGGTCGTCATGGATTACTACGAGCGGGCCGGCCTCACCCCGTACCTGGACAAGCTCGGCTTCAACCTCGTCGGCTACGGCTGCACCACCTGCATCGGCAACTCCGGGCCCTTGCAGGAACCGGTGAGCAAGGCCGTCAACGACAACGACCTCGCGGTCGTGTCGGTGCTCTCCGGCAACCGGAACTTCGAGGGCCGGATCAACCCGGACGTGAAGATGAACTACCTCATGTCGCCACCGCTGGTCGTCGCCTACGCGTTGGTCGGTTCGATGGACGTCGACATCACCACCGAGCCGCTTGGCCAGGACCAGGACGGTGCGGACGTGTTCCTGAAGGACATCTGGCCCTCCAGCAGCGAGATCCAGGACGTGGTCGACTCGGCGGTCCGGTCGGAGATGTTCAGCCGCGACTACGCCGACGTGTTCGCCGGCGACGAGACCTGGCAGAACCTGCCGACCCCGACGGGCAGCACCTTCGAGTGGGACCCGGACTCGACGTACGTCCGGAAGCCGCCGTACTTCGACGGGATGCCCGCGGAGCCGGTGCCGGTCAGCGACATCGAGGGCGCCCGGGTGCTCGCCGTCCTCGGCGACTCGGTGACGACCGACCACATCTCCCCGGCCGGCTCGATCAAGGCCGACTCGCCGGCAGGGACGTACCTGCAGGAGCACGGTGTCGACCGCCGCGACTTCAACTCCTACGGCTCCCGCCGCGGCAACCACGAGGTCATGATCCGCGGGACGTTCGCGAACATCCGGCTGAAGAACCTGATCGGCCCCCTGCCCGAGGACATCCCGGTGGGCGGTTACACCCGCGACTTCACCGCCGGTGGGGAGGTCGCGACGATCTACGACGCCGCCCAGCACTACGCCCAGGCCGGAACGCCGCTGGTCATCCTCGCCGGGCAGGAGTACGGCTCGGGCTCGTCGCGCGACTGGGCGGCCAAGGGCACTGCCCTGCTCGGCGTCCGCGCCGTCATCGCCGAGTCCTACGAGCGGATCCACCGCTCGAACCTGATCGGGATGGGCGTGCTCCCGCTGCAGTACCGGGACGGTGAGTCGGCCGCGTCGCTCGGCCTGACCGGTGAGGAGCAGTTCGCCGTCACCGGGGTCACCGCTCTCAACGACGCCAGCGGCGGCATCCCCCGCGAGGTGACCGTGCGGGCGGGGGAGACGGAGTTCACGGCCCGGCTGCGCATCGACACCCCTGGCGAGGCCGACTACTACCGGCACGGCGGGATCATGCAGTACGTGCTGCGATCGCTGCTGCGGGACTGACGCCGGCCGGGGGCCGCACTCGGGATGGCGCATTCGCACCATCCCGACGGGACGAGCCGGACGTTTCGCGCGCGTTACGAAGTTGTGACTACCCGGGGTCGGCGCGCATGAGTACGTTGTGGCCCACAACATTCCTTGCGGCCCGTTGCGGACGTGCCGCTCCCCATCGGAAGGGCACCACGTCATGCGGATGCGAAAGATGGCGGTGGCCGGCCTGGTCGTCCTCCCCCTGCTGCTCACGGCCTGCGGCGGCAGCAGCGACGGAGGCACCAGCACCGGCGGCGACACCGGAACCGGGGGCAGCGGCTCGGGCGGCGACGGCAAGGTCGGCGTGATCCTGCCCGACGCCGCGAGCTCGCCGCGCTGGGAGAACAACGACCGGCCCGCGCTCCAGAAGGCGATCGAGGCCGCCGGCTACTCGGCCGACATCCAGAACGCCTCCAGTGACGTGACCAAGTTCGCGTCCCTGTGCGACTCGATGATCAACGCCGGTGTCAACGTGCTCATGATCGTCAACCTCGACTCCGAGAGTGGCGCGGCCTGCGAGAAGAAGGCCAAGGACTCCGGTATCCCGAGCATCGACTACGACCGCCTCACCCTCGGCGGCTCGGCCGACTACTACGTGTCCTTCGACAACGTGCAGGTCGGCAAGCTCATGGGCGACGGCCTCATCGCGTGCCTCGACGACCTGGGCAAGACGCAGGCGAACATCGCCGAGATCAACGGCGACCCGACCGACAACAACGCTGCGCTGTTCAAGGAGGGCTACGACGGCGCTCTCCAGGCCAAGGTCGACAGCGGCGACTACAAGGTCGTCGGTGACCAGACCGGCAAGTGGGACGCCACGGTCGCCCAGACCACCTTCGAGCAGATCTTCACCCAGAACAACGGCAAGATCGACGGCGTCATCTCGGCCAACGACACCATGGCCGGCGGCATCGTCACCGTGCTGAAGAACAACAAGCTCGCCGGCAAGGTCCCGGTCACCGGACAGGACGCTTCTGACGAGGGTCTCCAGCGCGTGGTCGCCGGCACCCAGTGCGGCACCGTGTTCAAGGATGTCAACCTCGAGGCCGAGGCGGCTGCCAAGCTCGCAGTGGCGATCCTCAAGGACGACGGCTCGGCCGAGTCGCTGGTCAACGGCGAGGTCGACGACACCCAGGCGAACAAGAAGGTTCCCTCGGTGTTCGCCACCCCGGTGTGGATCACGCAGGACAACATCAAGGAGCCCTTCGACGCCGGCTACACCACGGTCGACAAGGTGTGCACCGGCGCGTTCGCGGCGGACTGCACCAAGCTCGGCCTGAGCTAGCAGGGACCGGGGGCCCGGTCGGGGAGCAGATCCCCGGCCGGGCCTCTGCCCCCGGCCGCACGCGAGTGCGTAGCGTGCGATCGTCCGAGCGAACGATGTCCCGGCTGGCGACTCCCATCGTCAGGCGCCGACCAATCGAGGCAGGCGAGGTGTCATGACGACGACCACCACCGAGGCGGGGCGCCCGAGCTCCGCGGACTCCGCTCCGCTGCTGGAGCTGCGGGGGATCGACAAGAGCTTCGGGGCCGTCCAGGTCCTGCACGACGTGGACCTCACGGTCCGGTTGGGGCACGTCACCGCGCTGGTGGGTGACAACGGTGCCGGCAAGAGCACCCTGATCAAGGGGATCGCCGGCATCCACCCGTTCGACCGCGGCCAGTACCTGTTCGACGGCAAGGAAGTCCACGTCCACAACCCCAAGCAGGCGAACGCCCTGGGTGTGGAGGTCGTCTACCAGGACCTCGCGCTGTGCGACAACCTCGACATCGTCCAGAACCTCTACCTCGGCCGCGAGGCGATGAGCAGCGGCCTGCTCGACGAGATCACGATGGAGGAGCGGGCGTCGGAGACGCTCGCCGGCCTCTCGGTCCGCACGGTCAAGTCGGTCCGGCAGAAGGTCGCCAGCCTGTCGGGCGGTCAGCGGCAGACCGTCGCGATCGCCCGCGCCGTGCTCTGGAACTCCAAGCTGGTGATCCTGGACGAGCCCACCGCGGCCCTCGGTGTCGCGCAGACGGAGCAGGTGCTGCGACTCGTGCGAAGGCTGGCGGACCGCGGCCTCGCCGTCGTCCTCATCTCGCACAACATGAACGACGTCCTCGCGGTCGCGGATGACATCGCGGTCCTGTACCTCGGCCGGATGACGGCGCAGGTCGAGGCCAAGAACGTCGACCACTCCGAGGTGGTCAAGCTGATCACTGGGGGGGCGATGGGCGGCGAGCCGCCGGCCGGACCAGAGCCGGCCGCCCGGGAACAGTCGTCCGGCGTAGAGGGCGAGGCCCGACCGTGAGCACCTCCGAGACCGACGCCGCGGTCGACGACGACGCCGCCGCCCCTCCGCCGGCACCGCAGCCCAGCTTGTCCGAGGCCGCCCGTGACTACATCGCCCGGCTGCGGGGCGGCGACGTGGGACCGCTTCCGGCGATCCTCGGTCTGGGCGTGCTTGTCATCGTGTTCTCCTCGCTGCGGCCGGACACGTTCACCAACCCGTTCAACTTCGCCAACCTGCTGATCCAGAGCGCACCGGTCATCGTCATCGCGATGGGGCTGGTCTTCGTCCTCCTCATCGGCGAGATCGACCTGTCCGCCGGCTGGACCGCCGGCGTCGCGGGCGCCATCCTCGGCGTCGTCTCCACCCGGAACGACATGCCCTGGTACCTGGGCGTCCTCGCGTGCCTCGCGACCGGCGCGGTGATCGGGCTGTTCATCGGCATCCTCGTGGCTCGCATCGGGATCCCGTCGTTCGTCGTCACCCTGGCCCTCTTCCTGGCCTTGCAGGGGGTCCTGCTCAGGCTGATCGGTCAGGGCGGAACGATCCGCATCCAGAGCGACACCGTCCTGGCGATCATGTCCAAGAACCTGCCGATCTGGCTCGGCTGGTCGCTGTTGGTCGTCCTCGTCGTCGGGTACGCGGCGCTGTCCTTCCGCCAGCTGCAGACCAGACGCGCCCGCGGGCTCGTCACGCAGACGCCGATCGTGTGGCTCCTCAAGGTCGCGACCCTCGCTGTCCTGCTCGGGCTCGCCACCTACTACCTGAGCATCGAGCGCAGCCGCAACGTCTCCGTGACCTCGATCAAGGGCGTCCCGCTCGTGATCCCTGTGGTGCTCGTGCTCCTGATCCTGCTGAGCATGCTGCTGTCCCGGACCGTCTTCGGACGGCACGTCTACGCGGTCGGCGGAAACGCAGAGGCGGCCCGCCGGGCCGGCATCAACGTGGCCCGGATCCGCCTGCTCTGTTTCGTGATCTGCTCGATGATCGCGGCCGTCGCCGGTGTGCTGCTCGCCAGCCGGGTCAACTCGGTCACCCCGACGACCGGTGGCGGCGAGACGCTCCTGTACGCGGTAGGTGCAGCGGTCATCGGCGGCACAAGCCTCTTCGGAGGCAAGGGCCGACCCGTCGACGCCATCATCGGTGGTCTTGTCGTCGCCGTCGTCGCCAACGGCATGTTGCTGCTGAACCAGTCCGCGGCCGTCGTCTTCATGGTCACCGGTCTGGTCCTGCTCCTCGCGGCGGGCGTGGACGCCCTCTCCCGCAAGCGTGCAGCAGCCTCCGGGCGCGGCTAGCCGGCACCATGACGGTCCTCGCTCGGAGCGCTCGCGGGGCGAGGTCCGAAGACGTCCGGCAGCGGAACCTCTCCGCCGTGCTGCGGTACGTGCACGTCCACGGGCCGACGGCGCGCAGCCACCTCACCGCCGTGCTGGGGCTCAACCGCAGCACGATCGGTGGCCTCACCGGCGTTCTCGCGGCGGCGGGCCTCGTGCGGGAGGAAGCCGGCCGCGGCGCGAGCGGCGGCGGCCGGCCCTCGCACGTCGTCTCGCCCGAGACCGAGCGCGTGCAGGTCCTGGCAATGGATGTCGGCGTCACCCACCTCACCGTGGCGCGGGTCGGCCTCGGCGGGGTTGTCCTGTCCCGGCGCGACAGCCGGTGGCCGGGTCGCCCGCCGCGGCCCGGGGCGGCGGCGCGAGCCCTCGCGACGGAGGGCGCGGGGTTGCTCGCCGAGCTCGGCGCGGACGCCGTGGTCGTCGCCGCGGGTGTCGCGGTGCCGGGGATGGTGCGCCGGCACGACGGGCAGGTGCGCCAGGCGCCGAACCTCGGCTGGCGTGACGTCCCGCTCGGCCACGAGCTGGCCGAGGCGCTGCAGCTGCCGGTCGCGGTGGGCAACGACGCCGACCTCGGCATCCGTGCCGAGCACGTCCGCGGCGCCGCCTCCGGCGTCGACGACGCCGTCTACCTCTCGGGCCACTCCGGTCTCGGTGCCGGCATCTTCGCCGGCGGTAGCCTGCTCAGCGGCCGCGCCGGGTACGCCGGCGAGGTCGGGCACTCGGTGGTGAACCCGACCGGTCTGCCCTGCCACTGCGGGTCCACGGGCTGCTGGGAGACCGAGTGCGGCGAGGAGCGGCTCTTCGAGCTGGCCGGCCGGCGTCCAGGCGGGGGGATCGCAGGCGTCCACGAGGTCGTGGCGGCGGCGTCCGAGGGCGATGCCCGGGCCCGGGTGGCGCTGCGGCACGTCGCATCCTGGCTCGGCCGTGGCACGGCCAACGTCGTGAACGTCCTCAACCCCGAGGTGGTGATCATGGGCGGGGCTCTCGAGGCCGTGCTCGTGGCCGCCGGCGACACCGTCCGCGCCGAGTTCGAGGCCGGCGGCCTCGCGGCGCTGGTGCAGCAGGTGCGCCTCGTGGAGCCCGATCTCGGGGCCGACTCCACCCTGCTCGGCGCCGCCGAGCTCGCCTTCGAACCGCTGCTGTCCGACCCGCTGCTCGAGCTGTCCCGCCGGACCGCCTCGTGACCACCGGCACCACACCCACGACGAGAGAGAGATGACCATGAGCGACCTGCGACCGACACCTGCGGACAAGTTCACGTTCGGCCTGTGGACCGTGGGCTGGCAGGCTCGCGACCCGTTCGGCGACGCGAGCCGGCCGCCGCTGGACCCGGTCGAGTCGGTGCACCGGCTGGCCGGGCTGGGTGCCCACGGGGTGACGTTCCACGACGACGACCTGATCCCGTTCGGCAGTGACGACGCGTCACGCGAGCAGCACATCAAGCGGTTCCGGGCGGCGCTCGACGAGACCGGCCTGGTCGTGCCGATGATGACCACGAACCTGTTCACCCACCCGGTGTTCAAGGACGGCGGGTTCACCAGCAACGACCGTGGCATCCGGCGCTACGCGCTGCGCAAGGTGATGCGCAACATGGACCTCGCCGCCGAGCTGGGCGCGTCGACCTACGTGTTCTGGGGCGGTCGCGAAGGCGCCGAGACCGACTCCGCGAAGGACGTGCGGGCCGCGCTGTCCAGGTACGCCGAGGGCATCGACATGCTGGCGCAGTACTCGATCGACCGTGGCTACGGGATGCGGTTCGCGATCGAGCCGAAGCCGAACGAGCCGCGCGGCGACATCCTGCTGCCGACGGTCGGGCACGCGCTGGCGTTCATCTCGACCCTGGAGCACCACGAGATGGTGGGCGTGAACCCGGAGGTCGGGCACGAGCAGATGTCCAACCTGAACTTCGTCCACGCGATCTCGCAGGCGCTGTGGCAGGGCAAGCTGTTCCACATCGACCTCAACGGCCAGCACGGCCCCAAGTTCGACCAGGACCTGGTCTTCGGCCACGGCGACCTTCTCTCGGCGTTCTTCCTCGTCGACCTGCTGGAGAACGGTGGCGTGGGCGGGGCCTGGGACGGCCCGGCCTACGACGGGCCGCGGCACTTCGACTACAAGCCGATGCGCACCGAGGACATCGACGGCGTCTGGGCCTCCGCAGCCGCGAACATGCGCACCTACCTGCTGCTCAAGGAGCGCGCGGCGGCGTTCCGCGCCGATCCCGAGGTGCAGGCGGCCCTCGCCGCCGGCCGCGTCGGCGAGCTGGCGGAGCCGACCCTGGGCGAGGGTGAGACGTACGACGACCTGCTGGCCGACCCGAGTGCCTTCGAGTCGTTCGACGTGGACGCCGCCGCCGAGCGGGGCTACGCCTTCGCGCAGCTCGACCAGCTCGCCGTCGAGCACGTCCTCGGCGCCCGCTGAGGATGCCGAAGCCGGGCACGCTGGTCGCCGGCGTCGACTCCTCGACGCAGGCCTGCAAGGTCGTCGTCCGGGATGCGGTGACCGGTGCGCTGGCGCGCTCCGGCCGGGCACCGCACCCGGACGGCACCGAGGTCGACCCGGCCGCGTGGTGGGACGCGCTGCAGGCAGCGCTGGCGGCGGCCGGTGGTCTGGACGACGTCGCCGCGCTGTCTGTCGGCGGGCAGCAGCACGGCATGGTCTGCCTGGACGACGCCGGGGGCGTTGTTCGGCCGGCGCTGCTGTGGAACGACACCCGGTCCGCGGCCGCAGCGGTGGACCTGGTGGCGGAGCTGGGTGGCGGAGCGGCCTGGGCCGACGCGGTGGGCGTGGTGCCGGTCGCCTCGTTCACCGTCACCAAGCTCCGTTGGTTCGCCGAGCACGAGCCCGAGACCGCGAAGCGGGCCGAGGCGGTCTGCCTGCCGCACGACTGGCTGACCTGGCGGCTGCTGTCCGACCGCGGCGGCGGTGGGGGGCTCGACACGCTGCGTACCGACCGCTCCGACGCCAGCGGCACCGGGTACTGGTCAGCGGTGACCGAGCAGTACCGGCCGGACCTGCTCGAGCTCGGCTTCGGCCGCCGACTCGCCGTGCCGGAGGTGACGGGGCCGCAGGAGCAGGCAGGCCTGGCCGGCGCGCTCGTGCTGGGCCCCGGGGCCGGGGACAACGCGGCGGCAGCGCTCGGGGTCGGAGCCTCTCCCGGCGACGTCGTCGTCTCGATCGGGACCTCCGGCGTGGTCAGCGCGGTGGCTGCGGTGCCGGCCCGGGACCCCTCCGGGATCGTCGCGGGCTTCGCCGACGCCACCGGGCGGTTCCTCCCCCTGGTCTGCACGCTGAACGGGTCCCGGGTGCTGGACGCCGCGGCGCGGCTGCTCGGCACCGACCACGCCGGGCTCTCGGACCTCGCCCTCGCCGCACCCGCGGGGGCCGACGGGCTTGCCCTCGTCCCCTACCTCGAGGGTGAGCGCACGCCCGACCGGCCGGACGCGACCGGAGCGCTGCACGGCCTGACCCTCGCCTCGACCACACCGGCGCACCTCGCCCGGGCTGCGGTCGAAGGCCTGCTCTGCGGGCTCGCCGACGGCCTCGACGCACTGCGCGGGCAGGGCGCCGAGGTCGCCCGGGTGCTGCTCGTGGGCGGCGCGGCACAGTCCGCGGCGGTGCGCCGGATCGCGCCGGCAGTCCTCGGCTGCCCCGTCCTCGTGCCCGAACCGGGCGAGTACGTCGCCGACGGAGCGGCCCGGCAGGCGGCCTGGGTGCTCGCCGGGGCCGAGGAGCCGCCCGCCTGGGAGAGCGCCCGGACGCAGCTGTTCGAGGCGGACCAGACCCCTGGTGTCCGCGAGCGCTACGCCGAGGTCCGTGAGCTGACGGCCGCGCGGCTGGTCTGACCGGTGCCGTGCGGGTCTCACCGCGCTGCGCTGAGGGCGCCAGGGAGCCCGCACGGCACGGATGTTGGCCACCCGGTCAGACGCCGTCGCGCAGGAACACGCGAAGCTGGGCGGCGACGAGCTCCGGAGCCGTGACATCCGCGAGGTGCTCCTGTCCATCCAGAATCGCCACCCGGGCGTCGGGCAGGGCGGCCACCACCCTCTCGGTGTCGACCCTGATCCACTCGAGACTGTCGGCGCCGAGCAGCATCAGGGTGGGGACGGTGATCCGCGCGGCCGTCGCGGGGTCGACGGCCGCGGCGATAGCGGCTTCGGCTCGCATCTCCCGTGGGATGGTGGGGGCGGCCGCGACGCGTCCCGGCCACGACGGCAGGGCCATCACGTCCTGGATCTGCGGGTCGGACATCCCCAGCAGCTGCCGCATGAACGTCTCGACGACCGCCTCCGGTCGCCCCTCGGCGAGCAGCGCGTCGAGCTGGGCTTCCAGGTCGGGGGGTTGGGCGCTCTCCGGAGGGTTCACGGCAGGCTCGTAGAGCACGAGCCGGCGGATGTTGCCGGTGAGCGCCGCCCCGCCGAGGGCGCAGGTCGCTCCCAGCGAGTGCCCGTAGACGTCCACGGGGGAGTGGCTCCGCTGGGCGACCGCGTCGACGACGGCAGCGACGTCTGCGAACTCCAGCGCCATGTCGTAGGCCGTTCCGTCGCCGCTGGCACCGCGGCCGCGGCGGTCCATGGCGTGCACGCAGGCGAAGGTCTCCAGGTGCGGCAGGAGCGGAGCCCACCGGGTGTGGTCGGAGGCCATGCCGTGCACGAGCACCAGTGGCGGACCCTGTCCGGAGGTCCACACGCCGAGGGCGGTGCCGTCGGCCGACACCGCCTGCGTCAGAACTGCGCCGCTGCCGCCCATCCCTGCGAACCTTGTCGTTGCTGTCCCTCGCGAGAGTCTTGCCCTCGGCCCCACTGTGAGTCTGCGCTCGGCCGGGGGGCAGCGCAACGGGCCGCGCTAGCGTCGGAGACGTGTCCCCCCGACGGCTGGCGATGTGGCCGGCGGCGGCTGCGCTCGCAGCGCTGCTGACCGGCTGCGGGCTGTTCGGCGACGAAGGAACCGAGGCTGCCGCCGGCGCGCCGAGCACGCTGACCGTGACCAGCCCGGCGTTCGTGAACGGCGCGCACGTGCCCCGCCGCTTCACCTGTGTGGGCGAGGACCTCTCCCCGCCGCTCTCGTGGAAGGGGGTGCCCGAGGACGCGCGCGGGCTGGCGGTGGTCGTCACGGATCCCGATGCCTCGGGTGGGCCGTACGTGCACTGGGTGGTCCACGACATCGACGTCGCGCGCACGGCACTGCGGGCCGGAGAGGTGCCGGCCGGCGCGCGGCAGGCGCGCAACAGCGCCGGCCACGACCGGTACGACGGCCCATGTCCGCCGAGCGGCACCCACCACTACCGCTTCACGGTCTACGCCCTGCGCACGCCGACGACGCTCGAGAACGGTACCGACACCGACCGGGCCCTGCGCGCGATCGACGGCAAGGCGGTGGCTCGCGGCACGCTGGTCGGTACCGTCAGCGCTGGGTGAGGTGCAGCTGAGGTACCTGAGCAGTTCGTCATCGGCTGCAGCAACTCCCTGATCGGAGCGGTCACGGCCTGGTCATGGTGCGCCCGCTCTCCGATCCTTCGAACTGGTCGGTCGATGTCGGGGGGTGTCGGCCGTCGCTGCGCGAGCGACGTAGGTTCCTGCCTGTGAACCTTCCAGTCGTGCCGCCCGGCTGGCCGGAGGAGGTGCGCGCACCCGGCGCGCCCGAGTGGGAACGCTCCGCGACGGCCTGGCTCTTCGACCTCTGCCCGCCGGACTACCGGGCGCACGAGGTCCTGCGCAACCATCCGGTCGTCCTGGCCAGGTTCGCCGCGCGGCACGTGGCCGCCGCGGTCGAGGCGGCCCGCCTCGGCCTGGCCACCGCCCGTGACGAGCTGCGGGACGTGGCGGACGCCACCACGGTCGCCGCCGCGGTCTCCGCCTGGGAGCGGGAAGGCGCCCGGCTGGTGCGCCACCAGCGGGCCGTCTGGCTGGTCGAGGAGGCGCTGCGCGGCCGTCGGTTCCGGGCCCGGCTCTGACGCCCGGGACGGCACCGGGGCGCCCCGGCCGGCGACCTGAGCGGCGACATCCAGGGAACCCACCGTGTGTCCGGGGCGTCCTCGGGGGGAACGTAGACTCGACATCTCGACGTCACCGGACCCGGACCAGCGAGAGGAGCCCGCCGCGTGGGCCTGCTGGACTCGATCCACGGACCAGAGGACCTGCGCCCGCTCACGCACGAGCAGCTGGGGTCCCTCGCCGAGGAGATCCGCACCTTCCTGATCGCCTCGGTCTCCCGCACCGGCGGACACCTCGGCCCCAACCTGGGCGCCGTCGAGCTCACCCTGGCGTTGCACCGCGTGTTCGACTCCCCGCGGGACCGGATCCTGTGGGACACCGGTCACCAGGCCTACGTCCACAAGATCGTCACCGGTCGCGCCGGACGGTTCGGCACGCTACGGCAGAAGGGCGGCCTCTCGGGCTACCCGAGCAGTGCCGAGTCCGAGCACGACGTGATCGAGAACTCGCACGCCTCGACCGCGCTGTCCTATGCCGACGGCATGGCCAAGGCCTTCCAGCTTCGCGGTGAGAGCGACCGGTGCGTGGTCGCCGTCGTCGGGGACGGCTCGCTCACCGGTGGGATGGCCTGGGAGGCCCTCAACAACATCGCCGCCGACCACACCCGACGGCTGGTCATCGTCGTGAACGACAACGAGCGCTCCTACGCGCCGACAATCGGCGGGCTGGCGCACCACCTGGCGACCTTGCGGACCACCCGCGGCTACGAGCGCTTCCTCGAGTGGGGCAAGCAGGTGCTCGGCCGCACACCCGTCGTCGGCGCGCCCCTCTACGACGCCTTGCACGGTGTGAAGAAGGGGCTGAAGGACGTCGTCGCGCCCCAGGGCATGTTCGAGGACCTCGGGCTGAAGTACATCGGGCCGGTCGACGGCCACGACATCGAGGCGGTCGAGCACGCACTGCGCCGGGCCCGGGGCTTCCAGGGCCCGGTCCTCGTCCACGCGATCACCCGCAAGGGGCTCGGCTACAAGCACGCCGAGGACGACGCCGCCGACCACTTCCACGGCATCGGTGTCATCGACCCCGAGACCGGGCAGCCGCTCGCGGCGTCCGGCACTGCCTGGACCCAGGTCTTCGCCGACGAGCTCGTCGCGATCGGCGCCGAGCGGCCGGACGTGGTCGGCATCACCGCAGCGATGCTCATCCCGACCGGGCTGGACGCGTTCGCCGCGGCGTACCCGGACCGCATCTTCGACGTCGGCATCGCAGAGCAGCACGCGGCGACCTCGGCCGCCGGGCTGGCGCTCGGCGGCATGCACCCGGTCGTTGCCGTCTACGCGACGTTCCTCAACCGGGCCTTCGACCAGGTCCTCATGGACGTCGCCCTGCACCGCTGCGGCGTCACCTTCTGCCTCGACCGGTCCGGCGTCACCGGGCCGGACGGCGCGAGCCACCACGGCATGTGGGACCTGACCGTCCTGCAAGCGGTGCCCGGGCTCCGGCTGGCTGCGCCGCGGGACGCCGTGACCCTCCGCGAGGAGCTGCGGGAGGCCGTCGCGGTCGACGACGCCCCGACTGTCGTGCGCTACCCGACCGGGGCAGTCTGCCGCGACCTCCCCGCTGTCGAGCGGGTCGGCGGCGTCGACGTGATGCACCGGGGCGGCGACGACGTGCTCCTGGTCTCCGTCGGGTCGATGGTGGAGACCTGTCTGGACGTCGCCGAGCGGTGCGCCCGGCAGGGCATCGGGGTCACTGTTGTCGATCCTCGCTGGGTGAAGCCGGTGCCGGCGGTGATCGTGCGCATGGCGCGTGACGTGCGAGCCGTGGTGGTCGTCGAGGACGGCCTGCGCGGCGGGGTGTCCGGGGCCGTGGCCGCTGCGCTGCGCGACGCCCGGGTGGCCACCCCGCTGCGCGACTTCGGCGTCCCGCTGCGGTTCCTCGACCACGCGAAGCGGCCGGAGGTCCTCGCCGAGATCGGCCTCACCGCGCAGGACATCGCACGCGACATCGTCGAGACCGTGGCCGGGCTGGCCGGCGAGGTCGAGCAGCACCACGTCGCCGACTGAGCCGGCGGTCAGCCGGTCCCGGTCACCGGTCGGGCTTGCCTCGAGCCACGTCCGCGCGTGGTGGACCACGACGGCGGGCAGGGTCGCCTCCACGCTGGTGGGCGGCACGGGGACGCCCGTCCGGTGCGTGCCGGCCGAGAGCAGCGAGGCTCAGTCGAAGGCCCACTCGACAGTCACGGTCACCGCGAGCTTCTGCTCGCCCGGCTGGATGTCGACGTCCCGCGCGACGGAGCCACCGGCGCTGTCGAACGCCGTCATGGGGTACGGCCGGTCGTTGCCGGTCACCGTCTCGGTGACGCTGACGACGCGACCGAGGCCACGCCCGGCAGCGTCGCCGTAGAGGTCGGCCTTGGCCTTGGCGTCGGCGAAGGCCTTGCGACGGGCATCGGCGAGCATGGCGGAGTCGTCGTCGATGCGGAACGCGAGCCCGGACAGCCGGGCCGCGTCGCCACCGGCGGCGACCGCCCGGCCGATCAGGCGTCCGGCGGTGTCGATGTCGCGGAAGGTCACGGTGAGCTGCTGCTGGGCCTGGTAGCCGGTGACCTGCCGGCCGTCGTCGGAGTACTGCGGGTAGATGTCCAGGCCGGCAGTTCGCAGGTCGGCCTCGGCCACGCCACCCTTCTGCAGCGCGTCCGTGATCCTGCCCATGGCACGGTCGGCGCGGCCCAGGGCATCGTCCACCGAGGACGCACTCGCCTCGCTGCCGAACTGCGCGACCAGCGTGTCCGGCCGGCCGGACACCTCGCCGGTGCCGCTGACAAGGACGCCGTCGCGCGCCCGGGCGCCCAGGGCGTCGCCCGCTCCCGTCGCCGCAGCGGCAGCGGGCGCGGCCGGGCTGCCGTGGCCGAGCAGCCATCCGGCGACGACCAGGGCGAGGGTCCCCGTGACCGCCGCGAGGACGACGAGGGGTGAGCGGGTGGTGGGCGCCATCGTGGCCTCCGGTCGGTCGTGGTTCCACTTCGACGCAGCGGTGCCTTGCGCGGTTCCGCGCGGGAGGTGCCCGAGTCCTGGTGCGAGCGCGTACCGTCAGGGGAGCCCACGGTGCTCACGGAGGTGGCCATGGCCTGGTTCGTGTTCTTCGCCCTCGTCGTCGCGGTCCCGATCGCGCTGCTGGTGTGGCGTCGGCGCTCCGGTGCCACGGGTGCCGTCGGCACCGACCCTCAGGCCCACCGGGACCTCGGCGCCAACGGGGGGCCGCCCACCTCGTCCCGCACGGACGGTTGGGGTGGGGTCGGCGGCAACCTCTGAATCGCCGGGAGTGCCGTGATGCGGTCGCCGGCACGATCCGGTCACAGGCACGCCGGTCAGCCGGCAGCAGGCCCGGCGACGTTGAGAGTCGGCCGGCCGCGGCCGCAGCGAACCACGAACAACAGCGACTCGCGGGCGAGCGGGTTCGACTCCCGGTGGACGGCGCCGGCGGGGACGTGCACGACGTCCCCTGCGACGGCGTCGAACGACTCGGCGCCGCCCGGACCGAACTCCATGTGGAGGGATCCGCTCACGACGTAGATTGTCGACTCGTGCTCGCCGTGGTGGTGCCAGCCGGAGACGGCGCCGGCGGAGGTCGACACCGTGCCCGACCACATGCTCCCGGTGTCGATGGCTCGCCGCCGCGTCATGCCGGGGGTCGGATCGACCTCGAGGTGACCGGACGCGGGGCTGTGGGTCAGAGGTGCGGCGGGGTCGGCCGGCATCGTCGTCTCCAGAGGTAGTCGGTCCTGGGTCGGCCGACGCGCTGCTCGATCGGCATCAGCGCGGTGGGCCGCGGCTCCTCTGCTGAGGCTGCCGACCGCCGACCGTCGCGTCAACCGCCGCCGAACTGCTCAGCGGTAGAGCATCGAGCGCAGGTAGGGAGAGTCGACCGCGGCGTCCCGCAGGACGATCTCTGCCGGCCGGCCGCCGTCAGGCGCGAGTGCCACCTCGTCGGCGGTGAGCAGCACCGGGCGGGCGAAGCCACGCTCCTCCGGCCGGGTTGCCGCGGCTGCCGCCGCTGTGAAGGCAGGGTCGATGCGCGACAGGTCCAGCCAGCCGCGGCGCAGCATCGGGACGGCAGCAGCCCTCATGCCGGTCCCGTCCTCCGCACACAGCGCCGCCCTCAGCGTGCGCGACCCGAGCAGGGTGGCGACGTCGCAGTCACCGATCGGCCGCAGCACCGGGTTGCTCCGCAGCCGCTGGGCAGCGACCGCGCCCATCCGCTCCAGGTAGTCGCGGGCGACCGGCCACCAGGGGGCGGGGTCGACCCCGGCAGCGTCCAGGGCTCCCTGCGGGACGACAACCACCTCGTCGGGGTCGCTGCCGACGCCGACGAAGCCGAAGCCGAGGTCGAGCGCGTCGCCGAGCACGCGCTCCCGGACCCAGTCCAAACCGGGGTGCATCGGGTGGTCGACAGGCAGCCCGACCGGTCGGGCCTGCGTGCGCAGGTGGTCGAGGTGGACGCCGGCGGCGATCCGTCGGCCGCGCAGCCAGGCCTCGACCCGGATCCGGGCCAGGTCCTCCTCGGGGTCGGCACCCCCGAGGGCCCGCCGGAGCTCGAGCCAGGTCACCTCGATCGGCACGTCCCCGGTGAGCAGGACACCGTCGTCGAGCGGGACGATGTCGACGTCGTGCAGCACCGACACGGCGAGAGCGAGTCGGCGCAGCTCGAGGGCGTCCGGTGCCTGCACCCTCCGACGGTACCCAGTCGAGGCCCGGAGGAGACTCGGCCAGCAGGGTGAGTGGTGCTCACCCTGCGTGCCGCCACCCCTACGGCGGAAGCGGGCGCACGCGGCGGCGCCGTCGAGCGGCGCGACCGGCCGGCGTCAGGAGCCGTCGACAGGACGGCGCAGGGAGGGCGGCAGGAAGGCCGCTCCCGGTCCGGCGCCGCGGGCGACCGCCGGCCCGTCGCCCGGGTTGGAGACAGCGCAGGTGCGCAGCGACAGGCACCCGCAGCCGATGCACGAGTCCAGTCCGTCCCGGAGCGCCACCAGGCCGGCGATCTGGTCGTCGAGGCGGGTTCGCCAGGACCGGCTCAGGCCGGCCCAGTCCGCCTTGGTAGGTGTCCGCCCGCGGGGGAGGGTCGCCAGAGCCTCGGCCACCTCGTCCAGGGACAGGCCGATGTTGCGCGCCGCCCGGATGAACGCAAGCCGCCGCAGGACGCTGCGCCGGTACCTGCGCTGTCCACCAGCTGTCCGGTCGGCCTGGAGCAGCCCGACGCTCTCGTAGTAGCGCAGCGCGGACGGGGCGAACCCGCTGCGCTGCGAGACAGCCCCGACTGTCAGAAGGTCTCGGGTGTCCACGACGTGCTCCTCGACGGTTGCTTGACCTGAAGTCAACTTCATGTTTAAGGATGCTCACGACGACCCCGGAGTGCAAGGAGAGGAACCTGATGACTGTCGCCCTGATCACCGGCGCCTCGCGCGGCCTCGGCCGCGCGCTCGCGCACGAGCTGTCTGACCTGGGCTGGTCCCTGGTGCTCGACGCCCGCAACGCCGACGTGCTCGCCTCGGCCTTCGTCGGCCTCGACCGCACGCGGCTGGTCGCCGGCGACGTGACCGAGGCCGGGCACCGCCGGGAGCTCGTCGCTGCGGCCAGCGAGCTCGGCGGTCTCGACCTGCTGGTCAACAACGCCAGCTACCTGGGACCCAGCCCGCAGCCTCGCCTGTCGGACTATCCGAGCGACGAGCTGGCCCGGGTGTACGACGTCGACGTCCTTGCGCCGCACGCCCTCCTGCGAGAGGCCCTGCCGCTGCTCCGCGCGGCCCGGGGTGTCGTTGTCGACGTCAGCTCGGACGCCGCCGCCGAGGCCTACGAGGGTTGGGGCGGCTACGGCCCGGCCAAGGCGGCGCTGGACCACCTCTCGGCGGTGCTGGCGGTCGAGGAGCCGGCACTGTCGGTCTACGCGTTCGACCCGGGCGACATGCGCACGGCGATGCAGCAGGCGGCGTTCCCGGGCGAGGACATCTCGGACCGGCCGGAGCCGGGCACTGTCGCGGTCCCTGCCTTCCGGGTGCTGCTGGACCGCCGACCACCCAGCGGACGGTACCGGGCGGTCGACCTGCTCACCGTCGCAGCGGCCCGATGACGGCCGAGGCGCTGCACGTCCCGCCCCTACGCCACGCGAGCACGCCGCCGGAGGCGCGCGGACTCGCCCGGGACGAGGTGCGGCTGCTCGTCGCCTCCCCGTCCGGGGTGTCCCACGCGGTCTTCCGCGACCTGGCCGCGCACCTGCGGGCCGGTGACCTTGTCGTGGTGAACACCTCCGCGACCCTGCCGGCCGCAGTCGACGGCACCCGGGCGGGTGCGGCGCTCACCGCGCACATGTCCGGCGTCATTCCGGACGGTGCCTGGGCGGTCGAGCTGCGGCCCGGTCGGCGCGCGTCGGGACCGCTGCGCGACGTCGCTGCCGGCGACATCGTGTCGCTCCCGGGGGCGCGGCTCCAGGTCGTGGCGCCCTATCCGGACCGGGATGCCGATCCGGCGGCTACCCGGCTGTGGCAGGCCAGCCTCGTCGGCCCAGACGACGTGCCGCAGTACCTCGCCCGGCACGGCCGACCTATCGCCTACTCCTACGTGCCCGACGACTGGCCGCTAGACCTCTACCAGACCGTCTTCGGCCGGGTTCCCGGCAGCGCCGAGATGCCCAGCGCGGGGCGCCCGTTCACCGACGCGATGGTCACCGACCTGGTCACCGCCGGGGTCGGCGTCGCGCCGATCACCCTGCACACCGGGGTGTCCTCGCAGGAACCGGGCGAGCCGCCGCTGCCCGAGCCCTTCGTGGTCCCTCCTGCGACCGCTGACCTGGTGAACCACACCCGGGCACGTGGCGGGCGGGTGGTTGCCGTCGGCACGACGGTCACCCGAGCACTCGAGACCGTCGCGGAGCCCGACGGCACCGTCTGCACCGGCGACGGCTGGACCGACCTGGTGCTCGGCCCGGACCGGCCGGCCCGGGCCGTGACCGGTCTGGTCACGGGTTGGCACGAGGAAGGCGCCTCGCACCGCAGCCTTCTGGCGGCGGTCGCGGGCGAGCGTCTGGTCGCGCGGGCCTACACCGAGGCACGCGCGGAGGGCTACCTGTGGCACGAGTTCGGCGACTCCGCCCTGCTGCTGCCCTGACGGCCGGCCGGGCGTGCCCTGGGCGTCTGGCCCGACGCCCAGGGTCCCCCTGCGCGAGCGACGGGTCAGCCGGTCGGCTGGGCGATGTTCACCATCCAGGTGATGCCGAACCGGTCGACGCACATGCCGAACACGTCGCCCCACATCTGCTTCTCCATCGCCACGGTCACCGTGCCGCCCTCGGCGAGCTTCTCGAAGTAGCCTCGGAGCTCGGCATCGGAGTCGACGTCGCCGCTCAGGCTGACCGAGATGTTGTTGCCGGGCTCGTGCTTCATCTGCGGTGGGGTGTCAGCCCCCATCAACGCGAGCCCGCCGGGCCCTTCCAGCATGCCGTGCATGATCTTGTCCTCGTTGCCGCCTTCCGCGGCGCCGAACTCACCGAAGGTCGTGAGCGTCAGATCGCCGCCGAAGATGCGCTGGTAGGTCTCCAGCGCCTCGCGGGCGGTGCCGTCGAAGCTGATGTAGGGGTTGAGTCGTGCCGCCATGGCAGGCTCCTCGGGTCGATGGGGTTGATGCTCCGCACCGTAGACCGGGCCACGGACAACCACTCATCGGTCGAGCTGGACACGAGGCCGCGCCGGGCAGAGCCGAGCCGAGCCGAGCCGAGCCGAGCCGAGCTGAGCCGAGCCGAGCCGAGCCGGAATCACTTCTGGTGCCGGTGGGACGAACGGGGCGTTCCCCGAGCCGATGACGTGGTGTCCGGCCACGGCCGTGTCCGCCGGCCGGGCCTACTTGGGCGGGAGGGACCGGACGTAGCTGACCCCGTGGGTGACCCAGCGGCGCAGCGCGGCGTCGGACTCCACCTCCGGGGCGTCGACCCGGAGCCAGCCGTCCATCGCCCGGCCGCGCATCTCGAACCGGTCCACGGCCGGGGGGTCGACCAGGGACTCGGTGCTCGCGGGGTCCACGCGCAGCAGGAGGCCGCCCTGGCTGCTGGCAGCGACCGCCATGTGCCCACCGATCAGGAACGCGAGGCCGCCGAACATCTTCTTCTCGCTCAACCCGGCCTCGTTCTGCACCACCTCGCGGATTCGCTCCGCCAGCTCTGCGTCGTACGCCATGTGATCAGTGTGCGTGGGCAGACCGACAATGCCAACGCGTGCGCGGCGTAACGCCCCGGGGTCGCTCGTGACTTGACCACGTCGTGGACCGGTGCCGTAGCCAGGTCCGTTCGCTCGCCGTAGGAGGCTCTGATGGGCAGTCGCCGGATCAGGACCCTGGTCGTCTCGCTCGCTGTTGCCGGCACCGCCTGGGCGACCGCTGCACAGGCGGTGGTGGCTCCGCAGTGGAACCACGACCCTGCCGACCCGGCCCGCGGTCCGTTGAGCTGGGCCCGGATCGATGCGAGCTTTGAGGCGTGCGCTGCAGGCGCCAGCCAGTCCCCGGTCGACGTCGGTGCCGCGAGGAGCGCGAAGCTTCCCGTGCTCCGCTTCCACTACCCGCGCGTCCCGCTCGTCGTGGAGAACACCGGGCACGTCGTGGAGGTCCCGCTCCCGGCCGGCAGCGGTGCGACCCTGCGGGTCGGTCACGACACCTACCAGCTCGTCCAGTTCCACTTCCACGTGCCGAGCGAGCACACGGTCAACGGGCGCCACTACGACATGGAGGCGCACCTCGTCCACCGTGACCCCACGACCGGAGCGCTCGCCGTCGTCGGCGTCCTCCTGGACGAGACCGAGGACGCCGAGACGCTCACCGACCTCGTCATGGCCAACGCGCCGCTCGAGGCCGGCGAGGAGCACCAGGTGCGCCGACGCATCAGCGCTGCCCGCCTCCTCCCGGGACCGGCCGCCGACAGCGGCCGGGTATCCGCGACAGTCCGCGACTACGTGACCTACGGCGGCTCCCTGACCACGCCGCCGTGCAGCGAGGGCGTGCGCTGGATGGTGCTCGACCGGCCGGGCGAGGTGTCCGTCGAGTCGGTGGAGCGCCACCACGAGCTGGTCGCCGAGCTGCCCGGATACGACGGCTACGGGTTCAACAACCGCCCGGTCCAGCCGCTGAACGGGCGCACGGTCCAGAGCGCCCGCTGACCGTCAGGCGCGACCTCGGCACCTGTCCGACGCGGTCGTACGCCGTGGTCGTACGCCGTGGTCGTACGCGTCGGGCCGGCGTCACTCGGCGCCGAAGCGGCCGCGGTGCTCGACCGGGATCAGTGGGTTCTCGCCGCGCACCTTGAGCTGCTGGACGGCCCAGGTGTTGCCGTCCGGGTCGCTGAAGCCGAAGAACGTGCCGCCGTCGCGCTCGTCGAGGACCTGGATCTCGCTCGCGTCGACTCCCCGCGAGACCAGTTCGGAGCGCGCTGCCTCGGCGTCAGCCACGACGAGCTGCAGCCCGCGCAGCGAGCCGGGAGCCATCTCGCTCTGCGACGGCAGGTCGCCGACGACGATCGAGCACCCCGAGCCCGGCGGGGTCAGCTGGACGACGTGCATGTGATCGTTCTGCGTGTCGTGGTCGAGGTGGAAACCGACCTTGTCCCGGTAGAACTCCACGGCCCTGCCGATGTCGCTCACCGGCAGCACCACGACTTCCAACGTCCAGTCCATGCCCTGCCTCCTCGTCGTCGACCTGCGTCGGGACCCTAGCGACGCCAGGCGACAGGAGCGGCTCAGGTCAGGCGAAGCGCCCGGGTGACGACGACCTTGTCGATGCCCCTGCCGCGGGTCACCGTCACCCGGTGCCGGCCCTTGCGGACGTCCGCGCGGGTCAGGTCCACGACCAGCTTCCCGCTCACGAGCGACTTCCGGCCGCGAGCGACCACGGCGCCGGTGTCCTTGCGGGTGACCTTCCAGCGGACCGTCGCAGCGGCGCCGAGCCCGGTGGTGCGGCACACGACCTTGAGCCGGGCCCGGGTGATGCCGCCCCTCCCGGTACAACGCACCGTCAGTGGCGCTCCCGTGCCGACCCGGGCGACGACGTCCCGGCCGTAGCCGGTGAACCAGACGTTGCCGTCGGGACCGGCTGTGATGCCGGTCGGCGAGCTGCCCGCGGTGATGCCGGCGCCGTACTCGGTCACGGCACCGGCCGGTGTGATCCGCCCGATCCGGTCGCCCTCCTCCGTGAACCACATCGCACCGTCCCGGCCGAGCGCCAGGCCGCGAGGCCCCGATGCGAGTGCCCGGCCGACGAGCGTGATCTCGCCGGCGGTCGTGATCCGGCCGATCCGCTGCGCATCAAAGAGGGTGAACCAGAGCGCGCCGTCCGGACCGGCGACGATGCCGCTCGGCGAGCTCTCGGCCACGCTGCTGGTGAACTCGGTGACAGCGCCGGCCGGTGTGATGCGGCCGATCCGTCCGCTGTAGTCGGTGAACCACAGGTTGCCGTCCGGCCCGGTCGCGATGCCGCTGAGTGAGGCGTCCGCACTGATGCCCGCGGTGAGCTCGGTGACCTCGCCGGACTGCGTCATGCGGCCAACGGCGCGGCGCTTGACGTACCAGAGCGCACCGTCCGGGCCCAGGGTGAGGTCGTTCAGCCGGCCGCTCGCCGGGCCGGCCGGGAACTCGCTCACCACACCCGACGGTGTGATGCGACCGAGTTGGTTCTGCCGGGCCTCGGTGAACCACAGGTTGCCGTCCGAGCCTGTCGCGATGGCCAACGGCGCTGCGTACCTCGTGATGCCGGCGCTGAACTCCCGCACCGACCCGCTGGGCGTCATGCGGGCGACCCGGTCGATCCGCGGCTCGGTGAACCACAGGTTGCCGTCCGGGCCGCTGACGATGTCGTACGGCTCGCTGCCCGGGGTGATCCCCGCAGTGACCTCGCTGATCGCGCCGAGCGGTGCGGCGGCCGCCGCTGCGGGCTCGGCTGCCGCCAGTCCCGCCACCAGCACCCCGATTGTCACGCCTGCGGACCACGCCCGCGGTCGAGCTCCCGACACGGCCGGACCCCCCTGCTCCGGCCCCCGGCCGGTCATGACGTCACCATGACGCCGCGCCGGACCGTACCTCCCGGCGAGACGCGCCGGGCGAGAACCGACGAAGATCGCCCGGTCAGCCGCGGGGGAGGCTTGCCTCCCCGGGCTCGAGGAACCGTCGGCCGGTCACGCGCTCGGACACCCCCTCGCGGTCGAGGTACGGGGTGACGCCACCCAGGTGGAACGGCCAGCCCGCCCCGAGCAGCATCGCCAGGTCGATGTCCCGCACGTCCTGGACGACGCCCTCGTCGAGCATCAGCCTGATCTCCTCCGCGAGCGCGTCCAGCGCCCGGCGGCGGACCTCTTCCTCGGCCAGCGGTGAGGAGCCCTGCTGGAACATCTCCGCGACCTCGGGGTCGACCTTCGGGGTCGAGCCCTCCCAGACGTACACGCCGGCTTTGCCGGCCGCCACCAGGCGCCCGAGGTTCTCCGAGACGGCGAACCGGTCGGGGAACGCCTCGTGCATCGTCTCCGCCACGTGCAGGGCCACGGCCGGTCCGACCAGCTGCAGCAGGACGAACGGCGACATCGGGAGGCCGAGCGGCTCCAGGGCCTTGTCGGCGACCTGGAAGTCGGTGCCCTCGTCGACCGCCGCCGTGACCTCGCCGAGAAAACGGGTGAGCAGGCGGTTGACGATGAACGCGGGCCGGTCGGCGACCAGGACGCAGGACTTCTTCAGTGTCCTGCCGACAGCGAACGCGGTGGCGACCGACGCGTCGTCGCTCTTCTCCGCCCGTGCGATCTCGAGCAGCGGCAGCACCGCGACCGGGTTGAAGAAGTGGAACCCGACGACACGTTCGGGATGCTCCAGTCCTGCCGCCATCTCCGTGACCGACAGCGATGAGGTGTTGGTGGCCAGCACGCACCCGGGGGAGACGACGGCCTCCACCTCGGCGAAGACCTGCTGCTTGACCTTCATCTCCTCGAACACGGCCTCGAGGACGAAGTCGGCGTCGGCGAAAGCCTCCTTGCCGGTGCTGCCGGTGACCAGGGCCTTGAGGCGGTTCGCCTTGTCCTGGTTGATGCGGCCCTTGCCGAGCAGCTTGTCGACCTCGCCGTGCACGTAGCCGACGCCCTTGTCGACGCGGCCCTGGTCGAGGTCGGTCATCACCACCGGCACCTCGAGCCGCTGGACGAACAGCAGCGCCAGCTGCGAGGCCATCAGCCCGGCGCCGACGACCCCGACCTTCGTGACCTCGCGGGCCAGGGACCGGTCGGGGACGCCGGCCGGCCTCTTGGCCCGTCGCTGGACGAGGTCGAAGGCGTAGAGGCCGGCGCGCAGCTCCTCGCCCATCGCGAGCTCGAAGAGCGCCTTGCGCTCGGCGGCGATGCCGTCGTCGTACGACGCGGTCCGCGCCAGCTCGATCAGCTCGATCGCCCGGTAGGGCGCCGGGGTGGCGCCGTGCACGCGCATGTCAGCGATGCCCCTGGCGCGGGCCAGGGCAAGGTCCCACGCCTCGCCGCGGTCGACCTCGGGCCGTTCCACGACGGTCTCGCCGCGCACGACCGAGGAGGCCCAGGCGAGCGACTGCTCCAGGAAGTCGGCCGGCTCGAGCAGGACGTCAGCGATGCCGAGGTCGAACGCCTGCTTCGCCCTGAGCATCCGGTTCTGGTTCATGGCGTTCTCGACGATGACCGTCACCGCCTTGTCGGCACCGATGAGGTTCGGCAGCAGCTGGCTGCCGCCCCAGCCGGGGATCAGACCGAGGAAGACCTCGGGGAATGCCACGGCCGGTACGCCGGCCGACAGCGTGCGGTAGTGGCAGTGCAGGGCGAGCTCGAGGCCGCCGCCCATCACGGCGCCGTTGACGAAGGCGAACGTGGGAACCGTCGCGTCGCGCAGCCTGCGGAACGTGTCGTGCCCCAGCGCGAAGTAGCCCTTGGCCTGGTCGGCCGTGCCGCCCGCCTGCATCACCTTGAGGTCGGCGCCGACGGCGAAGATGAACGGCTTGCCGGTGATGGCCACGGCGACGACGTCGTCGCGCCCGAGGGCCTCGTCGATCGCGGCGCCGATGTTCGCCAGGCTCTTCGGCCCGAGAGTGGTCGGCTTGGTGTGGTCGAACCCGTTGTCGAGAGTGATCAGCGCCGCCCTCCCGCCGTCCTGAGGGAGGTCCACGTAGTGCACCGGCGCCGAGGTGACGACCTCGTCCGGGAAGTCGATCATGTCGCTCACGCCGCCCCCGTCCCCTCGGTGCTGCCGTCGACCTCGGCGGAGCCCTCCCAGTGGGGGTTCTCCCAGATCACCGCGCCGCCCATCCCGATGCCGATGCACATCGCGGTCAGGCCGTAGCGGACCTCCGGGTGGTCCTCGAACTGCCGGGCCAGCTGGGTCATCAGCCGGACGCCGGAGGACGCCAGCGGGTGGCCGAGCGCGATCGCGCCGCCGTACTCGTTGACCCGCCGGTCGTCGTCGGCGATCCCGAAGTGGTCGAGGAACGCCAGCACCTGCACGGCGAAGGCCTCGTTGAGCTCGAACAGCCCGATGTCGTCGATGGTGAGGCCGGCCTTGCTGAGCGCCTTCTCGGTGGCCGGCACCGGGCCGACCCCCATGACCTCCGGCTCGACCCCGACGAAGGAGAACGAGACCAGCCGCATCCGTACCGGCAGGCCGAGGTCCTCGGCCACCTCCTCGGCGGCGAGGATGCAGGCGGTCGCGCCGTCGTTCAGGCCGGCGGCGTTGCCGGCGGTCACCCGGCCGTGCGGCCGGAACGGCGTCCTGAGCGCGGCGAGGTCGGTCATCGTGGTGCCCGGGCGGGGCGGCTCGTCGGCCGTCGCCAACCCCCAGCCCTTCTCGACGCTGCGGGTCGCCATCGAGACCAGGTCCGGCTGCACCTTGCCGTTCGCGTAGGCCTTGGCCAGCTTGTCCTGGCTGGCCACCGCGAACGCGTCGGCGCGCTCCTTGGTGAGGTGCGGGAACCTGTCGTGCAGGTTCTCGGCAGTGGACCCCATCACCAGCGCTGAGGGGTCGACCAGCTTCTCCGCGACGATGCGCGGGTTGGGGTCCACACCGTCGCCCATCGGGTGGTGACCCATGTGCTCGACACCGCCGGCGACCACCACGTCGTACGCGCCGAAGGCGATGCCGCTCGCGCTCGTGGTGACCGCCGTCATCGCGCCGGCGCACATCCGGTCGATGGCGTACCCGGGCACTGTCTTCGGCAGGCCGGCCAGCAGGGCGGCGGTGCGGCCGATGGTGAGTCCCTGGTCGCCGGTCTGGGTGGTGGCCGCGACAGCGACGTCGTCGACCCGGTCCGGGGGGAGGCCGGGGTTGCGTCGCATCAGCTCGCGGATGCACCGGATGACCAGGTCGTCGGCCCGGGTCTCGGCGTACATGCCGGCCGGGCCGGCCTTGCCGAAGGGGGTGCGGACCCCGTCGACGAAGACGACGTCACGCACGGGCCGCGACGGGCGTGGGGAACGGGACGGAGCGGGCACGGGCCCTCCTGGGGCGGTTCGGGAGTCGCTGCCGGAATGCTACTCGTCAGTAACAACGACTTCCAGTCGGCCGCGGCCGCAGGGCCGGACGGCCGCCTCAGGCGTGCGTGCCGTGCTCGTGGCCGGAGTGCCCGGCCAGCTCGAACTGGAAGGTGGAGTGCGCCACGTCGAAGTGCCCGGCCAGGCAGGACTGCAGCTCGTCCAGCAGCCGGGGCAGGTGGTCGTCCCGGAAGCAGGAGTCGTCCACCACCACGTGGGCGGTCAGGACCGGCAGGTCGGTCGCGACCTGGGACGCGTGCAGGTCGTGGACGTCGTGGACGTGCGGCACCTCGAGCACGTGCCGGCGCACCGCCTCCAGGTCCAGGCCCTTCGGAGTGGCGTCCATCAGGACGTCGACCGACTCCCGGAGCAGTCGCCAGGTGCGGGGCACGATCAAGCCGCCGATGAGCAGCGAGGCGACGGCGTCGGCGCGCTGCCACCCGGTCCAGGCGATCAGGCCGGCCGCCACGAGCACCGCAGCCGAGCCGAGCGCGTCGTTGACGACCTCGAGGAAGGCCGCGCGCATGTTCAGGTTGGTCCCACGGGACCTGGCGAGGACCGCGATGCCGACGAGGTTCCCGGCGAGCCCGACAAGACCGAAGACGACCATCGCGGTGGACGCGACCTCCGGCGGGTCGACGAGCCGCCGGGCACCCTCGACCAGCACGAACCCGCCGACCGCGAGCAGCACGGCAGCCTGGGCCGCCGCGGCCAGGACCTCCGCCCGCCGGTACCCCCAGGTGCGTTGCGGGGTCGCGGGGCGCCGGACCAGGGCTGCGGCCACCAGGGCCAGCGAGAGGCCGGCGACGTCGGTGAGCATGTGCCCGGCGTCCGCGAGCAGCGCCAGCGAGCCGGAGACCGCGGCCCCGACCAGCTCGACGACGAGGGTGAGCACCGTGACGGACAGGACGACCGCGAGGCGACGCGCGTCGGTGCCTGCCGCGGCCGGGTGGCCGTGCGGGTGGCCCGCCGGCATGCTCGAGCTCATCGACGGACCGGTCCGGGCGAGCCGGCGGCTGCGGACGAGCGGGTCACCGGGGGAAGACTAGGCGAGTCCGGCGGTGCCGTCAGTCAGCGCTGCCCCGCCACGCCAGCGCGACCAGACGACGCGGCCGCGGCGGGAACTGCGCCAGCAGGTCGACAACCTCGGCCCGGCGCTCGGGCGGCAGGCAGAGCTGTCGGCGGGTGAGGTCGACCCATTCCTCGGCCAGCGCACCGGTCCGTTCCGGAGGCTCCCGCAGCGCCGACACCCGGCTGGGGCCGACGACCCCGGCCTCTCCGAGGACTTCGGCGGCGAGGTCGGCGGTCGGGCCGTCCGGACGAGGCTGGTGGTGGACCCGTTCCCACATCGGCGCCAGCCGGACCAGCGGGTGCCGCTCGGTGAGCTCGACGACGACGAGGCCGCGGGCGTGCGAGGTGAGGGCACGGACGAACGGCACCAGGTCCGGCACGTTGTACAGGACGTGCGCGCAGACCACGACGTCGCAGACAGGCACGTCGGCGGCGAGGTCCGGCCAGGCCCCGTGGTACGTCGTGACGGCGACGCCGCGAGCGTCGGCCTCGCGTTCGAGCGCCCGGAGCATCGAGGGCTGCGAGTCGACGGCGTGCAGACGGCCACCCGGCGGCACCAGGTGCAGGCTCGACGCGCCGGCCCCAGCGCCCACGTCGAGCACCGTGGACCCGGGTGCGAGTGCCGGGACAGCCAGCTGGGCCAGCGGCGAGGGCTCACCGGGCCCCTGGGCGGCGAAGAGGGCCGGCGGGAAGCCGTACGGCGACTCCTGCACCGCCGCGAGGATCTCCGGGTCGATCCGCCAGGCGGCCAGCTGCTCGGCCCAGCGCTCCGCCGCGGTCACCCGGCGCCCACGTGCTTGAGGGCCTCGCGCCGGGACAGCCCGCTGATCCGGTCGTGGTGAGCGGCCACGAATGCCCGGACCCAGGCGGGGTCGGTGCGCGAGTACTGGCGCAGCGCCCAGCCGATGGCCTTGCGGAGGAAGAAGTCCCGGTCATCGAGGTTGGCCTCGACCGCAAGAGCGAGCAGCCCGAGGTCGGTCGCCTCGGTGGCTCCCAGCTGGCAGATCACCGACGTCCGGCGCAGCCAGCGGTCGGGGTCGGTCGCCCAACCGACAAGTGCCGGGCGCACGTCGGTCGGCTGTGCGAGCAGGAGCGGCCCGACCAGGTGCGTCGCCACGTCGTCCACGAGGTCCCACCACGCCCCCGTCACGACAAGGTGCCGGTAGAGCGGGAGAGCGTCGTGGTCCCTGTAGGCGGCGTACCGCCGGTGCCGCACCAGCGCGAGCGCGCCGTACCGCTCCTCGCGGTGGGTCGCGTCGTCCCACAGCTCGTGCACAGTGGCCAGCCAGGTGGCCCGGTCGGGCAGCGGGTGGGTGGCGAGCGCCTCGCGGAAGATCACCCGGCAGGCCGGCGCCGCGACCCCGTGGTAGGGCAGCTCCGACTTCATGTACGCCTGCATCCCGGGCGCCCGGGCCGGGTCGGCCTCGGCGGCGAGCCGGGCCCGCAGGTCGCGGACGAGCTCGGTGCCCGACCCGGTCGCCATGGTCGGAGGCTAGCGACGCGGAGCCGCGGGGAGGCGCTCAGCCGACGGTGAGCGTCTGATCGACGTCCGAGACGCCGCCCTCGACCCTGACGGTCCAGCCACCTGCGGTCCCCAGCTCGACGACCACCTCGCCGTCGCCCCCGGCCGGGACGTCGAACTCGGCAGCGACAGTGCCGGCCGGGTCCAGCACCTCGAGGGTGCGGGTCCCGTCGGTCTCGTTGTCGAGCTTGAACTCGATCCGCTCGCCGGTGTCGGCGGTGGCGGGGTCGAGCCCGCTGAGGCCGGCCCCGTCGACCGTCAGCTCGATCTCGCGGTCGTAGCCGCCCTCGGACGCGTCCGAGCCGCTGCCGCCGCCGTCGCCGGTCACGGTCACCCGCTGACGGATCCCGTCGCCCTTCTGCCCCGGCTTGCAGGCGACCTCGTAGGTCCCGGGGTCGAGGTCGACGTCCATGTCCCGGCTCGTGCCCGGGCCGATGTTCTCGACCTCACTGACCACCGTGGTGAACGCGCCGTCCTTCTCGCCGTAGACGTAGACCTCGGTGACCTTCGAGCCTGCGTTGGTGACGGCGAAGGTCACCGCGCCCGCGTCGAGCTCGGTGTCGGCGACGGTGCAGGCGTCGTCGTCCGCGGTGACCCTCACCTCGGCCCCCGAGGCGCCGGACCCGCCGCAGCCGGCCAGAGCGGCGGCGAGCAGCGGTGCGGCGAGCACCAGGGCAAGGGCGGGAACGGACGCGGGCATGCGGAACTCCGGGGGTTGGGTGGCGGGACGTCGGGGAGGGCGGGCGGGCGGTGCCCGGTGGCGCCCTCAGCGCGGGCTGGTCGCGGGGGTGGTGGTGGTCGCCGGCGCCGCAGCGGCAGGACGCGCGGGTGCCTTCGCGGGGCGGAAGAACAGCACCATCACGGGCACCACGTACAACAGCCAGGCCGCGGCCTCGAGCCAGGTCGTGGCGGGGGAGAAGTTGAGGGTGCCCTTCAGCAGCGCGCCGTACCAGCTGTCGGGCGGGACGGCGCCGGACACGTCGAAGGCGAGGGAGCCCAGGCCGGGCAGGTCGCCGGCCTCCTGCAGGTCGTGCACGCCGTAGGCGAAGACGCCGCCGGCGACGACGATCAGCGCAGCGCCGGTCCAGGTGAAGAACCGGGCCAGGTTGATGGTGACCGCGCGCCGGTAGAGCAGGTAGCCGAGCACGACGGCGGTCAGGATGCCCAGGGTGGCTCCGACGAGCGGGGTGGCGCCGTTGCCGGCCGACTGCGCCGCGGCCCAGAGGAACAGGGAGGTCTCGAGGCCCTCGCGGGCCACCGCGATGAAGGCGGTGACGGTGAGGGCGAGGGTGCCCATGAGCAGGGCGGCGTCCAGCTTGCCCTGCAGCTCGGACCTGAGGAACCGCGCGGTGCGGCGCATCCAGAAGATCATCCAGGTCACGAACCCGACGGCGACGATCGACAGCACCCCGCCGAAGCGCTCCTGGGCCTGGAAGCCCATGCTGTTGGAGGTGAAGGTCAGCAGGGCGCCGAAGGCCAGCGAGATGGCCACCGCCGCGGCGACGCCGAGCCAGATCGGCCTCAGCCGGTCGCGGTGCCCGGACTTCACCAGGTACGCCACCAGGATGCTGACGACGAGGGTGGCCTCCAGGCCCTCACGCAGGCCGATCAGGTAGTTGGCGAGCACCGGGGGTCCCTTCGACGGCGTCTGCTCAGGTAAGGCAACGCTTACCTAAACAGATGGAGCCGGAGAAACGCAACACCGGTGTTGCCGAATCCTGGAGCGGCAGCCGCGGGTGCTGCGCCGCGGGTGCGTGGGGGTCAGGGAGTGGGCGAGGGTTCGGGCACCCCGGCGTTCGCCACCGCGTCGGCGAGCAGCGCGGCGGTGAGCTCCACCTGCCAGCTGCGGGCCCCGTGGGCGCGCAGGACGTCCGCGACAGCAGCGGCGTCGGGGGCGTCCGACGGCGGTGCCCAGCACAGGCGCCGGACGGTGTCCGGTGCGAGCAGGTTCTCCACCGGCATGGCCAGCCGCTCGGCCACCGACCCGACCGCGGCTCGCGCGGCAGCCAGTCGGGCTGCGGCCAGCGGCTCCCGCTCCGGCCAGGAGCGGGCCGGCGGCGGGCCCTCGTGCGGGGTCTTGGGGTCCGGCAGCTCTGCCTCGGGCAGGTCCAGGGCGCGGCGGATCGCGGGCAGCCACTGCGCGGTCTGCCGCCGCATCGACCGGCCGCCCCACACGGGCAGGGCGACCAGATCGTCCTCGGTGCGTGGCTGGGCGAGGGCTGCGGCGACGATGGCGTTGTCCGGCACCACCCGGCCGGGCGCGATGTCCCGTGCCCGGGCCAGCTCGTCCCGGCGCTCCCAGAGGCTGCGCACCACAGCAAGCTGTCGCCGTTTGCGGACCCGGTGCAGGCCCGACGTCCGGCGCCACGGGTCGACCCGCGGTGCCGGCGGGGGAGCCCCGACGATGGCCGCGAACTCCTCCTCGGCCCAGGCCCGCTTGCCCTGCTCGTCCAGCTGGGCGGCGAGGGCGTCGCGCAGCTCGACCAGGACCTCGACGTCGAGCGCGGCGTAGCGCAGCCACGGCTCCGGCAGCGGGCGGGTCGACCAGTCGGCCGCCGAGTGGCCCTTCTCCAGGGTCAGCCCGAGGACGTCCTCGACGATCGAGCCGAGGCCCACCTTGGGGTAGCCCAGCAGGCGACCGGCCAGCTCGGTGTCGAAGACCCGGGTCGGCCGCATGCCGATCTCGGCCAGGCAGGGCAGGTCCTGGGACGCTGCGTGCAGAACCCACTCCTCCGAGGACATCGCCGCCCCGAGGTCGCTGAGGTCGGGCAGCTCGCGGGGGTCGACGAGCACGGTCCCGATGTCGGCGCGGCGGAGCTGGACCAGGTAGGCAGCCTGGCCGTAGCGGTAGCCCGACGCCCGCTCGGCGTCGACGGCGACCGGGCCGCGGCCGTCGGCCAGGACCGCGACGACCCGGGCCAGCTCGTCGGGCGTCGTGAGCGGGGTGGGGACACCGTCGCGCGGCTCGGTGAGCGGGACCGCGGCGGGGGGGTCACCGGCGGCCACTGTCGGCTCGGCGGGCTCTGTCGCGGTCACGCGTCCACGGTACGGCGTGGCTGTCCGCGCCCGTCGTACCCGGAGGTCGGCCGCGCGTCGGCGCCGAGAGGGTGGTGCAGGCTCAGACCACGACGCCGGCGCGCATGGCCACGACGACCATCTCGGCCCGGTCCCCGGTGCCCAGCTTCCGCGCGATCCGCGCCAGGTGCGACTTCACGGTGAGCGCCGAGAGGCCGAGCGCCTCGCCGATCTCCTTGTTGGACCTGCCGTCGGACACCAGTTGGAGCACCTCGACCTCCCGGCCGGAGAGAGCCTCCGCGCCGGTGAGCCGGGCGGCCCGCGGACGCGGGTGGATCGAGGGTGTGCCCCCGGCCCGGGCGGCGGGGCCGCCGGAGGAGGCGGTCACGAGGAAGGCACGGACACCGGCGGTCAGCGCGGCGCGGACCGTGTAGGGGTCCTCGGTGGCGGAGAGCACGACGCCACGGGTCCAGCCCAGGCCGCGCAGCTCGCGGACCAGCGCGATGCCGGAGCCGTCCGGCAGCGTGCCGTCGACGACGGCGAGGTCCCGGGCTCCGGTGCCCAGGGCGCGGGAGCGGGCCTCGGCCAGCGAGCCGGCCTCGACGATCTCCGCGGCGCCGAGACCGCGCAGCGTGCGGCACAGCGTCTCGCGGACGAACGGGCTCGCCACCACCACCATCGCGGTGAAGCGGGCGGCCCGGCCGAGGTGCGGGCCGGGGGCCGCGCTGCCGTGGCGTTCGACCAGTGCGGTCACCAGGTCTCCCGTCGAGGTGCAACCGACGTCGAGACGGCGTCGGACGGTGGTTCGGGCGTCGACAGCGCCGTTGGGCTGTCCCCACCCTCATCGGCCCGTCCGGGGCGCACCTGTAGGGGTTGGCCCGTCGTTCAGGGCCGGGTGGAGCGCCGCCTGGTGGGCAGGGTGACGACGCCCGGTGTCTCCGGCGGCAGCCCGGCGGTGGTGCACAGCAGGTCGCACCAGCCGAGCAGGTGGGCGCCGAACGAGTCGTCCAGCGGTGTCCAGGAGGCCCGGATCTCGATCTGCGCGGACGCGGGCTCGGCGGAGATCGCGCCGAAGCTCTCCGACGCGACCCTGGTGACGGTGCCGCTGGCCGCGGTGAACGAGGCGCCGTGGCCGTCCAGCGCCTCGGTCAGCCAGGCCCAGCCCACGCCGGGCAGCAGGGGGTCGGCGGCCATCTCCTGCTCGAGCTCGGCCCGCACGTAGGTCACGACCCGGAAGGTGCCCTGCCAGGCCTCGTGTCCGGCCGGGTCGTGCAGCAGGACGAGGCGGCCGGTGCCCAGCTCGGCCTCCGGGTCGTGCGTGTCGAGCACGTCGGCGGTCAGCGCGACGGCGTGCGGTGCCAGCCGCTGCGGAGCCGGCGTCTCCTCGAGCACGACCTCGGGGCGCGGCCGGGCGGCGCGCAGCTCTGCGAGGGCCCGGGAGAACTCCTCCGGCACCTCGTCGACCTCGCGCCGGGCGACCATGACCGCAGCGTACGACGGCGCCCGGCCGCCACCCGGGAGGCGGGCCGCAACCCCGCGCGACCGGCGCGTCGGCAGGACGGCCCGCCCGGCCGGCGCGAGCCACCGTCTAGCCTCCCCGCGTGGCCGCCGTCCTTGCCCTGGTCTCGAGCCTGCTCTGGGGCTCGGCCGACTTCCTGGGCGGCACCCTGTCGCGTCGGCGGCCGGCGTCCTTGGTCGTCGGCGTGTCCCAGGCCGCCGGGCTGCTGACGGTCCTCGTGGTCGCGGTCGCGGCGGACGCGTTCGGTGACGACCGCGGCTACCTGCCCTGGGCGGTGCTGGCCGGACTGGCCGGTGTCGTCGGGCTGGTCAGCTTCTACGCCGCGCTGGCCGCCGGGACGATGGGCGTCGTGTCGCCGATCGCGGCCCTCGGGGTGGTGGTCCCGGTGGTCGTCGGCCTGGCGGAGGGCAACCGGCCCGCGGCGGCCCAGCTCGCCGGGATCGTCGTCGCGATCGTCGGCGTGGTCATGGCCAGCGGGCCGGAGCTGTCCGGCCGGGCCGGCGCCAGACCGGTGCTGCTCGCCGCGGTGGCCGCCGTGGGGTTCGGAGTGGCGCTGCTCGCGATCGCGAAGGGCAGCCGGTCCAGCACGCTGATGACCCTGGTGACGATGCGTGCCACCTCGGTCGGCCTGCTGACGCTCGCGCTCGTCGTCGCCCTCGCGCGCGGGTTCCCACGCTCGCAGCTCCGGCTCGGGCCGCGCACGCTGGGCCTGGTCGCGCTCGTGGGGGTCGGCGACCTGGCCGCCAACCTGACGTTCGGGCTGGCCAGCCGGAGGGACGAGATCGCGGTGGTCGCCGTTCTCGGCTCGCTCTACCCGGTCGTCACCGTGCTGCTGGCACGGGTTCTGCAGCACGAACGCCTCGGGCGGCTGCAGAGCGCCGGGGTCGTGCTGGCACTCGCCGGCGTCGTGCTGATCGCGGCCGGTGAAAGGATCCCGTGGTGATCAGCCCCCACCCCGACCTGGCCGGGTCCCCGTTCCTGCGCGCCTGCCGGGGCGAGCCGGTCCCGCACACGCCGGTCTGGTTCATGCGGCAGGCCGGGCGGTCGCTGCCGGAGTACCGCCGGGTCCGCGAGGGCATCCCGATGCTCGAGGCCTGCGCCCGGCCCGACCTCGTCGCCGAGATCACGCTGCAGCCAGTGCGGCGGCACGGCACCGACGCCGCGATCCTCTTCAGCGACATCGTGGTGCCTCTGAAGGCCGTCGGTGTCGACCTGGACATCGTTCCCGGCGTCGGCCCGGTGGTGGCGCGCCCGATCCGCTCCCGGGCCGACCTGGCCCAGCTGCGGGAGCTGGAGCCCGGTGACGTCGCGCCGGTGGCCGAAGCGGTCCGGCTGCTCGCGGCCGAGCTGGCCGGCACGCCCCTGATCGGCTTCGCCGGTGCGCCGTTCACCCTGGCCTCCTACCTGGTGGAGGGCGGGCCGTCGCGCAACCACGAGCACACCAAGTCCCTCATGTACGGCGACCCCGGGCTGTGGGCGGACCTGATGGCGGTCCTGACGCAGGTGACGGCGTCCTTCCTGCGGGTGCAGGTGGGGGCCGGCGCCAGCGCCGTGCAGCTGTTCGACTCGTGGGTGGGGGCGCTGCCGGCCGCGGACTACCAGGCCCACGTCATGCCGCACTCCGCGTCCGTGCTCGCCCAGGTGGGGGATCTCGGCGTGCCCCGGATCCACTTCGGCGTGGGCACGGGCGAGCTGCTGGGGCTGATGGGCGAGGCGGGGGCGGAGGTGGTCGGCGTCGACTTCCGGGTGCCCCTCGACGAGGCGGGGCGACGGGTCGGACCGGACCGCTCCCTGCAGGGCAACCTCGACCCGGCGCTCGTCTTCGCCCCCTGGGAGGTCGTCGCCGACCGGACCCGCGCCGTGCTCGCGGCCGGACGCGCGGCCCGGGGGCACGTCTTCAACCTGGGCCACGGCGTGATCCCCGAGACGGACCCGGACGTGCTCACCCGCGTCGTCGACCTGGTGCACGCCGAGTCGGCGCGCTAGCCGCCAGGCCGCCCGTTGCCCGGCTCAGGCATCGGCTGCCGCGGGCGGGGGAGCCGTCGGGGTCCGGTGGCGGGCCCGCCACACCACCAGCGCCGGGACGCCGACCAGCCCCGCCGCCACCAGGAACGGGACCAGCGCACCGATGACGGTCAGCGCCACCAGGACGATCGCGACGAACGCGTCCCAGCCACTGCGCAGGCCGGACAGGAAGCCGAGGTCCGCGTCGTCCTCGGGCGGCTGCACGGCTGTCGCCGGCTGCGGGGAGAACAGGTGCACCTCGATCGTGGCCAGCGACGTGAGGTCGTCGAGCCGCTTCAGCTGCGCCTCGAGCGACTCGAGGTCGGCCTCCCGGCGGGACAGCTCGGACTCGACCTGCACGACCTCGCCGATCGTCTTCGCCCGGGCGAGCAGCACCCGTACCCGGTCGACGCTGCGCTGCTGGGTCCGCAGGCGGCTGGCGACGTCGGTGACCTGTGTCGTCACGTCCTCCGCGCTGCGCTGCCGGTCCCGCTCCCTGCCCAGGCGCCCGACCGCGTCGAGCGTCGGCCCGAACGCGGTGGGCGGCACCCGGATCGTCAGCGTGGCATCGCCGTACTGCGGGTGTCGGGGGTCGGTCGAGGTCTCCTCGGCGAAGACGACGCCGTCGACTCCGAGCGTCAGCGACTCGACCCTGTCGGTCGCCCGGCGGATGTCCGTGACCCGCACCGAGATCGAGCCGGTGTACACGACGTCCCTGTCGCTGGGCAGCACCCGGGCCGCTGTCGACGACCGCTGCACCGCATCCTTCGCCCCGTCGGCGGAGAGCTCGGAGCCGTCGCCGGGCCCGGTGGCCGGGGCGGGCGTGCCGACCTCGCCGCCGGCGTCGGCCCCGGACCGGGAGGCACCGGAGCTGCCCGAGCCCGCGGTGGAGGCGCTCTCGCCGGCACCGCCCCCGCACGCGGCCAGGGTCCCGCCGAGCAGCAGTGCGCCGGCGGCCGCGGCGACACGCGTGCGGGCAGGTCGGGTCGTGAGCGATCCGTTCATGGCGTACCCCCAGGGGATCCGGTCTGGACTGACGTGCGACGCACCCGGGCCTCCGGCGGTTCCGCGTCGCCCGGTCCCGGATCGGTCAGGGGTCCGGCCGCGGTCGTGCGGTGTAGGCGCATCTGCCAGGGTTGGCGGGTGCCCGACGCCGGTGCGGACCCGTCCGCCGAGCCGCGCCACGTCGTCGTCGTCGGCGGCGGCATCGCCGGCCTGGCCGCGGCGGCAGCGCTGCGCGAGGGCGCGCGCAGCGGTCCGCGCCCGCTCCGGGTCCGGGTGACTGTGCTCGAGGCCTCCGGCCAGGTGGGCGGCAAGCTGCGCGTGAGCGAGCTGGCGGGCGTGCCGGTCGACGAGGGCGCCGAGTCCCTGCTGCTCCGTCGCCCCGAGGCGGTCGCCCTGGCGCGGGCGGCCGGGCTCGGCCCGGACCTCGAGGATGCCGCGACGACCTCGGCCGCGGTGTGGAGCCGGGGCGAGATGTCCCCCCTGCCCCGGGCGACTGTCATGGGGGTCCCGAGCGACCTGCGGGCGCTCGCCGCCACCGGGCTGCTCACCGCCCGCGAGCTGGCCCGGGTGCCGGTCGACTCGTGGCTCCCGCGCACGGCGTACGGCGACGACGTCGCTGTCGGGCGCTACGTCGCCGCGCGGGTCGGGCGGGCGGTCGTCGACCGGGTGGTGGAGCCCCTGCTCGGCGGCGTCTACGCCGGTCGCGCCGACGAGCTGTCCCTGGAGGCGACGGTGCCGCAGCTGGCGGCGTTCGCCCGTCGGCACCGCTCGCTCGTCGCCGCCGCGCGGGCCAGCCGGGCCGAGGCCGACGCGCGCCCGGGCGCCGGCGCGGCAGTCTTCGGCGCCCCCCGCGGCGGGGTCGGGCGGCTGCCGGCGGCGGTGGCCGGGCTCTCCGGCGCAGAGGTCCGCACGGGGGCGACGGTGCGCGAGCTGCATCGCACCCCGGACGGCTGGCGGCTCCTGGTGGGGCCGACCCGCAGCACCGAGCTCGTCGACGCCGACGCCGTCGTGCTCGCCGTGCCGGCGGCGCCCGCGGCAAGGCTGCTGCGACCGCACGCCGCCGCCGCGGCCTCGGACCTGGCGCAGGTCCGCTACGCGTCGATGGCCGTGGTGGCCCTGGCATTCCCGGCCACGGCCTTCCCCCGGCCGCCCAGCGGCTCGGGCTTCCTCGTGCCACCGGTGGACGGCCGGTCGGTCAAGGCGGTGACCTTCAGCTCGACGAAGTGGGGCTGGTACGCCGAGCGGGCACCCGGCCTGGTGCTGGTCCGCGCGTCGGTCGGCCGGCTGGGGGAGGAGGCCGTGCTCCAGCGTGACGACGCGGACCTGGTCGACCTGGTCCTCGCCGACCTCACCGACGCCCTCGGTGTCACGGACCCGCCGGTCGACGCCCGCGTCACCCGCTGGGGCGGCGGCCTGCCGCAGTACACCGTCGGCCACCGCGGCCGGGTGGACCGGGTCCGGGCGGCCGTCGCGACCCTTCCGCACCTTGCCGTAGCCGGGGCCCAGTACGACGGGCTCGGCGTGCCTGCCTGCGTGGCATCCGGCCAGCAGGCGGCCGCCGAGGTGCTGCGACAATGGCGGGCATGAGCGACAAGGCCCGGGCGCGCGACCTGAACCAGGTCATCCGCTACACGATGTGGTCGGTCTTCCGGCTCCGTGGGCGCCTCGACGACCAGCCCCGGGACCGCGCCGCGCTGGCCGCCGAGGTCGACGGGCTGTTCGAGCAGCTGGGCGCCAAGGACGTCGTCACCCGCGGCACCTACGACGTCAGCGGTCTGCGGGCCGATGCCGACCTGATGCTGTGGTGGCACGCGCCGGGCTCCGACGACCTCCAGGAGGCGTACTCGCGGTTCCGCCGGACCGGTCTCGGTGCGGCATGCGACCCGGTGTGGTCGGTGATGGCGCTGCACCGGCCGGCCGAGTTCAACAAGAGCCACGTCCCGGCGTTCCTCGCCGACGAGCAGGCGCGCGACTACGTCTGCGTCTACCCCTTCGTGCGCTCCTACGACTGGTACCTCCTGCCGGACGCCGACCGCCGGGCGATGCTGGCCGAGCACGGCCAGCAGGCACGCGGCTATCCCGACGTCCGGGCGAACACCGTGGCCGCCTTCGCGTTGGGCGACTACGAGTGGGTGCTGGCCTTCGAGGCCGACGAGCTGCACCGCATCGTCGACCTGATGCGCGACCTGCGAGCCTCGCGGGCCCGGATGCACGTGCGCGAGGAGGTGCCGTTCTACACCGGGCGGCGCAAGCCGGTCAGCGAGCTCGTGGCGGCACTGCCTTGAGCCGTCGATGAGCACCGGATGAGCGCGTCGCCCCACGGCACCGACGGCCACGGCCCGGAGACCGACCTGCCGCAGCCGCCAGAACGGCTGCCCGACCAGCGTCCGGCGGACGCGCGGCCGACCCCGCGTGTCGACCGGCTGACAGGTGCGGTGGTCACCCGGCGACGGATCCGCGACCAGATCGGCGCCCGGTCCCGCCTGATCGCTGTGGCGCTGACCGTCGCGCTGGTCTACGTGATCGTCGACATCTTCGTGCAGGGGCCGCTGACCCAGCTCGACATCCGCATCAACGCCTGGAACGGCCAGAAGGCCATCCCGTCGCTGGACGGGGCGGCCTGGGCCTACGACAAGATGGGTCAGCGCTCGGTGCTCGTGCCGATCCTGCTGGCGGTCGCCGGACACTTCGCCCGGAAGAACCGCACCTGGCGTCCCGTGGTGCTCGCCGCGATGTCGTTCCTGGTCCTCAACGTCGTCGTCGGGGCGATGAAGATCCTCATCGGCCGGTCCCAGACCGAGACCGGCGACCCGTCGGTGCTCCAGGGCGACATCATCTTCCCGTCCGGGCACTCGTCGAACATGGTGCTCACGGGCGGCGTGATCGTCTACCTCATGCTGCGGTACGCGAAGGAGCCCCCGGTACGGACCGTCGCAGCCGTGTGGTCGGTGCTGACCACGCTGACGATCCTCACCAGCATCTACATCGGCAGCCACTGGCTGTCGGACCTTGTCGGCGGGGCGCTGGTGGGCGGCCTGCTGCTGCAGTCGGTGATCCTGTTCGACATCGCGACCAAGGACATCCGCTACACCCGGCCGTGGTGGTGGCGCCGTACCGTCGCCCTACTGCCCTTCCTCGAGACGGATCGAGACCGAGTTGATGCAGTAGCGGTCGCCGGTGGGGGTCTGGGGGGCGTCGTCGAAGAGGTGCCCGAGGTGGGAGCCGCACCGGGAGCAGCGGACCTCCGTCCGACGCATGCCGAATGACCGGTCCTCCAGCAGCTCGACGGCGTCACCCTCGCTCGGCTGGTAGAACGACGGCCACCCGCAGTGCGAGTCGAACTTCGCACCACTCCTGAAGAGCTCGGCGTTGCAGGCGCGGCAGCTGTACACGCCGACGGCCTTCGTGTCGGTGTACTCGCCGGTGAAGGCCCGTTCGGTGCCGGCCTCGCGCAGCACGTGGTACTCCTCCGGGCTCAGCTCGGCCCGCCACTCCTCCTCGGACTTCTGCACGGGGTAGGCAGCGTCGGCACGGTCGGGGCTGCTGTCGGCGGGTCTGGTCTTCTTGAACATGTACAGACAGTACGTCGGCGCGGGCCACCGTTACGGATCACCCGGGTAGCGTTCCGGGCATGGCGTCACCGTTCGAGGAGATCGAGGTCGGCCCGCGTACGGTCAAGGTCACCAACCCGGACAAGGTGATCTTCCCCGAGGCGGGCATCACCAAGCGGGAGATGGTGGCCTACTACGTCTCGGTGGGCGACGGCATCCTGCGCGCGCTGCAGGACCGACCGGTGACCCTCGAGCGCTGGACGAGCGGGGTGCACGAGGGGGTCCGGCTGGCCACCCGGGCCGACGGCCGGGGCGCGGACGCGTTCTACCAGAAGCGGATCAGCAAGGGCGCCCCCGAGTGGGTCGAGACAGCGCACATCACCTTCCCCTCGGGGCGCACCGCCGACGAGGTCTGCCCGACCGAGCTGGCCACCGTCGCCTGGTGTGCGCAGCAGAACACGATCACCTTCCACCCGTGGCCGGTGCGCCGGCCGGAGGTCGAGAGCCCCGACGAGCTGCGGATCGACCTGGACCCCCAGCCCGGCACCGACTTCCGCGACGCCGTGGAGGTCGCCGGTGTCGCCCACGAGGTGCTCGCCGAGCTGGGCTGGCGCGGGTACCCCAAGACCTCCGGCAACCGGGGGGTGCACATCTACGTGCGGGTGCAGCCGCGGTGGACCTTCACCGACGTCCGGCACGCAGCCATCGCGTTCGGCCGGGAGCTGGAGCGCCGGATGCCCGGCCGGGTCACCACCAAGTGGTGGAAGGAGGAGCGCGGCGAGACGATCTTCGTGGACTACAACCAGAACGCGCGCGACCGCACCATCGCCTCGGCCTACTCGATCCGGCCCTTGCCGCACGCCCCGGTGTCGGCACCGGTCGAGTGGGACGAGCTCCCGGACACCGACCCCCGCGACCTCACGGTGCGGAGCATGCCGGACCGCTTCGCCGAGAAGGGTGACCTGCACGCCGGGATCGACGACGTCGCGCACGACATGACGCCGCTGCTGGAGTGGTACGAGCGGGACGAGCGCGACCACGGCCTGGGCGACATGCCCTATCCGCCGGACTACCCGAAGATGCCGGGGGAGCCCATGCGGGTGCAGCCCTCCCGCGCCAAGCGTCCCAGCGACGACGCCGCGGAGGGGCGGTGACCGCGACCGCGGCCTCGCTGCACGGGTACCTGCACCAGCTCCGGGACAGCCCGCTGCTCGGCCTGCTCGCGCTGCTCGGCCTGCTGGCGGCCGCCTGGTCCCTGCGGCGACGCTCGGCGTGGGCGGCGCTCGCCTTCGCGGGCTGCTCACTGCTGTGGTGGGGCTTCAACGGGAGCGTCGAGGGCCCCACCGTCGTGCACGTGACCCGGCGGCATGGCATCAGCCTCGCCGACCTGCTCCCGCTGGTGCTCGCCGTCGCGGCGGGCATCCGCAGCCGCCCGGGTCGAATGGCGCGTCCTGGTCGGACCTGACCGGTAACGACTGCCGCAGCGCGGCACCGGCGACCGAGTCGTAGTCCGCACCGGCATCGCCGCAGGATGTGGTTGGCGGGCACCGTCGGGGGCATCGGGACGTTGCACCTACGGACGGTTCCGCCGCCGTGCCCCTGTTCACACGGAGGACTTCCATGACCATCGAGAGCATTCTCGGCGCACTTGTGATCGGACTCGTCATCGGCGCTCTGGGGCGGCTCGTGCTGCCCGGCAAGCAGGCCATCCCGATCTGGCTCACGATCGTCGTCGGCATCGTCGCCGCGTTGATCGGCTCGGCGATCGTCGGCCCGATGCGCGACACCAGCGGGATCGACTGGATCGAGCTCGTCGTGCAGGTCGCTCTGGCCGCGGTCGGTGTCGCGCTGGCGACCAACCTGTACGGCGGCCGCCGCAAGACCCGGATCTGACCACCCGGATCTGACGGGGACCGAGCGCGACCATGACGGTTCACCCCCGCACGTACGGGGGTGAACCGTCAGGGTCGGCCGGTGTGAGCCCCGTCAGCGCAGGACGAAGTAGGTGAAGTCGACCCGGTAGGACCGGACGTCGTACCAGGCGACGCCGGTCGTGAGCGTCTCCCACCGCAGGATGCGCGACCGGATCATCAGCGGCGCCGCCCTGACCCGCGGCCCCCGGTGGGCGCCGAGGGCCGGCGCGAGCCGGAACCTCGTGTCGCTCAGGTTCTGCAGGCCGTCGTAGAGGACGACAGTCGCGCGGTCGCGGTAGCGGGTGTCCGCGCGGCCGCCGTACGCCGAGAGGCGCACCGTGCCGTAGCGGGCGGCGGCCGGGAGCCGGACCTGGTGGTCGCCCGCGGCGTACGCGTCGCCGGTGGTGCACAGCGAGCCGCTGCCGTAGGACACCCAGCCGTCGCGTGGCCCGCTGGTGCGGCGGAACACGTCGGAGCAGTCGTCGGCGAACGTCTCGTCCAGGGACGAGCGAGCGGTGACCGTGGTGCTGCCCGAGCGCTTGACGAGCCGCTTCCCGGAGACGACGACAGTGCGCGCGGCGGAGCGCGAGCGGTTGCCCGCGACGTCCTGCGCCCGCAGGCGCACCCGGTAGGAGCCCGCGGCCAGGGCGCCCCCGGCACGCCGGCCGTTCCACACCACGCCCACCTGGCCGGCCGGCTGCGCCTTCTCGCGCACCGTCCGCACCAGGGTGCCCGCGCGGGTCCGCACCTCGAGCCGGAGCCACCGCAGCGGCTCGGTGGCGGTCCCCGAGACCGAGACGGTGTCGGCATACCGGTCCCGGACGGGGAGCACCCGGCGGACCGACGGCCGAGGACGGCGCACCCGGGGCGCCGTCCGGTCGACCGTCACCGTCGTCGAGGACAGTCCGGTGAGGGTGCCGTCGGAGGTCGAGATCTCGACCTGGAACGACCCGTCGGCCACCACGCCACCCGCGCCGGCGTTGCGCCGTCCGTCCCACGTGGCGGAGTGGCTGCCGGCGCGCTGGTTGCCCAGCTGCTGCCGGTAGACGACGTGGCCGGCTGCGTTGCGCACCCGCAGGACAGGGACCTGGGTCCTGTCCAGCCGGTAGAAGACCGTCGTCGCGTCGCGACGGCCGTCGCCGTCCGGGCTGATGGCCCTGGGGGCCACCCGGGTCAGGGCGGGGTGCAGGCGCGTGACGGTGACCTGGACCTGCCCGCCGTGCGCCGTGTCGCACCTGCCGCCGTCGCTGCGGCAGAGGAAGGCGCGCACCACGTGCGCCCCGTCGGTGACCCCGGCGGTGGACAGCACGGTGCTGAACGGCGCGGTCCGGTCGATGACCGACCCTGCGGTGTCGCCGTCGAGCTGGAAGAGGACGGCGGCGTCCGCGGGTGCGTCGGCGCTCACCGTGACGGTGTCGTCGCGGACATCGGTGCCCGCGGCCGGGGCGGTGAGGACCGGGTCGGCGTTCGCGACCTCGACGGTCCCGGCTGCTGCCGCGCTGCTGCACTGGCCGATGGCGCTGCAGTCGGTCGCCCGCACCGGCTGGGACCCGGCCAGCCCGTACGTCTCGAACGTGGCCGCGGCCGATCCGGCGGTGACCGGGACCGTCGCGACCTGGTCGCCCAGCTCGAGCCGGACCCGCGGCGCACTGCTTGTCACGGCCACGGTCGTGCGGCCGCTGACGGTGCCGGCGGCGGGAGCGACGAGCGTCGGGACGGTGCCGGGCGGCAGCAGATGCAGGGAGCGGTCGACGTGCAGCAGACCGTGCGCGAACCCGTAGCGGGCGCCGTCGGTGCCGGCGACGAGCGCCTGGGCCAGGTCGGCGGCGGAGCGCCCGGGCCGGTAGGCCGCCAGGAGCGCCGCCGCGCCCGCCACCAGCGGGGCGGAGTACGACGTGCCGTCGGCCGTCTCGTAGCCGCCGCCGGGCGTGGCCGCGACCACGGAGCGACCGGGCGCCGCGAGGTCCACCCACGAGCCGAAGCTGGAGAACGACGCCCGCGACGACCCGCTCGCGGTCGTGGCCCCCACCGACAGCACCCCGGGCAGCGCCCCGGGGTACTGCTTGGCCTTGCTGCCCTCGTTGCCGGCTGCCGCCACGACAAGGACGTCGTGGGCGACGGCGTAGGCGACGGCGGCCCGCTCCAGCGGATCGGTGGTGGGACCGCCCAGGCTGAGGTTGAGGACATCGGCACCGTGGTCGGTCGCCCACACGATGCCGCGGGCCAGGTCGTCGGTGAAGATGCGTCCGGTGACGTCGGCGACCTTCACCGCGAGGACGCTGGAGTCCCGGCCGGCGCCGGCGATGCCCACCCCGTTGCCGGTCGCCGCCGCGGCCACGCTGGCGGTGCCGGTGCCGTGACCCACCACGTCGTGGACGTCGGAGCCGCCGTTGACGGCGTTGTAGGTCGCCACGATCTTGCCGGCGAGGTCCGGGTGCCGCACGTCGACGCCGGAGTCCACGACCGCGATCCGCACGTCGGTGCTCCCTGTCGCGCCCTCGTCCCACGCGGCCTGGGCACCGATCGCGGCGAGGTAGGTGCGCTGCTCGGGATAGCGCGGGTCGGCCGGTTCGACAGTGAGCCGCCGCCGGTGCGCGACGCCGACCGTGGTGACGTCCCCACGCCGGGACAGCGTGCGCCGCAGGCGGTCGGCACCGCCGGAGCGCACCTCGAAGGAGACGGCGTGCAGCCGGCGCACCCGTCCGACCCGGGTCGCGCCGAGCGCGGCGGCGGCCGCCGTGACCGCGCGGACGGCACCGGGGCGGGTCTGGGCGACCACCCGCACTGTCGACGCCCCGCCGAGCCTGGTGGTGGCCGCCGACGCCGGCACCGCGAGCGGAAGTGTCGCCAGACCGAGCACCAACGCGAGCACCGGGCCGAGGACGACCCGGGTGGGTCGGGTCGCGCGCATGTGGATCCCCTGGTCGGTCGGCGAGGTGGTGGTGGCGGGAGCGGCCGCCCGGGCGTCCGGGCAAGTATCGGTCACCGGGCGGCGTCCCGGGCCGTTTGCACCGATTCGTGCCGGGCCGTGTCGTCGGATGGCGTCGGCGTCGTCGGCGTGGTCGGTGTCGTCGCTGCCGTCGCTGCCGTGGCGCTGGTCAGGAGATGACGCGGTCGGTGCCGGACACGACGTGCAGCACCGGCAGGGACAGCTCGTCCCGCAGCCGGGAGGCCCAGTCGCGGTGCAGGCCGTCCTCGACCACGTGCGGCGGGGTCACCACGATGATCTCGTCGGACGAGTCGGCGCGGGCCGCCTCGACGGCTGCCGGCACGGGGTCGGACCCCGTGATCGAGCCCTGAGCCTGGACCCCGGCACTCGCGAGCAGCTCCAGCGACGCGTTCACCGCGTGCATCGCGTCCTGCTCGGCACCCTGCGGCGTGGGGGAGTCGTCGTCGTCGAAGGCCTCGCCGAGGCGCCCGAGCGCGATCTCGTCGAGCGCCTCGATGAGCCGGTTGTGCTCGGCGTCGGCAGGCACCAGGAGGTGCACGCTCAGCTCGTCGGAGCCGTGCAGCTGCGCGATGCGCCGGGCGTCGTGCTCGGTGAGCGTCGTCTCGCTGAGCAGCAGGATCGTGTACACGCGGGACCGGGGCCTTCCGGGTCGGTGGGTCGAGGTCGATGAGTCACGGGGTGGCGCCGAGGATCTCCGCCAGGTCGAAGCGTACGGGGCGGTCCAGCTGGTCGTAGGTGCAGGACCGCGGCTCGCGGTCGGGTCGCCAACGCCTGAAGTGCGCCGTGTGCCGGAACCTGCTGCCCTCCATGGCGTCGTACTTCACCTCGACGACAAGGTCGGCCCGCAACGGCACCCAGGAGAGGTCCTTGCTGGCGTTCCAGCGGCTGACAGCTCCCGGCAGCCGACCCCGCTCGTGCGCCTCCGCCTCGGCCCACTCCCGCCAGGGGTGGTCGGCGAGGTCGGTCACCGCGTACGGCGCGAGCTCGTCGACGAGCTCGGCGCGGCGCTTCATGGTGAACGACGCAGCGACGCCCACGTGCTGCAGCCGGTCGTCCTCGGCGTAGAGCCCGAGCAGCAGGGACCCGACGACCCCGCCCGACTTGTGCCAGCGGTAGCCGGCGACGACGCAGTCGGCGGTGCGCTCGTGCTTGACCTTGACCAGGCTGCGCACGTCCGGGGTGTAGCTGCCGGCAACCGGCTTGGCGACGACGCCGTCCAGGCCGGCGCCCTCGAACACCTCGAACCAGCGCTGGGCGGTGACGGCGTCGGGGGTGGAGGGGGTGAGGTGGACCGGCGGCTCGACCGAGTCCAGCACCCGCTCGAGCCGGTCGCGGCGCGCACCGAACGGCGTGTCCATCAGCGACTCGTCGTCGAGAGCCAGCAGGTCGAAGGCCACGAACGACGCCGGCGTCTCGGCGGCCAGCCGGTCCACGCGCGACTTGGCGGGGTGGATCCGCTGCAGCAGGGCCTCGAAGTCGAGTCGGTCGCCGTTCATGATGACGATCTCCCCGTCGACCACGCAGCGGTTCGGCAGGTTCGCGCGCAGCGCCTCGACAACCTCGGGGAAGTAGCGCGTGAGGGGCCGCTCGCCGCGGCTGGCCAGCTCGATCTCGTCGCCGTCGCGGAAGGCGATGCAACGGAAGCCGTCCCACTTGGGCTCGTAGAGGTAGTCGCCGGAGGGCACGGCCTTCACGGCCTTCGCGAGCATCGGCGCGACCGGGGGCATCACGGGCAGCTGCACGCCCGCCATCATGCCGCGTTAGCCTCGCGCGATGTCCGGTGCCCGGGTGCGGTCCCGTCAGTCCCGCCGGTCCCGCCGGTCCCGCCGGTCCCGGTGGGACCGCGCCGCGCCGTATGCGCTGTCCGGGCTGCTCGCGACGACGGGTTCCCTGCACTTCCTGGCGCCGCGTCCCTTTGCCGCCATCATCCCTCCGCAGCTACCCGAGCCGACAGCCCTGGTCTACCTCAGCGGCGCGGCGGAGCTTGCCTGCGCGGCCGGGCTCGCCGTGCCCCGGACCCGCCGGCTCGCCGGCTGGGCCACCGCTGCGCTCTTCGTGCTGGTGTTCCCCGGCAACCTGCAGATGGCCCTGGACGCCTCGGACCGCTCGCCGCTCTACCGCGCGGCGGCGTATGCGCGCCTGCCCGTCCAGGTGCCCCTTGTCCTGTGGGCGGTCCGGGTGGCGCGGGTCAGCCGGCGGTCCAGCGGCTGAGCAGGACACCGTCCTGCTCCAGCAGGTGCGCCAGGGACAGCCGCGAGTCGAGGTCCGGGCCGTGGGCGATGCGCGGCCCGTCGCCACCCACCAGCTGGGGCGAGAAGGTGAGGCAGAGCTCGTCCAGCCTCCCGGCGGCCGCGACCTCCGCCAGCAACGACGGGCCTCCCTCGCACAGGACCCGGCGGAGCCCGTCGGTCGCCAGCCGGTCGAGGGCGGCCCCGATGTCGACCGCGCCGTCACCGCTGATGACGACCTCCGCGACCTCGGACAGCCTGTCCACGGCGGCCCGGTCGGCGTCGGCGTGCGTGATCACCACGGTGCGCTCGCCACCGCCGAACAGCTCCGAGCGAGGGTCGAGGTCGAGCCGGCCCGAGACGAGTGCCAGGGTGGGAGCCGCTCGCTGCCCCAGGGCGGCGCGCACCTCGCCGTACGCAGGCTTGGGGCGCATCGCCCGGTAGCCCTCGGTCCGCGCGGTGCCGGCACCGACAAGGACGACGTCGGCGAGACCGCGCAGGACGTCGAACACCTGTTTGTCGGCGTCGCCGCCGAGCGCGGCGGACCGGCCGGCCTTGACCGCCGACCCGTCCAGCGAGCTCACCATGTTGGCCCTCAGCCAGGGGCGGTCCGTGGGGTAGGCGTAGGCGGCGACGACGGCGTCGTGGTCGAGGTCGGCCACGGCGGTGGGGAGCAGGCGGCGCACCCGGGGCCGCCTACCCGCGCTGCCGGCGCAGGGCGCCGGCGACGACAGCGACGCAGACGGCGGCGATCGCGACCTGGCAGGCCAGGACGAACAACCACCAGTCGAGCCCGGCGGCCCGGGCCACGGCAAGTCCCGCGATCGAGCCGACGATCCCGAGCAGGACCGTGAGCAGGCAGCCGATCGGCTGTCTGCCTGGCACCACCAGGCGCCCCAGTGCGCCGATGACCAACCCGACGAGCACCGCACCGAGGAAGCCCTGACCTGTCACGGCTCCGAGCCTGCCACGCGGAGCACCGCCACCGCCTCGGCGGGCAGGGGGATCGAGGCCCCGGCGAGTTCGGCACCGTCGGGCCAGGAGGCCAGCAGGAGCGCCTCGGCCGGTGCGTCCAGCGGCACCTGCTGCGGTTCCCCGGCGAGGTTGCAGGCGACCCGCAGCGGACCACGTCGCACCACGAGCCACCCGGCCTCGGGGTCGCTGGCGACCGAGACCAGGTCCAGACGCGGGTCGGCCAGCCACGGCTCGGCCCGGCGGAGGGCGACCAGCGCCCGGTGCCAGTCGTGGACACCGGCGTGCGGGTCGGAGCCCAGCTCGCCCCAGTCCAGCGTCGAGGCGGTGACCGTCGATCCTGCCTGCGGGTCCGGGACGTCCTCCTCGGCCCAGCCGTGGGCGGCGAACTCGCGCCGCCGGCCGGCCCGCACCGCCTCGGCCAGGTCCGGCTCCTCGTGCGAGGTGAAGTACTGCCAGGGTGTCGACGCCGACCACTCCTCGCCCATGAACAGCATCGGGGTGAACGGCGAGGTGAGCACCAGGGCAGCGGCGACCCGGGCCAGGCCCGGCGTCAGCCCCGACGAGAGCCGGTCGCCCACCGCCCGGTTGCCGACCTGGTCGTGCGTCTGTGCGTAGCCGAGGAACCGCCAGCCCGGGACCCGGGTGGTGTCCACGGGTGCGCCCCAGCGCTCGCCGCGGAAGGACGACGGGGTGCCGACGTGGAAGAACGCGCCGGTCAGGGTCTGCTCCAGCGCTTTCCACGGGTCGGCGGCGAAGTCGCCGTAGTAGCCCTGGCTCTCGCCGGTGAGCAGCGCGTGCAGGGCGTGGTGGAAGTCGTCGCTCCACTGGGCGGTCATGCCGAGGCCGCCGGACTCGACCGGCGTGACTGTCGACGGCAGGTTGAGGTCGGACTCCGCGATCAGCGACAGCGGACGGCGGACGGCTGTCGACAGCGCGTCGACCTCGCGGGAGAGCTGGGCCAGGACGTGCACCGGCGAGTCGTCCGCCAGAGCGTGCACGGCGTCCAGCCGGAGCGCGTCCACGTGGTAGTCGCGCAGCCACATCAGCGCGTTGTCGACGATCCACCGCCGCACCTCGGGGGAGCCGTCGTCGTCGAGGTTCACCCCGGACCCCCACGGCGTGTGGTGCTTGTCGCTGAAGTACGGCCCGAACCTGGACAGGTAGTTGCCCGACGGCCCGAGGTGGTTGTAGACGACGTCCAGGCAGACGCCGAGGCCGCGGGCATGGCTGGCGTCCACGAAGCGCTTGAGTGCGTCCGGCCCGCCGTACGGCGCGTGCACCGCGTAGGGGTGCACCCCGTCGTACCCCCAGCCGTGCCGCCCGGGGAACGCCGCGACGGGCATCAGCTCGACGAGGTCGACGCCGAGGCCCACGAGGTGGTCCAGCCGCTCGATCGCCGAGTCGAGGGTGCCGGCCTGCGTGAACGTGCCGACGTGGAGCTCGTACACGAGCGCGCCGGGCAGCGGCACACCGCGCCACCCGGCGTCGGTCCAGCCGAACCGGCTCTGGTCGTACACCCGGGAGGGGCCGTGCACCCCGTGCGGCTGCCACCGGGAGCGCGGGTCGGGCAGCGGGGTCGGGTCGTCGTCGAGCAGGAAGGCGTAGTCGCTGCCGTGGCCGGCTGCCGGGACGTCGGCACGCCACCACCCCCGGTCGGAGCGACCGAACGGCACCCGGGCGCCGTCGACGACAGCGGCGACCGCGGTCGCGGCGGGGGCCCAGACCTGGAGGGTGGTCACGGCGAGCGAACCTACCCATCGCCCCGGGGACGAACCGGTCGGCCCTGGCCGGGCGGCCGAGGCTCTGCGACGATCTTGGGCATGCCGAGCACCGGGCCGAGCGCGGGGCCGACCTCGCGGGCCGCCACCGAGGACGCCCGCCCCGACCTCGCGCGGGTCAGCGACCTGCTCCGGCTGCCGGTGGGGCCGGTGGACCTGGCCGGGATCGACACGCGGTCGACGCCGGGGTTCGACGGCGGGAAGTCCGACGGCAGGAAGGCGCTGCTGACGCTCGGCCCACGGCTCGCCGAACTGCAGGAGCGGCTGTTCGCCGAGGGCAGGTCCGGCGGCACCAGGAGCCTGCTGCTGGTGCTGCAGGGCATGGACACCTCGGGCAAGGGGGGCACCGTCCGGCACGTGGTGGGCGAGGTCGACCCCCAGGGGGTGAGCATCACGTCCTTCAAGGCGCCGACCAAGGAGGAGCTCGCGCACGACTTCCTCTGGCGTGTGCGCAAGCGGCTGCCGGCTCCCGGGATGATCGGTGTCTTCGACCGCTCCCACTACGAGGACGTCGTGGTCGTGCGGGTCCGCGAGCTGGTCGAGCCGCGAACCTGGAAGCGCCGGTACGACACCATCAACCGGTTCGAGGAGCGGCTGGTCGCCGACGGTACGACCGTGGTGAAGTGCTTCCTGCACCTGTCCAAGAGCGAGTCGCGGGACCGGCTGCTGAGCCGGCTGGACAAGCCGGACAAGCTGTGGAAGTTCAACCCCGGCGACATCGACAGCCGGGCCGAGTGGGACGACCTGGTCGCCGCGTACCAGGACGCCCTGGAGCGCTGCAGCACCGAGCTCGCGCCCTGGCACGTCGTGCCGGCGGACCGCAAGTGGTACCGGAACTGGGCGATCATGAACATTCTGGTCGAGCATCTCGAGGCGATGGCGGTGCGCTGGCCGCCGGCCGACTTCGACGTCGCCGAGCAGCGAGCCCGGCTGCTGGCGGGCAGCTGACGGGCCGATTCCGGCCCGTCGGGCTCAATCGCGGGGTCCAGGTGCCGATAACGCCGAGAGGGCTCCGGACCGCCGGGCCCGGCGGACCCGGACGAGGTGACCTCGCGTGCAGCGTTTCCGCGCCGCGCTGCTCGTCCTGGGCCTTGTCGCGGCCCTGGCCGGCCTCGGGGCGGGGATGCTCGCGTCCCGCGCCGCCGGGGACCGGGACCACGACCTGCGGCTGGCCGGGGCGTCCCGGGTCACCGCCCTGGACGACTACACCGAGCGGGCCCGCTCGGTCAGCCTGCTCGCCTCGCACTCGGCCGCGTTCGCCGGCTTCTACCGCGCCCCCGGCAGCCGGACCGACCGGATAAGCGGTCGGACCGGGGAGGACGACCTGATGTGGCGGGTCGAGCGGGTCCTGAACGACCTCGAGACGCTGTTCCCCGACAGCGTCGCCTCGGCCAGCTTCATCGACCGCTCCGGGGCCGAGAACGCGCGGGTGGTCAGCGGCCGGCCGGTGCCTGTCTCGGGCCTGGACCCCGACCGGCGCGACGCCGTGTTCTTCTCGCACGCCTTCGACCTGCCGTACGACAAGGTCTACCAGTCCGCCCCGTACCGCTCGGAGTCCACCGGGGAGTGGGTTGTCGCCTTCGCGACCAAGGTCAACACCGGCCCGGGCATCTCCCCGGCGATCGTGAGCTTCGAGCTGACCGTCGAGAGCATCAGGCTGGCGGTCTATGGCGAGGATCCCGACCAGACGGTGCGCGTCGTCGACCGGACCGACGGTCGCGTGGTCATCGACTCGACCCGGCCGCAGGACGTGGGCGTCGCCCTGGGAAACCCGTCGGACCGAGGGCTGCGATGGGTGCAGACCGCGCAGGACGGGCGGCTCGTCACGACCGACGGTTCGCGGCACTGGGTCCGTTTCGCCCGGACCGACCCCCGGATCGCGACGTCGTGGGCTGTCGTCGTGTCCGCGACCGCCCGCGCCGGGATGTGGGGCGGGCCCTTCTCGTCGGGGCCGGTCGGCCTGGCACTGGCCGGGCTGGTCCTGCTGGCGATGTCGAGCGTCGGCCACGTCCAGCACAGCAGGTCCATGCAGCTCGCCGCCCGAAGGGACGAGCTGACCGGGCTGTACAACCGACGCGCGGCGCGTGAGAGCGCCGAGGCGATGCTCGCGCGTGACCAGGAGCTGGCGGTCATCCTCTTCGACCTGGACCGGTTCAAGCACGTCAACGACTCCCTCGGGCACCACGCCGGCGACCAGCTCCTGGTCGCCATCGCCCGCCGGCTCGACGAGGTGGTTCGCGAGCCGGAGGACGTGGTCGCACGTCTGGGGGGCGACGAGTTCGTCGTCCTCGCCCGGGGCGCGATGGACGAGGAGTCGATCGGGGTGCTGTGCGAGCGCCTGGCCCGCGCTGTCAGCGCCCCCGTCATGGTCGACGGCATCGAGGTCGCCGTCGGGGCCAGCATCGGGATCGCCACGGCTCCCGAGCACGGCAGTGACTACGGCACCCTGCTGCAGCGTGCGGACATCGCGATGTACGACGCGAAGGGCCGCCGCACCGGGTGGGAGCTCTACCGAGACGCCCTGGCCGGCGCCGACCGCGCGGGCCTCGTCATGGACGCCGACCTCCGGCGGGCCGTCGCGGACGGGGAGCTTGTCGTCCACTACCAGTCCAGCTATCGGCTCGACACCGGCGAGGAGTCCCGGGCCGAGGCGCTGGTGCGCTGGCAGCACCCGGAGCGCGGCCTGCTGCTGCCCGGCCACTTCGTGCCCTTCGCGGAGAGCACCGGGGCGATCAAGGCGGTCACCCGCGCGGTGCTCGGGCTGGTGCTGGACCAGATGGTCGCCTGGCGCGCCGTCGGCCGCGACGTCCCGGTCGCGGTCAACGTGTCCGCACACGACCTGGTCGACCCTCAGTTCGCCGACGGGGTGGCCGAGATGCTGCAGGCCCGCGGCCTCCCGGCCGACCGCCTGATCGTGGAGCTGACCGAGACCGCGCTGATGGTCGACCCGGACGCCGCCTCGATGACGATGCGACGCCTGGCCCAGCAGGGGGTCCGGCTCGCCATCGACGACTTCGGCGCCGGCTATGCGAGCCTGCTCTACCTGCGCCGCTTCCCGGTGCACGTCCTCAAGCTGGACCGGAGCCTGGTCCAGGGGCTGCTCGTCGACGCCACCGATGCGGCGCTGGTCCGCTGGACCATCGAGATGGCGCACGCGCTGCGGGTCGTCTGTGTCGCCGAGGGCGTCGAGAACGCCGCGACCCTCGAGGCCCTGCGCGGGCTGGGCTGCGACGAGGCCCAGGGGTTCCACCTGCACGTGCCCGCGGCTGCCGCCGACATCGCGCTGGAGTGGTCGCCGCACCGGTCGGCCGAGGAGCGGGCGCTAAGCGTCGTCGCGGACCAGTAGGGCGACCGGGAGCCCGGCCAGCAGGTCGCCCAGCCGCACCTCCCCGTCGTACACCGAGCCCGACAGCAGGTCGCGCCACTGTCCTGCAGGCAGCTCCAGGGTCAGGCTCGCGTCCGCCGCCAGGCCGAGGGACAGGCGCGCCGTGACGGTGACGACGGACCCCGACTCCCCGGCCTCGGCGTGCCGGGCGAAGGCGACGACGTGGTCCGAGCCGGTGCGCAGCGGCTGGTAGCGCGAGCCCGGGCCGAACACGTCCGGGCGCTCCCGCCGCAGCCGCAGCGCACGCGACACCACGAGAAGCTTCTCGTCGTCCAGGTCACCGGGGCCGTCGCCGGCGTCGAGGGCGGCCAGCCGCGCCCTCCTGGCCTCGTAGTCGACCGGGCGGCGGTTGTCCGGGTCGACCAGGGACAGGTCGGTCAGGTCGCAGCCCTGGTAGACGTCCGGGACACCGGGGACCGTCAGGGCGAGGAGCTTCTGGGCAAGCACGTTGGCCCGCCAGGCCGGCGCCAGCCGGTCGACGAACTCGGTCACCCCGGCCACGGCCTCCTCGTCGGCCAGGACGGCCGCGGCGAAGGCGGCGACTGCCGCGTCGTAGTCGGCGTCCGGCTCGGTCCAGGTGGTGCGCCGCTTGGCCTCCCGGGTCGCCTTCTCCAGGTAGCCGGCGAGCCTGTCGGCGTCGACGGGCCAGACGCCGACGAGGGTCTGCCAGAGCAGGTACTCGGTGTTGGCGTCCAGCTCCACCGGTCGGAATCGGGCCGTGGCCGCTCGCCACCCCGTCACGGCCCGGCTCCACTCGTGCGGCAGCTCGGAGAGCACGGACAGCCGGGCGCGGACGTCCTCACTGCGCTTCGTGTCGTGCGTCGACAGGGTCGTCATCGCCGCAGGCCAGGTGGCCAGCTGGCGGGCACACCAGTCGTGCAGCTCGTCGACGCCGACCCCGAGGTGCGCAGGGTCGCCGCCGACCTCGTTGAGCACAGTCAGCCGGAGCCAGCGGTAGAACGCCGTGTCCTCCACGCCCTTGGCCATCACCGGCCCGCAGGTCTGCTGGAAGCGCACCACGAACTCGTCCCGGTTCGGACCTTCGCCGGCCTCGCCGAGGGCGAGGGCGACCAGCAGGTGCAGGGTGCCGTGCCGGTCCTCGGCGAGCTGCGCCAGGGCAGCCTCCGCGGCGGTCGCCAGGATCGCCCGGGCCTCGGCCGGAGCCGGCTCGCCGGGGACGACGTACGCCCGGTAGACCGGGGTGGCGACGAGCAGCTCGACAAGTGCCTCGCGCAGCCCGCGCCGGGTGTGGTCGCGCAGCTCCAGGTGCTGGTGACAGATCGTGGCGGCCACCTCGACCAGCCGCTCGACCTCGGCCTGCAGGCCGTGCCCCACCACGAAGCGCTTCGCCTCGGTGACCACGGACGCGAAGTCGGCGGTCTCCCCGGTGAGTGACGTGTAGAGGTTGGTGAGCTCGTCGGCTGCCGCGTGGTCGACGAGCACGCCGCCGATCCGCAGCAGCGCGTCGTAGCCGGTCGTGCCCGCGCAGGGCCAGTCGGCGGGAAGCTCCTCGTCGCCCTCCAGGATCTTCTCGACCACGACCCAGGCGCCGCCCGTGGCCCGGTCCAGCCGGCGGACGTACTCCCGCGGGTCCGCGAGCCCGTCCGGGTGGTCGATCCGCAGGCCGTCGATCCGACCCTCCGCGATGAGTGCCAGCAGCACGGCGTGCGTCTCTGCGAACACCTGCTCGTCCTCGACCCGGACCGCGACGAGGGTGTCGATGTCGAAGAACCGCCGGTAGTTGAGCTCCTCGTCACCGACCCGCCAGTGCGCCAGCCGGTAGAACTGCCGGTCCAGCAGCTCGGCCAGCGGCAGTCCCTCGGTGCCCGGTCGCACCGGGAAGACGTGGTCGAAGTACCGCAGCACCGGCTCGCCACCAGGGCCGCCACCGGGATCGACGGTGATCTCGCCGTCGGCGACGACCTCGCCGATCCGGCGGCCCAGGACCGGCATGAGCACCGCCCGCTCCTGCGCGGCCCACTCCACGTCGAACCAGCGGGCGTACGGCGAGCTCGGCCCGTGCCGCAGCACCGACCACAGCACCGCGTTGAGGAACAACGGGGTCGGGACCGCCATGTGGTTGGGCACCACGTCGACCACGACGCCCAGGCCGAGACCGAGCGCAGCCTCGGACAGCCGGTGGAAGGCCGGCGCACCGCCGAGCTCCTCGTTGAGGTGGGCGTGGTCGACCACGTCGTAGCCGTGCGTCGACCCCGGCGCCGCCTGCAGGACCGGCGACAGGTACACGTGCGAGACGCCCAGGTCGGCCAGGTAGGGCAGGACGGCCGCGGCGTCGTCGAAGCCGAAGTCCGGGCGCAGCTGGAGCCGGTAGGTGCCGGTGGGCACCCCACGGCGCGACCCGGCGTGCTGTCCGACCGGGGCCTCAGACAACGCGGCGGAGCACCAGGATCGAGCGCGACTCGAGTGTCACGGCGTCACCGGCCTTGGCGGTCGGACGGTCGTCGACCAGCGGTGCGGCCGTGTCGAGCACCGGCTCCCAGCGTTCGCCGTAGACCTGCTGCGGCACGGTGAAGTCCATGTCCTCGTGATGGCCGTTGAGGAACATCAGGAAGGAGTCGTCCGAGACGCGCGCCCCGCGGGTGTCCGGCTCGACGATCGCCCCGCCGTTGAGGAAGACGGCAAGCGAGCGGGCGTACCCGACCTGCCAGTCGGCCTCGGTCATGTGCTCGCCGGCCGGGGTGAACCAGGCGATGTCACCGATCTCGCTCTCCGAGCCGCGAGCCGGGTCGCCCTGGAAGAACCGGCGGCGGCGGAAGACCGGGTGCTCGCGGCGCAGCCGTGAGACCTTGGCGACGAAGTCGGTGAGGGCCCAGTTCTCGCGGGCGTCGGCCCAGTCCACCCAGGACAGCGGGTTGTCCTGGCAGTAGACGTTGTTGTTGCCCTCCTGGGTGCGGCCCATCTCGTCACCGTGCAGGAGCATCGGCACGCCTTGGGAGAGGAACAGGGTCGTGAGGACGTTGCGCTTCTGCCGCTCGCGCAGCGTGAGCACCTCGAGGTCGTCGGTCGGCCCCTCGACGCCGCAGTTCCACGAGCGGTTGTGGCTCTCGCCGTCGTTGCCGCCCTCGCCGTTCGCGTCGTTGTGCTTGTCGTTGTAGGAGACGAGGTCGGTGACGGTGAAGCCGTCGTGCGCGGTGACGAAGTTGATCGACGCCAGCGGTCGCCGCCCGTCGGCCTGGTAGAGGTCCGCGGACCCGGTCAGGCGGGAGGCGAACTCGGCCAGGGTCGCCGGCTCGCCGCGCCAGAAGTCGCGGGCGGTGTCGCGGTACTTGCCGTTCCACTCGGTCCACAGCGGGGGGAAGTTGCCCACCTGGTAGCCACCCTCGCCGACGTCCCATGGCTCGGCGATCAGCTTGACCTGGGAGATGACCGGGTCCTGCTGGACCAGGTCGAAGAACGCGGAGAGCCGGTCGACCTCGTGGAACTGGCGGGCCAGCGTCGAGGCGAGGTCGAAGCGGAAGCCGTCGACGTGCATCTCCAGCACCCAGTACCGCAGCGAGTCCATGATCAGCTGCAGCACGTGCGGGTGCCGCATCAGCAGGGTGTTCCCCGTCCCGGTCGTGTCGTAGTAGTGCTCCGGACTCCCGTCCACCAGCCGGTAGTACGCCTGGTTGTCGATGCCCCGGAAGGACAGCGTCGGGCCCATCTGGTTGCCCTCGGCGGTGTGGTTGTAGACGACGTCGAGGATGACCTCGATGCCCGCCGCGTGCAGCTCGCGGACCATCGCCTTGAACTCGAGCACCTGCTGGCCGCGCTGGCCGCTGGAGGAGTAGGCGTTGTGCGGGGCGAAGAACCCGATGGTGTTGTAGCCCCAGTAGTTCGACAGCCCCCGCTCGACCAGGTGGTGGTCCTGCACGAACTGGTGCACCGGCATCAGCTCGATCGCCGTCACCCCGATCTTGTGCAGGTGGGCGATGATCGCCGGGTGGCCGATGCCGGCGTAGGTGCCGCGGATGTTGTCCGGCAGGTCGGGGTGGGTCATCGTCAGGCCACGGACGTGCGCCTCGTAGATGACGGTCTGGTGGTACGGGGTGCCGGGGTGCCTGTCGTTCTGCCAGTCGAAGAACGGGTTCGTCACGACCGACTTCGGCGCGTGCCGACCGGAGTCCAGGGTGTTGACGCGGTTCGGTGCGGCGAACCGGTAGTCGAACAGCGACTCGGCCCAGTCGACCTGCCCCTCCACGGCCTTGGCGTAGGGGTCGAGCAGCAGCTTGGAGGGGTTGCACCGCAGACCGCGAGCGGGGTCGCGCGGTCCGTGCACCCGGAACCCGTACCGCTGACCGGGGCCCACGCGGGGCAGGTACCCGTGCCAGACGAACCCGTCGGCCTCGGGCAGGTCGACCTTGGTCTCGCTCAGGCGGCGCCCCCCGGCGCCGGAGCTGTCGAACAGGCAGAGCTCGACGCGGTCGGCGATCTCGGAGAAGAGCGCGAAGTTGGTGCCCGCCCCGTCGAAGGTCGCGCCGAGGGGGTACGCCGAGCCGGGCCAGATCTCCATGGTGGGTGATTGTTCCTGATGGCCGGGCCCGACCCGACCACCGCACCCGCCGGCGGCCCTTGCCGCCGCGTGCGGCCCACCCGACCCTGTCCACATGCTGGCCCGGAGGTCAGCCGGCGAGGGGCTCGCGTCCCGCACTGTCTCCGTTCCGGGGCGCCGGTTCCGGCCCGTCGTCCGAGGAGCGGGCCGCCTCGGGCTCAAGTGCGTCCCGGGACCGGGACCTGTTCGCCTGGTGCCGACCGGCTGAGCGGATCAGCTGCGTGCGGCTGCGGCCGCGGTCAGGAGACGGGCATGCCGGGCGTGGGGAACCCCGCGGTGAACTCGTGCACCTCGGCCCCGATCTTCTCCACGGCAGCCTCGTCGCCCGCGGCCTCCGCCGCCACGACGGCGTCGATCCAGCCGGCGATGCGGTCCATGTCGGCGGTTCCCATGCCCCGCGAGGTGACGGCCGCTGTGCCGATCCGGATGCCGGAGGGGTCGAAGGGCTTGCGCGGGTCGAAGGGAACCGAGTTGTAGTTGAGCTCGATGCCGGCCCGGTCCAGTGCCCTGGCCGCCGGCTTGCCGGCGACGGCCTTGGTGGTGAGGTCGACCAGAAGCAGGTGGTTGTCGGTGCCACCGGACACCAGGTCGAAGCCGCGCGCGGTCAGGCCCTCCGCCAGGGCCTTGGCATTGGCCACGATCGCGTGGGCGTACTCGCGGAACTCCGGTGTCGAGGCCTCCTTGAGCGCGACCGCGATGGCCGCGGTGGTGTGGTTGTGCGGGCCACCCTGCAGGCCGGGGAACACCGCCTTGTCCAGCGCCTTGGCGTGCTCCGCGGTGCTCATGAGCATCGCCCCGCGCGGTCCGCGCAGGGTCTTGTGCGTCGTCGTCGAGATGACGTCGGCGTGACCCACAGGCGACGGGTGGGCGCCGCCGGCGACGAGGCCGGAGATGTGCGCGATGTCGGCCACCAGCACGGCGCCCACCTCGCGGGCGATCTCGGCGAAGGCCGGGAAGTCGATGGTGCGGGGGATCGCGGTCCCGCCGCAGAAGATGACCTTGGGTCGCTCGGCCCGGGCGAGGTCGCGGACGTCGTCCATCTCGACCCGGCCGGTCTCCTTCCGCACGCCGTACTGCACCGCGCGGAACCACTTCCCGGTGGCGGACACGCTCCAGCCGTGGGTGAGGTGACCGCCGGCCGGGAGCGCCATGCCCATGACGGTGTCGCCGGGGTCGAGGAACGCGAGGAACACGGCCAGGTTGGCCGGCGAGCCGGAGTACGGCTGCACGTTGACGTGCTCGGCGCCGAACAGGGCCTTGGCGCGCTCGATCGCCAGCGTCTCGACCTTGTCGATGACCTGCTGGCCCTCGTAGTACCGCTTCCCGGCGTACCCCTCGGAGTACTTGTTCGTCAGCATCGTGCCGGTGGCCTCGAGCACGGCCGCCGACACGTAGTTCTCCGACGCGATCAGCCGGACGCTGTCGCGCTGGCGCTCGGCCTCGGCCCGGACCAGGGCGGCGATCTCCGGGTCGGCCGTGCTCAGGGCGGGGTCGCTCGCGTTCTCGGTCACAGCCCTGCTCCTCGGCTCGGCGTCCACGGGACAGGTCCGAGCGTATCCACCCCACTGCCGGCCCGGCCCCCGGCGCCGCCCCCAGGGTGCTCGTTTGCGACCAGGATCCCCGACGCGCCGACAAGCGTGCGGCGAGTCGGGGACTCAGGTCGCAAACGATCTTCGTACGGCGGCTGGGCGGCGGGCGTCAGACCGGGCCGGCGGTGTCGTAGCGGCGCAGGACCAACTCGGCCACCTCGGGCGCGTCGGCCAGCGGGGCGGAGGTGGCATCGGCGCCGGCAGCGGCGACGGCGTCGGCGAAGACCCCGGGGAACAGCAGGTAGCTCGCCACCGCGACGACCGGCGCGCCCGCCGCCCGCAGGTCCAGCACGGCCTCCGGCACCGTCGGCCCGGCCGCCGACGCGAACGCCGCCCGCACGTCCCACCACCCGGTCCGCCGCCAGGCCGCCGCGAGGTCGCGTACGGCGGCGACCGAGGCCGGGTCGGCCGACCCGGCCGCGGCGAGCACGACGGCTGTCGACGGGTCGCCGGCCGGCACGCCAGCCTCGGCCAGCCGGCGTTCCAGGGCGCGCAGCAGCAGCGGGTCGGGCCCGAGGACCTCGGCCTGGCGCGCCCTCGTACCGGCCAGCGCGGCCGGGACGTCGACCCGGCTGTGGTGCGCCGCCCCCAGCAGCAGGGGCACCACGACGGGGGCGCCGGGCAGGCTGCTCACCAGGTCGGCAAGCCGGGGCTCTTCGTGGTCGAGGAAGGCCGCGTGCACCTCGAGAGCCGGGCGCGCCGCCCGGACGGCGCCGACGAGCGCGTCGGTGGCCGCAGCCGCCGCCGGGTCCCGGCTGCCGTGGGCGACCGCGACCAGGGCGGGCCCTGACGAAAGCGGGGACGGGGCGCCGGGCACGGAGCCGATCGTCAGCCCAGCACGTGGTGCAGGTCCACCACGGACCCGATGACGACGACCGCAGGCGGCCGGACCCCGCGCTCCCGGGCGAGCCCGGCGATGGTGGCGAGGGTCCCCACCGTGGTGCGCTGGTCCGGTGCGAAGCCGCGCTCGACCACCGCGACCGGGGTCGTCGCGTCCCGGCCGTGCCCGACGAGCGCCGCGGCCGCCGTCTCCAGCCCGGTCACCCCCATGAGCAGCACCAGCGTCCCCTCGAGGGCGGCCAGCGAGGCCCAGTCCAGGCCCTCGTGGCCCGAGGCGATGGTCACCTGCTTGGCCCGGCCCCGGTGGGTCACCGGGATCCCGGCGGCGGCCGGCACGGAGACGGCGCTCGTGATGCCCGGCACCACCTCCACGGTGACACCGGCGGCGACGCACGCCAGCGCCTCCTCGCCGCCCCGGCCGAGCACGAAGGGATCCCCGCCCTTGAGCCGGACGACCCGTCGGCCGGCCCGCGCGTGCTCGACGAGCAGCCGGTTGATCCCCTCCTGCGGCATCGGGTGGTGACCCGGCGTCTTGCCGACGTCCACGACCTCGACGTCCGGGTCCAGCTCGTCGACCAGGGCCCTGGGCGCCAGCCGGTCGACGAGGACCACATCGGCCTCGGCGAGCAGCCGTCGGCCGCGGACGCTGACCAGGCCGGGGTCGCCGGGGCCGCCGCCCACGAGCGCGACCCGACCGGGCCCGGCCGCGCGCTGCCGGCGGACCGGCAGCGTGCCACTGTCCATGGCCAGCCCGATCGCGTCGCGCAGCCGGACCGCCCGCCGCGGATCCCCGCCGGCAGTCACGGCGACGGTGACGTCGTCGCTGCGGGCCACGGCCGGGGTCCAGGCGCTGGACAGCTCCGCGGCGTCGGCCCGCACGCACCAGACGGTGGCAGCAGCGGCGTGCGCCGCGACGAGCTCGTCGGTCGCCGGGTCACCGGTGGCGGTGTGCACGAGCCAGGCGGAGTCGAGGTCGCCGGCCACGTAGTCGCGCGGCTCCCAGGTCAGGCGCCCGGAGTCGAGCAGGTCGCGCACGTCCTCGCAGACCCACGGGCTCACGAGCCGGACGTCCGCCCCGGCCTCGAGGAGGGAGCGCGCACGTCGCGCGGCCACCGGGCCGCCTCCGACGACGACGACGAGGCGGCCGGTGACGTCCAGCACCAGGGGGTACGTCGGTGCGCTCATACCGGCTCCTCCGCCACGTGGATGCCGCACTCGGTCTTCCCGGTCCCGGCCCACCGGCCCCCGCGGACCTCGGCACCGTCGCCCACCCGCCGCGTGCACGGGAAGCAGCCGACGGACGCGAACCCGGCCTCCAGCAGCGGGTTGGTGAGGATGCCGTGCTCGGTGACGTACGCGTCCACGTCCGCCTGGGTCCAGCGCGCCAGCGGGTTCACCTTGACCATGCCGTTGCGGCGGTCCCAGTCGACGACCGGGGTGCGCGACCGCGCGATCGAGTCGTCGCGGCGCAGCCCCGAGGCCCAGGCGTCGTAGCCGGCGAGGGCGCGGTCCAGCGGCATCACCTTGCGCAGGAAGCAGCACCGGTCGGGGTTGGTGGCGAACATGTCGCGACCGTGCTCGGCGTCCTGCTGCCCGACGCTCTGGTCGGGGCTGACGGTGAGCAGGTTGATCCGGCCCCGGTAGGTCGCCGCCACGGCGTCGCGCATCGTCATGGTCTCGAGGAAGTGGTAGCCGGTGTCCAGGAAGACGACGTCGGTGCCCGGAGCGGCCGTCGCCACGAGGTCGACGAGGACCGCGTCGGCCATCGACGACGTCACCGCGAACCGGCTGCCGAAGGTGCGGACCGCCCAGCGGATGATCGTCTGGGGCGAGGCGTCCTCCAGCCGCCACGCGGCGCGGCGGGCCAGTGCCTCGCGGTGCTCCGCCAGCGAGCCGGCCGGTGCGAACTGCGGCATGGGTGAGATCAAGGCGGCCGTCACGCGAGGCCTCCAGGGGTGCTGGGGTCCACCGGACGGCTGCCCGGGGTGCTCATGAGGTCACCAGCCCGACCAGCTTGAGGGTGAACACCCTGGTGCAGGTCCGGCAGTGCCATGCCCCGTGGGAGTCCTCGTGGGGGCGCAGGTCCTGCTCCCCGCAGAAGGGGCAGTAGAAGGGCACCGCCCGTGCGTCGCTCATGCCTGCCCCCTCGTGACGACGCCTCTCGTCGCGACGGTCGTCATCGGAGGCTGTCCTCGTCGGCGCGGGCCACCCACTGGGCGAACCGCTCCCCGGACAGCCGCTGGTCGGCGTACGCCCGCACGATCCGCTCCACGTAGTCCGGCAGCTCGTCCGCCGCCACCTTGTGGCCTCGCAGCTTGCGCCCGAAGCCGGCGTCGAGCCCCAGCCCGCCGCCGAGATGGACCTGGAAGCCCTCCACCTGGTCCCCGTCTGCGCCCGGGACGAGCTGCCCCTTGAGGCCGATGTCGGCGGTCTGGATGCGCGCGCAGGAGTTCGGGCAGCCGTTCACGTTGACCGTGATGGGGTCGTCCAGGTCCGGCAGGCGGTGCTCGAGCTCGTCGACAAGCTTGGCGGCGCGCGCCTTCGTCTCGACGATCGCGAGCTTGCAGAACTCGATGCCCGTGCAGGCCATCGTGTTCCGCCGGAAGGTGCTCGGTCGCGCGTGCAGGCCGAGTCCGGCCGCCGCGTCCACCAGCGAGTCGACCCGGCCGGCCGGCACGTCGAGGACGACGAGCTTCTGGTGCGGCGTGGTCCGGACCCGGCGCGAGCCGTGCTCCTCGGCGACGTCGGCGAGCCGTACCAGGGTGGTCCCCGACACCCGGCCGACCGTGGGGGCGAGACCGACGTAGTAGCGGCCGTCCTGCTGGCGGTGGACGCCGACGTGGTCGCGCGCCCCGTACGGCAGCGGGGGAGCGGGTCCGTCGGTGAGCCGGCTGCCGAGGTACTCGTCCTCGAGCACTTGCCGGAACCTCTCCACGCCCCAGTCGGCGACGAGGAACTTGATCCGCGCCCGGGTGCGCAGCCGCCGGTAGCCGTAGTCGCGGAAGATGCCGACAACCCCGGCCCACACGTCGGGCACCTCGGTCAGCGGCACCCAGGCCCCGAGCCGCTGCGCGAGCATCGGGTTGGTGGACAGACCTCCGCCCACCCACAGATCGAAGCCGGGGCCGTGCTCGGGGTGGACGACGCCGACGAACGAGATGTCGTTGACCTCGTGCTCGACGTCCTGAAGCGGCGAGCCGCTGATCGCGGTCTTGAACTTCCGGGGCAGGTTGGAGAAGTCCTTCGACCCGATGAAGCGGTGCTGGATCTCCTCGATCGCGGGCGTGCCGTCGAGGATCTCGTCGGCGGCGATCCCGGCGACCGGGGAGCCCAGCACGACGCGGGGGGTGTCGCCGCACGCCTCTGTCGTCGACAGGCCGACGGCCTCGAGCCGGCGCCAGATCTCGGGGACGTCCTCGATCCGGATCCAGTGCAGCTGGATGTTCTGCCGGTCGGTGACGTCGGCCGTGTCACGGGCGAACTCGGTGGAGATGCCCGCGACGACCCGGAGCTGCTCGGTGCTGAGCTGCCCGCCGTCGATCCGCACGCGCAGCATGAAGTACTCGTCGTCAAGCTCGTGCGGCTCGAGCACCGCGGTCTTCCCGCCGTCGATCCCGGGCCGCCGCTGGGTGTAGAGCCCCCACCAGCGCATCCGGCCGCGGAGGTCGGCGGGGTCGATCGAGGCGAAGCCGCGGTGCGCATAGACGTTCTCGATCCTGGCCCGGACGTTGAGCCCGTCGTCGTCCTTCTTGACCCGCTCGTTGGGCGTCAGCGGCTCGAGGTGGCCGAGAGCCCACTGGCCCTGACCGCGGTGCCTCGTCCGGGTATGGGCCGGGGGCTGTGCGGCCGGTGGTGGGGTGGCAGCCATGGCGGGCGTCTCCGGAGTCGGAGGCGTGCGGTCGTACGCCGGCGAGGGCCGTCGAGGAAACGGCGGGCGGCGGTGACCGCGCGCCGGGAGGAACGGGCGGCGGGGTCAGCCGCGCATACAGACCGCGCTCGACACGTGACCGAAGTCGACGTGGAGCCGTGCGACGAGAGGCGCACCGGAGGCAGTCACCCGTTCAGAGTGGCAGCCGTCTCAGGATCGCGCTGCCCGCGTCCCATCATCCGGGACGGCGCGCGGGTGGCGTCACCGGGCCTCAGGGCACCCGGGGGGTGGCGCGGTCGACAACCGCCCGGACGTCGAGCCCGGGGGGCAGGGTCCCCAGGACGAGGCCGGACCGTGCCTCGCCGTCGCCGGCCAGCCGGGAGGCGCAGAACGCGTCCGCCACCGCGGCCGGGGCGTGCCGGACGAGCAGGGAGCCCTGCAGCAGCAGGGCCAGGGACTCGACAAGCCGCCGGGCCGAGGCCTCGTCCGCATCGACCATGGCCTTCCCGAGCCGGTCGGCGGCCGCGTCCAGCCGCCGGTCGGCGCCCCGGGCCAGCGCGACCTCGGCCTGCAGGGCCTCCACCGCAGCAGGCTCGCGGCCCAGGGCGCGCAGGACGTCGAGCGCGTTGACGTTGCCGGAGCCCTCCCAGATCGAGTTCAGCGGCGCCTCGCGGTAGAGCCTGGGCAGCCCGCTCTCCTCGACGTAGCCGTTCCCACCGAGGCACTCGAGCGCCTCGCCCACGACCGCGGGCGCCCGCTTGCAGACCCAGTACTTGCCCACGGCGACCCCGAGCCGGCGAAGGTCGTGCTCGCCGGAGTCCACCGCGTGCGCCATCCGCAGCGCGAGCGCGGTCGCGGCCTCCGACTCGAGCGCCAGGTCGGCCAGCACGTTCTGCATCAGCGGCTTGTCGGCGAGCGGCCCGCCGAAGGCGCTGCGGTGCGCGGTGTGGTGGGCGGCCTGCGCGACGGCCTGCCGCATCAGGGCGGTCGACCCGAGAACGCAGTCCAGCCTGGTGGCCGCGACCATCTCGAGGATGGTCCGCACGCCGCGCCCCTCGTCGCCGAGCCGGCGCGCCCAGGTGCGGTCCAGCTCGACCTCGGCCGAGGCGTTCGACCGGTTGCCGAGCTTGTCCTTGAGCCGCTGCAGCCGGAAGGTGTTGCGGTGCCCGTCCGGCCGGATCCGGGGTACGACGAAACAGGTCAGGCCGCCGGTCGCCCGGGCCAGGACGAGGAACACGTCGGACATCGGCGCCGAGCAGAACCACTTGTGCCCGGTCAGCAGGTAGTGGCAGTCCCCGTCACCGCTCGCCTCGGCGCTGGTGGTGTTGGTCCGCACGTCGGAGCCGCCCTGCTTCTCCGTCATCCCCATCCCGGCCAGCAGCCCGGCCTTGTCACCCGGGGCGCGCAGGCCGGGCTCGTAGGTCGTGGACGAGAGCCCCCGGGCCCACTCGGCCGCGACCCGGTCGTCGGCCCTCAGCGCGGGCACCGCGGCGTAGGTCATCGACACCGGGCAGCCGTGCCCGGCCTCCACCTGCGACCACACGACGAAGCCGGCTGCGCGCCGCAGGTGAGCCGCCGACCCGGCCGGCTGCGCCCACGCCGCGCCGTGCAGCCCCTCCCGGACGGCCACCGACAGCAGCGCGTGCCAGGACGGGTGGAAGTCCACCTCGTCGATGCGGTGGCCGTACCGGTCGTGGGTTCGCAGGACCGGCGGGCACGCGTTCGCCTCGAAGCCCCACCGCTGGGCCTCCTCGGTGCCCGCGCGGCGGCCGAGCACCGAGAGCCCCTCGAGGTGCGCCGCGCCGTCGTACCGCCGGACCGCCTCGACCAGGGCGTGGTCGGTACCGAACACGTCGTGGCCGGTCAGGGGCGGCGGCTGGTTCGTCACCTCATGGGTCGGACCGCGCACGTGGCCTACCGTAGAGGCGTGGCCGCCGCGACCGATGCCGTCGACGAGGCCGGCTCCGACGGCGAGCCGGTCCGCGTCGGCCTGGCGCGCGCCCCGGGCATCCTGTGGCGCCTCACCCGGGAGACGACCAAGGTCTGTTTCCGGTACCGCGTCACCGGGCTGGCCGCCGAGGCGGGCTTCTTCGCCCTGCTGTCGCTGCCCCCGCTCCTGCTCGGCCTGGTCGGGTCGATCGGCTACGTCGGCGGGTGGATCGGCGACGACGTCGTGGCCGAGGTGCAGAACAGCATCCTGGACGGCGCCCGGCAGGTCTTCACCTCCGAGGTCGTCAGCGAGGTGATCGAGAAGACGCTGCGCGACGTCCTCGCGCCGAACCGGTTCGACCTGGTGTCGATCGGCTTCCTCATCGCCCTGTGGTCGGGCTCCCGTGCGCTCAACGTCTTCATCGACACCATCTCGATCATGTACGGGCTGGGCGGTCGACGCGGCATCATCCGGACCCGGCTGCTCTCCTTCAGCCTGTACGTCGTGGTGCTGCTCGTCGGGGCCGTGGTGATCCCGCTGGTGCTGGCCGGCCCGACGCTGCTCGGGCGGCTGCTGCCGGCCCAGGTCGACTTCCTCAACTCGTTGTACTGGCCGGTGGCCACCCTGTTGTCGGTCGTCTCGCTCACCTCGCTGTACCACGTCAGCGTCCCGGTGCGGACCCCCTGGTGGCGCGACCTGCCGGGGTCGCTGCTCACGATCGTGATCTGGTTCGCCGGCAGCTTCGGCGTGCGCTGGGTCATCGGCAAGAGTGTCGGCGGTGCCTCGATCTACGGCCCGCTGGCAACGCCGATCGTGCTGCTGATCTGGCTCTACGTGCTCTCGATCGCCGTGCTCATCGGTGCGGCGCTCAACGCGGCCATCGAGACGGTCTGGCCGCGCCGGGAGATCCTCGAGGCCCGCCGGCAGCGCCGCCCGGCCACCCGCGGGGCGAAGCCGGGGCCGGGCTACGAGACCGGCGAGGTCGAGCTGCCACCGAACCGGACCCCGGGGAAAAACTCGCTCGCCGCCAGCCGCGAGCGTCGCTAGCGTGCTGCCCAGCCCGACGTCCCGCCGCGAGCCGAAGGAGGAGCCGATGCCCGTCGCCGCCCGACCACGCCTGTTCCTCCCCGGTGCCCGCTGAACCCAGACACGTCCCGTCCTCCGCTGTTGCGGTCCTGACGGTCCGGGCACCTTCCCACTCCTGAAGGGCCCACTGCGTTGTCCGCATCCCGCGACATCCGACCGCACGACCTGACAATCGACCTGGCCGCACTGGGCTGGGACGAGACCCGAGCCCACGAGTTCGAGCCTCGCGCGGGCGACCACGTGCCCGCCCGGGTGACCCGCGTCGACCGGGGCGCCTGCGACGCGCTCGGCGCCGACGGGCCGCTGCGCCTGACCTTCTCCGGCGCGCTGCTGGCGGCCGGGGCCGCGGACCCGGTCGCCACGCCGTGCGTCGGCGACTGGGTGGCGGCCCGCAGCTGGCCGGACGGCCGGGTGACTGCCGAGCAGGTGCTGCCGAGGCGCACGGCGTTCGTGCGGGCGTCGGTGACGCCCGGCACGTCCCACGGGCAGGTGCTCGCCGCGAACGTGGACCTCGCCGTCGTGGTCGAGCCCCTCCACCCCGAGCCGGACCTGGGCCGGATCGAGCGCTTCCTGGCGCTGGCGTGGGAGAGCGGCGCCCTCCCCATGGTCGTGCTCACCAAGGCGGACCTGGTCCCCGATGCGGCCGATCAGCGGTCGGACGTGGCCGCCGCGGCACCCGGCGTCGAGGTGCTGGCCATCAGCGCGACGACGGGCGACGGCGTCGACGCGGTTCGTGCCGAGGCCGTCCCGGGCCGGACCCTGGCCCTGCTCGGGCCGTCCGGCGCCGGCAAGTCGACCCTGACCAACGCCCTGGCCGGGGAGGCCGTGATGTTCACCCGCGCGCTCCGGGCCGACGGCAAGGGACGGCACACGACGGCGCACCGCGAGCTCGTGCTGCTCCCCGGCGGCGGCCTCGTGGTCGACACCCCGGGGCTGCGCAGCGTGGGGCTCACCGACGTGGCCGAGTCCCTCGACCTCGTGTTCGCCGACGTGGACGCGCTGGCCGCTCAGTGCCGGTTCGGGGACTGCGGCCACGAGTCGGAGCCGGCATGCGCCGTCCGCGCGGCCCTGGACTCCGGCGAGCTGCCGCTGCGGCGTTGGGAGAGCTACCGCAAGCTCCAGCGGGAGGCGCGCTACATGGCCATGCGCCACGACGCCCGGCTTCGCGCCGAGGAGCGCGCGCGCTGGAAGCGGGTCACCAAGCAGATGCGCAACCGCCCGGGTCCCATCCGGCCCTGAACGCGGTGGCCGACGCGGGGCTGCGGCTTCGGTGTCAGGAGAGGGCGCCGGTGTCGTTCCAGTGCAGGATCGCCGGCACCTCCCGTTCCCAGCCGAGCACCGACACGGAGGCCGTCGAGAGCGCGAGGTGGGCGCCGTCCGAGACGCCGAGGCCGAGCCATCGGGCGCCCAGGACCCGGCAGAAGTGCCCGTGCGAGAAGGCCAGCACCGGCGCGCCTGTCCGGCGCGCCAGCTCGACCACCCTGTCGGCCCGGGCGCCGACCTCCGCCTGCGTCTCGCCGCCCGCGGGACCCTGGGTCCAGACCGACCAGCCCGGCCGCTCGACGCGGATGTCCTCGGTGGTGCGACCCTCGTCGTCGCCGTAGTCCCACTCGCGCAGGTCGTCGATCACCTCCGGGTCGGCGTAGCCCACGATCCGGGCGGTCCGGCGGGCTCGTAGCCGCGGACTGCTGATCACCCGGGCGAAGCTCGCGCCGGCGAGCCTGGGGACGACGCCGCGCGCCTCGGTGACACCGGCATCGACCAGGTCGAGGTCGGTGCGGCTGGTGTGGCGGTGCGCCGCACTCCACTCGGTCTCGCCGTGGCGCACCAGCCAGAGCTGCGAGGCCGGTGTCGTAGGGCTCTCCAGGGTCGTCACGTCGGCACGGTAGCGACCAGGGTAGGAAGTACCTCATGGCAACGCATGAGGTCGACGTCGTGGTGGTCGGTATGGGTCCGGGCGGGGAGGAGGTGGCCGGGCGCCTGGCCGAGGCCGGGCTGGCCGTGGTGGGCGTCGAGCGGGAGCTGGTGGGAGGCGAGTGCCCCTACTGGGGGTGCGTCCCGTCGAAGATGATGATCCGGGGCTCCACGCTGCTGACCGAGGCACGGCGGGCCGACCCGTACGCCGGCCGCACCACCGTCGAGCCCGACCTCGGCCCGGTCGCCGCACGGATCCGCGCGGAGGCCACCGACAGCTGGGACGACACCGTCGCGGTGGACCGGTTCACCGGCAAGGGCGGCACCATGGTCCGCGGCTCGGCCCGCCTCGACGGGCCCGGCCGGGTCGTCGTCGGCGATGACGTCTACATCGCCTCCCGCGGTGTCGTGGTGGCGACCGGGTCCGCTCCCGTGGTGCCGCCGATCGAGGGGTTGCGGGACACGCGCTACTGGACCAACCGCGAGGCGATCGCCGCCGAGGCACCTCCGGACTCGCTCATCGTCCTCGGGGGCGGCGCGATCGGGGCCGAGCTCGCGCAGGTCTTCGCGCGCTACGGCTCCGCCGTCACCGTGGTCGAGGCGGCAGACGGGCTGCTGCCGCCGGAGGAGCCGGCCGCCGGACGGGTCGTGCAGAAGGCGCTGGAGGAGGACGGCGCCACGGTGCGGGTGGGCGCCACCGCCGTGCACGTGGCTCGCGAGGGCGGCGACGGCGAGGTCGTCGTACGGCTCGAGGACGGCACCGAGGTCCGCGCCGCCGAGCTCCTCGTCAGCGTCGGCCGCCGCGCCCGGGTCGACGAGATCGGCCTCGAGTCGGTCGGCCTCGACCCGCAGGCCCGGGCCCTGCAGGTCGACGAGCGGATGCGGGCCGGAGAGCGGCTCTGGGGGGTCGGCGACGTCACCGGGGTCGGTGCGTTCACCCACATGGCGATGTACCAGGCCGGCATCGCCGTCGACGACATCCTGGGCCGCGACGGTCCCACCGCCGACTACCGCGGCCTCGCCCGCGTCACCTTCACCGACCCGGAGGTCGGCTCCGTCGGGCTGTCCGAGCGGGCTGCGCGTGACCAGGGCCTGACCGTGCGCACCGGAACCAGCCAGGTCGCCAGCGGCTCACGCGGCTGGATCCACGGACCGGGGAACGCCGGGTTCATCACGCTGGTGGAGGACGCCGACGCCGGGGTGCTGGTCGGCGCCACGTCGGTCGGGCCGTGGGGAGGCGAGGTGCTGTCGATGCTCACCCTCGCCGTGCACGCGCAGGTCCCGGTCAGCACGCTGCGCACGATGATCTACGCCTACCCCACGTTCCACCGGGGGGTGCTGGACGCGCTGACGGACCTGGCCGGCTGAGCAGCCGCGACTTTGCCTGTCCATTGTCCAACCGTGACGTTCCCGCGTCGATGCCCTACGGAGACACTCTCCCGAAGGGCCGGCCATGCCACCGAGGTTCACCGTCGTCGCCGTGCTTGCCGGCCTGTGCGCCCTCGCCGCACCCGCCGCGGTCCCGGGCGCGGCCGAGGCCGCGGCGACGCGGACCGCTGTCGTGCGGATCGGCTCGACGCCCGAGGGCCGTCACCTTGTCGCACGGCACCAGTGGCGCGAGACCGGCGGACGCCGGGTGCTCGTCGTCGGGACCGTGAACGGGACCTCCCGGCCGGGGCGCCGGGTCGTGCAGGCACTGCGACGGCAGGCCGTTCCCGCGGGCCTGGACCTGTGGACCGTGCGGACTGCCAACCCCGACGGCGTGGTCGCGCACCGGCGCCGCACGCATCGTGGGGTAGTGGTCGACCGTGACTTCCCGCTGCCCGGTGGGGTCGCCGTCACCTCCGCGGGCACCCGCGCTGCCGCGCGGGCACCGGAGACTCGCGCGCTGATCGCCTTCGTCCGCGACCTTCGGCCAGACGTCGTCGTGGTGCTCGACTCGGGGCGGCCCGGTGTCGCAGCCGCGGGTCAGCACGCTCTGGCCCAGCGGGTGGCTCGCGCGGGCGGGCTGCGGCTGCGGTCGGGACGAGGATGCGCCGCGGGCTGCCCGGGGTCCTTCGCCCGCTGGGCGCGCGGTCCGGCGGACCTGGTGGTCCGGGTCACGCTGGCACCCGGCCGGCCCCGACAGGTGCAGCGCGCGTTGAGGGCCGTGCGGACGCTGGCGCAGACGCGGACCGACGGTTCCACCGGTCCGGCGGGCACCGGCACCGTCCCCGGCAGCGGCACCGGGGCGGCCCCGGCGCCGGCGACAGGTGACAGCACCGGGACCGTGCAGCCGACGCGGCGGCGCACCCCGGCGCCGCCCGCGGTCACCCCCACGCCCGCGCCGACTGTCGGCGTACCAGCCCCGAAGCCCGCGTCCGGCGGCCCCTTCCTCGCCTACGCGGCCGACTCCTACTTCCGCTCCCGGTTCGGCGGCCAAGGCGTGGACGTGGCCGCGACGGCCACCTTCCGGGCCTTCATGCGCACCCATCCCGACCAGCGCGGCACGCCGTACCCCGTCATCAGGGGAGTGGGCGCCAACAAGTGGGGGACGGCCTACGCCGAGGGCGGCGCGACCGACCCGGTGTGGCGGCTGACGGGGTCGCTGCCCGCCGAGCTCGGTGTCCTCCGGACCGTGGGTGTGCACGCCCCGGAGTGGCTGGGGACCGTCCTGACCGGGACGTCCGACTCGCCGTTCGTCGTGGTCGACCGCGCCAACGGCTGGACGGTCTGGGGGGCCAAGGCCACGGTGGTGGGCGACCACCTCATCTCGGTGGGTGCGGCCGGGCTCTTCGAGCACGCCAGCAACGGCCTCGACCGGCGCAACCCGCTGTCGGACAGCCGGCTGAACCTGCGGTCCCGGGGCGCCATCCCCGACGCCATGGTGATCCGCCGCGACCTTGTCGACTGGGGGATCAGCCACCAGGGGGACCTCGGGCACGTCCTGCACCTGTTCTTCGTCGAGACCGACAGCGCGGCCGGGTTCCGCAGCCCCATGGTCGGCACCGAGTCCGGCAAGGCCGGGTGGGGCGCCGAGGGCACCCGGATCGCCATCGACCCGTCGGTGGACCTGGAGGCGCGCGGGCTCTCACCGGCAGCCCTTGTCGTCGCCCGGACGCTGCAGCGGTACGGCGCCTACCTGGGCGACAACGCCGGCGGCGCGACGTCGCTGAAGGCCGAGCAGGAGACCACGGGCCACCCCGTGTGGTCGGGAAGCCTTCGTGCGGACTCGCTCAGCGCCCTGACCTGGGACGACTTCGTGGTGGTCGCCGGCTGACGCGTCGTCGGGGGGCGCTGGCATCATGCCCCGCGTGCTGCTCGCCGACCTCGCCGCTGCGTCCCACGCCGTGGCGACGACGACGAAGCGCGGCGAGAAGGTCGCCGCAGTCGCCGACGCGTTGAGGCGGGCCGACCCGGACGAGGTGTCTGTGGTGGTCGCCTACCTTGCCGGCGAGCTCCGCCAGCGCCGCACCGGGGTGGGCTGGGCCTCGTTGCGCGACCTGCCGGCACCGGCCGCCGAGCCGGGCCTCGGCGTCAGCGAGGTCGACGACCTGCTCGACGAGGTCGCGGCCCTCGGCGGGCCGGGGTCGCAGCGCGAGCGGGCTGGCCGGGTCACGGCGCTGTTCGCCCGCGCCACCGAGCCCGAGCAGGCGATGCTGCGCGGCCTGCTGACCGGCGAGCTGCGCCAAGGTGCGCTGGAAGGGGTCATGGTCGCTGCGGTGGCCGTCGCGGCCGAGGTGCCGCAGGCCGAGGTCCGCCGGGCGGTGATGCTCCGGGGCGACCTGGGCCCGGTGGCCGAGGCCGCGCTCGACGGCGGCGCCGAGGCGCTGGCGCGGTTCCGGCTGCAGGTCGGCCGGCCGATCCGGCCGATGCTGGCGTCCACCGCCGCGGACGTCGGGGACGCGCTGCACCGCCTGGGCGAGGCGGCGGTGGAGTGGAAGCTGGACGGCGTCCGGGTGCAGGTGCACCGCTCCGGCGCGGACGTGGCGGTGTGGACCCGGAGTCTTGACGACATCACCGACCGGGTGCCCGAGGTTGTCGAGGCGGCCCTGGCGCTCCCGGTCCGCGAGGTCGTTCTCGACGGCGAGGCCATCGCGCTGCGCCCCGACGGCCGGCCTCGCCCCTTCCAGCAGACCGGCAGCCGGGTCGCGTCCCGGGTCGACGTCGCGGCGAGCCGGGCGGCGGCGCCCCTGTCGACGTACGTCTTCGACGTCCTGCACGCCGACGGGCACGACGTCCTCGACCTGCCCGGCAGCGAGCGTGCCCGCGTGCTCGACCGGACCGTGCCGCCGGAGCTGCGGGTGCCGCGGGTCGTCACCTCGGAGGTCGGCGCGGCCCAGGCCGTCCTGGCCGACGCGGTGGGGCGCGGCCACGAGGGGGTGCTGGTGAAGTCGCTCGACGCCCCCTACGAGGCGGGCCGTCGCGGGGCCGGCTGGCTCAAGGTCAAGCCCCGCCACACCCTCGACCTGGTCGTGCTGGCGGCCGAGTGGGGCCACGGGCGGCGCCGCGGCACCCTGTCCAACCTCCACCTGGGGGCGCGGGACGGGGCCGGGGGTTTCGTGATGCTCGGCAAGACGTTCAAGGGCCTCACCGACGCGATGCTCGCGTGGCAGACCGAGCGTCTTCTGGAGCTGGCCGTCGAGCGGGACGACTGGCTCGTGCGCGTCCGGCCCGAGCTCGTCGTCGAGGTTGCCTTCGACGGGGTGCAGACCTCGCCGCGCTACCCGGGCGGGATGGCGCTGCGGTTCGCCCGGGTGCTGCGACACCGCCCGGACAAGACCGCGGCCGAGGCCGACTCCGTCGACGCCGTCCGGGCGGTCCACCTGGGCTGAACCGGTGGCTGCGCCCGGTGCGGGCGGTCAGCACTCAGGCGTGGGCCGCTCCGCGGCGTTCGCGATGGTCTGACAGGTGTGGTCGAACAGCCCGTACACCTGGGGACCGAGGGCGAACAGCGCGACTGTCATGGCCGCGGCGATGGCGAAGACGATCAGGCCGTACTCGACCGACGACGCGCCGGCGTCGCGGTGGTCGCCGACGCTCCCGCCGAGGTCGGGCAGGTACCGACGACGCCGCACGCGGCCCCTCCGCATCATGTGGGTCCAGACCTTCTGGCTCGAGTGGAGCAGCTCCCCGAGTGGCTACTCACCGTCCACCAACAGTGACGGTCCGGCGGCGGGTTCTCTATCCCCTCTTCGGGGGATATCGGGCGACGAAGGGTCTGCGCCGTCCGGGTCGCTCTCACGCCCGGCGGGCCCGGGTTGCGCCCCGCCGGCTCGCACGGGGGTCCCGTCGCCGGCCCGCACCGGGCCGGCGTCCCGGCGGCTCCCCTCCGACCCGCCGGACCGGCCCCAGTCTGGGCCGGGAACGCGCTGGGCGGCATCAGCCGGACGGACGTCACCCGGTGGTCCGTCCAGTCTTCCGCCAACGACCCGTTGACGTCGTCCCCACTCGGACGGAAGGTGTGCTCAACCCCGGGCCGGCTGCAGACGCTCCGGGGCCAGGTCGGCACCCTCCCAGCCCCTCCGGCGGAGGGTGTCGGCCGCCTCGAGAGCGGCCGGCCCGGGAACGGGGCGGGTCCGGCCACACCCCCCGGCGGCCGGACCCGCAACTTCTCTCGACACCCGCTCGGCGTGTCTTGACCCTCCCCGGCCAGCGAGCGGGGACCCTGACGGCAGGCCCGCCGTCGCGCCTACCCCCCAGGTTCGACGGCGGGCCCCGCCGCACCCGCCTCCGTACCCGGGGCGGGTGCGGCTCGCGGAGACCACCACGACATCTGCACCGCCACACCAGCGTGCCCGGGCGTCGGACAGCGGGGAGCAAAGACTTGGCCATCACCCGGAAGGGTGCTCGTGCCGTGGACGCGCAGGCGCCACCCTGGGACCCCGGGCGATCGGCACCACCCCCCCTTGCTGAGACCCGGGAGCGGCCCGTCCGGGTCGCGCTGGATCGGGGGCCGGTCGCAGCCCGCTGCGGTCGGCCCCCGTCCGCGCCGCCCCGTGCGCTGACCCGCTGTGACCTCGTGGTCCCGGTGCGAGACCTGCCGTCGCCCCGGCGGCGGACGCGCGCCCGGCCGAGTGCTGCCAGGCTTGTCGTCAGGCGCCGCGCTCCGCTCCTGAGGGGTCTGGGAACGCGCGGCGCCGCCAGCATGGGGGGCTGAGCTGCCGGGTCGACAGGTGCTTGTCGAGCACCAGGGGGAGTGGCTCCGCGCCGACGTGCTCTGGGAGTACGACGACGGGGGGCGCCGACGCGCCCTCGTGCGGTTCGAGACGAGGGCCGGTCTCGTCGTACGCCAGCTGCGGTGGGCCGACGAGCTGGCGGCGGCCGGCCGGGTCCTCGAGCTGGACCTCGTGCTGCTGGACCCGGGCGAGGACCGCGTCGGCGGCCGGGACAGGGCCTGACCGCAAGGTCCGGCCCCGCGGCGCCGGCGAGTCTCGGCCCGGGTCGAGGTGCACCTCAGCGGACCCGTCACCCGGATGGCGGGTCAAGCGATGGTCATGCGATGGCGATGCACAGGCCATGACCACACCATGGGCGGTGACGACAGTGTCGAACCTGTTGATGGACGTCCCGACCGCCGCCGAGTACGTCGGCGTCACCCGGGACGATCTGCAGGTCGCTGTGAACACCCACCAGGTGCACGCGATCACGACCCACCCGCGGCGGCCCGGCGTTCCGCTGGTCCGCATGCGCGACGTCGAGGCCTGGCTGCTGGTCTGGCCACGACTCGCCTCCTGACCGGGGCGGCGCTCGCTGCGGCGGAGGGGTCCGCAGCGCGCGCCGTCCCCCCGGGCACGCCCGGAAACTGACAGACGTCTTGGCGCCGACGCACGGGCCCGGACGCACGAAGGGCCCGCCCGGTGGATTCGACACCGCAGGGCAGGCCCTCGCGCGGACCCTCATGCGGCCCGTCCCCCGTCGGCCGCGCACCCCCCGCGCGGACCGACGGGGCCAAGTCTGCGGGGGGCACCGCAGGGTCGTCCCGGCATTCCAGCAGATGGTCGGCACGCTCGCTGACGGTGACCAGAGGGCCACGAACGGCGACCAGGATCCCAGTCCGTGGCCAGCCGCTTGACGTGGCTTGACCATCCCGTGATCTTTCCTGGCAACCGCGGGGGAGTGCCGGCGCCCCCGCGGCCAGGCCCGCGTCCGTTCCACCCCCCGGAACGGACGCGGGTCGCCTCCGCGGGCGCCCGCGACGCAACGGGCCCCCGTCCGGGCGTCTCCGCCGGTCGGGGGCCAGTCAGTTGCTGGTGGGCGATACAGGACTTGAACCTGTGACCTCTTCCGTGTCAGGGAAGCGCGCTAGCCAGACTGCGCCAATCGCCCGTGCAGGTGCTCGAGGTGGAGACGGGATTTGAACCCGTGTAGACGGCTTTGCAGGCCGTTGCCTCGCCTCTCGGCCACTCCACCGAGTGAGGCCGGAAAGCCTCGAGGTTCCTCCGAGCGGACGACGGGATTCGAACCCGCGACCCTCACCTTGGCAAGGTGATGCTCTACCAACTGAGCCACGTCCGCGCGACGACCCGCTGACCACCTGGCCACGCTGTCGTGCGTGGACGACCATAGCCGATCGGGAACGGCGCGACCAAAGCGGCGCCGCCGCCGGGCCCGTGCCCGCGGCTCGCTCCCGCCCCACTAGGTTGCCCGCCATGCGGACAGTCACGGTCACCGGCGAGGCGCTCGCGCTCGACGACCTCGTCGCGGTGGCACGCGGTCGCGCCGGAGCAGTCCTGGGGACCGGCGTGGCGGACCGGATGGCGCCGAGCCGCGCCGTCGTCGCCGAGGCCGTCGACAGGGACACGGTGATGTACGGCATCACGACCGGCTTCGGAGCGCTGGCCGACACCCACGTGGGCCGGGAGGACCTGGAGCAGATGCAGCTCGCCCTGATCCGCTCGCACAGCGCGGGTGTGGGGGAGCCGCTGCCGGACGACGTGGTACGGGGGCTGCTGCTCCTGCGCGCCCGGACGCTGACCGCGGGCTACTCAGGTGTCCGGTTCGAGCTGCCTGCCAAGCTGCTGGAGCTGCTCGAGCACGACCTGCTGCCCGTCATCCCCGGCAAGGGCTCGGTCGGGGCCTCCGGCGACCTCGCGCAGCTCGCGCACCTGGCCCAGCCGCTCGTCGGCGAGGGCCGGCTGCGCCGCACCGGCGACTCCGACCTCCGCGGCCGGCCGGCGGCCGAGCTGCTCGCCGAGGCCGGGATCGACCCGCTCGTGCTCGCGCCGAAGGAAGGCCTCTCGCTGATCAACGGCACCGAGCCGATGCAGGTGCTGCTCGCGCTGGCGGTCGACGAGATCGGTCTACTGGTCAAGGTCGCCGACATCGCGGCCGCGATGAGCGTCGAGGCCCTGCTCGGCACCGACAAGCCGTACGACGAGCGGGTGCAGGTGATCCGCCCGCACCCCGGGCAGCTGGCCAGCGCCTCGAACCTCCGGCGGCTGCTGGCGGCCAGCCCGCTGGTGGCCAGCCACCGCGAGAGCGATCATGCGGTCCAGGACTCCTACTGCCTGCGCTGCGCGCCTCAGGTGCACGGCGCGGTGCGCGACGTCCTGGCCCACGCGCGGCGCGTGATCGACATCGAGCTCGGGTCGGTGGTCGACAACCCGGTGATCGTCCCGGACGGCGAGGTGATGTCGACGGGCAACTTCCACGGCGAGCCGCTGGCGTTCGCCGGCGACATGCTCGCCATCGCGGTGGCCGAGCTCGCGAGCATCTCGGAGCGGCGCACCGACCGGATGCTCGACCCGGCCTTCTCGCGCAGCCTGCCCGCGTTCCTCGCCCGCCGCCCGGGTACCAACTCCGGCTTCATGATCGCGCAGTACACCGCGGCGTCGCTGGTCAGCGAGAACAAGGTGCTCGCCCACCCGAGCAGCGTCGACAGCATCCCGACCTCCGGCAACCAGGAGGACCACGTCTCGATGGGGTGGACCTCGATGCGCAAGCTGCGGGAGGTCGTCGCCAACGTGCGCCACGTGCTCGCCGTGGAGGTGCTGGCCGGCGCGCAGGCGCTCGACCTGCGTGCCGACGTCGCCCGGCCCGGTGAGGCCAGCAGCGCGGTGCACGCACGGGTGCGGGCCGACGTGCCCGTCATGGACGAGGACCGCAACGTCTCCGACCAGCTTGCCGCGGTGGCGGCCGTGCTGGACCAGCTCGTCGACGCCGCCGAAGCAGCGGTCGGTGTCCTCGACTGACCTGTCGGGCCAGCCCTACGCCTGGTTCGGCGGCCGGCTGGCCACGTCGCTCGTCGACGTCAGCGACGACCTCGCGGTCCTGGACGGCCGGGGCTGGTGGGCCGTCCTGCTCGGCTTCGAGGGCGAGGTCGTGTGCGCCCGGTTCGCCGAGGTCCGGGAGTCCCCACCGCCGGGGGGATCATGGCCCGGCGTGCCCGTGCACACCTGGCGGTCCTCCCTCGGCCGGGAGGACTACCTGCGCCGGGTGGCCACGGTCCGCGAGGGGATCGCGGCCGGCGACCACTACCAGGTGAACCTCTGCCGGGTGCTGTCCGCGCCGCTGCCGGCCGGGGCCGACCTGCGGGGCCTTGCCGCTCTGGTGGCCGAGGGCAACCCGGCGCCGTACGCCGGCGCGATCCACCTCCCCGCGCAGGGGGTCGACGTGGTGTCTGCCTCCCCGGAGCTGTTCCTGCGGCGCAGCGGTGACCGGGTCACCTCGGGGCCCATCAAGGGCACCGCGGTGACGGCGGCCGGGCTCACGGACAAGGACTATGCCGAGAACGTGATGATCGTCGACCTGGTGCGCAACGACCTCGGCGCGGTGGCGGTCACCGGCTCGGTCGAGGTACCGGCTCTCACGGCGCTGGAGCGGCACCCCGGCCTGGTGCACCTGGTGTCGACGGTGACCGCGACGCTGCGGCCGGGCGTGCGCTGGCGCGACCTGGTGGCGGCGTCGTTCCCGCCGGGCTCCGTGACCGGGGCACCCAAGTCCAGTGCACTCACGGCGATCCGGACGCTCGAGCCGGTGCCGCGCGGCCCGTACTGCGGTGCCCTGGGCTGGGTCGACGCCGAGAGCCGGCGTGCGACCCTGGCCGTGGGCATCCGCACCTTCTGGACGGCCGGCGGCGCGACGTTGCACCTGGGCACCGGTGCCGGCATCACCTGGGGGTCGGACGCCGCGGCCGAGTGGGGTGAGACCGAGCTCAAGGCGCGTCGGCTGTGCACCGTCGCGGCGCGCACGACGACCGGCGGACGCGGGAAGGACTGGTGACATGAAGGCGTGGCTGAACGGGGCTGTCGTCGACCTGGACGCCGCGCGGGTGTCGGTGCTGGACCACGGTCTGACAGTCGGTGACGGCGTGTTCGAGACGGCCAAGGTGGTGGGCGGCGTGCCTTTCGCCCTGACCCGGCACCTCAGCCGCCTGGCGAGCTCGGCCGCAGGGCTCGGACTGGTGCCGCCACCCCAGCCGCACCTGCGCGACGCGGTCGCCGCCACCCTCGAGGCCAACGCGGACCGCAGCACCGAGCCGATGCGGTTGCGGATCACCTTGACCGGCGGCACCAGCCCGCTGGGCTCGGAGCGCGGCGACGACGGCCCCACCCTCGTTGTGGCGCTGGCGCCCCTCCGGTCCTGGGCGCCCACGGCCAAGGTCGTGGTCGTGCCCTGGACCCGGAACGAACGCGCGCCCACCGCGGGGCTGAAGACCACGTCCTACGCCGACAACGTGGTGGCCCTTGCCCGCGCCAAGGCCGAGGGCGGCACCGAGGCGCTGTTCGCGAACACCGTGGGCGACCTCTGCGAAGGCACCGGGTCCAACGTCTTCCTGGTGGTGGCCGGCGAGCTTGTCACGCCGCCGCTGTCGTCAGGGTGCCTGAGCGGCGTGACCCGGGCCCTGGTCCTGGAGTGGACCGGTGCTGTCGAGCGGGACCTGCCGTTGGCTGCCCTGGACCAGGCGACGGAGGTGTTCCTCACCTCCTCGACCCGGGACGTGCAGGGGGTGCATGCGGTGGGCGGCCGCGATCTCGCCGGCGCCCCCGGGCCGGTCACGACCGCGGCGGCGCAGGAGTTCGCGCGTCGCGCGGTCGAGGACGTCGACCCCTGACGCCGGCCGGCCCGGTCAGGCGCTCGGCTGCGCCGACCGGTCTGCCTGGTCGGGCAGGACGTGGGTCACCGGCCGGTCCAGGACCAGGTCGGCCGAGGTCCACATCTCCACCAGCAGGTCGTCGGCGAACCTGAGCACCAGCGCCACCGTGAGTCGCGTGGGCCCGTGGAAGGCGCCGCCGGGCTCACGACGCAGGGCGAGCAGCTCGGCGCGCGCCAGCACCGTGTCGCCGGTCGCGCTGAGCACGTCGACGGCGACCTCGCTCTCCGGCATCGCGGCGCACAGGGTCATGGCCCGCTCCCGGACACCGGGCCAGCCAGGCGGCTGGCCGGGCTGGGCGGAGTGGTCGCACACGTCGGGGTGGACCAGCTGCTGCAGCGTGAGCACGTCGCCCGCCACCAGGGCGCGCACGACCGCCTCGCCGAGCGAGGAGCGCACCCGTTCGCGCGTCACGCCTGGGTCTCCCGACTGGTACTGGGGGCTGGGTCGGGGACCATCGAATCGGAGCGCCGGCCCGCTGCACATGGGCCGCTCGCTCCGATGCACCTGACCGATGCACCGGTGGGGCCCCGTACGAACGGCTGGGTGGGCCACCGACGTCCGCACCGGGCGTACGCCGCCCGCGCCGGTCCTAGGCTGTGGCCTCATGCGAGGAGCCAGACCCGTCCGCGCCCCGCGTGGGCCCGAGATGACCTGCCGGTCGTGGGGTGCCGAGGCAGCCCTGCGGATGCTGCACAACAACCTCGACCCGGAGGTCGCCGAACGCCCCGACGACCTCGTCGTCTACGGCGGCAACGGCCGGGCCGCGCGGTCCTGGGAGGCCTTCGACGCGATCGTCGGGTCGCTGCGCGAGATGGCACCTGACGACACCCTGCTGGTGCAGTCCGGCAAGCCGGTCGGAGTCGTGCGCACGCACGAAGGCGCACCGCGGGTGCTCATCGCCAACTCGCTGCTCGTGCCCCGCTGGGCGACCCCGGAGCACTTCCGCGAGCTCGAGGACCAGGGCCTGATGATGTACGGCCAGATGACAGCCGGGTCGTGGATCTACATCGGCACCCAGGGCATCCTCCAGGGCACCTACGCGACGTTCGCCGAGGTTGCCACCCAGGACTTCGGTGGCACCCTGGCCGGCACCGTGACGCTGACCGGTGGGCTCGGTGGCATGGGCGGCGCGCAGCCGCTGGCGGTCACCGGCAACGGCGGCGCAGCGTTGTGTGTCGAGGTCGACCCGTGGCGCGCGCAACGCCGCCTCGAGCACGGCTACCTCGACGAGATCGCCGACTCGCTCGACGACGGCATCGCCCGGGTGGAGGCCGCCAAGCGCGAGCGCCGGCCGCTCTCGGTCGCGGTCGTGGCCAACTGCGCCGACGTCCTGCCCGAGCTGGTGCGCCGTGGCTGGGTGCCGGACGTCGTCACCGACCAGACCTCCGCCCACGACGCGCTGCACGGCTACGTCCCGCACGGGATGTCGCTGGAGGAGGCGCTGGAGCTGCGGTCCGCGAAGCCGGCTGAGTACGTGGAGCGGTCCCGCGAGTCGATGGCTGTGCACTGCCGCGCCATGGTCGACCTGATGCACGCCGGCGCTGTCGTCTTCGACTACGGGAACGGGCTGCGCGGCCAGGCCCAGGACATGGGCTTCGCCGACGCGTTCGCCTACCCGGGGTTCGTGCTCGCCTACATCCGGCCGCTGTTCGCCCGCGGCGCCGGTCCGTTCCGGTGGGCCTGCCTGTCCGGGTCGGACAAGGACCTCGCGGCCACCGACAAGGCGGTCCTCGATGCGTTTCCCGACGACGACCAGCTGCAGCGCTGGGTGCGCTTCGCGGCCGCCAAGGTGCAGGGCCAGGGCCTGCCGTCGCGGATCTGCTGGCTCGGGTACGGCGAGCGGCACGTCGCCGGACAGGCGTTCAACGACCTGGTGGCCTCCGGGGCGGTGGAGGCGCCGGTCGTCATCGGCCGCGACCACCTCGACGCCGGCTCGGTCGCCTCGCCCGAGCGCGAGACCGAGGGGATGCGCGACGGGTCCGATGCGGTGGCCGACTGGCCGGTGCTCAACGCGCTGCTGTCCACCGCGTCCGGCGCCACCTGGGTGTCGGTGCACCACGGCGGCGGGGTGGGGATCGGGAAGTCGATCCACGCGGGGGTGGTGGTCGTCGCCGACGGCAGCGACTCGGCGTACGACAGGCTGAGCCGGGTGCTCACGAACGACCCGGGCATGGGAGTGCTCAGGCACGCCGACGCCGGCTACGAGATCGCCGAGCGCACCGCCCGCGAGGTCGGCATCCGGGTCCCGATGCTCGACGGCACCCACGCGCCCGCCTGGCAGCCCCCGTCCTGACCCCTGACCCCTGACCCCTGCCCCTCGCCCGCACCGTCCCCGTGCGGCCCGAGTTGATCACGCTTGCGTGATCATTTCGGGTCAACCGTGGCCTGCAAGCCACTGTTGACCCGAGTTGACCACGCTTGCGTGATCAACTCGGGGAGCCGTGGGTAGCAGGGGAGGGGCGGGCCGCGCCGGCGCACCGGCGTGGGGTCAGCTGGTCTTCTGACGGGCCCGGTAGGCAGCGACGTGCAGGCGGTTGCCGCAGGTGCGGCTGTCGCAGTAGCGCTTGGACCGGTTGCGGGAGAGGTCGACCAGCACCCGGTCGCAGCCCGGCGCGGCACAGGTCGCGAGGCGCGAGCGTTCCCCGGCGGCCAGCACGAACGCCAGCGCCATGCCGCAGTCAGCGGCCAGGTGCTCGGCCAGCCGGGCGCCAGGGGCGTAGTAGTGGATGTGCAGCGGCCACCTGTCGTGGTCGGTGAGGCGGGGTGTGGTGCGGGCGTCCGCGACCAGGTCGTTGACGAGGCGGACGGCGGTCGGCTCGTCCGGGGCCGCGAAGACGGCCCGTACCCGGGCCCGCAGCCGCAGCACCGCGGCCAGGTCGTCGGCGGTGAGCGGGCCGGTGTCGGATACCTGGCGTCGCCGGACCAGCTCGCCGAGGGCCGCGAGGTCCGGCAGGGCGTCCTCGCCGCACAGGTCGGGGTCGCTGTTCACCAGCTCGACCAGTGTCGTCAGGGCGTGCCCCGTGTCGTGTCCGACCTCCAGCGTGCCCACCTCCGGTTGCTAGTGTTCCCGCGGTCATCAGCGTAACCAGGGAACGCTCCTGACTCGTCCCGACGACCCAATTCGCCCAGGGTTCCCGGCCCGGAGGGGTGCACCGGTGGCGCTGACCGACCGACCCGTCCTGGCCGCCGCCGCCGGCGCCGCCTGCATCGCCAGCTCCGCGACCCTGGTCCGCCTGGCCGACGTCGAGCCCGCCACCGCGGCCGCGTTCCGCTGCCTCTACGCCCTGCCCGTCCTGGGCGTGCTGCTGCTGCGGGAGGACCGTCGCCACGGCCGCCGCCCGGCGCGGGACCGGTGGCTCGCCGCGGCGTCCGGCGTCTTCTTCGGCGTCGACCTCGTGCTGTGGCACCACGCGATCGCCGCCGTCGGGGCCGGCATCGCCACCGTGCTCGGCAACCTGCAGGTCGTCGTCGTCGGCTTCCTGGCGTGGTGGCTGCTGTCGGAGCGTCCCGGTCGGCGACTGGTGCTGGCGGTCCCGGTGGTCATGGTCGGCGTCGTCCTGATCTCCGGGGTCGTCGGCGCCGACGCCTACGGCGAGGACCCGGGCCTCGGCGTCGTGTTCGGCCTCGGCACCTCGCTGGCCTACGGCGTGTTCCTGCTGCTGCTGCGGCAGGGCTCGAAGGACCTGCGCCGCTCGGCCGGTCCGCTGTTCGACGCGACGCTGGTCGCCGTCCCCACCTGCGTCCTGCTGGCCCCTGTCTCCGGCGGGATCGACCTGGTGCCGTCCTGGCCCGCGCACGGCTGGCTCGGGCTGCTCGCGCTCACGTCGCAGGTCGTCGGCTGGCTCCTCATCGCGGTGTCGCTGCCGCGTGTGCCCGCGGCGCTGACGTCGGTGGTGCTGCTGCTGCAGCCGGTCGCCTCGGTCGGGCTGTCCGCGGCCGTCGTCGACGAGCGCCCGTCCAGGGTCCAGCTGCTGGGGTGTGGGATCGTCCTGGCCGGCGTTGTCGCCGCCACGGCCGGCCGCCGCCGGCAACCGGCGGCCGCGCAGGACGCCACCCCGCCCGAGGAGGTCGCTTCGTGGACCTGACCGTCCGCAGGGCCGGCCGGCTGCTCACGATGAGCGGCGAGCCGGTCGACGACGCCGCGCTCGTGGTCCGGGGCGGCCGGGTCGTGTGGAGCGGGCCGGAGCGGGACCTGCCGGCCGACGCGCCCGACCGCGTGCTGGACGCGGCCGGCGCCTGCGTGGTGCCGGGTTTCGTCGACGCGCACACCCATCTGCTGTTCGCGGGGGTGCGGCGGGAGGAGTTCGTCGCGAGGCTGGCCGGCACGTCGTACGACGGGGGCGGCATCCGCACCACCGTGGCCGCGACCGCGGCAGCCACCGACGAGGAGCTCCTGGCCCTGGGGCTGAGCCGGACCCGCGCCGCGGTCGCGCACGGCACCACCACGATGGAGGTCAAGTCCGGCTACGGGCTGACCGTGGACTCCGAGCTGCGGCTGCTGCGGCTGGTGGCGGAGCTTGCTGCCCGCACGCCGGTGCGGCTGGAGGCGACCTACCTCGGGGCGCACGTCGTGCCGGCGGGACGGGACCGGACCGACTACCTCGACGAGGTCGTCGCGACGATGCCGGCGGCCGCGGCGGCGGGCGCCCGCTGGGCGGACGTCTTCTGCGACGAGGGAGTGTTCACCGTCGAGGAGGCCCGTCGGGTGCTCACCGCCGCCCGCGCCCACGGCCTCGGCCTGCGGCTGCACGCGGAGGAGCTCGCCCGTACCGGCGCGGCCGCACTGGCCGCGGAGCTCGGCTGCGCCAGCGCCGACCACCTCGAGCACGTCGGCGCCGAGGACGCCCGCGCGATGGCGGCCGCCGGGGTGGTCGCGGTCCTGCTGCCCACCGTGACGCTGTCCCTGCGGTCGAGCGCGTGGGGCCACCCGGCCGTGCTGCGGGAGGCCGGGGTCGAGCTGGCCCTGGCGACCGACTGCAACCCGGGCACGTCCTGGTGCGAGTCGATGCCGTACGCCGTGCAGCTGGCCTGCCTCGCGATGGGGCTCTCCGTCGAGGAGGCCCTGCGGGCGGCGACGCTGGGCTCGGCCCACTCGCTGCGCCGCGAGGACGTGGGCCACCTGGGTGTCGGCGCCCGCGGCGACCTGGCCGTGCTGGACGCCGAGCACGAGGCCGACCTGGTCGCCCACCTCGGCGCCCGGCCGGTGACCACGACCGTCGTGGGTGGGGAGATCGCGTGGTCGGCGACCGGGTCGTAGCCGGAGCAGCCGTCCCTCAGGTCGCGAGCAGGGCCTCGATGGCGCCGTCGACGTCGAGGTGCTCACGCTCCTGCCCCTGCGGGCAGATCGCGTAGGTGCGGCCGAGGAAGTCGACAAGCTGGCGGGTGGGTGCCTGCAACAGCGCCTCCCCGTCGGGCGAGGTCAGGCCGATGAACACGACCTCGGCGCCGGCGCTCCAGGACGGCCACACCCGGACGTCCCCGTCGCCGCTGGGCCGGTGCACCCCGAGAGTCAGCAGCTCGCGGGCGAAGACCCAGGCCACGCCCTCCGCCTGGCCGGTGCGGAAGGTCGCGTGCACGGCGAACGGGTCGCCGAGATCGTAGTGAAGCACGACGGGAAGCGAGATCGAACCGTCGCCGGGGGCCACCAGCTGCACGATCATCTCGCGGGTCACCGTGCTCGGCTCCCAACCGTTCATGCTCTGCTCCTCACCCGCACAGTGCGGTCGCCCTGACGTTCCCCCGCGCGACGGCCGGAAAACCTGTGGCGGCCGTCCGCTGGCAGTTCCGTCGGGACCAACGATCGGGCGGCTACGTTGTCACGTGCGGTGTCCGGGACGAAATCGGGAGGGGGCGGCTGCGACGGACCAGGACCAGCAGCGGCGCGACCAGGCGGCCGAGTCGTCGGACCGGACGATCCTCGACGAGGTCGAGGATCGACTGAGGTTCCGGGCATTCTTCGCGAAGCATGCCTGGCTGGACCTCACCTACCGGATCGCCGTCGCGGTCCTGGGCGGGGCCGTGGTCGTCCTGGGCGTCGTCCTCATCCCCCTGCCGGGCCCCGGCTGGCTGATCGTCTTCGCCGGCCTCGCCATCCTCGCGACCGAGTTCGCCTGGGCCGAGCGCCTGCGCGGTGTCGCCCTGGACAAGGTGTCGGGGTGGACCGCCTGGGTCGCCCGGCAGTCGCTGCTCGTCCGCAGCCTCATCACCCTGGGCGGCCTCCTGGTCGTGGTCGCCGCCTTCTGGCTCTACCGGTCCCTCGTCGGCCTCCCCGAGTGGGTGCCGTTCGACTGAGCCGATCCGGTAGGGTCGGCCGCGTCCCGACGGCGAACGCCGAGCCGGCCGAGCCGGCGACGCCGGGGGCAGCGGACCATTAGCTCAGTTGGTTAGAGCGCACGCTTCACACGCGTGAGGTCACTGGTTCGAGTCCAGTATGGTCCACCAGCAGATAAGGCCCCTGACCTGCGGCGATCCGCAAGTCAGGGGCCTTCTTCATCCTCGCGTGCCAGCCACGTGCCAGACCGGTGGAGACGGCCGAGACCCCCAGGAAGGACCGGCATGACGCTCACTGAGACACTTGAGCCCTACACGACCACCACCGCACCGACCCGGCACCACCCCTGGTGCGAGACCCACGCCGAGGACGGCACCGGCCCGAATTGCTGGTCGGAGTGCATCGACACCGGTTTCGCGCTTGTCTACTTGGACGCACCCTGGGACGCGGCCCCGCGCGTGCACGTCGACCTGTCCGAGCACCCGGAGTGCGGGCGCCCCGGCGTGACGTTCACGCCGGCCGAGGCACTCGAGCTAGTGGCCGCGATCGCGCAGACCGCCCGGGGCGCGATGTAAGGAACCGCGCAGGTGCGTCAGCTGGCGCACCTGAGAGATCGACAAGCGCCCCCGACCGGAGATCGGTCGGGGGCGCTGTCCGTAGATCGCCGTGGGCGCTGGGTACTTTGTTGGTGTCACCGCCAAGTACCCTCACGGCGGCGTGTGAACGAGTGGCCGCCGTTGGCGCGCGATGTGATCTCGCCGGCTTCCTTGCCCCTACGAATCGCGGAGGCGATGCCGCGGACCGACGGCCTGGATATGCTCGAATCCATACGACCAATCAAGCTCACCAGCCGCTCGAGGCTGCGGGCGGTGCGCGTAATTTCGCGCCGAGGCCGGCGACCCGGATCGTCGATTGGAGGCCGGGCATGGCTGAGAACGGGAACCCGCAGGTGGTTCTGCGCGGGCCGGGCGAGGGAGACACCATCGTCCATCCGATGGGTGAACAACGCGCGCGCATCACGCGCAAGGCCGCCCGCACTGAGACGGGTGGGCACTGGGCGCTCGGAGAGGCTTGGCAGGACCCCGAGTTCGACAACCCGCCGCACACCCACGACGAAGCAGAAGCCTTCTACGTCCTCGAGGGGTCCTACACGTTCTACACCGACGGGGTACCGGCAGAAGGCGTCGGACCGGGCACGTTCGTGTTCATCCCTCCCGGCGCCGTGCACGGGTTCCGAACCGGCCCCGAGGGCGGGCGACTGCTCTGCCTCTGGCCCTCGACCGTCGAAGCGTGGTTCTTCGGCACGCCCGGACAAACGCCGTCGACCGAGTAGTTCTAGGCACGGGCCCGCCCGGCGCCTGTCTTCGGCGGCGGCACAGCCGGGCTCACCACAGCCACACGTTCTCGTCGGCGCGGGTCCCGGTGCCCGACGCCGTGACCCTCTGCGCCGGGCGGGTCTGCACATCATGCTCCGGGTCGGTCCAGCCGGGCGGCGGGACATCTACAGCCCGACAGTCGGCGGCCGGCAGCACACGCTGGTACTGCTGGCCCGGTCCAACGTAGTAGCGGACGCCGCACCGCCAGTGTCCGTCCGAACGGTCGCGGTGCTGCCCCAGGAGGGTTGCGCGGTACCACCGGCCGTCGTCGTGGGGGACGAGTATCTCGGAGGCAGGCATGGGTCGGCATCTCGACGTGCGGCTCGACCCCGGACAGGCTGCGGCTATCCGGCGCACGGGTGCCGACGCCCTGATCACCGAGGCGTTCCGGCTCACCAACTACAGCGCGTAGTTGGAGCCCTGATCGTCCGAACGGGGCGCCCTGTCGCCCCGTTCGGATGCACCCATCTCCCAACATGGGGCCACGACACCGGGGGCGAAGCGGTCCGCCGACTGCCTGGATTCCAGCCCGTGGGGATGGAGCCCCGCCCTGGACCGGAATCCGTCGCACTACAGGTTCGTCTGCCGGCACAAATCAGGTGACGACACCATGCGCAGGGTGTCGGTCGAGGACCTGCGACGCATGTACGACGACGCGGTCGAACAGGGTGCGCGGAGCGTGTTCCTCTAGAAGCCCCCTTGGGCCGGCGGTTTTCAGCGGTCGAGCATGGCTGACAGCGCCTTGGCGATCTCCGCGTCGCGACCCTGGGCGGCGTGTTGGTACCGCAGCGCCGCGGCCGGGGTCGAGTGCCCGAGCCGTGACATCAGCTCCGCGAGGGTGGCGCCCGTCGATGCGGCGAGAACTGCGCCGGTGTGCCGCAGGTCGTGCCACCTGAGGTCTGGCCGACCGGCTGTGTCGCGGGCGGGGTAGAACGCGCCGTAGAGCGTGGAGGGCGACATGTGCCCGCCTCCCGCGGCGGGGAACAGCAGCGCGTCTCGAGGGCGCTCGACGTGGTCGTGGAGGTGCGCCTTCAGGGCGGGCAGCAGGTGTGGTGGCACGTTGACGTCGCGGACGCCGGCAGTGGACGTCGGTTGTCCGACAATCGTCTCGCCGTTGACCCACACGACTCCGCGTCGGATGCGCAGCACACCGTGGGTGGCGTCGACATCGCCACGGCGTAGCTCAGTCAGCTCCCCGAAGCGGAGCCCGCACCAGGCCGCCAGCAGAGTCATCACCTTGTATCGGTCTGGCATCGCGTCGACCAGGGACGCCAGCTCGTCGAGGCTGGCCGGGCGGATCTTCTTGGCGCGCTTCGCGTTGCTGCCGCCGCGGATGTGGCATGGGTTCGCGGGCAGCAGTCCGTCCTGCACGGCGGTGGTGAGGATGGACCGCAGCAGCCCATAGGCGTGCGCCCGGTAGGTCGGTGTCGCGTCTCCGAGGTCGGCGTACCAGCGGCGAACCAGGTCCGGAGTGATGGTCCTCACCGGGACGGTGGCGAACGTGGGGGACAGGCGGGTCGCCAGCAGCTTGTCGTAGTGCGCTCGGGTCCGGGGCTTGAGGTCGCGGCTGGCGACCCACGACGCGGCGTAGTCGCCGAACGTGACCGGCGCGGACTTCGGAGAGGTCGGTAGCCACTCGTCTTTGAGGATCTCAGCCTGCTTCAACGCCAGCCAGGCACGGGCGTCGCCCTTCGTGTCGAAGGTGACTGGTCCCTTGTAGGGGACGCCGTTGGGGCCGGTGTACCTGGCCTGAACGCGCCCTGATGGGAGGACTCGGATCGACCCGAAGGAGCTTCGTGTGCCAGCCACGTGCCAGATCGTGCCAGAAAAACCGGCCGCGCGCGTCCTCTTGTGTCCCCGCGTGTCACTCGCTACTGTTTGGCGAAGTCGCAGGTCAGACGGTGTTTTCGCAGGTGGCAAACAGTATCGGTCCGATAGGCCCGTCACTGGTTCGAGTCCAGTATGGTCCACCGCCTGTCGCCGTAGAGTGGCTCCCGACCGCCCCACCCGCGTTCTTCCGGAGCCGCCAGGATGCCGCGTTCCACCCACTGTGCCCGGCTGATCGTCGGCGCGACGGCGCTGACGACTGCGCTGGGGCTGCTGCTGGCGGCGACTCCGGCCGCGGGCGCGTCCGCCGACATGACGCTGACGCTTGTCAAGCGGGCCGGCGGGCTGGCCCAGCCGACCCAGGTCACCTCCGCCCGGGACGGCAGCGGCCGACTGTTCGTCACCGAGAAGGCGGGCACCGTCCGGGTCGTCCGCGACGGCATCCTGCGCGCGCGGCCGTTCCTCGACCTGACCTCGCGGGTGCGGGACGCGGGGGAGGGTGGGCTGCTGAGCATCGCCTTCCACCCCGACTACGCCCACCATCCGTTCTTCTGGGTCGCCTACACCGACCGTGCCGGTGACCTGCGGGTGGCGCGGTACCGCGCGCGCAGCGCCACCTCGGACCGGGCCCGGCCGAGCACGTTCACCCGGGTCATCCGGGTCCCTCACCCCGCCCGCTTCACCAACCACTACGCCGGTCAGCTGGCGTTCGGCGTCTCCGGCCTGCTGTTCCTCTCCACCGGCGACGGCGGGAGCAGCGGCGACCCCCGCAACCACGCGCAGGACCTGCGCAGCCTCCAGGGCAAGATCCTCCGGATCAAGGTGCTGCGCGCGCGCCGCGCCTGTGGCCGGGCCTTCTGCGTCCCGCCCGGCAACCCCTACGCCGGCCGGGTGCCGGGGCGCGGTGCCGTCTGGGCCAGCGGTCTGCGCAACGCGTGGCGGTTCTCGGTCGACCCCGGGACCGGCGACCTCTGGGTCGGCGACGTCGGCGAGGACCTGGTCGAGGAGGTCGACCGCATCCCGGTCGGCGTCGGCGGCGCCAACCTCGGCTGGTCCTGCCACGAGGGGACCACGACGTACGAGGAGTCGCGCTGCTCGCCGGCTGCGACCTACCTCGAGCCCGAGTGGACGTACGGCCGCGACTACGGGGGGTCCGTCGTCGGCGGGTTCGTGTACCGCGGTCGGGAGTACGCCGACCTCATCGGCGGGCAGTACGTGTTCGGCGACTTCGGCTCGGGCCGGGTCTTCGTCGGCGGCACGACCGGCGTCGTGAGCAGCGGGCGGCTCGACCTGCTGACCAGCTTCGGCGAGGACGCGGACCGCGAGCTGTGGGCGGTCTCGCTCGACGGCGGCCTCTACGAGCTGGCAGCCGCGGGCGCATGACGGCCACCGACGTCGCGGGTGCCGTCGGCCGGGTCGGCCAGGTCTGGGTGTTCCCGGTGAAGTCGATGTCCGGGGCGACGCTCGACGCCGCCGACGTAGCCGGTGGCGGCTTCGAGGGCGACCGCTCCTGGGCCGTGGTCGACGACGCCGGCGAGACTGTCACCGCGGCCCAGGAGCCGCGGTTGCGCGAGGTCACCACCCGGCTGCGTGACGGCGAGCTGCGAGTCGACGTCCCTGGCGCGCCGCCCGGCCTGGCGGTCGAGGACGCCGCCGAGGCGCTGTCGGGCTGGCTCGACCGTGACCTGCGCCTGGCGCACCGCGAGGGCACCGGCTTCGTCGACGTGGCCCCGGTGCACGTCGTGTCCCGCTCCTCGATGGCGCACGCCGCCGAGCACGCGCAGACGTGCGATGCCTGCGACATCGCGGCGCCGCGGGCCAACCTGGTCCTGGAGCTGACCGGCACGGGCACCGAACGAGACTGGCTCGGCCGGGAGGTACGCGTGGGTGACGCGGTGCTGCGGATGACGGAGCGGCCGGACCACTGCCTCGGGGCCTACGCCGAGGTCGTCCGGCCGGGCCGGGTCACCGTGGGAGACGCCGTCATCCTCACCTGACACTGTCGACCGCCCGAAACGCGGGCGAGGTCGCCGTACTGCAGTCGATACGATCCACCGGTCCGCACGACACCACCACGAAGGGACCGGGTGTGCCCGAGCTCCGCATCTCCGTAGCCGGCACCGAGCGCCAGGTCGCCGCCGGCACGACGGCCGCGGACGTCCTCGAGGACGACCGGTCGGTGATCGCGGCCCGGGTGGGCGGAGAGCTGCGCGACCTGGGACACCGGCTCGCCGACGGCGACGACGTCGAGCCGGTCGGCATCGACACGGCCGACGGCCGCGCGATCCTGCGGCACTCGACAGCGCACGTGCTGGCGCAGGCGGTGCAGGAGCTGCACCCGGACGCCCGGCTGGGCATCGGCCCGCCCATCGAGAACGGTTTCTACTACGACTTCGACGTCGCGACGCCGTTCACTCCCGAGGACCTGGCGGCCATCGACAAGAAGATGCAGCAGATCGTCAAGGCCGGGCAGTCGTTCGTACGACGCGAGGTCACCGACGACGACGCTCGCATCGAGCTGGCGGCCGAGCCCTACAAGCTGGAGCTGATCGGTCTCAAGGGCGGGGACGCCGCGAGCGCTGCCGAGGGCGCCGACGCCGAGGTCGGCGGCGCGCAGCTCACCATCTACGACAACATCGGTAAGGACGGCTCGCTGGTCTGGAAGGACCTCTGCCGCGGCCCGCACCTGCCGACCACTCGGCACATCCCGGCGTTCCGGCTGACCCGGTCCGCGGCGGCGTACTGGCGCGGCAGCGAGCAGAACCCGCAGCTCCAGCGGATCTACGGCACCGCCTGGGAGAGCCGGGACGCGCTCAAGGACTACCAGCAACGGCTGGCCGAGGCGGAGAGGCGCGACCATCGCAAGCTCGGTGCCGAGCTCGACCTGTTCTCCTTCCCGGACGAGCTCGGCTCGGGGCTGGCCGTCTTCCATCCCAAGGGCGGGGTCATCCGGCGGGTGATGGAGGACTACGTCCGCCAGCGGCACGAGGAGGAGGGCTTCCAGTTCGTCGCGACCCCGCACATCTCCAAGCAGGGGCTGTTCGAGACGTCGGGCCACCTGCCCTACTACGCGGACGGCATGTTCCCGCCGATGGAGATGGAGGGCGCGACCTACTACCTCAAGGCCATGAACTGCCCGATGCACAACCTGATCTTCAGGTCGCGCGGGCGGTCCTACCGCGAGCTGCCGCTGCGGCTGTTCGAGCTCGGCGGGGTCTACCGCAACGAGAAGTCCGGCGTCGTGCACGGCCTGACCCGGGTGCGGGGGCTGACCATGGACGACTCGCACTCCTATGTCACCGAGGAGCAGGCACCGGGGGAGATCAAGCACCTGCTCGACTTCTGCCTCAGCCTGTTCCGCGACTTCGGGCTCGACGACTTCTACCTGGAGCTGTCCACCCGCGACGACTCGAAGCCGGACAAGTTCGTCGGCTCCGACGAGGAGTGGGCGTCGGCCACCCGCGTGCTGGCCGACGTTGCCGCCGACTCCGGCCTGGACCTGGTGCCGGACCCGGGCGGTGCCGCCTACTACGGCCCGAAGATCTCGGTGCAGGCCCGCGACGCGATCGGCCGGACCTGGCAGATGTCGACGATCCAGTACGACTTCAACCAGCCTCGAGGCTTCGAGCTGGAGTACCAGGCCCACGACGGGTCGCGGCAACGACCGGTGATGATCCACTCGGCGAAGTTCGGCTCGATCGAGCGCTTCCTCGGGGTCCTGGTCGAGCACTACGCCGGAGCGTTCCCGCCCTGGCTGGCGCCGGTGCAGGTCGTCGGCATCCCGATCACCGACGAGCACGTCCCCTACCTCGAGCAGGTGGCAGCGCGACTGTCGGCCCGGGGGATCCGGGCCGAGGTGGACCGCTCGGACGACCGGATGCAGAAGAAGATCCGGAACGCGCAGAAGCAGAAGGTGCCGTTCATGCTGCTCGCGGGGGACGAGGACGTGGCCAAGGAGGCGGTCTCGTTCCGCTACCGGTCCGGTGAGCAGAAGAACGGCGTCCCGGTCGACGACGCGGTCGAGGAGATCGCGACCGCCGTCGCCGACCGGGTCCAGGTGTGAGCACCCCCGGGATGACCGAGCCCCCCCGACCGCCGTTCCCGGGGCAGGATCTCGTCGCGCTGCAGGGGGTGGCGGAGCCCGACCCGCTGCAGCGGCTCTGGGCACCGCATCGGCTGGCCTACGTCACCGGCGAGGACGGCACCGGTCGCACGGCCGACGGCGGCTGCCCGTTCTGCCGGATCCCGACGCTGGACGACCGCGAGGGCCTGGTCCTGGCGCGGGGCGGGACCGTGTACGCCGTCCTCAACCTGCACCCGTACAACCCGGGTCACCTCATGGTGGTGCCGTACCGCCACGTCGCAGGGCTGGACGAGCTCACCGACGAGGAGTCCGCGGAGCTGATGACGATGACCCGGAAGGCGGTGCAGGCGGTGCGCGCGGCGTCGTCGCCCCACGGGTTCAACGTGGGGCTCAACCTCGGCGGCGTGGCGGGCGGGTCGCTCGCCGACCACCTGCACCAGCACGTGGTTCCGCGCTGGGGCGGGGACGCCAACTTCATCACGGTGCTGGCCGGGACCAAGGTGATCCCGCAGCTGCTGGCCGAGACCCGCGACCTGCTCGCCGACGCCTGGTCCTGACCACAGGCGACGGCGCGCAGGTGCATTGCTGGCCGGGTCAGGTGAGGCGGTAGAAGCGCCAGATCCCGAAGTCCTCGACGGGGAGCACCCCGACGTCGTCGAACCCGGCGGCGCGCGCGTAGTCCCGCAGCGTGCTCTCGCGCATGACGGTGCCCGTGCCGGCCGACGGTTGCTGCGACATCCCGTCGGGCAGGCAGACGAGCAGGCTGAACCCGTACATCAGCCGCTCCGTCTCGTCACCCGGTGCGGTGAACTCCGGCTGCACGGCCTCGTCCATCACGACAGTCACGCCGCCGGGCGCGGTGGCGCGCCGAGCCGTGGCCAGGAACTGCACCGGCGCCGCGAGGTCGTGCACGCACTCGAAGGCGAACACGCCGTCGTAGCCGGTGCCGACGTCGCTGCCGGCGACGTCGGCCCGGTGGAACCGGACCCGTTCCTGAAGCCCGGCCGCTGCCGCGTTCCTGGTCGCCATCGCCACCGACGGGGCGTCGACGTCGTAGCCGTCCACGGTGGACTCCGGGTAGGCGCGGGCCAGGGCGATGCTCGACCAGCCTCCGCCGCAGCCCAGGTCGGCGATCCGCGCACCCGGCCGGATCAGGACGTCGTGCACCTCCGGTGTGCCGGCCATCGCCCCGGCCAGGCGGTGCTCGAACCACGGCCGGTTCATGTCGGCCTGGGACTCGCGGGCGTCCGGGCCCAGGGCGTCCCAGCTGACGCCACCACCGGTGCGGTAAGCGTCGAGCAGCGCCGGCATCTGCACCGCCGAGGCGGCGAGCATCCGGGCCAGCGGTGCGAGGTAGGCGAGGCTGCCGGTGTCGAGCAGCACCTCACGGGTGGCCGCCGGGAGCGCGAACCGGCGGGCGTCGCCGTCGCTGCGCACGGTGAGCAGGCCGGTCACGGCCTGCTGCTCGAGCCACTCGCGGGCGTAGCGCTCATGCACCTCGGCCCGCGCCGCCAGCTCGTCCGGCGTCAGCTCACCGCCCTCGGCGAGCGCGCGGTAGAGCCCGAGCCGGTCGCCGATGTGAACGGCGAGCAGGTCGAAGGCCCCGAGCGCCGCCCCGAAGAGGCGTTCGGCGAGATCGTCGACGGTCATTGCGCCCTCGTCGACGCGAGGTCGGCTCTGGCTGGGCACGGAGGTCATGGCGTGCTCCTCGGTCAGAAGATGAGGGTTCCTCAAGGGTGCATCGGTCCAGTTGCCGTGGCCAGGGTCAGGTCTCGGCGTTCTCCGCCTGGAGCTTGGCGGCAAGCTGCGAGGGCATCGGCTCGTGCCGCGCGTACTTCCGGGAGAAGCTGCCGGTCCCGTGCGAGAGGGAGCGCAGGTCCACCGCGTACCTGGTGATCTCCACCTGCGGGACGTCTGCCTTGACCAGCGAACGGCCGCTGCCCACGGACTCGGTGCCCGTCACCCGGCCGCGCCGCGTCGACAGGTCGCCCATCACCGCCCCGACGTACTCGTCGGACACCAGTACGGAGAGCTCGTCGACCGGCTCCAGCATGTGCACCGTGGTCGCCTTCGCCGCCTCCTTCAGTGCCAGCGCCCCGGCTGTCTGGAACGCCATGTCCGAGGAGTCGACCGAGTGAGCCTTGCCATCGGTGAGCGTGACCCGGATGTCGACGACCGGGTAGCCGGCGGCCACCCCGCGCTCCATCTGGGTGCGCACGCCCTTCTCGACCGAGGGGATGAACTGCCGGGGCACGGCACCTCCGACGACCTTGTCGACGAACTCGAAGCCGGTGCCGGACTCGAGCGGTTCGACCTCGATGTCGCACACGGCGTACTGACCGTGTCCACCGGACTGCTTGACGTGGCGGCCGTGACCGCTGGCCCTGCCCGCGAAGGTCTCGCGCAGCTGGACCCGGAGCGGCACCGACTCGACGTCGACGCCGTAGCGGTTCTTCAGCCGGTCGAGCAGCACGTCGAGGTGCGCCTCGCCCATGCACCAGAGGACGATCTGGTGGGTCTCGGAGTTGTGCTCGAGCCGCAGCGTCGGGTCCTCGGCGACCAGCCGGTTGATGCCCTGCGAGAGCTTGTCCTCGTCCGCCTTGGAGCGGGGGACCACAGCGACCGGCAGCAGGGGGTCCGGCATGAGCCACGGCTCCATGAGCAGCGGCTCCTCCTTGGCGGAGAGCGTGTCGCCGGTCTCGGCCCGGCTGAGCTTGGCGACCGCGCAGATGTCCCCCGCGACGGCCTTCGCGATCGTGCGCTGGGTCTTGCCCAAGGGCGAGGTGAGGGCGCCGACCTTCTCGTCCACGTCGTGGTCGGCGTGCCCGCGGTCGGCCAGGAAGTGGCCGGAGACGTGCAGGACCTGATCTGGGCGAAGGGTGCCGGAGAACACCCGCACGAGCGACACCCGTCCGACGTAGGGGTCGGTGGTGGTCTTGACCACCTCGGCCACCAGGGGACCGTCCGGGTCGCAGGCGAGCGGGCCCCGCGGCTGGCCGTCAGGGCTGGTGACCGGGGGGACCTCGTGCTCCAGCGGCGACGGGAACGCCTGGGTGACGACCTCGAGCAGCTCCGCAGCGCCGAGGCCGGTGGGCGCAGCGGTGGCCAGGACCGGGTAGAACGAGCCGCGGGCGACGGCGGTCTCGAGGTCGTCGACCAGCACCTTGAGGTCGATGTCCTCGCCGCCGAGGTAGCGGTCCATCAGCGACTCGTCCTCGGACTCGGCGATGATCCCCTCGATCAGCCGGCTCCGCGCATCTGCGATCAGGGGCAGGTGCTCGGCGTCCGGCTCGCGCTCGGTGCGCGCGCCCTCGGAGTAGTCGAACACCGTCTGCGACAGGAGCCCGAGCAGGCCGGCGGGGCTCCCGTCGTCGGCCGCCATCGGCAGGTAGAGCGGCATCACGCCGTCGCCGAACACGCGCTGGCAGATGGCCACGGCCTCGTCGAAGTCGGCCCGCTCCTTGTCCAGCTTGGTGACCACGACGGCGCGCGGCATGCCGACGGCCGCGCACTCCTCCCAGAGGATCTGGGTCGCCCCGTCGACGCCGTCCACGGCGGAGACCACGAACAGCGCAGCGTCGGCCGCGCGCAACCCGGCACGCAGGTCGCCGACGAAGTCGGCGTAGCCGGGGGTGTCCAGCAGGTTGACCTTGACTCCTGCATGGACGAGCGGCGCGACGGCCAGTGAGATCGAGCGCTGCTGGCGCTGCTCGGCCTCGTCGAAATCGGTGACGGTGGTGCCGTCCTCGACCCGTCCCGCGCGCGAGACGGTCCCTGTCGTGACGAGCAGGGACTCGACCAGTGTCGTCTTTCCTGCTCCGGAGTGGCCGACCAGCACCACGTTCCGCACGGAACCGGGCTGGTCGGCCTCGGGTGCACCGCCCGCGGCTCCGGCACCACCACTGCTCGTCTGGACCATCTCCGACCGCCTCCTCGGGCTCCGCACCGGCTGCTGTGTCGTGGCTGTTTCGTGGTCCCGAGCCTCCACCCGTGGTCGCTCGGCGCACAAGGGGCCCAGCGCAGCCCGGCGACGGGCCACGGCCGGCGTTGACAGGACCCATCCGGGGACTAGCGTGCCGGGAGCGGGGCCACCAGAGAGGGTTCGCGATGCCGAAGTACCTGCTGGAAGCCAACTACACACCACAAGGCATGGAGGGTGTCCGCGCCAAGGGCGCGAAGTCACGCCTGGACGCCGTCTCGACCATGGTCGCCGGGATGGAGGGCTCGCTGGAGTCGTTCCACTTCGCGTTCGGCGACACGGACCTGTTCATCATCGTGGAGCTCCCCGACGACGAGGCCGCCGCGGCGGTCGCGCTGACCGTCGGGAGCAGCGGGGCCGCGAGCGTCAGCACGACCAAGCTGCTGACCGTCGACCAGGTCGACGAGGCGCTCCGGCGAAGCGTCGAGTACCACCCGCCGGGTACCTGAGCCGAGCTCGGCGCGGCTGGCGGGTCCCCGCCCGCCGGCCGTGCCTGCCCGCCGGCGGTCCTCGTGCGGGCCGGTCCGTCGCTAGGCTGCTCGACCAGCCTTCCGCTGCCGACCCGACAGGGGCTGTCCGCCGCCATGCTCAACCGCTTCGCCCGCGCGCTGTTCACGCGGATCCTCACGCCGACCGCGGCGTTCCTCGTGCGGCGCGGGGTCAGCCCTGACGCGGTGACCCTGGTCGGCACGCTCGGCGTCGTGCTCGGCGCCCTCGGCTGGTACCCCAGGGGCTCGTTCTTCTGGGGCACCGTGGTGATCACGTGCTTCGTGTTCTCCGACCTCGTCGACGGGACCATGGCCCGGATGACCGAGCGCTCCAGCCGCTGGGGCGCCTGGTTGGACTCGACGCTGGACCGGGTCGGCGACGCCGCGGTCTTCGGCGGGATCGCGCTGTGGTACGCCGGGGACGGCGCCGATCTGCTGCTGGTCGCCCTCAGCCTCTACTGCCTGTCGACCGGCGCGGTCGTGTCCTACGCCCGGGCTCGCGCCGAGGGCCTGGGCATGACGGCGAACGTCGGCATCACGGAGCGCGCCGACCGGCTGGTGATCATTCTCGTGTGCACCGGCTTCGACGGTCTCGGTGTGCCGTACGTGCAGGCGGTGGCCCTGTGGGTGTTGGCCGTCGGCAGCACCGTCACGATCGCGCAGCGCACCATGGCCGTGCGCAAGCAGGCGTTCGCCGAGACGCCGTGACGTGCGCGAGCAGCTGACCTACCGGCTGTACGCCGCGGTGTGGGGACTGGTCCGGCGGCTGCCGGAGCGGGTCGCCTACTCCGCGTTCGACCTTGTCGCGGATCTCGCCTGGCGGCTCCGCGGGCCCTCGGTGCGGCGCCTGGAGTCCAACCTGCGGCGCGCCCGCCCCGAGCTGGACGAGGCCGGGGTGCGGGTCCTCAGCCGGGCCGGGATGCGCTCGTACCTGGCGTACTGGTGCGACGCTTTCCGGCTGCCGGACTGGAGCCATGACCGGGTGGTGTCCACGGTCCGGGTGGTGGGGGAGGAGCACCTTCGCGCCAGCACCGGCGAGGGGAGTCGGGGACTCGTCGCGGCGCTCATGCACATGGGCAACTGGGACCACGCCGGCGCCTGGGCGACGCTGACGGGGGTGCCGGTGGTGACGGTCGCCGAGCGGCTCCGGCCCGAGCGGCTCTACCAGCGTTTCCTCGCCTACCGCGAGGGACTCGGCATGGAGATCCTGCCCCTGACCGGCGGCGAGCGGGACCTCACCGAGACACTGGTGCAGCGGCTGCGGGCCGGTCGGCTGGTGCCGCTGCTCGCCGACCGGGACCTGCGGACGACAGGGGTGGGGGTCGACCTGCTCGGCGAGGCGACCCGGATGCCGCCGGGCCCGGCGCTGCTCGCGCTGCGGACGGGCGCGGCGCTGCACCCGGTGAGCATCTGGCACGAGCGCGACGAGCGCCCGGGCGCCGGGCGGCGGCTGGTGATCCGGTTCCACGACGAGGTCCGCCCGACCACCGGCGGGACCACCCGGGACCGGGTGACGGCCATGACCCAGCTGGTCGCGGACACGTTCGGCACGGCGATCGCGGAGCACCCGGAGGACTGGCACATGCTGCAGCCGCTCTGGCTCTCCGACCTCGATCCGGTGCGCCCGCGGTCCACTGCGAGCCCGCGGTGAGGGTCGGCATCGTCTGTCCCTACTCCTGGGACGTTCCCGGCGGGGTGCAGTTCCACGTCCGGGACCTCGCCGAGGTCCTGGTCCAGCGCGGGCACGAGGTCTCGGTCCTCGCACCGGCCGACGACGACACGCCGCTGCCGTCCTACGTCGTGCCGGCCGGCCGCGCCGTGCCCGTGCCGTACAACGGCTCGGTCGCCCGGGTGAACTTCGGTCCGCTGTCGGCGGCCCGGGTCCGTCGCTGGCTGCGCGAGGGCGGCTTCGACGTGTTGCACATCCACGAGCCGGCCACGCCCTCGTTGGGGCTGCTCGCGTGCTGGGCCGCGACCGGCGCCATCGTCGCGACCTTCCACACCTCCAACCTGCGCTCCCGCGCGATGAGTGCCGCCTACCCGATCCTCGAGCCGGCGCTGGAGAAGATCGGCGCTCGGGTCGCGGTGTCAGAGGACGCCCGCCGCACCCTGGTGGAGCACGTCGGAGGCGATGCGGTCCTCATCCCCAACGGGGTCTTCGTCGACCGCTTCGCCGACGCAGCGCCGTACGAGGACTGGCGCGGCGACGGCGGCACCGTCGGTTTCATCGGCCGGCTGGACGAACCTCGCAAAGGGCTGCCGACCCTGCTCGCCGCGATGGAGCGGGTCGTCCGCGAGCGGCCGGGAGTCCGGCTGCTGGTGGCCGGCCGGGGCGACGAGGAGGAGGCCGTGGCGGACCTGCCCCCGCAGGTGCGGGCAGCCGTGACGTTCCTCGGCGTGGTCAGTGAGGCGGACAAGGCGCGGCTGCTGCGGACCGTGGACGTCTACGTGGCGCCGAACCTCGGCGGCGAGAGCTTCGGGATCATCCTGGTGGAGGCGATGTCGGCGGGCGCGCCGGTCCTGGCGTCGGACCTGGACGCGTTCCGCCGGGTCCTCGACGGCGGCCGGGTCGGCGCGACCTTCCCGACCGGCGACACGATCGCGCTCTCCGGAGCGCTGCTCGACCTGCTCGGCAACCCCGAGCACCGCGCCCGGGTGGCAGCCGAGGCGTCGGCCTGGGTGCGCCGCTACGACTGGGGCACCGTCGCCGACGAGCTGCTCGCGGTGTACGAGACCGTCGCCGCCGGGGCCGGCGCGGTCGGCGAGGACGTCCCGCGACCGTGGCGGGACCGCCTGCGCCGGGTCACCGAGTCGCCCGGGAGTGTCGGTGGTCGCTCCTAGCCTCGAGTTCATGGACATGAGGATCGAGGTCGTCTTCCTCGGCGTCACGGACGTCGACCGCGCCAAGTCGTTCTACGTCGACAAGGTCGGGTTCCACGCAGACCACGACCAGACCGTGCACGCGGGTCTGCGCTTCGTGCAGCTCACGCCTCCGGGGTCGGCCTGCTCGGTGGCCTTCGGTGAGGGCATCACCGCGATGCCGCCCGGAGCACAGCAGGGCGTCATGATGGTGGTCGAGGACGTCGCGAGGAGCCGGACCGAGCTGACGGCCAACGGCGTCGACGTCACGGAGGTCGACGTGCAGGCCTGGGGCTCCTTCGTCTCCTTCGTCGACCCGGACGGCAACTCGTGGACGCTCCAGGAGCTCCCGGCCCGCGCCTGACCGCGCACCGTCCGCCGGCCCGGCCGCCCGGCGCGGCGGCAGTACCCTCGACCGGTGCCCGGCCTGAGCCTCCCCTTCCTGCTCGGCGCCGTCGCCGTCGTCGTCGTCGCCTGGTACCTCACCTTCAGCGCGACCCGGCTGGACCGGTTGCACGCCCGGCTCGAGGGCGCCCGCAGCGCGCTGGACGCGCAGCTGGTGAGACGTGCCTCCGTGGCCCTGCAGATCGCCGTCTCCGGGCGGCTCGACCCGGCGAGCGGGCTGCTCCTGGCCGACGCGGCGCACGAGGCCCGCGAGGTCGGCGGGGTGGGGCAGGGCGACCGGGAGCAGGCCGAGAGCGACCTGACCCGGGCGCTGCAGGCCGCGTTCGCCGAGCGCGGCGTGCTGGACGCCTTCGAGTCCGACGCGGCCGGTCGCGAGCTGGTGCACGAGCTGGGCTCGGCCTGCCTGCGGGTCCAGCTGGCGCGGCGGTTCCTCAACGACGTGGTGCGGGCGGCGCGCGTCGTACGGGGGAAGAAGGTGGTGCGCTACCTCCGGCTGGCCGGGCACGCCGCCTGGCCGGCGACGGTGGAGTTCGACGACACCGCGCCGGAGACCCTCCCCGGTGCGGTGCCCGCCTGACCGGCCCGGGCCGACACGCCCCACCCCTGGCCGGTGCCGGCCGGTCGACCACGTACCGTCGGTGCCCGTGAAGTCCGCACCTGCGCTCGCCCCCTGGCGACTCGCCGCCATCGCGGTCCTGGGCGCGTCCTTGGTCCTGTCCGCCTGCTCGTCTGGCGACGGGAAGAAGACGACCCGCCCGGCCGAGTCCCCGACCCCCAGCGCGACGACGTCGTCCCCGCCCCCGCCGCCGGAGCCGACCCGGCTCTCCGGTCGGATGGGCCGCGCGGACGGGCCGGTCTACGCGGTGAAGGTCGACAACACCGGAAAGGCGCACCCGCAGGTAGGCCTGTCCAAGGCCGACGTGGTCTACATCGAGCAGGTCGAGGGCGGGGTGACCCGGCTGGCGGCGCTCTTCTCCAGCGAGTACCCGAAGCTCGTGGGGCCGGTGCGCAGCGGCCGCATCACCGACATCGAGCTGCTCAAGCAGTACGGCACGGTCGGGCTGTTCTACTCCGGCTCGCAGAACAAGCTGGCCGACAACCTCCAGCGGGCCGATCTCAAGCTGGTGTCCTTCGACCAGGACCACACCGGCTACACCAGGTCGCCGAGCCGCCCGATGCCCTACGACGTCATCGGCAGCTTCGACCGGCTGCGGCGGCGTGCCGGCAAGGTCGACCCGCCGCCGGAGATGGGCTACACCTTCGGCTCGACGCCTGCCGGTGGCAAGGCGGTGAAGACCGTGTCGGTGAGCTACCCCGGCGCCCGGGTCGGTGCCTCGTGGTCCGCTGCGAAGAAGCGGTGGCTGCTCTCGATGGACGGCGTCGCCGACAGGGCGGCCGAGGGCGGCAGGCTCGGGCCCACCACGTTCGTCGTGCAGTACGTCACCGTGAAGCCCTCGGCGTACCACGACGTCAACGGGGCGAACACGCCCCAGACCCTGACCGTCGGCAAGGGCAAGGCCCTCGTCTTCCGGGACGGGCAGATGTTCGCGGGCCGCTGGTCGCGCGCCAAGGCCTCGGACGTGACCTCGTACACGGTCGGTGGGGCACCAGCGTCCTTCGCGGCCGGCCAGGTCTGGGTCGCACTGATCGGGCGGGACCGCCCGGTCACCACACGCTGAGCCGGTCTCCCCGCGGGCCTACGATGGGGGCGAGCACTCCCCGTCGTCCCTCGTGAGGTCACCCGTGTCCACGTCCGTCCCGTCCAGCCCCGAGTCCACGCCCGCGCCGGGGGCGGGCGAGCCAGCCGCACCGCAGGCGACCGGCACCGCGCGGGTCAAGCGCGGCATGGCCGAGATGCTCAAGGGCGGCGTGATCATGGACGTCGTCACCGTGGAGCAGGCCCGGATCGCCGAGGACGCCGGCGCGGTCGCCGTGATGGCGCTGGAGCGGGTGCCCGCGGACATCCGGGCGCAGGGCGGCGTCTCGCGGATGAGCGACCCGGACATGATCGACGGCATCATCGAGGCGGTCTCGATCCCGGTGATGGCCAAGGCCCGGATCGGGCACTTCGTCGAGGCCCAGGTGCTGCAGTCTCTCGGCGTCGACTACGTCGACGAGTCCGAGGTGCTCACGCCGGCGGACTACGCCCACCACATCGACAAGTGGGCGTTCACGGTCCCGTTCGTCTGCGGGGCGACCAACCTCGGTGAGGCGCTGCGCCGCATCACCGAGGGTGCCGCGATGATCCGCTCCAAGGGCGAGGCCGGCACCGGCGACGTCTCCAACGCCACGACCCACATGCGCCAGATCGGCGGCGAGCTCCGCCGGCTCACGTCGCTGAGCCCCGACGAGCTCTACCTGGCGGCCAAGGAGCTGCAGGCGCCGTACGACCTCGTGGCCGAGGTGGCCGCAGCCGGGCGCCTCCCGGTGGTGCTCTTCACCGCCGGCGGCATCGCGACACCGGCGGACGCCGCGATGATGATGCAGCTGGGTGCCGAGGGCGTGTTCGTGGGCTCGGGCATCTTCAAGTCGGGCAACCCGGCCCAGCGGGCCGAGGCGATCGTCAAGGCCACGACGTTCTACGACGACCCCGACATGCTGGCCAAGGTCTCCCGCGGCCTGGGCGAGGCCATGGTCGGTCTCAACGTGGACGAGATCCCGCAGCCGCACCGCCTGGCCGACCGCGGCTGGTAGCCAGCCCGCCCGGTCGCCCTCCCCGGCGTGATCGTCGGGGCGCTCCTAGGCTGTGCTGTCGTGACTGCTGCCCCGACGATCGGCGTGCTCGCGCTGCAGGGCGACGTGCGGGAGCACCTCGTGGCCCTGGAGCGGGCCGGGGCGACCGGCCGGCCGGTACGCCGGGTCGCCGAGCTCGACGGGCTCGCCGGCATCGTCCTTCCCGGGGGCGAGTCGACCACGATGGACAAGCTCATGCGGGCTTTCGGGCTGCGCGACCCGTTGCGCGACAGGCTGCGGGCCGGGCTGCCGGCGTACGGCTCGTGCGCGGGGATGATCCTGCTGGCCGACCGGGTGCTCGACGGCCGGCCGGACCAGGAGACGCTCGGCGGCATCGACATGACGGTCCGGCGCAACGCGTTCGGACGTCAGGTGGCCAGCTTCGAGGGCGACGTCCACCTGACCGGGCTGGCCGGGACGCCGGTCCACGGGGTGTTCATCCGGGCGCCGTGGGTCGAGGAGGTCGGCGTCGACGTCGAGGTGCTCGCCCGGGTCGAGGACGGGCCTGCCGAAGGTAGGATCGTCGCCGTTCGCCAGGGCTCGCTGCTGGCCACGTCGTTCCACCCCGAGATGACGGGTGACGGACGGGTGCACGAGCTGTTCGTCCGGATCGTGAGGGACCACACATGAGCGGCCACTCCAAGTGGGCCACCACCAAGCACAAGAAGGCCGTCATCGACGCCCGCCGGGGCAAGGCCTTCGCCAAGCTGATCAAGAACATCGAGGTCGCGGCCCGCACCGGTGGCGGTGACCTGGCAGGCAACCCGACGCTCTACGACGCCATCCAGAAGGCGAAGAAGACCTCGGTCCCCAACGACAACATCGACCGCGCGGTCAAGCGCGGTTCCGGCGCCGAGGCCGGCGGCGCCGACTACCAGACGATCATGTACGAGGGCTACGGCCCCAACGGCGTCGCGGTGCTCATCGAGTGCCTCACCGACAACCGCAACCGGGCCGCGGCCGAGGTCCGCACGGCGATGACCCGCAACGGCGGCTCGATGGCCGACCCGGGCTCGGTGTCCTACCTGTTCAACCGCAAGGGAGTCGTGATCGTCCCGAAGTCCGACGGGCTCTCCGAGGACGACGTGCTCGCCGCCGTCCTGGAGGCGGGCGCCGAGGAGGTCAACGACCTCGACGAGGCCTTCGAGGTCGTCTCCGAGGCCACCGACCTGGTCGTGGTCCGCACCGCCCTGGTCGACGCCGGCATCGACTACGACTCCGCCGACGCGTCCTTCCTGCCGTCGGTCAGCGTGCCGCTGGACGAGGACGGCGCGAAGAAGGTGTTCCGCCTCCTCGAGGCCCTCGAGGACTCCGACGACGTGCAGAACGTGTGGGCCAACTTCGACGTGAGCGACGAGGTCATGGAAGCCGTCGGCTGACCCTGCGTCCGCACTGACACGGCCGCCAGCTCAGGCGGCGTCCTCGAGGCGGCGCCTGACCGCTCGTCGCACGCCTTCCGGTGGGACGCCGAGCCGGTGCAGGAGTGACGTCACCGGCCCGTCGCTGTGCAGGATCCCGAGGACGACGTGCTCCGCGCGGATGTTCCCGCTGCGCAGCTCGAGCGACTCGCGCAGGGACTGCTCGAGCGCCTTCTTGGCCTCGGCCGTGAACGGGATGTGGCCGCCGCTGCGCCCGCGTCGTCGGAACAACAGTCGACGGCGCCCCGGCGCCGCGTCGAGGGCGCCGGGACCGAAGCTCGCCTCGACCCGCCGCCGCACCTCGTCCAGGTCGATGCCGAGGTCCCGCAGTGCGGCGCCGGGCGCGCCGGCGCCCGGCTCGGACCGCGACGCGAGGTCCTGACGCACCCGCTGGCGGGTCACGCCCAGCCGCTCCACGACGTCCCGCAGCGGAGATCCATCGCGCAGCGTGGCGAGCAGCAGGTGCTCCGTGCCGATCCGGCCGTGCCCGAGGTCCCGTGCCTCGGCCTGCGCCTGGACGACAAGCTGCCGAGCGTCCTCGGTGAACCGTTCGAACATCGCCCTACCGTCCCGTCCCGCGCCGGTACTTCTTGTGCACGGCTTGCCGGCTCACGCCGAGGACCGCGCCGATCGCCTCCCAGGACCACCCGTGCGCCCGGGCGTTGCGCACCTGCAGCGCCTCGAGCCGGTCGGTCAGCAGGCGCAGCGCGGCCACGGCGCGCAGGCCCACGTCCGGGTCGGTGCTCGCCGCCTGCTCCGCGGCGACCGAGGTCTCACTGGCGGTCGGGCTCATGTCCGTCAACCTAGATTGACGCCTCACCATTGTCAACGTCGGTTGACGCAATCGACCACGTACGGCAGGTGTGTGGGCACCTCGGCTGGCGTCTGCGCCTGTCGAAGCGATCACCGGCCTGCCGTACGTGGTCGGTTGCGGGACGGCGGGACCGGACCGGGCGCGTCGTTGCCGGGTCGGGGGCCGGGTCGCCGGTACGGTCGGACCCGAACAGGTGTTCGGACCGCGAGTCCGACCCGGCCGGACCGGCAGACATGGGAGGTGGGACGACGTGCGGGTGCTCGGCGTCGATCCCGGGCTGACCCGGTGCGGGCTCGGCGTGGTCGAGGGTGCGCCGGGGCGGCCGCTGTCCATGGTCGCCGTGGGCGTGGTGCGGACACCGGCCGGCGACGACATCGGCGCCCGGCTGCTCGCCGTCGAGCAGGAGGTCGCGCGCTGGCTCGACGAGCACCGCCCCGACGCCGTCGCGGTCGAGCGGGTGTTCAGCCAGCACAACGTGCGCACGGTCATGGGCACCGCCCAGGCCAGCGCGGTGGCGATCGTCGCCGCCGCCCGGGCCGGGGTGCCGGTGGCGCTGCACACCCCGAGCGAGATGAAGGCCGCGGTGACCGGCAGCGGGCGGGCCGACAAGGCCCAGGTGGGAGCGATGGTGGCGAGGATCCTGCGGCTGACGGAGGCGCCGCGTCCCGCGGACGCCGCCGACGCCCTCGGGCTGGCGATCTGCCACGTCTGGCGCGGCGGCGCCGCGGCCCGCATCTCCGCGGCCCTGACTGCCGCCGGTGCGCGACCGTGATCGCGTACGTCGCCGGCCGGGTCGCCGCGCTCGCGCCCGACGGCGCCGTTGTCGAGGTGGGCGGGATCGGGCTGTCCCTGCAGTGCACGCCCTCGACCCTGGCCGCGCTGCGCATCGGGGACCCGGCCCACCTGCCGGCCAGCCTCGTGGTGCGCGAGGACTCGCTCACGCTCTACGGCTTCGCCGACGAGGACGAGCGCGTCGTGTTCGAGCTGCTCCAGACCGCCAGCGGGGTGGGTCCGCGGCTGGCCCAGGCGATGCTGGCCGTGCACGGACCCGACGAGCTGCGCCGCGCCGTCGCCACCGAGGACCTCGCCGCCCTGACCCAGGTGCCGGGCATCGGCCGCAAGGGTGCGCAGCGGATCGTGCTCGAGCTCAAGGACCGGCTCGGTGCCGTCCGCGGCGCCGTCTCACCGCACCGGGTGGCACCGGCCGGCGGGACCACCTGGCGAGACCAGCTGCACGGAGCGCTGCTCGGCCTCGGCTGGTCCGGCCGCGAGGCCGACGACGGCGTCGCGGCGGCCGCGCCGCACGCAGCCGAGGCTGCGGCCGAGGGCGAGACGCCCGACGTCGGTGCACTGCTGAAGCTGGCGCTGCGCGCGCTGAGCAGGGTGTGAGGCCCCGATGAGCGGCACCGAGCGGCTTGTCGCCGCCGACCTCGAGGTCGACCACGACGGCCCCGCGGGAGAGGACGAGCACCAGGTCGAAGCAGCGCTGCGCCCGCGCTCGCTCTCGGAGTTCATCGGCCAGCACCGGGTCCGCGAGCAGCTCGGCCTGGTCCTCGACGCGGCGCGTGGCCGCGGCCGGGTGCCCGACCACGTCCTGCTCTCCGGACCTCCCGGTCTCGGGAAGACGACCCTGGCGATGATCGTCGCGGCCGAGGTGGAGCAGCCCCTGCGCATCACCAGCGGTCCGGCCATCCAGCACGCCGGCGACCTCGCGGCGATCCTCTCCAGCCTCACCGAGGGAGAGGTCCTCTTCCTCGACGAGATCCACCGGATGTCCCGTCCGGCCGAGGAGATGCTCTACCTCGCGATGGAGGACTTCCGGGTCGACGTCGTGGTCGGCAAGGGGCCGGGCGCCACCGCCATCCCGCTCGAGATCCCGCCGTTCACCCTGGTCGGGGCCACGACGAGGGCCGGGCTGCTACCCGGTCCGCTGCGGGACCGGTTCGGCTTCACGGCCCACATGGACTTCTACGAGGCGACCGACCTGGAGCGGGTGCTGGTGCGCTCCGCCCGGCTGCTGGGCGTGCCGCTGCAGGCCGCCGGTGCGGCCGAGATCGCCGGCCGGTCGCGCGGGACGCCGCGGATCGCCAACCGGCTGCTCCGCCGGGTGCGCGACTTCGCCCAGGTCCGCGGCGACGGGGTCGTGACCTGCGACGTCGCGCGCCAGGCGCTGGTGGTCTACGAGGTCGACGAGCGCGGCCTGGACCGGCTGGACCGGGCGGTGCTCCAGGCCCTGGTCGGCAGCTTCGGTGGTGGCCCGGTCGGCGTGTCCACCCTGGCGGTGGCCGTGGGGGAGGAGCGCGAGACCGTCGAGGAGGTGGCCGAACCTTTCCTCGTGCGCGCCGGCCTGCTGGCCCGTACGCCGCGTGGCCGCGTGGCGACCCCGGCGGCCTGGCAGCACCTCGGCCTCACCCCGCCACGCCGGCTCGCCGCGCCTGTCCTGTTCGACGAGCCGGCCGAGGGCGGCGGCAGCTGAGACCGGCGGGCGCCACCGGCGACCGTGTGACCGGGTCGTGACCCCCGGCACCGGCCGGGTCGACCAGGTCGCCCGCGGCCGGCAGGTAGACTCCTCGGCGGTCTGCCGCCCGGTCGGCCCTGTCCCCGGGCGCGCCCCCTCGGACCACACCGTCGTTCGCTCTCGGAAGGACCCCTCGCCCCGTGGACGTGCTGCTCCCCTTCGCGCTGATCCTGGTGGCGTTCTACTTCCTCATCCTGCGGCCGCAGCGGGCCCGGGCCCGCCAGGCCGGGCATCTCCAGGCCCGGCTCGCCCCGGGTGTCGAGATCATGACGACGGCAGGCATCTTCGCCACCGTGATGGAGATCCAGGACGACGTCCTCACGCTGGAGATCTCGCCCGGCGCGACGATGCGGGTGACCAAGGCGGCCGTGGGCCGCATCCTGACCGAGGACGGCGCGCCGGAGCCGACCGGGCCGACCGAGCCGACCGAGCCGGCCGATCCGGACGAGGTCGACGCGCCGGACCTCGACGGGGATCCCGGCCGCCGGAACTCTCCGGGCGAGTAGCCCGACGGCGTCCCGCCACGCCTGGCAGCGTCGCCGACCGAGGACCCGCCGCCTGACATCGCACCAGTCCGAGACAGAGAAGAGAACCTCACGTGGCCACACCGAGCAGCGCGTCGCGGCCCGGGCGCACCATCGCGGTGCTTGCGGTGCTCACCGCCGTCGTCTTCGGGCTGATCTGGGTCGTCGCACCGGACAACGTCGGCAAGGAGACCCTGACGCTGGGCGACAAGTACCGGCCCCGCCTCGGCCTCGACCTCGAGGGTGGCACCAGCGTGATCCTGACCCCGCGGGTGGCCAAGGGCGCGTCCGGCACGATCACCAAGGACGCCCTGGACCAGGCCGTGTCGATCATCCGGAACCGGGTGGACAGCTTCGGTGTCGCCGAGTCCGAGGTGACCACCGCCGGCAACAACATCGTGATCTCCATCCCCGGCAAGCAGGACAAGAACATCCTCGCCACGGTCCAGCAGACCGCACAGCTGCGCTTCCGCCCGGTCCTGGCGGCAGCGGCCGGCGCCGCCGTCCCGCAGCCCTCCGCGACGCCCAGCCCGACCACGGCCGGCACGGCGACCGGCAGCCCGTCTGCAACCGGGACTCCGAGCCCGTCACCGTCGGAGAGCTCGGCCAACGCCGTCGTCCCCAGGGCGCTCAGCCGGGCCGGAAGCGGGAGCGCCACCCCGACCCCGAGCTCCACCGCTCCCGCCGCCACGCCGACACCGGCACCCACATCGACAGCGCCGGCCGGCGGGGACGGCGGAGTGAGCGCCGCGCTGCAGCAGGAGTTCGCCGCTCTCGACTGCTCGAACCCGTCGAGGGTGCGGCAGGACCTGCGCAAGTCGGGCGGCGACGTGCCGAGCAAGCCGCTGGTGACGTGCAGCGAGGACGGCGCCGAGAAGTACCTCCTCGGACCGGCCGAGGTGCTCGGGACCGACGTGAAGTCAGCGTCGGCCGGCCTGGAGAGCAACGGCCAGGGAATCACCACCGGCGGCTGGGAGGTCGTCCTCGACTTCACCGGCGAGGGCAAGAAGAAGTTCGGCGACACGACGCGCCGCCTGTCCGCGCTCTCCGACCCGCAGAACCGTTTCGGCATCGTGCTCGACGGCCTGGTCGTCTCGGCGCCGGCGCTGAACAACGGCCCGATCCTCGGCGGCAACGCCCAGATCACTGGAAACTTCACCCAGTCCGAGGCGTCCAGCCTCGCCAACGTCCTCAAGTACGGGGCGCTCCCGCTGACGTTCGACGCCGGCGAGGTCCAGGAGGTCTCGGCCACGCTCGGCGGCGACCAGCTCACCGCAGGCCTGGCCGCAGGGGTGATCGGGCTCGGGCTCGTCCTGCTCTACTCACTGCTCTACTACCGCGGCCTCGGCCTCGTGACTGTCGCCAGCCTGCTCGGGGTTGCGGTGCTCACCTACGGACTTGTGGTCCTGCTGGGGTGGCAGATCGGCTTCCGGCTGAGCCTGGCCGGCATCGCCGGTCTCATCGTCGCGATCGGCATCACCGCCGACTCGTTCGTCGTCTTCTTCGAACGGTTGCGCGACGAGGTGCGTGACGGGAAGACGCTGCGCGTCGCCGTCGAGGCCGGCTGGCTGCGGGCCCGGCGCACGATCCTCGCGGCTGACTTCGTGTCGTTCCTTGCCGCCGTCGTGCTCTACCTCCTCTCGGTCGGCAGCGTGCGCGGCTTCGCGTTCACCCTCGGCCTCACGACGCTGCTCGACATCGTCATCGTCTTCATGTTCACCAAGCCGCTGCTCACCATCCTGGCCCGGACCAGGTTCTTCGGTCAGGGGCACAGGCTGTCCGGGCTGGACCCCGAGCGGCTCGGGTCGACCCGGCGCACCCTGCTCACGCCGACGCCCAGCAGCCGCCGTCGTGAGGCGACCGGCACCGCCACCCGCACGAAGGAGGCCTGATGAGGCTCCCCACGAGTTCACTCGTTGAGGTTCCGAACTCGCGAGGATCCCGATGAGTCGCCTCGGCAACTTCGGCGCGCAGCTCTACCGCGGCGACGTCTCCTACGAGTTCGTCTCCCGGCGCCGGACGTGGTACGCGATCTCCGCGGTCCTGCTGCTCGTGGCCATCGGCTCCCTGGCGTTCCGCGGTCTGACGCTGGGGATCGAGTTCCGTGGCGGGGCGGAGTTCCGGGTCAAGTCGCCGACGGTGACCCAGTCGACCGTGCGGTCCACCGTCGAGGGTGTCATCGGCTCGCGCAGCGAGATCGTCGTGCAGTCGGTGGGTCCGGACACCGTGCGGGCCCAGACCGAGACCCTGACCAGCAACCAGCTGGAGCGGGTCCAGACCGCCCTCGCCGACAAGTTCGGGGTTTCCCGGGACTCGGTGAGCACTCAGTTCATCGGGCCGAGCTGGGGCAAGGACATCTCGAACAAGGCGTTGAAGGCCCTGATCTTCTTCCTCGTCGGTGTCGTGATCTTCCTCTCGCTGTACTTCGAGTGGAAGATGGCGCTGGCGGCCATGATCGCGCTGCTGCACGACCTGGCGATCACGGCCGGCATCTACTCACTGGTCGGCTTCGAGGTGACACCGGCAACCGTCATCGGCTTCCTCACGATCCTCGGCTACTCGCTTTACGACACAGTGGTCGTGTTCGACAAGGTGCGGGAGAACACCGCCGGGCTGGCCGGCGGCAGCAGGATGACCTACAGCCAGGCGGCCAACCTCGCCGTGAACCAGACGCTGGTCCGGTCGATCAACACCTCCATCATCGCGCTGCTGCCGATCGCCGCGATCCTGTTCGCCGGCGTCGTGCTGCTCGGCGCAGGTCCGCTCAAGGACCTCGCGCTGGCACTGTTCGTCGGTGTCGCGGTCGGTGCCTACTCCTCGATCTTCATCGCCACACCGATGCTGGCCGCGTTCAAGGAGCGCGAGCCGGGGATGCAGGCCCTCGCCAAGAGGGTCGCCGCCCGCCGCAGCGGCTCGGCCGCCGGCCCGTCCGCGCGCCGCCGCAACGCGGCGACCGACGAGGGCACCGTCACCGACGCCGCAGCCGACCCCGGTCGTGAGGTGGTCGGAGCAGGTACGTCGCCGGCCCCCCGCCCGGCGCCGCAGCGCCGGCCGGCCGGGGGCAGCCAGCGCAGCCAGCCCCGCAAGGGATCCGGCGGGCGGAACAAGTCCAAGAAGCGGCGATGACCCAGCCGCCGGGGCACAGTCGGCTCGGGGCGCAGCTGCTGGCGAAGATCCGTGACGTGCCGGACTTCCCGACCCCCGGGGTCGTGTTCAAGGACATCACGCCGATGCTGGCCGACCCGGACGCGTTCGGCGCCGTGGTCGAGGGGCTCTCGGCGCCGTACCGCGCGCAGCTGCCGGACAAGGTGGCCGGGATCGAGGCCCGCGGCTTCATCGTCGGCGCCCCCGTGTCGCGCAGCCTGGGTGTCGGCTTCGTGCCGGTCCGTAAGAAGGGGAAGCTGCCGGGCGACGTCGTCGCCGCGTCCTACGACCTGGAGTACGGCTCGGCCACCATCGAGGTGACGGCCGACGCGTTCGAACCCGGCGACCGGGTTCTCGTGGTCGACGACGTGCTGGCCACCGGCGGCACGGCAGCCGCCACGGTGCAGCTCGTCCGGCAGTGCGGTGCGCAGGTCGTCGGCATCGCGGTGCTGATCGAGCTCGGGTTCCTCCACGGCAGGGACGCGCTTCGGGCTGTCGAGGCGCCCGAGCCCCACGTCCTCGTTGTCGTCTGAGGGGTCCCGCCCCGCCCGGCGGTCGGCTGGTTGCCTGCGGCGCTTCGGCCGGCACCCTAGACTGGGAGCTTGCCGCGACAGGAGCAGGAGGGGCCGGTGACCGACGCTCCCACCTCGGGTCCGGTCGACCTGGACAACGGTCCGCCGGCTGGCCCCGGCGCGCCCGCCGCGCAGGCCCCCGCTGACGCACCAGGTCCCGCAGCTGCCCAGCCGGTGCCGGCCGCGCTCACCGGCAGCGCACCGACCAGTCGCCGGGTCCGGGCCAGGCTGGCCCGTCTCGGTGCCCAGCGGCACGGGACGAACCCTGTCCTCGAGCCGTTGTTCCGGGTGGTGCGCCAGACCCACCCGAAGGCCGACCTGCGGATGCTCGAGCACGCCTACGAGGTGGCCGAGGCACACCACCGCGGCCAGACCCGCAAGAGCGGCGACCCGTTCATCACCCACCCTCTCGCGGTCACGACAGTCCTCGCCGAGCTCGGCATGACCCCGCCGACCCTGTGCGCGTCCCTGCTGCACGACACGGTGGAGGACACGCCGTACACACTCGAGCAGCTGCGCGCCGACTTCGGCGACGAGGTCGCGCACCTGGTCGACGGGGTGACGAAGCTGGACCGGGTCGCGTACGGCGAGTCGGCCCAGGCCGAGACGGTCCGCAAGATGATCGTGGCGATGGCCCGCGACATCCGGGTGCTGGTGATCAAGCTCGCCGACAGGCTGCACAACATGCGGACCATCAAGTACGTGAAGCCGGCCTCGGCGGAACGCTCGGCCCGCGAGACCCTCGAGATCTATGCGCCGCTGGCGCACCGGCTCGGCATGAACACCCTGAAGTGGGAGCTCGAGGACCTCGCGTTCGCGACGCTCTACCCGAAGGTCTACGAGGAGATCGTCCGCCTGGTCACCGACCGGTCGCCCAGCCGTGACGACTATCTCGACGGAGTCGTCTCGTACCTCACCGCGGACCTCAAGGACGCGAAGATCCGCAACCAGGTCACCGGGCGGCCCAAGCACTACTACTCGATCTACCAGAAGATGATCGTGCGTGGCCGCGACTTCACCGACATCTACGACCTCGTCGGCATCCGTATCCTCGTCGACTCGGTACGTGACTGCTACGCGGTCCTGGGCGCCATCCATGCGCGCTGGAACCCGGTGCCCGGCCGGTTCAAGGACTACATCGCGATGCCCAAGTTCAACATGTACCAGTCGTTGCACACGACGGTGATCGGTCCGGAGGGCAAGCCGGTCGAGCTTCAGATCCGCACCTTCGCGATGCACCGTCGCGCGGAGTACGGCGTCGCGTCGCACTGGAAGTACAAGGAGGACCCGACCGCAGCCGGTCCGGCCGACCCCACGGCGGCGCGCGCCGGGCGCGAGGACACCGGCTCCACCAACGACATGATGTGGCTCCGCCAGCTGCTGGACTGGCAGAAGGAGACCGAGGACCCCGGCGAGTTCCTCGAGAGCCTGCGCTTCGACCTCAAGGCCGCCGAGGTCTACGTGTTCACCCCGAAGGGCGACGTGATCGCGCTGCCGGCCGGGGCCACGCCCATCGACTTCGCCTACGCCGTGCACACCGAGGTCGGCCACCGATGCATCGGCGCGCGGGTGAACGGGCGGCTGGTGCCGCTCGAGAGCACGCTCGACCACGGGGACCTCGTAGAGGTCTTCACCTCGAAGGCACAGGGTGCCGGTCCGAGCCGCGACTGGCTGACGTTCGTCAAGAGTCCCCGGGCGCGCAACAAGATCCGAGCCTGGTTCTCCAAGGAGCGCCGTGAGGAGGCGATCGAGCAGGGCAAGGACGCCATCACCAAGGCGATGCGCAAGCAGAACCTGCCGATCCAGCGCCTGCTCACCACCGAGACGCTCACGACGCTGGCACATGAGCTGCACCACCCGGACATCTCCAGCCTGTACGCCGCCATCGGCGACAGCCACGTCTCGGCGCAGTCCGTCGTAGCCCGGCTCGTCGAGTCACTGGGTGGCGAGGACGGCGCCACGGAGGACCTCGCCGAGGTCACCCGACCGGGCACCGGCATGCGGCGGCGCAATGCCACCGATCCCGGGGTCGTCGTGAAGGGCGCTACGGACATCTGGGTCAAGCTGGCCCGGTGCTGCACCCCGGTGCCCGGTGACGGAATCGTGGGCTTCGTCACCCGGGGCAGCGGCGTGTCGGTGCACCGGGACGACTGCGTGAACGCGGTCGCGCTGGCCGGTCAACCGGACCGGATGGTGGAGGTCGAGTGGGCGCCCTCGGCGTCCTCGGTGTTCCTCGTCGCCATCCAGGTCGAGGCGTTGGACCGGTCCCGGTTGCTGTCGGACGTCACCAGGGTGCTCTCCGACCAGCACGTGAACATCCTCTCCGCATCCGTGACGACCTCGCGGGACCGGGTGGCGATCTCACGGTTCACCTTCGAGATGGGGGACCCGAAGCACCTGGGCCACGTGCTCCGTGCGGTGCGCGGCGTCGACGGCGTGTTCGACGTCTACCGGGTGACCAGCGGCAAGACCTGACCGGCGGTCGGCGGCCGCCGGCTGGGCACCGGCTGACTGGCCGGGCCGGCAGGGATATCGTCATGCGGACAGGCGTCGGACCGATGAGGAGTCCCGTGATGAGGAAGATCGAGCACTGGATCGGTGGCTCCGAGACCACAGGGGCGTCCACCCGGACCGCCCCGGTGTGGAACCCGGCGACCGGCGTGCAGCAGGCGGAGGTCGTCCTTGCCGAGCCGGCCGACGTCGATGCCGCGGTCGCGGCCGCAGGCAAGGCCTTCGACGAGTGGCGTGAGGTCTCGGTGGTCCGCCGGGCCAGGGTCATGTTCGCCTTCCGCGACCTGGTCGAGAAGCACAGCGCCGAGCTGGCGCGGCTGGTGGCCGACGAGCACGGCAAGGTCGTCTCCGACGCCCTGGGCGAGGTGACCCGCGGACTCGAGGTCGTGGAGTTCGCCTGCGGGATCCCGCAGCTGCTCAAGGGCGACTTCTCCGAGCAGGTGTCCACCGGCGTCGACTCGTGGTCGTTCCGGCAGCCGCTCGGCGTCGTCGCCGGCATCACGCCGTTCAACTTCCCGGTGATGGTCCCGATGTGGATGCACCCGATCGCCATCGCGACCGGAAACGCGTTCGTGCTCAAGCCCAGCGAACGCGACCCGTCGGCGTCGTTGTTCGTCGCCCAGCTCTATGCCGACGCCGGTCTCCCCGACGGTGTCTACAACGTGGTGCACGGCGACAAGGTCGCCGTCGACGCGATCCTCGACCACCCCGAGATCGCCGCTGTCTCCTTCGTCGGCTCCACCCCGATCGCGAGGTACATCTACGAGCGCGGCACCGCGTCCGGCAAGAGGGTCCAGGCTCTCGGTGGCGCCAAGAACCACGCGGTGGTGCTCCCGGATGCCGACCTCGACTTCACTGCCGAGCAGCTCGTCGCTGCAGGCTACGGCTCGGCCGGCCAGCGCTGCATGGCGATCTCGGCAGTAGTGGCCGTCGGGGATGCCGGTGACCGGCTGGTCGCGAAGGTCAAGGCGCTCACCGAGGGACTCAAGGTCGGTCCCGGCCGGGACGACACGTCCGACATGGGCCCGGTCGTGACCAGCGAGGCCCGCGACCGCGTCCGTGGCGCGATCGACCGAGGCGTGGAGGCCGGCGCGACGCTGGTCGTCGACGGCCGCGACGTGTCGGTCGACGGTCACGAGGACGGGTTCTTCGTCGCCCCGACGCTGTTCGACCACGTCAGGCCCGAGATGGACCTGTACACCACGGAGATCTTCGGACCGGTGCTCAGCGTCCTGCGCACCGACACGTTCGACGAGGCGGTCCAGCTCGTCAACGACAACCCCTACGGCAACGGCACTGCGATCTTCACCTCCAACGGCGAGTCTGCGCGCACCTTTGCCCGCCGTGTCACGGTCGGCATGATCGGAGTCAACGTGCCGATCCCGGTCCCGATGGCGTTCCACTCCTTCGGGGGGTGGAAGGACTCGCTGTTCGGCGACCGGCACGTGCACGGAACCGAGGGTGTGAGCTTCTACACGCAGGCCAAAGTCGTCACCAGCCGCTGGCCGCACGTCACCGACGCCACTGGCGCCGCGACCCTCGCGTTCCCCACGTCGCAGTAGGGAACCGCCGGCCTCAGCTGAACTCGGCGAGGGTCTTCTCGGCCTCGACCAGCCAGGTGCGCCGGGTCGCGGCGGCCTGCTCGGCCTCTGCGGCCTTCGTCTCGTTGCCGGCTGCCCGTGCGGCCGCTGCGTCCTGGTCCAGTGACTCGATGCTGGCGCGCAGCTGGGTGACCGTGGCTTCGGCGCGTGCCCGGGCCTCCGGGTTGGAGCGCGCCCACTCCGCCTCCTCGGCCGCGCGCACCGCGTCGTCGACCTTTCGCAGCCGGTTCTCGACCCCGTCCCGGTCGTTGCGCGGGACGTGACCGACGGCCTCCCACCGTTCGTGGATCGACCGCAGGGTCGTCCGGGCGGCCCTGTGGTCGGACAGCGGCAACAGCTTCTCCGCCTCGGCCGCGAGAGCCTGCTTCTTCTCCAGGTTCTCCGCCTGCCCGGCGTCGCGCTCAGCGAACACCGCGGACCGTGCGGAGAAGAACACGTCCTGCGCAGCGCGGAACCGTGCCCACAGCTCGTCCTCGACGTCGCGACGGGCCCGGCCGGCTGCCTTCCACTGCGACATGAGGTCGCGGTAGGCCTTGGCGGTCTCGCCCCACTCCTTGGACGTGGAGAGCTCGACAGCCTTCTTGATGAGCTTCTCCTTGACCTGCGCGGCCTCGCCGCGAGACACGTCCAGCTCGGCGAAGTGGGCTCGACGGCTCTTGTCGAACGAGGTTCGCGCATGGCTGAACCGCTTCCACAGCGCGTCGTCCGCCTTGCGGTCGAGTCGCGGGACCTTCTTCCACTCCTCGAGCAGCGCGCGCAGCCGGTCACCGGTGCGCTTCCAGTCCGTCGACGCGGCCAGCGTCTCCGCCTCGGAGACGATGCGCTCCTTGGCATCCGTGGCGCGTTGTCGCGCGGCGGCCCGGGCGCGGTCGGACCGGGCCCGGGCTTTCTCGACCTCGGCCTCCACGACGTCCAGCCGGGCCAGCAGCCCAGCCAGGTCGCCGACGGCATGGGCGTCGGCGATGGACTCGCGAAGGTGCCCGGCCGTGGTGGAGGCGTCCTTGGGTGCGACCCCGCCGGCGTGGATCCGTTGCTCGAGCAGAGCAACCTGTCCGGCCAGCTCGTCGAACTTGCGGCCGAAGTAGGCCAGCGCCTCGTGGTGGTCGGCCTCCGGGTAGGACCCGACCGGCCGCTCGCCCTCGGCCGTGCGGACGAAGACCGTGCCGTCGTCGGCGACCCGGCCCCACTCGGTCGGGTCCGAGGCGGGGACCGAGGGTGCGGGTGCGACCACCGCCTCTGCGGCCGGCGCGTGCGGGACCTCTGCCGGTGTCGGCGCGTGCGGAGCACCGGTCGGCGCCGGCCCGGCCGCCGGGTCGCTCTGTGCAGCGGGAGACATCGAGGGCCGCGGCGTCGGCTCGGTCGGCGTCTCGGGCGTCGGCTCGGTCACCGTCTCGGGGGCCGGCTCGGACACCGCCTGGGGCCGCGCCTCGGGCGTCGGCTCGGACACCCCCTCGGGGGTCGGCTCGGACACCTGCTCGGGTGTGGGCTCGGTCGGCGCCTCAGGCGCTGGTTCGGACACCTGCTCGGGGGTCGGCTCGGGCGGCGCCTCAGGCGGTGGTTCGGACACCTGCTCGGGGGTCGGCTCGGGCGTCGGCTCGGACACCCCCTCGGGGATCAGCTCGGACACCTGCTCAGGTGTGGGCTCGGTCGGCTCGGGTGGTGCCTCGGCCGCCGGTGCGGGTGTCGGCTCGGGTGTGGGCTCGGACCTCGGCGCGTGCTCGGGTACTGGCGCGACCGTGCCGTCGGGCTGCGGCTCCGCGTCCGGGCCGGAAGCGGGGAGCTCCGAGCGCGTGGCCGACGGCTCGGGCTCCGGCCCCGGTCGCGGCCTCTGGTCGGGTGGTCGCTCGGTCACGTCAGCCCTTCCCGACCGTTGCGGTCTCGATCGTGATGGGGAGCTTCGGCTTGCCGTCGCCGGGCCGGTTCGAGTCGTCGGACCCGGCGTCGGCGACCTTCTGCACCACGTCGAGCCCCTTGGTGATGGTGCCGAAGATCGTGTAGCTCGCCGGCAGCGTCGTGTCCTTGTAGACCAGGAAGAACTGGCTGCCGTTCGTGCCGGAGCCGGCGTTGGCCATCGCCACGGTGCCGGCGGGGTAGTTGTTCTCGCCCTCGGCCGGAAGGTTCTCCTCGCCGAACTGGTAGCCCGGTCCGCCGCTGCCGCTGCCGGTCGGGTCGCCGCACTGCAGCACGAAGATGTTGTCCGTCGTCAGCCGGTGGCAGGCCGTCCCGTCCAGGTACTTCGCCTCCGCCAGATGCCGGAAGCTGTTCGTCGTGCAGGGGGCCTTGTCCGCGGCCATCGAGAGCGTGATGTCGCCCTGGCTGGTCGCCAGGTTCACGGTGAACGGCTTCCGGTAGCTCGCGGCCCTCGCAGGGTCGTACGACGGGACGCCGACGTCCTTCGCCGCGTTGCCCGACTTCGTGTAGGTGCAGCCGGCACCCGGGGTCGACGCCGACGGCGACGGCGACGCGCTGGCGCTGGGCGACGTCGGGGCCGAGGACTCGGTCGCTCCCGGCTCGCCGGCCGTCACCGTGTCGTTCCCTCCACGCGTGGACAGCACCACGATGCCCACGACGATGACCAGCACGGCCACGACCACCGCCGACACCTGCTGGAGGCGGCGTCGCTTGGCGGCCCGGGCCGCCCGGCGTGCCTGCTGGCGCTCGTAGTGCTCCCGCGCCAACTGCCGCTCCCGCTTCGCGCTGCCCGCCACCGTGCCTCCGTCGCTGCTTGCCGGTCCGTCCTGCCGCGCGCCCGTGGCGGCGCACGATCGATCAGTCTAGGGGCGTGCATGACGTCGCCCTGGACGGTGGCGGTCCGGCCGGTGTCGAACGCCGTCGCGCTACCGCTGACCCCGCCGGTAGGCTCGCTGTCCACGCCTGGGCCGTCGGCCAGGGCCACCCCGTCCGACCGGTTCCGACTCAGGAAGGCGCTCGTGCTGATCACCGGCTTCCCGTCAGCCGCCTTCGGCACCAACTGCTACGTCGTCGCGCCGGGTCCGGGGGAGCAGTGCGTCGTGGTGGACCCCGGCCTCGAGGTCGTCCCGCAGCTCGACGAGCTGCTGCGCGAGCACCGGCTCGCGCCGGTGGCGGTCCTGCTGACCCACGGCCACCTCGACCACACCTTCTCGGTGACCCCGGTGTGCGGTGCCCGCGGCATCCCGGCGTACCTGCACCCGGGTGACGAGCACATGCTCGCCGACCCGATGTCGGGCATCTCCCGCGAGGCCGCCTCGATGTTCGGGGGCAGGCTGGAGTGGAGCGAGCCCGACGACGTCCAACCGCTCGGCGACGGCCAGGTGCTGACGCTGGCCGGTCTCGAGCTCACGGTGGACCATGCCCCCGGACACACGCCGGGCTCGGTGACCTTCCGGGTGCCGGGTGACGAGCAGTCGCAGGTGATGCTCTCCGGCGACCTGCTCTTCGCGGGCAGCATCGGCCGCACCGACCTGCCTGGCGGCGACCAGGCCACCATGGTGCGCAGCCTCGCCACCAAGGTGCTGCCGCTGGCGGACGACGTCGTCGTCCTGCCGGGCCACGGCCCGCAGACCACGATCGGCCGCGAGCGCGCCACCAACCCTTTCCTGCAGGACCTGACGACGGCACCGCCGACAAGGGGGCTCTAGCCGTGGCCCGGATCGCGCCGCTGTCCGGCTTCCCCGAGTGGCTGCCCGGACAGCGCATCGTGGAGCAGCACGTCCTCGACGTCCTGCGCGAGGTCTTCGAGCTGCACGGCTTCGCCTCGATCGAGACCCGCGCCGTCGAGCCCCTCGAGCAGATGCTCCGCAAGGGCGAGATCGACAAGGAGGTCTACGTGCTGCGCCGGCTGCAGGCCGGCGACTCCGACAGCGGGTCCGACCGGGCCCGCCAGCTCGGGCTGCACTTCGACCTCACGGTGCCGCTCGCCAGGTACGTCCTGGAGAACGCCGGGCACCTCGACTTCCCGTTCCGTCGGTACCAGATCCAGCGTGCATGGCGGGGGGAGCGGCCGCAGGAGGGCCGGTTCCGCGAGTTCACCCAGGCCGACATCGACGTGATCGGCAAGGACACCCTGCCGTTCCACCACGAGGTCGAGGTCGCTCGGGTGATGGCGGAGGCGCTGACCCGGCTGCCGCTGCCCGCCGTACGCATGCAGGTCAACAGCCGCAAGCTCATCGAGGGCTACTACCGCGGCGTCGGCGTCGGGACCGACGAAGCCGTGGCCGGGGTGATGCGCGTCGTCGACAAGCTGGACAAGGTCGACCAGGCCACGGTCCTCCGGATGCTCGGCGACGAGGTCGGGCTCACCGACGAGCAGGCCAAGGCCTGCCTCGCGCTGACCGAGGTGCGCGCGAGTGCGGACGCGCTGGTCGAACAGGTGCGCGGGCTGGGAGTGAGCCACCCGCTGCTGGACGAGGGCCTCGACGAGCTGCTGCGGGTGCTCCAGGGCACCGCGTCGCTGGAGTCTGACCGGCTCGCGGTCGTGGCGGACCTGAGCGTGGCACGTGGCCTCGACTACTACACCGGCACCGTGTTCGAGACCCGGATGGTGGGCTTCGAGCAGCTCGGGTCGATCTGCTCGGGCGGTCGTTACGACGCGCTCGCCAGCGACGGCCGCACCACGTACCCGGGCGTGGGCATCTCGTTCGGGGTCACCCGCACGCTGGCACCGCTGCTGGCGCGGGACCTGGTCGCCGCCTCGCGCACCACGCCGACCTGCGTCCTTGTCGCCCTGCCCGGCGAGGACGACCGAGCCGCTGCCGGCGACCTCGCCACCTCGTTGCGGGCCCGTGGCATCCCCACCGAGGTCTCGCCGAGCGCGCAGAAGTACGGCAAACAGATCAGGCACGCCGAGCGCCGGGGCATCCCGTTCGTGTGGTTCCCGCAGGACGACGGCAGCCACCAGGTGCGTGACATCCGCACCGGCGAGCAGGTGACGGTGGATCCGTCGGCGTGGGTCCCACCGGCGGAGGACCTGCGCCCGAGCGTGACCGGCACCGCCGCCACCGACAGCTGATCCGCGCGGGCACCCTGCCCGACGTACCGAGGAGCAACTTGTGATCCGCACCCACGAGGCCGGCACGCTGCGCGCCGCCCACGTCGGCCAGTCAGTCACGCTCACCGGCTGGGTCGCCCGCCGACGCGACCACGGCGGCGTCGCGTTCGTCGACCTGCGCGACGCGTCCGGCTACGTCCAGGTCGTCGTCCGGGACGAGGCCGTCGCGGCCGGACTGCGCAACGAGTTCTGCCTGCGCGTGGTCGGTGACGTGACCGCCCGACCCGAGGGCAACGCGAACCCCCACCTGCCGACCGGTGAGGTCGAGGTCGTCGCCACCGAGGTCGAGGTGCTCAACGAGGCGGCCCCGCTGCCGTTCCAGATCGACGACCACGTCGAGGTGGGCGAGGAGGTACGGCTGCGCTACCGCTACCTCGACCTGCGCCGCACCGGCCCGGCTGCCGCGCTCCGGCTGCGCAGCGAGGTGAACCGCACCGCACGCGCCGTCCTGCACGACCGCGGTTTCGTCGAGGTCGAGACGCCGACACTGACCCGGTCGACCCCCGAGGGTGCCCGCGACTTCCTGGTCCCGGCCCGGCTGGCCCCCGGCAGCTGGTACGCCCTTCCGCAGTCGCCGCAGCTGTTCAAGCAGCTGCTCATGGTGGCCGGCCTGGAGCGCTACTTCCAGATCGCCCGCTGCTACCGGGACGAGGACTTCCGGGCCGATCGCCAGCCGGAGTTCACCCAGCTCGACGTCGAGATGTCCTTCGTGGACCAGGACGACGTCATCGAGCTGGCCGAGGCTGTCACCGCTTCGCTCTGGAAGCTCGTCGGGCACGACCTCGAGCTGCCGCTGCCGCGGATGACCTACGCCGAGGCCATGCGGCGCTTCGGAAGCGACAAGCCGGACCTGCGTTTCGGCCAGGAGCTCGTCGAGTGCACGGAGTTCTTCGCGTCGACGCCGTTCCGGGTCTTCCAGGCGCAGTACGTCGGTGCTGTCGTCATGCCCGGTGGCGGCTCGCAGTCGCGCAAGGAGCTGGACGCCTGGCAGGACTGGGCCAAGGCGCGTGGCGCCCGTGGGCTCGCGTACGTCCTGGTCGGCGAGGCAGGCGAGCTCGGCGGTCCCACCGCGAAGAACCTCTCCGACGGGGAGCGGGCCGGGCTGGCGGCCCACGTCGGCGCCGCGCCGGGCGACGCCGTCTTCTTCGCCGCCGGCGAGCCGGCCGCGTCGCGGTCGCTGCTCGGCGCCGCGCGGCTCGAGGTCGGCCGTCGCTGCGAGCTGGTGGACGGGTCGGCCTGGTCGTTCCTCTGGGTCGTGGACGCGCCGCTGTTCGAGCCGTCGGCGGCTGCCCGCGCGAGCGGCGACGTCGCCGTCGGCGCCGGGGCCTGGACCGCCGTGCACCACGCGTTCACCTCGCCCAAGCCGGAGTGGGTCGACAGCTTCGAAGAGGACCCGGGCAGCGCGCTGGCGTACGCCTACGACCTGGTGTGCAACGGCAACGAGATCGGCGGCGGGTCGATCCGTATCCACCGGCGGGACGTGCAGGAGCGGGTGTTCGCCCTGATGGGGCTGACCGAGGAGCAGGCGCAGGAGAAGTTCGGCTTCCTGCTGGACGCGTTCGCCTACGGCGCGCCGCCGCACGGTGGCATCGCGTTCGGCTGGGACCGGATCTGCGCCCTGCTGGCAGGAGCCGGCTCGATCCGCGAGGTGATCGCGTTCCCCAAGAGCGGCGGCGGCTACGACCCGCTCACCGCCGCGCCGGCCCCGATCACACCGGAGCAGCGCCGGGAGTCGGGAGTGGACGGGCCCGAGCCGGCCTGAGTCAGGCGCGGTGCAGGCGGCCGCTGGTGAAGTGGTGCTCGTCGGCGTAGCCGAGCCGGCGGTACATCCGGCGTGCGACCAGGTTGTCGCTGTACATGCCCAGGGTCACCAAGCCGCTGCCGTCAGCCAGCAGCGTCCGGGTCAACCACCCGCAGAGCGCCGCACCGAGGCCACGGCCGCGGTGGGGACCGGCCGTGACGACCGACGCCAGGTGCGGGACCCCGGCCCGGCGCTCGGTGTGCGCCGCGGCAGCGACCAGGACGCCGGCGTCGTCGCGCACTCCGGCCCACCGGCATACGCCGGGGTCGCCGGGTTCCACGTCGTGGCGCGGGCTCCAGGTGCCCAGCAGCCCGCGGAGCCCGTCCTCGTCCGCCAGCCAGCCGGCCCGCTCCTCACCGGGCTGGACCGGGGGAGCGGAGCGGGTGACGAACCACTCCCAGTCGTTGCGCGGGTCCAGGCGCCACCCGGGTAGCCGGCTGTCGGCGTCGCGCGGCAGCGTCGCCGAGGAGATGCCGTGCTCGTCGACGAGCGCGGACAGCAGGGCTGCCGCGGCGCCGGCGTCGCCCAGCGCCACGAGGTGCGCCCGCCCCGGGACGCGGCGGGAGTCGGTGACCCAGCCGACCGCCTCGCCCATGGCCCAGGCAGAGGCCACCCGCTCCGGCTCGGCCTCCGCGCGGGCGAAGTCGTCGTCGCGCAGGGTGAGCAGCTCGTCGACGCCGGCGAGGCGTCGGGGAGTCGTCGTCACCTGCCCATCCTCGCTGTCGGGAGCCGGCCCGGGGCGGCGGGGGCATCGGTGCCGCCGGGCGGTTACGGTCGTCGCCGTGGACCTCTTCGACGCTGCCGCGGAGGACCGGGGGAACGCCGGGGCACCGCTTGCGGTGCGGATGCGGCCGCGAACGCTGGACGAGGTCGTCGGGCAGGACCACCTGCTCGTCGAGGGCTCGCCGCTGCGGCGCCTCGTCTCCGGCGACGGCGGGCTGGCCGGGCCCGCCTCGCTGATCCTGTGGGGACCGCCGGGCACCGGCAAGACCACCCTCGCCTACCTCGTCTCCACCGCGACGGGCCGGGCGTTCACCGAGCTCTCGGCGGTCAATGCCGGCGTGAAGGAGGTGCGGGCCGTCGTCGAGGCGGCGAAGCGCTCCAGCGCGATGTCCGGTCGCGAGACGGTGCTGTTCATCGACGAGGTGCATCGGTTCTCCAAGACCCAGCAGGACGCACTGCTGCCGGCGGTCGAGAACCGCTGGGTGACGTTGGTGGCGGCCACCACCGAGAACCCGTACTTCTCGGTGGTCTCACCGCTGCTGTCCCGGTCGCTGCTGCTCACCCTTGCCTCGCTGGACGAGGCCGGGATCTCGGTGGTGCTCGAGCGCGCCATCGCCGACGAGCGGGGGCTGGCCGGCACCGTCGAGGTGGCGCCGGACGCGATGGCGCACCTGCTGCGGGTGGCAGGCGGCGACGCGCGGCGCGGGCTGACCGCCCTGGAAGCAGGCGCTGGTGCGGCGCTGGCGAAAGCAGGCGCCGGGGAGCCGGCCGTCCTCGACGTGGCCACCCTGGAGTCAGCGGTCGACCGGGCGGCGCTGCGCTACGACCGCGACGGCGACCAGCACTACGACGTGATCTCGGCGTTCATCAAGTCGGTGCGCGGATCGGACGTCGACGCCGCGCTGCACTACCTGGCGCGGATGGTGGAGGCGGGGGAGGACCCCCGGTTCATCGCCCGCCGGCTGGTGATCCTCGCCTCGGAGGACATCGGGCTGGCCGACCCGACCTCGCTGCTGGCGGCCGTCGCCGCGGCCGACGCGGTCGCCCTGATCGGGATGCCCGAGGCCCGGATCAACCTTGCGCAGGCGGTCATCCACCTCGCCCTGGCGCCGAAGTCGAACGCCGTCGTGCTGGCCGTCGACGCGGCGATCGCGGACGTCCGGGCCGGGCTCGCCGGGACGGTGCCGCCGCACCTGCGTGACGCGCACTACGCCGGCGCGACGAAGGTCGGCTCCGGCTCGGGCTACGTCTACCCGCACGACGCGCCGGGCGGGGTCGCCGCGCAGCAGTACCCGCCCGACGCGGTGCTGCCCCGGACGTACTACCGCCCCACGAGGTACGGCGCCGAGTCCCGCCTGGCCGACCTCTGGGACAAGCTCCGTACCCTGATCCGCCCCACCCCCTGACTCCCCGGTCCCTTGTGCGGCGACACACCGCCCGGCCGGCGTGTCCGGTGCGCGAGCGCACATTCCCCGGGCCGCCCTCACCAGAACGGGCCGGCCCTGGGCAGCGGCCCCGGTTTCCAGGTCCAGTCGCCGCGAGGATGCCGAGTTGCCCGGGCGTGGCCGGCCAGGAGGCGTGCCCGGGACGCCCGTCGGCTCCGGGTCAGGTCGAGGTTTCCGAAGCGCACCACGACCAGGCCGGCATCCTCGAGGTGCTCCTCGCGAGCGTTGTCGAGAGCATGCTGCTGCTCGTCGCGGTGCCCGGCGCCGTCGTACTCGCCGAGGAGCCCGGCCGTCGGGTCCAGCAGGTCGCCCAAGCCGAGCAGCCAGCCCTGCCCCGACAACACCGACGCGTTGACCTCAGGGGTTGCCAGCCCGCACTCGAGCGTCCAGAACAGGCGGAGCGCGGTCTCGCGAGGGGACCGGGTCCGGGCACTCGCCAGGTCCAGTGCTCGCCTGGCCAGCGGCACGCCGCGCCAGCCCGGCCGCTCGCCCAGGTATGCCGCGACCTCGGCGAGCAGACGCGGCCGTCCCCGCGACAGCACGTCCAGCGCGGTGACGGAGGCCTCGAGCGGTCCGTGCCGGGCGAGGTCGAACGCCGTCCGAACGGCCCGCGTGACCGGCACCCCACCGATCTCGACGACGTCCTCCGGGTCGAGCCGGCAACGCCAGGGCACGACCCTCGGCCCTCGACGACGGACGACCTGCGGCGGCAGGCAGAGCGGCACGGGCTGGCGGCGCCCGTCGACCAGCCCGTCGAGCTCGGCGACACCGGCGACCTGCGCCGCGGCCCAGCCACCCAGCGCCCCTCCGCGTGGAAGCAGGCCGACGGCGTCGAGGGCGCGCTGCAACGGGAGGTACGGATCGGTCGCGCTCCAGACGTGCGACCCCCGGTAGGGGGAGCGCCACAGCGGACCGGCCAGCTCCCGCCAGCCGATGCCCAGCAGGCTGGCGTCGCCGCGGGTCAGGGGGTGGTCGAGGTCCTCCGGGTAGTCAGGCACCCGTCGACGGTGCGGCCGCTGCGCCCCCGACCGAGGCCCTCGACGGAGATCTGTGGACAGGGCGGGCCAGCCGCGCGGCTGTGGGTCCGGTGATCCTGTGTGCGCGTCCCCACGAGGCGCGCCGCGGGCCCGGTGTGTCGGCGCACAGAGGATCTTGCGGAAGGTGGAAAATGGGGGTCGGAGCGCGTCGGCCCGGCGCGATAAGGTCGGGCGCATGTCTGTCGGTGATGTCGCGGGGCTCATCGCCGCCGTGGCCTTCGTGCTGCTGGTCGGCGTCCTCGCGATCCCGCTGATCAAGCTCGGGGGAGTGCTGGACGAGACCCGGCAGATGATCAAGGGCGTCTCCGACGAGACGGTCCCGCTGCTGAGCGAGGTCACCACCACCGTGACGACCGCCAACGCGCAGCTGGTGCGCGTCGACGCCATCACCTCCAACGTCCAGTCCGCCACCACCAACGTCAGTGCCCTCACGGCGCTCGTCGCCGCCACCGTCGGCGGCCCCGTCGTGCGCGTCGCGGCGTTCTCGTACGGCGTGCGGCAGGCGCTCGCCGGCCGCCCCGGCCAGCGCACCCGGCGCCGCGTCGCCGACCAGACGCGGGCCCAGCAGGCTGCGGCCCGAGCTGCGAAGCGGCGGCAGGCCCACTGATGCGCCGGCTGTTCTGGGTCGCCGTCGGGGCGGCCGCCGGGGTCTACGCCGTCCGCAAGGTGCAGAAGACGCTGCACGCCTACAGCCCCAGCGGTCTGGCCGAGCGGGCCACCGGAGCCGGCGCCGGCCTGCGGGCGTTCGCCGACGAGGTCCGCGAGGGGATGGCCCAGCGGGAGGCCGAGCTGCGGGAGGCGCTGGGCATGGAGCCCGCGCACGAGCAGCCGCTCACCCCGGCCGAGGCCGCCGGCCTGCTCGACCACCCCGGCGACCCGACCGTCGGCCGGCCCCGCGACACCCGGCGCCGCGGGACCAGGAGAGAGCACTGATGGAGACCGCCGAGATCAAGCGTCGGTGGCTCCGGTTCTTCCAGGAGCGGGGGCACACCGTCGTGCCCAGCGCCTCGCTGCTGCTGGACGACCCCAACCTGCTGTTCGTCAACGCCGGCATGGTGCCGTTCAAGCCCTACCTGCTCGGTCAGCAGACCCCGCCCTACCTGCGGGCGACCAGCGTGCAGAAGTGCCTGCGGACCCTCGACATCGAGGAGGTGGGCAAGACCAGCCGGCACGGGACGTTCTTCCAGATGAACGGCAACTTCTCCTTCGGCGACTACTTCAAGGAAGGCGCCATCGAGCTCGCCTGGGAGCTCGTCACCCGGCCGCAGAGCGACGGCGGCTTCGGCTTCGACGAGTCGGTGCTCTACGCCAGCGTCCTCGCCGACGACGACGAGGCCGTCGCGCTCTGGAAGAAGGTCGCCGGCCTGCCCGACGAACGCATCGTCCGGCTGGGCAACAAGGACAACTACTGGTCCATGGGTGTGCCGGGACCGGGAGGACCCTCCAGCGAGATCCTCATCGACCGCGGGCCGGAGTTCGGCAAGGACGGCGACTGGGACGCCGGCGACCGGTACATGGAGTTCTGGAACCTCGTCTTCATGCAGGACGAGCTGTCGGCGGTGCGCAGCAAGGAGGACTTCGACGTCGCCGGACCGCTGCCGAAGAAGAACATCGACACCGGCATGGGCCTCGAGCGGGTCGCCTACCTGCTCCAGGGCGTCGACAACCTCTTCGAGATCGACGAGGTCTACCCGGTCCTCGAGCGCGCGGCCGACCTGGCCGGCAAGCGCTACGGCCACGACCCGCAGGACGACGTCCGGCTGCGCATCGTCGCCGACCACGTCCGCAGCGCGCTGATGCTCATCGGCGACGGTGTCACGCCGGGAAACGAGGCGCGTGGCTACGTGCTGCGCCGCCTGCTCCGCCGGACCGTCCGCTCGATGCGGCTGCTGGGCGTCGACGAGCCGGTGGTCACCGAGCTCATCACCGTGTCGAAGGACGCGATGTCACCGTCGTACCCCGAGCTCGCGCGCGACTTCGCCCGCATCGCGACGATCACGAGCGCGGAGGAGGAGGTCTTCCGGGGCACCCTGCGCGCCGGTACGACGATCCTCGACACCGCGGTCGCCGAGACCAAGTCGGCCGGCGGCAGCACGCTGTCCGGCGAGCGCGCGTTCCAGCTGCACGACACGTACGGCTTCCCGATCGACCTCACGCTCGAGATGGCCGAGGAGCAGGGTCTGCAGGTCGACCACGCGGGATTCCGCCGGCTGATGGCCGAGCAGCGCGACCGGGCGAAGGCCGACGCGCGGGAGAAGAAGCTCGGCCACGCCGACGTCTCGGCCTATCGCGAGGTGCTCGACGCCGGCGGCCCGAGCGCCTTCTCCGGCTACGACGAGGTGGTCAGCGAGGCCACCGTCGTCGGCCTGCTCGTCGCCGGGGCCGGCGTCCCCGCGGTGAGCGCGGGCCAGGACGTCGAGGTCGTCCTCGACCGCACCCCGCTGTACGCCGAGGGTGGTGGCCAGCTCGCCGACCACGGCTTCCTGCGGTTCGCCGGCGGGGCCGAGGTCGAGGTCACCGACGTGCAGTCGCCGATGGCCGGCCTGATCGTGCACCGCGGCCGCGTCGTCGCCGGTGAGGTGACCCGCGGTGACCCGGTCGTCGCCGAGGTCGACGTCGCCCGCCGCCGGGCGATCAGCCGAGCGCACACGGCGACCCACCTGGTGCACAAGGCGTTCCGCACGGCGCTGGGTGACACCGCGACCCAGGCCGGCTCCGAGAACGCTCCCGGCCGGTTCCGCTTCGACTTCTCCTCGAACGGCGCCGTGCCGCCGACCGTCCTGCGCGACGTCGAGCAGGAGGTCAACGAGGTGCTCGAGGCCGACCTCGAGGTCCGCGCCGAGCTGATGAGCCAGGAGCAGGCGGTCGCCTCCGGCGCGATGGCACTGTTCGGCGAGAAGTACGGCGACGAGGTCCGCGTCGTCTCGGTCGGCGACTGGGCCCGCGAGCTCTGCGGCGGCACGCACGCCCAGCGGGCCGGCCAGCTCGGCCTGGTGAGCATCCTCGGCGAGTCGTCGATCGGCGCCGGGGTGCGCCGGGTCGAGGCGCTGGTCGGCGTCGACGCCTACCGGTTCCTGGCCCGCGAGCACGCCCTGGTCAGCCAGCTCACGGAGGCGCTCAAGGTCCGCCCCGAGGAGCTGCCGGACCGCGTCGCCGCGCTGACCGGCCGGCTGCGCGAGGTCGAGAAGGACCTCGAGAAGGTGCGTTCCGCCCAGGTGCTGGCCGTTGCCGGCGAGCTGGCGGCGAACCCCACCGACGTGTTCGGGGTCGGGGTCGTCACCCACCGAGCGCCGGACGGGACCGGCGCCGACGACCTGCGTCGGCTCGTCCTCGACGTCCGGGGCCGGATCCCGGCCCAGCGCCCGGCCGCCGTGGCGATGGTCTCCGTCGCCAACGGCCGGCCGGTCGTCGTGGTCGCGGTCAACGACACCGGCCGGGCGTGGGGGATCAAGGCCGGCGAGCTGGTCCGGGTCGCCGCGCAGGTCCTCGGCGGTGGCGGCGGCGGCAAGGACGACGTCGCCCAGGGCGGCGGCACCGACCCCGGCCGGGCCGACGAGGCGCTGCGCCAGGTCGAGCACACCGTCGGCCAGCGGGTGACCGGCTCGGCGTGAGCGGGCTCGAGCAGCCGGACGGCGCGGCGGCCGGTGGCCGGCGGTGAGGCCGGGCGTTCGGCTCGGGGTCGACGTGGGCAGCGTCCGGGTCGGGGTCGCCTCGTGCGACCCGGCCGGGCTGATCGCGACCCCGGTGGAGACCCTCCGGCGCGGTCACGACGATCTCACTCATCTCGCACAGATGGTGACGGAACGTGACGTCATGGAGGTCGTGGTCGGTCTCCCGACCTCGCTGTCGGGGGCGGCGGGGCCGGCCGCCGAGGCGGCCGAGGCCTACGCCGGGGGGCTGGCCGACCGCGTCGAGGTCCCTGTCCGGCTGGTGGACGAGCGGTTCTCGACCGTGGGCGCGCAGCGTGGGCTGCACGCCGCCGGGGTAGACACGCGGCGAGGGCGGCGTGTCATCGACCAGGCCGCTGCTGTCATCATCTTGCAGGGCGCGCTGGACGCCGAGAGGTCATCGGGGCGCCCACCAGGACGGCTCGTCGAAGCCACGGCGCGGCCCGACGATCGGGGGTACGAGGAGTTACCGGGGGTCGTGCACGATGCAGTGAGGCCGACTGTGGAAGGCGAACGATGACCGATCTGTCCGTGTGGTCGGACGCGGAGACCCGCCCGCGGCGGCGTCGGCGGCGCCGCAAGAAGAAGGACCGCGGCAAGGGCGCGCTCGCGGTGGTGCTGTCGCTCCTGCTCGTCGTCGGCGTGATCGGCGGGGTGGCCGCCCTCGCCCTCGGGGGCGTGAACAAGGTCCGCGACGTGTTCTCCTCGGCCAGTGCCCCGGACTACCCCGGGCCCGGGCAGGGTGACGTCGTCATCGAGGTCAGGTCCGGCCAGACCGCGGCGGACGTGGCCAAGACGCTCGCAGCCAAGGACGTGGTGAAGAGCAGGCAGGCCTTCCTCGAGGCGGCCTACGCCGACCCGGACGCCTCGAACCTCCAGCCCGGCTTCTACCGGCTGCAGCACAAGATGGCTGCCGCGGACGCCCTGGCCGCCGTGCTCGACCCCTCGGCCCGGGTCCAGGCCCGCGTCACGCTGCCCGAGGGCCTGCGGCTGGACGAGACGCTGCAGAAGCTGGCCAAGGACAGCGAGCTGCCGCTCAAGGACTACGAGAAGGCCCTGGCCAAGCGGGCCGCCGAGCTCGGGCTGCCGGACTACGCCCAGGGCAACCCGGAAGGCTTCCTCTACCCCGCGACCTACGACGTCGAGCCGGACGCTACTGCTGACTCGGTGCTCACCCAGCTCTTCGCGGCCTACGCGCGGGCAGCCGACCAGGCCGGCGTCGCGCGCACCAACCGGTCTCCGGAGGACATCGTCATCATCGCCAGCCTGGTCGAGGCGGAAGCCCGGCTGCCGGAGGACTTCGGCAAGGTCGCCCGGGTCGTCTACAACCGGCTCGAGCAGGGCATGCCGCTGCAGTTCGACTCGACCGTCAACTACGCCCTGAAGGCCGACAAGGAGATCGTCACCTACGAGGACCTGGGCGAGGACTCGCCGTACAACACCTACCAGAACACCGGGCTGCCCCCGGCGCCGATCAACTCGCCCGGCCTCGCGGCGATGACCGCCGCCGTCAACCCGACGGACGGCGACTGGCTGTACTTCGTGACGACCGACCCGCAGAAGGGCACCACGAAGTTCACCGGCGACTACCAGGAGTTCCTGCAGTTCAAGAAGGAGCTCCAGTCGAACCAGTGACCCACCGGGCGGCGGTCCTCGGCTCTCCTGTGGGGCACTCCCTGTCGCCGGTCCTGCACCGCGCGGCGTACGACAGGCTCGGGCTGACCGGGTGGTCCTACGACGCCCACGAGGTCGGCGAGCACGACCTGGCCGCCTTCCTCGACAGCCTCGACCCGTCCTGGGCCGGCCTCTCGCTCACGATGCCGCTGAAGGCGGCCGTCCTGCCGCTCCTGGACGCCTCCTCGGCCGTCGTGGAGGTCGTGGGTGCGGCCAACACCGTGCTGCTGCGCGACGGTCGGCTGGTGGGGGAGAACACCGACGTCCCGGGGCTGGTCGCGGCGCTGGCGGCTTCCGGCGTCGATGCGCCGGCGGAGGTCGCCGTGCTGGGCGGGGGGGCGACCGCCCGGTCCGCCGTGGCCGCCCTCTCGGGGCTCACCGGCACCGTCCGGGCCTACGTGCGTGACCCGGCGCGCCGCCCCGCCCTCGAGGCCACCGCGGCGGCCGCCGGGGTGGCGCTGCACGTGGAGCCGTGGGCCCGCGCCGCGGACGGACTGTCCCTCCCGCTTGTCGTGAGCACGGCGAGCGCCGGGGCGACCGACCACCTGGTGGACCGGCTGCCGCGGCGGGTCGGCACGCTGTTCGAGGTGCTCTACGAGCCGTGGCCCACCCCGCTCGCGGCCGCGTGGGCCGCTCGCTCCGGCACCGTCGTCGACGGACTCGACCTGCTGGTCCACCAGGGCGTGCTGCAGGTGCTGCTGATGACCGGAGCCGAGGCCGCCCCAGCCGACCTGGTGCCCGTCCTGCGGGCCGCCGGTGAGCGGGCCCTGCGCGGCTGACCCGTCATCCCCGGGGTCGGCCGACCGGGTGAGCCCACCTCGGCTGGAACGGCGCTCAAGCATCCCGGCGGTCCGGCCGATGGGTCAGGGACGACAGCGGGCGCGCACGCGGGCCCGAACAGCGGCGCGAGGTGGACGATGAGCGAAGCGTACGGCGACAACCCCGGGGACAACTCCGGCAGCCACGCGGCGACCGGCGAGAGCCGGTCCGGCCGGCTGGACCGCATCCTGGCCGAGCTCGTCGGTCAGGTCCCGGAGATCGAGGCCGCCTCCGTGGTCTCGTTCGACGGCCTCGCGATGGCCTCCGCGCTGCCCGACGGCATGGACGAGGACCGGGTGGCGGCGATGAGCGCTGCGCTGCTCTCGCTGGGCGAGCGGGCCGCCGAGGGCCTCGGCCGGGGCGAGCTGTCCCAGGTCTACGTCGAGGGCGAGGACGGCACCGTCTTCCTCGTCTCGGCAGACGACGAGGCCGTGCTTGTCGCGGTGGCCGCCAAGGGCGCCAAGGCCGGCCTCATGCTCTTCGAGGTGCGCCGGGCCGCCGCGGCGGTGGGTGCCGCACTCCGGGTCGAGCTGGCGTACGAGACCGTCGAGGACGAGCCCGTCCCCCCGGCGCCGTTGCAGGTGGTCGCTCCGCAGCAGGACGGGTGGATCACCGAACCCCCCAGCTGGAGCTGAGATGAAGCTGGAAGGCACGCTCGACGCATTCAGCCTGCCGGACATGTTCCAGCTGCTGAGCTTCACCAAGAAGACCGGTGGGCTGCACCTGGCGCACGACGGCGCCGACGGCGTCGTCTTCTTCGCCGGCGGCCAGGTCACCGGCGCCTCCGCCGACGGCTCACGGCAGCCGCTGGCCCGCCGTCTGGTGGGCAGCGGCACCGTCGACGACGACGCCCTGAGCGCCGCCGTCGAGGCTGCCTCGGCCGGTGACGGCCGCGGCGTCGTCCGGGCCCTGATGGACCACGAGGCGGTGGACGCCGAGCTGCTGCAGCAGGCCGCGACCGAACAGGCCGTCGACGCCGTCTTCGACCTGCTCCGCTGGGGTGCCGGCGACTTCGCCTTCGTGGTGGACGAGACGAACCCCGACGACGTCGGCGTCGCACTCTCGGTGGAGGCCGTCCTGGCCGACACCCAGGCCCGGCAGGCGACCTGGGAGACCGTGTCGCAGGTCGTCCCCTCTCCGGTCGCAGTGCTGGCGATGCCCGTCGTGCTGCCGGCCGAACCGAAGGTCAGCCGCGAGGAGTGGTCGCTGCTGGCGCTCGTCGACGGCCGTCGCAGCGTCAGCGACCTGGTGGACCTCACCGGCAGCGGCCAGTACGCCGTGGTCTCCACCCTCGCCGCGCTCGTGCAGCGCGGCCTGCTGGAGGTCCGACCGGCCGAGGGCTCGGACGGTGCGGAAGAGGACCACGTCGGGGTCGTCGTGCGGCGGCAGAGCCTCCTCGCGCCCCTGGAGGGCAAGCCGTTCGTCCCGGTCCAGGAACCGGTCGAGGAGTCCCTGCCGGAGTCGGCCCAGTCGCCGGACGACGGGACCGAGGCGCAGGCGGGGTCCGCCGACGCAGAGCAGGTCGGACCGGTGTCCTCCTCGAGGCACGAGATCGCCGGAAGCGACGATCAGGGGGCGCCCGACGAGGGTCAGCGGGAGCTGGCCAGCGCGGACGCCGGCTCCGACGGTCCGACGATGCTGGGCGGGGCACACGTCCCGCAGGACGTCGTGCCGCCTCGGCCCGAGCCCTTCCTGCCCAAGAGGCAGGCGGACTTCGACGAGAGCACCAGCGCCGGCCCGGGTCTGCGCACCGTGCCGGTGCAGGCAGGCCCGTCCGCCACTGTCGGTGAGGTCGTGGGCGCCACGGCCAAGGCCGCCGACCCGTCGGGGACCGTCATCGAGCGCGACCCCAACGTCAACCGCAGCCTGATGCTGCGACTCATCGCCGGCGTGAGAGGACTCTGATGGCCACCGCACGCGCACGCCGACGTGGGGGACAGGCGGTCAAGGTGGTCGTCACCGGCCCGTTCGCCGCGGGCAAGACGACACTGATCCGCACGATCAGCGAGATCACCGTTCTGTCGACCGAGCGCGGGGTGACCGACTCGACCCGCAAGCGCAAGGCCGAGACCACTGTGGCGATGGACTTCGGGCGGATCACCATCGACCGCGACCTCGTCCTCTACCTGTTCGGCACTCCCGGCCAGGACCGCTTCGACTTCATGTGGGAGATCCTCGGCGAGGGGATGATCGGCTACCTGTTGCTCGTCGACGTCGAGCGGGAGGAGTCGGTGCAGGAGGCTGCCGGCATCCTCGAGGCGTTCCGGACCATGGCCCGGGTGCCGTACGTCGTCGGGCTCAACCGCGCAGCCGGCGACGACCACGCACTGGTCGAGCGCGTCCGCACCGAGCTGCAGGTGCCCTCCGACGTTGCCGTGCTCGCCTGCGACGCGACCGACAAGGAGTCGGTGAAGAACGTGCTCCTTGCCCTGCTCTACGCGGTGCTCGACGAGGTCGAGTCCGAGGCCGTCCGGGTCTAGGGCGTGGGCGCGCAGGGGCTGCGCCGGCTGGCGTGGTGGTTCCTTCCCGGCGGCCGACACCGCCGCCCGGAGCCACCGGTGCGGGTGACCGTGGTGCTGGCAGACGGCCACGAGACGGTCCTCCCGGAGGGCTCCGCGCTGGCGCACGCGATGGGCCAGGTCGCCGCACTTCTCGCGCACTGGTGACCGGCGCGGGAGCCCGCCGCCCGCTACAGGAACTGCACTCCCGACCCGATGGTCAGGAGGACGACACGAGGTGATCGGAAGGGACGGCGCGTGAAGCAGCTGGGCGACATCCTGCTGGAAGGCGGCCTGGTCACCGACACCCAGCTCGAGGCGGCGTACGAGGAGCAGGAGCGCGCTGGTCGCGCTCTGGGCCGCGTGCTCATCGAGCAGGGTGTGCTGACCGAGTCCCAGCTCGTGTCCGCCCTGGCCACCCAGATCGGCCTGCGGTTCGTGGACCTGTCCGAGTTCGCCGTCGACGGCTCCGCCATCGGGCGAGTCCCGGGGCCGGTGTGCCGTCGCCACTCGGCGATGCCGATCGGCTTCGAGGACGGCCGGCTTCTCGTCGCGATGGCCGACCCGGCGAACGTCTTCGCCGTCGACGACATCCGCTCGCTCACCGGCATGGAGGTCAAGCCGGTCGTCGCCACCCGCGCCGACCTGGCGGCAGCCATCGACAGGTACTACCGCAACGACGGGGACCTCGACGACCTGACCAGCGTGCTGGACGCGGTCGACGAGGAGGACGACCTCTCCAAGGTCAAGGAGATCGTCGAGGACGCCCCGATCGTCAAGTACGTCAACCTGCTCATCACCCAGGCCATCCAGGACCGCGCCTCGGACATCCACCTCGAGCCGGCGGAGACCGACCTCCGGGTCCGGTTCCGCATCGACGGTGTGCTGCACGAGGTGATGCGGTCCCCCAAGGCCATCCAGTCCGGCGTGATCAGCCGGTTGAAGATCATGGCCGACATCAACATCGCCGAGCGGCGGATCCCGCAGGACGGCCGCCTGTCGGTGAACGCGCACGGCAAGAAGGTCGACCTCCGCGTCGCGACTCTCCCCACGGTGTGGGGCGAGAAGGTCGTGATGCGCATCCTGGACAACTCCACGGCCCGACTGGACCTGGCCGACCTCGGCTTCTCCGAGTCCAACTTCGAGCGCTACTCGCGCAGCTTCACCAAGCCGTACGGGATGATCCTGGTCACCGGCCCGACCGGGTCCGGAAAGTCGACCACCCTCTACGCGACGCTGAACATCGTCAGCAAGCCCGAGGTCAACGTCATCACCGTCGAGGACCCGGTGGAGTACCGGCTGCCGGGCATCAACCAGGTTCAGACCAACAACAAGGCGGGGCTGACGTTCGCCTCCGCGCTCCGGTCGATCCTGCGGTCGGACCCCGACATCGTCCTGATCGGTGAGATCCGCGACCACGAGACCGGGCAGATCGCCGTGGAAGCCGCCCTCACGGGCCACCTCGTCCTCTCGACCCTGCACACCAACGACGCGCCGTCGGCGGTGAGTCGGCTCACCGAGATGGGCATCGAGCCGTTCCTGGTGGGGTCGGCCCTCGACGCCGTCCTGGCCCAGCGGCTCGCGCGGCGGCTCTGCACCAAGTGCAAGGAGTCGTACACCCCGACCGCCGAGGCACTGGTGACCGCCCGCTTCCCCTGGCAGGACGGTGAGCCCCTGCCGGAGCTGTTCCGCCCGGTCGGCTGCTCGGTGTGCGCCAAGACCGGCTACAAGGGCCGGCTGGCGCTGCACGAGGTGATGGTGGTCAGCGAGGAGATCGAGCGGCTCGCCGTCGAGAAGGCCTCCGCGACGGTCATCGAGACCGTGGCCCGCGAGCAAGGCATGCGCACCCTGCGTGAGGACGGGCTGGACAAGGTCCTCAAGGGCGTCACCTCGATGGACGAGATCCTCCGCGTCGTCGTCTGAGCGACCCACCGACCCGAGCGCGTCTGGTGACCGGGTCCGGACCTGGCGGCGGCCGCGGCCGGTCAGTACCAAGACTTGGCAAGGTGGCCCGGTGCGCTCAAGGAGCGGGCCTCCCCGTCCGATCCAAGCCTGCAGAGGTGCCGTGCGACGACGTACGGCGCGCAGGCCGAGAGGGGCAACAGGTGGAGACGTCCGGATACCAGCCGGAGGCGCAGGAGCCGAACGAGCCGGGAGGCTTTGCCCCGGCCCCGGTGCCGGCGGTCGCGCCGGAGGACCCTGCCGGCGGTTGGACCTACTCCTTCGTGGCCGAGCAGCCCGACGCGTCGCCGTTCGGCGGCCCGGTGGCGACGCCGGTGCTCCCGCCGGCCCCCGACATGGCTCCCGCCGACCTCGTTCCCGTCGAGCCCGCTCCCGTCGAGGCTGCTCCCGTCGACGAGGCGCCGGTGGCCCCGATCCTGGCTGCCGAGCCGCTGACCGACCCGGCACCGTACGGGCTCGAGCCGGTCGCACCTGTCGTCCCGGTGGCGCCTGTCGCCCCGGTGGTCCCGGTCGCGGACGTCGCGCCGGTGCCGCAGCAGGTCCAGTACGCCGAGCCGGTCCACCAGGCCGCCGCTCCGGAGGCATCCTCAGCAAGCGTCGTGTCGCTCGAGACCGACGCGGTGGTGGGGATCGCCGAGTCCGAGGCAGCCGAGTCGGCGTACCAGCGCTCGTCCACCGAAGCCGTCTCGACCGACGAGGACATCAACCTCAACGACCTGCTCATGGTGGTGCTCGAGAGCGGCGGCTCGGACCTGCACCTGACCTCCGGCGCCCGCCCCAGCATCCGCCTGAAGGGCGAGCTGCTGCCGCTGGACGACCAGCCGATCCTCACCCCGCCGGTCATCCAGCGGGTCATGTACGCGGCCCTCACCCAGAAGCAGCGGGAGAAGTTCGAGGAGAACCTGGAGCTCGACTTCGCCTACAGCGTGCCCGGCCGGGCCCGGTTCCGCGTGAACCTCTACCGGCAGCGGGACGCGCTGGGCGCGGCGTTCCGGGTGATCCCGTTCGAGATCAAGAAGCTCGAGGACCTGGGTGTGCCGCCGTCGGTGGCGAACTTCGCCCAGCTGGCCCGCGGCTTCGTCCTGGTGACCGGCCCGACCGGCTCCGGCAAGTCGACGACGCTCGCCTCGCTGATCGACCTGGCGAACCGCACCCGCCGCGAGCACATCATGACGGTCGAGGACCCGATCGAGTTCCTGCACCGGCACCAGCAGTGCATCGTCAACCAGCGCGAGGTCGGCGAGGACACCTGGTCGTTCCAGAACGCCCTGAAGCACGTGCTGCGCCAGGACCCCGACATCATCCTGGTCGGCGAGATGCGCGACCTGGAGACGATCTCGGTCGCCCTCACGGCCGCCGAGACCGGCCACCTGGTGTTCGCGACCCTGCACACGCAGGACGCTGCGCAGACGATCGACCGCGTCATCGACGTCTTCCCGTCCCACCAGCAGCAGCAGGTGCGGGTCCAGCTGGCCAGCTCCCTGCAGGGCGTGGTCTGCCAGACGCTGGCCAAGACCGCCGACGGTCGCGGCCGTGCGGTCGCCACCGAGGTGCTGGTGGCAACCCCGGCGATCCGGAACCTGATCCGCGAGGGCAAGACCCACCAGATCTACTCGGCGATGCAGGCCGGTGCCAAGCACGGCATGCACACGATGGACCAGCACCTCGCCGACCTCGTCATGAAGGGCCGGATCACCTACGAGACCGGCATGGAGAAGTGCCACCACATCGAGGACTTCAACCGCCTCGCCGGCCGATCCTGAGGACTGAGAGAAGACCATGGCAGCGACACTGACCTACCAGTACTCCGTCCGGGACCGGCGCGGCAAGATCGTCTCCGGGCAGCTCGAGGCCGACTCGCAGGCCGCCGTCGTCCAGCGGCTGAAGAGCATGGGCTACGCGCCGCTGCAGATCTCGGAGAAGAAGAACGCCGGGATGAAGACCGAGATCAAGATCCCGGGTCTGAGCAACCGGATCAAGCTCAAGGACCTCGCGGTCATGTCGCGGCAGTTCGCCGTCATGATCAACTCGAGCCTCTCGCTGCTGCGCGCCCTGACGATCCTGTCCGAGCAGAGCGAGAACAAGGAGCTCGGCCGGGTCCTCGGTGAGGTGCGCAACGACGTGGAGACGGGCAACGCCCTGTCCTCCGCGCTGGCCAAGCACCCGAAGGCGTTCCCCCCGCTGATGGTGAACATGATCCGCGCCGGCGAGGTCGGCGGCTTCCTCGACTCCGTCCTGCTCCAGCTGGCGGAGAACTACGAGGCCGAGGTCAAGCTGCGCGGCAAGGTCAAGGCCGCGATGACCTACCCGGTCGTCGTCTTCATCATCGCGATCCTCGCCGTGGTCGGCATGCTGCTGTTCATCGTGCCGATCTTCGCCAAGATGTTCGCCGACCTCGGCGGCGAGCTGCCGGCGCCCACGAAGATCCTCGTGTTCCTCAGCGACGCGATGAAGTTCGTGGCACCGGTCGCCGCGGTGGGACTGGTGGTGTTCGCGTTCACCTGGCCGAAGGTGAAGCACTCCTACACCGTGCGAAACGTGCTCGACCCGCTCAAGCTCAAGGCACCGGTGTTCGGCAGCCTGTTCCAGAAGATCGCGCTGAGCCGGTTCAGCCGCAACCTGGGCACGATGATGCGCTCCGGCGTCCCGATCCTGCAGGCACTGGAGATCGTCTCCAGCACCACCGGCAACGTGGTGCTGGAGCGGGCCATCAAGGACGTCGAGGAGAGCGTGCGCAGCGGTGAGTCGCTCGCGCGCCCGCTGGAGGCGCACGCCGTCTTCCCGCCGATGGTCGTGCAGATGATGGCGGTAGGTGAGGACACCGGCGCCCTGGACGAGATGCTGCACAAGATCTCGGACTTCTACGACCAGGAGGTCGAGGCGACCACCGAGGCCCTCACCTCGCTGATCGAGCCGCTCATGATCGCCGTGCTCGGTGGCATCATCGGGTCGATGATCATCGCGCTCTACATGCCGATCTTCAGCGTCTTCAACATGATCAAGTAGCAGTCCCTGGCTGCAGCTCGACCCGACACCGGTGGGTGCCGGCCCGCACCGGGCCGGCACCCACCGAACGTATGAGGCCGTTGGGGTTAGGTCTGGGAGAAATCCCGTCACCCACCTCAAGTGGCCGGGCCGCCAGGCCGAACATCTCACTGTCAACGAGCCGCACCGGCCAGACACGGCACACCCGTCGAGAGACGGGGTCGCAAAGCCAGGGAACCGCGCACCTGCACGGTCAGCCCAGCTGCCTCGGCCGGCACCCACCCGGGTGCCGCGAGGGACCGGCGGCGCGGTTCACGGAATCGGTCCTGAAAGGACGGAGCATCACATGCTCGCTCGCATCCGCAAGTCGGCGGAGGAGAAGGACCAGGGCTTCACCCTGATCGAGCTCCTCGTCGTGATGATCATCATCGGCATCCTCGCCGCCATCGCCATCCCCGTCTTCCTCAACCAGCGGAAGAAGGCCGTGGACACCGCGGCGAAGTCGGACGTCTCCACCGTCGGCAAGGAGATTGCGACGTACTTCGTCGACAACACCGCCATGCCGTCGCTCACCGCGCCGGGCACCCGCTACCTGCTCAACGGCAGCGACATCGGCAAGCGGAGCAACAAGCTCAACGCTCCCGCCCTGTCCGGCACCAACGACACCGACTGGTGCGTCACCCTGCCGATCCAGGCGAACCAGGGCACGCTGGCGAACGTGTACTACTCGGCGGCGAACGGTCTCTCGACAGTCTCCTGCTGACCCGAGTGACGAACCGGGCTCGGCCGGACACCCCGGACCCGAGCGCGACCTGAGAACAGGCGGGGCGGTCACCCGAGCGGGTGACCGCCCCACCTGTGCTCCACCGCCGTCTCAAGGTGGCCTCGGCCCACGCCGAGACAAGAAGACCAGCCGGCCCTGTGATGCCAGAGGGGAGAACGACGTGCAGCCGATCGATGCGCTACCGACCGACCGGTCGGACCGGGGCTTCAGCCTGATCGAGCTGCTCGTCGTCATGATCGTCATCGCCACGCTCGCGGCGATCGCGATCCCGGTCTTCCTCACCCAGCGCGGCAAGGCGCACGACGCCTCCACCAAGGCCGACGTGTCGAACCTCGGCAAGGAGGTCGCGACCTACTACGTCGACGGCGGCACCGGCCTGGTGCTGGACCTCATCGTCAACCCCGGCAAGGCGACTCTCACCGACGGGACCTACACGGCGGTGGTCGACCTCACCAAGGGGACTGCGGCGCCGACAACGGGTGCGTCGAACGGGCTGGACGACCCCACCGGGTGGTGCGTGTCGCTGACCGACCCGGCCGGCGCCCTCAAGAACTTCCGCTTCTCGGCGGCGAACGGACTGGAGACCGGGACATGCTGACTCCGCGACGTGTTCCCGAGGACGGTGGCTTCACCCTCATCGAGGTGATGCTCGCCTGCACGGTGCTCATGGTCCTGGCCGGCGCCGTCGGCCTCACCCTGACCGACAGCCTGCGGGTGTCCAAGTCGGCCCGCCAGCGGGTCGCGGCCTCCAACCTGGCGGCCCGCGAGGTCGAGATCACCCGCAACCAGTTCTTCTCCTCCGACGCCGACGTGGCGCTCATCGCGAACTCGGGCACTGTCACCGACCCGCACCCGCTGACCGGAACCGGACCCAGCGTCGTGGACGGCACCAGCTTCAGCGTCCGGCGCCAGGTCGAGTGGCTGCCCACCGGCAACGGCACCAGCGCCTGCGACGGCGGCAGCCTCGTCAACCACCCCAGCCTGCGGGTCAACGTCCAGGTCACCTGGCCGCGGATGGCCACCGTCAAGCCGGTCCGCGCCACCTCGCTGCTCACGCCGCCGAAGGGCACCCTGGACAACCTGAGCACCGCCTTCCTTGCCATGAAGGTGCAGAACGCCGCGGGCCTGCCCACGGTGGGCGTGCCCATGTCGGCGAGCGGCCCCGGCGGCTCCTTCAGCGGGGTCACCGACTCGAGCGGCTGCGCGGTCTTCCAGGTCGGGACGGCCGGGAGCTACAACGTGGTCCTGAACCAGCCGGGATGGGTCGACCAGACCGGCGTCCAGAACTCGGCCAAGCCGGTGGTGGTCTCGGCGGGCTCGCTCGCGCGCTCCTCGATGACCTACGACCAGGCGGCCAGCATGGACATCACCCTGACGGCCCAGGCCGGCTACCCGATCGCCGGCCCGCTGCCCGCCGTCAACTACACCAAGCCCAACGTCCCGGTCGCCTCATCCCGCCAGACCTTCGCGTCGTCGAGCACCACCACCCGGGTCACCGGCCTGTGGCCGACGACGAACGGGTATGCCGCCTGGGCCGGCGGCTGCCCGGACTCCGACCCGGCTGGCCCTCCCACCGGTGGCAACCGTGGCGCCCCGGTCGTGATGGCACCGGGGGCACTCGGCAGCGTGACAGCGTCGCTCGCCCCGGTCTCGCTCACCGTGGCGACAAGCACCGGCACGCCGGTCGCCGGCGTCGTCGTGACCGCGACCAGCACCTCGTGCACCACCTACGACAAGACACTGGTGCTGGGCACGAGCAACGCCAGCGGCAAGGTGCTCGTGTCGATCCCCTACGGGCAGTGGCAGCTGTCCGGCACGTATCTGTCGAAGACGTTCACGGAACCGATCACGCCGACGTTCGCCGGCGTGACGACCCAGACCTTCGAGGTGACCTGATGGTGTCCAGCCGCATCCGCCGCCTTCTCGAGCGTCCGGAGTCGGGGACGACGATCGCCGAGATCTCCGTCGCCATGGGCGTGTTCAGCATCCTGTTGATCGCGTGCGGGACGCTCTACACCACCTCGATCCGCACTGTCGCGAGCACCAACGCCCGGCTGGTGGAGACCCAGGACGCGAAGATCGCGATCTCGGCGATGAGCCGCAGCCTCCGGACGGCGATCCTGCCGAGCCAGCTCTACGACACCAGCTCGACCGAGCAGGCCGCCTTCATCGAGGCGACCCCGAACTCGATCCGGTTCTACGCCAACATCGACAACCCGAACAACACAGTCGGTCCGACCAAGGTCACCTACGCGGTGACCAACGGGGTCCTGACCCAGACGTCCCAGCAGCCGCTGCCCCGGGTGGGGGTCAGCCGGGCCTTCATCTACTGCACTCCGGGACCCGGGTGCGTGACCAAGACCAAGGTCCTGGCCCGCGGGGTGGTCACCAGCACGGCCCCGCTGTTCCGGTACTACGACGCGCTGGGCGGTCAGCTCACGGGCGCCAGCCTGACCGCTGATCAGCTCGAGGTCGTCGACGCCGTCGACGTGTCCGTCACCGTCGCGCAGAAGAAGACCCGTTTCAGCGACGGGACCACATACGCGTTGCGAGTCGCACTGCCCAACCACGACGCCGTCGTGCGCGCCGAGAACGAGGGATGACATGAGCCTGATCGCGCTGAGGAGGGGACGCCGCCCGTCCGGCGACGAGGGCGTCGGCATGCTGCTCGTCGTCGGGAGCATGCTGATCGCCAGCATGTTCGCGTTCGCCGGGCTCGGCTACGCCCTGGACACCCAGAAGTCGTCCCGTCGGAACCAGGACTGGAACGGCGCGCTCGCGGCGTCCCAGGCCGGTGTCGACGACTACATCGGCTACCTCAACCGCAACGACAACTACGCCCGCACCCCGGTGGACTGCGCCAACGTCGCGCTGAAGGGTCCCAACACCGGCCCGAACAGCTGCGGCTGGACAGCGGCCACCAAGGCCGGCTGGAAGCCGCTCGACGCGGGTGACCCGTCGCTGGGTTCCTACCACTACGACATCGACGTCTCGATGCTGAACAGCGACGGCGTCGTCCAGGTGACCTCCACCGGAAAGGTGGGAGCCACCACCCGCACCATGCAGGTCGGTGTCGGCCGCGGCGGGTCGACCCAGTTCCTGTACTACACCGACCACGAGGACGCGGACCCGGACAACGTGCAGTTCTACCCGAGCGGCATGCCCGCGCGCTGCTCCGAGTACTGGTGGAACGGCCGGAAGACCAACGGCTCCGGTTGCGTGGAGATCACCTTCATCGGAGGGGACGCCCTGGACGGGCCGGCGCACACCAACGACACCCCCCTGATGACGAACCTGAGCGGTGTCAAGCCGAAGTTCTCGGCCGGCCTGGAGACCTCGGACCCGAAGTGCAAGAGCGCCGTCGCAGGCCAGGCCGGCACCTACGGCAACTGCGACCGCACCGGCAACGGGGCGGACTACGGCTCGAGCTTCCCCACCTACGCCGACCCGAAGTACCTCCCGGACAACAGCGACGAGTTCCAGAACTACCCCGGGTGCCAGTACTCCGGTGCCACCAGGATCAAGTTCAACGCGAACGGCACCATGACCGTCTGGAGCAAGGAGTCGACGACGACCGCGGCGTGCGGTGGCAACGCCCCCTTCGGGGTCACGGTGAACGTGCCGACCGACCAGGTCATCTACGTCAAGGACGGCACCGGCGGCCTGCGCCAGTGCAAGTCCGGCGAGATCGGTGACGGTCTGCCGCTGGGCAACTACACCGGCCCCTCGTCGACCTCGTACCAGTACGACTACGACCTCAACATGACCGAGGCCACCCGGTTCTGCGGCAAGGGCAACGCCTACGTCGAGGGCACGCTGAAGGGCCGCGTCACCCTCGCCACGTCCAACACGATCACCGTGACCGGGGACCTGGTCCTCGCCGACGGCATCGCCGGCAGCGACATGCTCGGCCTGGTCGCGGCCAACTCGGTGGGGGTCTTCCACCCCTGGGTGGACACCTGGGAGTGCAAGGAGTCCAAGGCCAGCAAGTGCAGCAACAGCGGCGCCTCCTACGGCTGGGCCAACAGCCCGAGCGAGGTGTCCTCGTGGCCGCACCGCTACAACGACGTGGACAACGGCAACGCGCCGTTCCCGACCAAGGGGATCCAGATCTCCGGCTCGATCCAGACGCTGCAGCACAGCTTCTTCGTGCAGAGCTACAACAAGGGCAGCTACCAGGGCAAGCTCTACGTCCGCGGCTCGATCGCGCAGAAGTGGCGCGGCGTCGTCGGCCAGGGCAGCGCCACCTACGGCTACCTCAAGGACTACCGCTACGACAAGCGGCTGAAGTACGCCTCGCCGCCCTACTTCCCGCAGTGGACCAACGCGGTGTGGGCGTCCAACTACACCGGCGAGATCCCGACACCGGCGAACATCAAGAGCTGACGGCTCCGGCTGTCAGGCGACCTGGTCGACCCCGCGGGCCGCCGCTCGCACTAGCATGGCGGCGGCCTGCGGGTCGCCGGCGTCCCAGCGCCGGCCGCGGCCGTGGTGAGCACGACGAAGAGGAGAGCAGCGTGACGACGGTGCTTGTCGTCGTCGTGGCCCTGCTCGGTCTGCTGGTCGGGTCGTTCCTCAACGTGGTCATCTGGCGGGTGCCGCGAGGCGAGTCGGTCGTCCGACCCGGCTCGCACTGCCCCTCGTGCGGTGAACCGGTGCGGCCGCGGGACAACATCCCGGTGCTCAGCTGGCTGCTGCTGCGCGGCCGCTGCCGGGACTGCTCGGCGCCGATCAGCCGCCGGTACCCGCTCGTCGAGGTGCTCACCTCGGTCGTGCTGGTGGTCCTTACGCTGCGGATCGGCCCGGAAGCCAGCCTGCCGGCCTTCCTCTACCTCGGCGTGATCGGCGTCGCGCTGGCGCTGATCGACATCGACGTGAAGCGGCTGCCGAACGTCATCGTGCTGCCGTCGTACGTCGTCGCCTCCGTCCTGCTGCTCCTGGCCGCCGTCGTCGGCGATGACTGGCGCCGTCTTGTGCACGCGGCGGTGGGCATGGCGTCGCTCTACGGCCTGTACTTCCTGCTCGCCCTGGCCTACCCGAGGGGCATGGGCTTCGGCGACGTCAAGCTCGCGGGCGTCCTGGGCCTCTATCTCGGCTGGCTGGGCTGGGCCGAGCTTGTGACGGGTGCCTTCCTCGGCTTCCTCCTGGGTGCCGTCTGGGGAGCGGCCCTGATGCTGCGGCGCCGTGCCGGTCGCCGGTCCATGATCCCGTACGGCCCGTTCATGCTCGCCGGTGCGCTGCTGGCGGTCCTGGCCGGCGACGCTTTGGCAGACCTTTACCTCGGCGCCGCGCTCGGCTGAGGGTTTCGGCTCAAGCCGCCCGCCGCACCGACCGATCCCCTCTCTTGACAGACCCCACTGGGGGTCACCACGCGGCACACCGCCGCCTGTGGGGAGGGAATCGCTGTGGCAGCACGATCCGCCATCGGTCTCGACATCGGGACCTCGGGCGTCCGCGCCGCCGAACTGTCGTTCGGCAAGGGCCAGGTGACCGTCGAGAAGTTCGGACAGGTTGCCCTGCCCGAGGGCGCCGTGAGGGACGGCGAGGTCGTCGACCCCGACGCCGTCGCCGCCGCGATCAAGCAGCTCTGGGCGCACACCAAGTTCAGCAGCCGGAAGGTCGTCATCGGCGTCGCGAACCAGAAGGTCATCGTGCGCCAGGTGGATCTGCCCTGGATGGAGCTGGACGAGCTCAAGCGCTCGCTCGACCTCCAGGTGCAGGACCTCGTGCCGATGCCGGTCGAGCACGCCCTGCTGGACTTCCACCCGCTCGAGGAGCTGACCGGCGCCAACGGGACCCGGACCATCCGGGGCCTGCTCGTCGCAGCCTCCCGGGACATGGTCCGCTCGAACCTCGCGGCCGTGCAGAAGGCCGGCCTGTCCCCGACGATGGTCGACCTGGCCTCGTTCGCGGTCATCCGCTCCGTCGCGGACGCCGACCACCTCGGCCTCACCGGTCAGGTCGAGGCGCTTGTCGACGTGGGTGCCCGGGTCACCAACATCGTGGTCCACGAGGGTGGCGTCCCGCGCTTCGTGCGGATCCTGCTCATGGGCGGCCAGGACGTCACCGACGCGGTGGCCGAGCGGCTCGGTGTCCCGCAGGAGGAGGCCGAGGCGATCAAGCAGCAGCTCGGCGCCGGCGGCCCCCAGGACGCCCCCACCACGGAGGCGGCCGCGCGGGTCGTGGACGCGGTCTCGGCCGCGTTCGTCGACGAGGTGCGCGGCTCCCTCGACTACTACCTCGCCTCCAGCGGGTCGGCCGCGATCTCGCGGCTGGTCCTCACCGGCGGCGGCGCACGGCTCACCGGGCTCGCTGCCCGGCTGCGGACCGTGGCGCGGATCCCTGTCGAGGTCGGGACCCCGATCTCGAACCTCAAGGTGGGGAACACCGGCCTCTCGCCGGAGCAGATGGCGTTCGTCGAGCCGCTGGCCGCCGTGCCTGTCGGTCTGGCCCTCGGAGCTGCATCATGAGCACAGTCACCCAGTCCGCCCTGGCCGCGACGCCGCGGGTGAACCTGCTGCCCCCGGAGATCGCGGAGGCGCGGACCGTCCGCAAGGTACGCATCGGCCTCGGTGCCGCCGCGGTGGCCTCGCTCGCCGTCGCCGGCCTGCTGTTCCTGTCGGCCAGCCGGGACGCGGACCAGGCCCAGCAGGAGCTTGACGCGAGCAACGCCCGTTCGGCGCAGCTGCAGGCCAAGACGGCGGAGTACGCCGAGGTGCCCAAGGTCATCGCGCAGGTCGAGGCCGCGAAGGCACAGGTCTCGCAGGCGATGGGCCAGGAGGTCCGCTGGTCGTACTACCTCAACGACCTGAGCCTGACCGTCCCGAAGCGGGTCTGGCTGACCAGCATGTCCGTGACCCAGAACGTGGACCAGGTGGCGGGGGCACCGGCCGTCGCGGCCGACCCGCTGAACCCCGTGGGGCTCGGCTCGATCACCTTCGAGGGCAGGGCCTACCGGCACAACGACCTCGCCGCGTTCCTCGAGTCGCTGGCCAAGCAGGACGGCTACACCGCGCCCTACTTCTCGGACTCGACGGTCGAGCCGATCGGCGACCGCGACGACGCGGTCAGGTTCACCTCGACCGTGACTCTCACAGACGACGCCCTGTCCGGGCGCTGGACCCCGAAGGCGGGCAGCTGACATGTCCTCGACCCAGAAGTGGTCCGCCCTCGCGGTCCTCACGGTCGCGACCATCCTGATCGGATCGTGGTTCCTCCTCGTGGCGCCGAAGCGCAGCGAAGCGGCCGACCTGACGGCGCGGACCACCAAGCAGGAGCAGGCCAACGCGCGGCTCGTGCAGAAGCTCGAGGTGCTGAAGGCCCAGTCGGCCGACCTGCCCGCGCAGAAGGCCAACCTGGCCAAGGTCCGCATGCAGATCCCGGAGAACCCGGCGCTGCCGACCCTCATCCGCAACCTGACAGTTGCCGCGAAGGAGGCCGGGGTCTCCCTCGACAGCCTCGCGCCGGCAGTCCCGTCAGCGCTGGTCGCAGCGGGTGCCCCGGTCACGACCGCGGCCCCGACCGCCGGCGGGCTCTACCAGGTGCCGCTCAACGTCAAGGCGGCCGGCAGCTACTTCGAGCTGGAGCAGTTCGTCAACCGCCTGGAGAAGCTGCAGCGGGCATTCCTCGTCACCGGCTTCTCGCTGTCGGCTCCTGAGGGCAGCAGCGACCCGACTGCGAGCAGCACGTCCGAGGGCGGCCTCGAGCTCACGCTCGCCGGCCGGGTCTTCGTCGCCACGCCGGAGACGGCCGCCCCGGCGGCAGCTGCGGCGGGGGCCACCGGGGCCGTCGCCCCGACCACGACCACCACCACGGCCCAGTGAGACCGGAGCAGACATCATGAGCGACACCGCGACGATCCCGTTCCAGACCTCCAACGGTCTCGAGGCGCCGGCCCAGGGGCCTGACGACACGCCCGGCAGCAACCGGCGCAACGTGTACCTGCTGGGTGCGGCCGGGGCGGGCCTCCTGCTCCTGGTCGGTGGCTACTTCCTGTTCTTCGCCGGCGGGGACGCCCCCGCCCCGGCGGCACCGGCGCCCCAGCCCTCCGCAGCGCCGGTGCAGCCGGCGGCACCCGCTGCCGAGCCGGCGGCCCCTGCCACCGCGCGCAAGATCAACGCCCGGACGTTCGGCACCGACCCGTTCACCCCTCTGGTCCAGGAGGTCGCCGCGGGCACGGGTGACACGACCACCACTGGTGGTACGACGACTGGTGGCACGACGACTGGTGGCTCGACGGCGACCGGTGCGACCACCGGGTCGACCGACACGTCGACGTCCGGCAGCACCGTGACGGCGCCCGCCGCGACGGCCCGGCACAGCTTCCGGGTCGTCAGCGTTGCCCCGGACAACAGCTCGGTCACAGTCAAGGTCGACGGCACGACGTACACCAACGTCCGCGCCGGCGAGGTGTTCGCCACCTACTTCAAGGTGGTGCTGATCGGCGGCACGACCAACGCGTTCCAGTACGGCGAGGAGAAGTTCAACGTCCTGGGTACCAAGCGGCTCACCATCGCCTGACACCCGGTCGACCGATCGGTGGCCCGCCCGGAGTCCGGGCGGGCCACCGGCGCGTCCAGCCGACCGGGGCAACGTGGAAGGATCAGCGCATGCTGCGCTGGCTCACTGCGGGGGAGTCGCACGGCCCTGCACTGATCGGCACCCTCGAAGGGCTCCCCGCGGGGGTCGAGGTCACGACCGACGACCTGGCCCGCGCTCTGGCGCGGCGCCGGCTCGGGCACGGCCGGGGTGCCCGGATGTCGTTCGAGCAGGACGAGGTCGAGCTGCTCGGCGGCGTGCGCCACGGGCGCACCCAGGGCGGCCCGGTGGCGGTGCGGATCGGGAACTCCGAGTGGCCCAAGTGGCAGCAGGTCATGAGCGCGGACCCGGTGCCGGACGCCGACCTGGCCGGGCTGGCGCGCAACGCTCCGCTGACGCGGCCACGACCGGGCCACGCCGACCTGGCCGGGATGCAGAAGTACGGCTTCGACGACGCCCGACCGGTGCTCGAGCGGGCCAGCGCCCGCGAGACCGCTGCCCGGGTCGCCCTCGGGACGCTGGCGCAGGCCATGCTCGCCCAGACCGTGGGTGCAGGACTGGTGTCGCACGTGGTCGCGATCGGCGCCGTCCAGGCTCCCGAGGGCGTCTACCCGGTCGCGGACGACGCGGAGCGGCTCGACGCTGACCCGGTCCGCTGCCTCGACCCGGCCGCGAGCGCGGCGATGGTGGCCGAGATCGACGCGGCCCAGCGCGACGGCGACACCCTCGGTGGCGTCGTCGAGGTGCTTGCCTACGGGCTGCCGCCCGGCCTCGGCAGCCACGTGCACTGGGACCGACGGTTGGACTCGCGGCTCGCCGCGGCGCTGATGGGCGTCCAGGCCATCAAGGGCGTCGGCGTGGGGGACGGCTTCGAGAGCGCCCGGCGCCGCGGGTCGCAGGCCCACGACGAGATCGAGCGCGGCGAGGACGGTCGGCTGCGCCGTCGCACGGCGCGGGCCGGCGGGGTCGAGGGCGGCATGACCACCGGTGACCCGGTGCGGGTGCGGGCGGCCATGAAGCCGATCTCGACGGTGCCCCGGGCCCTGGACACCGTCGACGTCGCCTCCGGGGAACCGGCCCGGGCGATCAACCAGCGCAGCGACGTCTGCGCCGTCCCCGCGGCCGGCATCGTGGTCGAGGCCATGGTCGCGCTGGTCCTCGCCGACGCCGTGCTGGAGAAGTTCGGCGGCGACTCGGTGGCCGAGACCGCGCGCAACGCCGCGGGGTACCTCGCGGGTCTCACGGTCCGGTGATGGCGCCCACGGTCGTGCTCGTCGGGCCGCCGGGGGCCGGCAAGTCCGCCACCGCGCAGGCCCTGGCGGCCCGGCTCGGCACGTCGTCGCGGGACACGGACGCCGACGTCGAGGCCACGACCGGGAGCACGATCGGCGACCTGTTCGTCCAGCACGGGGAGGAGCACTTCCGCGAGCTGGAGCGCGAGGCCGTCGCGTCCGCGCTCGCCGACCACGACGGTGTCCTCGCGGTCGGCGGGGGAGCAGTCCTCGACGCGGGTACGCGCGAGCTGCTGGCAGGCGTCGGTGCCGACGTCGTCTTCCTCGACGTCGGCATCAAGGCTGCGGCGTCGCGGATCGGTCTCAACCGCGACCGGCCGCTGCTGCTCGGCAACCCGCGGGCCCAGTGGATCCGGCTGATGGAGGCGCGGCGCCCCGTGTACGAGTCGCTGGCCTCGGTCACCGTGGCCACCGACGGCCTGACCCCGGACGAGGTCGCCGAGGAGATCATCCGCCGGGCCGGCCTGTGAGCGGCCCGACCCGCATCGCCGTCGGAGGACCGGCCGGCTACGAGGTCGTGGTCGGCCGCGGCGTCGTCGACGCGTTACCCGGCCTGATCGGTGGGGACGCCCTTCGGGTCCTGGTCGTGCACCAGCGCGCCACGGCGGACCGGGCGGCCGGTGTCGAACGGGCGCTGACCGGTGCCGGCCGCGAGGTGGTGCTCGCCGCCGTGCCGGACGGCGAGGAGGCCAAGACGCTCGAGGTCGCCGGCGGCCTGTGGTCGCTCCTCGGGCGGCACGCGTTCACCAGGTCCGACGCCGTGGTTGGTCTCGGCGGGGGCGCGGCCACCGATCTGGCGGGTTTCGTGGCTGCCACCTGGCTCCGCGGCGTCCGCGTCGTCCAGCTCCCCACGACCCTGCTGGGCATGGTCGACGCCGCGGTCGGCGGCAAGACCGGCATCAACACGGCCGAGGGGAAGAACCTCGTGGGGGCCTTCCACCCGCCGGCCGGCGTGCTCTGCGACCTCGATGCACTGGCCTCGCTGCCGCGGGCCGAGATCGCGAGCGGCATGGCCGAGGTGGTGAAGGCCGGCCTGGTCAGAGACCCCGGTATCCTCGACCTGCTCGAGGCTGCCGGCGGGAGCGCGCTCGACCCCGGCTCGGCGGCGCTGCGCGAGCTCGTCGAGAGATCGGTTCGGGTCAAGGCCGACGTCGTCACTCGGGACCTGCGCGAGGCGGGCCTGCGGGAGGTCCTGAACTACGGCCACACGCTCGGGCACGCCGTGGAGAAGGCCGAGGGGTACCGCTGGCGGCACGGGGAGGCGGTGGCGGTGGGCCTCGTGTACGCCGCCGAGCTCGCGCGGGCGGCCGGCCGTCTGGACGACGACGCGGTGGCTCGGCACCGCGCCGCGCTGACCGCGGTCGGGCTGCCCACGTCGTACGACGGGTCCCGGTGGCCCGAGCTGCTCGCCGCCATGCGGGTCGACAAGAAGGCCCGCGGCACGACGCTCCGCTTCGTCGTGCTCGACGCCATCGGCCGTCCCGGCCGCCTGGAGGGACCCGACGACGCGCTGCTGGCCCGTGCGTTCGAGAGGATCGCAACATGAGCACCCGCCGAGTCCTCGTCCTGAACGGGCCCAACCTCGGGCGGCTGGGCAGCCGTGAGCCGGAGGTGTACGGCTCGGCAACCCACGACGAGCTGGTCGAGGCAGTCTCGGCGACCGCGGTCGAGCTGGGCCTGGACGTCGAGGTGCGCCAGACCGACGACGAGACCGAGCTGGTCAGCTGGCTGCACGAGGCGGCTGACACGGCCACCCCGGTCGTGCTCAACCCGGCCGCGTTCACGCACTACTCCTACGCGCTGCGCGACGCCTGCGCAGCCCGCACCGCGCCGTTGGTCGAGGTGCACCTGACCAACCCGGCTGCCCGCGAGGAGTTCCGGCACACATCGGTCGTCGCCGGCGTGGCGACCGGCACGGTGACCGGCTTCGGGCTGGACTCCTACCGGCTCGCCCTGCGAGCTGTCGCCGACCTGCAGTGAGCGGCTGGTGCCGGTGACCTCCGGCGCCGGCCGGTAGCGTTCGGCCGGTGTCCGAGTCCCACCACCGCCGACGGCTGGCCCTGCGCGAGCTGATGGCCGCGGCGGACCTCGAGGCGGCACTTGTCACGCGGCCGGTGAACGTCCGCTACCTCACCGGGTTCAGCGGCTCCAACGCCGCGCTCATCGTCACCGCCGCCGGCGAGCTGCTGGCCACCGACGGCAGGTACACGACGCAGGCCGCGGCCGAGGCGCCGGGTGTCGAGGTCCTGCTCGCGCGCGACTGCCCGCCCGCGCTGGTGGAGCGAGCCGCCCGCGACGGGCTCCGGCGGCTGGGGTTCGAGGCGCACCACGTGACCGTCGAGGCGCACGCCGATCTCGCCTCGCTGCACGGCGGGCCGGACCTGGTCCCGCTCGGGCACGCCGTCGAGGAGCTGCGGGTGGTGAAGGACGACGGCGAGCTGGCCCTGCTCCGCGAGGCCTGCGCGATCGGTGACCGCGCACTGGCGGAGACGCTCGGTGGGGTCGCTCCCGGGGTCACCGAGCGCGAGCTGGCGCACCGGCTGGAGAACGCGATGGTCGAGCTCGGCGCGGACGGCATCGCCTTCGAGACGATCGTGGCCACGGGGCCGCACAGCGCGGTGCCGCACCACCAGCCCACCCACCGCGAGGTCGAGCGCGGTGACCTGCTCAAGATCGACTTCGGCGCTCGTTACCGCGGCTACCACGCCGACTGCACCCGCACCGTCGTCGTGGGGGCGGAGCCGGCGGCCTGGCAGGCGGAGATCTACCAGGTCGTGCGGGAGGCGCAGCGGGCCGGTCGGCACGCGCTGGCCGTGGGCGCCGACGTCCGCGACGTCGACGAGGCGGCCCGCGCCGTCGTGGTCGCGGCGGGCTACGGCGAGCAGTTCCCGCACGGGCTGGGCCACGGGGTGGGGCTGGAGATCCACGAGGCTCCGATGGTGGGGTACCGCGCGACGGGTAGACTCCACGCCCGCACGCCGGTGACCGTCGAGCCGGGGGTCTACCTCGACGGACGCGGGGGAGTCCGCATCGAGGACACCCTCGTCGTCGGCACCGGGGCGCAGGGCGCACCCGAGCTGCTCACGACCACACCGAAGGACCTGCTCGTCCTCTGACCGAGGCGCAGCACCCGCACGCGAGACGAAGGACTCAGCCCTGTGGCGACCTCGAACGACCTGAAGAACGGATTGGTGCTCAACATCGACGGCCAGCTCTGGTCGGTCGTGGAGTTCCAGCACGTCAAGCCCGGCAAGGGCGGCGCGTTCGTGCGGACGAAGCTCAAGAACGTCCTGTCCGGCAAGGTCGTCGACAAGACGTTCAACGCCGGCACGAAGGTCGAGACGGCAACTGTCGACAAGCGCGACTTCCAGTACCTCTACAAGGAGGGCTCGGACTTCGTGTTCATGGACAACCAGTCCTACGAGCAGTTGCACGTGTCGGGCGAGACCGTCGGCGAGATGGCCAAGTTCATGCTCGAGAACCAGGACGCCGTCGTGGCCGTCCACGACGGCACGCCGCTGTACGTCGAGCTTCCCGCCGCGGTCGAGCTGACGATCTCCTACACCGAGCCGGGCATGCAGGGGGACCGGTCGACCGGGGGGACCAAACCGGCCACCCTCGAGACCGGTGCGGAGATCGCCGTCCCGCTGTTCATCACCACCGGGGAGAAGGTCAAGGTCGACACCAGGGACGGCAGCTACCTCGGCCGGGTCACCGGTAGCTGAATGTCCGCCCGCAGCAAGGCCCGCAAGCGGGCGGTCGACGTGCTGTTCGAGGCCGACCAGCGCGGCACCGATCCGATCGAGCTCCTCGCCGGCCGCGTCGCCGCAGCCGACCCACCGGTCGCCGAGTTCACGGTCGAGCTCGTCGAAGGAGTCGTGGCGCACCGCGAGCGGATCGACGAGCTGCTCGCGACCTATGCGCAGGGCTGGACGCTGGACCGGATGCCGGCGGTCGACCGGGTGGTGCTCCGGCTCGGGACGTTCGAGCTGCTCTGGCGCGACGACGTCCCCGACGCCGTCGTCCTCGACCAGGCGGTCGAGCTGGTCCGGTCCCTCTCGACCGACGACTCGCCGGGGTTCGTCAACGGCCTGCTGGGCCGGATCGTCGAGCTCAAGCCCCAGCTCAGCGGGTGACTGGGCTCAGCTGCCGGCGCCGACCAGGGCGAGACCAGGGGTGAGGTGCACGACCTCCGCGCGACCGGCGCATCCACGCAGGGCCATGGACTTGCGCACGGCGGCCGCTGGCAGCTTCGAGACCACGACTGCCGCGCCGTCCCCTGCCGCGGTGTCGATCGTGCCGCACAGGTCGGGGATGTCGCCGCCGATCTCGCGGTGGCCGGTGAGGAAGGTGAGGATGCCGGAGACGATGCGGGTGCCGATGAAGTCAGCGCCGGCGACGTTGCCCACGTAGTAGGGGACGATCGTCGTCTCGGGTGCGAAAGCGGTGCTGGTCCGGACGGCGATCTCGAACCGTTGGGCGCTCCAGTTGGGCACCGCGTCGGGCCCGTCCGCCTTGGTGACCGTGGCAGGACCCGTCCGGAGCGGGGTCGCTCCGAGGGCTTCCGCTCCCAGCTGCCCCGGCAACCAGGTGACGACGACGACGAACCCTGCGAGGGCAGCCAGCGCCACCCTGGGCACGAACGGCCGCGCCACCCGGGCTCCGAGCAGACGCGACAGCGAGGTGGCCACCCGGCCGGCGAGCTCCGTGGCGGTCACGGCGACGACGGGAGCAAGGAAGAGCAGCAGGAACCACAGCAGCTTGCGCGGGTAGTACTGCTCGAGGTCAAGACCGTTCCCCGCAGCCTGTACGACGAGGGCGAGGGCTGCGAGCAGGCCGAGCACCGATCCCAGCATGAGGCGTGCCCAGGCGTGGCGCCGAGCGGCGCCGGGGAGCAGAGTCGCCGCGACGATCAAGGTCATGACCAGGACCGGCGACGAGCCTCCCGGGATGTACCCCGGGGTGCCAGCCGCGGCGGCGAGGCCCCCGTGTCCCAGCTGCAGGGCGGGCACGACCGCGACGGCAGTGACGACCATCAGCGCCGGCAGGTACCTGAGGGCGGTCCGCCGGCCGCGCCGGGTGCGAGCGGACCGCAGGATCCGCGGCAGCCGTGGAGCCAGTACCCCGGCGAGCGCGAGGACCGGGGCCAGCGCCAGAGCCTGCCAGAGGTAGCACAACAGCATCGCGACAAGCGCCGAGCCGGTGACGAGCACCGCCGTGCGACGGGCGGCCGGCAGGTCGGCCAGCACGGCAAGAGGGATGGCCCAGAGCGCCACCACCGCGACGAGACTCTGGGCGCCGCCCGAGTAGAGGAAGGTCTCGAGGAACGAGTTGGTCAGCAGGAGCACGATCCCCACCGCCAGCCCGGCGACTGCCTGGACGCCGCTGCGCAGGCCGAGGCTCGCGCCCATCCGTACGGCCACGGCCGAAGCGGTCCAGAGCAGCAGCGCCAGCGACAGCCAGATGAGCGCGGCGAACAGCTGCAGGTCGTAGTCGAGGAGCCGGACCGGATCGTCCAGCGGGGCCCCGGGGACGGCTACCAGCGCAGCCAGGAACTGCAGGCCCTTGGGATACCCGGACGAGGCCAGGTCCACGTGCCCGGCCACCTGGAGGTCCCGGACGATGCTGAGGTGATGGGCCATGTCGGTGCCCCAGAACGACCAGGCCCGGGCCCGCTCCGGGCCGAGGGTCTGGGCCAGGCCGGTCACCAGCGCATATCCCGCGGGGAGGAACGCCAGCATGCGGACGCCGCCGAAGACAGGGCGACGAGCCGACGGCGGGTGAACCGACGAGGTCAGCACGGCGACGAGGACGAGGACGGACATCACGCCGACGACGACCCAGGGGCGGGCCAGCAGGTCGAGCCCGGTGGCGCCCCCTCCGACCCCGAGGACCACAGCGGCTGCCAGCAGCCCGAGGAACGCACCCGGAACGGCGACGTCCCACGGCATCCAGCGACGCAGTGCCACGGCTCCGGCCACCACCAGCGCCAGGAGCAGGACGACAGGGTTCTCGGCCAGCACGCCCACCAGCAGGAGCAGCGGCGCCGACGTCAGGCGGACGAGTCGTCGTTTCCGGGCGAAGCGCGTGGACACCGGTGCCCGGACCGGAGCTGCCAGGGTACGGGGAGGTGGACCCGTGACCTCGATCGTCGTCATCGAGGTCGCGTGGCGAGGGAGAGGTAGGGCACGTTCCCGTGTCGGCCGACTCCCGGCACGACTTGAGCCGGCTACCGTTCGATACCGGTCAAAACGGCCGCGATCGTTACGCGGTTCAGTCCAGGGCCCGGCGGGCCTCCGCGTTGAGCACGCCCCAGCTGATGAGCTGCTCGGTCAGCTGGCTCGGCGAGTCGTCGTAGATCACGGCCAGCGTGCGCAGGTCGTCCTGCCGGATCGAGAGGACCCGGCCGTTGTAGTCCCCGCGCTGGGCCTGGATCGTGGCCGCGTAGCGGGCCAGCGGCCCGGCCCGCTCCGCCGGGACGGCCTGCAGCCGCTCCAGGTCGAGGATCAGCCGCGGCGGCGGCTCGGCGGCGCCGCTGGGCGCCCCGTCCGGCAGCAGCTCGCTGACCGGGACCGCGTAGAAGTCCGCCAGCTCCGCCAGTCGCTGCACGGTCACCGCCCGGTCCCCGCGCTCGTACGAGCCGACGACGACAGCCTTCCACCGTCCCGCCGACTTCTCCTCGACGCCGTGCAGGGACAACCCCTGCTGGGTGCGGATCGCCCGCAACCGCCCCCCGAGCGCACGTGCGTACTCGGTCGCCATGACGCCCCTACCTTCCCCTGATCCCTCACCCTGTCACCCGCGGTGACCGGTGCCCCTGGTGCTCCCGTCGCCCGCGGAGCTGTCGTCAAGACGACCCAGTCCAGCGGTGACTCTGGGTGACGTTACAGAGAGTCACGGCGTTTGGTGGCAAGATCCGGCAACCCGCCACCCGAACGGCTGTACCGGACGCTGTACTTCCGCGCCCGGACCCGGTCCGCGGCGCGCCGTGGACAGCGTCCGGGCTCCTGGCTGGGGCGCTGCTACGGTGACGGCGGACCCATCGAGACATCCTTTAACGACCCGTCCGGAGAGGCGGGGAAGGAGGTCGGTCGGCGGATGACGCCCACCCCTAGCACGTCCCCGCTTCCTGCGGGCGCCCGCGCGACACCCGGCGGCCCCGGCTCGGCGACCCGCCGGCAGGTCCTCGCCGCCCCCGACATCGGCCGGGCGCTCACCCGCATCGCGCACGAGATCCTCGAGCGCGGCAAGGGCTCCGACGACCTGGTCCTGCTGGGCATCCCGACCCGCGGGGTCCCGCTGGCGCACCGGCTCGCGACGCGGATCAACGAGGTCGAGGGCGCGACGGTCCCGGTCGGCTCGCTCGACGTGACCATGTACCGCGACGACCTCCGGCTGCACCCGGCCCGCACCCTGGAACGCACCGAGCTGCCGGCAGGGGGCGTCGAGGGCCGGACCGTCGTGCTCGTCGACGACGTCCTCTACTCCGGAAGGACGATCCGGGCCGCCCTGGACGCCCTCGGTGACCTCGGGCGGCCGGCCCGGGTCCAGCTCGCCGTCCTGGTCGACCGCGGCCACCGCGAGCTGCCCATCCGCGCCGACTACGTCGGTAAGAACCTCCCGACCTCGACGGCCGAGCGGGTCCACGTGCTCCTCGAGGAGCAGGACGGTGAGGACAGCGTGTCCATCGACAGCGCTCCTGGCGGCGCCGACCCGGAGGTGGCCCGGTGAACCCGCACCTGCTCAGCGCGGCCGACCTGACCCGTGACGACGCCCTGCTGGTGCTCGACACCGCCGAGGAGCTGGCGCGGCTGGCCGACCGCCCGATCAAGAAGCTGCCGACGCTGCGCGGGCGGACCGTGGTCAACCTCTTCTTCGAGGACTCCACCCGCACCAGGATCTCGTTCGAGGCCGCAGCCAAGCGACTCTCCGCCGACGTGATCAACTTCTCCGCCAAGGGCTCCAGCGTGTCCAAGGGCGAGAGCCTCAAGGACACCGCGCTGACGCTCGAGGCGATGGGTGCCGACGCCGTCGTGGTCCGGCACCACGCCTCCGGGGCGCCGCACCGGCTGGCCCACTCGGGCTGGATCCGGGGCGCCGTCGTCAACGCCGGCGACGGCACCCACGAGCACCCGACCCAGGCCCTGCTCGACGCGTTCACCATGCGCCGCCGGCTGAACGGCCACGAGACCGCGACCGGGACCGATCTCGCCGGCCGACGGGTGACCATCGTCGGCGACGTCCTGCACTCGAGGGTCGCCCGGTCCAACGTGCTGCTGCTGCACACCCTGGGTGCCGAGGTCACGCTCGTCGCGCCCCCGACCCTGCTCCCGGTCGGCGTGGACAGCTGGCCGTGCGCCACGTCGTACGACCTCGACGGCGAGCTCGCCAAAAGCGACGTCGTGATGATGCTCCGGGTGCAGCGCGAGCGGATGAACGCCGCCTTCTTCCCGAGCGCGCGGGAGTACAGCCGCCGCTACGGGCTGGACGGCACGCGGATGGCGCAGCTGCCGGACCACGCGATCGTCATGCACCCGGGCCCGATGAACCGGGGCATGGAGATCGCCGCCGAGGTCGCCGACTCGGCCCGGTCGACGATCGTCGAGCAGGTGACCAACGGCGTCAGCGTCCGGATGGCGGTTCTCTACCTGCTGCTGTCCGGCAGCACCGACGGGGAGGTCGCGCTGTGAGCACGTACGTCGTGAAGGGTGCCCGGCTGCTCGGCGGCGAGGCCACCGATCTGGTCCTCGAGGACGGCGCGGTGGCCGAGGTCGGGCCCGCACTGGCCCGGGCCGGCGCCGAGGTCGTGGACGCCGACGGCCTGGTCGCCCTGCCGGGCCTGGTCGACCTGCACACCCACCTGCGCGAGCCGGGACGCGAGGACGCGGAGACCGTCGAGACCGGCACCGCCGCTGCTGCGCTCGGCGGGTTCGCCGCGGTGCACGCGATGGCCAACACGGACCCGGTCGCCGACACCGCCGGGGTGGTCGAGCAGGTCTGGCGGCTGGGCCGCGAAGCGGGTCACTGCGACGTGCGACCGGTCGGCGCCGTCACCGTCGGGCTCCAGGGCGAGCGGCTCGCCGAGCTCGGCGCGATGGCCGACTCCGCGGCCCGGGTCCGCGTCTTCTCCGACGACGGCACCTGTGTGTCCGACGCCGTCCTGATGCGGCGGGCGCTGGAGTACGTCAAGGCGTTCGGCGGTGTCGTCGCCCAGCACGCGCAGGAGCCGAGGCTCACCGAGGGCGCCCAGATGAACGAGGGCGAGCTGTCCGGGGTGCTGGGCCTGCAGGGGTGGCCCGCGGTCGCCGAGGAGGCGATCATCGCCCGGGACGTGCTGCTGACGGCCCACGTCGGGTCGCGGCTGCACGTCTGCCACGTGTCGAGCGCGGGCTCGGTCGAGATCCTGCGCTGGGCCAAGTCGAAGGGGTGGAACATCACCGCCGAGGTCACTCCGCACCACCTGCTGCTGACTGACGAGCTGGCCTCGACGTACGACCCGCTCTACAAGGTGAACCCGCCGCTGCGAACGGCCGAGGACGTGACAGCCCTGCGCGAGGCGCTGGCCGACGGGACGATCGACGCGGTCGCCACCGACCACGCCCCGCACTCCCACGAGGACAAGGACTGCGAGTGGGCCGCGGCGGCGATGGGGATGCTCGGCCTCGAGACCGCCCTGTCGGTGGTGCAGGAGGCCATGGTCGAGACCGGTCTGCTCGACTGGGCGGGAGTCGCGGACCGGATGTCCGTCCGGCCGGCCCGCATCGGCCTTGTGGAGGGTCACGGACGCCCGCTGGAGCCCGGTGCGCCGGCGAACCTCGTGCTGGTCGACCCGGCGGCCCGCCGCGAGGTCGACCCGTTCGCGCTGGCGTCGCGGTCGCGCAACACGCCCTACGCCGGACGGTCCCTGCCCGGCGCCGTGGTGGCCACCTTCCTGCGCGGTCGCCCGACGGTCCTGGACGGGAAGCTCCAGTGAGCCCGACCGCGGGAACGCGGCCGGCGGTGCTGGTGCTGGAGGACGGGCGGGCCTTCCGCGGCGACTCCTACGGCGCCGCGGGGGAGACCTTCGGCGAGGCCGTGTTCTCCACCGGGATGACGGGCTACCAGGAGACGCTCACCGACCCGTCGTACCACCGGCAGGTGGTGGTCATGACCGCGCCGCACGTCGGGAACACCGGGGTCAACGACGAGGACCCGGAGTCGGGCCGGATCTGGGTGAGCGGCTACGTCGTGCGCGACCCGGCCCGACGGCCGTCGTCCTGGCGGTCCCGTCGCTCGCTGGGGGAGGAGCTGGCCGGGCAGGCCGTCGTGGGCATCAGCGGCGTCGACACCCGAGCGTTGACCCGGCACCTTCGCGAGCGCGGCGCCATGCGGGTCGGCATCAGCACCGAGGACACCGACACGGGGTCGCTGCTCGACCGGGTGCGCCGGGCCCCGGCCATGGCCGGCGCCGATCTCTCGGCGGAGGTGAGCACGGCCGAGCCCTACGTGGTGCCGGCCGTTGGCGACACGCGGTTCACGGTCGCGGCCCTGGACCTCGGGATCAAGCGGATGACCCCCGTGCGCATGGCGGAGCGGGGGATCGAGGTGCACGTGCTGCCGTCGACCGCCTCGGTCGACGACGTGCTTGCCACCGGCGCCGACGGGGTGTTCCTCAGCAACGGACCTGGCGACCCCGCCACGGCCGACCGGGCGGTGGCGCTCACGGCCGACCTTCTCGGCAGACGGGTTCCTGTGTTCGGCATCTGCTTCGGCAACCAGGTCCTCGGCCGGGCCCTGGGCCTGGGCACCTACAAGCTCCGCTACGGCCACCGCGGCATCAACCAGCCGGTCCAGGACCGCCTCACCGGGACGGTCGAGGTCACCGCGCACAACCACGGCTTCGCGGTCGACGCGCCCACCGAGGGCAGGTTCGAGACGCCGTTCGGCGCCGCCGAGGTCAGTCACGTGTGCCTCAACGACGGGGTGGTGGAGGGGATCCGCTGCCACGACGTGCCGGCGTTCTCGGTGCAGTACCACCCGGAGGCCGCGGCCGGCCCGCACGACGCCGCGTACCTCTTCGACCGGTTCAGCACACTGCTCGGAGCGGCCCGAGGAGTGCAGCGAGGGACGAGCAGAGCGACGAGCCCGACAGAGGGAAGGGTGGCCCGCTAGATGCCCCGGCGCACCGACATCTCCAGCGTCCTCGTGATCGGGTCCGGCCCGATCGTCATCGGGCAGGCCTGCGAGTTCGACTACTCCGGGACCCAGGCCTGCCGGGTGCTGCGCGAGGAGGGTCTACGGGTGGTCCTGGTCAACTCCAACCCGGCGACGATCATGACCGACCCGGAGTTCGCCGACGCCACCTACATCGAGCCGATCACCCCGGAGATCGTGGCCAAGGTGATCGAGAAGGAGCGGCCCGACGCCCTGCTGGCGACCCTCGGCGGCCAGACGGCGCTCAACACGGCGATGGCGCTGCACGAGGCGGGTGTCCTCGAGCGGTACGACGTGGAGCTGATCGGCGCGAACGTCGACGCCATCGTGGCGGGGGAGGACCGGCAGCAGTTCAAGACGATCGTCGAGCGGATCGGCGCCGAGTCGGCCCGCAGTGTGATCGCGCACAGCATCGACGACTGCCTCGGCGCGGCCGAGGACCTGGGCTACCCGATGGTCGTGCGGCCGTCGTTCACGATGGGCGGGGCAGGCTCCGGGCTGGCGCGCGACGAGACCGAGCTGCGCCGGATGGCCGCGGCCGGGCTGCAGGCGAGCCCGACCACCGAGGTCCTCCTGGAGGAGTCGATCCTCGGCTGGAAGGAGTACGAGCTCGAGCTGATGCGCGACAAGGCCGACAACGTCGTCGTCGTCTGCTCGATCGAGAACCTGGACCCGATGGGTGTGCACACCGGCGACTCGATCACGGTCGCACCGGCCATGACCCTGACCGACCGCGAGTACCAGCGGCTGCGCGACATCTCGATCGACGTGATCCGCGCTGTCGGCGTCGACACCGGCGGGTGCAACATCCAGTTCGCGGTCGACCCGGCGACCGGGCGCGTCATCGTCATCGAGATGAACCCGCGGGTGTCCCGCTCGTCCGCGCTGGCCTCCAAGGCCACGGGCTTCCCGATCGCGAAGATCGCCGCCAAGCTCGCGGTGGGCTACACGCTGGACGAGATCCCCAACGACATCACCCGCGAGACCCCCGCGTCCTTCGAGCCGACCCTGGACTACGTCGTCGTCAAGGTGCCGCGGTTCGCCTTCGAGAAGTTTCCCGGCGCCGACCCGGTCCTCACGACCCACATGAAGAGCGTGGGGGAGGCGATGGCGATCGGGCGCTGCTTCACCGAGGCGCTGCAGAAGGCCCTGCGCTCGCTGGAGTCGCCCGACGCCTCGTTCGGCTGGGCGCGCACCGAGGTGACCACGGCGGACTGGCTGGAGCGGGCGGCGGTGCCCCACGACGGCCGGCTCCGGGACGTCCAGCAGGCGCTCTGGACGGGCGCGACCCTGGAGGAGGTGTACGCGGCCACCGGTATCGACCCCTGGTTCCTCGACCAGCTGCAGCTCGTCAACGAGGTCGCCGCCGAGGTCCGGGACGCTCCCGACCTGGACCGCGACCTGCTCGCGCGGGCCAAGAGGCATGGCTTCTCCGACCTCCAGCTCGGCCGGCTCCGCGGGATGCCCGAGGAGGTCGTCCGCGGCGTGCGGCACGCCCTCGGCCTCCGGCCGGTGTTCAAGACCGTCGACACCTGCGCGGCCGAGTTCGCGGCGCTCACGCCCTACCACTACTCCGCCTACGACGAGGAGTCCGAGGTCGCACCTCGCCCGGACCCGGCGGTGATCATCCTCGGCAGCGGGCCCAACCGGATCGGGCAGGGCATCGAGTTCGACTACTCGTGCGTGCATGCCAGCTTCGCGCTGCGCGAGCGTGGCCTGCGCACCGTCATGGTCAACTGCAACCCCGAGACGGTGTCCACCGACTACGACACCTCCGACAGGCTGTACTTCGAGCCGCTCACCCTCGAGGACGTCCTCGAGGTCGTGCACGCCGAGCAGCAGGCCGGACCGGTCCTCGGCGTCGTCGTCCAGCTCGGCGGCCAGACCCCGCTCGGGCTGGCCCAGAGGCTCGCCGACGCCGGGGTGCCCATCATCGGCACCAGCCCGGCGGCCATCCACCTGGCCGAGGACCGCGGCGCGTTCTCCGAGGTGCTCGCCGACGCGGGCCTGGTGGCCCCCAAGCACGGCACCGCCACGTCGTACGAGGGCGCCCGCCGGATCGCCGCCGACATCGGCTACCCGGTGCTGGTGCGGCCGTCGTACGTCCTCGGCGGCCGCGGCATGGAGATCGTCTACGACGACGAGCAGCTGGCGACGTACATGCGCGAGGCCACCGAGGTCTCGACGGACCGCCCCGTCCTCGTGGACCGGTTCCTCGACGACGCCATCGAGATCGACGTCGACGCGCTGTTCGACGGCGAGGAGCTCTACCTCGGCGGGGTGATGGAGCACATCGAGGAGGCGGGCATCCACTCCGGGGACTCCGCCTGCGTGCTGCCGCCCGTGACGCTGGGCCGGGACGTCGTCGCCAAGGTCGCCGAGCAGACCCTCGCGCTGGCCCGGGGCATCGGCGTACGTGGCCTGCTCAACGTGCAGTTCGCGATGGCAGCCGACGTGCTCTACGTGCTGGAGGCCAACCCCCGCGCCAGCCGGACCGCCCCCTTCGTGTCCAAGGCCACCGGGGTCCCGCTGGCCAAGGCCGCCGCCCTGGTGATGGTGGGCGACTCGATCGCCGACCTCCGGGCCGCAGGCGTGCTGCCGCCCGTCGGGGACGGCGGGTGGCGCCCGGCCGGCCCCGGCTCGGCGAGCCCGGTGGCAGTCAAGGAGGCGGTGCTGCCGTTCAAACGCTTCCGCACCGTCGAGGGGCGGGGGGTCGACCACATGCTCGGCCCGGAGATGCGCTCCACCGGCGAGGTGATGGGCATCGACGCCAACTTCGGCACCGCCTTCGCCAAGTCGCAGTCCGCGGCCTACGGCGGGCTGCCGACCAAGGGCGTCGTGTTCGTGTCGATGGCCGACCGGGACAAGCGGAACATGATCTTCCCGCTCAAGCGGATGGCCGACCTGGGCTTCCAGGTGCTGGCCACCGACGGCACCGCCGACGTGCTGCGCCGCAACGGGGTCGAGGCGACAGTCGTGCGCAAGCACAGCCACGGCCGCGGCGCGGACGGTGAGCCGACCGTGGTGGAGCGGATCCTGGCCGGCGAGGTCGACATCGTCGTCAACACCCCGTCCGGCCCTCGGGCGCGGGCCGACGGCTACGAGATCAGGGCGGCCGCCATCGCGATGGACCGGCCGATCATCACCACCGTGCAGCAGCTCGCGGCCGCGGTCCAGGGCATCGAGGCGCTCGGCCGGGGCGAGCTCGACGTCCGCTCGATCCAGGACTGGACCGCAGCCCTGCCCGCCGAGACGGCCCGCTGATGCCGCCTCCCGAGAACGCTCGTTTGCGACCTCCGTCACGCGACACGCCGGCCGCTGGCCGGCGTGTCGGTGACGCAGGTCGCAAACGAGCACCCGGGGGTGGGCGCTGATGGCGCGCAGCTCCGAGGGACCGCTGCAGGTGGCCGGGCAGGTCCTGTCCACCCGGCGGGTCGGTGCGTACCACCACCTTTCCCTGGTGGCCCCCGGCCTGGCCGAGCGCAGCCGGCCCGGGCACTTCGTGGCGCTCGCGACGGGCGGCCCGGACACCGGCCTCACCCTGCGCCGGGCCTTCTCGATCTACAGGACGTCCAGCCGCGGCGTCTACGGCGGCACCGTCGACGTCGTCGTCGGGGTGAAAGGTGCCGGCACCGGGTGGCTCGCCTCCGCGGCGCCGCACACCCCGGTCGACGTGGTCGGGCCGCTCGGCCGGCCGTTCAGCCTGCCCCGGGAGAGCCAGCGGGCGGTGAGTGCCACCCTGGTGGGCGGCGGGTACGGCGCGGCGCCGCTGTTCTCCCTCGGCGAGGCACTGCGGAGCAGGGGCTGCCGCGTCGACTTCGTGCTCGGAGCCGGGTCCGAGGACCGGCTCTTCGGCGTCCTGGACGCGAAGCGGATGGCCTCGTCGGTCGCCGTCACCACCGACGACGGCTCGGCCGGTACCCGCGGCCGGGTGACAGACGTCCTGCCCCAGGTCCTGGCCGCCGCCCGCACGGACGTCGTCTACGCCTGCGGGCCGATGCCCATGCTGCGGGCGGTGAGCCACACCGCCGCGGCCCACGGCGTCCCGGCCCAGTGCGCCGTCGAGGAGTCGATGGCCTGCGGGATCGGGGTCTGCATGACCTGCGTGCTTCCGGTGGTCGGCGACGACGGCCTGACCCGGATGGTGCGGGCGTGCACCGAGGGGCCGGTCTTCGCCGGCGACCGGGTCCGCTGGGACGACGTCGGCACCGTCCCCCAAGGCGCCGTCGGCGCACCCGTCGCAGGAGGGCACTGATGCGCCCGACGAGGACGTCCGCTCCCGACGACCGCCGCGTGGACGCGGTGCGTGCTCGCTCAGGCTCCGGCGTGGGCGCGAAGGAGAGCACGAGATGAGCTTCCACGTCCGGACCGTCGAGGCGCCCCGCAGCCAGCGTCCCGTCGTCGACCTGACCGCCCGCCTCGGCGGCATGCTGCTGCCGAACCCGGTCCTCACCGCATCCGGGTGCGCCGCCGCCGGCCGCGAGCTCGGGCAGTTCTTCGACGTCGCCGACCTCGGTGCGGTCGTCACCAAGTCGATCATGCTCGCCCCTCGCTCCGGGCGGGCCACCCCGCGGATGGCGGAGACGCCCGGGGGGATGCTCAACTCGATCGGCCTCCAGGGCCCCGGGATCGATGCCTTCCTCGAGCACGACCTGCCCTGGCTGCACGAGCAGGGTGCCCGGGCCGTGGTGTCGATCGCCGGTGGCAGCGTGGAGGAGTACGCGGAGCTGGCCGGCCGGTTGCGAGGCGCCCCCGGCCTGGTCGCAGTAGAGGTCAACATCTCCTGCCCGAACGTGGAGAACCGCGGGCTGGTCTTCGCCTGCGACCCGGGTGCGGCCGCGGAGGTGGTCGCAGCAGTGCGGCAGCGCACGGCTCCGTCCGTGCCCGTGCTGGCGAAGCTGTCACCGGACGTCACCGACATCGTGACGATCGCCCGGGCGTGCGTCGATGCCGGCGCCGACGGCCTCTCGATGATCAACACCCTGCTCGGCATGGCGCTGGACCTGGACACGATGCGGCCCGTCCTCGCGGGCGTCACCGGCGGCCTGTCCGGTCGCGCCGTCAAGCCGGTCGCGGTCCGCTGCGTCTGGCAGGTGCACGCCGCCCTGCCCGAGGTGCCGATCCTCGGGATGGGCGGGGTGGCCTCCGGCCGGGACGCGTTCGAGCTGGTCCTCGCCGGTGCCAGCGCGGTGAGCGTCGGCACAGCCGTCTTCCACGACCCCTCGGCGCCGGTCCGGGTCCTCGGTGAGCTGGCCGACGTCCTGGCCGCCCGCGGCTTCGCGTCCCTGGTGGAGGCCGTCGGCTTCGCCCACCGCGACCTGCCGCACCGGCCCGTTCCCGCCCACGACCGAGCAGGGAGCCTGTGACATGACCTCGGGAAGGCCGGCCCCCGTCGCCGTCGCACTGGACACCGCCGACCTGGAGACCGCCGTGGGCTGGGCCGCCGCCGCCGGCCCCTACGTGAGCACCGTCAAGGTGGGTCTCGAGCTCTTCCTCCGGCACGGTCACGACGCCGTGGTGAAGTGCCGAGAGGCCAGCGGAGGCCGGGACGTCTTCCTGGACCTGAAGCTGCACGACATCCCGAACACCGTCGCGGGTGCCGCGCGCGCCGTCGCCGAGCTCGCGCCGACCTACCTGACGGTGCATGCGAGCGGCGGCCCGGCGATGGTCCGCGCTGCCGTCGACGCGCTGCCCAGGACGAAGGTCGCCGGCGTCACCGTCCTCACGTCGCTTTCTGCCGAGCAGCTTGCGGCTGTCGGTTTCGCCGACGCACCACGCGACGCCGTACGCCGGCTTGCTTCGCTCGCGGTCGCCGGTGGTGCCCGGGCACTGGTCTGCTCGCCGCTGGAGGTCGCCGACGTCCGGGCCGAGGTGGGCGCCGACATCACCCTGATCACCCCGGGCGTGCGACCGGCCGGGGCCGACGGTGACAGCCCGGACGACCAGGCCCGGGTCGCGACACCGGAGCAGGCCCGCGCCGACGGCGCCGACCTGCTGGTGGTCGGCCGACCGCTCACCGCAGCCGCGGACGTGGCAGCCGCCGCGGCCGCGTTGGCACTGTCGTTGTCACGCTGACCGCGCTACACATGACCGTGAGCGACGACCGCTGGAACCGTTGCAGTGCAAGGCTGTCCGGCCCTCGGCCCCTCGGTCGATCGGATGGTTCTGCGCATCGACAGGCCCACCTGCATTGCTAGGCGGGCCCGGCAGTCGCTAGGTTCCTGACTCGTTCTCGTCCGCGCATCACCGACGCCGAGGTGACCTCACGTGGCATTGCCCCCGTTGACTCCCGAGCAGAGGGCGGCGGCCCTCGAGAAGGCCGCGATCGCGAGGCGCGAGCGGGCGGCGGTGAAGAACCGGCTCAAGCACTCCGGCGCCTCGCTCATCGAGGTCCTCAAGGAGGGCAGCCGCGAGGGCGGCAACGAGATCGTCGGCAAGATGAAGGTCTCCTCCGTCCTCGAGTCACTGCCCGGCGTCGGCAAGGTCCGTGCCCGCAAGATCATGGAGGAGATCGGCATCTCCGAGAGCCGTCGGGTCCGCGGGCTCGGGACCCAGCAGCTGGGCGCCCTCGAGCGGGAGTTCGGCGGCTCGGCCTGAGCCCGACCGGCGCCGAGGGCCGTGCCGCGGAGCCCGACGGCCCGCGCCTCGTGGTCCTGTCCGGCCCGTCGGCGGTGGGCAAGAGCACCGTCCTCAGGATGCTGCGCGAGCACCATCCCGAGGTGTGGCTCTCGGTGTCCGCCACGACCCGGTTCCCGCGGCCCGGCGAGGTCGACGGCGTCCACTACCGGTTCGTGAGCCGCGAGCAGTTCCAGCGGCTGGTGGCGGAGGGCGGCCTGCTGGAGTGGGCCGAGTTCGCCGGCAACCTCTACGGCACGCCCCGACAGCCTGTCCTCGACCACCTGGAGCAGGGCGACCCGGTCATCCTGGAGATCGAGATCCAGGGCGCCCGGCAGGTGCGCAAGCAGCTGCCGGACGCGCTGCTGGTGTTCCTTGCACCACCGTCGTGGGACGAGCTGGTGCGCCGGCTCACGGGCCGCGGCACCGAGCCGCCGGAGGTCATGGAGCGGCGGCTGGCGCTGGCCCGCGACGAGCTCGCCGCCGAACCGGAGTTCGACGTGACGCTCGTGAACACCGACGTCCAGGAGGTCGCCTCGCGCCTGGTAGCCTTGGCGGTTGCGTCCGGGGACTGACCCGGCTGCTCGCGTGCGGGGCGTCCCCGCACTCTCGTGTCACTCGACGGAAGGCACCCTGTGTCCGGCATCGCCGCTGCGCCCGAGGGCATCACCAACCCGCCCATCGACGAGCTGCTCACCGCGACCGACTCCAAGTACAGCCTGGTCATCTACGCCGCCAAGCGGGCCCGGCAGATCAACGCGTACTACTCGCAGCTGGGCGAGGGCCTGCTCGAGTACGTCGGGCCGCTGGTCGAGACCCACGTCCACGAGAAGCCGCTGTCGATCGCCATGCGCGAGATCAACACCGGCATGCTCGGCTACGAGAAGATCGACCCGGCCTGAGGGCCGGGTCGCCCCGATCGCCATGACCCCCGCCCGCGCCCGCGTGGTGCTCGGGGTCGGCGGGGGGATCGCCGCCTACAAGGCGGTCGAGCTGCTCCGCCTGCTCACCGAGGGCGGCCACGACGTCCGGGTGGTGCCGACCCGGGCCGCCCTGGAGTTCGTGGGCGCGGCGACCTGGGCCGCCCTGTCCGGCCGACCGGTCACCACCGAGGTCTGGGACGACGTCCACGAGGTGCCGCACGTCCGGACCGGGCAGCACGCCGACCTGGTCCTCGTGGCGCCCGCCACCGCCGACCTGCTCGCCCGCGCCGCCCACGGCCTGGCCGACGACCTGCTCACCAGCACCTTGCTCACGGCCCGCTGCCCGGTCGTGATGGCCCCCGCCATGCACACCGAGATGTGGCTGCACCCCGCCACCCAGGCCAACGTGGCAACGCTGCGGGGCCGCGGCGTCCAGGTGCTGGACCCGGCGTCGGGCCGGCTCACCGGCGCCGACACCGGGCCCGGGCGGCTGCCGGAGCCGGCCGAGATCCTCGCCGCCGCGCTCCGGGCTCTCGCTGCTGGCAGCAGCCGCGGCCGCGACCTCGAGGGTCGCCACGTGGTGGTCTCGGCCGGCGGCACCCGCGAGCACCTCGACCCGGTGCGGTTCCTCGGCAACCGGTCGTCCGGCCGGCAGGGGTGGGCACTGGCCACCACCGCGGCCTCGCGGGGCGCGCAGGTGACCCTCGTGGCCGCCAACGTGGCCCTGCCGCCGCCCTCGGGCGTCACCGTCGTCCCGGTGGTCTCGGCCGAGCAGCTGCGGGAGGCCGTGCTCAAGGCGGCGACCACGGCCGATGCCGTGGTGATGGCCGCGGCCGTCGCGGACTTCCGGCCGCGCGAGACGCAGGTCACCAAGATCAAGAAAGGTGCCGGCGAGCCTGACGCCATCCCCCTGGTCCGCACCACCGACGTGCTGGCCGAGGTGGCCAGGTCCCCGCGGGCCCGCGACGGCCAGGTCGTCGTCGGCTTCGCCGCCGAGACCGGCGACGCCGCCGGCGACGCGCTGGCGCACGGCCGGGCCAAGCTGGCCGGCAAGGGTGCCGACCTCCTCGTCGTCAACGAGGTCGGGCCCGCCGGTCACCCCACCGGGTTCGAGGGCTCCCAGAACGCCGCGGTGGTCCTCGCGGACGACGGGTCGGAGACCGCCGTACCGCTCGGGCCGAAGGAGGCGCTGGCGGACGTCGTCTGGGACCTCGTGCGCGGGCGCTGGCCGACCGCGCCGGACCGGTAGACTCGCGCGGCCGCTGTCGTCCCGGCCGACCTCGCCGCACCCGCGCGGCCGTCTCCCACCGCCTAGGAGTTCCGTGTCCCGCCGCCTGTTCACCTCGGAGTCCGTGACCGAGGGCCACCCTGACAAGATCGCCGACCAGATCAGCGACTCCATCCTCGACGCGCTGCTCGCCGAGGACCCGGCCAGCCGGGTCGCGGTCGAGACGCTGATCACGACCGGCCAGGTCCACGTCGCGGGAGAGGTCACCACCTCGGCGTACGCCGACGTCGCCGGGATCGTCCGTGAGCGGATCCTCGAGATCGGCTACGACTCCTCTGCCAAGGGCTTCGACGGGCACTCCTGCGGCGTGTCGGTCTCCATCGGCGCGCAGTCCGCGGACATCGCCCAGGGCGTCGACGCCGCGTTCGAGGCCCGGACCGGTGAGTCGGTCGAGGACCCGCTGGACCGCCAGGGCGCCGGCGACCAGGGCTTGATGTTCGGCTACGCCTGCGACGACACCCCGGAGCTCATGCCGCTGCCGATCTGGCTGGCCCACCGGCTGGCCCAGCAGCTCACCGCGGTCCGCAAGGACGGCGCCGTGCCCTACCTGCGCCCGGACGGCAAGACCCAGGTCACCATCGAGTACGACGGCCACCACGCCGTACGCCTGGACACCGTGGTGGTGTCCAGCCAGCACGCCTCCGACATCGGCCTCGAGTCGATGCTGCAGCCCGACATCGCCGAGCAGGTCGTCAAGCCGGTCCTGGACGGCGTCGACATCGACACCTCCGGCTTCCGGCTGCTGGTGAACCCCACCGGCCGGTTCGAGGTCGGCGGCCCGATGGGCGACGCCGGCCTCACTGGCCGCAAGATCATCGTCGACACCTACGGCGGCATGGCCCGGCACGGCGGCGGCGCCTTCTCCGGCAAGGACCCGTCCAAGGTCGACCGGTCTGCGGCCTACGCCATGCGCTGGGTGGCCAAGAACGTCGTCGCGGCCGGCCTGGCCCGCCGGTGCGAGGTCCAGGTCGCGTACGCGATCGGGAAGGCCCAGCCGGTGGGCCTGTTCGTGGAGACCTTCGGCACGGAGACGGTGGCGCCCGGCGTGATCCAGGACGCTGTCGTGGAGGTCTTCGACCTGCGCCCGGCGGCGATCATCCGCGACCTCGACCTGCTGCGGCCGATCTACGCCCAGACCGCGGCGTACGGCCACTTCGGCCGCGAGCTCGCCGACTTCACCTGGGAGCGGGCCGACCGCGTCGACGCCCTCAAGGCCGCCACCGCCTCCGCCTGACCCCGCCCGCCTCACCCCACCCCGTTCAGTGGCGCGCTCTTGCAGATTTCTCGGCCGAGAACTGCAACAGCGCGCCACTCGACGACAACGGTCCGGGACCGATGGCACCGTCGTGTCCCGGGAGGGTGGTGGGATGGCCCGGTGACTGAGCACGCGGACGACGGGGAGCAGCTGGCGCTGCTGCAGCCGTCCCCGCGCGCCGCCGCCGGGTCCACGGCCCGCGCGGCGAAGGTCCGGCCGCCGAAGCGGGCGCGGACACCCGCCGCCGTCCGACCCGTGGCCCGGGTCGCGGTCGACGTCGGGCTCGCGCACCTGGACCGGCCGTTCGACTTCCAGGTCCCCGCCGACGTCGACGAGGTGGCGCAGGAGGGGGTCCGGGTCCGGGTGCGGTTCTCCGGGCGGCTGGTCGACGGCTACCTGCTCGAGCGGGCCGACGCGAGCGAGCACCAGGGGCGGCTGGCGTTCCTCGAGAAGGTCGTGTCGCCCGAGCCCGTGCTCGCACCCGAGGTGCTGCGGCTGGCGCGCGAGGTCGCCGACCGGTACGCCGGGACGCTGGCCGACGTCCTCCGGCTGGCGGTGCCCCCGCGGCACGCCCGCGCCGAGGCCGCCGACGGCGACCTCCCGCCGGACCCCGTCGCCGACCGTCCGCCGGACCGGCCGCTGCCCGCGGGGTGGAGCCGCTACGAGCACGGCCCGGCGCTGCTGGACGCGGTGCACGAGGGGGCCACCGTCCGCGCCGTCTGGTCGGCCCTGCCCGGACCCAGCTGGCCCGACGAGCTGGCCCGGCTTGTCACCACCGCACTGGCCGCCGGGCGCGGAGCCCTCGTGGTCCTGCCGGACCACCGCGACGTCGCCCGGCTCGACGCGGCCCTCACCGACCTCGCCGGCGCCGGCCGGCACACGGTCCTCAGCGCCGAGGCCGGCCCGGCCGCCCGCTACCGCAGCTGGCTGCGCGTACGCCGCGGCCGGGTGCGCGCCGCCATCGGCACCCGTGCGGCCATGTTCGCGCCGGTACGCGACCTGGGCCTGGCCGTGGTCTGGGACGACGGCGACGACCTGCACGCGGAGCCGCGGGCCCCCTACCCGCACGTGCGCACCGTGCTCGGGCTGCGCAGCACCCTGGAGGGAGCCTGCCTCGTGGTCGGCGGGCTGTCCCGCACCGCCGAGGGCGCGGCGCTGGTCCGGTCCGGCTGGGCCCGGTCGGTGGCCGCACCGCGCGAGGTCGTGCGGCGTACCGCCCCCCAGGTGGTGGCCGACCCCGGCACCGACCACCCCGCCGAGGCCGGTGTGCGCGGAGCCCGGCTCACGACCCAGGCGTGGCGGGCGGCCCGTTCCGGGCTCGAGCACGGCCCCGTGCTCGTGCAGGTCCCACGCGCCGGCTACCTCCCCGGGCTGGCCTGCGCCACCTGCCGCGCCCCGGCCCGCTGCGCCGCCTGCCGCGGGCCACTCGGAGCGGAGCACCCCGAGCGCGCAGCGGCGTGCCGCTGGTGCGGGGTCGTCGCCACCGGCTGGGTCTGCAGCGGCTGTGACGGGCGGCGGATGCGGGCGACCGTCGTCGGGTCCGGCCGGACCGCGGAGGAGCTCGCCCGGGCCTTCCCCCGCGTCCAGGTGCGCGCCAGCGGTGGCAGCGCGCCGGTCCTGGCCGGGGTGGGGCCCGAGCCGGCCCTGGTCGTGGCCACGCCCGGGGCCGAGCCGGTCGCGGACGGCGGCTACGCCGCGGCGCTGCTGCTCGACGGGTGGGCCCTGCTCGGCCGGCCGGACCTGCGGGCCGCGGAGGAGGCTCTGCGCCGCTGGTCCGCCGCGGCCGCGCTCGTCCGCCCGGCGCCCCAGGGCGGCACCGTGGTCGTGCTGGCCGACCCTGCCACCCCTGCCGTGCAGGCCCTGGTCCGGTTCGACCACGCCGGCTTCGCCGACCGCGAGCTGGGCGAGCGGACCGCGCTCCGCCTGCCCCCGGAGGCGCTGATGGCCTCGCTGACCGGCACACCCGAGGCGTTGGCCGGGTTCCTGGCGACCGCCGGACTGCCGGCGTACGCCGAGGTGCTCGGGCCTGTCCCGGCCGGTCCCGGGCACCCGGGCCTCGAGCGGCTGCTCGTCCGGGCCCCGCGCGGCGAGGGCGCGGCCACGGTGCGCGCGCTCAAGGCCGCGGCGGGCGTCCGGAGCGCGCACAAGGAGGCCGGCGCCGTCCGGCTGCAGGTCGACCCCCTGGAGATCGCATGAGCACGCCTGCTGGGGGTCGGGAGGTCCCGACCGCTGCCGTCTTCGACCTCGGCGGGGTGCTGGTCGACTGGGACCCGCGCTACCTGTACCGGCAGCTGCTGCCAGACGACGAGGTCGAGGACTTCCTCCACGAGGTGGACTTCGCAGCGTGGAACCATCGCGCGGACGCCGGTGGCCGGTGGTCCGACGCGGTGGCCGAGCACGCCGCGAGGTTCCCGCACCGGGCCGAGCTGCTGGCCGCCTATCCCACCCGGTTCCGCGAGACCCTCGGCGGTGAGGTCCCCGGCACCGTGGAGCTGCTCCGCCGCCTGCGCGGGGACGGCGTCCGGCTGGTCGCGCTGACCAACTGGTCGGCCGAGACCTTCCCGCACGCCCGGGCGATGTTCGCCTTCCTCTCGCTGTTCGAGGGCGTCGTGGTGTCGGGCGAGGAGCGCCTGGCCAAGCCCGACCCGGCAGTGTTCCGCCTCGTGGTCGAGCGCTACGACCTCGACCCGGCCCGGACGGTGTTCGTCGACGACTCCCCGCGCAACGTCGCGGCGGCTGCCGACGCCGGCCTGGTGGCGCTGCGCTTCACCGACGCCGCTGCCCTGCGCAGTGACCTGACCGAGCTGGGGCTGCTCACCGGTGGTGAGAGCGGTGGGCGGGCACCCTGACGTCCACCCACACCTCGCGGTGGTCCGAGGTGGGAACGGGGAAACCGGGCCCGGTCAGCCGTGACAAGGGGTCGGCCTGCACCGGCCAGAAGACCCCGCTACCGCTGATCCGAAGGTTCTTGCTGGGCAGCACGTAGTCGGCGCGGAGGTTCCCCGGTCCCGAGCACGGCGGGGGCGCCGCGGTGTCACAGAAGTCCGCGGTGTCGTAGGCCGGGTCCGAGCGGTGCGTGGCGTTGAGCCCGCCCTGCAGGGCGCTCGCCTCGACCGCGCCGGCGCTGGCCGGGGGCCGGCTCGCGTTGACCCGCGGACTGTCCAGCAGCTGCTGGGTGCTGCCGGGGATGCTGTCCCCGTCCAGCGGGTCGGAGTTCTGGTCGCCGGCGATCACGAAGGACGCTCCGCGCGGCAGGCCGCCGCGGCGGCCGTCGTCGTCGTAGATGTACCGCGAACGGTGCCGCTGGACGTAGTCGGCCCAGAACCGGATCTCGTCGTGGTTGCGGGTGCCGTTGCGGTCCTCCGGCCCGTCGAAGACCGGGGGGGTGGGGTGGCTCACCAGGAAGTGGACGGTCTTCCGGCCGACTCTCAGCGGCAGGTCCCAGTGGCTCTTGGACGACAGCCGCACCACACCCAGCTCGGCGGGGGAGTACCAGTCGGCCGGCGCAGCCGTCGTCGGGTCGTCGGGCAGCAGTGCGCCCGGCATGTCCTTCCAGAGGAAGTGCTGGAAGGTCCGGACCTGGTGGGTCCGGATCGGGAAGCGGGAGTACACGGCCATCCCGAACTGCCCGGGGAACAGCCCGAAGCCGAACGCGTCGTTGCCGCCGCCGACAGTCCCGTCGTTGTCCAGGTCGTAGCCGGACGGGACGCCGGTGTTGGACGGGGCGGAGAACCGGTAGCGGTACCGGATCGGCGCCGCGCCGTTGTGTGGCACCGAGAGGTAGTTGTCCTGGAACAGACGAAGGGCGGTGCCCGAGGCGTCGTAGTCGAACTCGTTGATCAACAGGACGTCCGGCCGCACCCGCTGGACGGTCTCGGCGACGTTCGCTGCCTGCTCGTTGCCGGGGGCCGACAGGTCGGCCACCAGCGCACCCTCGGAGCCGCGGTTCAGCGAGGCGTTGAAGGTGGAGAAGCGGACCGGGTGGCGCGCGTCGGCGGCCGCGGGCGGTGGCGACAGCAGCGCGGCACCGGTCAACCCCGCCGCCAGGGCGGCGAGCGCGGGCCAGTGTCGGTGAGCCGTGCGCGGAAGGCTGGTCATGGCATCCTCCTGGTCTCGGTCCCGACCCCATCCGAGCGCACCTCGGCGCCGGAGGGAAGACCACGACCCGGGGTTCCGTAGACTGTTCGGGCTCTGTCCGCGCGAGACCAGCCCCGAGACCAGCCCCGAGAACACAGACCCCTGAGACCAGCAAGGAGTCGTCTTGCCCCTGCAGCCGATCCGGCTCTTCGGCGACCCGGTCCTTCGCACTCCCGCCGAGCCGGTGGTCGACTTCGACAAGGAGCTCCGCGCCCTGGTCAAGGACCTCGAGGACACGATGATGGACGCCCCCGGCGTGGGGCTGGCCGCGCCGCAGCTCGGTGTGGGCCTGCGGGTGTTCACCTACTTCGTCGACGACGTCCTCGGGCACCTGGTCAACCCCCGCCTGGACCTCACCGCGGAGACTGTGGAGGACGACGAGGGGTGCCTGTCGTTCCCCGGCCTGGCGTTCCCCTGCGTGCGCGCGTACGGCGTGGTCGCGACCGGTTTCGACATGTACGGCGAGCCGGTCACCCTCGAGGGAACCGACCTCCTCGCCCGCTGCGTCCAGCACGAGACCGACCACCTGGACGGGATCCTGTTCATCGACCGGCTCGACCGGGAGCAGCGCAAGGCGGCGCTCAAGGCCGTCCGGGACGCCGAGTGGGCCGGCGGCACCGCGCCGCCGGTCAAGCTCTCCCCGCACCCGACGGGCGGCCGTGCGCTCTAGCGGGCGCACGCCCGACCACCGCCGATGAGGCTGGTCTTCGCGGGGACCCCCGAGGTCGCCGTCCCGGCGCTGTCCGCGCTGCTCGGCTCGCGGCACGAGGTGGTGGCGGTGGTCACCCGGCCGGACGCGCGGGCGGGCCGCGGCCGCCGCGAGGTCGCCTCGCCCGTCGCGGTCCGCGCCGGCGAGGCCGGCGTCGAGGTCCTCAAGCCGCCGAAGGCGTCCGACCCGGCCCTGCGGGAACGGCTGGCCGCACTGGCACCGGACTGCTGCCCGGTCGTCGCCTACGGCGGCCTGGTGCCGCGGTCGCTGCTCGAGCTGCCGCCGCACGGCTGGGTCAACCTGCACTTCTCGCTGCTGCCGGCCTGGCGGGGGGCGGCGCCGGTCCAGCACGCGGTCCTGCACGGCGACGACGTCACCGGCGCCTCGGTCTTCACCCTCGAGGAGGGCCTGGACACCGGCCCGGTGCTCTCGGTGCTGACCGAGGCCGTCAGGCCCCGGGACACCAGCGGGGACCTGCTGGGCCGCCTCTCGCTCGCCGGTGCCGGCCTGCTGGTGGCGACGCTGGACGCCCTCGAGGCGGGCGAGCTGGTGGCGCGTCCACAGCCCGCCGCGGGGGTCAGCCTGGCGCCGAAGATCACCGTCGAGGACGCCCGGGTCGACTGGTCGGCGCCGGCCCGGCACGTCGACCGGCTGGTCCGCGCCTGCACGCCGGCTCCCGGCGCCTGGACGACCTGGGACGGCGACCGGGTCGGACTCGGTCCGGTCGAGCCGGACGCCCCGGAGACGCCGCTCGACCCCGGTCAGGTCCGGGTGTCCCGGCGGGCGGTGCACGTCGGCACCGGCGACGGGCGCGCCGTCCGGCTCGGTGAGGTCCGGCCGGCCGGGAAGAGGCCGATGGCCGCCGACGCGTGGGCACGCGGCGTGCGCGACCTGGACGGCGGGACACTGGCGTGACCGGCGACGCGCCCCGGTCCGCCCGCCCCCCGGCGCGACGTCGGCCCCCGACGCGGCGGGGCAAGCCGGCGCCCGACGTACCACGCAGGATCGCGTTCGACCTGCTGCGGGCCGTCGACGAGCGGGACGCCTACGCCAACCTCACGCTGCCGGGTCTGCTGCGTGAGCGCGGGGTCGAGGGCCGGGACGCCGCCTTCGCGACCGAGCTCTCCTACGGCGCGCTGCGTGGCCGCGGCAGCTACGACGCCGTGCTGGGAGCCTGCGTCGACCGCCCGCTGGGCGAGGTCGACCCGCCGGTCCTTGACCTCCTGCGGTTGGGGACCCACCAGCTGCTCGCGATGCGGGTCCCGGCGCACGCCGCGGTCGGGGCCACCGTCGAGCTGGCCAGGGCCGTGGTCGGCGAGGGGCGCGCCTCCTTCGTCAACGCCGTGCTGCGCAAGGTCGGCAGCCGGGACATGGCGGCCTGGCTCGACCAGGTGGCCCCCGCGGCCGGCACGGACCCGCTCGGCCACCTGGCCGTCGTGCACTCGCACCCGCGCTGGGTCGTGTCCGCGCTGCACGACGCGCTCGGCGGCGACCTGACGGAGACCGCCGCGCTGCTGGCGGCCGACAACGCCGCAGCGCAGGTCACCCTGGTCGCGCGGCCGGGGCGCGGCTCGGTCGAGGACCTGGTGGCCGCCGGAGCGGAACCGGGGCGCTGGTCGCCGTACGCCGCGGTGCTGCCCGGCGGCGACCCGGGGGGCATCCCGGCCGTGCGCGACGGGCGGGCCGGGGTGCAGGACGAGGGCAGCCAGCTGGTCGCGCTCGCCCTCGCCGCGGCCCCGCTCGACGGGCCGGACGCCCGCTGGCTGGACCTGTGCGCCGGGCCCGGCGGAAAGGCCGCCCTGCTCGGCGGCCTCGCGCTCGACCGCGGGGCCCGGCTGCTCGCCGCCGAGCTGGCCCCGCACCGGGCCCGGCTCGTCGGCCAGGCACTCGGCGGCACCGGGGACGTCGTCGTCGCCGATGGCCGGCGACCGGGGTGGGCCCCGGGTGCCTTCGACCGCGTCCTGGTCGACGCCCCGTGCACCGGTCTGGGGGCGCTGCGGCGCCGGCCCGAGGCCAGGTGGCGCCGCACCCCCGAGGACGTCCCGGCGCTGGCGACCCTGCAGCGCGACCTGCTGGGCGCCGGCCTGGACGCGGTCCGGCCGGGCGGTCTGGTGGCCTACGTCACCTGCTCCCCGCACCTGGCCGAGACCGGCACCGTCGTCACCGACGTCCTGCGCCGCCGGTCCGGGGTGGAACGGGTGGACTCCCGGCCCCTGCTCCCGGGGCTCCCCGACCTCGGCGACGGGCCGGACGTCCAGCTGTGGCCGCACCGGCACGGCACCGACGCGATGTACCTCGCGCTCCTGCGGCGCACCTGAGCGGCGGCTGCCCGGCACTAGTCTCGGCGCATGGGCGTGCAGATCTCCCCGAGCATCCTCGCGGCCGACTTCACCGACCTGGCCGGTGAGGTGGCCAGGGTCGCCCCGGCAGCCGACTGGGTCCACGTCGACGTGATGGACAACCACTTCGTGCCCAACCTCACCCTCGGGCTGCCTGTCGTCGAGCGCCTGGCGGCGGTCAGCGCGCTGCCGCTGGACGTGCACCTGATGATCGAGGACGCCAACCGCTGGGCCCCGCACTACGCCGAGGCGGGCGCCGGAAGCGTCACCTTCCACGTCGAGGCGGCGACCGCCCCGGTCAAGCTGGCCCGCGAGCTGCGCGGTGCCGGCGTTCGCGCCGGGATGGCGCTGCGCCCGGCCACGCCGGTCGAGCCGTACGCCGAGCTGCTGCCCGAGCTGGACATGCTCCTGCTGATGACCGTGGAGCCGGGTTTCGGCGGCCAGGCGTTCCTCGACCTGGTGCTGCCGAAGGTCCGGGCCGCCCGCGAGCTGGTCAAGGGCCGCGACCTCGACCTGTGGGTCCAGGTCGACGGTGGCGTGGCCGACGACACGATCGCGCGCTGCGCCGAGGCCGGCGCCGACGTCTTCGTCGCCGGGTCCGCGGTCTACGGCGCCGACGACGCGGTCGCAGCTGTTCATGGGCTGCGCGCCGCGGCCGAGTCGGCCACCGCGGCGTCGTGGTGGGCGCCCGGCGGGGCGTCCTGAGAATGACCGGCGCGTAGGGGTCTCGTCGGAGCAGCTCCGTCCGAGGCTCGGCGCAGGCCACGACGCGCCACTCGGTGCGGGGGCGGGGCTCAGCCCTCCAGGACCCCGCGGACGATGCTGTCGCCGGAATGGGCCGGGTCACCGTCGGCGGGTTCCAGCGAGATGTCGACGATGGGGTACTGGGACAGGTCGAGGTCCGCAGGCAGCGGGAAGCGGGCGGTCGGGCCCTGGGCCGGGTCGATCACCCCGAGCGCCACCAGTCGCTTGCCGCCGTCGCCGAGCAGCCACACCTCGTAGAAGCCGGCGCCCTTGCTCAGCCCGGACACGTCCAGCTCGAGGATCCGGCCGGTGCCCACGCCGAGCACCTCGGCGTCGCCGCTGCCCTCGTGTTCCGGGAGGGCAGCCAGGCGGGTGCTGGCGACGACGGTGCCGCGGGGGCCGTCGTCGTCTCCGCCGGACACGACAAGGCCGGTGACGGCCGATCCCGCCACCAGGCCTGCGACGGCCGCGGCGGCGGCGAAAAGCATCGTGCGCCGCCGGGCCCGCGCCAGCGGGATCACGGCTGCGGTCGCCTCGTCCGAGGCCGCCGAGGCGGCCGAGGCCCCGCCAGGCGTGCCGGTCGGGTCCAGACCGAGCTCGGCGACGATCGCGTCCCAGACCCGCGGCGACGGCTGCTGCGGGACGTCCTCCGGTGTGACCGTCCGGGCGGTCGCCACCACCGCCCGCAGCTGGTCGACCTCGGTCTGGCACTGCGCGCACCGCGCCAGGTGCGCGTCGTCCTGGCCGTCCGGGTGCTCGCCGAGGGCGACCAGGGCGAGGTCGTCGGGGTGGACGTGCTCATCGGCCGGAGGCATCGTCCACCTCCAGCCTCAGTCGGAGCCGCCCCAGTGAGCGGCGGATATGGCTCTTCACGGTGCCGAGCGGCATGCTCAGCAGGCTGGCGATCTGCGTGTGGGTGAGGTCGTCGTAGAAGGCCAGCCGGATGATCCGGCGAGCCGGCTCGTCCAGCCGCTCCAGCTCATCGGCGAGCAGGACCCGGGTCGCGATCGTGTCGGCGGGGGACGGTGCCGGGTCGACCCTGGCGACCAGGGCTGCGGCGTCGGCCTGCTTGCGCTCCCGGTCTCGCGCCGCCCATCGGTCGGCGACCTTGTTTCGGGTGATGCCCAGCAGCCAGCCCGGCAGGCTCCCCGACGCCGGCTTGAAGCCGGCCCGACCCCGCCAGGCGGCGACGAAGACCTGCTGGGTCACGTCCTCGGCATCGTCCCGGTCACCCAGGGTGCGCAGGGCGACGGTGAACACCAGGGCCGACCATCTCGTGTACGCGGCGGCCAAGGCCGCCTCGTCGCCTGACTGGAAGGACTCCTCGAGCTCGACGTCCCGCTCGTCCGGGGCGCGGCGCACGCGCGAGCCACCGGTCACGAGCGGCCCTCCCTCGGCAGGTGCGGGTCGTCCCCGCGAGGTGGGGGGCGCCACGGTCAGCATCCTGCCACCTCTCCTCCGAGCGGGTCGTCGGTCCCATCCGCAGGCGACGTGGGGCCCCGGAGCGGATCTCCTGAGTCTTCCCCGCCTGCGGCAGCACCGGATGCACCACCCCCGTGGCACACTGGGCGGGCAAGCAGAATCGACGCACAGCGTGCTCCGGGGTCGGTGCAACTCCGAACCGGCGGTGACAGTCCGCGACCCGCGCCCGGTTCGACCACCCGCCAGGTGGCCGGCAGGGCCGGTTGACCCGGTGGAACTCCGGGACCGACGGTGACAGTCCGGATGGGAGGCAGCACGCCGGGTGTCGACGACGCCGCGGTGCGGGCTGCGCAGCAGCCGGTCAACCGTGGGTGCCGTCCGCATCCGACGCCGGCATCCCGGCACATCCCGGAGCTCGCCCCGACCGTGGGAGCTGGAGCACCGGTGGACGGCCCGACCGATACGCGCGCGGCACGCGAGACCGCGGCGATGCACCGTGCCGTGGCGCTCTCGGCCATGGGAGGCGAGGCAAGCCACCCGAACCCGAACGTCGGGGCGGTGCTGCTCGACGCAGCCGGCGCGGTGGTGGGGGAGGCCCGGCACGAGTACGCCGGCGGGCCGCACGCGGAAGTGGTCGCGCTGGCCGCGGCCGGTGACCGGGCCCGGGGCGGCACGGCCGTCGTCACGCTCGAGCCGTGCGCCCACACCGGACGCACCGGCCCGTGCACCGAGGCGCTCCTGGCCGCCGGTGTCGCCCGGGTGGTCTACGCCGTCGCCGACCCGCACCCGGCCGCCGCCGGCGGTGCCGCGGTGCTGCAGGCCGCCGGCGTCGAGGTAGCCGGGGGGCTGCTCGCCGCCGAGGCCGAGGCAGCGAACGAGCGCTGGCTGACCGGCGTACGCCGGCGCCGGCCGTTCGTCGTCTGGAAGGTGGCCTCGACCCTGGACGGGCGGGTCGCCGCGGCCGACGGCACCAGCCGGTGGATCTCCTCGGCGGAGTCCCGGGCCGATGCGCACCGGCTGCGGGCCGAGGTCGACAGCATCCTGGCGGGCGTCGGCACGGTGCTGGCCGACGACCCGGCGCTGACGGTCCGGGACGACGAGGGCCACCTGGCGGGGGAGCAGCCTCTGCGGGTCGTGGTCGACACCCACGGCCGCACGCCGCCCGGCGCGCGGGTGCTGGACGCGTCCGCGCCGAGCTGGCTGGCCACCGCGGCCGAGCTGGGGCGGGGCCGGGACGGTCATCTCGACCTGGCCGCGCTGATGACGGCGATGAACGGCAAGGGCTGCGGCTACGCGCTGCTCGAAGGAGGCCCGACGCTGGCCGGCGCGTTCCTCCGGGCCGGCCTGGTCGACCGCGTTGTCGCCTACCTGGCGCCCACGCTGCTCGGGGCCGGTGTCCCGTCGCTGGCCGGCACCGGCATCGGCACCCTGGTCGACGCGGTCGCCCTCGAGGTGCTGGACGTCGGCCGGTGCGGCCCGGACGTGAAGGTCGTGGCGCGGCCACGTCGTGCCCCCGAGGTAGGCGCCTGATGTTCACCGGCATCGTCGAGGAGCTCGGCGCCGTGGTCGCTCTCACGGACCTCGGGGACAGCGTCCGGTTGACGGTGCGCGGGCCGGTCGTCGAGGCCGACGCGCGGCACGGCGACTCGATCGCGGTCAACGGCGTCTGCCTCACCGTCGTCACCGCGGGCGGCGACGGCTTCACCGCCGACGTCATGCGCGAGACGCTGGACCGCAGCTGCCTCGGCGCCCTCGCGGTCGGTGACCCGGTCAACCTCGAGCGCCCGGTCCGCCTCGACGGCCGGCTCGGAGGGCACCTGGTCCAGGGGCACGTGGACGGCACCGGCCGGATCCTGACCCGTGAGCGGTCGGAGCACTGGGAGGTCGTGCGGGTCTCCCTGCCCGGTGACCTCGCCCGCTACGTCGTGCTCAAGGGCTCGATCACTGTCGACGGGGTGTCGCTGACCGTCGCCTCGGTCGTCGACGGCTCGTTCACCGTCAGCCTGATCCCGACGACCCTCGCGCTCACCACCCTCGGCCGCAAACAGGTCGGCGAGCCGGTCAACCTCGAGGTCGACGTCGTGGCCAAGTACGTCGAACGGCTGCTGCCGCCGACCCCCCAGATGCCCGTCCCCATGCTGCCGGAGGACCCCGCATGAACCTCTTCACCGACCTCTACGAGGCGCACCTGACCATCGGCGGTGCCGACATCACCTGGCGGGAGATCGTCGGCAACGCCTTCGGCCTCGCCTCGGCGATCGGCGGCATGCGACGGCAGGTCTGGGCCTGGCCGGTCGGCATCGTGGGCAACGTCCTGCTGTTCACGGTCTTCCTGTTCACCGCCACCGGGGGTGACCACGGCGGCAGCCCGCTCTACGGCCAGGCCGGCCGGCAGGTGTTCTTCGTGCTCGTCTCGGTCTACGGCTGGACCCGCTGGCGGCAGAACCGGCTGCGGGGCGACGGAGCGCCCGCCGTCGTGCCCCGCTGGGCGACGGGACGCGAGCGCGCAGGCTTCCTCGCCATCGCCGGCGTCGGGGTCGCCGTGTGCTACCTCGCGTTCCGGGCGATCGGTGCGGGCTTCCCGGCCGCCTGGTGGTTCTACCTCGCCGACGCTTGGATCTTCGTCGGTTCCATCGTCGCCACCTACGCGATGGCCCGCGGCTGGGTCGACTTCTGGCTGTGCTGGATCGCGGTCGACCTGGTCGGCGTCCCGCTGCTGCTGCACTCGCGCTTCTACCCCTCGGCTGTCCTCTACGCGGTCTACGGCGGTTTCGTCGTGTGGGGCTTCGTGACGTGGCTGCGGATCGCCCGCAGCGAGGTGGAGCCGCTCGGTTCGGCGGCGCCGCGGCCCGACGAGGTGCCGGCATGACCGGCCCTGCGGCCGGCGTCCGGCTGGACCCGATCGAGCGAGGGGTCGCCGACCTGGCCGCGGGCAAGGCGGTCGTGGTCGTCGACGACGAGGACCGGGAGAACGAGGGCGACCTCCTGGTCGCCGCCTCCAAGGTGACGCCTGAGCTGATGGCGTTCCTCGTGCGGCACTCCTCCGGTGTGGTCTGCGTCCCGATGGAGGGCGCCGAGCTCGAGCGGCTCCGGCTGCCACCCATGACGGCGGTGAACGAGGACCGCAAGCGCACGGCGTACGCCGTCTCGGTCGACGCCCGGGACGGCATCGCCACCGGCATCTCGGCCGCGGACCGGGCCCGCACCGTGCGGGTGCTGGTCGACTCGGCCACCGAGCCGTACGAGCTGACCCGGCCCGGACACGTGTTCCCGCTTCGGGCGGTCGAGGGCGGCGTGCTGCAGCGCATCGGCCACACCGAGGCCGCTGTGGACATGACCAGGCTGGCGGGGCTGACTCCGGCCGGCGTGATCGCCGAGGTCGTGGACGACGACGGGTCGATGGCCCGGCTGCCGCGGTTGCGCGAGTTCGCCGACGAGCACGGGCTGTCGCTGGTGTCGATCGCCGACCTGGTGACCTACCGGCGGCGGACCGAGGCGCTGGTCGAACGGGTGGCCGAGGCGCACCTGCCCACGAGGTACGGCGAGTTCCGGGTTGTCGGCTACCGGAGCGCGGTCGACGGCACCGAGCATCTGGCGCTCGTCCGGGGCGAGATCGGTACCGGTACGAAGGTGCTGGTCCGGCTGCACTCGGAGTGCCTCACCGGCGACGTGCTGGGCTCTTTGCGCTGCGACTGCGGGCCACAGCTTGATGTCGCCCTGCGGACTGTCGCCGACGAGGGCCGCGGCGTCGTGGTGTACCTCCGCGGCCACGAGGGACGGGGCATCGGGTTGCTGCACAAGGTGGCGGCGTACGGCCTGCAGGACGACGGCCGGGACACCGTGGACGCCAACCTCGACCTCGGGCTGCCTGCCGACGCGCGGGACTTCAACGTCGGCGCGCAGATCCTCGGTGACCTCGGGGTGTCGTCGCTGCGGCTGCTGACGAACAACCCGGCCAAGGTGTCCGGGGTCGAGGAGCAGGGGCTCACCGTGGTCGAGCAGGTGCCGCTGGCCTCGCACCCGACGCCGGAGAACATCGAGTACCTGCGGACCAAGCGGGACCGGATGGGACACCTTCTTCCGGATCTCGGGCCGGGAGTTCCCAGCGCCGGGAACGTCACCCCATGAGTGGGGCGGGTGCGCCCGACGTCGTGGTCGACGGCGCAGGTCTCCGGGTGGCTGTCGTCGCCGCGCAGTGGCACCAGCAGGTGATGGACGGACTTGTCGCCGGTGCGCTGCGCGGGCTGGCCGCAGCCGGGGTCGAGGAGCCGCTGCTCGTGCGAGTGCCTGGCTCGTTCGAGCTGCCGGTGGCCTCGGCGCGACTGGCCCGGTCGGGGTTCGACGCGGTGGTGGCCCTGGGTGTCGTGGTGCGCGGCGGCACCCCGCACTTCGACTACGTCTGCCAGGCGGCGACGCTGGGGCTGACCCGGGTCGCGGTCGACACCGGCGTGCCGGTCGGGTTCGGGGTGCTCACCTGCGACGACGACGCGCAGGCCCTCGACCGGTCCGGCCTCGAAGGGTCCCGCGAGGACAAGGGCTTCGAGGCGGCGGTGGCGGCCGTCGCGACGGCGGTCACCCTCCGCGAGGCCGTCGCCGGCGCCCGCCGTTAGCCGGCGCCCGAGCATGTCCTGCGCGGCGGCGCCGGAACTTCCAGGTTGGCGGGGCTCAGCCGACGCCAACGACGGCACAACGGGCGAGGAGTGCACTGCCGACGGCCAACGACAGCGCATTGCCGTCGTCCGTGTCAGCGCCGCGACCTACGGTGGCGCCATGGTTCCCGCCCGCTGCTCGCTCGTGACCCTCGGCGTCGACGACGTCGCCCGGTCGAAGGCCTTCTACCGCGCCCTCGGCTGGGAGGCCGGCATCGACATGGACGACTTCGCGGTGTTCCGCACCGCAGGCCCGCTGCTGGCGTTGTACCCGTTGGGCGACATGTCCCGTGACGCCGGCGACGCCCTGCCCGCCGCGCAGGAGCGCCGTATCCACCTGGCGATCAACCTGGCATCACGGGAGGAGGTCGACCACGCCGTGGCCGAGTTCGTGGCCGCGGGCGCGCGAGTCCTGCGGAAGCCCGAGGAGGCCGAGTGGGGCGGGTACACCACGCTGGTCGCGGATCCCGACGGGCACGCCTGGGAGATCGCGCACAACCCCGGCTGGCCGCTCGGCGCCGACGGGCTCCCGCAGCTGCCCTGACCCCGACCGCGGCGGCCGCACCCTGGACGTGGCCCGACCCGGTGTGCGGCGCTCTGCGACGATGACGCGGTGAAGTCCTTCGACGCGCTGTTCGCCGAGCTCAGCGAGAAGGCGACCACCAGGCCGGCCGGGTCCGGGACCGTCGCCGAGCTCGACGCCGGCGTGCACGCGATCGGCAAGAAGGTCGTCGAGGAGGCGGCCGAGGTCTGGATGGCGGCCGAGCACGAGGCGCCTGAGCGGGCGGCCGAGGAGATCTCCCAGCTGCTCTACCACCTGCAGGTGCTGATGCTGGCCCGTGGCCTGACCCTCGACGACGTCTACGCTCGTCTCTGAGCCACCACCCTCCGAAAGGCCAAGCCGTGCTGCGCGTCGCCGTGCCCAACAAGGGCTCCCTGGCCGAGTCAGCCGCCGACATGCTGCGCGAGTCGGGCTACCGGCAGCGTTCCGACCCGCGCGAGCTCGTGCTGCACGACCCGGGCAACGACACCGAGTTCTTCTTTCTGCGGCCGCGCGACATCGCCACCTACGTCGGGTCCGGCGAGCTCGACGTCGGCATCACCGGTCGCGACCTGCTCCTCGACAGCGGTGCACCGGCCGAGGAGATCCTCCAGCTGGGCTTCGGAGAGTCGACCTTCCGGTTCGCGGCCCGGCCGGGGTCCGCCGCCACCGTGGCCGACTTCGCCGGGAAGCGGGTCGCGACGTCGTACGCCGGCCTGCTGGCCAAGTACTTCGCCGAACGCGGCGTGGACGCCGAGGTGGTCCGCCTCGACGGCGCGGTGGAGACGGCCGTGCGCCTGGGAGTGGCCGACGTCATCGCCGACGTCGTGTCCACCGGCACGACCCTGCGTCAGGCGGGACTCGAGGTCGTGGGGGAGCCGATCCTCGAGTCGGAGGCAGTCCTGGTGCAGCGGAGCGGGGCGACACAGTCCGCAGCCGTCGGCCAGATGGTGCGCCGGATGCAGGGCGTGATCATCGCCCGCCGGTACGTGCTGATGGACTACGACATCCGGGCCGGGCTGGTCGAGGACGCCGTGCGCCTGACCCCGGGCATCGAGTCGCCCACGGTGTCGCCGCTGCACGACCGCGGCTGGGTCGCCGTCCGGGCGATGGTGCCCCGTGCGGAGACCAACAAGATCATGGACGAGCTCTGGGAGATCGGCGCCCGCGGGATCCTCGTCACCGACATCCACGCCTGCCGTCTGTGAGCCGGCGCGCCGAGCCGGGGCGCACCGTCTTCCGCCCTGTGCGGGCCCGTGCGGTCGTGTACTCGGTCGCCGTGGCGGTCCTCGTGACCCTCGTGGCGCTCGCGATCGCGCTGCCAGGTGGCGGACCGCACCCGTGGGGGCTGTCGTCGCGGCTGGGCGTCGTCGCCGTGGCGGTCGCCGTCGTGTTCGTCCTGCACCGGCTGGCCGACGTGCGGGTCGAGGCCTCGGAGGCAGGCGTGCTGGTGGTCAACGTCGTCGGCAGACGCCGGCTGGAGTGGGCCGAGGTGGTCGGCGTCCGGCTGCTGAGGGACGACCCGTGGATGCTGCTCGACCTCTCCGACGGTGAGTCCCTGGCCGCGATGGGCGTGCAGAAGTCCGAGGGGGACAGGGGCCGTCGCCAGGCCAGCGCGTTCGCTCGACTGGTCACCGAGCACACCCGCGTCGAGGGTCACGACTGAGCGGATCGCTCGCCGGCCGGGCCGTTTCGTCCGACCCCTCCGCCCCAGCCGCCCCAGGAGCCTCGGCGGGGTGGACATATCTATGACTAAGTCATATGAAGGTGTCATGACAGTGGCAAACGCGACATTCACCGTGCAGGGCTGGGACGAGCAGACCTACGAGGACCGCGATCCCGGCAAGCTCACCCAGGCCGCCGTCGAGCAGGCCATCAGCGGCGACATCGAGGGCAGCTCCGACGTCCGCTGGATCATGGCGTACACGGCCGCTGACGCCGCCGAGTTCGTCGGCGTGCAGACGGTCACCGGAGCCCTCGGGGGGAGGACCGGCTCGTTCGTCCTGCGCAGCGTGGGGACCTTCGACGGTTCGACGGCCCGGGGCGAGCTGACCGTCGTCGAAGGGTCGGGGATCGGTCAGCTGAGCGGGATCACGGGCAGTGGCAGCTTCACCGCGCCGATGGGCGACCAGGCGTCGCTGACCCTCGACTACGACCTCGGGTAGCGAGGCAGCCACCTGCCATGGCTGCCCCCGACCCGGTACCCCCTGACCCGGCGCGGGCCGCCAATGTGCTCGGCGCCCTGGCGCTGGCCCTGACCGACCGGATTGCCGCCGGCGTCGAGACGTCATCCGCCCAGGCCGTGTCCGGCGCCAGCGCCCTGTCGGCGCTGCACCACTTCCTCCGCGACCCCAGCATCGACCTCCTGCGACAGGTGCTGGGACTCACGCACTCGGGAGCCGTACGGCTGGTCGACCGGCTGGAGCGGCTCGGGCTGGTCCGTCGGGTGGCGGGACCGGACGGCCGCACGGCCGCCGTCCAGCTCACCGCCGCAGGGCGACGGGCCGCTCGACGGGTGACGGCGTCGCGGACCGCCACGCTGGGCGCCGCGCTCGGCGTCCTGTCGCCGGAGGAGCAGGAAGCGCTCGCCGACCTGGCAGGGAGAGTGCTCGCCGGGATGAGGCGCGGGACCGGTGCGACCCGATGGACCTGCCGACTCTGCGACACCGGTGCCTGCGGCCGGCTCGAGGGCCGGTGCCCGGTCGCGGGTTCCCACCCGCCCACGTTCTGACCGCCGCGCCCTGCTCGGTCGCCGTCCGGGACGGCCGGCTCGCTGCGCTAGAGTTGGCGCGCCTTCCGGCGGTAGCGCCGGGGTTCCGGGACGTGGCGCAGCTTGGTAGCGCACTTGACTGGGGGTCAAGGGGTCGCAGGTTCAAATCCTGTCGTCCCGACGGAAGCACGAGTTGTCAGCAGGCGGTCCACCGCAACGCCGGTGGGCCGCTTCTGCGTCCGCGCGGCGTCAGGTTCACATCCTGTCGTCCCGACGGAAGCACGAGTTGTCAGCAGGCGGTCCACCGCAACGCCGGTGGGCCGCTTCTGCGTCCGCGCGGCGTCAGGTTCACATCCTGTCGTCCCGACGGAAGCACGAGTTGTCAGCAGGCGGTCCACCGCAACGCCGGTGGGCCGCTTCTGCGTCCGCGCGGCGTCAGGTTCACATCCTGTCGTCCCGACGGAAGCACGAGTTGTCAGCAGGCGGTCCACCGCAACGCCGGTGGGCCGCTTCTGCGTCCGCGCGGCGTCAGGTTCACATCCTGTCGTCCCGACGGAAGCACGAGTTGTCAGCAGGCGGTCCACCGCAACGCCGGTGGGCCGCTTCTGCGTCCGCGCGGCGTCAGGTTCACATCCTGTCGTCCCGACGGAAGCACGAGTTGTCAGCAGGCGGTCCACCGCAACGCCGGTGGGCCGCCTCTGGGTCCGCGCGGCGTGAGACCCGCGCCCGCGTCAGGTCCACCTCCTGTGTGGGTAGATCCACCCACTGCGTCTGTGCAGATGGGCAGTCCGCCCGATGCGAGCAGGGCCCCTCGGTTCCTAGCGTCGTGGGCACACCCGAGGAGGAGCCATGGAGCACATCGAGACCGTCGTCGTCGGGGCCGGCCAGGCCGGCCTGGCCACGGCGTACCACCTGCAGCGGCGCGAACGTCGCTGCGTCGTGCTCGACGCCAACCAGCGGATCGGGGACAACTGGCGCCGCCAGTGGGACAGCCTGAAGCTGTACACACCGGCGCGGTACGACGGCCTCCCGGGGCTGCCGTTCCCGGGCGACCCGTGGTCGTTCCCCGGAAAGGACGACGTCGCTGGCTACCTGGAGGCCTATGCGACCCAGCACGGGCTTGACGTCCGGCTCGGGACCCGCGTCGAGCGGCTGACCCGCGACGGCGACGGCTTCGTGGTCACGACCGACCACGGCACGATCCGCGCTGACAATGTTGTCGTCGCCACCGGCACGTTCGGTCGCGCCCCAAAGCTCCCCGCGCTGGCTGACGAGCTCGACCCAGGCATCCTCCAGATGCACTCCAGCGAGTACCGCCGACCCAGCCAGCTGAAGCCGGGCCCGGTGCTCGTGGTGGGCGCGTCCCACTCCGGGGTCGACATCGCGTACGAGCTGGCCGCGACCCAGCCGACGACACTGGTCGGCCGCGACTGCGGCCAGATCCCGCTGCCCATCGAGTCCCGCCGGATGCGCATCGCGTTCCGGCCGATCACCTTCGCCTGGCGGCACCTCCTCACGCGGCGCAACCCCAAGGGCCGCAAGGCGATGACGGCGCTGCGGTCGCACGGTGGGCCGATGCTGCGTGTCAAGCGCTCGGACCTCGCCGCCCGAGGTGTCGAGCGGAACACGGCTCGGGTCACCGGCGTCCGGGACGGGCGCCCGCTGCTCGACGACGGCAGCGTCGTCGACGCCGCGACAGTCATCTGGGCCACCGGCTTCCAGCAGCGCTTCGACTGGATCGACCTGCCCGCGTTCCAGGCGGACGGGTGGCCCCGCGAGCACCGAGGAGTCGTCGCCGACGAGCCCGGTCTGTACTTCTGCGGGCTCTGCTTCCAGTACGCGTTCTCCTCGATGCTGATGCTCGGGACGGGCCGGGACGCCGAGTACGTGGTCCGGCACCTCACCGCGCGTTCGACTCCGCGGAGGCGGGAGTCCGTCGGCGTATCGTGACACGCGGAGGTGCTCGCCCATGGACATGGTCGAGGGCCTGGTGCGGGCCCGATCCGAGTTCGAGAACGGGGCGTGGGCCGCCGCGTTGGACGTCTGGCGGGGCGTCGAGGCCACGAACCTGACCGCGCCCGACTGCGAGCAGGCAGGTGTGGCGGCGTTCCTCGTCGGCCGCCGCGACGACGCCGTTGACGCCTGGCAGCGTGCGCACTCCCTGCACCGGAGTCGGGGCGACGTCGAGGGCGCGGTTCGCGCCTCGTTCTACCTGTCGATGGTCCTGCTCCTCACCGGCGAGCCCGCGATGGGTGCGGGTTGGGCCGGGCGCGCCCGCCGCGCGGTGGCCGACCTGCCCGAGGACGCGGTGCCCCGCGGCTACGTCGCTTTCCTCGACATGATCGCCGCGCTCGGCAGCGGTGACTGGCCGGCTGCCGTACAGGCCGCCGAGACAGTCGCCCGGATAGGGGAGCGCCACGACGAGGTCGACCTGACGGCGCTCGGGCTGTGCTCACGTGGACAGCTGATGCTGTCCGCCGGCCAGGTGCAGCGGGGAGTTGAGCTGCTGGACGAGGCGATCCTCTGCCTGACCACGTCCGCGGTGTCCCCGATCATCTTCGGGCACGTCTACTGCACGGCGATCGAGGGGTGCCAGGAGATCGCCGACCTGGGCCGGGTCGCCGAGTGGACCGTCGCCCTGACGGCCTGGGCGGCCAGCCGTCCCGACCTGCTCGTCTACACCGGACAGTGCTCGCTCCACCGTGGTCAGCTGATGCGGGACCGGGGCGCCTGGGGCGAGGCACTGGAGGAGTTCTCCCGCGCCATCGACCGCTACGTCGCGGTGCGGATGCCCGGTGCGGTCGGCCTGGTGTGCACCGAGCGCGGCGACCTGCTGCGGCTCCTGGGTGAGTTCGACGCCGCGGCAAGTGCCTACCAGCAGGCCGGCGAGGCGGGGTCCGACCCGCAGCCGGGGCTGGCCATGCTGTGGCTGGCCACCGGGTCGGGCGCCGCCGCGCTCGCCGCCGTGCGCCGACTGCTCGGTGAGAAGGCCGACCCGGTCCATCGAGCCCAGCGGCTGCCGGCCGCGATCGAGGTGCTAATCGTCTGCGGCGAGGTCACCGAGGCCGCACGGGTGGCAGGGGAGCTCGACGGGCTGGCTCAGACGATCGGAACCCCGGCGCTCCAGGCCCGCGCGGCGTACTCCTCCGGTCTGGTCGAGCTGACCCGTGGCGACGCCGGCGGCGCACTGCCGTACCTCCGCAAGGCCCGGCAGCTGTGGGCGAGTCTGGACCTCCCGTTCGAGGTCGCTCGGGTCCGGGCGCTGATCGGTCGATCGCTCCGCGCCATGGGTGACCAGCAGTCGGGGCAGATCGAGCTGGCGGCCGCCGCCGAGGGCTTCCGTCGCCTGCGGGCAGCGCCGGCGCTGGCCGAGGTCGCAGCGCTGCTGGAGCCCGATGACCTCCCGGCAGGCCTCACCCCGCGGGAGGCGGAGGTGCTGCGCCTGGTCGCCGCCGGGCGGAGCAACGCCCAGGTCGCCTCCGAGCTGGTGCTCAGCGAGAAGACGGTGGCCCGGCACCTGTCCAACATCTTCGGCAAGCTCGGCGTGGGCTCCCGGACTGCGGCAGCCGCGTTCGCGTTCGAGCACGGGCTTGCCTGAGCCACCGGCGAGCGAGCTCCGCGGGGGAGGCTGAGGTCCGAGACCGGACTCGAGCCCTGCTGGGTCCCGCTGGCCGCCATGGGCGCGACCGTGACGGGGACTCGCGACGGGTGGCGACGCACCCTCTGAGAGGATCCCGGGACGACCCGGCGCCGGACTGCGGCGCACGACTGCGACCCGGACACCGGAGGTGTGCGATGCGGGCCAGAGATCTCGCCGAGGACTTCCCGATCGTCGACGTCGACGGCGACGCCCTCGATGCGGCGCGCGAGATGGCCAGGCGGCGGCTGCCCGGGCTGATCGTGTGCACCGGTGACCGCCAGCCGTACACGATCCTGCCGGGCTCTCAGGTGCTCCGGTTCCTCATGCCCGCCTACCTCCAGGACGACCCCCAGCTGGCCAGGGCCCTGGACGAGGAGGCTGCCGCCGACATCATGGGGCGGCTCACGCAGGTTGTCGTCCGAGAGGTGCTGCCCCGCGCTCAGGAGTCCGACGAGCTCCCGGTGGTGGACGCCGATGCGACCACGATGGAGGTGGCCGCGGTGATGGCCCGCCGGCACAGCCCGCTGGTTGCGGTCGTCGAGGGTGGCAAGGTCGTGGGTGCCGTCACAGCGAGCAGGCTGTTGTCGGCACTGCTCGCGAACGAGGCCGCTGAATGACCGAGGTTCTCGTCGTCGTCGCGTTCGTCGCGGCCTACATCCTCATCGCGACCGAGCGCATCCACCGGGTCGCTGCCGCCCTGGCCGGCGCCGGCGCGATGGTCCTGCTGGGCGTCGTTGACGCGCACGTTGCGTTCTTCAGCGAGGAGACGGGCGTCGACTGGAACGTCATCTTCCTGCTGTTCGGGATGATGGTCATCGTCTCCGTGCTGCGCCAGACCGGCGTGTTCGACTACCTGGCGATCTGGGCCGCGAAGCGGGCCCGCGGACGTCCTTTCGCCGTCATGGTGCTGCTCATCGTCATCACGGCGGTGGCGTCGGCTCTGTTGGACAACGTCACGACGGTCCTGCTGATCGCCCCGGTGACCCTGCTGGTCTGCGAGCGGCTGGGGGTTCCCCCCATCCCGTTCCTGCTGGCCGAGGTGATGGCGTCCAACATCGGCGGTGCGGCCACGCTGATCGGCGACCCTCCGAACATCATCATCGCCAGCCGGGCGGACCTGTCGTTCAACGACTTCGTCATCAACCTGGCGCCGATCGTCGTCGTCCTGCTGGCCGTCTTCGTGCTCATGTGCCGGCTCATGTTCCGCAAGGCGCTGATCTACAACCCCGAGCGGGTCGCGGCGGTGATGGCCCTGGACGAGCGCGAGGTGGTGCGCAACCCGGCCCTGCTGCTGCGCTCCGGCATCGTGCTCCTGCTCGTCATGGTCGGGTTCGTGCTGCACTCGGCGCTGCACGTCGAGCCGTCGCTCGTGGCGCTCCTGGGCGCGGGCGTGCTCGTCGCGGTGTCCCGGCTCGAGCCGGGGGAGTACCTCGAAGAGGTGGAGTGGCCGACCCTGGTCTTCTTCATGGGTCTGTTCGTCATGGTCGGTGCCCTGGTCGAGGTCGGCGTCATCGAGCGGCTGGGCGAGGCGGCGACCGACGCGGTCGGCGACCGCACCTTCTTGGCTGCCACCGGCCTGCTGTTCGGCTCGGCGGTGCTCTCGGGACTGGTGGACAACATCCCGTACGTCGCGACGATGAGCCCGCTCGTCCAGGACCTGGTGGCCGGCACGGGGGACCCCGGCCAAGGCCGGGCGCTGTGGTGGGCGCTGGCGCTCGGCGCCGACCTGGGCGGCAACGCCACTGCGGTCGGAGCCAGTGCGAACGTGGTCGTCATCGGGATCGCCGCGCGGAACGGCCACCCGATCTCGTTCTGGCAGTTCACCAAGTACGGGATGCTGGTGGCGTTCGTGACGGTGCTGCTGTCCTGGCCCTACGTGTACTTCCGGTACTTCGCCTGACCGTGGCGGCGAGGTTGCCGGGTGGCTGCTTGGTCGGTTGCAGGCTCAGGCCGGCTCCACGCCGTCCTGGTAGGCGTCCGGTACGCCGTCCTCGTCCCGGTCGATCGCCTCGCGGGCCTCGATCCGCAGGTAGACCCGGTTGCGGGCCCGGAGGATGACGGCGGCGACGGCTCCGGCGAGCAACGAACCCACCAGGATGCCGACCTTCGCGTTCTCGTCCCGCTCGCTGCCGATGCCGAACGCCAGCTCCCCGATGAGCAGCGAGACCGTGAAGCCGATGCCCGCCAGCATGGCGACGCCGAAGATGTCCAGCCAGCTCAGCTCCTCGTCCAGCCTTGCATGGGTGAACCGCGCGACGGCGGCCGACGCAGCCACGACCCCGATCGTCTTGCCCACGAGCAGGCCGACGATGATCCCGACGGTGACGCGGTCGGTCAGCGCCGTGCCAAGGCCGGACAGGCCGCCGACAGTCACCCCGGCGGCGAAGAAGGCGAACACCGGCACGGCGACTCCGGCCGACAACGGGCGCCAGCGGTGCTCGAAGTGCTCGGCCAGTCCCGGCCCGGCGTCCGGCCCGCCGGCGGCATCCGAGCGCACGACCGGCACCACGAACCCGAGCAGCACCCCGGCGACGGTGGCGTGCACCCCCGACTCGTGCACGAACACCCAGGTGAGTGCGGCCAGCGGCAGCAGGGCCCACCAGGAGCGCACCCGGCGCTGTACGAGCGCGCCGAAGGCGACAAGGGGGAGCAGGGCAGCCAGGAGCCACCCGACCGACAGGTCGTCGGTGTAGAAGATCGCGATGATCGTGATGGCGAGCAGGTCGTCGACCACGGCGAGTGTGAGCAGGAAGGTGCGCAGGGACGCGGGCAGGTGGCTGCTGATCACCGCGAGGACCGCCAGGGCGAAGGCGATGTCGGTGGCGGTCGGGATCGCCCAGCCGCGCAGCGCGTCGCCGTCCGTCCCGAGGTTGACCGCCAGGTACATCAGCGCCGGCACGGCCATCCCGCCCAAGGCGGCCGCCACCGGCAGCGCCGCCCGGCGTGGGTCCCGCAGGTCGCCGGCGACCAGCTCGCGCTTGAGCTCCAGGCCGGCGACGAAGAAGAAGATCGCGAGCAGCCCGTCTGCTGCCCATACGCCCAGCGTGAGGTCCAGGTGCACGGCAGACGGGCCGACGACGGTGTCGCGCAGGTCGGCGTACGACGCGCCGCCCACGTTGGCCCACACGAGGGCGACTGCGCTGGCCAGCAGCAGCAGGGCGCCACCGACGGTCTCCTGCCGGAGGATGTCGCCGATCCGGCGCCGTTCGGACCACGACCCGGGGCTGAAGAGCGCCGGGCCCTGGCGGGTGCTGGTCACTGACGTGCTCCTCGGCTCGGGTGTGCTCGTGCTCGGTCACGGGCAGCGCGCAGCCCGTCGCCGACCAGGCTTCCCGGCACTCCGGTGGCCCAGCCTAGCCGTCCGTCCGGGCAGCACCGCAGGCCCGCGGACGAGCGGCCCGTCGACCTACGATCGCGGGGTGGAGACCCTGACTTCGGCGGCGGGCCTGGTCCTCGCCGGCGGGCGGTCGTCCCGGATGGGACGGCCCAAGGCGGAGCTGGAGTGGCACGGGTCGACCCTGCTTCGGCGGACCTGTGGCGTCCTCGGGCGCGCCGGCCTCCGGCACGTGCTCGTCGTCCGGGCCCCGGGGCAGCCGCTCCCTGCCCTGCCGCCAGCCGTGGAGGTGGTCGATGACCCCCGCGAGGGTCTCGGTCCGCTGCAGGGCATGGCAGTCGGCCTCGCTGCGCTCGCCGACCGCTGCGACTCGGCCTTCGTCTGCTCGACCGATCTTCCCTTCCTGCACGCCGCCTTCGTCAGCCGCGTGATGGCCCCGCTCGCCGCCGACGCCGGGCTCGACGTCGTCCTCCCCGTGGCGCGCGGCTACCCGCAGCCGCTGGCCGCGGGATACCGCACCCGGCTCGCCGCCCTGGTGGCCGCCCTGGTGGCGGCGGACCGGCTGCGCCCGGCCTTCGTGTTCGACGAGTCGACAGTGCTGCGGCTGGACGACGAGGCACTATTGGTCGACGACCGGCTGCGCACCGCCGACCCCACCCTGGAGTCGGTCCTGAACGTCAACGAACCGGCCGACTACGACGCGGCCCGCTCACGCCCCGGGCCGGTCGTCAGCGTGGAGTGCTTCGGGGTTCTCGCGACCCGCGGGGTCCGGGGAGCGCGGTCGGTCGCCGCAGCGACCGTGGGTGAGGCCGCCCGTGCGGTCGACCTCACCCTCGACCGTCATGTCCTGGCTGCCGTCAACGGGGACCAGACCGGCCGGGACCCGCACCTGCCTCTGCACCGGGGCGACACCGTCGCCTTCCTGTCGGCGGACGCCGGTGGCTGACGTCGACGACACATACCGGCCCGCGGCAGCCACCGTGCCGGGCGGTTACTTCGGACGCGCGCTCGTGGTCGACGTCACCGACGCCAGCAGCCGGGTCGTGGAGCTGCCCGAGCAGCTGCTCCGGGACCATCTCGGTGGGGCAGGGCTCGGAGTGCGGCTGCTGCTCGACCAGGCGCCGGCCGGTGTCGACGCACTCGCGCCGGCGGCGCCGTTGGCATTCGTGTTCAGCCCGCTCGTCGGGACATCGCTCACGACGAGCGCCAAGTTCGCCGTGGTCGCCAAGTCGCCCCTGACCGGCCTGCTCACCGATGCACTGGCCTCGAGCCACTTCGCGATCGCCGGCAAGCTCACCGGCCACGACGCGATCCTTGTGGTCGGGCGGGCGGCGGAGCCCAGCGTCCTGCTCGTGGACGGCGACGACGTCCGGGTCGAGCCGGCGGTCGAGGTCGTCGGCATGTCCGCCGCGCGCACCGAGGAGGTGCTGCGCACGCGGTTCGGCCGGGCCTACCGGGTGGCCGCCATCGGTCCCGCCGGTGAGCGCTCGGTGCGCTACGCGACCCTCTCCCACGACGGGCGGCACGCCGGCCGTGGCGGCCTGGGCGCGGTCCTCGGGTCGAAGAACATCAAGGCGGTCGCGGTCCGGCCGCGCACCAAGGTCGCCCCCGCCGACCCGGCAGGGGTGCTCGCGGCCGCGAAGGACCTGCGCACACGGTCGTTGGGCGCTGCCACCGCGAAGTACCGGGAGCTCGGGACCCTTGCCAACCTGCTCGCCTTCAACGCGCTCTCGGCGCTGCCGTCCCACAACTTCCGGCAGGCGACTTTCGACGGCGCACCGGCATTGGCCGCAGAGGAGCTGGCCGAGCTGCGCGGGCAGGCGCGGAACAGCTGTGCATCCTGCTCGATCGGCTGCGAGCACATCTACCGGCTCTCGCCCGGGCGCGGCGGCCGGACCATGCGGGTGGAGTACGAGAACGTCTTCGCGCTAGGCCCGCTGTGCGGCGTGTCCGACCCGGACGACGTGCTCGAGGCGAGCGCCCGCTGCGACGACCTCGGCATCGACACCATCACGGCGGGGGGCACCATCGCCTGGGCGATGGAGTGCGCCGAGCGCGGCCTGCTCGACGCGCCCTGGCTACGGTTCGGCGACGGCCGCGCCGTGCTGCGTGCCCTGGACGAGATCGGCGGCGGCACCGGCATCGGCCCCCTGCTGGCCCTCGGCTCCCGGGCCGCCGCGAGGCGGCTCGGCGGAGGCTCGGAGGCCTACACCATGCACGTCAAGGGGCTCGAGCTGCCGGGCTACGAGCCACGCACCCTGCACGCCATGGCCCTCGGCCTCGCGGTGAACGCCCGCGGAGCGGACCACAACCGGTCCGGTGCGTACGAGGCCGACCTGGGTGGTGACCTCGACCGGCTCGATGGCGGCCCGGCGCACGTCGAGGCGGCGGTCGAGACCGAGGACCGGGCCGCCGTCGTCGACTCGATGATCCTGTGCAAGTTCCTGCGCGGCGTCTTCGTCGACGACGACGATCCCGAGGCGCCCTGGGGGGAGTGGGCGCGGCTGCTGTCGCTTGTCACCGGGTGGGACCTGGACGCCGCCGAGCTGCGGGAGACCGCCCGTCGGATCGTGCTCACGAAGCGCTCGTACAACCTGCGAGAGGGCTGGCGACCGGAGGACGACTGGCTGCCGTCCCGACTGCTCACCGAGCCGCTCGAGCTCCCCTCCGGCCGGACCGCCCGGCTCACCGCTGAGCGTCTGCGCGCGATGGTCGACGGCTACTGGGCGGCCCGCGGCCTCGACGCCCACGGGCGACCGCCGACCCTGGACAGGGCAGGCACGCCGGGTGAGGGTGGCTGACCATGAGGAGGACTGACCGTGACCGCGACCGCTGACGCGCCGAGCACGATCCGCACCGTCGGGGTGACGATCGACGGGCGGCCGCTGACCGTGGCCGAGGGCACCACCATCTGGTCCGCCGCCCGCGACGCGGGCATCGACATCCCCGTCCTCTGCCACGACGAGCGGATGGACCCCGTCGGCGTCTGCCGCCTGTGCGTTGTCGACGTCGGCGGACGGGCGTACGCCGCCGCCTGCGTGCGCCCGTGCGAGGACGGCATGGAGGTGACGACCACCTCGGCGGAGATCGAGCGCAGCCGCGCAACCCTCACCGAGCTGCTGGTTGCCGACCAGCCCGCGCCTGAGGTCGACCCGAAGCAGACCAGCACCGGTGACAACCTGCTGCTCGACCTGGCGGCTCGCTACGACGTCTCGGCCGGCGGCCTGCCGCGCGGCAGCGGGCGCGGCACGGACGGCTCCAACCCGGTCATCGCGGTCGACCACGACGCGTGCATCCTCTGCGACCGCTGCGTGCGTGCCTGCGACGACCTGCAGGGCAACGACGTCATCGGCCGCTCCGGCAAGGGCTACACGACCCGCATCTCCTTCGACCTCGACGACCCCATGGGTGCCTCGTCATGCGTCACGTGCGGCGAGTGCGTGGCGTCCTGCCCGACCGGCGCGCTCACGAACAAGCCCATCAGGGAGATCCCGATCCGGCCGCGCTCGGACCTGGACGCCGTGGACAGCGTCTGTCCCTACTGCGGGGTGGGGTGCGCACTGACCTACTACGTCGACCGCGAGCGCGGCGCGATCGCCTATGCGGACGGCCGTGACCAGCCGGGATCGCAGCGAAGGCTCTGCGTGAAGGGCCGCTACGGTTGGGACTACGCCGCCTCGCCGCAGCGACTGACCGTGCCACTCGTCCGGCGCGAGACGTCCTACCCGAAGGGTCCGCTGTCGGGCGACGTCCGTGGCGACCGGCGAGCGTCCGACGGCGAGCAGGGCGAGGGCCGCCGACGGCGCAAGCCGGGCGGCCTCGTGCCCTACGACGAGGTGCTGCCGCACTTCCGCGAGGCCACCTGGGACGAGGCGCTCGACCTGGTCGCGCGGCGGCTGCGCGAGGTCCACGCCCAGCGCGGGGCCGACGGCATCGCCGGCTTCGGCTCGGCCAAGTGCAGCAACGAGGAGGCCTACCTCTTCCAGAAGCTGATCCGTACCGGCTTCAGGTCGAACAACGTCGACCACTGCACGCGCCTGTGCCATGCCAGCAGCGTGGCGGCGCTGTTCGAGGGGATCGGGTCGGGCGCCGTCTCCACGACGTACGGCGACGTGGCGAACGCCGACGTCGCCCTGATCGCCGGCAGCAACGCGACCGCCAACCACCCGGTCGCGGCGTCGTTCTTCAAGCAGGCCCGGCGCAACGGGACGACGATCATCTACGTCGACCCGCGGGCCGACCGGCTCGCCGACCACGCCGACATCTACTGCCAGCTCAAGCCGGGCACCGACGTCGCCTTCTACAACGCGGTCATGCACGAGATCATCGCCACCGGCCTGGTCGACGAGACCTACGTCGCCGAGCGCACGAGCGGCTACGACGAGCTGGCCCGCACCGTCGCCGACTACCCGCCCGAGCGGGCCGAGCAGATCACCGGGGTGCCCGCCGCGGTGATCCGCCGCGTGGCGAAGGTCTGGGGCGAGGCCGGAGCCGGCATCATCTTCTGGGGGATGGGCATCTCCCAGCACACCACCGGCACCGACAACGCCCGATGCCTCATCGCGCTGTGCGCGATCACCGGCAACGTCGGGAGGCCCGGCAGCGGGCTGCACCCGCTGCGTGGCCAGAACAACGTGCAGGGTGCCTCGGACTCCGGGCTGATCCCGATGTTCTTCCCCGACTACCAGTCGGCGGACGACGCCGAGGTCGTCGCCCGCTTCGAGCGTGCATGGGGCGCGCCGCTCCCGCGGGAGCGTGGGCTCACCGTCACCGAGATCATCCACTCGATCCTCGAGGGCTCCCCGGGCGGCGGCCCGGGCGTCGGGGCGATGTACATGATGGGTGAGAACCCCTTCATGTCCGACCCCAACACCAACAAGGTCCGCACGGCGCTGGCGGCCCTGGACTTCCTGGTGGTGCAGGACATCTTCGTCACCGAGACCGCGGAGTTCGCCGACGTGATCCTCCCGGCGACGTCCTACCTCGAGAAGGACGGCACCTACACCAACACCGACCGTCGGGTGCAGCGAGGCCGCAAGGCGCTGGAGCCGCCCGGCGACGCCCGCGAGGACTGGTGGATAACCCAGGAGGTCGCCCGCCGGGTGGGCCTCGACTGGGACTACACGTCGCCCAGCGAGGTCTTCGACGAGATGGTCGGGCTGATGCCCAGCTACCGGAACCTGGACTGGGACGTGCTCGGAGGCACCGGCAAGCTCTACCCCAACGACGACCCTGAGCACTCCGACGGCACGGTGGTGATGTTCGACGAGCGCTTCAACACCGGCGACGGACTGGCCCACCTGGTCTCGGCCGAGTGGCTGCCGGCCAAGGAGCTGCCCGACGACCAGTACCCGTTCGTGCTGAACACGGGTCGGCTCCTGGAGCACTGGCACACCGGATCCATGACGCGGCGGTCGTTCGCGCTGGACACGATCGCGCCGCGCGCCGAGGTCTACGTGCACCCGGACGACGCCCGCGACCTCGGCCTGGTCGACGGCGGCATGGCCCGGGTCAGCTCGCGCCGAGGTGAGATCGAGCTCCACGTGAAGGTGTCCACCCGGGAGGCGCGCGGCAACGTCTTCGTCCCGTTCCACTTCCGCGAGGCGGCGGCGAACCTGCTCACCATCGACGAGGTCGACCCGGTCGGGAAGATCCCGGAGTTCAAGTTCTGCGCGGTGCGTCTCGACCGTACGGGAGCCCAGGCGTGACCGACGGACGCCGCGCGCCCGGCGCCGAGGCACGCAACGGCCGGTTCCCCGGCCCCAGCCTGATCCCGGCACTGCACGAGATCCAGGCCCGGCTGGGCTGGCTGCCCCGCGAGGAGCTGGCCGCTCTCGCCGCGGACACCCGCCGGCCGCTGTACGAGATCCAGGGGCTGGTGTCCTTCTACCCGCACTTCCGCACCGAGCCGCCGCCGCGGATCTCGCTGCACGTCTGTCGCGACCTCACCTGTTGGCTGCGCGGCGGAGAGGATCGCCTTGCCGACCTGCAGGCCAGCTACGGCGACGACGCAGACGTCGAGCTGCGCCAGGTGTCCTGCCTCGGCCGCTGCGACGCCGCGCCGGCCGTGGCGGTGGACGACATGCCCGCCGCCGGTGCCTTCGCGGAGTCGCTGGTCGAGGCGTCGCGGGGCGGGCGGTCGACGGAGGTCCACGGTCCCGTGCCGCGACGCTGGCCGAACGACCCGTATGCCGAGGGCGAGCCGCGCTACCAGGTGTTGCGCGACCTGCTCGCCGGCCGCCTCACGGCCGACGACGTGGTCGAGGCACTGACCGGCTCCGGCCTGCGGGGGATGGGCGGCGCCGGATTCCCCACCGGCAGGAAGTGGGCCCTGGTCGCCGAGCAGGACGCACGGCCGGCGTACGCCGTCTGCAACGCCGACGAGTCGGAGCCGGGCACCTTCAAGGACCGCCAGATCCTCGCCGACCAGCCGCACCTCGTCCTCGAGGGGCTGCTGCTCGGGATGGTCGTCGTGGGTGCCGAGGACGGCTGGGTGTTCATCCGGCACGAGTACGGGCCGGAGGCCGGCGTGCTGCGGGCCGAGCTCGACCGCCTCCGGACCGACGGGCTGCTCGGCGAGGACGTGCTCGGCAGCGGGCGGCGACTCTCGGTGGAGCTGTTCGTGTCACCCGGGGGCTACATCCTCGGCGAGGAGTCCGCGCTGCTGGAGTGCATGGAGGGTCACCGTGGCGAGCCCCGCAACAAGCCGCCGTTCCCTGCCGTGCACGGCCTGTGGGGCCGGCCCACACTGATCAACTCGGTCGAGACCTTCGCCGACGTGCCGGTCGTCGTCGCCCGCGGCGCCCAGTGGTGGAAGGACCAGGGCGACGGCGACTCCGACGGGCTGAAGTTCTTCGCGGTCTCCGGGCATGTCGAGCTGCCCGGCGTCTACTGCGTGCCGATGGGCACCACGGTGCGCGACCTGCTGGACCTGGCAGGCGGGGTGTCCGACGGGCGTGCACTGGGGGCGGTGCAGCCCGGCGGCGCATCGTCGAACTTCCTGGGCCCCGACGGGCTCGACACCCGCCTCGACTTCGGCTCCCTGGCCGATGCCGGCAGCATGCTCGGCTCGGGCGCGCTCGTCGCGATGGCCGAGGGCACCGACCTGCTCGCCGCTGCGACGAACACGCTGCGGTTCTTCCGGGACGAGTCCTGCGGCAAGTGCGTTCCCTGCCGGGTCGGCTCCACCAAGGCGCACACGATGCTCACGACGGCGATGGCCGGCGAGGGCCTCGACGACGCCGGCGAGGCGCGGGTGGTCGAGCTGGAGCGGACCCTGCGCAAGACCTCGATCTGCGGCCTCGGGCAGGTGGCGCTCGGGCCGGTCACCAGCGTGCTGGGCCTCCGCCGTGGCGGGGCGGCCGCCCGGCCGCAGCCGCGGGTCTGACATGACGTCCCCTCCCCGCGCAGGTGGACGCGAGTTCTTCACCACGGTGACCGTCCGGTCGGCCCTCGGCCTGCTGGGCGACGTCACTCCGACAGGGGTCGAGACCGTCGCGCTGGACCACTGCCTGGGCCGCACGCCGGCCACGGCCGTGGCCGCCGGCCACCCGTTGCCGGGCTTCGCCCGGTCCACGGTCGACGGTTTCGCCGTCCGGGCCTCGGACACCTTCGGGGTGTCCGAGGGTCTCCCCGGCTACCTCGACGTCGTCGGGTCGGTGGCCATGGGCAGCCCGGCGGAGGTCGAGGTGCGGGCCGGGTCGGCTGTCGCCGTACCCACCGGCGCTGTGCTGCCCGACGGGGCCGACTCGGTGGTGATGGTGGAGCACACCCAGCAGACGATGCCGGGATCCGTCGAGGTGACCCGGCCGGTGGCGCCCGGCGAGGGCACCGTCCGGGCCGACGAGGACGTCGCCGTGGGCTCCCGGCTGGTGCCGGCGGGGCGGCCGCTCCGGCCGCAGGACCTCGGGCTGCTCGCTGCGGCGGGCATCGTCGAGGTGGAGGTCAGGCGGAGCCCGCTCGTGGGCATCCTCTCCACCGGGGACGAGGTGGTGCCGCCGTCCACCGCTCGGCTCAGGCCCGGCCAGGTGCGCGACGCGACCGCCTCCGCCCTGGGCGGCCTCGTGCGCGGCGCCGGTGGCGTGCCCGTGCCGCTGGGCATCGTGGGCGACGACGCGGCCGGGCTGGAGGACAGGCTCCGGGGCGGACTCGACGGGTGCGACCTGGTGGTGGTCTCGGCCGGCTCGTCGGTGGGAGCGCGGGACGAGACTGCCGGTGTCGTCGCCCGGCTGGGCAGCCCGGGCATCCTCTGCCACGGGCTCGCGATCCGGCCCGGCAAGCCGACTCTGCTCGCCGACTGCGGCGGAGTGCCCGTCCTCGGCCTGCCCGGGAACCCGCTGTCTGCGCTCGTGGTGTTCCGCCTGATCGGCCTGCCCCTCGTCCGCCGGCTTGGCGGCGTCACCAAGCCGCCGCCCGAGCCGGTCCGACGGTGCCGGCTGAGCCGGCAGGTGGCGTCGCAGACGGGCCGGCTCGACGTCGTGCAGGTCCGGCTCAGCGACGGTCCGGACGGCGACGTCGCCGTCCCGCTGTTCGGTGCGTCCGCGTTGCTCTCGGTGCTGACGGCGGCTGACGGGTGGCTCACCGTGCCCGAGGACGCCACCGGGCTGCCGGCCGGTGCCGACGTCGACGTCACGCTGTACCGGTGACGTCACACCGGACCGTGCCGCGGTGAGCGAGAGCCCGTTCGTCAGCGACGTGCCGGCCGCGCAGGCGAACGCGGCCTGGACCCAGGCCCGGGAGCGGGCCGGCTGCCCGACCCGCGTCGAGGCCGTCGTCGTGCCGGTGACCGACGCCCTCGGCAGGGTCACCGCGGGGCCGGTCTGGGCCCAGCGGTCCTCCCCGGCCTTCGACGCGGCGGCGATGGACGGCATCGCCGTGCGTGCCGCCGACACCTACGGCGCCGGCGAGAGCACACCGCTGGTCCTCCCGATCGCGATGTTCGACGTCGTGGACACCGGCGACCCGATGCCGGCGGGCAGGGACGCCGTGGTGATGCGGGAGGACGTGCACCGCACCTCCGCCGGCGCCGAGCTGCGGGCGGCGGTCGCCCCGTGGTCGCACGTCCGGCACGTGGGCGAGGACGTCGCCGCGACCGAGCTGCTGCTGCCTGCCGGGCACCGGCTGCGGCCGTACGACCTCGCCGCGGCAGCCGCGGCAGGAGTGCCGGAGCTGACGGTTCGCCGCGCGCCACGGGTGACCATCGTCCCGACCGGCGACGAGATCCGACCGGCCGGGGCGGTCCTGGGCCCCGGCGAGATCCCCGAGACGAACTCGGTGATGCTTGTGGGCCAGGCCCGGCTGCTGGGCGCCGACACGGTGGTCACCGGCATCGTGCCGGACCGGCGACCGGCTCTGGCCGCCGCGGTGCATGCCGCAGCCGCAGCCAGCGACCTTGTCGTCGTCCTGGCCGGCTCCAGTGCCGGTCGCGACGACTGGACCGCGCGGGTGGTGGCCGACGAGGGGGTTCTCGCGGTGCACGGCGTAGCAGTGCGCCCCGGCCACCCGGTGGTCCTCGGCGTCGTGGACCGGACGCCGGTTCTCGGTGCGCCGGGCTTCCCGGTGTCCGCCGCACTCACGTTCGACATCTTCGCGGCACCTCTGCTCGCGGCGCTGGAGGGGACGGCGCCGGTCCGACGGCCGACCACCACGGCTCGGCTGGCCCGCAAGCTGGCCTCCCAGGCCGGCGCCGACGACTGGGTGCGGGTCCGGCTCGGCCTGGTCGGCGGACAGGTCGTCGCGACCCCGCTGCCGCGCGGCGCCGGTGTCCTCACGTCACTGGTGCGCGCCGACGGCCTGCTCGTGGTCCCGGCCGGTCTGGAGGGCCACCACGCGGGCGAGGAGGTGGAGATCGAGCTGCTGCGCGGGCTGGACGAGGTGGCACGCAGCATCGTCGCGATCGGCTCGCACGACCTGGTCCTGGACCTGGCGGCGTCGGCGCTGCGGGAGCGCGACCCCGGGCTGACGCTGGTCTCCTCGAACGTCGGGTCGCTCGGCGGCCTGGCCGCGGTCCGGGACGGCCTCTGTCACGTCGCCGGCTCGCACCTGCTCGACCCGGCGACCGGTGGCTACACGCTGCCGTACGTCGACCGCGTGCTCGGCCCCGGGGCGGGGGCCGTGGTCCGCCTCGTCCACCGGCAGCAGGGGCTCCTTGTCGCACCCGGCAACCCCCTCGAACTGGCGGGTGTGCAGGACCTGGCACGGCGCGGCGTCCGGTACGTCAACCGGCAGCGGGGGGCGGGCACCCGGGTGCTGCTCGACCACGAGCTGGGCCGGTGCGGAGTCGACCCGGTCTCCGTGGACGGGTACGGCCGCGAGGAGAGCACCCACCTCGCCGTGGCCGCGGCCGTTGCGGCCGGGCGCGCCGACGCGGGCCTCGGGATCCGGGCTGCCGCCTCGGCGTTCGGTCTCGACTTCGTCCCGGTCGCCGACGAGCCGTACGACCTCGTCACCACCGCCGAAGTGCTGGCCGGCGGCGTCCTCGACCCGCTGCTGGACCTGCTCGCGGACCCGGTGTTCCGCGCGTCTGTCGATGCTCTCGGCGGCTACTCGACCGCCGAGACCGGCCGCCGCATCCGCTGACCCGCCCCACCGCCCGGTGCGCGCCGCTCGAGGGCGGCACGGTATTAACGTCGGCGTGACGATCCCGTTCCCGGAGCCGACCCGACCGGCGGCGGACCGCACCGAGGTGCTGGTCCGCTACCTGGACTACTACCGGGAGGTGCTGCTCGCCAAGGTCGACGGCCTGAGCGAGGAGCAGCTGCGGGGGAGCGTGCTGCCGTCCGGATGGTCGCCGCTGGAGCTTGTCAAGCACCTGACCTACGTCGAGCTGCGATGGCTGGAGTGGGGGTTCGAGGGTGCCAAGGTCGCGGACCCGTGGGGCGACCGCGACGGCGACCGGTGGCGTGTCGGCGCGGACGAGTCGACCGAGGACCTGCTGGCCGCGCTGCGCGGCCGCGGCCGGACCACGGCAGCGATCTCCGGCCGGCACCGGCTCGACGACGTGGGGGTGCCGGGGGAGCGGTGGGACGGCGCCCCGCCCGCGACGCTGGAGCGATGCCTCCTGCACCTGATGCAGGAGTACGCCCGGCACCTGGGCCACCTCGACGTGGTGCGGGAGCTGCTGGACGGCAGCACCGGCGAGTCCTGACCCGGGCCAGCAGCGCTCGTTCACCGTTCACCCGGCGCGACTAGGGTCGCAGTGGTGGACCTGCTCCGGGACCACCGGGAGGAGGGACGTTGCGTGCCGGAAGCTGTGACAGCGAGCGACCGGGTGGTCACCCTGCCCAACGCGCTCAGCCTGCTGCGACTTCTGGGTGTCCCGGTGTTCTTCTGGCTGGTGCTGGCCGAGCGCGACGGGCCCGCGGTGCTGGTGCTCATGGTCGGCGGTGTCACCGACTACCTCGACGGCAAGATCGCCCGGGCGTGGGGCCAGACCAGCCGCCTGGGCACGCTGCTGGACCCGGCCGCCGACCGGCTGTACATCCTCGCCACGCTGATCGGGCTGACGATCCGCGACGTCGTGCCGCTCTGGCTGACGCTGGTGCTGGTCGGGCGGGACGTCCTGCTCGCGACCACCCTGCCGCTGCTCAGGCGGCACGGCTACGGGCCGCTGCCGGTGCACTACCTCGGCAAGGCGGCGACCTTCAACCTGCTGTCGGGATTCCCGCTGATCCTGCTGGGGGAGTGGAGCAACGTCGTGGGCGACGTGGCGCACGCCTTCGGCTGGGCCTTCGCGATCTGGGGTACTGCTCTGTACTGGTGGGCCGGGATCCTGTACCTGGTCCAGGTGCGCGCCCTGGTGCGCGCGGCACCCGAGGCGGCTGCAGCGTGAGCCGGCTCCGTCCCGACGGGAGGTGGGAGGCGTGAAGGCCGTCGTGATGGCGGGCGGCGAGGGCACCAGGCTCCGACCGATGACTGTGAGCATGCCGAAGCCCCTGTTGCCCATCGTCAACAAGCCGATCATGGAGCACGTGCTGCGGCTGCTGGCCAGGCACGGGTTCTCCGAGACCGTCGTGACTGTGCAGTTCCTCGCCAGCCTGGTGCGCAACTACTTCGGTGACGGCGAAGAGCTGGGCATGACACTGCACTACGCGACCGAGGAGGTCCCGCTCGGTACCGCGGGCTCGGTGAAGAACGCGGAGGAGCTCCTGCGAGACGACACGTTCCTGGTCATCTCCGGTGACGCGCTGACCGACTTCGACCTCACCGACCTCGTGAAGTTCCACCACGACAAGGGCGCCCTCGTCACCGTCTGCCTGACGCGGGTCCCGGACCCGTTGGAGTTCGGCATCACCATCGTCGACGACGACCACCGGGTGCAACGGTTCCTGGAGAAACCCACCTGGGGGCAGGTGTTCTCCGACACGGTGAACACCGGCATCTACGTGATGGAGCCGGAGGTGCTGGACCACGTCGCCGAGGGCGAGCAGGTCGACTGGTCCGGCGACGTCTTCCCGCGGCTGCTCGAGGCGGGCCTGCCGGTCTACGGCTACGTAGCGGAGGGTTACTGGGAGGACGTCGGCACGCAGGAGTCCTACGTGCGCGCGCAGGCCGACGTGCTCACCGGACAGGTCGACGTCGAGCTCGACGCGTTCGAGGTCAGCAGCGGCGTCTGGGTCGCCGAGGGAGCGGACGTGCACCCGGAGGCGATCCTGAAGGGGCCGCTGTACATCGGCGACTACGCCAAGATCGAGGCCGGTGCCGAGCTCCGGGAGTTCACCGTCGTCGGCAGCAACGTCATCGTGAAGGCCGGCGCCTTCCTGCACCGCGCAGTCGTGCACGACAACGTGTTCATCGGGCCGCACACCAACCTGCGCGCCTGCGTCGTCGGGAAGAACACCGACATCATGCGCGGAGCACGGCTCGAGGAAGGGGTCGTCGTCGGCGACGAGTGCGTGGTCGGCGAGGAGGCCATCGTGGCCACCGGCGTCCGGGTCTACCCGTACAAGAACGTCGAGGCCGGCACGGTCGTCAGCTCCGACATGGTCTTCGAGTCCCGCGGGCAGCGTCGCCTCTTCGGGCCGCGGGGCGTCAGCGGCATCGTCAACGTGGAGATCACGCCGGAGCTGGCGGTCCGCCTGGCGAGCGCCTGGGCCAGCACCCTGAAGAAGGGCGCCACGGTCACCACGTCGCGGGACGTGTCACGGGCGGCCCGCGCGCTCAAGCGCGCGGTCACGGGCGCCTTGACCTCCAGCGCCATGGACGTCGTCGACCTCGAGGTGGTCCCCGTCCCTGTGGCCCGGCTCGCGACCGCGCGTGGCAGCGAGGGCGGCATCGTCATCCGGACCTCACCCGGCCAGCCCGAGTCCGTGGACATCATCTTCCTGGACCGTCACGGCGCCGACCTCTCGCAGGCCGGCCAGCGGCGGCTGGAGCGCACCTTCTCCCGAGCCGAGTTCCGCCGGGCCTTCCCGGGCGAGATCGGTGACCTCTCGTTCCCCCCACGCGTCATGGAGGCCTACGCGCTCGAGCTGCTGAGGCGGGTCGACGTCAAGGGACTCGGGGAGAGCGACCTCAAGGTCGTCGTCGACACCGGCGGCGGCACCGCGTCCCTCGTGCTGCCTACGCTGCTCGGCCGGCTCGGCCTGGACGTGCTCACGGTGAACAACGGCCTGGCCGAGGCCTCGCCCACCGAGACCCCGACCGAGCGGGCCGAGTCCCTGCAGCGGCTGGGCCGGCTCGTCGCCTCCAGCAAGGCAGCCTTCGGCGTGCACTTCGACCCGGTCGGTGAACGGATCTCGCTCGTCGACGAGAAGGGCGCCCCGATCGACGACGCCCGGGCGCTGCTGGTCGTCCTGGACCTGGTCGCCGCCGAGGCTGCCGGCGGCACTGTCGCGCTCCCCGTGACCACGACCCGCGTCGCGGAGCAGGTGGCCGCCTTCCACGGGGTGGACATCCGATGGGTGGGCACCAGCCCGACGGCGGTGACCGAGGCCGCCGCGGTTCCGGGTGTGGTGTTCGGCGGTGACGGTCGCGGCGGTTTCGTCGTGCCGCAGTTCTCCACGACGTACGACGGCATCGCAGCGTTCGTGCAGCTTTCCGGCCTGGTGGCCCGGACCCAGCTGCAGCTGTCCGAGATCGACGACCGGATCCCGCGCAGCTATGTCAGCCGGCGCGCGGTTCCGACCCCGTGGGCGGCCAAGGGCATGGTCATGCGGGCGGTCGTCGAGGCCGCCGGGAGCCGCGCCCTGGACACGACCGACGGCGTGCGGGTCCTCGAGGAGGACGGCGGGTGGGCCCTGGTGCTGCCGGACCCGGCCGAGCCGGTCACCCACGTCTGGGCCGAGGCGGCGGACGACGCCACCTCGGCGGCGCTGCTGGAACGCTGGTCGGAGGTCGTGTCAGGCACCGGCTGAGCGGGGACGAACCGTCTGCGACGATGGCCGCGATGTCCACGCCGGTCCCGCACCGCCCCGACGACCCGGGCCACCGGGCCGACTCGATGATGCTGCTGCGGGACCTGGTCGAGGGGTCGCTGGACGAGGGGTACGCGCGGGCAGCCGCCAGGCACCCGCACCCGCAGGGACAGGGGGGGCCTCGCCGGCCGACCTGGCTGCTCACGGCGGGGCTGCTCGCGGTGGGGCTGCTGCTGGCTACCGCTTTCGCCGAGAACCGGTCCCGGGCCAGCTCCGCGGAGCAGGCGCGCGATGCGCTGGTCGCCGAGGTTCAGCAGCGCACCGACGAGAACGACGCCGCCCAGCGGCGGCTGGACCGGCAACGGGCCGCGGTCCAGCGGGCCCAGCGGCAGGCCCTGGCCCTGACGGGCGAGGGTTCCCAGCTGGCGAGCAGGCTGGGCAGGCTCGAGGTCGTCACCGGTGCCGGTGCCGTCACCGGCCCGGGCATGGTCGTGACTCTCGACGACGCCGGCAGCAGGACGGACGCTGGGGACGGAAACCCGCGCACGGGCGAGGACGACGACGAGGGCCGGGTCACGGACCGCGACCTGCAGACCGTCGTGAACGAGGTCTGGGCCGCCGGCGCGGAGGCCGTCGGGGTCAACGGGCAGCGGCTGACCGCACTGAGCGCCATCCGGGCAGCCGGGGTCGCGATCCTCGTCGACTTCCGACCGCTCGCGCCCCCCTACGTCGTGACCGCCATCGGGGACCCCGACCGGATGCGCGCGACCTTCGTGGGAGGCTTCGGTGGCAGCTACATCCAGGTGCTGCAGGGCTACGGGATCACCTCGTCTGTGACGGACGACGACCGCCTGACCCTTCCGGCCTCGGCCGGGGTGGCGCTGCTCTACGCAGCCACCCCGCCCGACGCGGGGGCCGGGCGAGGCACACGGACCAGCAAGGACGGGGCGATGTCGAGGAGCGGGCAATGATCGCGGCGATCGGCCTGGTCCTGGGGATCGTCGCCGGCCTGTTCCTCGAACCGACAGTGCCGATCTGGCTGCAGCCGTACCTCCCCATCGCCGTCGTCGCCGCGCTGGACGCGGTGTTCGGCGGCGTGCGCGCACTCCTCGACGGCATCTTCGACGACAAGGTCTTCGTGGTCTCGTTCGTGTCGAACGTCACCGTCGCGGCCCTCATCGTCTACCTCGGAGACCAGCTGGGGGTCGGCACCCAGCTGTCCACCGGCGTGGTCGTCGTCCTCGGCATCCGCATCTTCGCCAACGCGGCGGCGATCCGCCGTCAGCTGTTCCGGGCGTGAACGTGTCCGACCCCGTGCCCTCGTCGCAGCGCAACGCCTGGACCAGGCTCGCCTCGGCGCTGCGGCCGCGGATCAAGCGCGGCCACCTGCTCCCGGCGTTGCTCTGCGCGGTCCTCGGGTTCGCCGTCGTGGTGCAGGTGCGCTCGACCCAGGACACCGGACTCGACGGGCTCCGGCAGACCGACCTGGTCCGCATCCTCGACGACGTGAGCGAGCGAGCCTCGCGGCTGCGCCAGGAGGCGCGTGATCTCGAGGACACCCGTGCCCGGGTCACCGCGGGCAGCGGTGGCTCCCGTGCCGCCCTGCAGGAGGCCCAGGAGCGGGCCCGGGTGCTGGGGGTGCTCGCGGGCACGCTGCCCGCGACCGGCACGGGCGTCGAGATCACGATCAGCGACCCTCAGGACAAGGTGGGCGCGGAGGTCCTGCTGGACACCCTCCAGGAGCTGCGGGACGCCGGCGCCGAGGCCGTCGAGGTCTCGACGCTGGACGGGCCCGCGGTGCGCGTCGTCGCCGGCACCTCGTTCGTCGACCCCGCCGACCAGGGGTCCGACGAGGGCGGCGTCCTGGTCGACGGCACGCTGCTCACCTCGCCGTACCGCTTCCTGGTCATCGGCGACCCCCGCACCCTTGCGGCCGCCATGAACATCCCCGGAGGCGTCCTCGACGTGCTGCGGCAGAAGGACGCGCAGGGTGTCGTCACACCGCAGGACGTGGTGGACATCACCGCCTTGCGGGCCGCTCCGTCGCCTCGTTACGCTCGCCCGGCCGGCGGCAGCGACGGCAGCCCGGACCAGTGACAGGTGGCGCGCGCGTGATTCCCGAGGACCTGCGGTACACGACGGACCACGAGTGGGTCCGCGCCGAGGGCGAGACCGTGCGGGTCGGCGTCACGGCCTATGCCCAGGAGGCGCTGGGCGACATCGTGTTCGTCACCCTGCCCGAGGCCGGCACGGCCGTCCGCGCGGGGGACACCTGCGGCGAGGTCGAGTCCACCAAGAGCGTCTCGGACCTGTACGCGCCGGTCACCGGGACGGTGGTCGAGCGCAACGAGACGCTTGACAGCTCACCCGAGCTGGTCAACTCCGACCCGTACGGCGACGGCTGGATGCTCACGATCCGGCCGGACGACGCGTCCGCGCTCGACTCCCTGCTCGATGCGGCTGCCTACGAGGCGGGGCTCGGCTCCTGACCCGCGCCCGGACCGAGCCGGCACCGGGCGGCCGGACCAGCCCCGCCCGGTTGACCACGAAGAAGGCCGAGCCGTAGGTTCCTGCAGCACGACCACGACCTCGACCTGGGGTGGAGGTCGACGGTTCGCCGGTGCTCGTGGTGCCGCGGGTCGTAGCCTGAGCAGCGGCACCCCCGCCGCCCCGTCCACCTCGTCCACTCCCCGTCCGCCCGTCCGCCGGCCACCTCGCGTGGCCGTCGGTCACCCCCTACCCGCCACCCGGCGAGGGAGGCAGCCTCGATGCCGTTCTGCACCCAGTGCGGGCACAGCAACACCGACGACGCGCGCTTCTGCAGCAGCTGCGGTGCCGCGCTCAAGCCGCCGGCCACGTCACCGTCACCGTCACCGGGCGAGACGTCCACCATCACCATCAATGCCGGCTTCGAGCCCGGCGAGGCGGAGAAGGACCGGTCCGAGTCGCTCTCGACGGCCGACCAGGCGGCCGTGGACGCGCTGCCGCCGGGCTCGGCGCTGCTCGTCGTACGCCGGGGGCCGAACAGCGGCAGCCGGTTCCTGCTGGACTCGGACACCACCACCGCGGGCCGGCACCCGTCGTCGGACATCTTCCTCGACGACGTCACGGTGTCGCGCCGGCACGCGGAGTTCGTCCGTGGCGACAGCGGCTACCACGTGCGCGACGTCGGCTCCCTCAACGGGACCTACGTCAACCGTGAGCGCATCGACGAGGCGACGCTGGCCGGGGGGGACGAGGTGCAGGTCGGGAAGTACCGCTTGGTGTTCTATCCCAGCGCCGCAGCGCAGGGATGAGCCCGCGTCGATGAGCGCGGTCCCCTCCCGGTCGCTCATGAGCATCGGGGAGGTGCTCACCCAGCTGCGCAGCGACTTCCCCGACGTCACCATCTCGAAGATCCGTTTCCTGGAGTCCGAGGGACTGGTGGAGCCGGCCCGGACGCCGTCGGGCTACCGCAAGTTCAGTCACGCCGACGTCTCGCGGCTGCACTACGTCCTCGCGACCCAGCGCGACCACTACCTCCCGCTGCGGGTCATCAAGGAACACCTCGATGCGCTCGACCGAGGGCTGGAGCCACCGGCGCTGCCGGGCGGCCGCCCGCGGGGGCCGGGAGCGGCCGGAACGCCGGACTGGGCGCCGGGGCCGCGCGCGCTGGGAGCCACCAGTGAGCTGCGGCTGTCCCGCGAGGAGCTGTTGGTCTCCGCGAAGATCGATGTCGAGCTGCTCGCGGAGATCGAGGGCTACGGCCTGGTCGCCCCGCTGCGGGCCGGTGGCGGGGAGGAGTACTTCGACGCCGACGCACTGGTGATCGCGACCGCGGTCGCGGAGATGGCGGACTACGGCCTCGAGCCGAGGCACCTGCGGTCCTTCCGGGCCGCCGCCGACCGCGAGGTGGACCTGGTGGGCCAGGTCGTCGGCCCGCTGCTGCGGCAACGGAGCCCGCAGGCGCGGTCGCGCGCAGAGGAGGTCGCCCGCGAGATGGGCGCTCTGTCGCTGCGCCTGCACACGGCGCTGGTGCGGTCCCGGCTGCGCGACGTCACCGGTCGCTGAGGGCCCGGCCCGGGCCCCTGGCGGGGGGAATCGGCGCGGGTAGGGTGGGCCGCGTGAACGAGCTGGACGTGGTCGGGGTACGGGTCGAGATGCCGTCGAACCAACCGATCGTGCTGCTCAAGGAATCCGGCGGGGAGCGCTACCTGCCGATCTGGATCGGCGCCGGCGAGGCCACCGCCATCGCCTTCGCGCAGCAGGGTGTGGTGCCCCCGCGGCCGCTCACCCACGACCTGATCCGGGACCTGCTCGAGGCCGCCGGGCAGCAGCTCACCCAGGTGCGCATCACCTCGCTGCGCGACGGGGTGTTCTACGCCGAGATGGTCTTCGCGTCCGGGCTCGAGGTGAGCGCGCGCCCCTCCGACGCGATCGCGGTGGCACTGCGCACCTCGACCCCGATCTTCGGGGCCGAGGAGGTGCTCGCGGAGGCCGGCATCAGCATCCCGGACGAGCAGGAGGACGAGGTGGAGAAGTTCCGCGAGTTCCTCGACCAGATCTCGCCCGAGGACTTCGAGGGCCCCGCCCCCCAGTAGTGCCGAGCACGCGCGGAGCACCTGGCCCCCGGCGCCGGCCGGTCGCGGATGCTCCGATCCCGGGCGGGTGAACCTCGACATGAGGGTGAGAGTTTTGCGCTGCCATGGGCGCGCCGTCGTTGACCGGCGGTCGGGGCGGCCGTACCGTTCCGAGCAGGAAACGCCCCTGGTGTAGTTCCACCGATGGAACTCCCACCCGGGCCGCGCCGCCTCACGGGCGGCGCGGTCTTCCCCCCGGGGCACGAGACGGAGGTCGGCGTGAGCGACAGCGGCTCCACCAGCACCGGTGCCGGCGGGCGCGACCTTGCCGCGCAGCAGCGCGCCCGGGCGCAGGCCGGACAGCAGGGTCTGCTGTTCACCGACGACCTGCCGATGCTGCCCGAGGACATGGGCTACCGGGGGCCGACCGCCTGCTCGGCGGCAGGCATCACCTACCGCCAGCTCGACTACTGGGCCCGCACCGGCCTGGTCGAGCCGAGCATCCGCGGCGCCGCAGGGTCCGGCAGCCAGCGGCTGTACGACTTCCGGGACATCCTCGTGCTGAAGGTGGTCAAGCGGCTGCTCGACACCGGGGTCTCGCTGCAGAACATCCGGACCGCGGTCGGACACCTGCGCGAGCGCGGTGTGGACGACCTGGCCCAGATCACCCTGATGAGCGATGGCGCCAGCGTCTACGAGTGCACCTCCGCCGACGAGGTGGTGGACCTCGTGCAAGGCGGTCAGGGTGTGTTCGGCATCGCCGTGGGCCGCGTCTGGCGCGAGGTCGAGGGCTCGCTGGCGGAGATGCCGGGGGAGCGGACCCTGGACGAGGCCGCGCCTGTGGTCGGCTCGGACGAGCTGTCCGCCCGCCGCGCCGCCCGCCAGACCGGCTGACCGGCGGACCTGCCTGGCGGGTGAGCCGTGGATCGCGGGTAGGCTGAGCCCGCTCACGACACTGCGTGGGAGAGACCTCGCCGCTCGCGCGGTGGGGCGCCGAAGGGGCAACCTCCCCGGAACCTCTCAGGCATCCAGGACCGCGCGGTCGAGGCAGCTCTGGAGCACCCGCGACAGAGGGGGACCGCACGCCGGTCGCAGCCGTCGTGCGGTCGACGACCCCCTGGAGGCCCCGCAGTGAGCACGAGCGACCACGAGCCGCGCCCGGGTGCCCGGGACACCGGCCGGCAGTCCCCGCTCGACGCCGGTCTGCCGTTCGCCCGGCGGCACATCGGGCCCTCCCCGGAGGACCAGGCGAAGATGCTTGCCGTCCTCGGCTACTCCTCGCTGGACGAGCTCGTCGACGCTGCTGTCCCCTCCTCGGTGCACAGCAGGACCCCCCTCGCGCTCGACCCGGGCCGCACCGAGCACGAGGTCCTCGACGAGCTGCGCGAGCTCGCCGGGCGCAACCGGGTCCTCACGTCGATGATCGGCCTCGGGTACCACGGCACCGTCACGCCGCCGGTCGTGCTCCGCAACGTCCTGGAGAACCCGGCCTGGTACACCGCGTACACCCCGTACCAGCCCGAGATCTCCCAGGGCCGGCTCGAGGCACTGCTCAACTTCCAGACGGTGGTCGCGGACCTCACCGGCCTGCCCGTCGCCGGGGCCAGCCTGCTCGACGAGGCCACCGCGGCCGCCGAGGCCATGACGCTCGCCCGTCGCACGAGCGCTGCGCCCGCGGGCTCCGTGTTCGTCGTCGACACCGACGTCCTGCCACAGACGCTGGCTGTGATCCGGACCCGGGCCGAGCCGCTCGGCCTCGAGGTCGCGGTCGCGGACGTGCACCGGGACGGGCTGCCCGATCGGGACACCTTCGGTCTGCTGCTGCAGTACCCGGGCGCCTCCGGCGCGGTCCGGGACCTCGGCGACCTGGTGACCGCCGCTCAGGCGAAGGGCGCTGTCGTCGCGGTCGCAGCCGACCTGCTCGCCCTCACCCTGCTGCGGTCACCGGCCGAGATGGGCGCGGACATCGCGGTGGGGACCACGCAGCGGTTCGGCGTGCCGATGGGCTACGGGGGCCCGCACGCGGGCTACATGTCCGTGCGCAAGGGTCTGGAGCGCTCGATGCCTGGCCGCCTTGTGGGCGTGTCCAAGGACCTCGACGGCGCCCCGGCGTACCGGCTGGCGCTGCAGACTCGCGAGCAGCACATCCGCCGCGAGAAGGCGACCTCCAACATCTGCACCGCGCAGGTGCTGCTCGCTGTGGTCGCAGGCATGTACGCCGTGTACCACGGGCCCGACGGGCTGCGGACCATCGCACGTCGCACCCACGCCTACGCGAGCGCCCTCGCGTCCGCTCTCGGCGGCACCGACGGGGCCGAGGTCGTGCACGACGCGTTCTTCGACACCGTCCTGGTCCGCGTCCCCGGGCGCGCGGCCGAGGTCGTCGGCGCGGCCGCGCAGCGAGGGGTCAACGTGCGTGGCGTGGATGCCGACCACGTCGCCATCAGCACCGACGAGACGACGGTGCGGGCCGATCTGGTCGCGGTGCTCGAGGCGTTCGGTGCCACCGACGTCGACGTCGACGCGCTCGACGCCGGGGACCGGCTGCCGGGACCGGTGCTGCGCCACGACGACGCCGAGGTGCTCAGCCACCCGGTGTTCCACGAGCACCGGTCCGAGACCGAGATGCTGCGCTACCTGCGCCGGCTGGCCGACAAGGACCTCGCGCTGGACCGCTCGATGATCCCGCTCGGGTCGTGCACGATGAAGCTGAACGCCACCGCCGAGATGGAGCCCATCACCTGGCCGGAGTTCGCCGCGGTGCACCCGTTCGCGCCCGCCGACCAGTCGGAGGGGTACGCCGAGCTCATCGGCCAGCTGGAGTCCTGGCTGGCGGAGGTCACCGGCTACGACGCCGTGTCCCTTCAGCCCAATGCCGGGTCACAGGGCGAGCTGGCTGGTCTGCTCGCCATCCGGGCCTACCACCGTGCCAACGGCCAGGGCGGCCGCACCGTCTGCCTGATCCCGTCCAGTGCCCATGGCACGAACGCCGCGTCCGCCGTCATGGCGGGCATGAAGGTCGTCGTGGTGAAGACCGTCGAAGGCGGCGACGTCGACATGGCCGACCTGCGCGCCAGGGTCGAGGAGCACCGGGACGACCTGGCAGCGATCATGGTCACCTACCCCTCGACGCACGGTGTCTTCGAGCAGGACATCAGCGACCTGTGCGCCCTCGTGCACGAGGCGGGCGGTCAGGTCTACGTCGACGGAGCCAACCTCAACGCGCTCGTCGGGGTGGCACGGCCCGGGCACTTCGGCTCCGACGTCTCCCACCTCAACCTGCACAAGACGTTCTGCATCCCGCACGGCGGCGGCGGTCCCGGCGTGGGGCCGGTCGGCGTGCGCGCACATCTGGCGCCGTACCTGCCGAACCACCCCATGGCGGCGGCCGCCGGCCCGGCGACGGGCGTCGGCCCGGTGTCTGCCGCGCCGTGGGGGAGCGCCGGGATCCTTCCCATCTCGTGGGCGTACGTCCGGCTGATGGGCGCCGAGGGGCTGACCCGGGCGACCCAGGTGGCGATCCTCAACGCGAACTACGTCGCCGCGCGCCTCGGCCCTCACTACCCGGTGCTCTACACCGGCAGTTCCGGCCTGGTGGCCCACGAGTGCATCGTCGACCTGCGCCCGATCACCAAGGAGACCGGAGCAACGGTCGACGACGTCGCGAAGCGCCTGATCGACTACGGCTTCCATGCGCCGACGATGTCGTTCCCCGTCGCGGGCACCCTGATGATCGAGCCCACCGAGAGTGAGGACCTCGCCGAGCTCGACCGGTTCTGCAACGCCATGATCTCCATCCGTGAGGAGATCGGGCGGATCGGCACCGGTGAGCTGGACCGCGACGACAACCCGCTGCGGGGTGCTCCGCACACCGCGGCCCTCCTGGCGGGGGCCTGGCACCACGGCTACTCGAGGGCCGAGGCCGTCTTCCCCGCGGGAGTCACGGCGGCGACCAAGTACTGGCCACCGGTTCGCCGGATCGACGGCGCGTACGGCGACCGCAACCTCGTCTGCAGCTGCCCGCCGGTCGACAGCTACGGCGACTAAGCCTCTGCGGCGCTTCTGACGGTCGCTCTCCCGCCGTCGTGGCGGGGGTCAGAGCGGCTGGAGATCGGGATGGCACGCGCCTGCCTGGCTCCCGCCGTTGATCACGTCTCGGCAGACGAGACGCGCGGTACTTGGCGTGGCGCAGCAGGGCTTTGCATGGCGTGCACGCCACGCGAAGCACAGCCACGCCGTGTGGCGTGCGCGGCATCTCGACCCGCGAGACGGAGTCAGGCGGCGATGACGTGGTCGGTAGGGCGGTGCGGGCCGATGACCGTGCCGTCCGGCAGGAGCTCGCCCGTGTCGTCGAAGAGCACCACGCCGTTGCAGAGCAGGCTCCAGCCCTGCTCGGGGTGACACGCGAGGGTGTGGGCGGCCTCCCGGTCGGGAGCCTCCGCCGAGGGGCACTGCGGCTGGTGCGAACACATGGTCTGCGGCTTTCGTCGGTCCGGTCGCGACCGGGTTTCCGGGCGGGTGCCCGCTGTGACCCAGGTCACCTCCATCGTGCCCTCTAGTGTCGGTCCCACCCGTACCAACTGAAGGGTTCGTACGCCGACTGTGGGAAAGCGTCCGAACGGACCACGGCATGTGGACGGGCGGACCGGTGCGAATGCAAGGGGTGAGCAGGTGAGCCAGGTCGTCGCGGTCGCTCCGGCACTGCCGGAGCACCGGTACGCCCAGGAGGAGATCACCGACGCGTTCGCGGCGATCGTGCTCCCAGCGGGCGCGGACCGCGCCGTGCTCGACCGCCTGCACCGGGCGACCGGAGTGCGGCACCGCCATCTCGCCCTGCCGCTCGAGGCCTATGCCGGCCTGGACGGTTTCGGGGCAGCCAACGACGCGTGGATCGAGACCGGGACCGAGCTCGGCGCCCGGGCCGTTCGGGACGCGCTGGCAGCGGCGGGGCTCGTCGCAGGCGACGTCGACCTTCTGGTGACCACCTCGGTCACGGGCATCGCGGCCCCCAGCCTCGACGCCCGGCTGGTGCCCGTCCTCGGCCTGCGCCCGGACGTCCGGCGGCTGCCCGTGTTCGGTCTCGGCTGCGTCGCGGGCGCCGCAGGTGTGGCGCGGCTGCACGACTTCCTGCGCGGGGACCCGGACGCGGTCGCGGTGCTGCTCTCGGTCGAGCTGTGCTCGTTGACAGTCCAGCGGGACGACGCGTCGATCGCGAACCTGGTCGGCAGCGGGCTGTTCGGCGACGGCGCCGCGGCGGTCGTCATGGTGGGGGAGCGCCGGGCCGAGCGGCTCGGCCTTCCGGGGCCGCGGGTGGTGGGCTCCCGCAGCCGGATGTATCCCGGCACCGAGCGTGTCATGGGCTGGGACGTGGGGAGCAGCGGCTTCCGGATCGTCCTGAGCGCCGGGGTGGCGGAGGTCGTCGAGCAGAACCTGGGCCAGGACATGGCTGCCTTCCTCGGCGACCACGACCTCAAGACCGGGGACATCGACACCTGGGTCGCTCACCCTGGCGGGCCCAAGGTGCTCGAGGCCATGCAGAAGGCCCTGGACCTGCCGGCCGGGGCCCTGGCCCGCACCTGGGACTCGCTGGCCCGGGTCGGCAACCTGTCGTCGTCCTCGGTGCTGCACGTCTTCGCCGACACCCTGGCCGCGACCGGTGCGGCCGCACCGGAGCCGGAATCGCCGGGCGTGCTGCTCGCCATGGGTCCGGGCTTCTGCGCCGAGCTGGTGCTCCTGCGGTGGTGACCAGCCAGGGCTGGTTCGTCGCGCTCGTCCTCGCGGTGGGTGTCGAGCGGGTCGTCGAGCTCGTCGTGAGCCAGCGAAACCGCCGCTGGTCGCTGGCGCGCGGTGGCGTCGAGTCCGGCGCCGGCCACTACCCCGTGATGGTGCTGCTGCACTCCGGGCTCCTGGTCGGGGCGACCGTGGAAGTGGTGGCCCTGGACCGCCCTTTCCACGCCGTGCTGGGCTGGCCGATGCTCGCGCTGGTGCTGCTGGCCCAGGGGCTGCGCTGGTGGTGCATCGGGACCCTCGGCCGGCAGTGGTGCACCAGGGTCGTGGTGGTTCCCGGGCTCGCTGCCGTCGCTCGCGGTCCCTACCGGTACCTGCGCCACCCCAACTACCTCGCGGTCGTGGTCGAGGGCGTCGCGCTGCCGCTGGTCCACACGGCGTGGGTGACGGCACTGCTCTTCACCGTGGCCAACGCCGTCCTGCTCCGGGTGCGGGTGGCCACAGAGAAACGCGCGCTCGCCGTGCTCGCGGGTGCGGAGAACCGCGGATGAACGATGTCGACGTTCTCGTCGCGGGCGGCGGCCCGATCGGCCTGGCCACCGCGCTGTACGCGCGGGCCGCCGGCATGACAGTCGCCGTCGTCGAGCCGCGGCCGGACCCGGTGGACAAGGCCTGCGGCGAGGGACTCATGCCCGCTGCTGTCGCCGACCTCGCCGCGCTGGGTGTCGACCCCGACGGGTTGCCGTTCGTCGGCATCCGGTACCTGGCGCCGGGCCGCTCGGTGGCGTCCCCGTTCCGCGCCGGCCCGGGCCTCGGGGTCCGGCGCACCGCTCTGCACGCGGCGCTCGCCGCACGCGCCGACGCCTGCGGTGTCAAGCGGGTCCGCGGAGCCGTCGGGACGGTCCACCAGGACGCGGGCGGTGTCGCGGCTGGGGGACTGCGGGCCGGCTGGCTGCTCGCCGCCGACGGGCTGCACTCGCCGGTCCGGCGGTCGCTGGGCCTGGACCGGACGGCTCCGGGACGCCGCCGGTTCGGGCTGCGCCGGCACTTCGCGGTGGCTCCGTGGTCGGACCACGTCGAGGTCTACTGGGGCCAGCGCGCCGAGGCCTACGTCACTCCGGTCTCCGACCGCCTGGTCGGCGTGGCCCTGCTCGTGGGTGAGGCGGGGCGGGCGCCGTACGACGAGCTCCTGGCGGCCTTCCCTGCTCTGCAGGCCCGGCTGCGCGACGCGAGCCCGGCCACGGACGTCCGCGGCGCCGGCCCCCTGCACCAGGTGGCCGCCGGACGGCGGGCCGGTCGGGCGCTGCTGGTCGGGGACGCAGCGGGCTACGTCGACGCGCTGACCGGGGAGGGGATCGCGGTCGGGCTGGCCACGGCACGAGCCGCCGTTGCCGCAGTCGCCGCGGACCGGCCGGACCGGTACCCCGCGGCCTGGCGAGCCGCGACCCGTCGGTACCGGTGGTCGGCGACTGCACTGCTGGCCGTGGCCGACCGGACGGCGCTGCGGCGACGGCTGGTACCCGCAGCAGCGTCCCTTCCGCGCGTCTTCGGGCTCGCGGTCGACCACGTGGCCTGAGGTGAACCCGCTGACCCGGACCGGGCGGCGCGCCGGGTCGGCTGACGAATGTCGGCGGTTCATGAAACCATCGCCCGTGTGCGCACCTGTGCGGCGCTCGGCGGGGACGAGCGCGAGGAGGTCGCCGCCGCACGCCCGCCGCGTCGGCACGCCCGCCCCGGCCTGGTCCGGGAGATCCTGCTGCTCACCGCCCTGTTCTTCGTCTACCGGCTGGGCCGGCTGGCCATCGCCGGCCACGACGACCTGGCGATCGCCAACGCCTGGCAGGTCTGGGACATCGAGCGGCTGCTGCAGCTGCCGGACGAGGAGACCCTGCAGGACTGGGCCCTCCAGTGGCCGGTGCTGCTCAGGGCCGCGAACTGGTTCTACGTCGGGGTGCACTTCCCGGTCACGCTGGCGTTCCTGGCGTGGGGCTGGCTGCGCCGGCCGCCGCCCGAGTACCGATGGGCGCGTCGGCTGATCATCACCCTGACGGGTTTCGCGATGGTGCTGCACGTCGCGATGCCGCTGGCGCCGCCGCGCATGCTCCTCAGCCTGGGCTTCCTCGACACGATGGCCACGTTCGGACCTTCGGCGTACTCCGGCGGTGCCGCCACGGTCGCGAACCAGTTCGCCGCGATGCCGAGCCTGCACGTGGGGTGGGCCCTGCTCATCGCCGTCGTGGTCGTGCGCACGGCGCGCAGCCGCTGGCGCTGGCTCGTGGTGGCGCACCCCGTGCTGACCACCCTGGTGGTCGTCGTCACCGCCAACCACTTCTGGGTCGACGCGGTGGTGGCCGCGCTCCTGCTCGGGCTCGTCCTGCTGGTGACCCCGCGCCCCGAGATGGTCCCGGCCTCGCGCGTGTGGCGCCGGCTCACGGGGCGGCCGGCAGTGCCAGTCGCGGCTCAGGCCAGCGCGACCAGCAACACCGGCGCGCTGGTCGGCTGGTCTGAGCCGGAGGACGGCTCGACAGTCAGCCCGACGGCGTCGTCCGGCGCCACGTCCGGGACCAACCCGGTCAGATCACCGCCGCGGCCCAGGACACCGGCAGACGTCGAGTCCTGACCGCGGATGCGCCAGAGCTGGTAGGCGCGACCGTCGGGCAGGCGGGGCAGGTCGGCGCTGTGGAAGATGGCCAGCCCGCGGGCAGCGACGACGGTGCCGGTGCCGCCGCCCGTGACCGCGACCGTCTGCTCGACCCTGTCCGGGTCGGTCGCCACGGCCACGACCTTCGCCGCCATCTGCCGGGCGTCCTCGGCGTGGCTCCGCTCCTGGGCGGCAAGCCCGCCCAGCCCGGTGGCCACCACGAGCAGGACCGCAGCTGCTGCAGCGGCGGGCTGCCGGTACCAGACGCGTCGGGCCCGCTGCGCGTCCAGGTCGGAGACAGCCGGCGGCAGCTGCCTTGTCCGCGAAGCCTCGCGGAGGACGCGCTCCCGCAGCCCGGCCGGTGCCGGCTCGGCGGCGGCCACGGCAAGTCGCGCGGCGGTCGCCGACAGCTCGTCGACCTCCTGCTGGCAGGCCGGACAGGTGGCGATGTGCTCCTCGAAGGCGCTTCGCTCGGCGGGGGAGAGGGCGTCGGCGGCGTAGGCACCCGTGAGCAGGTGGAGGTCGTGGTCGCTCACGCGGTCACCTCCAGACAGTCGCGCAGGCGGATCAGGCCGTCTCGCATCCGGGTCTTGACGGTGCCGAGCGGCACGTCGAGCAGCTCGGCCACCTCGCGGTAGGTGTTGCCCCCGTAGTAGGCCAGGGTCACCGACTGGCGCTGGAGCCCGGTCAGTCCCTCCAGGCAGCGCCGGACCTGCTGCTGCTCGAGCCGGGCCTCGACGCGGTCGGCCACCACGTCGTACGGCGGCTCGTGGTCGCGCAACGCCACCTTCTCCTCACGGTCGTGGGCCGCCTGCGCCGACCGGACCCTGTCGATCGCGCGGCGGTGCGCCATGGTGTGGATCCACGTGGTGGCGCTGCCGCGCCCCGCGTCGAACCTGGTGGCGGTCCGCCACACCTCGAGCAGCACCTCCTGGGCCACCTCCTCCGACTGGGCCGGGTCCCGCAGGACGCGCCGGATGACGCCGAACACCGAGTTGGCGACGCGGTCGTAGAGGACCTCGAAGGCGGGAGAGTCACCCTTGGCCACCCGGCCGAGCAGGCCGTCCAGCGTCTCGAGGCCAGGCTCGGGGGCGGCGCGCGGGAGTCGGCGCAGGGACGGCATGACTGCCATCGTGTCATCCGTCTTCGGTGCCGCCATGGCGCGCTCCTCCCCGAGATCACCGGTCGACCTGTCGCGACGCGGCCCGGAGCGGGGGCCGGTCGCTCGCTGTCAGGTCAGGTTCGGATCCCGTCGCCGTCCGGCTTGGTCCGGGATGCCCACCGAGCGCGCCGCCGCCCGAGCCGGCCGGCTCAGGTGCGGCCGTCGGTCTCCTGCGCCTCGTAGAGCGTCGCCTGGTGCGGCTCGGGCCGCCCTCGCCGGCTACGGCCACCGGCCCAGGTGGCGTGCAGGACGGCGTACCCGGCCGCGCGCAGCGCGTCGACCACGTCCGCGTCGTCGTCGACCACGATCTCCACCGGCCGCTGCCCGGCAAGCCGGGAGATGGCGTCGAGCTTCATCACCCGGGCCGGGCGGAAGTCGCGCGGTGGGCGCATCCACAGGGGGCCGGGGGGCAGCTCGTGCCTCCGCAGCCACCTCAGCGTGACTGTCCGCAGGCTCTCGGGACGACCGGTGAGGTACGCCAGGTCGTGCTCTGCCGCCAGCTCCCTGGCCAGCTCCAGGCCGACGGGCAGCGGTGTGTCCCGGTCGGCGGCGGCGAAGAAGGCACCCCAGTTCTTGCGGCCGCCCTCGAGGTGGTGCAGCCGGTGGGCGACGTCGGCGAGCACCCCGTCGAGGTCGAAGACCGCCAGCCTGCGGGTGGTGTCACCGGGCGCTGTCACTGCCGCACGTGGGAGCCGTCGCGTCCCTTCACCACGCGCAGCTGCACCGGCACGCGCTGTCGCAGGTCGGCCACGTGGCTCACCACACCCACGGTACGGCCGCCGTCCCGAAGGCCGTCCAGCACACCCATGACCTCGTCCAGCGCCTCGTCGTCGAGGCTGCCGAAGCCCTCGTCGACGAACAGGGTCTCCAGCAGGGTGCCGCCGGCCTCTGCGGTGACGACGTCGGCGAGGCCGAGCGCGAGCGCGAGCGACGCGCAGAAGCTCTCCCCGCCGGAGAGCGTGGCCGGGTCACGCTCGACGCCGGTCCAGGCGTCGAGCACCCGCAGGAGCAGGCCACCGCGGGACCGCCCGGTGGCTCCGCGCGCGGTATGGACGAGCTGGTAGCGGCCGGACGACATCCGTAGCAGCCGGTCGCTCGCAGCCGCCGCCACCTGCTCCAGCCGCGCGGCCAGCACGTAGCCGGCGAGGCTCATGCGCAGCCTGTTGTCGGCGCTCTTGCCCTCGGCAAGCCGGGACAGCCTGTCGACGGTGTCGTGCCGTGCTGCGACCGGGGTCCGCTCGGCCAGCACCTGGTCGACCGCGGCGTCCAGCCGGGTCAGCGCTGCCAGCCGGGTCTCGGCGAGGGTGAGCCGGGCGACCGCCGCGGCACGGGCTGCGTCACCCGCCTCCGCCTCGGCGCGCAGCACGTCCACGTCGGGGGGGACGTCCCGGTCCAGCGCCGTGAGCGCGGGGTCGGCGAGCTGGTCCCGGACGGCGGCGAGCTCGACGTCGTGCCGGCGCACGGCCGACTCCAGCCGGGCGAGGTCGGGCTCGGCACGGTGGTCCTGGAGCACCCGCTCGACCGAGTCAACCCCCCGAGCGCCGGCCGCGTCCTGCGCGCGGGCCAGAGCCCGGGCCACCTCGCCGTCCAGGCGCTCGGCCGCCTCGGCCTGGCGGCTCAGGGCCTCGAGGTCGTCGGCGGCCCCGACCAGCCGGAGGGCGCGGGCCGCGACGGTCGGGTCCTCGCCGCGGGCGGCGTCCAGGCGCGCCCGCAGCTCGGCCAGCCGGGCCCGTTCGTCCCCGGCCCGCTGTCGCAACCCCCGGGCGGTCTCGTCCAGGGCGACCCGCTCGCGCAGCCAGGACTCGTGCTGCTCGCCGAGCTCCGCAAGGGCGTCGGCGTCGGGCCCGGCCGAAGCCGCCGACTCCCGCAGCCGGGCCAGGCTCGTCGCGGCGGTGGCGCGGTCTTCGGCCAGCCGCGCGCTGGGGGTGTCACCGCCCGCAGCCGCGGCCGCGGCGGCAAGCTCGGCGTGGACGGCGCCCAGCTGCGCGCGTGCGCCGGCGAGGTCCGTCTCGGCGCTGCGGACGTCCGCCTCGGCCGCCTCCTCCTGATCCCGACCGACCGCGTCGGAGCCGGGCTCCGCCGGCTCGGGGTGCTCGGAGCTGCCGCACACGGCGCACGGCCGGCCGGGAAGCAGCCCACCGGCCAGCTCGGCTGCCATCCCGTCCAGCCGGGCCTGCCGCAGGCGCAGCCACTCGGCGCGGGCGGCCTGCGCGCCGTCCGTGCGGGCCCGGACCGCGTCGGCTGCGTCGGTGCGGCGGACCGCCAGCCGGTCGCGCCGTCGGGCCGCCTCCAGCCGTCCCTCGGCTGCCGTCAGGGCGGCCTCGGCACCCGGCACCGCGGCGGTGGCGGCGGCGCTCGCGTCGCGCGCGGCCTCCAGCGCGGCGCGCCGAGCCGGTGCCGAGTCGAGCCGGGCCTGCAGCCCGTGGGCCCGGGCGTCCAGGTCGACGGCCCGGCGCTCGATGTCGTCGGCCTGCGCGGCGAGCCGATCGGCCTCCGCCTCGTCCCGGGTGAGCGCAGCCAGACCTGCGGCCTCGGCCCGCTGGTCGCGGGCCAGCAGCGCCAGGGTGGGCGGCGAGGGGGTCGCCCCGTGGTCCGTGCCGGTCGCCGGGAGGGCGCGGGCCACGACCGCGGCCACGGCTGCCACCGCGGAGCGGGCCTGGTCGAGCTCGACCTGCAGCCGGGCCACCTCGGTGACCATCGGCACCAGCGGCGCGACCGCTCGCGCGGCCGCGAGCTCGGTGGCCGCGACGGACTGCATCGCGGCCTCGGCCTCGAGGTGCGTGAGCCGGGTGGTCAGGGTGCGGCGACGCAGGTGTGCTTCCGCCTCGAGGGTGGCATCGGCGAGCCGTGCGGCGGCGGCGTCGTGGCGGCGGGCGGCGAGCTCGGCATCCGGGACTGCAGCGTCGTGGTCGTCCCGGGCGCGGGCCAGAAGGTGCCCGACCCAGCCGGCGGCGTCGTCAGCAGCGTCCTCGGGCCGCTCCTCACCTGCGGCCTCCGCGGCCCGGGCCAGGACCCGGTCGAGGCGACGGTCGGCGGCCGCCAGGTCGAGGGCGGCCCCCTTGCGGGCGGCGACCAGCCAGCGTTCGACCTCCGCGAAGCGACGGGTGTCGAACAGGCTTTCCAGCAGGTCCCGACGCTTCTCGGCATCGGCTCGGAGGAACTCGGCGAACTCGTTCTGCGGCAGCAGCACGACCTGGCAGAACTGGGCCAGCCTCAGCCCCAGCAACCGGCCCACGAGCTCGCCGGTCTCGTCCAGCCGGGTCGAGAGGCTGGTCCAGGTCGTGCCCACCAGCTCCTCGAGCAGCACGCTCGCGTGCTGGGTGACCGTCCCGGTCCCGCGCCGTCGGGGACGCTCCCACTGGGCCGAGCGAGACAGCCGGAGCCGGCGACCGCGCAGGGTGGCCTCGAGCCGGACCCTGGGTGCGACACCGTCGGCCGCGTGGTCGCTGCGCAGCGCGTGGGTCGCTGCCCGGGCGCCCGGGACCTGGCCGTAGAGCGCGAAGCAGACGGCGTCCAGGATGCTGGTCTTCCCCGCGCCGGTGGCCCCGGTGAACAGGAACAGGCCGGCGTCGGCGAGGGCGTCGAAGTCGACAGTCTCGGTGCCGGCGAACGGCCCGAAGGCCGTGACCTCCATCGAGTGCAGGCGCATCAGCGGGTCGCCTCCGCCCGCCGTACGTCCTCGAAGGCCGTCGCCAGCAGCGTCGACTCGGCGGGCTCCGCGGGGCCGCGCACGTGCGCCACGAAGTCGCCGGCGATCTCGAGGTCGGAGCGACCCCGGACCCGGGCGGCGTACGACGCCGGGCCGTCGGAGGCGTCGCCGTCGGGGGCGAAGGCGAGCACGAGCACGTGCGGGAAGCGCGCCCGCAGCCGCTCCATCGGCTCCCGGGGACGGGTGGGGTCGGTCAAGGTCACCTGCAGGTAGTGCCCGGCGTACGGCGCCCAACGCTGGCTCGTCATCAGGTCGTCGAGCCGGCCGGACAGCCTGGCCAGCGGCCGCTCGACCGGCGTGGGCACCGGCTCGACCCTGGGGACGGCGCCCGGCCCGGCCCCGAGGTCCACGAGCAGCATCTGCTTGACCTGGTGCTCCTCGGAGAAGGAGTAGGCCAGCGGCGAGCCGCTGTAGCGGACCCGGTCGGACAGCCGCTGGGCGCCGTGCAGGTGCCCCAGCGCGGCGTAGTCGACCCCGGCGAAGGTGCTGGTCGGCACCGAGGCGGCGCCCCCGACGGTGATGTCGCGCTCGCTCTCGCTCGCCTGACCGCCGGAGACGAAGGCGTGCGCGAGGACGACCGACCGCGTTCCGGGTCGGCCGGCCAGGTCGCCGCGGACCCGGTCCATCGCCACGGTCAGCACCGCGACATGGCTGCGCTCGTCGCAGCCGAGCTCGACCCGCACGGCGTCGGGCTCGAGGTAGGGGACCGCGTAGACCGCGACCGGACCGTCCGGGTCCTCCAGCAGGACGGGCCGGTGCGCCGCGCCGACGTCGGTGCGCAGGTGGATGCCGGCTCTGTCGATCAGGGCCGACCCGAAGCCGAGACGGCGCGTCGAGTCGTGGTTGCCGCTGATCAGCACCACCCGCGCTCGCGTGGCGGCGAGCCGGGCCAGGGTGTCGTCGAACACCGCGACCGCGTCGACCGACGGCAGGGCCCGGTCGTAGACGTCGCCCGACACGACGACCGCGTCGACCCGCTCGGAGCGCACCGTGTCGACGAGATGGTCGACGAACCGCGCCTGGGCGCCGAGCAGGTCCTCACGGTGGAAGGACCGGCCCAGGTGCCAGTCGGAGGTGTGGAGCAGGCGCACAGGAGGACGGTAGGTCGGACCCGGGACACAACCCGGCAGGCTCGCGGGACCACCCGCCCCGAAACGCCCCGGGTGGCACGGTGTCGTGACAAGGTTGCTCCAGGTGAGCCCGGGAAGGGGCGGCGGATGGGCCAGGACGTCGCGAGCAGGAAGTTCACGCGCGAGGACCGGCAGCTCTACCGGGCGAAGGTCAAGCGCTGCCTCGACGTGTTCGCCCGGATGCTGGCCGAGTCGCGCTTCGACGCCGAGCGCCGCAGCATGGGCCTGGAGATCGAGCTCAACCTCACCGACGCCGCCGGCGACCCGGCGATGGCCAACGAGAAGATCCTCGGCCGGATGGCCGACCCTGACTTCCAGACCGAGCTGGCCCAGTTCAACATCGAGATCAACATCCCGCCCAGGCTGCTCGACGGACCGGTCTTCGCCGAGCTCGAGGCGGCGGTGCGGGCCAGCCTCAACCACGCCGACGACGTCGCCAACGGGGAGGGAGCCGACGTCGTGATGATCGGCATCCTGCCGACGGTCCGGCCCGAGCACCTCACCGAGGAGACGTTCTCCGCCAACCCGCGCTACAAGCTGCTCAACGAGCAGGTCTTCGCCGCCCGGGGGGAGGACATCCATCTGGCCATCGACGGGGTGGAGCGGATCTCCGCGTACGCCGACAGCATCGCGCCGGAGGCGGCCTGCACCAGCCTGCAGCTGCACCTGCAGGTGAACCCGGAGACGTTCGCGGCGCACTGGAACGCCTCCCAGGCCATCGCCGGGGTACAGCTCGCCCTCGCTGCCAACTCGCCGTTCTTCTTCGGCAAGGAGCTGTGGCGGGAGACGCGCATCGCCTTGTTCGAGCAGGCTGCCGACACCCGCTCGGACGAGCTGAAGGCGCAGGGGGTGCGTCCCCGGGTGTGGTTCGGCGAGCGGTGGATCACCTCGATCTTCGACCTGTTCGAGGAGAACGTGCGCTACTACCCGTCGCTGCTGCCGATCGTCGACGACGAGGACCCGGTCGAGGTGCTCGACCGCGGTGACGTCCCCAGCCTCGGCGAGCTCCGTCTGCACAACGGCACCGTCTACCGCTGGAACCGACCGGTCTACGACGTGTTCCGCGGCCGGCCGCACCTGCGGGTCGAGAACCGGTGCCTGCCCGCGGGCCCGACCGTGGTCGACGTCCTCGCCAACGCCGCGTTCTACTACGGGCTGGTCAAGGTGCTGGCTGAGGCGGACCGGCCGGTGTGGTCGCAGATGTCGTTCTCGGCGGCCGAGGAGAACTTCCACTCCGGCGCCCGGCACGGCATCGAGGCGCGGATCTACTGGCCGGGCATCGGCGAGGTGCCGGTGACCGAGCTGGTGCTGCGGCACCTGCTACCGATGGCGCACCAGGGCCTGCAGGAGTGGGGGGTCGCCACGGCCGACGCCGACCGCCTGCTGGAGATCATCGAGGGTCGGTGCCTGCGCGGCGTCAACGGTGCCAGCTGGCAGGCGGCCGAGTTCCACCGGCTCTTCGCGGCGCACGACCGGCCCGACGCCCTGCGCGAGATGATGCGCGAGTACGTCGTCAACATGCACGCGAACCAGCCGGTGCACACCTGGCCGCTCGGCTGAGCCCAGCCGCTCGGGGAGTCAGGGCCCGCCGACCGCGGCGGCGGGTCAGCCGAGGCGGATGCGCTCGTCGGCGCACCAGGCACCCAGCAGGCCGCGGTAGTGCGCGACGAACTGGTCGTGCTCGTGCGCCGGGAAGGTGCTCGTGACCGTCTCGACCAGCACGCGGTCGAAGTCGCCGGACTCGAAGTACTCGAGCGCGCGGGAGTCGAGCTCGGGCAGCCGGGAGGCGCAGAAGTCGAGGTAGCGCTCGGTGTCGAAGTACGTGTCGGCCAGCTTCGAGTACTCCGCGAGCTTCTCGTCGTACGACAGGTCGCCTCGGTCCGCCACCGCGAACCACGGCGCCGGGTCGACGTGCGGCGAGGGCACCCGGCCGGTGGCGGTGCAGAACATCGACCACTTCACCAGGGCCTTCATGGCCCACGGGAAGTAGTAGTGCAGCGACGTGATCGCGACGTCGGGGCAGGCGTTGGCGTAGTCGATCGGGTGCACCTCTGTCCCGGCGACCAGCGTCTCGCAGGAGTTGAACTCCCAGCGGAAGAACGCGTTGACGATGCGGCCGATCGAGACGACCTCGGCGCCGGTCGCGGGGGAGAGGAAGTCGTGTGAGACCGAGTAGCGCCCGTGCATGGGCTGCTCGGGGTCGAAGTTCATCACCATCGTCTCGGCGCCGATCGACAACGACCGGGCGAACACGTCGTAGCCCTCCACGGAGGCCTGCAGGTGCATGAGCATCTCGCCGGACTCGTCGTAGGCGCGGTGCAGCTCGTCCACGTCGCGGATCCGCGAGACCCCGCGCCAGGCTCCGCCGTCGTACGGCTTCATGAACAGCGGGTAGCCGACCTTCGACGCGACCGACTCGAGGTCGAAGGCCCGGTTGTAGCGCTCCGCGGTGTAGGCGTACTTCGCGTTGTCCACCGGGTTCTTGTAGGGCACCAGCGCGGTCTCGGGCACCTTGAGGCCGAGCCGCATCATCGCGCAGTACGCCGCATGCTTCTCCATCGCCTGGAAGGTGAACGGCGAGTTGAGCAGGTAGACCCCGTCCATCAGCGCGACCTTCTTCAGCCACTCGCGGGGGACGTAGTACCAGTAGGCCAGCCGGTCGATCACGAGGTCGTACGACGGGGAGTACCGGAGGTCGAACGGCTCGATCGTGAGCCGCTCCACGTCGTAGGAGTGCACCGTGCCCGAGCCGTCCTCGAGGGTGCCAGCACGGCGCATGAGGTCCTCGAAGACGGTCGGCCAGTCGTTCTCCGTGCCGAGCAGCAGCCCGATGACGTGCCGGGAGTCGGTCACGGTGCGTCCTTCCGTCCGGGTCCTCAGAACCGTAGTGAGCGCCGATGCCGCCTGTCGACGGCCCTACCCTGTGCAGGGCGAGCGAGGTGAGCGTATGGACGTCCGGTTCGTGACCGCGGCCGGTGTGGCGGACCACCCTCGCGCTGCCCTGGCGGACCTTCTCGGGCGCAGTGACGGCTTCGTCTGGGTCGACGTCCCGGTCCTCGACGCCTCCTCCGAGGACGCGCTGGCGTCGACCTTCGGATTCCACGACCTGACCCTGCGCGCCTGTCGCGAGCGGAACCACGTGCCGGCGACCCACGCGTACCCCGACTACGTCTTCCTCGTGCTGCACGCGCCGGAGACCGGCGCGGCCGGGCACGTGCACCTGCTCGAGCTGGACCAGTTCGTGGGCCGCAACTTCCTGGTCACCGTGCACGGGCCGTTGAACCCGGAGGTGCCCCCCGAGAGCGCCCTGGCCGAGACCGACGGCGCGCTGCGCCGGATGCGGGAGGGCCGGCTGGTGCCGGCGTCGCCGGCGGACCTGTCCTACGCCGTCGTGTCCGCCGTCGCCCGCCGGCAGTGGGCGGCGGTCTCTGCCGTCGCGGAGAAGGTTGCCGGTCTGGAGCAGCGGGTGATGGTGGACGACTTCCGGCACCCCGAGGCCTTGCTGGAGGCGATGTTCCTGGTCAGGCACGAGCTCCTGACGGTGCGCACCATGGCAGCGCAGAGCCACGAGATCTACGGACGGCTCGGGACGCTGGCCGACCGGGGCGCGGTGGCCGGGGCAAGCGCCCCGGTGCTCGCCGACCTGGCCGACCAGTTCGACCGGGTCCGCAGCCTCAGCGACGGTGAGAAGGAGTTCCTCTTCGGGGTCATCGATCTCTACCAGACCCGGGTGGCCACCCGCATGACGGTGGCAGTCGAGCGGCTGGCGGTGCTGGCCGCGGTGACCCTCCCGATCACCGCGGTCGCGTCGATCTTCGGCATGAACGTCATCAGGAACGACCGCACCCACGTGGCCCAGCTGCTGCTGATCCTTGCCGTGATGGTCGCGATGAGCGCCGCCCTGCTGCGGTGGACGAAGCGGCAGGGCTGGTGGTGAGGGGCGCAGCGAGCTCCCACCAGCAGGACGACCGGTCTTCGGCCTTCAGCAGAACCGGGGGAGGTGGTGTGCGGCCTGGCGCTGCCAGGAGGGCCAGTCGTGCGGCACGTCGTGACCCCACACGTCCAGGTCGTGCGGGATGCCCTTTCCGGCAAGTGCCGCCGCGAAGGCCCGGGTCCCGGGCAGCGCTCCTGTCGGGTCGACCTCCCAGGCCCCCTGGCCGACGACGAGGGTGAGATGGACGGAACGGCGCAGCCAGTCCAGGTGGTCGCCGCCGAGGTGGGCCACGTAGTCCATCGGGTTGTGGAAGTAGGCCGCGTCGCCGCGGTCGCCCCAGGCATCCCAGAGGGACGGGTCGTAGGTGCCGGACAGGCACAGCGCGCGCGGGAAGACGTGCGCGTGGCGCAGCGCGATGTTGGCGGCGTGGTAGGCCCCGAGGCTGCAGCCCAGGGTGACGATCGAGGTCAGGCCGCCGCAGTCCTCGTGCACGAACGGCACCACCTGCTCCAGCACCCACTGCTCGTACTCCCCGTGCAGCTGGGCCCGGCGCTCCATCGGGAGGGAGCGGTCGGACCAGGTGGCCGCGTCGGCCGAGTCGACGCAGTAGAGCTTCACCCGGCCGGCGTCCAGGAGCGGCCGGAGGGCCTCGACCATGCCGTTGTTCCCGAAGTCCCAGGCGCTGCCGGCCTCGGAGGGAAAGACGACGACGGGCTGACCCCAGTGCCCGTGGGCCACGAGCTGGCCGCGGTAGCCGCCCGGGGCGGCCAGCTCGACGGCGCGGGTCACCGGGTGCCGCCGGACCGGTGCTGCCGGTCGACCTCGCGCAGCAGCCCGGTGAGAGCGGGGTCGAGGGCGTCGCGCCAGGCGGTGTAGCTGTGCACGTCGCGCACCTCCCGCAGCGTCATGTCGTAGCCCTGCGCCGCCAGCGCCCGGGCCATGATCCGGTTGTTGGCGAGGTTCTCCTCCAGCGTGCCGCAGGTCATCACGGTGGGCACCGGCCGGGGGTGGCCGGAGGCCCGGAGGACCGTGTCGACGCTGCGCACGACGCGGTCGTAGCGGGCGAACCGTCGTTCGTGCGCGTCGTGCCGGGGGTGGAAGAAGGACCCCGACTGGAGGAACAACGCGTCCAGGCAGCGGGCGTCGGAGCGCTGGGCGTGCAGCATCGCCAGGGCACCGAGGCTGGCGCCCACACCGACGGTGGCGGTGACCGCGGTCTCCAGGTGCAGCCGGGGGAGGACCGCCAGGCAGAGCGCCCGGGTGTAGGCCCCGTCGGCGGAGTAGCGCTCGTCGCGGTGCCCCGGCCCGAGCAGCGCGGCCCGCACCGGGGGGAGCTCGCCGGCGGCGACCATGGCCCCCAGGTACGCCGTGAGGTCCGCCAGCCCGTCGTACTCCGGACCGTCGTGCACGACCAGCAGCAGCGCGGGGGCCGAGGGCGCCAGGCCGGAGGGGCTCCAGAGCGTCACCGGGACGTCGGCGTCAAGAGCCCTGGCCGCGATGTCGAGCTCGCGACGGCTCCCAGGCGGTGCCGGCATCTCCAGCCACCGCGGCTGCCGGTAGCCGGGCAGCTCGAGGACGGACTTGTCGCCGTACGGGCCACCGACCCGCACCGGGTTCGCCGGGTCGGTCCGCCAGGACTCCGTGCCGTCCGCGCCGGTGACCTGGAGCAGGTACTCCATCCGGTCCACCGCCGGCCGGTCAAGCTCCAGGACCCAGGCGCCGTCGACGTGCACGAAGTCCAGCAGCTCGGCCGGGATCCGGACCTCCTGGTAGAGCCGCACGCCGCGCAGCGCGTGGTCCGGGTCCTCCAGGCGGAACGTGACGGTGCGCTCGCCCACGGCGGGTCCCGAGAGGGAGGTGGGGTCGGCAGGCACCCGGCAACCCTAGGACGAAGCCGTGGCCTCGCCCGCGAGGTGCGCAGCGGGTGTCGTCGACGTCACCCGGACGACCGGCCGGCCCCACCGGGACGGCTGAGCTGGGCGAGCCGCCGGCCGGCAGCCGAGTCGGCGACCAGCCGCCCCAGGCGGCGGGCCCGCGTCTCGGGCCTCTTCGCCGACGAGACCCAGTGCACAGCCGCCTGCCGGTACGAAGGCGGCTGGGCGACGAAGAACTCCCAGGCTCCGCCCGCTGCCTGGAACTGCCCCTCCTCGCCCGGCTCCAGCCGGGCAGCAGCGCGTTGCTCGTGGCCGTAGCCCTGCTCCCGGCGGCGCCGGTCGAAGGCCGCCGTTCCGGCCGGCCGCATCCGGCCCTCGGCGGTCAGGGACGCGACCCGCTCGACGTTGACAGCGCTCCAGTTGCTGGTCGGCCGCCGCGGCGTGAACCTGATCGTGTAGCGCTCGTCGTCGAGCCGCCGCCGGATGCCGTCGATCCAGCCGACGCACAGCGCCTCGTCGACCGACTGCGGCCAGGTGACGCTGGGACGGCCGGTCTTGGTCTTCCAGTAGCCGACGATCAGCTCGTCGGCGGTGTCGGCGTTGTCGTCGAACCAGGCGCGCAGCTCCTCCGGCGTTGCGAAGAACGTGGGGCCGGCAGTCACGGCAGCTCCAGCTGCCCGGCCGCGCGGGGGAGCAGCGGGGCGCGGCTGGGCACCCCGCCGTCCGACGTCAGGGCGGACCGCAGCACGGATCCGAGGAGAACACACGTTCGATCGGCGGTCCAGGGCCTGACATCCCGGCCGGGAGCGCGTGGCGCTCGAGGACCGGAGCCATCGCGGCCAGCACGTCACCGTCGCCGAGGAGCGCCGCGAGGTGGGCCGGGTCGTCGGCGAGCTCGGCCAGGAACGCCCGGGGGCCGCCGGCGCGCCAGTCGGCGGCAGCGAGCAGGTCCCGCTCGAAGCTCGCCGACGGGAAGATCAGGACGCCGTCCAGGTCGAGCAGCAGCACCGTCACGGCGCCGATCCTGCCGGAGCCGGTCCCGGGCGGCGCCACCGGTCCCGGCGGCCGCGGCGGAGGGGAGCGCCCGGTGCCGCCCGCGCCACGCCCGCTCGAAGGGACTACATGACATAATGTATCTTATCGGCGTATCACCACGAGGGACGGTCAGGCGCCGACGTAGGCCGCGAGGTGCTCCCCGGTGAGCGTGGAGCGGTCGGCGACGAGGCCGGCGGGTGTGCCCTCGAACACGACCCGGCCGCCGTCGTGGCCGGCGCCCGGGCCGAGGTCGATGATCCAGTCGGCGTGCGCCATGACCGCCTGGTGGTGCTCGACGACGATCACCGACCTCCCGGAGTCGACGAGCCGGTCCAGCAGGCCGAGCAGCTGCTCGACGTCGGCGAGGTGCAGGCCGGTGGTCGGCTCGTCCAGGACGAGGACGTCGCCCCTCTCCGCCATCTGGGCGGCCAGCTTGAGCCGCTGCCGCTCGCCGCCGGACAGCGTCGTGAGTGGCTGCCCCAGCGTGAGGTAGCCGAGACCCACGTCGGCCAGCCGGGCCAGGACCTTCTGCGCCGCCGGGGTCGCCGCGTCGCCGTCGCCGAAGAATTCGGTGGCCTCGGTCACCGACATCGCCAGCACCTCGGCGATGTTCCGGCCGCCCAGGGTGTACTCCAGGACCGACGCCTGGAACCGGTTCCCCTCGCACTCCTCGCACGTGGTGGCCACCGTGGCCATCACACCGAGCTCGGTGTAGACCACGCCGGCGCCGGTGCAGGCCGGGCAGGCACCCTCCGAGTTGGAGCTGAACAGCGCCGGCTTCACACCGTTGGCCTTCGCGAACGCCTTGCGGATCGGCTCGAGCAGCCCGGAGTACGTCGCCGGGTTGCTCCGGCGTGAGCCGCGGATCGCGCCCTGGTCGACGACGACCACGCCGTCCCTGCCGGCGACCGAGCCCTGGACCAGTGAGCTCTTGCCGGAGCCGGCGACCCCGGTGAGGACGCAGAGCACGCCGAGCGGGAGGTCGACGTCGACCTCCTTCAGGTTGTGGGTCGACGCTCGCCGCACCTCGAGCGCGCCGGACGACGGACGCACCGACTCCTTGAGCGACGCCCGGTCGTCCAGGTGCTTGCCGGTGACCGTGCCGCTCCCGCGCAGCCCGTCGAGGGTGCCCTCGTACACCACCTCACCGCCCTCGGTGCCGGCGCCCGGGCCGAGGTCGACGACATGGTCGGCGATCGCGATCGTCTCCGGCTTGTGCTCTACGACGAGGACGGTGTTGCCCTTGTCCCGAAGCTGCAGGAGCAGCTGGTTCATCCGCTCGATGTCGTGCGGGTGCAGGCCGATCGTGGGCTCGTCGAAGACGTAGGTGACGTCGGTGAGAGACGACCCGAGATGCCGGATCATCTTGGTGCGCTGGGCCTCTCCCCCGGACAGCGTCCCCGCCGGACGGTCGAGCGAGAGGTAGCCGAGCCCGATCTCCACGAACGAGTCGAGCAGGTGCTGCAGGCCGCCGAGCAGCGGGGCCACCCTCGCCTCGTCGAGCGCCCTGACCCAGCCGGCCAGGTCGCTGATCTGCATGGCGCAGAGGTCGGCGATGTTCTTCCGGCCGATCTTGGACGACCGGGCCGCCGTGCTGAGCCGGGTGCCCTCGCACTCCGGGCACGTCGCGAAGGTGATCGCCCGGTCGACGAAGGCGCGGACGTGCGGCTGCAACGCGTCGACGTCCTTGGACAGGATCGACTTCTGGATCTTCGGGATCAGGCCCTCGTAGGTCAGGTTGATGCCCTCGACCTTGATCTTGGTCGGCTCCCGGTGGAGGAGGTCGTCGAGCTCCCGCTTCGTGAACTTCTTGATCGGCTTGTCCATGTCGAAGTAGCCCGATCCGCTGAAGATGCGGCCGTACCAGCCGTCCATGCTGTAGCCGGGGATCGTCAGGGCGCCTCCGCCGAGGGACTTGCTGTCGTCGTAGAGCGCGGTGAGGTCGAAGTCGGAGATTGAGCCCATCCCCTCGCACCGCGGGCACATCCCGCCCTGGTAGACGACGTTGCGCACGACGTTCTTCTCGACCCGGCCGCCGGCCCTCTCGGTGCTCATCACGCCGCTCGCCGTCCGCGTCGGGACGTTGAAGGAGAACGCCGTCGGCGAGCCGATGTGCGGCTTGCCCAGCCGGCTGAACAGGATCCGCAGCATCGCGTAGGCGTCGGTGGCGGTGCCGACGGTGGACCGCGGGTTGGAGCCCATCCGTTCCTGGTCGACGATGATCGCGGTGGTGAGGCCCTCCAGGAGGTCGACCTCCGGGCGCGACAGCGTCGGCATGAAGCCCTGCACGAACGAGCTGTAGGTCTCGTTGATCAGCCGCTGCGACTCCGCGGCGATCGTGCCGAACACCAGCGAGCTCTTGCCGGAGCCGGAGACGCCGGTGAACACCGTGAGCCGGCGTTTCGGCAGCTCGACGTGGACGTCCTTGAGGTTGTTCTCCCGAGCGCCCTGGACGCGGATCACGTCGTGGCTGTCGGCACCTTCCGGGGCCCTCGGTCCCGCTGTGGTCTTCCGGGCCATGCGTCAGCGCAGCTCTTGGATGCGGAGCAGGCTGCCGGCGGGGTCGCGGACGGCGCAGTCGCGGATGCCGTACGGCTGCTCGGTCGGCTCCTGGACGATGTCGGCGTCGCTGGCCTGGAGCCGCTCGAAGGTGCCGTCGAGGTCCTTGGTCGCCAGCAGCAGCGTGGCGTAGGTGCCCTTGGCCATCATCTCGGCGATGGTGCGCTTCTCGTCGTCGGTGATGCCGGGGTTGGCGGACGGCGGTGACAGCACGATGGACGTGCCGGGCTGGTCGGCCGGACCGACAGTGATCCAGCGCATCGTCCCCGTGCCGACGTCGAGTCGGACCTCGAAGCCGAGCGTGTCGCGGTAGAAGGCCAGGGAGGCCTCGGGGTCCTCGTGCGGGAGGAAGGTCGAGTGGATGGTGATGTCCATGGCCGTCACGCTAGGTGCGCCTCCCTGAGGGTTGCTTCTCGATTCCTGACCGGTCGGGTGACCTGCTTCGCCACACACGGCGGGATCCCCGCACCGGCAGGCGACTCCTCGCGTGCGTAGGCGCTCGGCGGCATGCCCACCAGCTCGGTGAAGCGGGTGCTGAACGTGCCGAGCGACGAGCAGCCGACCGCGAAGCAGACCTCGGTGACGGTGAGGCCGCCGCGCTGCAGCAGCGCCATGGCCCGCTCGATCCGCCGGGTCATGAGGTAGGAGTACGGCGACTCGCCGTACGCCTGCCGGAACTGGCGGCTCAGGTGCCCGGCCGACATGCTCACGGCGCGGGCGAGGGCCTCGACGTCCAGCGGCTGCGCGTAGTCCCGGTCCATCCGGTCCCGGACCCGGCGCAGCAGCGCCAGGTCGCGCAAGCGCTGCGCCTCGCCGGATGTGGTCACCCGACCGATCGTGCCACGTCGGCCGGAGACGCCGTTGCGGCGCCGCCTGGATCCACCGCCGTGGACCGCGGACCGGCCCTAGGGTGCGGCCGTGCCCCGTGCCGGACCGACCTTCCCGTTCCTGGAGCACGACGGGCCGATCGCCTTCGCGCACCGCGGCGGCGCGGCAGGCGGTCTGGAGAACTCGATGGCCGCCTTCCAGCGCGCCGTCGACCTGGGCTACCGCTACCTGGAGACCGACGTGCACGCCACGGCCGACGGCGTCGTGCTGGCGTTCCACGACAGCACCCTGGACCGGGTCACCGACGCGGTCGGCCAGGTGGCCCGGCTGCCGTGGTCGACAGTGACGCGGGCGCGGATCGGCGGCGTCGAACCGATCCCGCGGCTCGAGGACCTGCTGGGTGCCTGGCCCGAGGTCCGGGTGAACGTGGACGTCAAGGCGGCCGGCGCGGTGGGCCCGCTCGCCCGGCTCCTCGCGCGGACCGGCACCGTCGACCGGGTCTGTGTCGCGTCGTTCTCGACCCGCCGCCTGGCCGCCGCCCGGGAGGCCGTGGGCCCGCGCCTGTGCACCTCGCTGTCCACCCGCGGTGTGGCCCGGCTGCGCGTGGCGGCGCTCCACCCGCTCACCCACCGGTGGTCGCCCCGCGGCGTCCCTTGCGCGCAGGTGCCCGACCGGCTCGGCCCGATGCGGGTCGTCACACCCGGGCTGGTGGCGGCCGCGCACGCGCACGGTCAGCGGGTGCACGTCTGGACGGTCGACGACGCCGCCTCGATGCGCCGGCTGCTCGACGTGGGCGTCGACGGGCTGATGAGCGACGAGCTGATCACGCTCCGTGATGTCCTCCGTGCCCGCGGTCAGTGGCCCGCCTGAGGCATCCGGACCGGCCATCGGCTCCGTAGTACCGGTTGCCAAGGGCCTGACGGGGAATCCTCCAGGGGCCTGCCGCGTTGGACCAGGCGTACGACGGTCGGCACCAGGCCGTCCTGGACGGCGGACGACACCGCCCCACCCGCCCCACCACGATCTTGAGGAGACCGACATGGCCGAGCGAGCACTGCGCGGCTCGCGTCTCGGTGCCCAGAGCTACGAGAGCGATCTCGGCGTCGAGATGGCCCCGCGCCAGAGCGTGACCTACGCGTGTCCCCAGGACCACCGCTTCACGGTCCCGTTCTCCCTCGAGGCCGACGTGCCCGAGCTCTGGGAGTGCACCGTGTGCGGCGCCGAGGCGCTGCGGGTCGACGGCACCCGGCCGGAGAAGAAGGCCGGCAAGCCGGCCCGCACCCACTGGGACATGCTCCTCGAGCGCCGCAGCATCAAGGAGCTGGAGGTCCTGCTCGCCGAGCGGCTCGAGCTGCTCCGCGCGGACGCGCCGGTGAAGTCGGGCGGCCGGCAGAAGAAGAGCGCCTGAGCCGTTCGGCACCCACCCCTCCGACCACTGTGAGACGTCCGGGTCGCGCTGCTACCCCCCGGTGACGCGGCCCGGACCTTCGCTGTCCGGGTTGTCGCTGTCCGGCTTGTCGGTGTCATGGTCGGCGCTGTCCGGGGTCGTCTCGTCCCGGACCACCTCGCCCGGGACGACCCGGTCACTCGAGGAGGTCCGACGGGCACTGGCGCCGGGGCGCGGCGCCCCCGGCCGGCCCAGCGGGCCGATCCGGCCGACCACGAGGGTGGCCCGGCGGGCCACGAAGGCGGCCAGCAGCCGACGGGCCAGGGGCCGGGTCAACGGCAGGACGACGAAGAAGCCGACCACGTCGGTGACGAACCCCGGGGTCAGCAGCAGCGTGCCGCCGACCAGGACGAGTGCCGCGTCGGCGAGCTCCCGGCTGGGCAGCTGCCCGCTGGTGAGGGCCGACCGGAGCGTCCGCCAGGCCCGGCTGCCCTCCCGCCGGACCAGCCACGCGCCGAACAGGCTCTCCGCGAGCAAGAGGATCACGGTCGGGAGGGCGCCGATCAGCTGGCCCACCTGGACGATGACGTAGATCTCCAGGACCGGTACGACCAGGAACAGCACCACGAGCAGCAGACCCATGCCTCACGTCCCTCCGGTCCGGCCGGTGGCCCGGCCCAGGCGCCGCTGCACACCCCACACGGTCACCCGCCACCACGCCTCGCGCACCACCGCGCCGGTCATCTTGGACGCCCCCCGCTCCCGCTCCACGAACTCGATCGGGACCTCGACGACGCGGAACCCGTGCTGCAGTGTCCGCCAGGTCAGGTCCACCTGGAAGCAGTACCCGTGGCTGGCCACCCCGGCCAGGTCGAGCTTCTCCAGGGTGGTGCGGCGGAAGGCGCGGAACCCGGCGGTGCCGTCCTGCACCTCGATGCCCAGGGCCCGGCGGACGTACCAGTTGCCGCCCCGCGAGAGCAGCTCCCGGCGTCGGGGCCAGTTCTGCACCGATCCGCCCGCGACCCACCGGGAGCCCAGCACCAGGTCCGCGCCCGCCAGGGCGGAGAGCAGCCGGGGCAGCTGCTCGGGCTGGTGGGACCCGTCGGCATCCATCTCGACCAGGACCTCGACCTCGCGCTCCAGCCCCCAGCCGAAACCCGCCAGGTAAGCCGGGCCGAGGCCTTCCTTGGCCCGGCGGTGCAGCACGTGGACGAGCGGGTCGGCCGTGGCGAGGGCCGCAGCGAGCTCGCCGGTCCCGTCGGGGCTGGCGTCGTCGACGACGAGGACGTGCGCCAGCGGGACCGCGGCCCGGGTCCGAGAGACCACGTCCTCGACGTTCGACCGCTCCTGGTAGGTCGGGATGATCACCAGGACGCCGGCGCCGGCGGAGACGTCCACGGGAAGGCCGCCTGGTCGGTCCGTCATGCCGAGACCCGCCGGCGACGGGCGCGCACGCCGCTCCCGGCCGCCGCAGCCAGCAACCCGGCCGCGGCGAGCAGCCACTCCGGCCACGGTCCCAGCCTGGTCGAAAGCGTCCGGCCCTCGCGCAGCGGGACCCGCGCGACCAGGGTCCGGGCCACCTTCTCCGGGGCGCGCTGCGCGACACCGCCGTCGGCGCGGACCACCGCGCTGATGCCGCTGGTCGAGGCGACCAGCACGTCGCGCCCGGTCTCGACCGCACGCAGCCGGGACATCGCCATCTGCTGGTAGGGCTGGTGGGTGCCGTTGTAGGTGGCGTTGTTGGTCTGCACCACCAGGACCTGCGCGCCGCCCCGGACCACGTCGCGGACCAGGCCGTCGTAGGCGATCTCGAAGCAGATGACGTCGCCGACCCGGGCGGGACCCACCGTGAGGTTGCCCGGCTCGTCGGCGGCGTAGAAGTCCTTGGGGATCTGGTCCAGCCGCGAGGTGATGCCGGCGAGCTCGGACCGGAACGGGATGTACTCGCCGAACGGCACCGGGTGCCGCTTCACGTACCGGTCCCCCGCTCCGGTCCGGGGGTCCCAGACGATGCCGGTGTTGCTCACGTGGTCCGGCCCCGGCCCCTGGAGCACCGCGCCGACCAGCACCGGCACCCCCACGTCGCGGACCGCGTCGTCGATCAGGACGCCGGCCTGCGGGTCGCGGAACGGGTCGATGTCCGAGGCGTTCTCTGGCCAGATCACCAGGTCCGGTGCGTCCACGCGGCCGACCCGCACGTCCTCCGCCAACCGGTGCGTCGCGATCACGTGGTTGCGCAGCACCTGCTCGCGCTCGCCCTGGAAGTCCAGCCCGACGCCGGGGACGTTCCCCTGCACCAGGGCCACGGTGACCTCGCGTCCCTCCCCCGCGCCGACCGGCAGCAGCGCGCCGGCAGCGGGGACGGCCACGGCCGCAAGAGCCAGCATCCCGGCGCCGGGCCACCGCGGCCCGCGCAGGACTGCCGCGGCCAGCAGCGCCCCTGTCAGCGCGGTCGCGAAGCTGACCAGAGGCGCGCCCCCGAGTGCGGCGTACGGCGTCAACGGCGACGCGGTCTCGGCGAAGGCCAGCCGGCCCCAGGGGAAGCCGCCGAACGGAGTGGTGTCGCGGACCAGCTCCTGGGCGACCCACAGGCAGCCGAACCACAGCGGCCACCCCCGCACCCGGAGCACCGCCGGGGTCACCGCGCCGAGCAGTGCCAGGTAGGACGCCTCGAGCAGGGCCACCAGCAGCCACGCGTCCGGGCCGATGACGGTGAGCCACGCCAGCACCGGGACGAAGGTCCCCAGGCCGTGGGCGAGGCCCACGAGTGCGCCCCGGCGGGCCCGCTGCGCCCGGAGGAGCAGGACCAGGCCGGCGACGCCGACCGGGGCGAGCGGCCACAGGTCGTAGGGCGGGAGGGCGACAGCGACCAGTGCCCCGGAGACCACACCGGCCGCGAGTCGCGGGCCGAGACCGAAACGGGCCCGAGGTGCCGCGACGCCGTCGGACGCCGGGGTCCGTGCCCCGGTCGCGGTGGTGGTCACGTGGGCTCGCAGGTCCTTCCCGGGCGTCGCGGTCGGCCGCCCGCGGTGGGCTGCCGGGCTGCGACGGTACAACGGGCGGGAGGGCGCGGCGGTTTCGCCGGCCGGGCGCTGCGCGCCGGGGCTCCCGTGACGGACCCAGGAGACGGGTCAGGGCCCGGACCGCCCTTCGGACCGACCCCGCTCCGGCCGGCTGCCGGATCGAGGGCCGTTGTCTACGGAGCGGTCGGGCCCTTCCCGTGTCACACCCCCCGACAGCCCCCTCGCCCGTGGCGACGACGGCGATCGGACCTGGCACCCGGACGGCACTTGCGCATTGCGCCGCCCCTGGCCCGAAGCCGGCTCGTGAGTCGCGGAGGGGGTTTCGCGTGGGTGTCCTGTGGTGGACGTCGTTCACCCTGGGGGCACCGTGGGGAGTCTGTCAACCGCCCGTTGACCTGCGGGTATGCGCAAAGCCGCAGGTGGGAGCGGCGGGTCGGCAAGTCAAGATTTCCCTTGTTCTGCAAGGGATTCGGCGTGTCTGGCCGGACGCACGGACCGTGAATCCCCCGATCGGCCGATTGACCCTGCAGGGCCTCGTCGGCACTAGTCGCCCGAGGGGACGACGACAGTGCCGACGGCCGTGGTCGCGACCAGCGGCGGGTCGAGCACCACGGCTGCCGACGCCGGTGCCGACCCGTCCCCGTGGCTCGCGGCACCCCGGCAGACGACCCGGGTCTCGAACGCGATCTCCCGGCTGCGCCGGCCGATCCTGGTGACCGTCGCCTGCACCTCGACCACGTCGCCGGCGTGGACCGGCGCCCGGAACTGCACCTGCGAGTACGACGCGAACAGACCCTCGTCACCGTCGGTGCGGATGCACACCTCGGTCGCGACGTCGCCGAACAACGCCAGCGAGTAGGCGCCGTCGACGAGGTTTCCGGCGTAGTGCGCGTGCGAGTACGGCACGTAGCGGCGGTGGGTGACGGTGAGCCCGGTGCGCGGGTCGGGGTCGGTCATCGGCGTCCTCTCGGTCCGGCGGTGGGTTGTCGTCCGGTCGCCCGGATCGTCAGGCGGCCGTCGCCGGGTCGTGCGCAAGCGCGTGGACCAGGTAGCTGGCGACCTCGGCGGGTGTCGTGCCGCGGCCGAAGATGCGGTCGACGCCGAGCTCGCCGGTGGCGTGCTCGTCGAAGCGAGGGCCGCCGACCACGAGCAGCGGTGCGCGCCCGGCCGGGTACGCCTCGCGGAACGCGGCCGACATCTCCCGGGTGTTGGTCAGGTGGGCGTCGCGCTGGGTGACGACCTGGGAGACGAGCACGGCGTCGGCCCGCTCGGCGCGCGCCTGCGCGACCAGGTCGGGCACCAGCACCTGGGCGCCGAGGTTCACGACCCTGACCTCCCGGTAGTACTCCAGGCCCTTCTGGCCGGCGAAGCCCTTGATGTTGAGGATCGCGTCGATGCCCACCGTGTGGGCGTCGGTGCCGATGCACGCGCCCACGACCACCAGCTTGCGGCGCAGCCGCCGCTTGATCGTCGCGTTGACGTCCTTCGCCGAGAGCAGGGGGTACTCGCGCTCCACCACCCGGACCGTCGAGAGGTCGACCAGGTGGGTGACCGACCCGTAGACGACGAAGAAGGTGAAGTCCGGGCCCATCGCCTTGGCGTGCACGAGCATGGCCGGCTCCAGGCCCATCTTCGCCGCCAGCTGCAGCGCGGCTCCCTCGGCCCGCTTGTCGTGCGGCACGGGCAGGGTGAACGAGACCTGCACCATGCCGTCGCCGGTGGTGTCGCCGTACGGCCGAACGATCGGTCCCTTGCTCATGCCCGGCCCTCCAGGATCTCTGTCGCGGGGTTCCAGTAGCCCTTCGCCTGGCGGATCACACCGTCGAAGCCCTTGCCCCGGTCGGCGGGGCGCTTCATCAGGCCGAACGTCCCGTCGCCGATCGCCTCCAGCAGCGGCGCCTTGCCCGGCTCCGCGACGATCCTCTCCAGCAGGCCGACGGCCTCGCCGAGGACCTGGTCGGCCCGCGCCTGGATGAAACCCCCGGGCGGCGGGCGGAAGTCCTCGTGCATGCCGCCGGCGGCGGAAAGGACGTACCGGACGTTCTGCAGCGCCAGGTCCCGGTCGGACAGGAACGGGGTGACCACGGCCTCGGTCATCATCCCGACGAGCAGGATCCCCTGGCCGGTCAAGGCACCCACCAGGTTGAAGAAGCCGTCGAGCAGGTAGCCGCGGAAGACGTCCCCGGTCATGTGCTTGGTCGGCGGCATCCACTTCAGCGGTGCCTTCGGGAACAGCTCCCGGGCGAGGAGGGCGTGCGCCAGCTCCAGCCGGAAGGACTCCGGCACGTCCGGGTTGATCTCGAACGCGTGCCCCAGGCCCAGCTGCCAGTCCTCGAGACCGGCCTCCTTGGCGAAGTACTCGTTGAGCAGCTGGGACACGGTGACCGTGTGCGCCTCGTCGACGGCGTCGGCGGTGGTGAGGTAGTTGTCCTCGCCGGTGTTGATGATGATGCCGGCGCGGGCGTGCACCTGCCGCGAGAACCGCTGGTCGACGAAGGTGCGGATGGGGTTGATGTCGCGGAAGAGGATCCCGTACATCGAGTCGTTGAGCATCATGTCCAGCCGCTCGAGCCCGGCCAGGGTGGCGATCTCCGGCATGCAGAGGCCGGAGGCGTAGTTGGTGAGCCGCACGTAGCGGCCGAGCTCCTTCGAGACGTCGTCCAGGGCGGCCCGCATGAGGCGGAAGTTCTCCTGCGTCGCGTAGGTCCCGGCGTAGCCCTCGCGGGTGGCGCCCTCGGGGACGTAGTCGAGCAGCGACTGGCCGGTCGACCTGATCACGGCGATCACGTCGGCGCCCTCCCGGGCGGCGGCCTGTGCCTGCGGGATGTCCTCGTGGATGTCCCCGGTGGCCACGATGAGGTAGATCCACGGCTGTCGCGGAGCATCCCCCACCCGGGCGACCAGCCGCTCACGCTCGGCCCGGCGCCGGTCGATGACCTTGACCCCGCGCGCCACCGAACGGGTCGAGGCGGCCGCGGCCCGTTCGGCGGCAGACCCGTCCGGCAGCTCGAACGCCACCCCACCGGCAGCGGCCCGCTGGGCCAGCGTGGTGAGGTCCTTGTCCCTGCTGCGGCGCAGGGCGTCCCAGACCGGCAGGGCCACACCGTGGTCGAGGCCGACCTGCTGGCGCACCTCGTCGGTGAGCCTGTTGACCCAGGGGATGCCGTCCGGGTCGGCTCCGGTCACGCCGGCCAGCCGCAGCACCGCCCGCTCGACGGACACCGTGGAGTGGGTGCGCGCCAGACGCACGATCGGGGCGCCGGCGGTACGGGCGAGCGACCGGGCCCGGCGCACCGTCGCCGGGTCGAGGTCGAGCTTGCGCTGCGGACGAGCCGGGCTCACGGACTTCTGCCTCTCTGGACCAGGGTCTGGTGGAGGATCTCCCGTCTGGAGCGGCCTGGACCGGAGATCCTGCGTCATTGTGCCGTACGACGGAGCAACCTCGGGGCGGGGCCGTGTCGGGAGCGGGCCTGGGGCCATCTCTCGGTCATGCTTGGCCCGATCCGCCCCGCGACCGGGGGTGGGCGTGGCAGGGTTGCGGCCGGTTTGCACCGGGCGGGTGCACCCGAGGACACCGGCAGATGGCGAGAACAGGACACATGCGGCAGCACGGCAGCAGCAACGGCAGCAGCGACGGCGGCAGCGACGGCGGCAGCGACGAGGTGGGCGCCGGCTCAACGGCGCGCCGCCCCGTCGGGCCCGGGCGGGCCCGGACCGGGACGACCGGAGCGGTAGCCCTGCTCGCGGCGGCACTGGCGGCCGGGTCCCTCGGCGGCGGTCCCGCCCTCGCGGTGACGACCACACCCGGGGCCGCGAAGATGCCCGCGGCGCTGCGGCCAGGGAGCACCACCACGCCGGTGTTCGCCCTGCGCAGCGTGCCCGGCTTCGCCGGCCCGACGCACGCCGAGGCAAGGGTCCGGCCCTGGAGCGGGGGCACCGACCAGCGGTTCGACGTGCCGACCCCGGCCGGCTCCCAGCTGCTGTGGGGCGACTGGAACCGCGACGGCGCCTACACGCCGGCGGTCTACACGGCGGGTCACTGGGTCGTCTACGACTCCATCGTCGGCCCGGCGCCGGTCGTCAGCCGGGAGTTCGACTACGGCTCCCCCGGCGACCGGCCCGTCGCGGGCGACTTCAACAAGGACGGCCGCACCGACGTGGGGGTGGTCCGCGGGGGGCTCTGGCTGCTGCGCCGCTCCCCCTCGGCCGGCCCGACCTGGCGGCAGGTCCGCTTCGGCCGCCCGACCGACACGCCGGTCACCGGCGACTGGGACGGCGACGGTCGCGACGGCATCGGCGTCCGGCGGGGCAACCTGTTCTTCCTGCGCCAGGCACCCAAGGGCGGCCGCCCGACGTACACGTTCCGCTTCGGCCGGCCGACCGACGCGCCGGTCACCGGCGACTGGGACGGCGACGGTGCGGACACCATCGGCGTCGTCCGTGGCGCCAGCTGGTTCCTCCGGGACCGGCTGTCGAGGACCCCGGCGAAGCGCGCGCCGCGCAAGCAGCGCCGGGCCGAGGGTCGCAGCACTGTCACCAAGCGCGAGATCACCGTGCCGTCGGAGCCGGGCGCGGTCCCCGCACCCTGGCCGACGCCGGCCGGCCCCACCGGCGCTGCCTGCGCCACCGCGGGCTCCGGAGTGGCCAACCGTGACAAGGCGGCGGCGTACGTGCGGCCCAGCCCGCTGCTGGACAAGGCCCTGCCCTACGACCCCGCCGACCCGGCTCTCGCCGCCAACCCCGTGTTCCAGCTGCGGACCGCACTGCTGGAGTCCGAGCGCTACCTCCTCGGCGCCCAGTACGTCGAGCGCTGGTACTCCAAGCGCCGCCAGCGCTACACCGACGTGCTGGCGCGTTTCATCCCGCAGCAGCAGGAGTACGCCGTGCGCCGGCCGGCCATGGCCGCGCTCACCACGGCCGTGGCGGCCCGGACCGGCGCCCACCACGACGCCTCCGTCGGCCGCACCCGCGACGAGGCGATCATGTACGCGGACTGGCTGGTCCGCTCGATCGCCTGCGACCACGTGGCGGTCACCCCAGGCGGCTGGGGCGCCGGCTGGCAGACGGCCCACTGGGCGATGCTCACCGGCGAGGCCGCGTGGCTGATCTGGGACCGGCTGACCCCGCAGGTGCGCGAGTACGTGGCGCAGATGCTGGTCTACGAGGCCGACCGGCTGCTCACCGTCCCGGTCGAGTACTGGGCGGACGCCTCCGGGGCGATCGTCTCCGCCGGCAACACTCATGCGGAGGAGAACTCCTGGAACGGCGCGCTGCTCGAGCTGGCGGTGAACATGATGCCGCGGCACCCGCAGGCGTCGAACTGGCGGCGCAAGGCCGTCGACCTGGAGGTGGCTGCCTACGCCACCCGGGCCGACATGGGCTCGGGCGCGGTCGTGAACGGCTACTCGCTGGCCGACCGCCTCGACGGTGCCAACGCCTATGACGACGGCACCGTCGAGAACCACCAGGTGATCCAGCCCGACTACATGACCAACATCCAGCAGAACTGGTGGGCGGCCGACTTCGCCGGTCTGGCGAACCGGAAGGTGCCGGTTGCCGCCCTGCACAACGCGACGCTGGTCTACCGGGCCTTCACCGGGGTGTCCTTCGCCCCTGGCACGCCCTCACCGGCGAACGGCGCGCCGTACGCGGAGCCGGGGGGCACGATCTACCGGCCGGGCAGCAACGAGATCTACTTCCCGCAGCCCACGATCTGGGGCGTCTCCCGCCGGGCGCACTTCGTGAGCTTCGACGCGCACGCCCTGGCCTACGGGCTCGACGCCGGCGCGGCCTGGTCTGCGAACGACGCCCTGGCCCAGCACGTCGCCGGCCAGCGGGCCCTGGTGGCCTCGGACGGCTCCGGGGACGGCCGCACCTACAGCTTCGACCCACCGACCGCCAACCAGCAGGACAGCTACAACGGGCGGGAGGAGTACGCCGCCTCGCAGCTGGCCGCGGGCTGGCTGGCGCTCTACGTGAGCCGCAACGCCTGGGACCAGCAGTTCGGGCTGCCGGGTCTGGACGGCGCCAGCTTCGCACCGTTGCCACTGCTCACGCAGGGTCAGACCGGTTGGACCGCGCGACCGCAGGGCACCAGCCCGGAGGACGAGCGCCGCAGTCCGTGACGCAGCGCCCTCCACGCGGCGGGGCCGTCCCTCGGACGGCCCCGCGGCCGGAGCGGCGCGGACGGTAGCGTCATCGGGTCCCACCGACGCCCGTCCCACGACCTGCGGGGAGCCCTGCCCATGCTCTACCGGCTGTGCCGGCTGGTCTGCCTCGCGCTCTTCCGCGTGGGCTGGCGGCCGGCCGTCGAGGGCAGGGACAACATCCCCGCCGAGGGTCTCCTGATCGTCGCGAGCAACCACCTGTCGTTCATCGACAGCATCGTCATCCCGCTCGTGGTGCCCAGGAAGGTCGTGTTCCTGGCCAAGGCGGAGTACTGGGAGGGCCGCTCCCCCGCGTCCTGGCCCCGGCGGCTGTTCTTCGCGGTGTTCGAGGCCGTGCCGGTGCAGCGACAGCAGCAGCACGACGCGCAGGCATCGCTCGATCTGGCCCGCGGCGTCGTCGAGCGCGGTGACGCGTTCGGGATCTATCCCGAGGGCACCCGGTCCCGCGACGGGCGGCTCTACCGCGGCAAGACGGGGGTGGGCTGGCTGGCGCTGTCGACCGGCGCGGCCGTGCTTCCCGTCGGCCTGGTCGGCACCGACAGGATGCAGCCGATCGGGGCGACGATGCCGAGGCCCTGCAGCGGGGTGGCGATCCGCTTCGGCGAGCCGGTGCTGCCCTCGTCGTACGAGAAGTTGGCGCCGGGACGCGCCCGCCGCGAGCTGACCGACGAGGTGATGGACCGGGTTGCGGCGTTGTCCGGCCAGGAGCGGGCGCCGAGCTACAACGAGCGTCAGCCGACAGTCTGACCCGACACCTCACCCGAGCGATCCGCTGGCCGGCTCCGCGGGCGGCCGGGTGCTCAGCCGAGGGTGTCGTGCACCGTCGTCCCCCGGACCACCGTGCGCAGGCAGGCCGGGGCCGCGTCGGTCGGCCCGAGCGCAGGCAGGCCGGTCGTCCCGTCCAGCTCGTCGACCGCCCAGACCGCGAAGGTTGCCGGGGCCCCCGCTGTCACCACGCCGTCGGCGTCCCGGCGGGCCGCCCACCAGCCGCCCCGGGTGTGGGCGTCGAACGCGGCGCCGGCGTCGATGCCGGATCCCGGCGTCCGGTGCCGGACGGCGGCGCCGACCGAACCCCACGGGTCCAGGGGCGTCACCGGCGAGTCCGAGCCGAGGGCCAGGACGATCCCGGCAGCCGCCATCGCGGCGAACGGGTTCAGGCTCAGTGCCCGCGGCAGCCCCAGCCGCTCCGCGTACATCCCCTGCTCGCCGCCCCAGAGCCGGTCGAACGCCGGCTGCACCGAGGCGACCACGCCCAGCCGGGCCAGGACGGGCAGGTGGTCCGCGGCCAGCATCTCGGCGTGCTCCACCCGGTGCCGGGCGGCGCGGACGCGGTCCGGTCCCAGGCGCTCCCCGGCCGCCGCGAGCCCGGCCACGACCTCGGCCAGGGCGCCGTCGCCGATCGCGTGGAAGCCGGCCTGCAGGCCGGCCTCGGTGCAGGCCACGACGTGGTCCCGGACGGCACCGGCGTCCAGGTAGCCGTGGCCGGAGTGGCCCGCGTCGGCGTAGTCCTCGGTCAGGCGGGCGGTGTGGGACCCGATCGAGCCGTCGGCGAACAGGTCGCCGGCCGCGCCTTGCGCCCCCAGCTCGCGGGCGCGCGTGATGCCCCCGTCCCGGTCCAGCTCCCCCCAGTAGCCGACGACCTCGGGACCTGGCTCCTCCGCCGCCAGGGCGAGGAACCCGGCCAGGTCCTCGGCGCCGGCGATCTCGGGCCCGGACAGCTCGTGCAGGAGCCCGATCCCGAGCCCCGCGGCCGCGGCCCGGGTCGTCCGCTGCAACGACCTGCGCCGGTCCGGGGTGATCGACTCCCGGGCGACCCGGCGGACGGCGTGGTGCGCGGCCCGGGTCAGGTGACCGCTGTCGTCGAACCCCACCTCGGCGCGTACCTCCGGCGCGGCTGCCAGGAGCGCCGAGGACACCACCGCGGAGTGCACGTCGACCCGGGACAGGTAGACCACCCCGCCGTACGACGCCCGGTCGAGCTCCTGCCGGGTCGGCGCCCGGTGCTCCGGCCAGGTCGTCTCGTCCCAGCCGTGGCCCAGGACCACACCGCCGCCGGCGGAACGCCCCGCCGCCTCGACGCGGCGCAGGCACTCCTCGAGGCTCCGCGCGCCCCCGAGGTCGAGCCCGGTGAGCGCGAGCCCGGTCGAGGTGGCGTGCACGTGCGCGTCCACGAAAGCCGGCGCCACCAGGGCGCCGTCGAGGTCCACGGTCTCGTCGGCGTCCGCCGGCACCTCGGCGTCGGTGCCGACGAACGCCAGCGCGCCCCCGCGGACGAGCACGGCGGTGGCCGCGGGGTGGTCCGGCGTCCGCACCCGGCCGCCGCGGTAGAGCGTGGAGGTCATCCCGGCATCCTCGCAGCAGGCCGCACGACCGGGCCGGCATGGTCGACCGGGTCAGCCCGCCTCGTGCGCAAGCCGCCGCTCGAACAGCGCGCGGACCCCTGGCTCGGTGCGCACCAGGTCCAACGCCAGGTCGGCGTGCCCCGGCACGTAGCCGTTGCCGATGAGCATCGTGACGTCGGCGGCCAGCCCCTCTGCGCCGAGGGCAGCGGCCGAGAACGACGTCGCCATCGAGAAGAAGATCACGGTCCCGCCCTCCGCGGTCGCCAGCACCGCCCCGTGCTCGCAGCCCGGGACATCGACGCAGACGACGGTGACGTCCGCCGGCCCGCCGAGGGCCTCCTCCACCGCCGCGGCCAGCGCGACCGGGTCGCGTGCGTCGGCCAGTGCGACGGCGTCGGCGAGCCCCGCCTCGGTGAGCAGGTCGGCCTCGTGCTCGACCGGCACGACCCCCACCGTGCGTGCGCCGGCCCGGCGGGCCGCACAGAGGGCCAGAGACCCGCTCTTGCCGGCGCCACCGACCACGGCGACCCGCGCCCCGGCGGGGTAGCCCCCGACCACCCGGGCGGTCAGGGCAGGGGCGCCGCAGACGTCCAGGACGGCCATCGCCAGCGCGCCGGGGAGGTCGTCGGGGATCCGTGCGGCGATGGAACGGCCGAACAGGATCGCGTGCCCGGCGGCGGGCACCTGCTCCGAGCGGCCGTCCCACCCGGCGAGCGCGTCGGTGAGGACCAGCGGGGTGAGCGAGAGGGACACCAGGCTCGCGACGTGGTCACCCACCGCCAGACCCAGCGTGGAGGCCGGGCCGACCTCCTCCACCACGCCGACGAGCATCCCGCCGGACCCCGTGACCGGGTTCTGCATCTTGCCTCGTGCCTCGACGATCTCCAGCACCTCGCGGCGGACGGCCGCGCCGTCGCCGTCGTGCTTGGTCGCCAGCTGCCGGAACGACGCGGCGTCCAGGTTGAGCCGCTCGACCCGCAGCCGGACCTCGTCCGGGCCGATCTCCGCCCGGGCGTCCAGCCGCTCGGCCGCCTGCGGCAGCGCGCCGGCCGGGGCGAGGACGCGGTGCAGTCCGACGGGCGAGGTCTGGGTCACGTTCGGCGGTCCTTCCGGTCTGGCGGCATGTTCGACGGAGATCCTACGGCGTGCGAGTGGATCGGCCGAAGTATCTCCCGTACTCTGGCGGAAACGCCGCTGGTCCGTGCTGCCGGCACGTCGTCGTCCCGCGGCCGCGCACAGCGCCTGCCCCGTCCCGCCCCGTCCCGAGGAGACCTCCATGACCGCCACCCCCGACGTCGTCAGCCCCGACGCCGCCGCCGCGGCGCTGGTGGACGCGCTCGAGCAGCCCTACGTGTACCGGCGCCGCGACCTGGTCGAGCCGGACTGGCGCCGGCTCCCGGGCTGGGCCGACGTGTCGGCCGAGGAGTGGGCCAGCGTCCAGTGGCAGCGGGCGCACTGCGTGAAGAACCTCAAGCAGCTGCGCGCCCTGATGGGCGACCTGCTCGACGAGCGCCTCTACGCCGACCTGGAGCGGGACCAGGCCGAGCGGGCCACGATGTCGATGCTCGTGACCCCGCAGATGATGAACACCATGGTCCCGACCGGCCCGGCCGGCGGCCAGACCTGGACCGAGGCCTTCTACGCCGACCCGGTGCGGTGCTACATGCTGCCGGTGTTCTCCGACCGGCGTACCGACTGGCCGAGCCACCCGCACGCCACCCGCGACTCGCTGCACGAGCACGACATGTGGGTGGCCGAGGGCCTCACCCATCGCTACCCGACCAAGGTGCTGGCGGAGCTGCTGCCGACCTGCCCGCAGTACTGCGGGCACTGCACCCGGATGGACCTCGTCGGCAACTCGACACCGGTCATCGACAAGCTGAAGTTCGACCTCAAGCCGGTGGACCGCTACGACGCCATGATCGACTACCTGCGCCGCTCCCCCGGCGTACGCGACGTCGTGGTCTCCGGCGGTGACGTGGCGAACATGCCGTTCAAGAACCTCGAGGCCTTCGTCGCCCGGCTGCTCGACATCGAGAACATCCGCGACATCCGGCTGGCGACCAAGGCGCTCATGGGCCTGCCGCAGCACTGGCTGCAGGACGACGTCCGGGCCGGCATGGAGCGGCTCTCGACGGTGGCCCGGGCGCGGGGGGTGCACCTGGCGATCCACACCCACGTCAACAGCGCGGCCTCGGTCACCCCGCTGGTGGCCGACGCGACCAGGGCGATGCTCGAGGCCGGCGTGCGGGACGTGCGCAACCAGGGCGTCCTCATGCACGGCGTCAACGCCTCGTCGACCGACCTGCTCGACCTGTCCTTCGCCCTGCTCGACGGCGCAGGGATCATGCCCTACTACTTCTACATGTGCGACATGATCCCGTTCTCGGAGCACTGGCGGGTCTCGGTTGCCGAGGCCCAGCGGCTGCAGCACGCGATCATGGGGTACCTGCCGGGCTTCGCCACCCCGCGGATCATCTGTGACGTCCCGTTCGTCGGGAAGCGCTGGGTGCACCAGCTCGAGGAGTACGACCGGGACCGCGGCATCTCCTACTGGACCAAGAACTACCGCACCGGCATCGAGGCGACCGACCCCGACGCGCTGACGCGGCGGTACGAGTACTACGACCCGATCCACACCCTGCCCGAGGCCGGCCAGGCCTGGTGGCGCGAGCACGGCCCCGCGGTCGACCACACCGCGGCGGAGCAGGCTGCCGCGGCGTCCCGTTCGGCCGCCGCCGACCAGGCCGGCTGACCGGGAGGACGACGAGCCGGCCGCCTCAGGCGGGCGCCTCGCTCCTAGTCGGTGGACGCCTTCGCCCCGAGGCGGGCCCTGGTGTCCTCGGCGTCGGCCTGGCGCAGCCGCTGGGCGAGGCCGACCAGCAGCTTGCGCATCAGCGTCGGGCTGCTCTGCAGGGTGGCCCAGAACCGCTGCCGGCCGATGATCATCAGCTCGACCGGCGTGTCTGCCGTGACGCTGGCGTCCCGAGGGGCCGGGTCGATCACCGACAGCTCCCCGAAGTAGTCACCCGGTCCCAGGGTGGCGACCCGCTCGCCGCCACGGTGCACGCCCAGGGTGCCCTCGATGACAAGCCAGAACTCGTCGCCGTGGGCACCCTCGGAGACCACGGCGTGCCGTGCCGGGTAGCGCAGGTGGTCGGCCTGGCGCACGAGCAGGTCCAGCTCGCGCTTGGACAGCGAGCCGAACAGGGGCACCGCCTTGAGCCGGGCGATGTACAGGTCCTTGGCCATGGGGCCTCCCACGTCGAGTGGGCCTTACTCGACTATGGCCCACCGGCGTTGTCAAGATCCGTGCCGACCCGCGTTGTCGGCTCGTCGGCGGGCGGCGTCGGTCAGGCCGGTGCCTGGAAGACCTCGGTGACCCAGAGCGCGCCGTCGCGCCTGACGACGGCGACGCCGACCTCGTGCATGCCCGGGTCAAGGATGTTCGCGCGGTGCGCGGCCGAGCGCATGAGCCGGAGGTGGACCTGCCGCAGGGTGACGCCGAACCCCACGTTCTCGCTGATCGCGCTCCAGCAGCACAGGGAGCTGAAGGTCGGGGTGTGGAACAGCGACCGGCGCCCCGCCATGGCGGCGGTGTGCGACCGGGCGGCGGCGGTCAGGTCGGGGCTGGCCACCAGACCGGGCAGGCCATGGTCGGCCCGAGCATTGTTGATCTTGATGAGGAGGCGGGCCTCCCGCGAGGCGTTCGCCGAGGCCGGCGGTGCGCCCGTGAGGGCGGACAGGCCGGCCACCAGGGCGACCGCGAGCAGGAACGACAGAGCACTGCGACGACGCACGTGAGGCCCTTCGGCAGGAAACAGGTCCTCCCCCGTGTGCGGTCCGGCCATCGCTGGCCGTGCCGACCGACCCCGCGATTCAGCCGTACCCGGACCCGGTCTGGCAACCCCGCGCCGGGGATGTTGGCCAGGTGAGGACGGGCGCTTGACCTGTCTGCGAAGGTGCCGCGCTCAGACCTGGAACGGTCTTTGCTCGTACGGCGTCGACAGGACGATCGTCGTCCGGGTCGAGACGTTCGCCTCGGCCCGGATCCGGGCCAGCAGCGTCTCGAGGTCGGCCGGGGTCCGCACCCGGACCTTGAGGATGTAGCTCTCGTCCCCCGCGACCGAGTGGCAGGCCTCGATCTCGGGGAGGCCGCGCAGCCGCTCCGGGGCGTCGTCCGGGGCGCTCGGGTCGATCGGCCGGATCGAGATGAACGCCGTGAGGGGCAGCCCGACCGCCTCGGCGTCGACCACGGCGGCGTACCCCCGGATCACGCCACGCTGCTCCAGCCGCCTGACCCGCTGGTGCACGGCCGAGGTCGACAAGCCGGTGGCCTTGCCGAGGTCGGTGTAGCTCATGCGTCCGTCCCGGCCCAGCAGCTCGACGATCCCGCGGTCGATGTCCTCCACCCGGCCACCGTAGTGTCCGGCGCGGCGAGGGGGGGCCCGGTGCGATCCGGTGGTGAGCCGTGGCGCTGCCTGCGGCTCGTCGACGCCTCGCGCGCCGCCCGTGGTGTCGGCTGTCAGTCGCGGGTGAGGTGCCGGGCGATGACCATCCGCTGGATCTGGTTGGTGCCCTCGACGATCTGCAGCGCCTTGGCCTCGCGCAGGTAGCGCTCGGCCGGGAAGTCCTGCACGTAGCCGTACCCGCCGAGCACCTGGACCGCGTCGGTGGTGACCTTCATGGCCATGTCGGTGCAGAAGAGCTTGGCCATCGCCGCCTGCTTGCCGAACGGCTCGCCGCGGTCCCGGCGGCGGGCGGCCTCGACGTACAGCGTGCGGCCGGCCTCGATCCCGGTGGCCATGTCGGCGAGCAGGAAGCCGAGGCCCTGGAACTCCACGATGGGGCGGCCGAACTGCCGGCGCTCCTCCGCCCAGGCCAGGGCGGTGTCGAACGCGGCCTGCGCGAGCCCGACCGCGCAGGCCGCGATGCCGAGGCGGCCGCCGTCGAGCGCCGCGAGGGCGATCTTGAAGCCCTGGCCCTCTGCGCCGAGCAGCCGGTCGGCGGGGACCCGTGCGTCCTCGTAGCGGACCTGCGCCGTGGTCGAGGCGGTGAAGCCCATCTTGCGCTCCGGCTCGGCCGCCGAGACACCCTCGGTGCCGGTGTCGACCAGCAGGCACGAGATGCCCCGGGCGCCGTCGTCGGAGGTCCGGCACATGAGGCTGTAGAAGTCGGCCTCGCCGCCATGGGTGATCCAGGACTTGGTGCCGTTCACCACGTAGTCGTCGCCGTCCCGGACCGCCCGGGTGACCATGGCCGCCGCGTCCGAGCCGGACTGGGCCTCGGACAGGCAGTAGCCGCCCAGCAGCTCGCCACCGATCAGGTCCGGCAGCCAGCGGGCCCGTTGCTCGTCGCTGCCGTACGCCGCCAGTGGGTAGCACGCCAGCGTGTGCACGCTCACGCCCTCGGCAACGGTCGCCCAGACCGCGGCCAGCTCCTCGACCACCTGCAGGTAGACCTCGTACGGCTGGCCGCCGCCGCCGTGCTCCTCCGGGTAGGGCAGACCCAGCAGCCCTGCCTTGCCCAGCGTGTGGAACACGTCCCGCGGGAAGCGGCTGGCAGCCTCGTACTCGTCGGCCCGGGGGGCCAGCTCCTCCCGGGCCAGCCGGCGGGTGAGGGCCAGCAGCTCGGCCGCCTCCTCGGAGGGGAGGTGGCGCTGGACGGGCGTGACCGGCACCGGTCAGGCCCCCAGCACGACGAGGTCGCGGTCGGTGACGTTGAGCCGCTCGATGCCGTCCGCGGTGGCGACGACGATGTCCTCGATCCGCGCACCGTGACGGCCCGCGAGGTAGATGCCCGGCTCGATGGAGAACGCCATCCCCGGCTCCAGCACCGTGTCGTTGCCGTCGACGATGTAGGGCTCCTCGTGCGTCTCCACCCCGATCCCGTGACCGGTCCGGTGCAGGAACTCCTCGCCGTAGCCGGCGGCGGCGATGACGTCCCGGGCCGCCTTGTCGACGGAGGCGGCGGTGACCCCGGGCCGGGCGTGCTCGCAGGCGGCGCCCTGCGCCTCCCGCAGCACGGTGAAGTACTCCCGGAACTCCGCCGGCGGCTCGCCCAACGCGTACATCCGGGTGCAGTCCGAGCAGTACCCCTCGGCCGTGGTGCCGCCGATGTCGACGACGACGGCGTCGCCGTCCGCCATGACGCGGTCACCCACCTCGTGGTGTGGCGAGGCGCCGTTGGGCCCGGAGCCGACGATCACGAAGTCGACGGTCTCGTGGCCCTCGGCGAGGATCGCCGCGGCGATCTCGCGCCCCGCCGCCCGTTCCGAGATGCCGGGACGCAGGAACTCGGCCATCCGCCGATGCACCCGGTCGATGGCCTGGCCGGCCCTGCGCAGGGCGTCGACCTCGTCCGGCCCCTTGCGCATCCGCAGCTCGGCCAGCACGGCCGATGCCAGGCTCTGCTCGGCGTCCGGGAGTGCGGCCCGGAACCGGAGCACCTGCTCGGCCCACATCCGGTTCGCCAGGCCGACGGTGCGGACCCGGCCGAGACGGCCCGCGACCAGCGCGTAGGGGTTCTCGGTCTCGCGCCAGCCCAGCACCTCGATCCCGAGGTCGGGCAGGCCGGACGCCACCACCGCGGGGACCTCCAGCCCGGGCGCGACAAGGAAGGGCTCGCCGGACGAGGGCAGGGCCAGACAGGTCAGCCGCTCCAGCGGCAGGGCCTGGTAGCCCGTGAGCCAGCGCAGGTCGGGTCCCGGCGTGAGCAGCAGGGCGTCCAGCCCGGCGTCTGCCACCGCCTTGCGGGCGTGTGACAGCCGGTCGTGCGAGGCGGCGTGCGAAGTCATGGCCGTCACTGTAGGCGCGGCCGGGTCCCGACCGTCTGGCAGGCTCTCGCCCGTGGCAGACACCCCGAGGGACGACAGGCTGCTCCTTCTCGACACGCCCTCGCTCTACTTCCGGGCGTTCTTCGGCGTGCCCGACTCGTTCCGGGCCCCGGACGGGTCGCCGGTCAACGCCGTGCGCGGGCTGCTCGACTTCGTCGCCCGGCTGGTCACGGACCGCTCCCCCACCCGGCTGGTCGCAGCGATGGACGCCGACTGGCGGCCGGCGTTCCGGGTGGAGGCCATCCCGTCGTACAAGACCCATCGGCTGGCCCCTGCCGGCGCCGAGGAGGTCCCGGACGACCTGGCGCCGCAGGTCGCCGTGATCGAGGAGGTGCTCGAGGCCCTCGGTGTCCCGTGCTTCGGTGTCGCAGGATACGAGGCCGACGACGTCATCGGGACAATCGCGGTGTCGTCGTCCGTCCCGGTCGACGTGGTGACCGGGGACCGCGACCTGTTCCAGCTGGTCGACGACGCGCGCGGCGTCCGGATCCTCTACACGGCCCGGGGGGTCGCGCGGGCCGACGTGGTCGACGAGGCCTGGGTCACCGCCAAGTACGGCATCCCCGGTCGCGCCTATGCCGACTTCGCGACGCTGCGCGGCGACCCGAGCGACGGGTTGCCGGGGGTCACCGGGATCGGAGACAAGACCGCTGCGGCCCTCATCACGAAGTACGGCTCCCTGGCCGCGCTGCTGGCCGCGCTGGACGCCGGCGACACCGGGATGCCGGCCGGCGCGCGCACGAAGCTGGCGGGCGGCCGCGACTATCTCTCGGTGGCCCCGAAGGTGGTCGCCGTGGCGCACGACGTCCCGGTGCCGGAGTACGACGACCTGATCCCGAGCGAGCCGGCCGACCCGGAGCGGTTGCTCGAGCTGTCCCAGCGCTGGGGTCTGGACAGCTCCTTGAACCGGGTGCTGAGCGCGTTCGGATCAGCCGGCGGAGCCGCGACACGGTGACCACGTCGCGGCGCCGCCGGCCCGGGCCCCGGCGGCTCGCTCCCGGGACCACGGTCACACCCCGACCTCGCACTCCTGCGGGTCGATGGCCCCGAGGTTCTTGATCACCTTGAACGTGCCCCCGTCGGACCGCGCGATGTACATGGTCAGTCGGAGGTGGTGCTGACCGGGCACCATCTCCGCGGGACCTCCGGGGCCCTCGTCGATCCGAGCGTGGTCCAGTGCCGCGACGACATCGTCCTGGTCCAGCGAGCCGGCTTCGACCACGGCCGCCTGCCACAGCTTCAGACCGCGGTACATCCCTGTGCAGGCGCTCCCGGCGGTGAACGTCGCGCTGCCGGGAAAGCGCGCCTCGTACCTTTCGAGCAGCGCTGCGCTGAACGGATCGTTGACGTCCCGGTAGTAGTCGAGACAGCCGTACAGCCCGTCGACATGCTCTGCGGGCACCAGGTTCAGGAAGTTCTCGTCGAAGTACGTACAGACGATGTGTCCGCCGTTCTTCGTGAAGCCGGCTTCGTACAGCCGGTCGAGGAAGGGCGTCAGTCCCGGCGGAACGATGGTGTTGAACACCACGTCGGCTCCACTCGCCATGATGTCGTCGACGGTCCGGTCGTAGTCGGTGTGATCCATCGGGAAGTACACCTCGCCGACGATCGACCCCCCCTCGGAGGCGACGACCTTGTGGACCTTCTCGTTCATGATGTGTGGCCAGATGTAGTCGGCGGACGGCAGGTAGAACGTCCTGGCCCCGGTCTGTCGCATCAGCCAGGGAATGAGTGGCTCCACCTGCTGCGCCGGCACCGGGCCGGTGCAGAAGATCAGCGGGTCGCATTCCTGGCCCTCGTACTGCTCCGGATAGATGTAGAGCGTCCTCCCCCGGTCGACCGCGGCCCGCTTGATGGCCTGGCGGGTGGAGCTGTAGATGCCCCCGAGAAGGACGTCGACGTGCTGCGTCTCGACGAGCCTGGTGGCAGCGGCCTCCGCTGCGCTGTCCTCGGTCGCGCTGTCCTCGATGAACAGCTCGACCGGCCGCCCGAGCAGGCCGCCCTGCGCGTTGATGTCGTCGACGACCATCGTCGCGACGTTCGCGTTGGCGATGCCCATGAACGAAAGGGCGCCGGTCTCGTCTGTGACCACGCCGACTCGCGCCGGCCGGTCGGTTGCGGTTGTCATGCTGGGTCCTCTCACCGCGGGTGGAGGACGAGCGCCGCCGGTCGCCGAGGCCGACCGGAGGTCGGTGCCGGCGCTCGTCACCCTGACCCACGACTCGTCGTTGGCCTGCCGGCCGGACCGGCTGGCAGGAATGGACCACTAGGCGCGGTACGTGCCGACGATCTCCGCCGCCTGTGGCTTCTGCTTGTGCCCGGCCTGGGCCAGGATCGGTGGGACCTCGGGGTCGGACACGAAGCTCTGCCACCCCTGCGCGTCCCAGTCGAAGATCGCCCAGACCCGGTCCTTCTCGTTCGGGTCCCGGAAGACCGTCGAACCCTTGGATCCGTGCTCCTCGCGCTTCGCCGCGCCCTTGGCTCCGAACACCTCCAGGAACTGGTCGACGTTCTCCACCGTCGTGGTTGCAAGTAGCATCGCGCGTCCTCCATCCGTCTCGATGTCTCTCGGTCACACCAGCCGACCGGCCGGCTTGGTCAGCCTCCGCCGCGTGCGTCGATGCCGCATCGGGAGACCTCCCCATTTCCGGTCTCGAGCGAGAAGCGAGGGATCGCGGCGCTCCCGAGTGGAGTCGCCGGAGGCGGAGCGTCAGCCGGTGCCGTCGCTCCCGACGACCGCGTGCTCGAGCGCCCAGCGGGTCGCCGTGGCACGGTTGGACACGCCGATCTTGGTGTAGATGTGCTGGATGTGGTGATCGGCGGTCTTCGACGAGATGAACAGCTGCTCGGAGATCTCGCGTGTGGTCGCGCCGTCGGCGATGGCGCGCAGCACCTGCACCTCTCGTCGGGTCAGCCCCCAGGGACGCGCGCGGTCCGCCTCCGGGGCCAGCTCGCGGCGTGCCAGCTCGATCTGGTCCCTGGCATAGCCGGCGGCAGCGCTCAGGTCCATCTCGGCGCCGCGAGAGGTGAGCTGCGACGACGTCTCCCCGCCCAGTCTCTCGCTCAGCCGGCGACCGAGATCGCTCAGCTCGGGCACGTGGTGCACACTTCCCGGCTCCCGGGACATCGCGCCGAGCAGGGTCGCGGCCGCTTCCAGCCGGTCGAGCCGCTCGAACAGCGCGGGCACGCTGGCGAGGGTGATGACGAGCTGTACCACGGTGCCCGCCCTGGAGAACGCCTCGATCGCTGATCCGAACAGGTCGAGGGCTGCGTCGAGCTCTCCGTCGGAGGTGTGCAGACGCGCGGCGTCGCGCGCCATGAAGCCGGCGAAGAACCCGACCCCGTGCTCACCGACGAACTCGAGGCCTTCGTCCCAGGCCGACAGCGCCCGCTGCGCGTCGGCCTTCGAGAATGCCAGCCCCACGATCCACAGGGTGTAGGCGATCCAGTAGGGACTGCCCACCTCGCGCGCGGCAGCGACCGCCTGCTCGGTGAGCGAGAGTGCCTCCTCGACGCGTCCGGCCGACTGGAGCCCGTCGACGTAGGCGGCGATCCCGTACGCCCGCGCCGGTCCCGGAAGCGCCACGAGAGTGCTGGTGAGCTCCACATAGCGATCGAGGTGGCCGCAGTACACCTGCCCAAGGGCCTCGACGAAGGTCGCGTATCCGGGCTCGCACGGCTCGTAGCCCGTCCGCTTCTCCAGCTCGGTCGCCCGGTGCGCGTTAGCGACTGCTGACGGCGCACGTCCGACGAAGCAGGCGAAGCCCGCCGCGGTGTAGAGGCGCGGCAGCCTGCGGACATCGGCTGCGGTCGCTGCGTCCAGCAGATCTTCCGCCCAGCCGACGGTCTCGAACAGCTCGACCGTGACGCCCATGAGTGCGGCGTGTGAGGCGATGTCGGTCGCCACCTCCAGTTGACCTTGGGCGGCGCTCCAGCGAAAGGCAGCCCGAAGGTTGGCGAGCTCGATCTCGACCCAGTCGACGGCGTCGCGCCATCCGGGTCCGTTCCAGTGCTCCCAACGGGTCGCGGCCTCCCGCCCGAACCGCGCGGCGTGCCGATCCCTCGTCAGCTCGCTCGCGCCGGTCTCCGACAACCGATTCTCGGCGAACTGCCGGATGGTCTCGAACAGGCGGTACCTGGTGCGGGCGACGGCATGGTCGGCGACGATGAGTGACTTGCGGACCAGCGAGTCGAGCCGCCCGAGGATGTCCACCTCGTCCGCGGCCTCGGCCACCGCGCAGATGTCCGGGAGGTCGAAGCCTCCGGCGAACACCGACGCGATGCGCAGCAGCTCGCGTTCGTCATCGTCCAGCAGGTCGTACGACCAGCCGACCGCGTGCCGCAGCGTCGACTGGCGCTCGGGCCCGTGCTCCGGCCCGGTCAGCAGCCGGAAGCGGCTGTCGAGCCTGTCCCTGACCTCGACGGCCGACATGGCGGCCATCCGGGCGGCCGCCAGCTCGATGCCCAGCGGGAGCCCGTCGAGGGTCTCGCAGATCTCGATCACCGCGTCGGCCGTCTCGGGCTCGTGCACACCGAAGCCGGGGCGAACTCTGCGAGCTCGCTCGACGAACAGCAAGACGGCATCGGAGGACGCTCCGCCCTCGAGCGCCAGTGGCGAGACCGCCAGCAGCGCCTCGCCGGCGGTCCACAGGTACTCCCGCGACGTGGCCAGGATCTTGGCGCTCCCGGACTGCGCGAGGATCCTTCCGATGGCTGCCGTTGCTGCGGCCTGCACGTGTTCGCAGTTGTCCACCACCAGCAGGACCCGACGCGCGGCCACCGCTTCGGCCACGGTGTCGATCACGTCGGCATCGCCCTGTGGGGTCACACCCAGTGCCGTGGCGATCGCCACCGGTACCGATGCGGGGTCACCGATCGGCGCGAGCTCGACCATCCACACCCCGTCGGGGAACTCAGCTGCCATCTCGGCACCCACCGCGAGCGCCAGGCGGGTCTTGCCGACACCGCCGACGCCGCTCAGCGTGACGAGGGGGTTGGCCCGGACGAGGTCAGCGACCTCGGCGAGCAGCCCCTCCCGTCCGACGAGCGGTGTGGCCGGGAGCGGAAGGTTTCCGCGCCTCGGCGGCCCACTCACGGGGCCACGTCGCGCATCAGGGCTGGCGACCGCTGAAGGCGAGCATCTTGTCCTGGTCGCTGGCGTCGTCAGGCACCTGGACCGGGTCCCCCATCATGTACAGGCCGAGGGGGTTCCGACCCCGCAGGAGCACGGGCGGCACGTGCTGCAGGCCGGCCATCGTCACCGCGACAGCGTTCGGCGGCAGGGTTTCGTCGACGCCGATCGATCGGGCGAGGTCCCACGTGTGGATGAGCCGGTCTCCGATCAGGAAGGCGGCCAGGTCGTGCTCGGGCATGCCGCCGAACTCCTCGACGGTTCCCTGCAGGCCAGCAGGGTCGGACAGGACGGCCTCCAGCGCCGAGCGGATCTTCGTCCAGTCATCACCCGGCCCGGTGTCGGCACCGAGCATGCGCAGGGCCGTCGCGTGCCACCGCAGGTGGTCGACGAGCTCGCGCACCGTCCAGCCCTCGCACGGGGTCTTGTCGTCCCACTGGTCGTCGCCGATCGAGGCGTAGACCTCGGTCCACCTGTCGGCGACCTGTCGCCAGATGTCCACCGGAGCTGTCATGAGGGCTCCATCCGCTCACCGGGCGGCCGGCTGGCCCGCCCGGAGGCGAGCCTAGTTCTCGAGCGTGCGGTCGTCAGGACGCTGAGACCGGGGGTCTGACCGGCGTCCCGCCCCGGCCGGACTCAGGCCACGGACGTGTAGGCGACAACGCCCCGCCGGAGCAGGTCGCTCGCCCGGCGGGCGGTCCGCCCGACCTCCTCGGTCCCGGCGCCCTGCCGGGCGGCGTCGGCCAGCTGTCCGAGCAGGTCGATGACCTGCTTGGTCCACCGGACGAAGTCCCCCGGTGCCAGGTCGACCTCCCGCAGCACCGCGTCAAGCGAGCGGCCGCTGGCCCACGCCCACGTGGCGAGCGCGAACCGAGGGTCCGGCTCCTTGGCGAGCGTCAGCCGGTGGGCGCGCTCGCGGTCCTCCAGCCCGCGCCAGCGCCGCTGCATCTCCGCGAGCACCTCGCGGCTCGGCCCCGACGGCAGCGGCGGCGGGGCGGTGTCGTCGTCCCGGCGGGACTCGTAGACCAGGGCCGAGACCGCAGCGGCGAGCTCGGCCGGCTCGAGACCGCTCCAGATCCCGGCTCGCAGGCAGTCCGCGGTGAGCAGGTCCAGCTCGGTGTACAGCGCCCCGAGCGACCTGCCGGCGTCGGTGACGGTGTCGCCCTGCAGGTAGCCCAGCTCCTCGAGCAGGTCGCAGATCCGGTCGAAGGTTCGCGCGATGGTGTGGGTGCGTTCGCCGACGCGGCGGCGCAGGTCGTCGGTCTCACGGGCCAGCCGGTGGAAGCGCTCGGCCCAGCGGGCGTGCTCCTCACGCTCGTCGCAGCCGTGGCACGGGTGCGCCCGCATCCGGGATCGCAGGTCGGCGAGCTCGCGGTCGTCGGCCGCGGTCGCCCGGGACCGCCGCGGCCGGGCCGGCGGACGGTCGTCGAGCCTGGCGTTGCGCAGCGTCGAGGCGAGGTCGCGCCGGCTCGCCGGGTTGCGCGGGTTGAACGACTTGGGGATCCGCAGCCGGTGCACCGCCTCCACCGGCACGGGGAAGTCGGCCAGCGAGAGCCGGCGCACCTGCCGCTCCGCGGTGAGCACCGTGGGCCTCGGGTCGGCGGAGCCGCTCTGGGTGCCCGGGTCGAGGACCACGACCAGGCCGCCGCGGCGACCGGCCGGCACGTCGATGACGTCGCCGGGGCGCAAGGCCTCCAGGGAGGCCGCTGCCTGGGCCCGGCGGTTCGCGCTGCCGGAGCGCGCCAGGGACGCCTCGCGGTCCGAGATCGCCCTGCGCAGCCGCGCGTACTCGCGGAAGTCCCCGAGGTGACAGGACATCGCCTCCTTGTAGCCGGCCAGCCCCTCCTCGTTGCGGGTGACCTGCCGGGCCAGGCCGACAACCGCGCGGTCGGCCTGGAACTGGGCGAAGGACGCCAGGAGCAGCTCACGGGCCCGGTCCCGGCCGAACTGGCCGACCAGGTTGACCGCCATGTTGTACGACGGGCGGAAGCTGGACCGCAGCGGATAGGTCCGGGTGGACGCCAGGCCGGCCAGCGCGGCCGGCTCCAGCCCCGGCGACCACACGACCACGGCGTGGCCCTCGACGTCGATCCCTCGTCGTCCGGCCCGCCCGGTGAGCTGGGTGTACTCGCCCGGGGTGACGTCGGCATGGCTCTCGCCGTTCCACTTCACCAACCGCTCGAGGACGACGGACCGGGCGGGCATGTTGATGCCGAGCGCGAGCGTCTCCGTGGCGAAGACGGCCTTGACCAGCCCGCGGACGAACAGCTGCTCGACGACCTCCTTGAACGTCGGCAGCATCCCGGCGTGGTGGCTGGCGATGCCCCGTTCCAGCGCGGCGCGCCACTCCTCGTAGCCCAGCACCCGCAGGTCCTCCCGCGGGATGTCGACGCAGCGGGCGTCGACGAAGTCGCGCACCTCGTGCGCCTCGTCCGCGGTGAGCAGACGCAGCCCGGCGTGCAGGCACTGGGCGACGGCGGCGTCGCAGCCGGCCCGGCTGAAGATGAACGTGATCGCGGGAAGCAGGCCCTCGGCGTCCAGCCGCTCCAGCACCTCCACCCGGCTCGGCGTACCCACGGACCGCGGGCGCCGGCCGCCGCGTCCCGGCCGCTGCTGGTGGGTGCGGGCGTACCGGTCCTGCTCCCGCGCCAGGCGCACCAGCGCGGGGTTGACCGTCGCCTTCTCGCTGTTGTCCTCCACGAAGAGGTCGTACAGCCGGCGCTCGGCCATCACGTGCTGCCAGAGCGGGACCGGCCGATGCTCCTCGACGACGACCTCGGTCTCGCCGCGCACGGTGCCGAGCCAGTCGCCGAACTCCTCGGCGTTGCTCACGGTCGCCGACAGCGACACGAGCACCACCGACTCGGGGAGGTGGATGATCACCTCTTCCCAGACAGCGCCGCGGAACCGGTCGGAGAGGTAGTGCACCTCGTCCATGACGACGTAGCCGAGCCCGGCCAGCGTGGTGCTGCCGGCGTAGAGCATGTTGCGCAGCACCTCGGTGGTCATCACGACCACGGGGGCCTCGCCGTTGACGCTGTTGTCGCCGGTCAGCAGACCCACCCGGTCCGCGCCGTAGCGCGCGACCAGGTCGGCGTACTTCTGGTTGGACAGCGCCTTGATCGGGGTCGTGTAGAAGCACTTGCGACCCTCGGCCAGGGCAAGGTGCACGGCGAACTCGCCGACGACGGTCTTGCCGGCGCCGGTCGGGGCCGCGACCAGCACGCCTCGGCCGGACTCCAGCGCCGCACAGGCACGGGTCTGGAAACGGTCCAGTCCGAAGGGGTACAGCGGCAGGAACGAGGCCAGAGGGCTGCCGTTGCGGGTCTGGCGCCGCCGCGCGTCGGTGTACCGCTGCGCGGGGGTTGCCATGCGACCAACCCTACGTTCCGTGGGTCGCTGCTCCTGTCAGCAGAAGACGCGCAACGCCGAGGGCACCGCCTCGCAGCGCACGGGCAGGGTCGCCACCCGCTCACCGTCGGCGTAGGCGGTGACGCCCTCGGACCTCAGCACGACGGTGCGTGCCCGGCGCACCGTCACCGCGCGGTGCCGGACGTGCGTGCCCCGGTAGACGGTCGGGAAGACCCGCAGGAACTCCGGCCGGGAGATCGGCCCCAGGACGGTCACGTCGAGCAGGCCGTCCGCCAGGTCCGCGTCCGGGCAGACCTTCATCCCGCCGCCGTACGACGGGCCGTTGCCCACGGCCACCAGCATGGCCTTCGTCGTCCACTGCTCGCCGTCGAGCTCCAGGACGTAGGGCACCGGCCGGAACGTGCGCAGCTCGGCGAGGATCGCGACGTTGTAGCGGCTGCGCCCGCTCGGCCACCGCATCCTGTTGGCGCGCTCGTTCACCATCGAGTCGAAGCCCGAGCCGAGGACTCCCGCGAACCAGCGTCCGTCGGCCCGGCCGAGGTCGACCGTCCGGGTGCGCCCGCCGCCGACCAGGTCGACCGCCGCCACCGGGGCGGCGAGACCGATGCCGAGGGCCCGGGCCACGTCGTTGCCGGTGCCGGCCGGCACCACGCCCAGCGGGACGTCGGTGCCCGCGACCACCTGGATCGCGAGATGCACCAGCCCGTCGCCGCCGACAGCGACAACGCCGTCGACCCCGGCGGACACTTCCTCGCGCAGCTGGCCGGACGCCTCGGCGGCGTCCCGGCCGACCAGGACCACGAGCTCGGCACCGGTGCGTCGCAGCGCAGCTGCCACCGGCTGGAGCAGCCGCCCGCCGCGGCCCTTGCCGGAGACCGGGTTGACGATCAGGGCGAGCCGGCGGGTCACGCGCCGAAGGCTAGTGGTCAGGGCCGGTCGCGACCGGCGTCGTCGCCGGCCGGGCCGTCGTCGCCGGGCTCACCGGGCTCGTCGAGCTCGTCAAGAGGCACACTGCGGTAGGACAGCGGGCTGGCCTCGTCGTCGTCCAGCGTGGCGTAGTCCACGCCGTCGACCCCGGCCCGGGCCCGGCGCCGGTCGGTGAGCAGCGACAGGCCGGCGGCGACGTAGTAGAGGAACAGCATCGGTGTGGCGAGGGCCGTCATCGTCCACGGGTCTCCGGACGGGGTGGCAACCGCCGCGAACACGAAGGCGCCGAGGATGACCGGGCGCCAGGCCCGGAGCAGCTGCCGCCCGCTGACGACGCCGGCGAGGTTCATCCCGACCAGGAAGACCGGCAGGATGAACGCGATGCCGAAGACGAGGAACATCCGGATGACGAACGACAGGTAGTCGTTCAGGCCGATGATGTTGGCCACCCGCTCAGGGTCCGGGTTGAAGCCGATCAGCAGGTCGAACCCCTTGGGCAGGAAGATGTAGGCGAGCGCCACGCCACTGAAGAACAGCGGGACGCTGACCGCGACGAACGCGATGCCGTAGCGCTTCTCGCGCTGGTGCAGCCCGGGCGCGACGAAGCCCCACAGGTTCCAGAGCCAGACGGGGCTGGCGGCGAGCAGACCGGTCATCGCGCAGATCTTCAGCGCGAAGGTGAACGGGTCGCCGATGTTGCCGAAGTTGAGGGTCGCGTCGGGATGGTCCGCACCGATCTCGTAGAACGGCGCGATGACGAAGTCGAACAGGTAGGTCTTGTAGAAGAAGGCTGCCGCGATCGAGCAGACGACGATGGCCAGCACCGAGCGGACCAGCCGGACCCGCAGCTCGCGCAGGTGCTCGGTGAGGGACATCCGCCCCTCGGGGTCCCGCGCGGAGTTCCGGCCGGCACGGGCACGGCTGCTCAACGTGACCACCTGGGCTGCTCCGGATCGTGCTGAGCCGGTCGGGGGGAGACCGGGTCAGCGGTCGCGCTCGGGGTGCTCCCCGGGCGTGGTGGCCCGCTGGGGCTCGGCCGGCGGAGCGACAGGAGCCGGGTCCACGACCCGTCCCTCGACCTCGCGCGGGGTCTGCGCCTGCTGGGTCGGGGGCTCGTCGTGCCCGTCGTTGCCCATCTCCTTGACCTCGGACTTGAAGATCCGCATCGAGCGGCCGAGGCTGCGCGCCGCGTCGGGGAGCCGCTTGGCGCCGAAGAGGAGGACCAGCACCACGAGGATGAGGATGATCTCGGGCGCACCGAGGGAACGGAACATGGGTTGGTCACCTCTGCTGTAGCGGACTCCTGCGTCCCGATCGTACGTCACCGGCTGGTTCGACAGGCGGGAACTCCGCGTTCCCACGCGCGGCGGCACGGTCGAGGTCGTCGAGCCGGTCACCGACCTCGGTGAGCCTGTCGGTGAGGGCAGTCAGCTCGCGGACCAGCGCCTTCGAGCGTCGCCACAGGCCGCGGCCGAGCAGGAAGAACACGCCCGCCGCGCCGAGCACGAGCAGGGTCCAGACGAGCAACCAGAGCACCAGGTGAGGCTACCCCCGCCGCAGCGGGGGCCGGGCCTCACGCCTGGACGCGGGGGCTGATGAGCGAGGCCAGCAGGTCGACGCGGTCCAGGCTGAGCGCGAAGTCGAGGACGTCGTCGTAGGTGATGGCGGTGCCGTGGTGCTCCTCGAGCGCCTCGGCCGGGATGACCCACCGCTCAGCCACGACGCCGCCGGACACGAGCAGCGTCACGACCTCCTCGTCAGCCGGCTTGCGGATCTCGTCGGTGCAGGTGCCGCAGTGGAAGGCGTAGAAGGACCACTCGGAGCGGGAGCACACGACAAGGCGCATCTGCTCGGGAGTCAGCTCCACGTCCCCGCACACGGGGCACGAGGTCTTGATCGTGGTCATCGGTCCCTCCCCTGCCGTCGGCTCCTGCGCGGAGCGTCAAGGGAGTGTTCGGCAGCCGCCCGAGGGCGCTTGAGAGAAATGGACCGTACGGACGACGGACATGGGCCGGACGCCGGCGAATCCCTACGACCGGGTGTAGGCCGAAAGAGCGGCCCGGGCGGCCGAGGCGATGCCGTCGGCGAGCTCGGGCGGGTCCAGGACCCGCAGGGCGCCCCCGAGGCGCAGCGCGAGCTGCCGGACCCAGCCGTCGTCGACGACACGGAGCCGCACGAGCAGGTGGTCGCCGTCCGGGACGACCTCCTCGACCGGGTAGTAGTCGACCACCCAGTGCGCCGCCGGGGCGAGGTCCACGGTGACCAGCAGGTCCTCCGGCGAGGGGACGAAGATCCCCTCCGCGAGGTCCCTGACGGTGGCCTCCGGGGGCACCTCCGCGGGGACGTCGAGCACGGCGAGCGCCTCGACCCGGTCCAGCCGGAACAGCCGCACGTCCTCCGCGCGCCGGCACCAGCCCTCGAGGTACCACTGGCCGTCGACCAGGAGGACCCGGATCGGGTCGACGTCCCGCTCGGTCGTCTCGTCGCGTGAGGGCACGAAGTAGGTCAGGTGGACCCGCCGGCCGGTCTCGAGCGCTCGGCGTACCTCGGCCAGGGGTCCCTGCGCCTCGACCTCGACCCGGACCTGGACGCTGGGCCCGCCCGCCTCGCCGGCCGCCTGCTCCAGCTTGAGAATGGTGCGCTGGAGCACGTCCCGGTCGTGCAGGCCGGGGACGTCGGCGAGCGCACGCAGGCCCACCAGCAGCGCCAGCGCCTCGTCGACGCCCAGCCGCAGGGGGCGGGCGATGGGGTCCGCGTTGCTCAGGAAGACGTGGCCGTCGTCCCAGTCCACGTCGATCAGGTCGTCGGGCAGGTGGCCGGGTGTCCCGCACACGAAGAGCAGCTCGAGGTCCTTGACCAGCTGGCGTTCGCTGATGCCGAACTCGGCGGCGGCGGCCGGGAGCGGGACCCCCTGCCGGCTCACCAGGTAGGGCACGAGGGCCAGCAGCCGCGAGAGCCGCTCGGTGGCCCCGGCGGTCACCGTGCGCCTGCCGGCGCGATGTCGGTCACCGTGCGCCTGCCGGCGCGACGCCCGGTCACCGTGCGCCTGCCGGCGCAACGTCCGGTCACCGTGCGCCTGCCGGCGCAACGCCCGCGGCCAGCACGCCCCGGAGCCGGCGGACGACCGCCTCCCGCAGCGCGGGCGGGTCCAGGACCTGCACGTCGGCCCCGTAGCCCGCCACCTCCTCGGACACCACCTCGAGGTCGCTGAACGGGACCGTGATCTCGTCGACCCCGTCCCGTCCGGGGGTCGTGGCGGTGGCCCTGCGACGGAGCCGGTTCCCCGCTCCGGTGCGGACGCACAGCCGTGCGTCGGCGGTCGCGCGGGCGGGCACCAGCGTGGCCACCTGCGCACGCAGGTCGATCCCCTCCGGCACCGTCACCTCGCCCGGGCGTCCCATCGCGCGGACCGGACCGGCGACGCGGGACAGCCGGAAGACCCGGGTCGCGCCACGGTCCCGGTCGTGGCCCACGACGTACCAGCGACCGTGGCGGGACACGATCCCCCACGGGTCGAGGTGCCGGTCGACCACGTCGGCGCGACCCGGTGTCCGGTACGGGAAGGTGACCGGGCGACGGTCACGAACTGCGGCGTAGACCGGCTCGAAGGCCGGCTCGCTGGTGCGGACCCGGGGCTCGAGGCCCACCAGGCTGCCGCTGTCGGGCTCGACGCCTGCGGCCTTGAGCTTCTGCACCGCGCGGGACGCCGGCGCCGCCAGGCTCGCCTGCTGCCAGACCCGCGAGGCCAGGCCGAGGACGGCCAGCTCGTCGGGGCTGAAGCTGACCTCGGGCAGGGCGTAGGCGGCCCGGTCGACCCGGTAGCCGATCTCGTCGTCGAACCAGGCGTCGTTGCCGCCGGTCTCCAGCGGGACGCCCATGTCCCGGAGCTCGTCCTTGTCCCGCTCGAACATGCGGTCGAAGGCCTCGTCGGTCGGGCACTCGGCGTACTGCGGGACGGCGCCGCGGATCTGCTCCTTGAGCAGGAACTGACGGGTGGAGAGCAGGCAGATGACCAGGTTGAGCAGTCTCTCCGTCTTGTGCGCGGACACGGTCGGACAACCTACCCGGTGGCGGCGACCTCCCGGCCCGCGATCCGGCCCGAGCGGCCTAGCGGACGTCGACGAGATCGACGACGAAGATCAGCGTCTCGCCCGGGGCGATCGCCGAGCCGGCGCCGCGGTCGCCGTAGCCCAGGTGCGGGGGGATGACGAGACGGCGGCGGCCGCCGACCTTCATCCCGACGACCCCTCGGTCCCACCCGGCGATGACGTTGCCCGCGCCGAGCGGGAAGGCGAAGGTCTGGCCCCGGTTCCAGGAGGCGTCGAACTCCTCCCCGGTGGAGTAGGACACGCCGACGTAGTGGACGACGGCGGTGTTCCCCGTCGCCGCCTCGGTGCCGTCGCCCTCGGTGAGGTCGATGATCTCGAGGTCGGCGGGCGGCGGCCCGTCCGGGAAGTCGATCTCCGGCTTCTCGCTCACTTGACGCTCTCCTTCGCCGGCCCGTGCAGGCCGAGCAGGTCGATGACGACGGCGACGCTGCCCGACGTGGCGTCGGCGCCGGTCTGGGCCGGCAGCGTCAGCAGTACCCGGCTGCCGGAAGGCACTCCCTCGAGCAGGTCGAACGGGCTGGGCTGCTCGCCGCCGATCGGCACCCCCTGCGGGCCCTGCTGCCACGAGCTCGACAGTGCCTTGCCGGAGTAGTCCACCGCGGTGTACTCGACCACGGCGAGCTTGCCCTTGGCGACCTCGGGCCCGGTTCCCGTGGCCAGGACGGTGACCTCGGGCGCCTTCGGCGGGGTGGCGTCCGCCGGCACCGTGATGGTCGGCTCGCTGCCCGGGTCGCCCTTGACCGTCGGCAGCCCGGCCGGCAGGTCGGCGACGGGGGTGTTCTTCTGCTCGGTCCCCGTCTTGGGGTACCGGGCGATGAGGTCGACGACGAACACCAGGGTGTCTGTGCCCTTGATGCCGGCCTGCTCGTTGCCCTTCTTGCCGTAGCCCTGCTTCGGCGGGACCACCATGAGGACCCGGCTGCCGATCTTGGCGCCCACGAGGATCTTGTCCCAGCCGGGGATCACGCTGCCGGTGCCGATCGGGAAGGCTGCGGGCACGTCGCGGTCGTAGGAGTTGTCGAAGACCTTCTTGTTGGCGTAGGTCTCGCCGAGGTAGTCGGCGACCAGGAGGTCGCCCTTCTCGACCGCCGGGCCGTCGCCCTCGGTGAGCACCGTCGACTCGAGCGTCTTGGCGGGCGTGCTGTCCTTGGTGATCGCGATCTTGGGCTTGTCGCCGAACTTCCCCGACGCCGTGGGCAGATCGGAACCGCTGCCGCCGCCGCACGCGGCGAGCGAGCCGGCGAGCAGCACGGGAAGAAGGGCAGCCAGCGGTCTGGCAGTTCGGCGCACAGAGAACCTCGTCGAGAAAGGGGGTGGGATCGCCGAACACCCTAACCCGGCTTCCTGGCAGCCCCGACCGCGCCGCTGCGCGGGACGTGTGCCGCCGGTCACATGCTGGCGATCAGCTTCTCCACCCGCTCGTCGACGGACCGGAAGGGGTCCTTGCAGAGGACGGTCCGTTGCGCCTGGTCGTTGAGCTTGAGGTGCACCCAGTCGACGGTGAAGTCCCTCCGGCGCTCCTGAGCGCGCCGGATGAACTCCCCGCGCAGCCGCGCCCTCGTGGTCTGCGGTGGCACCGACTTGGCCTGGAAGACCTCGAGGTCCCGGCACACCCGCTCGGCCTGCCCGCGCTTCTGCAGGAGGTAGAAGAGCCCGCGGTCCCGGGAGATGTCGTGGTAGGCAAGATCGATCTGCGCCACCCGCGCCGAGGACAGGGCAAGGTCGTGCTTGGCGCGGTACCGCTCGATCAGACGGTGCTTCATCACCCAGTCGATCTCGGTGGCGACGGAGTCCAGGTCGCCGGTCTGGACGGCGCTCAGGGTGCGCTCCCACAGGTCGAGGACCTGCTTGACGTGACCTTCGTCCAGCCCTCGCCGGGCTGCGAAGTCCCGCGCCTTCGTGAGGTACTCCTCCTGGATGTCCAGCGCGCTCGCCTCGCGGCCGTTCGCCAGCCGCACCTTGCGCCGGCCGGTCATGTCGTGGCTCATCTCCCTGATCGCCCGGATCGGGTTCTCCAGGGTGAGGTCGCGCATGACGACGTTCGCCTCGATCATGCGCAGCACGAGGTCGGTCGCGCCCAACTTGAGCAGCGTGGTCGTCTCGCTCATGTTGGAGTCGCCGACGATGACGTGCAGCCGGCGGTACCGCTCGGCGTCGGCGTGCGGCTCGTCCCGTGTGTTGATGATCGGCCGTGACCGGGTGGTCGCCGACGACACGCCCTCCCAGATGTGCTCGGCCCGCTGGCTCACGCAGTACACCGCCCCCCGCGGCGTCTGCAGCACCTTCCCGGCTCCGCAGATGATCTGCCGGCTGACCAGGAACGGGATGAGAACGTCGGCCAGCCGGGTGAACTCGCCGTGCCGGCCGACGAGGTAGTTCTCGTGGCAGCCGTAGGAGTTGCCCGCCGAGTCGGTGTTGTTCTTGAACAGGTAGACGTCGCCGGCGATGCCCTCTTCGCGCAGCCGCCGCTCGGCGTCGACGAGCAGCCCCTCGAGGATCCGCTCGCCCGCCTTGTCGTGGATCACCAGCTCGCGGACGTCGTCGCACTCGGGGGTCGCGTACTCCGGGTGGCTCCCCACGTCGAGGTAGAGCCTGGCGCCGTTGCGCAGGAACACGTTGCTGCTGCGCCCCCACGAGACCACCCGTCGGAACAGGTAGCGGGCCACCTCGTCCGGCGAGAGCCGCCGCTGGCCCTTGAACGTGCACGTGACGCCGTACTCGTTCTCCAGTCCGAAGATCCGGCGGTCCATCCCGACACCGTACGCCGCTCGCTCGGCCGGGACCGTGAGGCCGACGCGGAGTCCGACCGCGTCGCGAGTCAGGAGCTCGGATGGCGGGTAACAGGGTCGGCATGAGCGAGGCAGACATGAGCGGAACGGACATCAGTCCCGAGGACGACGACGGCCACCGGCTGGTCGAGACGCCGGAGTCGCTGCGCGACGAGGATCCCGAGACGCCGGCCGGCGACCGCGGCAGCGGCGCGGAGGACCGGCCGCTGGGTGCGGAGAAGTTCGGGACCACCCACGCCGAGGCCGAGCAGGGCGAGTCGCTGGACCAGCGGCTCGCCGAGGAGGTGCCCGACGGCGACGGGCACGACCCGGTGGACGACGTCGTGGCCGACAACCCCCGGGCATTCGGCGGGAGCACCGAGGAGACCGACGACGAGGTCCTCGGCGACGCCTACGGCAAGGGGAGCGCGGTCGGAGCGGAGGCACCGGTGGGCCGGCTGGTGGCCCCGGACGAGGGCACCCACGGTGACGACGAGAAGGACGAGGTCGCCACCGACCGGGGCCGCGACGGGGGTGACCTGTCGGCCGAGGAGGCTGCCGTGCACCTGGAGTCGTGACGCTGCGTGAACCCGCGACGTTTCTCCGTGGTACCGCCACCCTGACCGTGCGCCCGGCGGGAGGATGAGAGGCATCCGGCCGGGCGGCAGTCCCGGCCGGGGCGGCCGGTCCGGCGGTCGCCCGGCGACTGGAGGTGGCCATGCCGTCCGTCCGCCACCTCCTCCCGGGCGTGCTGCTGCTGGCGCTGCTGGCGGTCCCGGAGTCCGGCACCGGCTCGGCCGCGGAGGTTCCGCTCGCCGCGGCGCAGCGGATCGGGTCCACCGTGGACGGGCAGCCGGTTGTCGTGCGCCACCAGCGGGGGTCGGCCGCCGCGACCCAGCGGGTGCTTGTCATCGGGTCCCTGCGCGGCGATCAGCGGGCAGGGCACAAGGTCGTGCGCGCGCTCCGCCGCGCCGGGCCGCCGCCTTCGGTCGACCTGTGGACCATCCGCACGCTCAACCCCGATGCCGTCAGCGCCGGCAGTCGGCGCAACTCCCGCGGTGTGGACCTGGCCCGCAACTTCCCGCTGCGGTGGGCAGCCGGCCCGGGAGCCGGCCCGTCGGCGGCGAGCGAGCCGGAGACGAGGGCGCTCCTGCGGTTCGTCCGCGAGGTCCGGCCGCAGACCGTCGTCCTGCTCGACGGCGGCCGCAGGGTGGTCGTGTCCTCGACGTGGGCCTCCCGATGGTGGGGGCGGGCACTGGCGGAAGCAGCGGGTCGGCCGTACGTACGCACCCGGTGCCCGGGCGGCTGCCGCGGTTCCCTCGTCCGATGGGCCGACGCGCAACCGAGCACCCGGGCGGCCCGGATCGGGGTCCCCCGCACGCTCGGCCGGCGTGCGGCTGCATCGGTGGCTGCCGCCGTGCTTGACGTGGCCGTCACCCGACCCGCCGCCGGCTCCACACCCGGGCCCACAGCCCCGGGCGGTGCACCGTTCCTCCCCTACACGGCGGGCTCGTACTTCCGGTCCCCGGCGGCTTCGCCGATCGATGCCGCCGCGACGACCTCCTTCCGCGCGTTCATGCACTCCCATCGTGAGCAGGCGGGCACCGCCTTCCCGTTGATCCGTGGCGTGGGCGGGAACCGGTGGGGCACCGCGTACGCCGAAGGGACCGCGGCCGACCCGGTCTGGCGGCTTACCGGGTCGCTCCCGAGCGAGGTCGGGATCCTGGCCACCAAGGGCTTCCACGCACCCGAGTGGTTCGGAGCGATGCTCACCGGCACCGGCGACTCGCCCTTCGTCGTCGTCGACCGCGGCCAGGGCCGGACGGTGTGGGGGGCCCGGTCGAAGGTCGTCGGAGACCACCTCATCCATGTCTCCAGCGCCGGGCTGTTCGAGCACGCCAGTAACGGGCTCGACAAGCGCAACCCGGCGTCCAACAGCCGGGTGAACTTCCGGTCCCGGGGCGCCATCCCGGACGCCATGGTGATCCGGCGTGACCTGGTCGACTGGGGCCTCGCCCACGGGAGCGACCTCGGTCACGTCCTCCACCTGTTCATGGTCGAGACCGACTCCTCGGCGGGCCACCGTCACCCGATGGTCGGCTCCGAGTCCGGGAACTCGGGCTGGGGAGCGGAGGGCCAGCGGATCGCGATCGACCCTGCGGTCGACCTGACCACCCGCGGGCTCTCCCCCGAGGCGTTGGTGATCGCCCGCACCTTGCAGCGATACGGCGCCTACATCGGCGACAACGCCGGTGGTCCCACCTCGCTCAAGGCGGAGCAGGAGAACGGCGTGCGTGACGTCTGGGGCGGCCGGCTCAAGGCCGACTCGCTCAGCGGCATCACGTGGGACGACTTCGTCGTGCTCACGCACTGAGGCCGCGCGGGCGCGTCGGGCCGGAGGGTCAGCTCCGGCTGAGCACGAGCCCGTCGATGCGGACCCGCTGACCACTGCTGCGCACCTTCAGGGTCACGGTGGCCCGCTGCCGGCGCACCGGGGACAGCATGATGACCTGGCTGGCACGCTTCGGACCGGTCAGCCTGACCGTGCCGATCCGCTTCCCGTCGAGCAGGACCGCGACCTTGCCGCAGCTGCGGCAGGTCGAGGCCACCACACCGACGCGCTTGACCCGGGCACCTGTGCGCACCAGCGTGGCGCCCTTGCGCGTCGTCGTGAGGTAGCTGCCACCGAAGAACGCGTCCTTGCCCCTCTTCGCCTTCCAGCCGGAGGACCGGGCCAGGCTGCGGTCGTCGAGTGCCCGCGCGGTGCAGCGCTGGCCGGTCCAGGCCGACTTCTGGCCGGCGAGGTTGTAGGCACGGACCGACGCGCACGACGTGTACCCCGCACGCAGGCCGAGCGGAACGTCGGTGACCGGCGTCCGCTGCCAGCTGGACGGGCGGCTCCAGCTGCCGTACTTCCCGTCGTAGCGGGCCTTGCGCCAGCGGACGTCGTAGCGGGACACCGCCGAGGAGGAGTAGCCGCCGAACCAGGTGAACGACGTCTTCTTGCTCGTCGTGCCGCGGGTGCCCGGCCCGGTCATCCGCGGGGACGGGGTGCCGCTGGTCAGCCGGTCGTAGGGCCCGCCGGTGCCGGCGCGGTCCAGCGCGGCCTGGTCGACCACCGTGCTCGGCTGGGGCGCGCCGTACGGCGCCCAGGACGGGACGTAGGTGGCGACGCCCTTGACCACCCGCCAGATCCGCCCGGTGGCACCGCTCTGCAGGAAGGTGCCGTCCCGCGGCCGGTCCGGCAGGGAGTCGAACTGGCTCTGGGACAGCGACGTCGTCGGCTGCGGGCCGCCGCCGACGGCGGACCAGTCGGTGACCACGACCGGGGCGCCGCCGGCCATCCGGTAGGTCACCCCGGCGGTCTGCACGAAGGCACCGTCCGCGGCGAGCTGGGAGGGTGCGACAGGGGCATCGAGGGAGTTGCTGTCGATGTTGACCGTGACACCGCCCCAGGTCTCCTGGTGGCCGCCGCGGAACTGATGGATGCGCTGGTGGCCGGCCCAGTACTGGTCCGGGATCGCCGGGTCGGACAACGTCGGGTCCCCCGGCTGGGTCTTGCTGTCCGACGGCCAGCGGGCGAACCAGATCGCGTCCGGTGCGGTCATGACCGCGGTGGGCACGCCACCGTCGAGGACGATGGCGGCTAGGGTGTTCGAGCTCGAGTAGAGGCCGGAGACGTATCCGCGGCCGTGCAGCCGGTCGGTCCAGGCCCCGAGGAAGGTGCGGGTCGCGGCAAGGCAGGCGGAGTTCGAGTACGAGAACGCCTCCATGTCGAAGTAGACCGGGTTGCCGAGACCGAGGCCGAGCGCGTTGAGCTGGGCGATCGCGTCGTCGGCGGCGGCCACGCCCTGGGCGGCCGCCTGGGCCGGGTCGATCCGGTTCGGGTAGGTGCTGCACGATGCCTGCCGCCCGACGTACGTCGGGATCAGGGTCCAGCCCTGGGCGATGGTCTGGGTCACCCAGTCCGCGGTGAGGTTGCCCTGCGAGCAGCCCCGGCTGATGCCGCCGATGTACATGTTCGAGGCTTTGAACGGCGACGCGGAGTACCACGTGGCCATCGTCGACAGCGGCTGGGCGGTGCAGGCGTCGAACCCGAGCCCGAAGTACGTCGTGTCCGACGGCGTCACCTGCGCGGGTGCCTTGCTGGTGGCCGGAGCCGGCGCCACCGACGAAGCCTGGGGTGCCGACGAGCGAGCGAGCGTCCGCGCGTCGCTGCGTCCGGACGGGGCGTCCACGTCGCCGACAGCTCCGCCGAAGGTCACCGAGCGAGCCACACGAGCGGCCGCAGCCGGGGCGGAGCCGGCCGCCACGACCACCGAGACGGCCGAGCCCGGCGAGCTCACGACCCGGTCCGGGGCGACGATGCCCTGCAGGCTCCTGGTGGTGAGGTGGACGGACTCGGTGCGGCCCACCAGGTGCGGCGGGCAGGTGCTGGCGCTCGGGTCTCCCCGGTAGACGGCGTGCCGGTCGAACCGGACGCAGCCAGGACGCCCGGTCAGGTCGTGGACCGGCCAGCCGGCCGGCACCGTCACCGTGGCGCCCCGGTACGACACCGTGCGGGTCGCCGCGGCGTCCCCAGCCTGCGGGGTGGACGCCTGGGCGGCCGGGACCAGCGAGGTCGCGAGCGCGAGAGCCGCGATGGCGGCCCCCGCCGCCGGGAGTCCCCGGGCTGTCCACGATCGCGTCGTCCGCTGTGCCACCAGTCTCCCCCTGCTGCTCGCTGGTGCACGGCCCGACCGGGCTGTGCACGGCGGACCAGGCTACCCACCGCCCTGTCCGGTTCCGGCGGATCTGGCACCCGTCGGCGGGTTCCGGCGCCCCGGGTACGGACAAGCTCCCGACCTGGACGACATCCAGTCAAGGTCCGGCCCTTGTCATTCCTCCGGCGCGCCCTCCCCGCTCACCGGGCGCCGGGCCGGGCGGCTCGTGCGTCCCCCCGGCCAGCGACACCGGCGGGGAGCTGTCCCGCTGGTCGGGACCGTCCTCCCGGCCGCCCTCGGCAGCGCCCGGGTCACCGAGCAGCCGGCCCAGCGCGGCCCCGCCGATCCGGCGGAACTTGCGACGTGGCCGGACCCGGTCCAGGACCGCGACCTCGAGCTGGTCTCCGGTCAGGGTGCGCTGCTCGCCGCCCGCGGGGTCGCGCCCCAGCAGCTCCACCGCCAGTTGGAGGGCCTCCTCCAGGGACATGCCGTCGCGGTAGCGCTCGGTCAGCTGCTGGCTGATGCTCTCGGCCGACCCGCCCATCGCCACGAAGCCGTGCTCGTCGGCGACCGAGCCGTCGTAGGTGAGGCGGTAGACCTGGTCGTCGGCAGCGGTCTCGCCCACCTCGGCGATGACGATCTCGACCTCGTACGGCTTGGACTCCACGGTGAAGATGGTGCCGAGCGTCTGGGCGAAGACGTTGGCCAGGCCCCGGCCGGTGACGTCCTGCCGGTCATAGCTGTAGCCGCGCAGGTCGGCGTAGCGGACGCCGGCCATCCGCAGGTTCTCGAACTCGTTGTACTTGCCGACCGCCGCGAAGGCGATCCGGTCGTAGATCTCGGAGATCTTGTGCAGCGCTCGGGAGAGGTTCTCGGCAACGAACACGATGCCGCCGTCGTACTGCAGGACCACCACGCTGCGGCCGCGGGCGATGCCCTTGCGGGCGTAGTCGGCCCGGTCCTTCATGAGCTGCTCGGGTGAGACGTATCCGAACGGCATCGTCACGGCGCGTGCTCCTCGGCGGTGGCAGGGCGGGGTGCGGTCATGGTCGCGGCCTAGCGGACCGGGGCCTGCGGGCCGCCCGGGTTGGTCATCCGGCCGGCGACGACGCTGTCGACGACCTCGCCGACCTCGTCGTCGGAGAGCCGTCGGTAGCCGTCGGCGGTGACCGTGGAGACGACGGGGAAGATCCGCCGGGTCAGGTCGGGCCCGCCGGTGGCGGAGTCCTCGTCCGCGGCGTCGTACAGCGACTGGACGGCGCACAGGACGGCGTCCTCGACGGAGAGGTCGTCTCGCCACAGCTTCTTCAGGGCTCCGCGGGCGAACATCGACCCCGAGCCGACGGAGTGGAACTTGTGCTCCTCGTAGCGGCCGCCGGTCACGTCGTAGGAGTACAGACGGCCGGCGTTCGCGGCGTCGTCGGCGTCGAGGTCGTAGCCGGCGAACAGGGGGACGACGGCGAGTCCCTGCATCGCCATCGCGAGGTTGCCGCGGATCATCAGCGCGAGCCGGTTGGCCTTCCCCTCCAGCGAGAGCGTGGCGCCCTCGATCTTCTCGTAGTGCTCGAGCTCGACCTGGAAGAGCCGGACCATCTCGATCGCGATGCCGGCGGCTCCGGCGATGCCGACGCAGCTGTGGTCGTCGGCGTGGAAGACCTTCTCGATGTCGCGCTGGGCGATGTAGTTGCCCATGGTGGCCCTGCGGTCACCTGCCATCACGACGCCCCCGGGGAAGGTCATCGCCACGATGGTCGTGCCGTGCGGGGCCTCGGTGGTGAGCGCGGTGGCCGGCGGGGTGCGGCGTCCCGGCAGCATCTCGGGGGCGTGCGCGCCGAGGAACTCCGCGAACGACGAGCTCCCCGGCGTGAGGTACGCGGCGGGCAGTCGCCCCGGGCCGGCGTTGTCGGTCACCTACGGTTCCCCTTCGCCTGTGGTGCGTGGCCTTGTCATCGGTGCTGGTGAGGCAGCGATGACGACCCTAGTACCGCGAGCGGTCAGGACGCCGGGCCGACGCCCAGCTCGGCGAGCCGCCCCGCGCCTCCTCCATCACGGCCGATCCGCTGGTCTCCGCCAGGGCGAGGACGGCCGCCCATGCCGCCTCGTCGCGGCTGCTCGTCGCCGCGGGTCGCGGGGTCGCGTGGCCACTCGGGGTCGACCAGCGTGCGCGGCCGGCGCTCACGAGCCCGCGGACGTGCAGGCGGGGCCGAAGTCCTATTGACCGCCCTTCTGCACGAACGAGCGAACGAAGTCCTCGGAGTTCTCCTCGAGGACGTCGTCGATCTCGTCCAGCACCGCGTCGATGTCGCTGTCGAGCTTCTCCTTGCGCTCGGCGACATCGGTCGCCTCGTCGGCCTGCGCCTCGTCGACCTCCTCGGAGGTCTTGCTCGCGCGCTTCTGTCCGCCGGTGTCCTTGCTGGCCATCTGGTGCTGCCCTCCGCCGCGTGTCCGTCCCTGCGACCTTAGTCGGCAGGAAGGACTGATCCCCTGAGCTCACCAGGGCGGCTGTGCCCAGGTCAGGGCAGCCGCGTGCTCAGGCGCCGGTGAGGGCGGCGACCAGCTGCTCGGCGGTGTCGCACCGGTCGATCAGACCGCCGACGTGCTCCTTGGTCCCCCGCAGCGGCTCCAGAGTCGGCACCCGCTGCAGGGAGTCGCGGCCGGGCAGGTCGAAGATCACCGAGTCCCAGGACGCGGCCGCGACGTCGTCGGGGTACTTCGCGAGGCAGCGGCCGCGGAAGTAGGCGCGGGTGTCCTCCGGCGGGTGCATCACCGCCCGCTCGATCTCCGCGTCCGTGACGACCCGGTCGAAGCGACCGGCCGCCTCCATCTTGTTGTAGAGCCCCTTGTCCGGCCGCACGTCGGAGTACTGGAGGTCGATCGCCTCCAGCCGGGACGAGCCCCAGTCCAGTCCGTCCCGGTCGATGTAGCCCTGCAGGATCCGCAGCTTCGCGACCCAGTCCAGCTCCCGAGACAGCGACATCGGGTCGGTCTCCAGCCGGGTCAGCACCGACTCCCAGCGGTCGAGGACGTCGACGGTCACCGGGTCGGCGTCCGAGCCGAACCTGTCCTCGACGTACTTCCGGGCCTGCTCGGCGTACTCCATCTGCAGCTGGACCGCCGTCAGCGTGCGCCCCGACCTCAGCGTCACCAGCTCGCGCAGCGAGGGGTCGTGGGACACCGCGTGCAGGGTGGCGACCGGCCGGTCGACAGTCAGGTCGACGGACAGGAACTGGTCCTCGATCATCGCCAGCACCAGCGCCGTCGTCCCGACCTTGAGGTAGGTCGACACCTCGGCCAGGTTCGCGTCGCCGATGATCACGTGCAGCCGCCGGTACTTCTCGGCGACCGCGTGCGGCTCGTCCCTGGTGTTGATGATCGGCCGCTTGAGGGTCGTCTCGAGCCCGACCTCGACCTCGAAGTAGTCGGCGCGCTGGGAGATCTGGAAGCCGTCGGTCCGCCCGTCCTGGCCGATCCCTACGCGACCCGAGCCGGCCACCACCTGGCGGCTGACGAAGAACGGCGTCAGGTGCCGGACGATGTCGGCGAACGGGGTCTCCCGACGCATCAGGTAGTTCTCGTGCGTCCCGTACGACGCGCCCTTGTTGTCCGTGTTGTTCTTGTAGAGGTTGATCGGCGGTGTGTTCGGGATCATCGACGCGCGCCGGCTCGCCTCGGCCATGATCCGCTCCCCGGCCCGGTCCCAGACCAGGACGTCACGCGGGTTGGTGCACTCCGGTCCCGAGTACTCCGGGTGCGCGTGGTCGACGTAGAACCGGGCACCGTTGGTGAGGATCACGTTCGCGAGACCGACGTCCTCGTCGGTGAGCTGGGTGGCGTCGGCCACCTCGCGCGCCAGGTCGAACCCGCGGGCGTCGCGAAGCGGGTTCTCCTCCTCGAAGTCCCAGCGCGGCCGCCGGTTCCGGACTGCGCTGGGCTGGGCGTAGGCGTTGACGATCTGGGAGGAGATCAGCATCGCGTTGGCGCCGGGGTTGCCGGGCACGCTGATCCCGTACTCGGTCTCGGTCCCCATGACCCGCCACACGCTCACGCCGGCCAGACTACGCGGGTGCCACACTGCGGAGCGTGGACGACGCCCCTCCGGACGGGGCCGACGAACAGCTGGCCGTGATCGACTCCCGCGGCCGGGTCGTCGGCTCGGCGCCCCGCTCGATCGTGCGACGGGACAACATCCCGCACGTCGTGGTGGCGGTCCTCGTCCGCGACCCCGCGGGCCGGGTCTACGTGCACCGCCGCACCGACACCAAGGACGTCTTCCCGCGACTGCACGACAGCTTCGCCGCCGGCAGCATGCGCTACGGCGAGGAGCCGGCAGCCGCGGCCGCCCGCGAGGTGGCCGAGGAGCTCGGGGTGTCCGGGGTCACGCTGCGGCCCCTGTTCGTCCTCCGCTACGACGACGCCAAGACCCGCCACGTCTCCCACGTCTTCGAGACGACGTGGGACGGCCCGGTCGTCCACCAGCCCGAAGAGGTCGCCTGGGGCGCCTGGATGACCCTCGACGAGCTGCGCGCCCTGCTGGCCGACCCGACCTGGCCGTTCGTCCCGGACGGCCGCGTCCTGCTCGACCACTGGCTGTCCCTGCGCTGATCGGCGCCCTGCGCCTGCGATGACGGCGCCGTGACGGTGCCGTGACAGATCCGTCAGCCACCACCACCTCCCGCACTTTCGGGCGCCTCATTCCGAGCAGAGGGCCCGAGGCGGCCCGTCGCCCCAGCGGGCCGGCGCACCCGGCCGGAAAGGCATGACGATGACCACACAGGCAAGCCGTACGACGCACCGGCTGCGGGTCCCCCGGCAGCGCAAGCTCGACCCGCAGGCAGCCGACCCCGTCGAGGCGATGGTCCTCCGCAGCGTTGCCGTGGTCGGGCTCGTCGCGATCGCGCTCATCCACCTGCTCGACGTCCAGGAGAAGATCGAGGAGGCCTGGCTGGTCGGCTGGTCCTTCGTCGGCCTGATCGTCGTCTCGCTCGTGCTGGCCCACGTGCTCGCCCTGGTCGACGATGCGCGCGCCTGGCTGCTCGCCGGCGCACTCGCCGCGGCGACACTGGCCGGCTACGCCATGAGCCGCGCGTTCGGGCTGCCGACCGAGAACGACGGCGACGTCGGGAACTGGACCGAGCCGCTCGGCCTGGCAAGCCTGCTGTGCGAGGCGGTCGTCGTCTGGGCCTGCATGATCCGGCTGACCCGCCTGCCCCGGCGGAGCTGAGCCCGGGGAGCGACCCGGTCGGCAGCCCGATGGGCGCCGCCGGGCCGCTCCCGGTCGGCTAGAGGTACTGGCCGGTGTTGGCGACAGTGTCGATGGATCGGCCCGCCTCGGTCCCCTGCTTGCCCTGGATGAGCGTGCGGATGTAGACGATCCGCTCGCCCTTCTTGCCCGAGATGCGGGCCCAGTCGTCGGGGTTCGTGGTGTTGGGCAGGTCCTCGTTCTCCTTGAACTCGTCGACGCAGGCCGCGAGCAGGTGCGAGATGCGCAGCCCCTTCTGGCCCAGGTCGAGGAAGTCCTTGATCGCCATCTTCTTGGCCCGGTCGACGATGTTCTGGATCATCGCCCCCGAGTTGAAGTCCTTGAAGTACAGGACCTCCTTGTCGCCGTTGGCGTAGGTGACCTCGAGGAAGCGGTTCTCCTCGAGCTCGGAGTACATCCGTTCGACGGTCCGCTGGATCATCGCGGCCACGGTCGCGGCCCGGTCGCCGTCGTGCTCCTTGACGTCGTCGTCGTGCAGCGGCAGCTCGGCCAGGATGTACTTGGAGAAGATGTCCCGCGCCGACTCGGCGTCCGGCCGCTCGATCTTGATCTTCACGTCGAGCCGGCCCGGGCGCAGGATGGCCGGGTCGATCATGTCCTCGCGGTTCGAGGCGCCGATGACCAGGACGTTCTCCAGACCCTCGACGCCGTCGATCTCGCTCAGCAGCTGCGGGACGATGGTGTTCTCGACGTCCGAGGACACTCCGGAGCCGCGGGTGCGGAACAGCGAGTCCATCTCGTCGAAGAAGACGATGACCGGGGTGCCTTCGGAGGCCTTCTCGCGGGCGCGGGAGAACACCAGCCTGATGTGCCGCTCGGTCTCGCCGACGTACTTGTTGAGCAGCTCGGGGCCCTTGATGTTGAGGAAGAACGACCGGCCCTCCGGCTTGCCGGTGACCTCGGCGACCTTCTTGGCCAGCGAGTTGGCGACGGCCTTCGCGATCAGCGTCTTGCCGCAGCCGGGCGGGCCGTAGAGCAGCACACCCTTCGGCGGCCGCAGCTTGTGCTCCAGGAACAGCTCCGGGTGCAGGTACGGCAGCTCGACCGCGTCGCGGATCTGCTCGATCTGCGCGGCCAGGCCGCCGATCAGCGTGTAGTCGATGTCCGGGACCTCCTCGAGGACGAGCTCCTCGACCTCGGACTTGGGCACCCGCTCGTAGACGTAGCCGGAGCGGGGCTCGAGCAGCAGCGACTCCCCCACCCGCAGGTGCTCGAGGCGCAGCGGCTCGGCGAGCCGGACGACCTTCTCCTCGTCGGTGTGCCCGACGACAAGGGCGCGCTCACCGTCGGCGAGCACCTCCTTGAGCATGACGACCTCGCCGACGCTCTCGAACTCCAGCGCCGCCACGACGTTCATGGCCTCGTTGAGCATGACCTCCTGGCCACGCACCAACGCGTCCAGCTCGATCCCCGGGCTGACCGCCACCCGCAGCTTGCGGCCACCGGTGAAGATGTCGACGGTGTCGTCCTCGTTGCGGGAGATGAAGACGCCGAAGCCGGCCGGCGGCTGGGCCAGCCGGTCGACCTCCTCCTTCAACGTCACGATCTGGTCACGAGCCTCCTTGAGGGTCGTCACGAGTCGCTCGTTCTGGGTGGTGACGGCCGCGAGGTTGGCCTGCAGGTCCCCGATCCGCTCCTCGAGCGCGCGCAGGTGGCGCGGCGACTCGGTGACTCGCTGGCGAAGGGCCTCGACCTCGTCCTGCAGGGCGCTGACCTGCGGGTCCACGCCGCCTGCTGCAGCGGCGCGGCGGCGTGAGGACTCACCTGGACGGTCCGTTGACGACATGTCGTCACCTCCCTTGCGGGTACTCCCTGACCGGGAGCCGTACCTCTGGAACCCTACATTCGGCAGGTCCGTGCGGGACCTGCATGCTTGCGTGTCGTCCAATTGGCTGAAGTTGCCGTCCGGACGCCATGACGGGACGACGCAGGCGGGAGCCCCAGGGTTCGGCGCAGGTCAGGACTCCTTGACGCTCTCGCCGTAGGACCCCTTGGCCGGGCGCCGGCGTCGCGGGGGCGGCGGCACCCCGTCGGCGAGCCTGCGCGTGGTCACGAGGAACCCGGTGTGACCGACCATCCGGTGCTCCGGGCGGACCGCGAGCCCCTCCAGGTGCCAGCCGCGCACCAGCGACTCCCAGGCGCTCGGCTCGGTGAAGCAGCCCTGCTCCCGCATGGCCTCGGCGGTGCGGGACAGCTGGGTGGCGGTGGCGACGTAGCAGATGAGCACCCCGCCGGGCACCAGCGCCCGGGACACGGCCTCCAGGCAGTCCCAGGGCGCCAACATGTCGAGCACGACCCGGTCGACTCCGGTCTCGTCGAGACTCTCGGCGAGGTCCCCGACGGTCAGCCGCCAGGCAGGGTGGGGGCCGCCGAAGAAGGTCTCGACGTTGGTGCGGGCGATGTCGGCGAAGTCCTGACGGCGCTCGTACGACGAGACCAGTCCGGCGTCACCGACGGCGCGCAGCAACGACATGGTGAGAGCGCCCGAACCGACGCCGGCCTCCACGACCCGGGCGCCCGGGAACACGTCGGCCATGTGCACCACCTGGCCGGCGTCCTTGGGGTAGACGACGGCGGCGCCGCGTGGCATCGAGAGGACGTAGTCGGCGAGCAGCGGCCGCAGCGCGACGTAGGTGACGCCACCGGTGGTGGTCACCGTCGTCCCCTCCGGCCCGCCGATCAGCTGGTCGTGCGGCAGCGACCCCTTGTGCGTGAAGAAGTCCTTGCCCGCGACCAGCGTGATCGTGTGCATCCGGCCCTTCGGATCGGTCAGCTGGACCCGGTCCCCGACCGCGAGCGGACCGCGCCGCTGCGCCGCGCCGGTGGGCCCGGACGCCGTCGCCCGGGCTCCTGCCGGCGGCTCAGGGGTCTCGGGCACGGTCGGCGAGTCTACGGTCGCACCGCCGCGGCTCAGGCCGCGCGGGTCAACGCACGCTCGACGTCGACGGCCGCGAGCATCCCGTAGACCTCGCCGTTGGCCTCCACCACCAGGTACTCGCTGGCGGGGTGCGAGGTCAGGGCCGCCAGCAGCTCGTCTCCGGCGAGGTCCGCCGCCAGGACGAGCTCGGGCGAGAGCCGACGGCTCAGGTCGCCCACCGCGACCCAGGGCCGGCGCCCGGCCGGAACGGTCCGCGCCTGGTGCTCGCTGACAAGTCCGGTGGGTGTGCCCGCACCGTCGACGACGACCAGGCCGCGGGCTCCGGCCTCGCCCGCCTGCCGGAGCGCCTCGCCCAGCGGGAGGTCGGGTCGCACGGGGATGGCCCTGCGGGTCAGCCCGCGGGCGGACAGGCCCGGGAGCCGCCGCTGCACGCCGCTCTGGAAGATCGCCTGGCCGGCGCCGACCCACAGGAAGGTGCCGAGCAGCGCGGCCCAGACCACGTCCACCAGCGACATCCCGCCGCGACGGACCTCGGCTACCGCGAACGGCGCGCCGAGCACCAGCAGGGCCAGGCCGCGGCCCAGCCAGCCGGCGACGAGGGTGCCGGTGTGGCGCCGCCCGGTGGCCCGCCACACCGCGGCCGACAGGGCCCGCCCACCGTCCAGCGGCAGGCCGGGGAGCAGGTTGAAGAGGCCGACGAGCAGGTTGCTCAGCATCAGGGCGCGGGCGAGCAGCCGCCCGACGGAACCGGGGTCCAGGACCTCGCCGGCGAGGAAGCCGACCCCGGCGAGGAGCAGGGAGACGAGGGGCCCGGCCAGGGCGATGCCGGCCTCGGCACCGGGTGTGGGTGCCGGCTTCTCGATCTCGGAGACACCCCCGAGCACGTGCAGGCTGATCCGGCGGACGGGCAGGCCGGAACGCAGCGCCAGCACCGTGTGGCTGAGCTCGTGGACGAGCACGGACAGGTACAGCAGCAGCGCGAACGCCAGCGACACGGCGTACCGCCACGGACCCAGCCCGGGCACGGCCCGGTCGACCGCCGAGGCGAAGCCCCAGGTGATGAGCGCGGCCACGAGGAACCAGGCAGGTGTCACGTCGACCGGGACACCGAACGGGCGGGCGATCACGATCCGACCGCCCGGCCGGCGGACCGGGCCGCGGCCGGGCGGGCTGCGGTCGGGTCCGTCGTCCACGACGCCGATCCTAGGTGCGCCGGGTAGGCCGGTCCGCCTGCGCGACAGGGCCGGAGCCGTGTCCCCGGTCCGCCGTAGTGTGCCCGGCATGACCATCGAGACCGACGGCCAGCCGACGGTCCACGACGAGCCGCGCCGCGCACCCTCGTCGTTGTCCCCTTCCCGTGCCAGCGACTTCATGACCTGCCCGCTGCTCTACCGGTTCCGGGTGATCGACCGCCTGCCCGAGCGCCCCAGCCCGGCGGCGACCCGCGGCACCGTCGTCCACGCCGTCCTCGAGCGGCTCTTCGACCTGCCGTCGGCGGAGCGGGTGCCGTCGCGGGCGCACGCCATGGTGGTGCCGGAGTGGGAGCGGCTGCTCGAGGCCGAGCCGGAGCTCGCCACGCTGTTCACCGACGACGACGAGGGTCGCGACGCGTGGCTCGCCTCCGCCCGCGACCTGCTCGACACCTACTTCGGGCTCGAGGACCCCACCCTGCTCGAGCCGGCGGAGCGGGAGATGTTCGTCGAGTGCGAGCTGGACTCCGGCTTGCGCCTGCGCGGGTACGTCGACCGCGTGGACGTCGCGCCCGGCGGTGCCGTCCGCGTCGTCGACTACAAGACCGGCCGAGCCCCGCGGGAGGGTTTCGAGGCCAAGGCGATGTTCCAGATGAAGTTCTACGCGCTGGTCCTGTGGCGGTTGCGGGGCGAGGTGCCGCGGCTGCTGCAGCTGCTCTACCTCGGCAGCAACGAGGTCCTGCGCTACGAGCCGGACGAGGCCGACCTGCGGGCGACCGAGCGCAAGGTCAGCGCGATCTGGGACGCCGTCCAGCGTGCCACCGAGAACGGCGACTGGCGGCCCAGTCCCAGCCGGCTCTGCGACTGGTGCGACCACCAGGCCCTCTGCCCCGCCTTCGGCGGCACTCCCCCGGACCTGCCGGTCCTCGGGCCGCCGGTGGTCCCGGAGGCCCGCGCCGCGGACGAACGGCCGTCCCCGCACACGCCCGGCGACGAGATCTGAGCCGCCGTCCCGGGCAAGCCGCTTCCGGACCAGGATCACCCTGAGATATGACGGATGTCATCCCCTATTCACCCCTGAAAGGGTGGGACCCCGCGGGCCACGTCTTCTACGGTGAACCAGTCCCTCCGCCTCGCTCCAGGAGTTCTCGTGACGAGCACAGCCATGCCACTCGGCACCACCACCGGCGCCGCAGCCCGCGCCGTGGACCTCACGAAGGTCTACGGGTCCGGTGACACCCGTGTCGTCGCCCTGGACGCCGTCTCGTGCGAGTTCGAACGGGGCCACTTCACGGCGATCATGGGCCCGTCCGGGTCCGGCAAGTCCACCCTCATGCACTGCATGGCGGGCTTGGACTCCGCCACGTCGGGGTCCGCGTTCATCGGGGACGTCGACCTGACCACGCTCGACGACAAGCACCTGACCCGGCTGCGCCGCGACAGCCTGGGCTTCATCTTCCAGGCGTACAACCTGGTGCCGACCCTGAACGCGCTGGAGAACATCACCCTCCCGATGGACATCGCGGGGAGAACCCCCGACCAGGCCTGGCTCGACCAGGTGATCGCCACGGTCGGGCTCGGCGACCGCCTCCGGCACCGCCCGAAGGAGCTCTCCGGCGGGCAGCAGCAGCGGGTCGCTGTGGCTCGCGCCCTCGCATCGCGGCCCGAGGTCGTGTTCGCCGACGAGCCGACCGGCAACCTCGACTCCCGGGCCGGCGCCGAGGTGCTGACGTTCCTCCAGAAGTCCGTCCGCGACATGGGCCAGTCGATCGTCATCGTGACCCACGACCCTGCGGCCGCCGCTTACGCGGACCGCGTCGTGTTCCTCGCCGACGGCCGGATAGTCGACGAGATCCTTGCTCCCACCGCCGAGTCCGTCCTCGACCGGATGAAGAGCTTCGACGCGCCGGCCCAGCGAGAAGGCTGACCGATGTTCCGCGTCACTCTGAAGAGCCTGCTGGCTCGCAAGCTCCGCCTGCTCCTGACCGCCATGGCCGTCGTGCTCGGGGTGGCGTTCGTCTCGGGCACGCTCATGCTCGGCGACACCCTGAACTCCACCTTCGACAAGCTGTTCGCCACGGCGTACTCCGGCACCGACGTCGGGGTCCGCGGGAAGTCCGCGTTCGAGGTGAACGTGACCGACGGCGGTGACCCGTCCCAGTCCCGGCCCCCGGTCCCCGCGGAGGTCCTCGACCTGGTCCGCGGCGTCGACGGGGTCCGCGCGGCCGAGGGCGACTACGCCGGATATGCCCAGCTGGTCCGGCCGGACGGGAAGGTCATCGAGACCAGTGGCGCCCCGACCCTCGGGGGCAGCTGGCTCGGGTCCACCCCGCTCAACCCCTACAAGCTCATCGACGGGAACGCTCCCAGTGCCGCGGGCGAGGTGGCCGTCGACTCCGCCACAGCGACGGACAACTCGCTCGAGGTGGGCGACCGGCTCGGCGTGCTCACCCAGGCGGGCGCGGTCGACGCGACCCTCACCGGCATCGTCGGGTTCGGCGACGGGACCGGCCTGGCCGGGGCGACGATCACCCTGTTCGACCCGGCGAGCGCCCAGGCCAACCTCTCCGAGACCGGCGCGTACAGCGAGGTGCTCGCGCTCGGCGACGGCACCGTCAGCGACACCGCGCTGCGGTCGCGGGTGCGCGCGGTGCTTCCCGACGGGTACGTCGCCCTGACCGGGGACCAGCTGGCGGCCGAGGAGTCCGGCAACATCAAGGACGCGTTGAGCTTCTTCAGCATCTTCCTGCTGGTCTTCGCGGTCATCTCGATCTTCGTCGGCTCGTTCATCATCTTCAACACGTTCAGCATGCTGGTGGCCCAGCGCAGCCGCGAGCTGGCACTGCTGCGGGCGCTCGGCGCGAGCAGGCGCCAGGTCAACCGCGCCGTCGTGCTGGAAGCGGTTGTCGTCGGGCTTCTCGGCTCCACGCTCGGTCTCGGCCTCGGCGTCCTGCTCTCCTACGGCCTGCAGGCGCTCGTGGGGGTGCTGATCGGCGACCTGCCCTCCGACGGCCTCGTCTTCCGGGCGAACACCGTGCTCTGGGCCTACCTCACCGGCGTGGTCGTGACCGTCCTGTCCGCCGTCGCGCCGGCACGCCGGGCCACGCACATCCCGCCGGTGGCGGCCCTGAGCGACGACGTCGCGCTCCCCGCCTCCTCGCTGCGCCGCCGGGCCGTCCTCGGCACCATCGTGTTCCTGGTCGGGATCGGCAGCATGGCGGCCGGACTGGTGGGCAGCGCCGGCATCCTGTGGGTCGGGATCGGTGCCCTGGGCATCTTCCTCGGCGCCGCGATGCTCAGCCCGTTCCTCAGCCGGCCCATGATCGGTGGCCTGGGCGGGGTCCTGCCGCGCCTGTGGGGCCCGACCGGGCGACTGGCGCGCGAGAACGCACGCCGCAGCCCACGTCGCACGGCTGCGACCGCGTCGGCGCTCATGATCGGCCTGGCCCTGGTCGCGGCCGGCGGGGTGCTCGGGGCGTCGATCACCAAGAGCGCCAACGCCATCATCGACAAGAGCATCGGCGCCGACTTCATCGTCACCACCGAGAACTTCACGCCGATCTCTGCCGCCGTCGCCGACGAGATCCGCAGTGTGAACGGCGTCGATGCCGTCACCTCGTTCCGGGCCGGGCAGGCGCAGATCGCGGGTTCCGTCGCGTCCCTGCAAGGGGTGACGGCGGACACCGTCGACCGCACACTGCAGCTCGATGTCGTCAGCGGGGACATCTCGGCGTTGGGCAACGGGGAGATGCTGGTCAGTGAGAAGCAGGCGGCCGACCAGGGCTGGAGCGTCGGCGACAAGATCCCGGTCGTCTTCGGCCGGACCGGGCGCACCGACCTGGTCCTCGGAGGCACCTACGCCGAGAACCAGATCGCCGGCGACTACCTCATCAGCCTGCAGACCTACGAGCAGAACTACACCCAGAAGCTGGACATGGTCGTGGCCATGACGGTGGCGCCGGATGCCGACGTCGAGGCGGTCCGGGCCGACATCACCAAGGCGGCGAACGCCTCGAACCTGAAGATCCGGGACCAGAGCGAGTTCAAGGACGAGCAGCGGCAGCAGATCAACCGGCTGCTGGGCTTCATCTTCGTGCTGCTCGCCCTGGCCGTGCTCATCGCGGCGCTGGGCATCGTCAACACGCTGGCACTGTCGGTGATCGAGCGCACCCGCGAGATCGGCCTGCTGCGGGCAGTCGGGATGGGCAGGCGCCAGGTCCGTCGCATGATCCGGCTCGAGTCGGTGGTCATCTCCGTGTTCGGCACGCTCCTCGGGCTCGTTCTGGGCGTAGCCCTGGGCTCGGCACTGGTCACGGCGTTGAACGACGAGGGCATCGACGAGCTCGTGATCCCCTACGGCCAGCTCGTCGTGTACCTGCTCGTCGGGGCCGTGATCGGCGTGATCGCCGCGGTCTGGCCGGCCCGGCGGGCGGCCCGGCTGGACGTCCTGCGGGCCATCACGACGGAGTGACGTGAGCGGCACGGGGCGGACGGCCACGGTCGGGCGGTGGGCACTGGTCGCCGCCGTCCTGGTGCTGCTGGTCGTCCCGGGTCGCCTCCTCGCCTCCGAGCACGAGCGGGACGACGCGCTCGCGCCGTACACAGCGGCGCCGGCCGCGGCCAGGATCGAGCCGGGCCGGACCTGGCACGTCGACGCCGGTGTCGCCACCGCAGACGCCGGCGTGCTCCGGCTCGTCGCGGTCCGGCCACGGGTCACGATCGACACCGCGGAGGCGGACATCACCGTCCGCCTCTGCCGGAGCACCGGACCGCAGCCGGTCGGGTGCCGCGACCTGGCCGACGCGCGCGCCGGAGGAGTCGTGAGGCTGGCGCACGGCGCCGCCCGGCTGGTGGTCTCGGTCACCCCGCGCCGGGTCGGCCGGGTGCAGATCGAGGGCTACGACGTGACCTACCTCGACGCCGGTCACCGCGGCACCGAGCACGCCGGTCGCGAAGCCGTGCTGCGGGCCGGCTAGAGGCGGCGCAGCAGCCGGCCAAGCCTGGGGAGGTCGAGCTCGACCAGCGAGCCCACCCGGTGGTCGGCGAACCCGTCGGGCACCCCGGCGACGCTGGGGACCACCACGGTCACGCAGCCCGCGGCCCGCGCCGACAGAGCCCCCGTGGCCGAGTCCTCAAGCGCCACGCAGTCGGTGGTCGCGACGCCGAGGAGCCGGGCCGCCAGCAGGTACGGGTCCGGGTGCGGCTTGGTCCGGTCGACGTCGTCGCCGCTCACCGTCACGGGGAGCAGCTCGCGTCCGACGGCGTCCAGGACCGCGTCGACCACCGGGCGGCGCGAGGACGAGACCAGCGCACGGGGCACTCCGGCGGCCTCGACCTCGGCAAGCAGCTCCCGGGCGCCCGGCATCCACTCGACCGGCCCGAGCCGCAGCCGAGCGACCATGTCCGCCAGCAGACGGTCGCGCAGCACAGCAGCGTCGGGGCCGGAGCCGTTGCGCGGCAACGTCGCCAGCATGTGGTCGATGGTGCGCTCCAGCGGACCGCCGACGAGCAGCTCCTGGTCGCCCGGCCCCCAGCGGCCGCCGAGCTCGGTGACCAGGGCAGCCTCGACCTCGAACCAGACGTGCTCGGTGGCGACGAGCAGGCCGTCCATGTCGAACAGGACTGCCGCCGGGTGCCGGCCGCTCACTTGGCGTTGAAGTACGTCGCCTCGGGATGGTGCAGGACCAGGGCGTCGGTGGACTGCTCCGGGTGCAGCTGGAACTCCTCGGAGAGCTTGACGCCGATCCGTCCCGGCTCGAGCAGGTCGACGAGCTTGGCCCGGTCCTCCAGGTTCGGGCAGGCGCCGTACCCGAACGAGAAGCGCGCGCCGCGGTACTGCAGGTCGAAGTAGTCCTCGGCGGCGTCGGGGTCCTCTCCGGCGTAGCCGAGGTCCGCGCGCATGCGCTTGTGCCAGTACTCCGCCAGCGACTCGGTGAGCTGGACAGAGAGGCCGTGCAGCTCCAGGTAGTCGCGGTAGGAGTCGGCGGCGAACAGCTCGCTGGTCACCTCGGCGATCCGCGACCCGACCGTGACCAGCTGGAGGCCGAGCACGTCGACCTCGCCCTTCTCCCGCGGCCGGAAGAAGTCGGCGAGGCAGAGGTGCCGGCCGTGCTGCTGGCGGGGGAACGTGAAGCGGTAGCGCTCGACCGCGTCGGCCGACGGCGACTCGAGAAGCACCAGGTCGTCACCCTCGCTCACGACCGGGTAGTAGCCGTAGACCACGGCCGCCTCGAGCAGGCGGTCGGCGTGCAGCCGCTCCAGCCAGGCGCGCAGGCGCGGCCGGCCCTCGGTCTCGACCAGCTCCTCGTACGTCGGCCCCCCGCTGCCACGCGACGACCGCAGGCCCCACTGGCCCATGAACGTGGCGCGCTCGTCCAGCAGCGCAGCGTACTCAGCCAGCGCGATGCCCTTGACCACCCGGTTGCCCCAGAACGGGGGCTCGGGCACCGGGTTGTCGACGGCGACGTCGGAGCGGGCCGGCATGTCCTCCGGCGCGGTCGCGTCGGGTCGGCCGGCGGGCTTGACCCGTCGCGGCCGCAGCGCGGGCAGCTCGGCGCCGGGGATGCCGCGCTTGACCGCGACAAGCGCGTCCATCAGGCGGAGCCCCTCGAAGGCGTCCCGGGCGTAGCGGACCTCGCCCTCGTAGACCTCAGCGAGATCCTGCTCGACGTAGGGACGGGTGAGGGCGGCCCCGCCGAGGATCACCGGCCAGCGCGCGGCGAGACCCCGCGAGTTCATCTCCTCGAGGTTCTCCTTCATGACCACGGTCGACTTCACCAGCAGTCCCGACATCCCGATGACGTCGGCACGGTGCGTGTCGGCTGCGTCGAGGATCGCGGAGACAGGCTGCTTGATGCCGATGTTGACGACGGTGAAGCCGTTGTTGGTCAGGATGATGTCGACGAGGTTCTTGCCGATGTCGTGTACGTCGCCCTTGACGGTGGCGAGCACGATCGTGCCCTTGCCGTCCTCGTCGGTCTTCTCCATGTGCGGCTCGAGCCAGGCGACGGCGGTCTTCATCACCTCGGCCGACTGGAGCACGAACGGCAGCTGCATCTCGCCCTTGCCGAACAGCTCACCGACGACCTTCATGCCTTCCAGCAGGTGGTCGTTGACGATGTCCAGCGCGGTCTTGCCGGCGTCCAGCGCCGTCTGCAGGTCTGTCTCGAGGCCGTTGCGCTCCCCGTCGATGATCCGGCGGGCCAGCCGCTCCCCCAGCGGCAGCGCGGCCAGCTCCTCAGCGCGGGATGCGCGGACCGAGGCGACGTCGACGCCCTCGAAGATGTCGAGGAACCTCTGCAGCGGGTCGTAGCCCTCGCGACGCCGGTCGTAGACCAGGTCGAGGGCGACCTCGCGGGCCTCTTCGTCGATCTTCGTCATCGGCAGGATCTTGGCCGCGTGCACGATCGCCGAGTCGAGACCTGCTTTCACGCACTCGTGCAGGAACACCGAGTTGAGCACCGCACGCGCAGCGGGGTTGACGCCGAAGGACACGTTCGACACGCCCAGCGTGGTCTGCACGTCCGGGTGGGCCCGCTTGAGCCGGCGGATCGCCTCGATGGTCTCCAGCGCGTCGCGCCGGGTCTCGTCCTGGCCGGTGGTGATCGGGAACGTCAGGGTGTCCACGAGGATGTCCTCGACCCGCATCCCCCAGGTCCCGGTGAGGTCCTCGATCAGCCGCGACGCGACCGCGACCTTCCATTCGGCCGTGCGCGCCTGACCCTCCTCGTCGATGCACAGGGCGACGACAGCAGCCCCGTGCTCCTTGACGATCGGCATGACGCGCGCGAAGCGTGAGCCGGGTCCGTCGCCGTCCTCGTAGTTGACCGAGTTGATGACCGAGCGGCCCCCGAGCAGCTCCAGGCCGGCCTCGATCACCTGCGGCTCGGTGGAGTCGAGCACCAGAGGCAGAGTCGACGCGGTGGCGAACCGGCCGGCGACCGCCTTCATGTCCTCGACGCCGTCACGGCCGACGTAGTCGATGCAGACGTCCAACAGGTGCGAGCCGTCCCGCGTCTGGTCGCGGGCGATCTCGATGCAGTCGTCCCAGCGCTGCTCCAGCATCGCGTCACGGAACGCCCGGCTGCCGTTGGCATTGGTGCGCTCGCCGATCGAGAGGTAGGACGTGTCCTGTCGGAACTGCACCTGCTGGTAGAGCGAGGCGACCCCGGCCTCGGGGCGCGGCCGCCTCGTCGCCAGCCCACGCCCGCCGACCCGCTCGACGACCTGCCGCAGGTGCTCGGGCGTCGTTCCGCAGCAGCCACCGACGAGAGCCAGGCCGAAGTCTGTCGTGAAGTGGTCGTGGGCGTCGGCCAGCTCGCCGGGAGTCAGCGGGTAGGACGCGCCGTCGCGGCCGAGCACCGGCAGTCCCGCGTTGGGCATGCACGACAACGTGACCCGTGCATGCCGAGACAGGTGCCGGAGGTGCTCGCTCATCTCGGTCGGCCCGGTGGCGCAGTTGAGGCCCAGCACGTCGATCCCGAGCGGCTCGAGAGCCGTCAGCGCCGCACCGATCTCGGAGCCGAGCAGCATGGTCCCGGTGGTCTCGACGGTCACCTGGCACATCAGCGGAGCATCCGACCCGGCAGCGGTGAGAGCCCGGCGGGCGCCGATGACAGCGGCCTTCGCCTGCAGGAGGTCCTGGGCGGTCTCGACGAGAACGGCGTGGACGCCGCCGGCCAGCATGCCGCGGACCTGCGCCTGGTAGGCGTCGCGCAGGACGGCGAACGGCACGTGACCGAGGGTCGGGAGCTTGGTCCCCGGCCCGACCGAGCCGATCACCCAGCGCGGCTGGTCGGCGGTCGAGCGGTCGTCGACCGCCTCCCGCGCGATCCGGGAGCCGGCCTCGGCCAGCTCCTCGATCCGGCTCTCGATGCCGTACTCCGCGAGGTTGCCCAGGTTGGCGCCGAACGTGTTGGTCTCGATCGCGTCGACCCCGACGTCGAGGTAGGCGTCGTGCACGGCCCGCACGATGTCCGGCCTGGTCGCGTTGAGGACCTCGTTGCACCCCTCGTGACCCTCGAAGTCGTCCAGGGACGGCTCCTGGGCCTGCAGCATGGTCCCCATCGCCCCGTCGGCGACGACGACTCGGGACGCCAGGGCCGCACGGAGGCCGGCGTTGCTCGACACGCGGGTGGAGGACATCGTCGAGGAGTCTAGGGAGCCCCGGGAGTCGTACGCTGAGGCAGCCCGCAACGTGGGCGGCGGGACCGGCCGGTCGACCAGCGAGGAGAGTGCCGAGTGATCGAGCTCGACGACTACCCCGAGCTCGTCGACCCGCTGCTCATCGCCGCTTTCGAGGGATGGAACGACGCCGGCGACTCGGCGACCTCCGCCGTGGAGCACCTCGAGCAGGTCTGGCAGGCGGTGCCGCTCACGGAGCTCGACCCGGAGGACTACTACGACTACCAGGTGAACCGGCCCACGGTCGCACACAGCGACGACGGGACCCGCGTCGTCACCTGGCCGACGACCCGGGTCTCCTACGCCCGGCTGCCGGATGTCGGTCGGGACGTCGTCCTCGTCCGCGGCATCGAGCCGAACATGCGCTGGCGCCAGTTCACCCAGGAGATCCTCGGCGTCTGCCACGAGCTGGGCGTCGAGCTCGTGGTGACCCTCGGCGCGCTGCTCGCCGACTCCCCGCACACCCGTCCGGTGCCCGTCACCGGCACCTCCTCGGACGAGGGCCTGTCCCGGTCCCTGCACCTGGAGCAGTCGCGCTACGAGGGCCCGACGGGCATCGTGGGCATCGTGCAGGACCAGTGCACCCGGGCCGGCGTCCCGGCGCTGTCGATCTGGGCCGCCGTGCCGCACTACGTCGCGCAGCCGCCGTGCCCCAAGGCGACTCTCGCCCTGCTCCGGCACGTCGAGGACCTGCTGGACGTGCCGATCCCGCTGGGCGAGCTGCCCGAGGACGCCCGCGCCTGGGAGCGCGGAGTCGACGAGCTTGCCGCGGAGGACTCCGAGGTCGCCGAGTACGTCCGGTCACTGGAGGAGGCCAAGGACCTCACCGAGGCGCCGGAGGCCTCCGGCGACGCTATCGCCCGCGAGTTCGAGCGGTACCTCCGGCGGCGCGGGGACGACCCGCCCGGCTGAGGCAACCTGTCTCATACCTGTATGGTCCGGGTATGACAGGTCGGGCGGCATCCGTGGCGCAGCAGCTGCGCGAGCGGATCGCGCTCGGCGACCTCGGCCCGGACGGTGCCCTGGAGAGCGAGGCCGCGCTCGGCGCGCGCTACGGCGTGAGCCGGGTGACGGTCCGCCGGGCCCTCGAGGAGCTGCGCGCCCAGGGGCTGCTCGACAGCCGCCGCGGCGCCGGCTGGTTCGCCACGGCCGGGACGTTCCACCAGGCGCTGGCGGTGGGCACCTTCAGGCACGCCGAGTCGGCTGTCGCCTCGGCCGGGAAGACTGTCACCCGCCGGGTCGGGGGGTTCGGCTTCGGGGCGGCCTCCCCGGCGGTCGCCGAGGCGCTCCGGCTGGAGCCGGGTGCCGAGGTCCTCACGAGCCGTTCGGTGCGTTCGGTGGACGGCTCGCCGCTGGACCTCGTGGACGAGTGGGTGCCGGCCCGGCTGGCCGTCGACCTCAGCCGCCGCGACGCCGAGGTCGTCGGCATCTGGGCGACCCTGCAGCGGCACGGGCACGACATCGACACCGTCCGGCAGAGCGTGACCGCGGCGGTCGCGACCGACCAGGACGCCGGCCTGCTGGACACCCCGACGGGCAGCGCCCTTCTTCTCGTCCGGCGGCTCGCTCTGGACCGGGCCGGCCGTCCGCTGGCGCTCTCCGACCACCGCTACCTGGCCCACCGGTTCAGCCTCGAGGTCGAGTTCCGCGGCTGGTCGGGAGGCGCCGCCGGCGAGCCACCCGGCCTGCGCAGCCTCGACGACCGCAGCGCGACGACCGACCGGTCGACAGCAGCCCCCACGGAGGAGATGCACCGATGAAGATGCTCGTGACCGGAGGTGCCGGCTTCATCGGCACGAACTTCGTCCTGCGGACAGCACGCACCAGGCCCGACTGGGAGGTCCGCGTGCTGGACGCGCTCACGTACGCCGGTAACGCGGCCAACCTGGCGTCGGTGTCCGACCGGGTCGAGCTGGTCCGCGGCAGTGTCGCGGACGCCGACCTGGTCGACCGGCTCGTCGCCGGGAGCGACGTCGTGGTGCACTTCGCCGCGGAGTCGCACAACGACAACTCCCTCGACGACCCGTGGCCCTTCGTCGAGGCCAACATCGTCGGCACCTACCGCCTGCTGGAGGCCGTCCGCCGGCACGGCGTGCGGCTGCACCACGTGTCGACCGACGAGGTCTACGGCGACCTCGAGCTGGACGACCCGGCGCGGTTCACCGAGCAGACGCCGTACAACCCCTCCAGCCCCTACTCCGCCAGCAAGGCCTCGGCGGACATGCTGGTGCGCGCCTGGGTGCGGTCCTTCGGCGTGCAGGCGACCCTGTCGAACTGCTCGAACAACTACGGCCCGTTCCAGCACGTCGAGAAGTTCATCCCGCGACAGATCACGAACGTGCTGCAGGACGTCAAGCCCAAGCTGTACGGCCAGGGCACCAACGTCCGGGACTGGATCCACGTCGACGACCACAACGACGCGGTCGTGACCATCGTCGAGCGGGGCAGGGTGGGCGAGACCTACCTGATCGGCGCCGACGGAGAACGCAACAACCGCGAGATCGTCGAGGCGCTGCTCGAGATCATGGGCCGGCCCGCCGGCTGGTACGACCTCGTCACCGACCGGCCGGGGCATGACCTGCGCTACGCGATCGACTCCACCAAGCTCCGCGAGGAGACCGGCTGGGCCCCGCGGTACCGCGACGTTCGGGCCGGCCTGGAGGCAACGGTCGCGTGGTACCGCGAGCGCGAGGACTGGTGGCGACCCGCCAAGGAGCTTGCCGAGCAGACCTACGCCCGGCTCGGTCGCTGACCGGTCAGAGCCGGACGCCGAGCAGCGCGTCGACGGTGCGGCGCACCAGCCCCGGCGCATCCGCGTCGTCCCCCGCCCCAGGTGCTGCGTCGGCGACCCAGCGGTCGACGGCCGCGACCGCGGCGGGTGCGTCGAGGTCGTCGGCGAGGTGCCGGCGTACGTCGGCGAGGAGCGGCTCGGCTCCGGGCGCGGCGGGGAGGGACACCGCGTGCCGCCACTGCTTCAGCCGCGCCTCGGCCGAGACGAGGTCGGCGGCGGTCCAGCTCCAGTCGGTGCGGTAGTGGTGGGCGAGCAGCGCAAGCCGGATCGCCGCCGGGTCGTGACCCTCGCGCCGCAGCGTCGAGACGAACACCAGGTTGCCCTGGGACTTCGACATCTTCTCGCCGTCCAGGCCGACCATCGCGGCGTGCACGTAGTGCCGGGCGAACGGCCAGCGGCCGGTGAGCACCTGGCCCTCGGACGCGCTCATCTCGTGGTGCGGGAACACGAGGTCACTGCCGCCGCCCTGCACGTCGAACCCGTCGCCGAGCAGCTCGAGCGCGATCGCCGCACACTCGACGTGCCAGCCGGGGCGACCGGGCGGCAGGTCGGGGTGCCCGGCGTCCCACGACGGCTCGCCGGGTCGCGCCGCCTGCCAGAGCAGGCAGTCCAGGGGGTGCTTCTTGCCCGACCGCTCGGGGTCCCCGCCACGCTCGGCGGCCAGCCGGACCATGGTGTCGTCGTCGAGGTTGCCGACGGCGCCGAACCGGGGGTCGGCGTGCACGGAGAAGTACGTGTCGCCGTCGACGTCATACGCGGCACCCAGCTCGCGGAGGCGCCCGATGATGCCGACGATGCCGGGGATCGACTCGACGGCCCCGACGAAGTCGCGCGGCGGGAGCACCGCCAGGGCCGTCATGTCCTCCCGCAGCAGCTCTGTCTCGCGGAGCGCAAGCTCTTGCCAGTCCTCACCGTCGCGCGTCGCGCGCTCGAGCAGCGGGTCGTCCACGTCGGTGACGTTCTGCACGTAGTGCACGTCGTGCCCGGCGTCCACCCAGACCCGGTGCACGAGGTCGAAGGCCACGAACGTCGCCGCGTGCCCGAGGTGGGTCGCGTCGTACGGCGTGATCCCGCAGACGTACATCCGCGCGGTCGGGCCCGGTGCGGTGGGGCGGATCTCCCGCTCCGCGGTGTCGTACAGACGCAGCGGCAGGCCGACGCCAGGCAGCTCGGGGACGTCGGACGCGGACCACGGTTGCACGCCCGGATCCTACGTGGGCCGCAGGCTCAGAACGGTGGCCAGGGGATGGCCGGCCAGCCGTCGACCGGGTAGGGCAGGCGACCCTCCGCGAGAAGACGGTCGACCCGTTGCCGGGTGGCGCGCAGCTCGGTCCGGCTGACCAGTCCGGCCAGGGTGCTGCCGAGCGCGCCGTCGAGGTGCGCGCACAGCTGCTGGAGAACCTCTACCTCCGCGGGCTGCAGCGGGTCACCGGCCCAGCCCCAGAGCACGGTGCGCAGCTTCGGCTCGACGTGGAAGGAGACTCCGTGGTCGACCCCGCGCACCCCGCCGCCTGCCTCGACCAGGACGTGCCCGCCCTTGCGGTCGGCGTTGTTGAGCACGACGTCGAGGACCGCCATCCGGCGCAGCCGCGGGTCGTCTGCGTGCCCGAGCACGACCGGCTCACCGTCGGAGCCGAGTGCGTCCAGGACGCGGAGCCAGTCGTGAGGCAGCTGACCGGGTGCCATCACGTCGACGAGAGCGGGCTCCTCGACCGTGTCGACCCACATCTGCACCATGCCCGGCCCGAACGGACCTTCCCGCATGACGGTCGGCGGCACGACGCCCCAGCCGCCGGCCTCGGAGACGGCGAACGCCGCGACCTCGCGTCCGGCCAGGGTGCCGTCCGGGAAGTCCCAGAGCGGCCGTTCCCCGGCGACCGGCTTGTAGACGCAGCGCCCCTCGGTGCCGGCGAGGCTGATCTCGCAGAACAGCGTCGCGTTGGACGCGTCGACCAGCCGCCCCTCCACCGAGATGGTGCCCGCGCGCAGGAGATCGAGCGCCGCGTCCTGGTCCAGCCGGTTCACCAGGCCCAGTCTGGCAAACTCAGCGGCGGTAGCCGTTGGCGCGCGGGCAGACGTGTCCGCCCGCGTCCAGCGGACCCCCGCAGAACGGGCAGGGTGGCCGGCCGGCGGCGACAAGCGCCTGTGCCCGGCCGACGAAGGCCCGGGCCGCGCTCCCGGAGATCCGGACCCGGAGCAGGGGCGGCCCGTCCTCGTCCTCGTCGGCGATAAGCGGCGGCTCGTCGTCGTCCTCGTCCTCGGTGAGCGCCTGCGCCTCGATGACGACCACCTCGTCGTCGCCGTCCCAGGCGAGGGCCATGGTGCCGACCTTGAACTCCTCCTCGATCGGCGCGTCCAGCGCAGCGGTGTCGGCGCTGTCGGCCGGGGTCACAGCGGGGACGCCCGCCTCGCCCGCCGACCGGCGGACCACCTCGTCGAGCAGTGCCTCGACGCGCTCGGCCAGCACCGACACCTGCTGCTTCTCCAGCGAGACGCTCGTGGTCCGGCCCGCACCCCGGGCCTGCAGGAAGAACGTGCGCTGCCCGGGCTCGCCGACCGTGCCCGCGACGAAGCGCTCAGGCGGGTCGTACTCGAAGACGATGCGCGGCATGGATCCGACCCTATGTCGTGACGCCGACGTCAGGAGGCCGTCCCGGCACCGCCGGCCCCGCCGCCCACCGCGGCGTCCGAGGACGCCTTGCGTCGGCGCCGTGACTTCGTCCGCGGGACGAGGAAGCCGAGGTCACTGCCCATGTCGTTGGCCCGGACCACGAACGGCCGCAGCTGCGTGTACGTGACGATGCTGACTGAAGAGGGGTCCACGACCAGGCGCTGGAACTGGTCGAGATGCATGCCGAGGGCGTCGGCCAGGACCGCCTTGATGACGTCGCCGTGCGAGACGACGACGTACACGGCGTCGTCGCCGAGCCTGTCGTTCCAGTCCCTGACCGCGGTGACAGCTCGGGTCTGCATGTCCCGCATCGCCTCCCCGCCATCGCCGGGAAAGGTCATGGCCGACGGGTGTGCCTGCACGACCTTCCACAGCGGGTCCTTGGCGAGCTTCTTCAGCTCGCCCCCCGTCCAGTCCCCGTACCGGACCTCGCCGACCCGCTCGTCGACGTGCCGCGGGACCGGGTCGTGCCCGGTGAGCATCAGGTCGGCCGTCTCCAGGCAGCGCTGCAGCGGGCTTGTCACCACCGCGGCAAGTGGGACGGCGGCCAGCCGCTGCGCGAGAGCGCTGACCTGGGACCTGCCGGCGTCGTCGAGCCCGACACCCTCGGTCCAGCCGGCGAGGACGCCGGCGCCGTTGGCAGTCGTGCGGCCGTGCCGGACGAGCAGGACGGTGGTCACGTGGCCGCAGTCTACGGGTGGGGCACGATGGCCTCGTGATCGTCGACTGCGCGCTCTACCACCACGGCGTCCGCGAGGTGGCGGCCGGCTCGTGGTCCGACGCGCTCGCCACGGCTCGGACCCGCGACCGGAGCTTCATGTGGGTCGGGCTGCACGACCCGACCCAGGACGAGCTGGACAGCGTCGCCGCCGAGTTCGGTCTGCACAGGCTCGCCGTCGAGGACGCGCTCAAGGCCCACCAGCGACCCAAGCTCGAGGAGTACGACGACTCGCTGTTCCTCGTCCTCAAGACGGTGCGCTACGACGAGGACACCCAGCAGATCGAGCTGGGGGACGTCATGCTCTTCGTCGGCAACTCGTTCGTGGTCAGCGTCCGGCACGGCCGCGGCCGTGCGCTGGCCGACGTGCGTAAGCGGCTCGAGGGCCATCAGGAGCTCCTCGACTGCGGCCCGTCGGCAGTGATGTACGCGATCGTGGACCGGATCGTCGACGACTACACCGAGATCGCCCTGGAGGTCGAGGAGGACATCGAGGAGGTCGAGGAGCGGGTGTTCTCACCGGTGCGCACGAACGACGCCGGCCGGATCTACAACCTCAAGCGGGAGGTCGTGGAGTTCCGTCGCGCCGTCCTCCCCCTGGTCGACCCGATGGCGAAGCTCGCCACCGGCAGCGTGCCGCACGTGCACGAGCGGATGCAGCCGTTCTTCCGGGACGTCGCCGACCACGCCATCCGCGTGTCGGACCAGGTGCAGACGTTCGACGACCTGCTCACCTCGGTGCTCAACGCCAACCTTGCCCAGGTCGGCGTTCAGCAGAACGAGGACATGCGCCGGATCTCGGCGTGGGTGGCGATCGCCGCCGTGCCGACGATGATCGCCGGGATCTACGGCATGAACTTCGACCACATGCCGGAGCTTGGCTGGACCCTCGGCTACCCGACCGTCCTGCTGGTGATGGTCGGGATCTGCGTGGCGCTCCACCGGGGCTTCCGTCGTAGCGGCTGGCTCTGACGCCCCGGACCCGGCAGGCGACGCCGCCTGCCCGGATCGCCCTGGTGCATGCCGGTTTGAGGGCTGCGACCTGAGGCATTCCCCCTCCACACGGGGCACGAACAGGTCACCATGGTCGCGGGGTCGGACGCGTCTCGCGTCCGAGGTTGCACAAGGGGTGGGGAACGGACATGGCGTCGGTGCCGTCCAGGCGCACCGCGGCCGGCGCGGCACGCGCTGCGCTCGTGGCGGCGGCTCTCGTCGCCACCTGCCTGCCCGCCGCCGCGTCGGACCCCACCCCCTCGCCGTCCAAGTCCTCCGGGTCCCGCGACGGGTCCACCACGGCCGGGTCGGGCACGACGGTGTCGTCGGCCTCGGCCGCACGGGCACGCGAGTCCCGTAAGCGCGCCGACGCGGCCGCCCAGATGGCGCAGGCCAAGAAGGAGCAGGCCGAGGAGGCCGCCCACGACGCGGCCGCCCTGGTCGCGGCGTCCGCGGCCCTGACCAAGGCGAAGGCCGACCTGGTCGTCGCTCGCACCGCCCTGGAGAGCGCACGCGAGGAGCTGATCGCCGCGAAGGAGGCCGACCGCGCGGCTCAGACGGAGCTGGAGGCCGCGGTCCTCGCGGAGCAGCGCGCCACGCGCGACCTCAACGTTGTCGAGACCCGCATCGGTGTGCGCCAGAAGGACCTCGGTCGCCTGGCGCGCTCGGCCTACCAGGGCAACGGGCCGATGGGTGAGTGGGCGCTGGTGCTCTCGGCGACGACCCCCAACCAGCTCGCGGACCGGCTGGCGTTCCTGCAGAGCGTCGGCAGCGCCGGCAACGCGATGATCGCCCGGCTCAAGGAGGACCGCGCCGCGCTGGTCAATGCGCAGGCCAGCCTCGGCGCGGCCAGGCGCCGGCAGGAGCAGGCCCGGGCCGCGGCTGCCGCGTCGTTGCAGGCGGTCGCAGCCAAGACCCAGGTAGCCAGGTCCGCCGCCCAGCAGGTGAGCGCCGTGGTGACCGCGCGGCAGGCGGCGTTCGAGCAGGCGAAGCAGGCTGCGCTCGAGGACGAGCGCCAGTACCAGGTGATGGTCACGGAGTCCGGCGCGCTGGCCGGGCGGATCGTCGACCTTGCGGCAGACCTGGCGAAGGGGCCGAAGGCGCCCCGGGGCACCGGGGAGATGGTCCGACCCGGACTCGGGCCGGTGACCTCGCCGTACGGCCCGAGGTTCCATCCGATCCTGCACTACGTGAAGATCCACACCGGCATGGACCTCGGCGCCGGCGACGGCATCGTGTACGCCGCGGACGACGGCGTCGTGCTGTTCACGGAGTACAACGTGGCCTACGGGAACATGACCGTCGTCGACCACGGCAAGGTCGGCGGGCTCCGGATGACGACCCTGTACGCGCACCAGGCGGCCATCGGGGTGAGGCCGGGCGACCGCGTCCTCAAGGGACAGGCCATCGGCGTGATCGGATCCACCGGCTACGCGACCGGTCCGCACCTGCACTTCGAGGTGCGCATCAACGGCGAGCCACTCGACCCTGCGCCGTTCCTGGCCAAGGCGAAGCTGCCCACCACCGTCGCCGCGGGCGCCGGCAGCCGCTAGCCGACTCCGCCGCCGCGGGTCCGTGACCTGGGGAGCAGCCGCTCGTTGTCACGATGACCCCGCGGCAGAGGAGTGCTCCATGCGTCGGCCCCTGACAGCCCTGGCCGCGGCGGCCGTCGCCGCCGCGGTGGGCACGGCGGCCGTCGCGGTCGGTGCCGGTGGCGCGCTGGCCGACATCACCGTTCCGCTGCCCAGCGCGACCGTGACGGTGCCGGCCCCGAGCGTCCCTGCGCCCCCGCTCCCGACCAGTGCCCCGGTCCCCCCGGTGCCGGTGCCCTCCGTCCCGGCGCCCACCTCCGGCGGCCCCGGGGGTGGCACCGGCGGCTCCGGTGGCCCGGTGACGTCGCCCACCACCGGCAAGCCCGGCCGCGGCGGCGGGTCCGGCGCGGACGCAGTGCCGGCCGGCACGGGACTGGCATCGACGCCGCCGGGAGCGCGGTCCCGGGCCGTGGCCGAGAGGCGCAGGTCCGAGAGCACCGCATCCGTTGCCGGCACCGCCCGCGCACGCGACCTGGTCGACGACGAGTCCAGCCCGCAGCTGCGCCGGGCCGGAGAGGCGTACCTGAGCGCGGACCAGGGGATCGCCGAGATCGCACGGCAGAAGACCGTCATGGCACGGCTCCGGCAGGACGCCGCCGCGACCGCGCAGCTCTACCGGGCGATGGGCTACGACGTGGCCGGCGCGCAGCGCGCGGCCACCGCGTGGCACCAGCACGACGACAGACTTCCGGCCGGCACGCGCGCATCCGAGCGCCGCGTGGTCGAGGACACCTCCACCAGGGCCGACGAGCGGGTCGGAGACCTCGTCGTGGCACGCGAGCAGGTCAGGGCCGACTTCGTCCGGATCTCGAGCCGGTACCGCGAGGCGAAGCTACGACTGGCGGACGCCGACGCCCGCGTCAGTGAGCTGGCCGCCCAGCGGTCGAGCGCGTTGTCCGCGCTGCAGGCCGCCCAGGCCGGCGACGCGGCGCTCGCCCAGGCCCGGTTGGCCGAGTCGGGACGGCTCGGTGCACAGATCGAGTCGCTGTCCGAGCAGCTCGCACGACGCGGTGACACGGTCCCGGGCACCGGCAGCTTCGTGCACCCGCTTGCCGGCGCCGTCACGTCGCCGTACGGCATGCGCTACCACCCGATCCTGCACTACACCAAGCTGCACACCGGCACCGACTTCGCCGGCGGCTCGATCATCCGCGCCGCCGACGACGGCCGGGTGCTCATGGCGGTCCTGAGCACGGCGTACGGCAACTTCACCGTCGTGGACCACGGCGTCATCGACGGCAGGCGCGTGACGACGGCATACGCCCACCAGGCACGCGCCCTCGTCGCGCCGGGCGACGTCGTGCGCAAGGGCGACCCGATAGGCATCGTCGGCCAGACGGGGTACGCCACCGGGCCGCACCTGCACTTCGAGGTGCGTGAGAACGGCACCGTCGTCGACCCGATGGTCTTCCTGGCCCGGCACTGAGCGACGTCGCGCGGCTGGCCCGGCTCGGCCCGGGGGTGCACGATGTGGCCATGAAGCAGGAGCAGGAAGTCGGCCCGTCGTCCGAGCTGCCACCCGGGACGGTGACGGGCTGCGGGCCTTGGGCGGTCGGGAACGCGGGCGGTGAGATCTTTGCGGTGTCCCGGCGCTGCCGGCACCTCGGCGCGGACCTCGCGACCGGTACGCTCGACGAGCAGGACAGGCTGGTCTGCCCCTGGCACCAGTCTGCCTACGACGTCCGCACCGGGCGGATGGTCCGCGGTCCGCAGGGCGTGTTCGCCAAGGTCCCCGGGCTCGAGGCGGCCTATCGTGCGCTCACCAAGGTCCTGCCGTTGCAGCGCGGCAACGTCGTCGAGCGGGACGGCTCCTTGTTCGTCCGGTGAGGCGCTTCCCAGGGCTGTCGACGACCGAGCCGGCGGGACCGTCCGGTCAGTAGCCGCGCACCCCGCCCGTCGTGCTCCCGGTGCCGGTACCGCCCGAGCCACTGCCCGTCACGGCGTCGCCGGTGGGAGTCAGTGCCCACCAGGTCCCGCCGAAGCTGGTGATCCCCTGGCCGGTGGTCTGGCCGGCGGCGGAGTCGCCGGCGTACGTGTAGGCCGGGTGGCCCGCGATCGTCAGCTGCAGGCCCTCGGGCCGCGACAGCGTGCCGAGAGTCGCGCTGACCCCCGAGGACACGGGGACACCCGCGACGAGGACCGGCGGCCACGACCGCAGGCAGCTGCCGGTGCAGGTGCTCGTGCCGGTCGGGTCGGACGTCAGGAGGTAGACGACCCGACCGGCCGAGGTCTCCAGGACCCGGCCGAGACCGGTCTTCGCGACCTTGACCGTGCTGCCGCCGGCCGCCGCCGGCGTGGGCTGTGCGGAAGACCGTCCGGACCCTCCGTAGGAGCTGCTGCCGCCGCACGCGGCCAGGACGAGCGATCCTGCGGCCACGATCGCGACCATCAGTGCGCGACGTGGCCATCGGGACGCTGTCACTGTCAGGGCGAACGGACTGGACATGAGGCACCTCCGGAGGCGATCAGGAGACAAACGGAGCAGAGGTGCCGACGGTTCAGCCGCGCTCAGGTCCCGACCGGCACGCTCACGAAGACCTCGCCGTCCGGCGTGGCGACCACCAGCCGTGAGACCTCGGAACGCGAGAGGTCCGTCGTGCCTGTCACCCGCGCCGTCCCGGCGTAGGTCGCCAGCCAGGTCGCCGCGACGGTGCGCCGTCCGTCCGCGGCGACGACGACGAGCTGACAGGTGGCACGCCTAGGCACGCCTGTGAGCCGCAACCGCAGCTCGGTGCCGACCTCGACCGGTGTGAGCGTCACCGCAGCGGCCACCCCGGTGCCCGGATCCGTCGCCTGCACGCGCACGGCCTGCACGGGGTCGGAGCCGAGCCAGGTGGAGACGGCGACGCCGGTGACGATCAGTATCACCGCCACTGCCGCCGCTGCAGCCAGCGTCCTGGCAAGCAGCCGGGTACGACGACGGGCAGGAGGCGCGGGCGTCGGGACCGTGGGCCGCGGCAGCGCAGATCCGTCGGCCGCCAGCGCGGCCGAGCCGGCGCTCACCAGACCCATCAGGTCGGTCACGTCCTGCAGCTCGGCCGTGGTCGACCGGCAGCGCGGGCAGCGTTCCAGGTGGCTGTCCACCTCCGCGCGGTCCAGGGGTTCCAGTGCCCCGACCGCGAAGGCTCCCAGGGACAGCTCCATCTCCCGGCAACCGAGATCTCTCATCCGAGCACCCCGTGTTCCGTCAGGGCGAGCCGCAACGCCTTGAGTGCGTAGAAGGTCCGCGACTTGACCGTCCCCGGTGGGATCCCGAGCTCGACCGCCGCCTCTGCCACCGATCGTCCCCGGTAGTACGTCTCGAGCAGCACCGCCCGGTGCTCCGGTCGCAGGCCACGGAGGGCTTCCGCCACGGTCCACGCGCGAACCGCCCGGTCGATCGGGTCCGCCTGGTCGGCCGTCAGGCGCTCCAGGTCGACGGTGGCCTCGCCCACCTCGACGGGACGGGAGCGGCGCGAACGTTGCTGGTCGCGCACCAGGTTGCGCGACACGGTCAGCAGCCAGCCGCGGGTCGAGCCGGTCTCCGGTGAGAGAGCCTCCGGGTGCCGCCAGGCCCGCAGCATCGTCTCCTGGACGACGTCCTCGGCCCACTGGCGGTCCCCGCCGGTGAGGCGCAACGCATAGGCGAGCAGTGGTGCTGCATGCGCGGCTGAAAGGTCACGAAGCAGGTCGCTGTCCGCGCGGGCGACTGGGCGTGGCAGCAGACCGCTCCTCGGGCGGCTCTGTCTCCCGGTCACCACGGATGAACGCATGCCAGGGTGTGAAGGTTCACCGTGACGGTTGTGACAACCAGACGCGGCGGCTCGAGCGTCCTCGGTATGACGGGTGGTCCGGGCTAGGGGGTGGTATGGCGGACGTGCGGCGCGCTCGGGACCAGGCGTTCACGGAGTTCGTGGGCGCCCGGGCGGGTGCCCTGCTGCGGACGGCGTACCTGCTGACCGGGGACCACCAGGCGGCCGAGGACCTGCTGCAGGTGGCGCTGGTCAAGACCTACCTCGCCTGGGACCGGATCCGCGAGATCGAGGCGGTCGAGGGCTACGTCCGCCGCACACTCCTGACCACGCACACGTCCTGGTGGCGGCGCCGGTGGCGGGGCGAGGTGCCCGTGCCGACGATCCCCGAACACCAGGGCCCCGCCGTGGACGAGCGGGCCGAGGACCGCAGCCGGGTGTGGCCGCACCTCAAGGCGCTGCCCGCGCGCCAGCGCGCCGTCGTCGTGCTGCGCTACTACGAGGACAGGTCCGAGGCCGAGGTCGCCGCGCTGCTCGGCTGCTCAGCCGGAACGGTGAAGAGCCAGGCGCACCGCGCTCTCACGACCCTGCGCCAGCGGCTCGGCGAGGACGACGAACGCGAGCTGACGGCGGGAGGCAGGACATGACACCGCTGGAGCAGCGTCTGGCCGACGAGCTGCGCGACGAGGCGGCGAACGTGCGGGAGAAGCCCGGGCTGGCAGGGAACGTGATCAGGGCGGCGCGCCGCCGGCGCCAGCGACAGGTGGCGGTGTCCGCGGGGATCATGGCCGCCGCTGCAGTCGCCGTGGGGGTCATCGTGAGCGGTGGTACCCGGCCCTCGGCGGGGCCGCCCGCCGACCACCCCACGCCGGCACCCACGAACAGCCGGTCCGGGCCGGCGTTGCCAGACCCGCTGCGCTCGCTCCCGCCCGACGGGCCAGTTCTCGTCGACTGGGCGCTGGGCAACGTCCTGCACCGAGGCTCCGGCCAGATCACGCTGCCGGACGGCTGGCGGGTCACCCGGCTGACGAGCGCTGGTGACGGTCGGGTGGTGGAGGCAATGACACGGGGCGGGCGGGTCGTCGCTCTCGTCTCGCCCGATGGCACCGTCACCGAGCTCAGCAAGGACGCGCCCTCCGGCGTCGCCGTGGACCCGACCGGAACGCTCGTCGCCTGGGGAAGTGCGCACGACGTCGCGTCGTCGGAGCGGGTGACGGTCGTGCGGTTGCGCACTCGGAAAGTTGTCCGCACCGTCGACACCGATCAGCCGACCATGGTGCAGGCTTGGGTGCCAGGACAGGGACCGATCTTCTCCCGCGCTGCCGACCCTCACGATGCATCGACGTCCGTCGGCGGCGCACCCGTCGTGCTCGACCTAGCCACTGGCAGGCTGCGACCGGCGTGGGCCGGCGGGGCCGGACAGGGTGAGCCGCGCTTCATGGCGTACTCGTCGGCGACCCGGACGATGGCCGTCAGCATGGACGGCTGCCTGGCCTACGCCGGGCCGGCCGCACCGTCACGCGGTGGGTCGGAGTGCCTTCTCACCGCGTCGCCGGCGGCGTTCGCCGATTCCCCGCTCGACGGCGAGCGTCTGGCCGTGACGACCGGCGACCGGCTCCTCGTTCTCCTCGACGGCACCATCGAGGACGAGAACCCGGTCCCGGCCGGCACCGTCCCGGTCCAGCAGGTGTGGGAGCACGGCGCATCCCGACTCGTCGTCGTGGCCGACGGGGGGACGGGCGGTGCGGCGCCGGCCACCCATGTGCTCCGTTGCGTCGGCTCGGGACTGTGCGCCCGCGCGTACGACTCGGCGCCCGGCGAGACCGTGGTGCTCCTTCAGCCCTGAGCGGGACTCAGGTGGCGTTGACCGCCCCGGCGGCGAGCAGCGCCAGCAGGCCCAGCCCGACGGCGACGCGGTAGGGCACGAACAGGCTGATCGGGTGCCCGGCGACGAAGCGCAGCAGCCAGGCGATCGAGCCGTACGCCACCACGAACGACACGAGGGTGCCGACCAGCAACGGAGCCACCGGGACCGACTCCTGGACGGCGTCCTTGAGCTCGAACAGGCCGGCACCGACCAGTGCCGGGATGGACAGGAAGAACGACAGGCGGGTCGCGGCGACCCGGTCCAGGCCGCGCAGCAGCCCGGCGCTGATCGTCGCCCCGGACCGTGAGACGCCCGGGACAAGGGCGATGCACTGCACGGCGCCGACCACCAGCGCGTCGGTCAGGGTGAGGGACCGTTCCGGGCGGACCTGGGTCGCGCGCCGCTCCGCGTACACCATCACCGCGCTCCAGGCGACCAGAGCGGCGGCGACCACCCACAGGCTGCGCAGCGGTCCGGAGATGACGTCCCGCAGCAGGAAGCCGATGACACCGATCGGGACGCTGCCCCAGATGACGAACCACCCGAAGCGGTAGTCGAACGTGCCGCGGACCTCGGCCTTGTGCAGGCCGGTCACCCAGGCCCTGACGATACGGACGATGTCGGCGAAGAAGTAGACCAGCACGGCGGCGATGGCACCGACCTGGATGATCGCGGTGAACGCGGTCACCCCCTTGTCGTCGATCGGCAGGTCGAGCGCCTTCTCCGCAATCGTGAGGTGACCTGTGCTGGACACGGGGAGGAACTCCGTGAGTCCCTCGACCACGCCAAGGACGATCGAGTCGAGGATGCTGATCTCGGACATCGCTACTCCCCCAGGCCGGACTCGTCGAGGACCTCTGCCATCGTGCGCAGCGCCGCCACCCGCTCGTCCAGCGTCCCGGCGTACGTCGCCACCGACAGCGTCGTGACGCCCGCCTCAGCGAACGCGGCGAGCCGGTCCCGGATCCGCTCGCGCGGCCCGATCAGCGAGGTCCGGTCGATGAACTCGAACGGCACCGCCGCCGCCGCGTCGCGATGGTTGCGGGCCAGGTAGAGGTCCTGGACCTCGGCGGCCGCCTTCTCGTAGCCCATGCTCACTGCCAGCCGGTTGTAGAAGTTCTGCTCGCGACTGCCCATCCCGCCGACGTAGAGCGCCGCGTAGTGCCGCAGCGGTGCGGCGCACGTCTCGAGGTCGTCGCCGACGACGACGGGGACGGTCGGGACCACGTCGAAGTCGCTCAGGTCCTTGCCTGCCCTGGCGCGACCCGCGCCGACCTGGCCGAGCAGCTCACCAGAGTTCTCAGGGGCGAAGAAGATGGCCAGCCAACCGTCGGCGATCTCCCCGGCGAGCGCGAGGTTCTTCGGCCCTATCGCCGCCAGGTACAGCGGGATCTCCGGCCGCACCGGGTGGACGGTCAGTCGCAGCGCCTTGCCCGGCCCGTCGGGCAGTGGGAGCGTCCAGAAGCTGCCTTCGTGCCGCACCGTCTCGCGGGCCAGCGCCATCCGGACGACCTCGACGTACTCGCGGGTCCGGGCCAGCGGCTTGTCGAACCGGACCCCGTGCCAGCCCTCGGACACCTGCGGGCCGGACACGCCGAGACCCAGCCGGAACCGCCCGCCAGACAGGGTGTCCAGGGTCGCGGCGGTCATCGCCGTCATCGCCGGGGTGCGGGCGGGGATCTGGAAGACGGCCGACCCGACGTCGATCCGCTCGGTCTGCGCCGCGACCCAGGCGAGGACGGTCGCCGCATCGGACCCGTACGCCTCGGCCGCCCACGCGGACGAGTATCCGAGCCGGTCGGCCTCCTGAGCCAGCGCCAGGTTCTCGTGGTCGTTGCCGGAACCCCAGTAGCCGAGGTTCACGCCGAGTCGCATGGTGGATGACCCTATAGATTCACTGCCCATGGAACAGCGCAGGCTCGGCCGGTCCGGCCTCAGGGTCAGCAGGCTGGGCCTGGGGACGATGACCTGGGGCCGCGACACCGACGAGCACGAGGCCAAGGACCAGCTCACCGCCTTCCTCGACGCGGGCGGCACGCTGCTCGACACGGCTGCCGGGTACGGCGACGGCAGCTCCGAGTCGCTGATCGGCGACCTGTTGCGGTCAACGGCGTCACGCGAGCAGGTGGTGCTCGCCACCAAGGCCGGGGTCTCCCGGCGCACCGGCGAGCGGGTCGTCGACACGTCCCGGCGGGCACTGCTGGACGCGCTCGACGGATCGTTGACGCGGCTCGGGGTCGACCACGTCGACCTGTGGCAGGTGCACGCCTGGAGCGACGAGACCGATCTGGACGAGACGCTGGGCGCCGTTGACCACGCCGTGGCGACCGGCCGCACCAGGTACGCCGGCATCTCGAACTACAACGGCTGGCAGACCGGCCGGGCAGTGACCTGGCAGCAGGCCGGCCACGGCCGTGCCCCACTCGTCTCGACCCAGATGGAGTACTCACTGCTCCAGCGCGGCATCGAGAGCGAGGTGCTGCCGGCGGCCCAGGCACTGGGACTCGGGGTCCTTCCCTGGTCACCGCTCGGGGCCGGCGTCCTGACCGGGAAGTACCGCTCGGGCACTCCGGCCGACTCCCGCGCCGCCAGCCCGGACTTCGCCCGCTTCGTCGACCGCTTCCTCGACGAGCGGAGCCGGCGCATCGTCGACGCCGTGTGCACCGCGGCGGACGGTCTGGACGTCTCCCCGCTGGAGGTGGGGCTGGCCTGGGTCCGCGACGCCCCGGGGGTCACCGCGCCGGTGGTCGGGGCACGGACCGCCGCCCAGCTCAAGGCGTCGCTGACAGCCGAGCGGCTCCGGCTGCCCGTGGAGATCCGCAGCGCTCTGGACGAGGTCTCCGGGCCGGGGACCGGCTCGACGGATCGCTGACCGCCGGAGGCGTCCGGCTGCCATCATGGGCGCGATGGCGGAGTGGGAGTACCAGCACCTCTACCTGCCGCGCGGGACGAGCCGGGGCGCCGCGCGGCGGCTGCTCACGGACCACGCCGAGTACGGCCACTGGGAGCTCGACCGGCTGCGCCTGTTCGCCGACGGGAGCCGCCGGGTGGTGCTTCGCCGGCGGGTCATCCGGGTGGCCCGAACCGCCTGACCACGGTTGCCGCCCGGTCTGGAGGGGCACACCAGTCCCGGCAGACACCACGTGACGGGGCGGTGACCGCATGAATCTCACTCGGACCAAGCCGGTCGAGCAGTCGATCCAGGACACCGACGAGCCGGGTCAGCGGCTGCGGCGTGAGCTCTCGGCGCTGGACCTGACCATCTTCGGAGTCGGAGTCGTCATCGGCACCGGCATCTTCGTGCTCACCGGCGAGGCCGCCGGGGTGGAGGCGGGCCCGGCCGTGGCCCTGTCCTTCGTGGTGGCCGGCGTCGCCTGTGCCCTGGCTGCCCTGTGCTACGCCGAGTTCGCCTCGACGGTGCCGGTCGCAGGCAGCGCGTACACGTTCTCCTACGCGACCCTGGGTGAGCTCGTCGCCTGGATCATCGGCTGGGACCTGATCCTGGAGCTGGCGCTCGGCGCCGCGACCGTCGCGTCCGGCTGGTCGACGTACTTCGCCGACCTCGCCGAGCAGGCCGGGATCACCCTGCCCGAGTCGGTGTACAGCGACGGGCACAACCTGGTCGCGGCAGTCATCGTGCTGCTCCTGACCGGCGTGATCTGCTTCGGCATCAACGTCTCCGCGCGCGTCAACGCCGTCATCGTGGCCGTCAAGGTCGCGATCGTGCTGCTGGTGATCGTCGCCGGGCTCTTCTTCGTCAAGGCCAGCAACTACTCGCCGTTCGTGCCGCCCGCCGGGTCGAAGGGGGCCGACGCCCCGAAGCCGGATCCGTCGCTGCTGCAGGACCTCGGTCTCGCACCCGGCGGGCCGTTCGGGGTTGCCGGCATCTTCACCGCCGCGGCGCTGGTGTTCTTCGCGTTCATCGGCTTCGACATCGTCGCCACTGCCGCGGAGGAGACCAAGGAGCCGCAGCGGGACATGCCGCGGGGGATCCTGGCGTCACTGGCGATCTGCACGACCCTCTACGTCGCGGTCTCGCTCGTCATCACCGGGATGGTCAAGTACGACCGGGTCTCCGTCGAGGCTCCGCTCGCCGAGGCGTTCCGCTCGGTCGACCGGCCGGTGATCGCGACGATCATCTCGGTCGGCGCGCTCGCCGGCCTCACCACGGTGATGATGATCCTGATGATCGGCCAGAGCCGGGTGTTCTTCGCGATGGCCCGCGACCGGCTGCTGCCGCCCGCGTTCTCAACTGTCAGCGAACGCACCGGGACACCGATCCGGACGACGGTCACGACCGGTCTCGTCATCGCCGCGATGGCGGCCCTGTTGCCGCTCGAGGAGCTGGCCAAGCTGGTGAACATCGGCACACTGTTCGCGTTCATCGTGGTGGCCATCGGCGTGGTGGTGCTGCGCCGCACCCGGCCAGACCTGGAGCGTCCGTTCCGGACGCCGTTCGTCCCGGTGCTCCCCGCGCTCTCGGTGCTCGCGTCGCTCTACCTGATGCTCAACCTCACCGCGTCGACCTGGGTCCGCTTCTTCGTGTGGATGGCACTCGGGCTGGTCGTGTATGCCTTCTACGGCCACCGACGGAGCCGGCTGCGCACCGATCCGGCCGGGCCGGACGAGGACGCCATCGACCTGCGCGACCGCACCGCAGCCCGCTGAGGGACGGCGCCCCGACGGCGTCAGCTGGCGGCGATGAACCGGTCGAGCACCCGCACCCCGAACCTCAGCGACTCCAGGGGCACCCGTTCGTCGACGCCGTGGAACATGCCGGAGAAGTCGAGCTCGGCCGGCAGCCGCAGCGGGGCGAAGCCGAAGCCGCGGATCCCGAGCAGGCTGAACGACTTCTGGTCGGTGCCGCCGGACAGGCAGTACGGCACCGCGCGGGCCTCCGGGTCCTCGGCCAGCAGCGCGCCCACCATCGCGTCGACGAGGCCGCCGTCGAAGGTCGTCTCGTAGGCGATGTCCTCGATCACGGCCTCGCGCCGGATGTCCGGGCCGATGAGCTCGTCGATGGTGGCGAGCATCTCCTCCTCGTAGCCGGGGAGGAAGCGGCAGTCGACGAACGCCTCGGCGGTCTGAGGGACGACGTTGTGCTTGTAGCCGGCCTTGAGCATCGTCGGGTTGGCTGTGTTGCGCAGCGTGGCGCCGACGATGCGGGCCATGGTGCCGAGCTTGGACAGGGCGGGCTCGGGGTCGTTGACATCGACCTCGAATCCCAGCTCGTCGCCGATCTCCTGCAGGAACCGCTGCACCGTGGGCGTCATCCGGATCGGCCACTCGTGCCGGCCGATCCGGGCGACCGCTTCGGCGAGCGCGGTCACGGCGTTGTCGTCGTTGACCATCGACCCGTGCCCGGCCCGACCGGCGGCGACAAGACGGAGCCACTGGATGCCCTTCTGAGCCGTCTCGATGGCGTAGAGCCGGCGGCCTCCGACGGTGACGGAGAAGCCGCCGACCTCGCTGATGGACTCGGTGACGCCCTCGAACTCGTCGGCGTGGTGGTCCACCATCCAGTGCGCGCCCTGCCGGCCGCCGGCCTCCTCGTCGGCGAGGAAGCACAGCACCACGTCGCGCGGCGGCCGACGGCCCTCGCGGCGCATCTGCCGCACCAGAGCCAGCACCATCGCGTCCATGTCCTTCATGTCGACCGCACCGCGCCCCCAGAGGCAGTCGTCGGCGATCTCGCCCGCGAACGGGTCGTGCGTCCAGTCCGACGCCTGGGCCGGGACGACGTCGAGGTGCCCATGGACCAGCAGGCCGGGCCGGCTGCGCTCCTCACCCTCGAAGCGCACGACCAGGCTGGTCCGGCGTTCGGCCGACTCGTAGACCGCCGGCTCCAGCCCCACCTCGGACAGCTGCTCTGCGACGTACTCCGCGGCCTTCCGCTCCCCCGGGCCGCTGCCGTCGCCGTAGTTCGACGAGTCGATCCGGATCAGGTCGCGGCAGATGTCCACGACCTCGTCCTGAGCGTTCGGGACGTCGCTGCGCGGCTCGCTCACGGTGGCTCCTCGGCGGGGGGACGGTCGCGCCCATCCTGCCCCACCGGCCACGTCCGGCCCCGCGGTCGTGGCGTGCGGGACGGTCCGGGTTTGCTAGTCTTGCTGCCGCGTTCCGGACCGGTCCCCCAGACCGGACCCCACCGGCGCAGCACCTGTCCGGGTGGCGGAATTGGCAGACGCGCTAGCTTGAGGTGCTAGTGCCCTTTACCGGGCATGGGGGTTCAAGTCCCCCCTCGGACACCCATCGCTCGACACGAAGCCGCAGGTCAGAGGCCTGCGGCTCTTGTGACTCAGCTGTCCGAATGCCGACTTGTCACACATCGGTCACAAGTCCTGAGACGGTTCGGCCGTCTCGGCGCCCTCAGGCGCCCGCCTGCACGCCGAGAATCAGTGCCGCGACCCGGTCGGCGGCGTCGGTCTCCATCGACGGCAGCACGTGGCCGTAGACGTCGAGAGTGATGCCGAGAGCCGGCACCGAAGATCGTTCCCAGGAGTAGGTGATCGGGCTGGGAGCCGATAACCCCAGGGCGATCGACGCGATTGACGCGGTAACCGCGGTTTCGTACCATGCGTACATGAGCGACATGACGGCGACGGACGCGCGGGAGCACTTCTCCGAGGCGCTGGCTGCCTCGAGCCGCGCGCCGGTGTTCATCACCCGCCACGGCAAGCGGGTCGCTGCTCTCGTCACGGCTGAGTTCTACGACCGCGCGATCGAGGCGCTCGAGGACGCCGAGGACATCGCCGCCGCCCGCGCGGCTCTCGCCGAGGACGGCCCGTCGATCCCCTGGGAGGTCGTGAAGGCCGACCTCGGTCTGGCGTGACCTACCGGGTCGAGTTCCGCCCGGCAGCGGCCCGCGAGCTCCGCAAGCTCGACAGATCCGCGCGAGACCGGATCTCCAAGGTCATCGCCCTGCTTGCCGACGAACCGAGACCGCCGGCGGCGACGATGCTCACCGGCGATGACACGCCGCGCCTATGGCGGGTGCGCACCGGGGACTACCGGGTGATCTACCGCGTCGAGGACGACGTGCTGCTGGTGCTCGTCATCAACGTCCGGCACCGTCGCGAGGCGTACGGCCGCTGAGGACCGACCAAGATCGCCAGCCTGGTCACAGGATTGGTCACAGGTCCTGCTGGACGGCGCCGGATCCCGGCGAACCTCCGCGGTGACAAACCGTCAGATTCACGCTCAGAAGCGGACGGGAACGGACCGATGTGTACCCCCACGGACGGTCCCCTTCGGAGTTCATGTCCCCCCTCGCACACCGCAGGATCCGACGGTCACGCATCGGGGACGTCGCGCAGGGCCGTGGCGTCACCGAGTCGGCTGTCCGCGACGACGCTCAGTGAGCCGTCCGTCTCCAGCACGATCGCCGCGACCGACGAGAGACTGCCCAGGCCGGCGCCACGCACGGCCTGGAGCAGCTGCTCGTGGCTCACCCGCTGCGACCTGGACGCGTCCGGCAGCAGCACGCCGTGGCGGAGGAGCATCGTCGGCCGAGCGGTGACGGTGGCGCGCGCCCTGTCCCAGCGGGTCGACGTCCACGCCACCGAGAACTGCAGAACCGCCAGGACCGCGAACGCGACGACACCCTCGGCCCACGACACGCTGGCGTTCAGCAGGATCGTGGCCAGCGTCGAGCCGAAGGCGACGGTCACGACCAGGTCGAATGCGTTGAGCTTGGCCAGGGTCCGCTTCCCCGACAGGCGCAGGACGACGACAAGCGCTGCGTAGGCGCCGGCGCCGACGAGGGCGGTGCGTGCGAGATCGGACCAGGAGTCGAACCACATGGACCGTCCGTACCCAGGTGCCAGGGATCCACCACCGAGGGGAGGAACAGATCTGACAGGGTGGGGGCGTGCCGCTGCGCGTCGCCGTCGTCGGGTCGGGTCCTGCCGGCGTGTGCGCCTGCGAGGCGCTGACACGGCACTCGGACGAGGTGCTCGTCGACGTCCTGGACGGGCTCCCCGCCCCTCCGGTCCGGTCCGCTACGCCGTGGCACCCGACCACGCGCGGACGCGGTCGATCAGCACGGCGGTGGCGAAGGTGCTGCAGCACCCGGCCGTGCGCTTCCTCGGCAACGTGCCCCGCTGCCCGGCGCAACGTCGAGGTCTCGACGACCTGGGCCGCGCATGACACACTCCTCGCCCTGCTGTTCGGAGCGGCCCCTGCGTGACTCGCCGGAGGTCACCTCGGGCGTGCGGGGTGGGGGCCTGCGTCGGCATCCACCGGCCGACGCCGGGAGGCCAGGGAGCCCAACCGCGCGCGGGCGCGTGCCGCGCCCACCGCGTGCCCCTTGCCTGCGTATCGCCGCAGTGCCCGCGTGACGGCGTGGAAGGCCTCATCGGGACGACCGGCAAGCTCGAGCACCTCACCCAGGTCCATGAGCAGGTCGGCCTTCCACGCCAGGAGGTCCGTCCTGCCGGCGAACGCGATCCCTTCGCGCACAACCCGTTCGGCGTCGGCGAAGCGGCGCTCGCGGGCGAGCAGGAGAGCGGGAACCCCGCAGCGCTTGATGGTGGACTCGGCATCCGCGACCGGCGGTTGATCGATGCTCGCGACCGCCGCACGCGCGTCGTCGTAGCGCCCCTGCTCGTACAGCGCGCGCTGCAGGTCGAGCCTGGCGGTGGCCGCGTCCCACCGGTCCTCGGTCTCCTCGAACGTCGCCAGGGCGGTCCGCAACAGGGACTCGGCCTCGACCGGGTTCCCGGAGAGACAGCAGACCTGGCTGCTGAGGAGGGCATGGATCCCTGTCTGCCAACGGAGCCCGAGCTCGCGAGTGGCGGCCCGCCCGGCCGCGGCATGGTCCAGCGCGTCCGGGAAGTCTCCGGCCATTGCCTCGTGCACCGCGACGAACATCAGCAGGTTGGCCTGGGCGACCGGGTCCCCCCGTGTCTCGATCAGCATGTCCCGGCACCGTCGCAGTCCCATACCGACTGGGACGGGACCGTTGAGCAGAGCAAAGCCGAGCTGCCCGCGGCACCATGCCTCCTCCCGGCGGCTGCGCGACCTGCGTGCGAACGCCAGTCCCCTCTCGGCGGCCTCCTGGGTTGCCACCGCCCGGCCGAGGACCCACTGCAGGTCCGAGGTGAACATGAGCGCCCGAGCGACGCCGACGTCATCACCGAGCCGCTCGAGTTCCCGGGCTGCTTCGGTAGCCGAGCGCAGAAGGGCCTCCGGGCGCAACGCCTCCGGTCTCAGGTACATGGTGAGATGCATCAGTGTGACCGCCGCCTCCCACCGCACCTTCGGCTGGTGGAGGCCGTCGGCGCGTGTCACCGCTTCGGTGAGGACCGTCTCGGCCCGGTGAAGCTGTCCGACCTCGAACAGCGCCTGACCCAGGCTGGGCATCAGCTCCAGGTCCCTGACGTCGTCACCGGTCGGGAGCCGCCGGGCCCGTTCGAGCAACGTGGCGGATGCCGGCATGTCACCGCGCCTGTACGCCTGTTCGCCGGCGAGGCGGAGCCGTTGCGCGGCGCGTCCGGCCAGCTCGCGGATGTGGTCGGCCCGGCCACGCAGCGCGAGCTGACACTCGACGGCCCGCTCCAGGTGGTGGCCGACGACTTCGTCAGTAGCGCCGCCGGTGCCTTCGAGCCACGCCGCGAGCGACTCGTGCAGCTCGGCATGCGCGCCCGTCGCACCGCTGCGGTACGCGGCCGCATGGATCAACCCGTGACGGAAGGTGTGGGTCGCCGCAGTGTGGCGCTGGAGGACGGAGAGAAGGTCCCGGGTGACAAGGGCTGCCAGGTGCCGGTCGACCGTCGACCGCGCATGGACCGGAAGGAGAGCCGCCACGGCGTCACGGTGGAAGGCGCGACCCACCACCGCCGCTCGCTCGATGACCGCGCGTTCGCCGGGGCCGAGCTGGTCGAGCCGGGCGGCCAGCAGGGCGGCAACCGTGGGCGGGAGATCCGCCTCGACATCGAGGCCAGGGTTCTCGGTGATCATGGCCAGCAGCTGTTCGAGGAACAGCGGGTTGCCCTCCGCCGCGCGGGCGAGCCGCTGGCGCACTTCGGCCGGAGGTTGGTGCGAGCCTGCCAGGTGACCGAGCAGGATCTCAGCCTCACGCGGGTCGAGGGGTGACAGCTCGACGTGCGTCGACCGTGGCAAATGGACCCAACCGGGCCGCTCGAGGTGCAGCTCCGGCCGGGCGAGGCAGATCAGCGCTACCGCGGCGGGACGCTGCCAGCTCGACAAGAACTCCATCAGCTCCAGCAACGTGGGAGACGCCCAGTGCATGTCCTCGAGCACCACGACGAGCGGCCGGTCCCGGCTCGCGGCCTCGAAGAAGCGACCGATCGCCCACGAGACGTCGCCAGCGCCCGTGGCCTCACCCAGGCCGACCGCGGCCGCGACCAGCCGCGCCACGATGTCCGCATGCGGGGTGCCGCGCACGACGTCGGCGAGTGACCGGCCGGCAGCCAGCTGCTCGACGACCTGGCGAAGGGGCGAGAAGGTCGCGATCTCGCCGTACGGCGCGCAGGAACCTGTCACCACCGTTGCCGCCTTCCCGGCAGTCTCGGTGAACTCCTGTACGAGCCGGGACTTCCCCACGCCCGCTGCACCGGCGATGGTGCACGTGTGCACCACGCCTTCCGCAGCAGCGCGCTCAACGGTCCTCGCCAGCTCCGTCAGCTCCCTCCGCCGGCCCACCATGGGGGCGTCCCGGCGCACGACGCGGCCGGAGTGGACCGCTGTCAGGCCACCCACGCGCCAGGCGGTGGAGGCGGGCGACGTGGCCCGACGGGTGAGCACCGCTGCGTGTCGGATCAGGGGCTCGGTCGAGTCGGCGATGAGCACCTCGCCCGGGTCCGCGCGGGTCGACAGCTCAAGCGCCATCTCGGCCGGTTCGCCCGCGTCCCACGCCTCAGCCGCCGCATAGTCACGCATCAGCACATCGCCCGTCGCGATGCCGGACCGGGCCTGCAGAGGCAGCCCGCGACCGTGTGCGAGCTCCCCCGCGAGTTCATGCACCTTCTCGTGAACGCCGACTGCGGCCCTGACGGCTCGCACCGCGTCGTCCTCACGGACGGTGGGCAGGCCGAAGGTGGCCAGTACGGCGCCCGGCAGTCGCCGTACGAGTGCCCCCTGCTGCTCGAACGCCTCGGCTTCAACCGCGAGGCAACGGTCAAGCCACCGACTCCGCAGCTCAGGGTCGACGTCGGCCGGTGGCGCGCCCGATCGGTCGACCGCCACGCGCACCGACGTGCAGACGACGGTGATCGGCTTCCGACTGGGTTCCACCGACGCGGTGACGGGTCGCACTGCTCCGTCGCTGCCGGGCACCTGCAGCTCGAGATCGGGCGCGTGCCGCAGAACCTGCTGCTCCAGCCGTTGCAGCGTCGCACCAGGCTCCACGGCCAGCTCACGTGACAGGTAGGCACGCGCCTCCCGGTAGGCCGCCAGTGCATCGGCCTGTCGATCGGACCGGTACAGGGCAATCATCAGGAGGGCGCGCAGTCGCTCTCGGAGAGGATGGGCGGCGACGAGCGCCTCCACGTCGGGGACGACGACCGCGTGGCGGCCCAGGGCCAGCTCGACCGCGAGCCACTCCTCCGCGAGGACAAGTCGCAGCTCCTCCAGCCGGGCGATCTCCGCCTGCGCGAACGGCTCGAAGGCAAAGTCTGACAAGGCGTTGCCGCGCCAGAGTGCACGGGCGCCGCGCATGTGCACAGACGCGGAAGCCGGGTCGCCGTCCGCAGCCAGTGTCCGGCCCTCCGCCAGCAGGCGCTCGAAGCGAAGGGCGTCGACGTCGTCGGCGTCCACACGCATGACGTAGCCGCCGGGCACCGTCACCAGTGGCCCCTCCTCGTCCTGGGTCTGGCCGCGCAACGTGCTCAACGCCCGGCGCAGCTGCGAGACCCTCATCTGCAGCGCGGCGGCGCCTGACGTGGGTGGGCAGTCACCCCAGACCCCATCGATGAGGCGGTCGGCGGACACCACGCGATTGGCGTTGATCAGCAACATGCCCAGGACCGCGCGTTGCCGCGCCCCTCGTACCTGCATCACCCGGTCGCCGTCGACGACGTCGAGCGGGCCCAGGATGCGGAAGTCCATGGCGTCTCCACCCGGCTCGAAACCTAGCACCGGCCACCGGGCGCCGGGAGGTGCGCTGAGGTGGCGGGAAGTGGAGCAGATCGCCGGTTCCGTTGGGCGGACGTTGGGGCGCGGGACGAGTCTCGGAAGGACCGACGGAGGGAGCTCGTGATGAAGGGTCGATCCCGCATGATGCTGGCGCTCGCGGCCGGCCTGACCTTCTGCGCTGCGGCCGTTCCCGCCGAGGGGATGGCCCTGGCGTCTCCCGCGCGCTCGGCCACTGTTGCGTCGTCGGGCGCTGCGGCAGCGTTGGACCGGGGCGACGATCCGAGCGCGGTTCTGGCGCTCGCCCAGCGCTGCATCGACGCTCGGCACGTGTCACTGGTGCGAACTGCGTTGCGGCGCGGCCGGGTCTTCACCCTTGCCGAGGCACGTGGATGGTGTGTTGTCCCTCTCCCGGCCCTGGTCTGAGTCCCGTCAGACCGGTCAGGGACTTTCAGTCCTGCATCCGTGACGTCCTGGATTCACCACCGGCGGGGTCTGACAGGGTGGGGGCGTGCCGCTGCGCGTCGCCGTCGTCGGGTCGGGTCCTGCCGGCGTATATGCCTGCGAGGCGCTGACACGGCACTCCGACGAGGTCCTCGTCGACGTCCTGGACGGGCTCCCCGCCCCCTTCGGTCTGGTCCGCTACGCCGTGGCACCCGACCACCCGCGGACGCAGTCGATCAGCGCGGCGCTGGCAACGGTGCTGCAGCACCCGGCGGTGCGCTTCCTCGGCAACGTGCGGGTCGGCACCGACCTCACGATGCCGGAGCTGCACGCCCACTACGACGCGATCCTCGTGGCGACCGGCTCCGGCACCGACCGGCGGCTGGGGATCCCGGGCGAGGACCTGCCCGGCAGCGTCTCGGCGACCGACCTGGTCGCCTGGTACTGCGGGCACCCGGACGTCTCGCCCGACCGCTTCGCGCTCGACGTCCGAGACGTCGTCGTCCTCGGTGCCGGAAACGTCGCCGGCGACGTCGCCCGGATGCTTGCCCGCTCCGCAGCAGAGCTCACGAGCACCGACGTCCCGGACCACGTCCTCGAGACCTTCACCGCGAGCACGGTCCGGGACGTGCACCTCGTCGCCCGCCGAGGCCCGGCCCAGACCCGCTTCACCACCCGTGAGCTGCGGGAGCTCGGCGAGCTGGACGTCGCCGACGTCCTCGTCGACGCCGCGGACCTGGTCCTGGACGAGGCCACCGAGGCAGTCCTGCGCACCACCCCCGCTGCCCGGCGCAACGTCGAGGTCCTGACGACCTGGGCCGGGCGGCAGCCGACGGGCAATCCGCGCCGCGTGCACCTGCACTTCCTCCTTCGGCCCGTCGAGATCCTCGGCGACACCCACGTCACCGGCGTGCGGCTGGAGCGCACCCGCCTGGACGCCGGCGGCGCCGCGGCCGGCACGGGCGAGATGGTCGTCCTGCCCGCGCAGATGGTGGTCCGGGCCGTGGGCTACCGCTCGCTCCCGCTGCCCGGTCTGCCCTTCGACGAGACGGCAGGGGTGGTGCCGCACGTCGAGGGGCGGGTGCACCTCGACGGGGTCGTGGTCCCGGGGGTGTACGTCGCCGGCTGGGCCAAGCGCGGTCCGTCGGGAGTGATCGGCACCAACAAGCACGACGCCCGCGAGACGGTGCAGGCGCTGCTCGCCGACGTGCCGCACCTCCCCCGGGCTACCGAGCGCGATCCGAGTGCCGTCCTGGACCTGCTGCAGGACAAGGGCGTCCGCGTCGTCAGCTGGGAAGGCTGGGAGGCAATCGACCGGGAAGAGGTCGCCCGCGGAAGGCGTAGCGGCCGGGAGCGGGCCAAGATCAGCAACCGGGACGAGCTGCTGCATATCGGTGCGCCGCCCGGGGCCTGACCGTCGCGCGGACGCGGCCGCACCCTCCTGCCGACGACGATTCGTCGGTGTGCCTGGGCGGCGGACCGGCGGGCTGGCAGGCTCCCCGACATGGGACGACTCGACGAGATGGACCTCGGCCTTGCGCTGACCCGCAAGCAGGAGGCACGTGAGCTGGCAACCGAGCAACAACGGCTGCTGCGACTCCGCTTGGCGCTGGGCGGTCAGATCGGGGGCGAGATCGGCCCGCCGCTGTGCGTCGTCTTCGAGGGCTGGGACGCCTCCGGGAAGGGTGGGGCGATCAAGCGCCTCGTCGACCATCTCGACCCGCGGCACGTCCGGGTGTCGCAGTTCGCCGCCCCCACCTACGACGAGAAGCGCCACCACTTCCTCTGGCGGTTCTGGCCGGTCCTGCCCGGCTGGGGCGGCATGGCGGTGCTCGACCGGTCCTGGTACGGACGGGTCCTGGTCGAGCGGGTCGAGGGGTTCGCGACGCCCGAGCAGTGGCGACGCGCGTATGCCGAGATCGTCGACTTCGAACGGACGCTGGTCGCCGAGGGCATGATCATCGTGAAGTTCTGGATGCACCTGAGCCCGGAGGAGCAGCAGCGGCGCTTCGACCGGCGCAAGGACGACCCGCTGAAGTCCTGGAAGCTCACCGACGAGGACTGGCGCAACCGGGAGAAGCGCGAGCAGTACGTCGAAGCGGTCGAGGAGATGCTCGAGCGGACCGACCACGAGGCCGCCCCCTGGCACGTGGTGCCGGCCGAGGACAAGCGGTACGCCCGGGTGCACGTGGTCCGGCACGTCGCCGATGCCATCGCGGCCGCCGGCGTCGAGGTCCCCCCCGGCTGACGCCGCGGAGGCGGCGGACCGGCGCGGCCCGGGCCCTGGTACGGATGCACCACACCGGTCTCAGCCGGACAACCCGCCCAGAAGCGCTCAACCACCTGCGCCGATGCACCGATGGCTTCTAGGACGGATGGAGCCCCGGACCGTGACCCAGCACGCCCTGACGCAGGCACCTGCCGCGAGCCTCGCCCCCCGCGCGGCCGCGGCGTGGCTGTTCGGCGCCCTGGGTCTGGCCATGGTGGTGGCCGCCGTGGGTCTCCGGCACGGCGACCTGGCCGCCCTCCCGGTGGCGGTGATGGGTGCGGGTGCCGCCGTTGCCGCAGCACTCGGCCGGGTCCGGAACCGGCCCCAGGTGGGCTACCCCTGGGTCCTGTTCTCGGTCGCCTGTGTGGCCTTCATCGTGGGAGCTGTGCTCCGACAGGCATTGTCCGGCCACCCGCTGGCACCGGTCGCGGACGTGGCCACGATGTCCGGGTACGCCGCCACGACGGCAGCCTTCATCGGTCTGCTGCGCTGCCGGCAGTCCAGCGACCGGGTCCACCACGAGCTCATCGACGGCGCGATAGTCCTCGTCTCGGTCAGCGCCGCTGCCCTCGTCTTCTTCACCCTCCCGACAGCAAGAGTGGTCGGGTACTCCGTCACCGCGGTCGTGCAGGGCGCCTATCCCGTCGTCGACGGGGTGATGATCTTCGTCGCCATCCTGCTGTCCTGGACGTCGGCCCGCCGCGTGACATCGTTCTGGCTGCTGGGTCTGTCCGTGGTGTTCATCCTGGTCGGCGACATCGGCTACGCGTTCATCGGCACCAAGGGCGAGACCGTGGGCTCCCCGCTGCTGGACCTTCCCTTCGCCGTCGCCTTCACGCTCTTCGGCGCGGCCGCCCTGCACCCGTCGATGCGGGCACTCTCAGCCGTGCAGCAGCGCCCGGTGCCCGCGTGGTCGCGGGCGCGCATCGGGCTGCTGGTCCCGGTCCTGCTGGTGCCTCCGGTCGTCGGGGTCGCCGGTGACGAGGCCGCCGACGTGTGGATCGGGGCGGTCGCCGGTGCGGTGGTGACCCTGCTCCTGCTGGTCCGCGCCGTCACCGCGGTCCAGGCCAATGCCCGGGCCCAGGAGGGTCTGCGCTACCAGGCGACCCACGACCAGCTCACCCGGCTGGTCAACCGGCCGCGGCTGCTCGAGGTCGTGGACGGGTTGCTCGCGCGCGCCGAGCCGGCGGGCGACCGGGTCGACGTGCTCTTCCTCGACATCGACGCCTTCAAGCTCGTCAACGACACGTGGGGCCACCAGGTCGGTGACCGGGTCCTTCGCCTGGCCGCACAGCGGCTGCTGACCCTGACCTGCCCCGAGGACACCGTCGCCCGCATCGGCGGCGACGAGTTCGTGATCGCGAGGTACGTCGGCAACGGGTCGGCGGTCACCGGCGAGAGGCTCGCGGCCGACATCATCGAGGCGTTCCGGGTGCCGCTGCCCGGCGAGGACTCGCTCGTCACGACGGCATCCATCGGTCTCGCCGGCTCCGGCCGGGAGGCTGAGTCGCGCGGCCCGGCGAGCGCGGAGAGCCTGCTGCGGGACGCCGACACGGCGATGTACCGCGCCAAGTCGGCCGGACGCAACCGCGCGATGGTCTTCGACCCCGCCATGCACGACTCCGTGCGGCACCGCGTCGAGACCGAGCTGGCTCTGCGCTACGCGCTGGACCGCGGCGAGCTGCTGCTGCACTACCAGCCCGTCGTGTCGGTCCAGACCGGCGAGGTCGTCGGGGCCGAGGCCCTGCTGCGCTGGGCGCACCCCGGGCTCGGCCTGGTGTCGCCGCTGGACTTCATCCCGATCGCCGAGGAGACCGGCCTGATCGTCGAGATCGGCGAGTGGGTCGTGTCCGAGGCGCTGCGCCAGGCAGCCCGGTGGCGCGCGCAGCGCGCCGCGGCAGGCGAACGCGACATGTGGGTGGCGGTCAACGTCTCCGCACGGCAGCTGCGCGACCCGTCCCTGGTCGAACACGTCGAGGCCGAGCTGGCCCGGCACGGCGTGCCCGCCGAGCTGCTGGTGCTGGAGATCACCGAGTCCGCGATGATGGCGGACGAGGACGTCGCGGCCACGCTGCTGCACCGGCTGCGCGCCCTGGGTCTGAGCCTGGCGGTCGACGACTTCGGCACCGGCTACTCGTCCCTGGGCCACCTCCGCCGCTTCCCGGTCTCCAAGGTCAAGATCGACCGGGCATTCGTCTCGGGCATCGAGCAGGACGCGGACGACGCCGAGATCGTGCGCGCCGTCGTTGCCATGTCACTGGCGATGCACCTGGACGTGGTCGCCGAGGGGATCGAGACCGAGGGTCAGCGTGACCTGCTCCAGCAGCTCGGGGTCCAGTACGGACAGGGCTGGCTGTTCGGCCGGCCGTTGCCGGCGGAGGACTGCGACTTCGCGCGCGGTCAGATCGCCGCGACCCGGGCGAAGTCGTAGCCGACGTAGGTCTGGGCGTCGAGGTCGGCCATCTCGACCGATGACGCCCAGGTCGACGCCAGCCAGCGGATCGCGCGGGGAAGGTGCAGCCGGTCCTTGTTGTAGGTGCAGACGTCGATGACCGCGAGCCCCTCCTTGCGGGCCACCGGCTCGGTCATCGCCCGGACCAGGTCGCCGAACACCCCGGAGCCATGGCTGTCCGGGTGCACGGCGAGGAAGCCGATGTAGTAGATCAGCCCGGCCTGGTAGCGCTCCGGCCACCGGCGCGCGAAGTACTCCGGCGAGATGAGCGGCATCGACCGCAGGTCCGAGGACATCGTGCTCATCGCCTGCACCGAGCCGTCGGCGCCCAGGAGGAGGAACTTGTCCACCCGGGGATCGGCCATGACCGCGTCGAACTCGTCGCCGTACATGACGTGGCGCTGGACCGCGAGGTACCGGAGCTCGTCGAAGGACTGGAGGTAGAGCTTCCAGGCCTGCTCGCGCAGGTCGCCGTCGACCACCTGCCTGGTGTGCACGACCGTCATGGCGACCCCCCGTGTGGCCGTGCGACCGACCGCAGGCTCTGCCTGGACGATATGGACCGGAGAGGCGGGGACGGTCCGGGTTTGCCGAGTGTTGACTCATGTCACCCGATCGGGCTATCAAGTCCGGCTTCTGGTGGTGCGTACGCACTCTCCGACGCCGGGACGACGGGCCTCTCACGCCGACGGCGGCGGGTCGACGACCTGCACCCGTACCGCCCGGAACCGGGCCGGGGTGGCCTCGAGCACCGCCAGCCGCGGGTCCGGGACGTCGAGCAGCGGCGGGCGCACCAGGGGTCTGAGGCGCGCCAGCCGCGGGTCGGCCAGCACCGTCTCGACGGAGCGCCGGTCGCCGCCGAGCACGACGGCGTCCAGGCGGGCTGCTTCGGGCAGCAGGACCCGTGCCGCTACCTCGGCGGCGGCGGCCAGGGCGACGCGCACCTGGCCCTCGCGGCGCCGCGCGAACCGCTGCTGGGACCAGCCGCCGGCAGAGCTGCGGCCGTGCACCGGCCGGGACCCGACCTTGCTGGCGACAAGCCGGTCCCCCTCGAACACGCCGGCGGCGTGACCGCCGAGCCGGACCAGCAGCACCGCGACCCTGAGGTGGCGCTGCACGTGCGCGACGAGGTCGGCGACCGGGTCGTCGCCGCCGGACCCCGTCGGAACGGGCCACGGCGCGAAGGGCGGGGTCAGCCGTGCCAGCGACCCGTCCCCGGCTGACAGGACCAGATCGTCGCCGTCCCGGTCCGTACGGACGCCTCCGTGTGCTGCGGCGAACCGGTCCACCCAGCCGGCCAGCCGCCCGGTGGCCACCTCGGTGCGCCGGGTCGAGGGCCGTCGAGGTCCCGTCACCCCTGCATGGTCCCGTACCGTCCCGCACATGGACGACGACCCGGTCAGCGAGCTGCGGCTGTCCGTGACCGCTGCGGACTACGACGACGCGCTCAGCTTCTACCGGGATGCCCTCGGCCTGCCCGAAGTGGCGTCCTACCAGTCCCCCGGCGGACGCTTGACGATCCTGGCCGCCGGCCGCGCCACCCTCGAGCTGGCGGACGCTGCCTACGCGGCGTACATCGACGAGGTCGAGGTGGGGCGGCGGGTCGCGGGACCGGTGCGGGTCGCCTTCGAGGTGCCCGACTCGGCCGACGCCACCGACCGGTTGGCTCGGGCCGGGGCAGCCGTGCTCGCTGCTCCGACCCGCACGCCGTGGGACACGCTCAACGCACGCCTCGACGGCCCGGCCGGCCTCCAGCTCACCGTATGGTCGGCCGCGTCCGCCGACGCCCCTCGGAGCGTCGCGGAGATCGTGGCCGGGCCGGACTGGGTCGCGGGCGGGCCGACCCGGGTCGACGGGCCCGTCCGCCTTGCCGACCCCGACCCGGCGTGGGCCTCGCGGGCGGCGCGCGCCGTGGCCGGGATCCGGTCGGTGCTGGGCCCGACCGCCATGGTCGTCGAGCACGCCGGCTCGACCGCTGTCCGTGGCCTGCCGGCCAAGCCGATCCTCGACCTCGTCCTCGCGGTGCCGGACCCGGCCGACGAGGACGCGTACGTCGCGCCGCTGGAACCGCTCGGCTACCGGCTCAGTCATCGCGAGCCGGACTGGGAGGAGCATCGCCTGCTGAAGCACGACGACCCGGCGGTGAACCTGCACGTCTTCCGGATCGGTTCGGTCGAGGTGGACCGGATGCTCGCCTTCCGGGACCACCTGCGTACGGACCCCGACGACCTCGCGCTGTACCGGCGCACCAAGGAGGGACTCGCACGACGAAGCTGGGAGCTGGTCCAGCAGTACGCCGACGCCAAGGGACCGGTCGTCGAGCAGATCCTCTCCCGCGCCCTGCGTCGCGATGACGCGCCCGTCACCGGCGTCCACGTGCTCGCCGGTCCCGACGACGCCGGACTCGCTGCCGACCTGGCGGTCCGGCTCGGCGTGCCCCTGCTCGACGTCCGCGCCGTCGAGGCGGCCGGGGTGCCGGTGGGGTCCGCAGGCCGCGTGCTGGCGGTGGTGGCCGGCGGCTGCCCGGCCTCCGTGCTGGTGGGCGACGTGCCCGAGGAGCAACTCACCGGCCGGGTGCTCCGGCCGGACCGGACGATGCCCCGGGACCCCGAGACGCTCACCCGGGCAGTGCGCCAGCTGGCTCGCTACCCCGCCGGGTGACCGGTGCGGGGCGCCCGGTCGAGGTGCGTCGCCACCAGCACGGCCACGGGCACGGCGACCAGCCACGGCACGAGCGGCAGCGGCAGACCGGCGGGCACCAGGGTGGGCACGACAAGTGCTGCCGCCACCGCGGCGAGCACCGGGGCAGCCGACGCCCGGAAGCCGTCGGTCAGCGGCGCGTGCAGCAGCCAGACGACGAGCAGGAAGACGGCCACCGGCACGGCAACGGCCAGCGCGACGACGTGGTCCGGAACCTCCACCTCGTGCCCCAGGGCCTCGACAGTCACCTCGAGCCCGGCGCCGAGCGCAGCGACCGCGCCGAAGACCGCGAGGTGCCCGTAGCCCCAGACGAACGCGTGCCGGGGACGGCGCCGCAGGCCGCTGCCCGCGTCCTTGAGGAAGTAGAACCACCAGAGCGAGAACAGGAGCACCAGACCGCCGGCACCCAGCAGCACGAGGCCGCCGTCCCAGCCCACCTCCTCGACCACGACCTCCAGCGCAACGGTGGCTGCGAGGACACCCTCGCCGAGGACGATGATCGTGAACAGCCCGTAGCGCTCGGCGATGTGCTCCGGGTGCCAGGTGGTCGTCCCGGCCCGCTCCGCCCACCAGGGCACCAGAACCTCGGCCAGCACGAGGACGAAGAACGCCGCGAAGGCGACGCCCGGCGGCAGCAGCAGTCGGAGCACCCACGCGACCTGGACGGCGCTCACTCCGACGACGTACCGGTGCGCGGTGCGCCGGTGCTCCGGATCACCACGACCGGCCCGGAGCCACTGCAGGACGAGGGCTATGCGCATCAGGACGTAGCCGACAGTGCCGACGACGAAGTCCGCGTCGGCGAAAGCATCGTGGACCCCCGCCGCGAAGACCAGGACGCCGGCCATCTGCAGCAGCGTGAGCAGGCGGTAGGGCACGTCGTCGGTGTCGTAGGCCGAGGCGAACCAGGTGAAGTTGACCCAGGCCCACCAGATGCCGAAGAAGACCATCGCGTAGGCCAGCACGGCGTGCCCGACGTGGCCGAGGGCCACATCGTGCGCCAGCTCGGCCGCCGCGCGGGCGACGGCCACCACGAACGTCAGGTCGAAGAGCAGCTCCAAGGGGGTCGCCGGGCGGTGCCCGTCGGGCGCCCGGGCCGTCATCGGCCGGTGCAACCGGGGTGCCCGGGTCCCGGGAGCCGCGTCGGGCTCGGGGGCGCTGGTCATGCGCGGGAGGCTAGTGCGCTGACTTAGGTCAACGGCGGGACCTTGACCTGGAAGCATCAAGTGTGTACCCTTGTCGACGTGTTCGTTCTCACAGTCGACCAGCGCCGCAGCCGCCGGACCCGTGACCGGGTGGACGGCCTGCTGCGCGACCTGGCCGGGACCGACCTGGTGCGTCCCTTCGAGCGCACGGCCGGCGACGAGGTGCAGGCCGTCACCGACAGTCCGGTCACCGTCGTCGACCTCACCCTCCTGCTGGTCCGCGACCGGTTGTGGAGCGTCGGAGTCGGCGTGGGCCCGGTCGACGAGCCGCTGCCGGCGACGACCCGGGCCGGCTCTGGGCCAGCGTTCAGCTCGGCCCGGGCCGCGGTCACCGCGGCCAAGACCCGCTCCACCGGTCTGGCCGTGGCCGGCGCAGCCGACGACGTCGCTGCGCGTCGCGCGCAGACCGCGCTGGATCTGGTCGCCGTCCTGCTGCAGCGACGTACTGAGCGGGGCGCCGAGGCGGTGGCCCTGGCCCGGGAGGGCCTCAACCAGCTCGAGGTGGCCGGGCGGCTGGGGGTGAGCAAGCAGGCAGTGTCGCAGCGGCTCCAGGCGGCCGACTGGCACCTCGAGGCGCCGGGGCGGGAGCTGGCCGCGCACCTGTTGTCCCAGGCTGCTGGCACAGTGGGCGGACCGTGACCGTCCTCGCCCTGCTCCTGCTGCTGGCCGCCGCCGCCGCTCCCCAGCTGGACCGGCCGCTGCGCGGCCTCGTCACCGACCCGGTCGTCCTCGTGGCCGCCACCTCCGCGCTCCTGCTCGCCGGCGCGGCGGCCGCAGCCGCGATCACCGACGGGGCCCCCGGCTGGCAGCGGGCGGCAGCCTCGGGGCTGGCCGTGCTCGCCGCGGTCACCGCCGGGAGCCACGTGGTGCGCGCCACCTTCCGGCTCACCCGCGGCGAGATCCTCCCGTCACGACCGCACCGACCTGTGCCGGATCTCGAGGTGCCGGATCGCGAGGTACCAGATCGCGAGGTGCCGGATCGCGAGGTTCGGGACAGGGAGGAGGCCCCTCTGGACCTGGAGGCGCCGGGCTCGGTGCTGCGCGGCGGCGCCTGGATCGGCTACCTCGAGCGGGCGGCTGTCGCAGCCACCCTCCTGGCCGCCTTCCCCGGCGGACTCGCACTCGTCCTGGCGGTCAAGGGCGTGGGGCGCTACCCGGAGCTCCGCGACTCCAGCAGCGACGGAGGCTCCTCCGACGCGCCGGAGGAGTTCATCATCGGCACCTTGGCCAGCCTGCTCTGGGCCGCGGCCGCAGCGGGCACGGGCGCGCTGCTGCGCTGACCCCGGCGGCCGGCTCAGCCCGGCCGCCCCGGAGAGGTACCGCCGTCCGGCGGTACCTCTAGGGTCGGCCCATGCGCATCCTCATGATCGGCGGCACCAGGTTCATCGGCAGGCACGTGGTGGAGCAGGCACTGGCACGCGGCCACGAGGTCACGCTGTTCCATCGGGGCCGGACCGGTGCCGACCTGTTTCCCGATGTCGAGCACCGCACCGGTGACCGCGACGGGGACCTGTCGGCACTCGCCGAGGGGAGCTGGGACGCCACCGTGGACACCTGCGCCTACTTCCCCCGGCAGGTGCAGTCGCTGGCCGACGCGCTCCAGGGCCGGGGCGGCCACCACCTGCTCGTCTCCAGCGTCTCGGCGTACGCGCCCGCCGACGGCCCCGGCCTCACCGAGGACGCGCCGCTCGCCACCGTCGACGACCCTGACGTCACCGAGGTCACGAACGAGACCTACGGCGGACTCAAGGCGCTCTGCGAGCTCGCCGCCGTCGAGCGGCACGGACCGCGCACGCTGCTGGTCAGACCCACCTACGTGGTCGGACCGGACGACTACACCTGGCGGTTCCCCTGGTGGGTGGCCCGGATCGCCCGGGGCGGCGAGGTGCTGGCACCCGGACCGCAGGACTCCCCGGCCCAGGTCATCGACGTTCGGGACATGGCGACCTGGATGGTGCGCCTGCTGGAGGACGGCGCCTCCGGCGCGTTCCACGCGGTCAGCCCGGAGCCCGGCCTCACCTGGGGGCAGCTGCTGGGCGCCATCGTCGACGCTGTCGGTCCGGCCGGCACCCGCTTGCGGTGGGTCGATGCCGACGCGGTGCACGCCGCCGGACTGCCCGAGGGGACCTTCCCGCTGTGGAGCGGGGACGACCCGGACGTCTGGCTGATGGCGGCCGACCCGGCCAAGGCGTACGCCGCCGGCCTGACCCCGCGGCCGCTGTCGGACACCATCCGCGACACTCTCGCCTGGACCCGCACCGTCACGCAGCCCGCTGACGCCGGACTCGACGTTCGCGCCGAGCAGGACCTCCTGGTCCGCCTGGACGCCTGACGGGGCGAGTGGGCGACCCGCGCGGGAGATGCGCTTCCCGGCGCCTCGACCGGGGTAGGCACCCCTGCGGATCACCGAGCCGCAGGAGGGCCCATGTCCGTCCGATCAGCCCGCGCCACGACGTCCCAGGCCGAGGGCCACGCGCGCCAGGCCGCCAACAGCGGGGCCATGGACACGGCTGCCCGCCTGGGCTTCCTCGCCAAGGGGCTGGTCTACGCCCTGATCGGTGTGCTGGCGGTGCAGGTGGCCTTCGGCGGGAGCGAGCAGACCGACCAGCAGGGTGCGCTGCAGACCATCGCCGACAAGCCCGGCGGCTCGATCGTGCTGTGGCTGATGGTCGTCGGCTTCGCGGCGTACGCCGCCTGGCGGCTCAGCGAGGCGGCTTGGGGTCGCCGCGACGAGGCCGACGAGAAGAAGCGGACCGCCAAGCGGGTCGGGTCCGCCGTCAACGGGCTCGTCTACCTCTTCTTCGGCGTCCTCGCCTACAAGACAGTCACCGGCTCGTCGTCCTCGAGCAGCAGCGCGGACGTCACGGCGAAGGTCCTGGGCTGGCCCGGTGGCCAGGCTCTCGTGTTCGTCGCCGGCCTGGTGGTTCTGGGGGTCGCTGCCGGCCTCACCTGGCGCGGCCTCAAGACCGACTTCGAGAAGCACCTCGACACCGGCCGGATGAGCCGCACCACGTTCACCGCCGTGCGGCGGCTCGGCCAGGTCGGCTACGTCTGCCGGGGGGCCGTTTTCGCGCTTGTCGGCATCCTGGTGTGCAAGGCGGCCATGGACCACCAGCCGGGCAAGGCGAAGGGTTTCGACGTGGCACTGAAGAGCCTCGCCGGGGCCCCGGGCGGACAGCTGCTGCTGGTCCTCGCCGGGCTGGGCCTGGTCAGCTTCGGTGCGTACTGCGCCGCGGAGGCGCGCTACCGCCGGCTCTGACAGCGGCTCACCTGACCGCTGTCGCCCAGATGGCCACGGCTGCGGCGGCTCCGACATTGAGGGAGTCGACCCCCGCGGACATCGGGATCCGCACGACCACGTCCGCCGCGGCAACGGTCGCCGCGCCGAGCCCGTCGCCCTCCGTCCCGAGCAGCAGCGCCATCCTGTCCCGCGGGTGCTCGGCGAGCACGCGCAGGTCGACAGCACCCTCGGCCAGGGCAAGGGCGACGACCGTCAGACCGGCAGCGCGGAGGTCGTCGACACCCTCCGGCCACCGCGGCAGGCGGGTCCAGGGCACCGCGAAGACCGTCCCCATCGAGACCTTCACCGACCGACGGTAGAGCGGGTCGGCGCACCGCGGCGTGACCAGGACCGCGTCGACGCCGAGGCCCGCTGCCGCCCGGAACACCGCCCCGACGTTCGTGTGGTTCGTGACGTCCTCGAGGACGACGACGCGGCGCGCCCCGTCAAGCAGCTCCGCCGGTGCCGGCAGGGGCTTGCGGTCCATCGCCGCGAGCGCGCCCCGGTGAACGTCGTAGCCGGTCACCTGTGCCAGCACGTCCGGGCCGGCCAGGTGCACCGGCGCATCGACCCTCTCGACGACGTCCGCCAGCTGTGGGAGCCACTTGTCCTCGAGCAGCATCGAGCGCATCTCATAGCCCGCAGCCAGCGCCCGCCGGATCACCTTCTCCCCCTCGGCGACGAACAGTCCCTCGGCGGGTTCGCGACGGGTGCGCAGCGCCATGTCGGTGAGGCCCACGTAGTCGCGCAGGACCGGGTCGTCGGCACCTGCCACCCGACGGGGGACTCCCATGCCTGCCTCGACCGCCGTCAGTCGCTGAGGAGCTTGACGATCGCCGCGACGCCCACGAGGACGATGATCCCTCGCAGCACCGGGGGCGGGATGCGCCGGCCAAGGAAGGCGCCGAGCTGGCCTCCCACGACCGAGCCGGCGGCAATCAGCCCCGCCGCCTGCCACGCCACGTCGGTGACGGTGACGAACACCAGGGCGGCGACCAGGTTGACCAGGCCCGCCAGCACGTTCTTGGCCGCGTTGATCCGCTGGAGGTCCTCGTCCAGGAGCATGCCCATCACCGCGATCAGCAGGACGCCCTGTGCCGCGCCGAAGTAGCCGCCGTAGACGCCGGTGAGCAGGACTCCGGCGAACAGCGCCGCTCCCCCGTGCTCGGCCCGGCTGCTCTCCCGCCCGGCCAGCCAGCCGGACACCCGGGGCTGCACCACCACCAGCACGCAGGCCAGCGCGATGAGAACCGGAACGACGGCCCGGAACGCCTCGGCCGGTGCGGTGAGCAGTGCGGCTGCGCCGAGGACCGCCCCAGCCGTCGACGCGACGCCGAGGCGGACCAGCCGGCCGCGCTGCCCGGACAGCTCGGCGCGGTAGCCGATCGCCCCGCTCGCCGAGCCCGGGACGAGACCGACAGTGTTGCTCACGTTGGCGAGCACGGGCGGGTAGCCGACCGCCAGCAGCACCGGGAAGGTCACCAGCGTCCCCGACCCCACGACGGTGTTGATGGTCCCGGCGGCCAACCCCGCCAGGGCGACCGCGACGGCCTCCCAGAGCGTCACCGGGCGACCCTATGGGAGCGAACGCGTCAAGCCCCGCTCGGCCCGAGCCGACACATCCAGGGTGACCTGCCGCCGTCCGGCCTTGCTGACAGTGGGGCTGGTGGCCGGCGCCGTCCTGCTCGCCGGCCTCCCTGCCGGTGCCGCACGGGCCGAGTCAGCCGCCTCCGCCCGGGCCCGGGCGGACGCGGCCGCGGCCCGCGTCTCGGCGCTGCGCCCGGGAGTCGAGAACGCCCTGCGGGCATACGACCGGGCACTGGCCGACCTGTCCCGCGGTGTGCGCCGCGGCATCAGTGCGGAGCAGGCGGCCGACGAGGCCGACCGGCTGACCCTGGCCGACCGGCGTGCCGTCGACAGCAGGATCCGCACGCTGTACATGTCCGGCGGCGCGCCGGCGCTTGCCGTGAGCGTGCTCAGCGCCCGCTCCGCCTCGGACGCGCTGCGCCGCGCGGCGTACGTGCAGCGACTGGTCCGCGCGGGCACCTCGGCCGCCTCAGCCAGCGCCGATGACGGAGCGGCGCTGCGCGACCGTGCGGTGGCCCTGCAGAGCGCCGCGGCGACGGCGACGGTCACGGCCTCCGAGGTCGAGCGCCGGTACGCCGAGCTGACCCGTGCCCTCGGCGCCGCATCGGACGAGCTGGCCCGGTTGGACAGCCGGGCCCGCGGGCTCGAGGCCGCCCAGCAGGCGGCCGCTCAGGTCGCCGCCCTCAGCGCAGCGGTCGCCGCCGCCGGTCAGCAGCGGGTCGCGACGGCCCGGGCCAGCTCTGTTGTGCCCCAGGAGTACCTCCGGCTCTACCACGCGGCCGCCCGCACCTGTCCTGGGATGTCCTGGACGCTCCTCGCGGCCGTAGGGCAGGTGGAGTCCGGGCACGGCGCCAACACCTCGTCGTCCTACGCGGGCGCCCAGGGCCCGATGCAGTTCCTGCCGTCGACCTTCGCCTCGTACGCCGTCGACGGCGACGGCGACGGGACGAAGGACATCCAGAGCCCCGCCGACGCCATCTACAGCGCGGCGCGCTACCTGTGCGCCAACGGCGCGGGGCGCAGCGACGAGGCGACCGCCCGAGCCGTCTGGCACTACAACCACGCGGACTGGTACGTGGCGCTGGTCCTCAAGCTGGCAGGGCAGTACGCCGCGGCGTAGGGGTGCCTACGCGGGAGGTGGCGGCCGCTTCCCGTCGTCCCCGCTGCCGAGCATGCCGCCGATCCCCTTCAGGGCCTCGCCGAGCTCGCTGGGGACGATCCAGACCTTGTTGGCGTCGCCCTGCGCGATCTTCGGGAGCATCTGCAGGTACTGGTAGGCGAGCAGCTTCTGGTCCGGGTCACCGGCGTGGATGGCGTCGAACACCCTCTGGATGGCCTGGGCCTCACCGTCGGCGCGCAGCACGGCCGCCTGGGCATCGCCCTCCGCCTTGAGGATCGATGCGGCGCGCTCACCCTCTGCGGTGAGGATCTGCGACTGCTTGAAGCCCTCCGCAGTGAGGATCGTCGCGCGCTTCTCGCGGTCGGCCCGCATCTGCTTCTCCATCGAGTCCTGGATGGAGCTGGGCGGGTCGATGGCCTTGATCTCGACCCGGTTGACCCGGATCCCCCACTTGCCGGTGGCCTCGTCGAGGACGCCGCGCAGCGCGCCGTTGATGTGGTCGCGGGAGGTCAGGGTCTCCTCGAGGTTCAGGTTGCCGACCACGTTGCGCAGGGTGGTGACGGTCAGCTGCTCGACGCCCTGGATGTAGTTGGCGATCTCGTAGGTGGCCGACTTGGGGTCGGTCACCTGGAAGTAGATGACCGTGTCGATCCCTACCACCAGGTTGTCGGCCGTGATGACCGGCTGCGGCGGGAAGGAGACGACCTGCTCGCGGAGGTCGATCATCGGGCGGAGCCTGTCGATGAACGGCACCAGGATCGTCAGCCCAGGGGTCAGGGTCCGCTGGTAGCGCCCAAGGCGCTCGACCACGCCGGCACGTGCCTGCGGCACGATCCGCACCGTGCGCGACAGCGTGATGAGGACGAGCAGCACGACGACTGCGACGACGACGAGTGCGGCGACCGAGTCCATTCAGAGCTCCGATGCGTAGACGACAGCGGTGGCACCGTCGATCCGGACGACCTCGACCTCGCGGCCGGTCTCGATGGTTTCCTGTGGGTCGAACGAGCGGGCCGACCACACCTCGCCGTTGAGCTTCACCTGGCCTTCGTGGGCACCGACCGGCTCCAGGACGACGCCCTTGACGCCTACCAGGGCCGCGACCCCGGTCCGGATCGCCAGCGGGGTGCGCAGGTGCCGCAGCGCGACCGGCCGGACGACGGCGAGCATGCCGACGGACACCACCAGCGCCACGACGACCTGGAGCAGCACGTTGTCGGTGACCAGTCCGGTGCCGGCGCCGGCCAGCGCGCCCACCGCGAGCATCGCGAACACGAGGTCCAGCGTGGTCACCTCGATGATGCCGAGCACAACCGCCAGCCCGATCCAGGCAAGCCAGTCGAAGTCCACGACACCATCCTAGGGAGGAACGTTGGGGTCCTGCCTGGGACAACGCACGGGGGGCACCCCCTCGTTCCGCCGGCCGAGGGGGTCGCGGCCAGGCTCCATGGCGCGGCGCTCACGCGCCCTGCGCGTCGAGCGGCGCGTTCTTGTGGGTGCAATCGATTGCCCTACGACGAGACGCGCCACTCGACATCGGCGGCCGGTGACGGCGACGAGCAGGGCTCAGACCGCGCGGGCGCTCCAGCGCTGTCCGGTCCGGGTGAGCTCCAGCTCGATCCCGAAGCAGTCGGCCAGGGTCGCGGCGCTGAGCGCCTCGGCCATTGGCCCGGCGCTGACGACCCGGCCCTCCCTGAGCAGCAGGGCGTGGGTGAAGCCGGGCGGGATCTCCTCGACGTGATGGGTGACCAGCACCAGGGCGGGGGCGTCCTCGTCCGCGGCGATCGTCGCCAGCCGGCGCACCAGGTCCTCACGGCCGCCGAGGTCGAGACCGGCCGCCGGCTCGTCCAGCAGCATCAGCTCGGGGTCGGTCATGAGCGCGCGGGCGATCTGGACCCGTTTCCGCTCCCCCTCCGAGAGGGTGCCGAACCTCCTGGCGGCCAGGTGCGCGACGCCGAGCGCCGCGAGCAGCTCGTCGGCGCGGCCGGCGTCGACGTCCTCGTAGACCTCGCGCCAGCGGCCCACCATGGCGTACGACGCCGTGAGCACGACGTCCCGCACCTTCTCCCGACCCGGCAGCCGTTCCGCGAGCGCCGCGCTGGACAGCCCGATCCGCGGGCGCAGCTCGAACACGTCGACGGCCCCGAGCGTCTCCCCCAGAACGGTGGCCGTCCCGCGGCTCGGGTGCAGGTGCGCCGAGGCCAGCTGGAGCAGCGTGGTCTTGCCGGCGCCGTTCGGGCCGAGAACCACCCAGCGCTCGCCCTCGGCCACCTCCCAGCTCAGCCGGTCGATCAGGGTCGCGCCGTCGCGCAGCACGCTCACCTGCGAGAAGTGCAGCACGTCGGACATGCGGGTCAACCTATCCAGCGCGCACGGACCTACCCTGACCGACGTGCGAGAGCTCCCCGGCGCGGGCCGGCTGGCCGCCTGGGGCAACGCTGCGCTCGCCGGCACGGTCAGCCTGGACGACGCCGCCGAGGAGGTTCGCGGCCGGCAGGACGCGGGTCACCGGGTCGTGGGACTCCCCGGCGAGCTGCATCCCGTGAGCCTGCCGTACGCCCTCGGCCGGCTGCGCGCGCTCGGGGTCACCGGCCTGCGGCTGGTGCTGCCCGTCCCCGGCGACGCCACCGGACTGCCCGGGCCCCCCGAGTTCAACGAAAGGGCCGTCGGCCACCGGGCGGCGGTGCTCACAGTCGGCCCCTGCAGGCTCGGGCTGCTGCCCGACGCCCGTGGCAGCTGGTCGGCGCTCCGGGTGGGGGACGACGGGTCCCTGACGGTCCCGCTGCCGGACGCCGCTCGGGAGCTGACCCGGGTCATGCGCGAGGCGACCGAGCTGCTGGTGCGCCTCGACCTGACCCGGTGGGAGCCGGCCGCCGCCGAGGAGCTGGCCGCGCGCTCGCGTGCCGTGCGTCCGCAGCTGCCTGGCTCTGCCGACCCGCAGGCGCAGCAGGTCCTGCACCAGGCGCTGCGGATCGCTCACGTCGTCGAGCTCGCCCGGACCGGGGAGGGGGCCGCCCTGACGGCTGCCGAGATGACGTCTCGCAGTGGCGTGCTGCGCGACCTCGACACCGCCGCCCGGCGCGCTGTCGAGGCCGCATGCAGCCCGCCCCAGACCTAGGGACGCGCCTCGTAGGCGATGTTGAACGGCGTCTCGGCCACCCGGCGGAACCGGGTGAAGCCGGCGTCGGTCACGACCTGGCGGATCGCCGCCTCGCCGGCCTGCGCACCGAGGGCGTACCCGCCGGTCTGCGACATCGCGTTGGGCACGCACAGGTACGTCGAGAAGCCGTAGTAGACCCGGCCCACCGGGTTGAGGTTGTCGGCCACCGCGTCGTTCGCGAACGGCTCGACGATGAGCCAGGTGCCCTCCCGGGCGAGCGAGGACCGGACCTGTCGGGCCGCCCCCACCGGGTCGCCCATGTCGTGCAGGCAGTCGAACGTGGTGACCAGGTCGAGGTCGTGGCCGGCGCCGGTCTGGGCGGTCGCCACCTCGAACTGCACCCGGTCGCCCACCCCCGCCTCGGCGGCACGCTTGCGGGCCGCCTCGATCGAGCCCTCGTGGTAGTCGCTGCCCACGAAGGTGGACTGCGGGTAGGCCTGCGCCATCAGCAGTGTCGACGCACCGTGCCCGCAGCCCAGGTCGGCGACCCGCGCGCCGGCCTCGAGCCGCTCGACGGCACCGTCGAGCGCCGGCAGCCACTCCGCGACAAGGTGGGCAAGGTAGCCGGGGCGGAAGAACCGCTCGCATCCGGTGAACACCTGCGGGTCGTGCTCGTGCCAGCCGATGCCCTCCCCTGTGCGGAACGCGTCGACGACCCGCTCCGTCGCGGCCAGCGAGCCCAGTGCCAGCTCGAAGGCGCCCGGGAGGTACAGCGGGCCATCCGGGTCGGTGAGAGCGAAGGCCTGCTCCTCGGTGAGCGAGAACGTCTCGCCCGCGGCGTCGTAGGTGACGTAGCCACCGGCCGCCTGGCCGCGCAGCCACTCCTCGACGTAGCGGGCGTCGGTGCTGGTCCGTTCGGCCAGCTCCGCGGGGCGGGCCGGCGCCTCGGCCAGCGCGCGGTACAGCCCGAGCCGGTCGCCGACCACGACGTTCCCCGCCGCCATCGTGGCGCCGAGGTCCCCGGCGAACTTCCCGACGAACTCCATCAGCCGGTCCATGTCCATGTCGTAAACCTCCAGAGTCGACGTCGCCGACTTCCGGCGACGTCGCCACCGTCCGCCGCCGCGTTGCAACCGCGTTGCAACGGCCGGCGGGAGGCTTGCCATGCGACCCGGCGAGAGATGGACTGGGTGCTGGCAGGAGGGGACGAAGGTGCGAGCACGCGAACCAGACCTCGCCGGGTACGTCGACCGGGACGGCGTCAAGGTGGCCTACGAGTCGTTCGGGGAGCAGACGCCGGACCGACCGACCGTCGTCTTCCTCCTCGACGGCATCGTCCACAGCCGGGCCTGGAAGGCGCAGGTACCGTTCCTCGCCCGCGCCGCCCACGTCGTGACGATCGACCCGCGCGGCAACGGGCGCTCGGACCGGCCGGTCGACGCCGGCGCCTACGAGACCCGCGCGCTCCTCGACGACACCCTGGCCGTGATGGACGCGCTCTCCGTCGAGAGGGCCGTGCTCGTCGGGCTCTGCGTGAGCGCGTGGAACGCCCTGCTGACCGCAGCGCTCCACCCGGACCGGGTGCTGGGCGTGTTCGCCATCGCGCCCTTCGCATTCGACGGCATGCCGCGGCACCCCGAGCGGCAGGAGGCGCTGGAGCGTTTCGAGGAGCACCGGGCCGACGACAGCGGCTGGGCAAAGTTCAACGAGCACTACTGGTTGCGGGACTGGCCCGGCTTCGCGGACTTCTTCTTCCACGAGCTGTGCCACGAGCCGCACTCGAGCAAGGTCGTCGAGGACATGGTCTCCTACGCCTGCGACACGACCCCTGAGGTCATGCTCGCCGACAAGGACCTGGAGCCGTGGCCCAGGACCGTGGCCGAGAGCGACGACCTGCTGCGCAGCATCCGCTGCCCCGTCACCGTCGTGCACGGCACCGCGGACCGCTGCCAGCGCTACGAGCGCGGGGCGCGGCTCGCCGAGCTGACCGGCGCGCGGCTCGTGACCCTGGAAGGCTCAGGACACCTGCCGATCGGCCGGGAGCCCGTCAAGGTCAACCTGCTGCTGCGCGAGTTCCTCGAGCAGGTGACGGGTGCCCCGCGTGCCGCCGTCCGCTGGCAGCGGGCTGTGGACCGCCGACCGCGCGCGCTGTTCCTCTCCTCCCCCATCGGGCTGGGCCACGCCCGCCGCGACCTCGCCGTCGTCCGGGCGCTGCGGGAGCGGCGTCCCGACCTCGAGGTCGAGTGGCTCACGCAGCACCCGGTGACCGCCTTCCTCGAGGCGCACGGGGAGCGGGTGCACCCGGCCTCCCGTCACCTCGCCAGCGAGAGCGGCCACGTCGAGAGCCTGGCGGGCGAGCACGACCTGAACGCGTTCCAGGCGGTGCGCAGCATGGACGAGATCCTGGTCGCGAACTTCATGCTCTTCCACGACCTTGTCACCGACGAGCACTTCGACCTCTGGATCGGCGACGAGGCGTGGGACCTCGACCACTTCCTGCACGAGAACCCCGAGCTCAAGCGGGCGCCCTTTGCCTGGCTCACCGACTTCGTCGGCTGGCTGCCGATGCCCGACGGGGGCGAGCGCGAAGCCGAGCTGACGGCCGACTACAACGCCGAGATGGTCGAGCACGTGGCCCGCTACCCGCGGCTGCGCGACCTGTCGGTGTTCGTCGGCAATCCGGACGACGTGGTCCCGGACGGGCTCGGGCCCGGTCTGCCGACTGTCCGGGAGTGGACCGAGGAGCACTTCGTCTTCCCCGGCTACGTCACCGGCTTCGACCCGGGCGAGACGGCGGACCCGGCCGCCCTGCGGAACGAGCTCGGCTACGGCGACGACGAGACTGTCTGCGTCGTCGCCGTCGGCGGGTCCGGGGTGGGCGAGCACCTGCTGCGGCGGGTGGCGGCAGCTCGCGACGCGATCGCCGACCGGGTACCTGGCCTGCGGATGGTGCTGGTCGCCGGCCCGCGCATCGACCCGGCCTCGCTGCCCGACCGGCCGGGGCTCGAGGTGCGCGGCTACGTGCACGGGCTGCACCGGCACCTCGCGGCCTGCGACGTCGCCGTCGTCCAGGGCGGCCTGACCACGACGATGGAGCTCGTCGCGGCCGGACGGCCCTTCGTCTACGTGCCGCTGCGCCATCACTTCGAGCAGAACCTGCACGTCGCGCACCGGCTCGACCGTCACGGCGCCGGCCGGCGGCTGGACTGGCTCGACGCCGACCCGGACACGATCGCCGACGCCGTGGTGCAGCAGCTGGCCCGCGCACCGGCGTACCGCCCGGTGGAGACCGACGGCGCCGAGCGCACCGCCGAGCTGCTCAGCGCCCTGCTCTGAGCTCGTCGGCCAGCGCTGTGACGGCGGCGTGCACGGTCGGCCATCTGGTCGGCGACGTCGCACCGGCCAGCGGCGCGAGGACGGCGACACCGGCCACCGGGTCACCTGCCGCGGCAAGGGCGCGCGCCGCCGTCAGGTAGGCGTCCGCGCCGAGCAGCCAGGCCTGACCGGGCGGCGTCCGGACCGACTCGAGGCCCGCGCGGGCCCGGGCCACCAGGTCGGGCCGCCCTGTCGCCTGGGCCAGCGGCGCCAGGGTCAGGACCCGGTAGGCCTCGTCGCCGTGCCCGGCCACGGCCGCCCATCCGGCGCTGGCTGCAGCCGCGGCCTCCTCGGTCTCCCCTGCCTCGAGGAGGGTGGCCGCGAGCAGGCCGGCGGCGGCGGCCAGCCACCACGGATGGTCGACGTCCGCAGCATCCGCCATCGCGCCTCGCCCCTCGGCGAGGGCAGTGCCGAGGTCACCGCCGAGGCGGGCGAACCGGGCGCCGTGCGCCCGGAAGAACAGGCCGTGGGCCGGGAAGCCAGAGTGGCCGTTCAGCTCGACTGCCGCCGCGACCTGGGCGCGGGCCGTCGTGACGTCGCCGGACGACATCGCCACGAAGGACTGCTCGAACAGGCACCAGGCCAGCACCCAGTCACCGCCGGTCCGGCGCACGAGGGGGACCAGCTCGTCGAGCACGGCCGCGAGGGCGGGCCCGTCCCCCAGGTAGGCGCGCACCGTCTTCAGCCCGTCCAGCCCGGCCGCGAGAGCGCGCTCGTCCCCCGACGCGCGGCCGGCCGCGACGGCCCGCTCCGCGAGCGCCTCACCCTCGTCGAAGCGCAGGCTGCTGACGGCCAGCACCGCGAGCCGCGACCCCAGCTCGGCCGCTACCCGCCGGTCCCCGAGCTGGACGGCCAGGGCCAGGCCGCGGGTCACGTACTCCCCCCACGAGGCCGCGGAGTGGTGCAGCGCGACCGGGACATCGCCACCGCGGGCCTTCAGGGCCGTCATCTCCAGCCGCCGGTCCCCCGTCCGCCGGGCCAGGTCCAGGGCCCGGTCGAGGTCGGCCAGGGCGTCCGAGAACCGCGTCAGGGTCTCGGTGGCAGTGGCCCGGGCGAGCAGGACCCGGACCTGCAGGTCGGGGACCTCGGCGGCGTCCGCGCAGTGCATCGCCCGGCCGAGCAGCGCGACGGCGTCGGCCGCGGCAGAACGGCCGAGCGCCTTCTGGCCGGCCAGCAGCCACCCGCGGGCTGCCCGCCCGTTGTCGGCGACGGCCTCGGCGTGCCGCGCCATCGCCTCCGGCACGTCCGCGAGCAGGTCGGCCGCCCGTCGGTGGTGCGTACGTCGGAGGGCGGGCGCCAGGTCGGCGTAGACGACCTCCTGGACCACGTCGTTGGCGAACTCGTAGCCCGTCTCCGTGCGGGCGAGCAGGGCGGACCCGGCCAGCGCCTCGCAGTCGTGCACGACCTCGAGGTCGCTGCGGTCCAGCAGCCCTGCGAGGACGTGCGGGTCGATCTGGGGGCCCAGCACCGCGGCCGCCCGCAGCACGGTGGTCGACTGCGGTCCGGTCCGCGAGACGCGGTCGAGGACCGCGTCGCGCAGCGTGCCCGGCACGCCCTTGTCACCCGTCGCCACGGCCCGCAGCATCTCGACCACGCTGAGCGCGTGGCCCCGGGTCCGTTCCATGATCTCGTCCGCGAACTCCGTCTGGCCGGCGGCCGCGGCCATGGCACGGACCGCCGAGACAGGCAGCACGCCGAGATCGAGCCGCAGCCTCCCCGCCCCGGTGGCGAGGAAGGTCGGGTCGACCTCGGCGTCCCGGGCGGCCGCGACGATGAGCACCCTGGCCGGCGCCAGGTGCCGGGTCAGGTGGTCGAGCAGGTCGTGGGTGGCGACCCCGGCGTCCTGGGCGTCGTCCAGCAGGAGCAGCACGGGTCGGTCCCGCGCGATGGCCGTCAGCACGCGCGCCACGGTCTGGTAGGCCCGCCGGCGCTCCAGCTCGGCGGAACGCTGGAACGGAGCCGGAGCCTCGCCCTGGGGCCCGGCGAGCTCCGGCAGCAACAGCCGCATCGCCTCCTCGTCGGAACCCAGGACGTTGTCGAGCCCGGCCGGCGGCAGCGCGACCAGCGTCGGTCGCAGGGCGTCGACCACCGGCTGGAGGAACAGGGATCGCTCGGCCGCGTGACACCGTGCCGCCAGGACCTGGCCACCTGTGCCCTCGACGACCGCGACGACCTCGGTGAGCAGCCGGGACTTTCCGATGCCACCCGGGCCGGTGACGGTGACGAGGGAGGGCTTGCCGGCGACCGCATCCCTCCAGCGCGCCCGCAACGCATCCACCTCGGCGTCGCGGGCCCACAGAGTCGGCGGTGCCGGGAGCGGCGGGCCGGCTCGGGTGTCGGGCTCGACCGGGCTGCCCCGCAGCAGCGCGAGGTGCAGGTCCCGCGTCGGGCGCTGCGGGTCGGTGCCCAGCTCCACGCGCAGCACCCGCGCCAGCTCGGCGTACGCCGTCAGCGCTCCCGCCTGCTCGCCGGAGGCACTGAGGACGCGCATGAGGTCGCGCGCCGCCTGCTCGTCGAAGGGGTCGGCCGCCCGGGCCCTCTCGGCGAGCCCCCGCACCGCCGACGGGGCGCCGGTGCTCAGAGCGGCGGTGACGGCCTGGTGGGTGACCCGCCGCCGGAGCAGACGCACCTCCTCTCGCAGCGGCTGCAGCCACTCCTCGTCGCCGAGGTCGTCGAGTCCGGCGTGCGCCGCCAGGTCCGAGAGGACCCGAGCGGCGGCGGTCGCGGCCAGGCCCGGCTCGTTCGCGCGCAACCGGGCGTCCGCCTCGTCCGCGAGCTCGTGGGCTGCGTCGAGGTCGGTGCTCCAGGTCAGGCCGCGCGCGAGCCCGTAACCCCCGCGGGAGCCGGCGACCACGTCGGTGCCCAGCACGGCCCGGAGCCTGCTGACCAGCGTCGCGACGCCGCCGGCAGGGTCGGCCGGCGGACCCGCCGGCCAGACCAGGTCGGCCAGCCTGTCGGTCGGGACCAGGCCGCCACGCTCCACGAGCAGCAGGCCCAGGAGCAGGCGGCCCTTCCGGCTGGCCAGGTCGCGCCCGGTCAGCTCGAGCCCGTCCCGCACCGCGGCCAGCGGTCCGCAGACCCGCAGCAGTACCGGGCTCCGGCTCAGAGGAGGGTCCGGTAGAGGTCGAGGGTGCGGGTGGCGATGGCCGGCCAGGAGAAGGCCTCGACGGCGCGGCGTCGTCCGGCGAGCCCCATCTCTCGTGCTCGGCCCGCGTCGGCGAGCACCTGGCCCAGTGCGTGAGCGAGGTCAGCCTCGAACCGGGACGGGTCCAGCGGGGTCCCGCTGCCGTCCGCGACCTGCTCGATCGGCACCAGCAGCCCGGTCACGCCGTCCTGGACCACCTCCGGGATGCCGCCGGTCGCGGTGGCCACCACGGGCACCTCGCAGGCCATCGCCTCGAGGTTGACGATGCCCATCGGCTCGTAGACCGACGGGCAGGCGAACACCGTGGCGTGGCTGAGTACCTGGACGACATCCGGCTTCGGCAGCATCTCCTGGATCCAGACCACGCCATCGCGGTCTCGGCGTAGCTCGTCGACCAGGACCGTCACCTCGGCCAGGATCTCGTCGGTGTCCGGTGCCCCGGCGCAGAGCACGATCTGCGCCGACGGGTCGACCGCCAGCGCGGCCCGCAGCAGGTGCGGCAGCCCCTTCTGCCGGGTGATGCGCCCGACGAAGACCACCGACGGCCGGTCCGGGTCGATGCCGTGCCGCTCGAGCACCGCGGTGCCCCGGTCCGGCTGGTACTCCTCGGTGTCGATGCCGTTGTGCACGACGTGCACCCGGCCCGGATCGACGTCGGGGTAGCACCGCAGCAGGTCGTCGCGCATCCCGGCGGACACGGCCACCACGGCGTCGGCCGCCTCGACCGCGGTCCGCTCGGCCCAGGACGACAGGGCGTAACCGCCGCCGAGCTGCTCCGCCTTCCACGGGCGAAGCGGCTCCAGGCTGTGCGCGCTCATCACGTGCGGCACCCCGTAGAGCAGCCTGGCGAGGTGGCCGGCGGTGTTCGCGTACCAGGTGTGCGAGTGCACCAGGTCGGCACCGTCGCAGCCCGCCACCATCGTCAGGTCGGTGCCCAGGGTGCGCAGCGCGGCGTTGGCACCAGCAAGACCCTCCGGCACGCCGTACGCCGTGACGCCGGCTTCGTCCCGCGGTGCCCCCATGCAGTGCACCCGCACGTCGACCAGCCGTCTCAGCTCCCTGGCGAGGTACTCGACATGGACGCCGGCACCTCCGTAGACCTCGGGCGGGTACTCACGGGTGAGCAGGTCGACGCGCATGCCGCGATCGTGGCACCTCAGGGGTAGCGTGCGCACCATGCCGCAACGAGTCCTGTCGATCGTTCTCGCTGGGGGCGAGGGCAAACGCCTCATGCCGCTCACCGCAGACCGCGCCAAGCCGGCCGTTCCCTTCGGCGGCATCTACCGCCTGATCGACTTCGTGCTGTCCAACCTGGTGAACGGCGGCTACCGGAAGATCGTGGTGCTCACGCAGTACAAGAGCCACAGCCTCGACCGGCACGTGTCCAGCACCTGGCGGCTCTCGACCATGCTCGGCAACTACGTCGCGCCGGTGCCCGCCCAGCAGCGGCTCGGGCCACGCTGGTTCGCCGGCTCCGCCGACGCGATCTACCAGAGTCTCAACCTGATCGGTGACGAGCAGCCCGAGCACGTGATCGTCTTCGGGGCCGACCACATCTACCGCATGGACCCCAGCCAGATGGTCGCCCAGCACATCGACAGCGGCGCCGGGGTCACGGTCGCCGCGATCCGGCAGCCCATCTCCCTTGCCGACCAGTTCGGGGTCATCGAGACCGCGAACGACCGGCACCAGATCGCCGCGTTCCGGGAGAAGCCGACCGACGCTGTCGGGCTTGCCGACGACCCGGACTCGGTCTACGCCTCGATGGGCAACTACGTCTTCCGCACCGAGGTACTACTCGAGGCGCTGCGCAAGGACGCGCTCGACCCGGCCAGCAAGCACGACATGGGCGGCAACATCATCCCGATGCTCGTCGAGCGCGGTGAGGCGCAGGTCTACGACTTCCGCGACAACGACGTCCCCGGCTCCAACGAGCGCGACAAGGACTACTGGCGCGACGTCGGGACGTTGGACGCGTTCTACGAGGCGCACACCGACCTCATCGCCGTGCACCCCGTGTTCAACCTGTACAACAAGGAGTGGCCGATCTACACGACGCACGACCCGCTGCCGCCGGCCAAGTTCGTGCACAACGAGGTCGGCCGGACCGGACAGGCGATCAACTCGTTCGTCTCCAGCGGCGCCGTCGTGTCGGGGGCCAGGGTCGAGGGCTCGGTGCTGTCGCCCTGGACCATCGTCAACTCGTGGGCCGAGGTCACCGGCAGCGTGCTGATGGACAACGTCCGGGTCGGCCGCCACGCGGTCGTGCGCAACGCGATCATCGACAAGAACGTCGTCGTGCCGGAGGGCGCGCAGGTCGGTGTCGACCAGGACCTGGACCGCGCACGCGGATTCGTGGTCTCCGACGGCGGCATCACGGTGGTCGGCAAGGGTCAGCGCGTCTCGCTCTGATGCAACCTTCGGACGGGGCGGCCCGCGGGAGCGGCCTGCTGGTGACTGTGAGCGGCCGCGACCGCCCGGGCATCACGTCCAGCCTCTTCGACGCGCTCGCCGGGGTCGACGCGACCGTGGTGGACGTCGAGCAGGTCGTCATCCGCGGCAGGCTGGTCCTCGGTGTGCTGCTCCGCGCGGCAACGGCAGCCGAGTCCTCCGTGCAGGCCGCCCTGGAACGAGCACTCGCACCCCTCGGTCTCGAGGTCGAGGTCACCGCCGGGTCGCTCTCCGAGGGACCTCATCGGCGCGGCCGCAGCCATGTGACGGTCCTCGGCCACCCGCTGCGCCCCGCAGCGCTCGGCGGCATCGCTGGCTGCGTCGCCGACTACGGCGGCAACATCGATCGCATCGTACGCATCGCGCACTACCCCGTGACCGGGGTCGAGCTCGAGGTCTCCGGCGTCGACCCGATGGTGCTGCGCCGCCAGCTCGCCCTCGCCGCAGCCGGGCTGGGCGTGGACGTCGCCGTCGAGCGCTCCGGCCTGCACCGCCGCGCAAAGCGGCTCGTGGTGATGGACGTCGACTCGACCCTGGTGCAGGGCGAGGTCATCGAGTTGCTCGCGGCCCGCGCCGGGTGCGAGGACCAGGTCCGGGAGATCACGGACTCGGCCATGCGCGGGGACCTCGACTTCGCCGAGTCGCTGCGAGCCCGGGTCCGGCTGCTGGCCGGCCTCGGGGAGGCCGCCCTCGACGACGTTCGGCGCGACCTGCAGCTCGCCCCCGGCGCCCGCACGTTCGTCCGCACCCTCAAGCGTCTGGACTACCGGCTGGCGATCGTGAGCGGCGGGTTCACCCAGGTCACCGACCGTCTGGTGGCCGACCTCGGGATCGACTACGCCGCCGCGAACACCCTCGAGGTCGTCGACGGGCGGCTCACCGGTGAGCTCGTCGGCGAGGTGGTCGACCGCGCCGGGAAGGCCGCCGCGCTCGAGCGGTTCGCCGCCCTCGCCGGCGTCCCGGTCACCCAGACCGTCGCGATCGGGGACGGCGCGAACGACCTGGACATGCTGGCGCGCGCCGGGCTCGGCATCGCCTACAACGCGAAGCCGGTCGTCCGGGACGCCGCCGACGCCGCGCTCAGCGTCCCCTACCTGGACGCGATCCTGTTCCTGCTCGGCATCTCGCGCGACGAGATCGAGGACGCCGACGCTGCCGAAGGCCTCGAGGTCGACACACCGCCCACGTAGGGCCCGTCGCTGTGGTCACCGCTGCGGCGACCACAGCTCGACCAGCCGACCGCCGCCTCCACGGAGCTCGATCACGGCAGCCGCGCCAGGGCGCAGCCCGTGCACGTCGCCCGTCAGCGACAGGACGACCTGCTCGAGCGTCGGGTTGTGCCCGACGACGACCTGGACCGGCACGTCGGTCGCGGTCACGTGCTCGACGACCTCCCGTGGCCCGGCCAGGTAGAGCTCCCGCGAGACGACAACCTCCGCGGGTTCCGGCAGAGCGGCCCGCACGGCGTCCCAGGTCTGCCCGGCACGGGTGGCGGAGGAGACCCACGCGTGGTCGACCCGGTCCACCTGACCGGCCAGCCAGCGGCCGGCGCCGACGGAGTCGGAGAGCCCGCGGGCAGTCAGCCGGCGGTCGTGGTCGCTGCCCTCCTCGCCGCTCTCGGCCTTGCCGTGACGGACGAGGGCGACGAGTCGCGGCGCGCGGTCCATCGGGTCATCCTGCCCGGCGCGGGTCCCGGCCTCTACCCTCGGACCGTGCCACGTCGAGCGGTGAGCCCCGTCGCGGCCGGGACTCTCTGCGTCATCGGCGGCGCCGAGGACCGGACCGGCTCCCGAGTCGTCCTGCGCGAGTTCGTCCGGCTGGCGGGTGGGGACGGCGCGCGCATCGCGGTCGTGGCCACCGCGTCGTCGCTGGGCGCGGAGATCCTGGACGAGTACGCCGCCGTGTTCGGCGATCTCGGTGCCGGGGAGGTGCTAGCGCTGCGGCCCGAGTCGCGCGGAGAGGCTGACGACCCGGACCTCGCCGACCAGCTCGCCGAGGTCGACGCGGTCTTCATGACGGGTGGCAACCAGCTCAAGCTCACCCAGGTCGTCGGCGGCACCAGGTTCGGCGACGCTGTGCGCTCGGTGTACGACCGCGGCGCCCTCGTGGGCGGCACCTCGGCCGGCGCCAGTGCCGTGAGCGAGCACATGATCGCGTTCGGCGACGAGCACGACAGCCCGCGTCAGGGCCTGACCGCCTCGGCCGCCGGCCTCGGCCTGCTGCCTGGCGTCATCGTCGACCAGCACTTCTCCCAGCGCAACCGCTACGGCCGGCTCATCTCGCTGGTCGCCCGGTCCCCGAGACTGCTCGGGCTCGGCGTGGACGAGGACACCGCCGCCGTGGTCCGTGGCGGCCACCTGCTCGAGGTCGCCGGCACCGGCTGCGTCTTCCTGGCCGACGGCTCGGGCGCCGTCAGTGACGCGCACCTGGCCGAGCTCGGCGCACCGCTGCTGGTGTCCGGCGTCGTGGTCCACACCCTGCCGTCCGGGGCCAGCTTCGACCTCACGACCCGCCGTCTGGTCAACTTCCGCGAGGACCACCTTGCCCACCAGCTGCGGAACCGACCGGCGGAGGACGACAGACCATGAGCACCCCACGAGATCGCGCGCAGGCTCACGATCACGCGGGGACCTCGAGCACATGACGGCCCACCCGGATCTCGCGGTCCTGCAGACCCGGGTGTACCGAGGGCCCAACCTCTGGTCCTACGAGCCGGCGATCCACCTCGTGGTCGACCTCGGCTCCCTGGAGGAGCACCCGAGCAACACCATCCCGGGGTTCGTGGACGGCCTGGTCGACGCCCTTCCCGGGATCGCCCGGCACACCTGCTCGCGCGGTCACCGCGGCGGCTTCCTGGAGCGCCTCAAGGAGGGCACCTGGCTCGGCCACGTCGCCGAGCACACCGCCCTGCAGCTCCAGAAGGAGGCCGGTCACGACATCCGCCGCGGCAAGACCCGCAGCACCGGCGTCCCCGGGCAGTACAACGTCATCTACGGCTACGCCGACGAGCAGGTCGGCCTGCGCGCCGGCACCCTTGCGGTCCGGCTGGTCAACCACCTGGTACGGGCCGACCCGGAGTTCGACCTCGACTCCGAGCTGGAGAACTTCCTGCTGCAGGCGCAGCGCACGGCGTTCGGCCCGTCGACGCAGGCGATACTCGACGAGGCTGTCTCGCGGGACATCCCCTGGCTGCGGCTGAACCAGCACTCCCTGGTGCAGCTCGGGCAGGGCGTCCACCAGCGCCGGATCCGCGCCACCATGACGTCGAACACCTCGGCCCTCGCGGTCGACATAGCCGGTGACAAGGAGCTGACCACGCGGCTGTTGGCTGCGGCCGGCCTCCCGGTGCCCAGGTCCGAGTCGGTCCGGACCGCCGAGCAGGCCGTCCGGGTCGCTGACCGGATCGGCTATCCCGTCGTCGTCAAGCCGCTGGACGGCAACCACGGCCGCGGCGTGATGCTCGGCCTCCAGGATGCCGGCGAGGTCCGGGACGCCTTCCCGACCGCCGAGGAGGAGTCGCGTCGCGGCCTGGTCGTCGTCGAGTCCTTCATCACGGGCAAGGACTACCGGGTGCTTGTCATCGGCGGGAAGCTCGTCGCGCTGGCGGAGCGCGTTCCCGCGCACGTCGTCGGGGACGGCACCCGCACCGTGCGCGAGCTGGTGGACGAGACCAACGCCGACCCTCGGCGCGGAGTCGGCCACGAGAAGGTCCTCACTCGCATCACCGTCGACGATGCCGCCGTCGAGCTGGTGCGCGAGCAGGGCTACCGGATGGACGACGTCCCTCCCGAGGGCAGCATGGTGAAGCTGACCCTCACGGGCAACATGTCGACAGGGGGCATCTCGATCGACCGCACGCTGGAGGCGCATCCCGACAACGTCGAGATCGCCGAGGAGGCCGCCCGGGTGGTCGGGCTGGACGTCGCCGGCATCGACTTCATCTCCCCCGACATCGCCGAGCCGGTGCGCGAGACAGGTGGCGCGATCTGCGAGGTGAACGCGGCTCCGGGATTCCGGATGCACACGCATCCCACCGTGGGTGACGCCCAGTTCGTGGCCAAGCCCGTGGTCGACTCGCTGTTCCCGCCCGGTACACCGAGCCGGATCCCGATCGTCGCGGTCACCGGCACCAACGGCAAGACGACGACGGCGCGGATGATCGCGCACGTGTTCAAGGGCATGGGCCGCAAGGTGGGCATGACCTCCACCGACGGCATCGTCATCGACGAACGGCTCGTGATCCGGGCCGATGCCAGCGGCCCGAAGTCGGCGCGGATGGTGCTGCAGAACCCCCGGGTGGACTTCGCGGTGTTCGAGGTCGCCCGCGGCGGCATCCTCCGGGAAGGTCTCGGCTACCAGCGCAACGACGTCGCCGTCGTCCTCAACGTGGCCCCGGACCACCTTGGCATGCGTGGCATCGACACCCTGGAGCAGCTCGCCGAGGTGAAGCAGGTTGTCGTCGAGGCGGTGCCGCGGGACGGCTTCGCGGTACTGAACGCCGACGACGACCTGGTGCGCGGCATGCGGCGCCGCTGCTCCGGCGAGGTGGTGTGGTTCTCGATGGCCGCGGCCGGCACGGAGACCATGGACATGATCGACGACTATTGCCGGCGCGGGGGACGCGCCGTCGTCCTGGAGCGGGGCGAGCTCGGCGAGATGATCGTGCTCCGGCACGGACGCCGGTCCATGCAGCTGGCGTGGACCCACCTGCTGCCCGCCACGTTCGGGGGCCGGGCCAAGATGAACGTGCAGAACTCGCTGGCCGCGGCCGGTGCAGCCTTTGCCGCCGGCGCCCACTTGCACGACATCCGCCAGGGCCTGCGGACGTTCACCACGTCGTACTACCTGTCCCCAGGCCGGCTGAACCAGATCGACGTCGATGGTGCGACGGTCATCGTCGACTACTGCCACAACGCCCCGGGCATGCGGATGCTCGGCGACTTCGTCGAGCAGCTCGCGGAGAGCGCCCAGCAGACCTCGGAGCTCGCCAAGCCGCAGCGCATCGGCATGGTCGCCACCGCCGGCGACCGGCGCGACGAGGACATGCATGAGCTCGGCGCCGTCGCGGCCGGGCACTTCGACGTCCTCGTCGTCCGGGAGGACCAGGCGCTGCGCGGTCGGGCGCGCGGCGCCGTCGCCGACCTGGTCGCCGAGGGAGCCCGGGCCAGCATGGCTGCGGGCGCCCGGTGCAAGCAGGTGGAGATCGTGCTGGAGGAGATCCCCGCCGTTCATCACGCCATGGCCCGGGCCAACCCGGGAGACCTCGTGGTGCTCTGCGTCGACAAGCACGCGAGCGTGCTCGCCGAGCTCGAGACGATGTCCCACCAGGCGCAGGCCGGTGCGCACGTCGGCGAAGCGGTGGCTGACCCGGACACCGTCCGCCCGTGAGCCCGGGGTGACCCGTCGCTTCCTCGTCCTGCACGGCTGGGAGAACCATCGCCCGGTCGAGCACTGGCAGTGGTGGCTGGTCGACGCGCTGCGCGGGCGCGGCGAGCAGGTGCTGTACCCGCAGCTCCCCTCCCCCGATCTTCCGTTTCTCGAGGACTGGCTGGTGGCGTTCGCCGCGGAGTGGGAACAGATGGGCCGGGGCGAGCGGGTCGTCGTGGCGCACAGCCTGGGCTGCCTGCTCTGGCTGCACGCCGCCACCCGCGGTCTGATAGAACCGCCGGCCGGTCGGGTCCTGCTGGTCGCTCCACCCAGCCCGGATGTCACCCACGGCTTCCCGACGATCGCGGAGTTTGCCGGTCCGCGGGACCCCGCGGCGCTGCGGGGGTCCAGCCGGTCACGGGTCCGGCTGGTGTGTTCCGACCTCGACGAGTACAGCGCCGAGGGCACCGCGAAGGACCTGTACGGCGACCCGCTCGGACTGGACAGCGAGCTGCTCCCCGGCGCCGGCCACCTCACGGTGGACGACGGCTACGGCCCCTGGCCGGCCGCCCTCGACTGGTGCCTCGACGGATCCACCCGGTTCGCGCCGCCGTCAGCGCCGACCTCACGGTAGGTCGGTCGACCGGCCGGTCTGTCGACAGCCCCCGTGACGGGTCCGTGGGGCTTCCCGGAATCAGCAAAGTTCGTTGTCAGTCCGCCGTGATCGGGGGCAACCTGCGGTCATGGACCGGCAGAACATCCCGCGATGCAAAGCGGCCCACGTCGATGGATTGAGAGTACGTTCCGACTGTCCGGCTCAGTTTCGCCTGTCTCGGGTGCAGCGACCGGCCATGTTGAGGCGTGCCTGCTGAGGTACACCCCCGCCTCCCACGGAGCCCGACGGCTCGCGCCGGCCAGGTCCCCGGTTCTGCACTCCCCCGCCGAACGACACCGATCCGCCGATCGGTCCGGTCTGGCTCGGGCACCTCACACCATGCCGCAGCTGCCGCAGCTGCCGCAGCTGCCGCAGCGCCGCAGCACGCCATCCGGTCAGAGGACACAGGGAGCTCCCGATGGAACGACTCGCCCAGCTCGTCATGCACCACCGCCGGATCGTCACTGCCTTCTGGCTGCTGATGTTCGTCGGAGGACTGCTCTCCACCGGCCAGCTCGGCAGTCGCTGGGCGTTCGACTTCTCGTTGCCCGGACAACCCGGTGACCAGGCCGATCAGCAGGTGACCGACGCCTACGGCGTCAGCGCCGCTGACACCTACGTCGCGCTGGTCACCGTGCCGCAGGGCCAGACCGTCGCGGAGCAACGCGATGCCGTCGACGGGGTGTTCACCACGGCAGTGGCGGCCGTCCCGGATCTCACGATGCGCGTGGTCGACTTCGCGAGCACGGGAGACCCGAGCTTCGTCACCGACGACGGGCGCACGGCGTACGCTCTGGTCCAGGCGCCCGTCCCGCACACGTTCGCGTCCGACGTCGAGACCCAGCTCGGCCCGGCGCTGACGAAGGCGGCGACCCAGGCAGGATTCGACAGCGGTCTCACCTCCTACAGTCTGCTGGCCGCCGGAGGTGAAAGCGGCGGCACCGGAGTTCTGGTCGAGGTGCTGCTCGGCGCAGCCGGCGCCCTGATGGTGCTGCTGTTCGTCTTCGCCTCGTTCCTCGCCCTGCTCCCGCTGCTCATCGCCGCGGTGTCCATCTTGACGACGTTCATGCTCGTGCTCGGACTCACGACCTTCACCGACGTCAGCATCATCGTGCAGTTCCTCATCGCACTCATCGGGCTCGGGGTCGCTATCGACTATTCGCTGCTGTTGGTGTCGCGGTGGCGGGAGGAACGCGCACACGGACGCAGCAACGAGGACGCGGTCGTGGTCGCGATGAAGACCGCCGGCCATGCCGTCTTCGCGTCCGGCGTGACCGTGGCGATCAGCCTGCTCGCACTGCTTGTCGTCCCCGTGCCGGCTCTGCGCAGCGTCGGGCTTGCCGGCCTGCTCGTTCCGCTTGTCAGCGTGGCGGCAGTCCTCACGCTGCTACCGGCGCTGCTGTCCAGTGTCGGGCCCCGCGTCGACTACCCCCGCCTTCGCCACGAGGGCACCGCGTCGCGCGGATGGTCGGCATGGGCGCGACTCGTCGTCAGGCGCCGGATCGCGGCCACAGCTGTGGCCGTCGTGCTGCTCGCCCTGCTCATCGTCCCGGTCTTCAGCATCAAGCTCGGCCAGTCAGGCATCGAGTCACTGGCGCGCAGCGGCCCGAGCTACGACGCGCTCCAGACGTTGACCCGCGGCGGCGTGGGAACCGGAGTCCTCACGCCCGTCGAGGTGCTGGTGCCTGCGATCGATGCACAGGCGGCGGCGCAGGCGGCCCGCGGCGTGGACGGGGTCCAGATGGCGGTCGTCGGCACCACCCGAGGCGGCACGACAGTCGTCGACGTCTTGCCGACCGATGCCACCGTCGACAGCGCCAGCCTGACCCTGGTCGACGACGTCCGGACGGCGGTCGAGGGTTCTGTCGACGGCCAGGTCGGGGTGACCGGCGTCGGCGCGAACGTCCAGGACTACTACAAGGCGGTCTACGAGAAGTTTCCCTACGTGCTGGCGCTCATCTCGCTCGTCACGTTCGTGCTGCTCGTCCGCACGTTCCGATCGGTGCTTCTGCCCCTGAAGGCCGTCCTGCTCAACCTGGTGTCGATGGCGGCAGTGTTCGGATCCGTCGTCTTCTTCTGGCAGCTCGGCCACGGGTCCGACACCGTGTTCAGCGCCTCACCGACCGGCGCCATCAACCTGTGGCTGCCCATCGTGATCTTCGCGTTCCTCTTCGGGCTGTCCATGGACTACGAGGTGTTCATCCTCTCCCGGATGCGGGAGGAGTACGACCGAACCGGTGACACGTCCATGGCGGTCATCACCGGCATCAGCCGCACCGGCAGGCTGGTCACCTCCGCAGCGCTGATCTTGTTCTTCGCCTTCTCCGCACTCGCCTCGTCGCCGGGCATCGACGGCAAGATCATCGGCACGGCGTTGGGCGTCGGGATCCTCATCGACGCCACCATCGTGCGCGCCCTGCTGGTGCCAGCGCTGGTCAGCCTGTTCGGCCGGTGGAACTGGTGGCTGCCCAGCTGGCTTGCCCGAGCCCTCTTCGTGCAGCCCTCCCCCCTCCCACCCACCCCGGACCCGGGACCTGCTCCGGAGCCGGAAAGGGTGCCGGCCGGCGTCTACTGAGCTCCGCTGCCGCCCGGGGCCCAGGGCCGTGCTCTCCCGTTTCGCCGCCGTCGGTGCCGCGGACGGTGCGCGGATCGGCTGAGCTGACGCGCCAACCGCGTCAGGAAGCCGGGACGTCAAGGAGTCAGGCCGGGCCGGCGGCCAGCACCTTGGCGCGGATGACGTCCGGGTCGTCCACGGTGGCGCCCCGCTCCTCCAGCCAGGCGCGAACCTCGACCCGCTCGGCGTGGCACATGACACCGACGACGTCGCCCGGGGCCGACCGCTCGACAAGTGCCTGCAGGCCGGCCAGCTCGGTGGGGTGGACCGGCACGTCGGTCACGCCCACCGCTTCGGCGCCCTCCCGGAGCAGCGCGGCCAGCCCGTCCAGGTCACGCCCGCGCAGGTAGTGCTCCTTGTGCCCGATGACGACCTGGTCGGCACCGCGGGCGGCGATCTCCCCGACTCCCCTGATGATCTCGTCGGTGCGGTCTCCGGGGCTGCCCATGACCAGCCGCACCGACCGTCCGGCCGGGCGCAGCCCAAGGAGGACCTCGAGCATGGCCGCGACGCCGGCCTCGTTGTGCGCGAGGTCGACGACGACAGTGACACCCCCCAGCGACCAGACATTCATCCGCCCGGGGTTGTCCTCCGGCCCGGGCCGGAAGGACCGCAGCCCGGCGACGACGGCCTCGCGGGTCAGCCCGACGCCCAGCCCGGCCCCGACCGCGGCCAGCGCGTTCTCGACGTTGACGCGGGAGAGTCCCGACAGCGTCATCGGCACGTCGACGACGGGCACAACGGGCTCCGGCTCCCGGCGCGCGTCCACCACCGTGATCGACCCGTCGAGCAGCGTGATCGCTCGCCCACCCTCGTTGAGCACCGTCCGCAGCGCCGGCGAGTCGGCGTCCCGGGAGAAGACGCAGATGTGCGACCTGGCGCCGAGCCGCATGGCGAACGTCCGCGGGTCGTCACCGTTGAGCACCACCCAGCCCTCCGGTCGGGTCACCCTGGTCACCACTGCCTTGACCTCGGCCAGCTGGTCCACGGTGTCGACGCCCTGCATGCCGAGGTGGTCCGCGCTGACGTTGGTCACCACCGAGACGTCGTTGTGAGCGACCCCCAGGCCGCGCAGCAGGATCCCGCCACGAGCGGTCTCGGTCACCGCGAGCTGGACCCGCTCGTCGTCCAGGACCCGACCGGCGCCGGCCGGGCCGGAGAAGTCGCCGGCCTCCACGAGGTCGCCGTCGACATAGACCCCGTCGGTCGAGGACCAGCCGACAACCAGACCCGCGCAGCGACCCATCCGGGCCACCATCCGGGCCGTGGTCGTCTTGCCGTTGGTGCCGGTCACCGCGACCACCGGCACGTGCGGGGTCCGCGTGGTCGGCGACTCTCCCAGCTCCGAGCCACGGACGTGCCCGGTCGCGGCCTGGAGCACCGCGGTGACGTCGGCGGCGGGGAGTGCGTCAATGACCCCGGCCACCGCGTGCCCGAGCGCCTGCGCCCGCGCGCGGTGCCGCCAGGGGTAGGCCACCACGACCCGGCTCAGCTCGGCCGTCGGCCGGGTCCGCACGGCGAGGCGGGTCGTGCCGGACCCGCGCGCGACCCGACGTACGAGGTTCGCGACCACGCGCAGCGCGAACCGCTGCCTCAGGGACGTCCACGGGCCGCCCGGCCGGGCCGCGGCGACGCCGAGGGACTCCCCGAGGGCCCGGGCCGCGGAGTCGGACATGTCGAGCAGCCGGCCGACGTCGAGGGTCAGTTTGACCGCCGGCCGCGGGAAGTACAGGTTCGCGCCGTCCAGCACCCGCAGCTCGACCAGCGACGGTCGGTCCGCGTGCGCCGGCCGGTCCATCGACGTGATCTAGGCGCCCATGGCGTGCACGCCGCCGTCGACGTGCACGATCTCCCCGGTGGTGCGCGGGAACCAGTCCGACAGCAGGGCCACGCAGGCGCGGGCGGCCGGCTCGAAGTCGGCGATGTCCCAGGCCAGCGGCGCCCGGGTCGACCACACGTCCTCGAACTCCTCGAAGCCGGGGATGGACTTTGCGGCGGTGGTCTTGAGCGGGCCGGCCGCGACGAGGTTGACCCGCACGTCGCTCGGTCCGAGGTCCCGGGCGAGGTACCGGGCCGTCGACTCGAAGGCCGCCTTGGCCACTCCCATCCAGTCGTACTTCGGCCAGGCCACCGTCGCGTCGAAGGTGAGGCCCACCACCGACCCGCCCTGGGGCATCAGCGGCTGCGCGGCCACCGCCAGCGCCTTGAGCGAGTACGCCGAGATCTGCACCGCGGTGGCGACGTCCTCCCACTCGGTGTGCAGGAAGTTCCCGCCGAGGGCGGCCTCCGGCGCGAACCCGATCGAGTGCAGGACGCCGTCGAGCCCGTCCACGTGCTCACGGACCCGGTCGGCGAGTGCGGCGAAGTCGTCCCGGTTGGACGCGTCCAGCTCGATCACCGGCGGCGTGGTCGGCAGCCGCTTGGCGATGGTCTGGGTGATCCGCATCGTCCGGCCGAACGAGGTCAGCACGACCTCGGCGCCCTCCTGCTGGGCGATCCTCGCCACGTGGAAGGCGATCGACGAGTCCATCAGCACCCCGGTGACCAGGATGCGCTTTCCGGCGAGGATGCCGCGGCCTCCGGCCGCGTTGTCGAGCCCCATTCAGTGCCCCATTCCTAGTCCGCCGTCCACCGGCACGACGGCTCCGGTCACGTACGCCGCGTCGGCACTCGCCAGGAACCGCACGACGCCGGCGACCTCCTCGACCGACGCGAACCGGCCCAGCGGGATCTGGGCCCGGTAGGACTGCTGGAGGTCGTCCGGCAGCGACGAGGTCATGTCCGTCTCCACGAAGCCGGGCGCGACGACGTTGAAGGTGATGCCCCGTGAGCCGAGCTCGCGGGCCAGCGACCGGGCCAGGCCCACCAGGCCGGCCTTCGAGGCCGCGTAGTTGGTCTGCCCGGCAGAGCCCAGCAGGCCGACCACCGAGGAGATGAAGACCACCCGGCCACGGCGCAGCCGCAGCATCCCCTTCGACGCCCGCTTCGCCACCCGCCACGAGCCGGCCAGGTTGGTCTCGACCACAGTGGCGAAGTCCTCCTCGGACATGCGCATCACGAGCTGGTCGCGGGTGACGCCGGCATTGGCGACGAGGACCTCCACCGGGCCCTGCGACGCCTCGACCTCGGTGAAGGCCGCATCCACCGACTCCGGGTCGGTGACATCGCAGCGGACCCCCGTGACGCCCTCTGGTGGCTCGCCGGAGCGGTAGGTGACGGTGACCCGGTCACCGGCCGCGACGAACGCACGCGCGATCGCCAGCCCGATCCCGCGGTTGCCGCCGGTGATCAGCACCGAGCGCCCGGCCGGCGCGGTGCCGTCCCCGGTCGGGCGGCCGGTCGCGCTCTGGGCGTCGCTCACGGGCGCGACGCTATCGGTCGAGCACCAGGACACCAACACGGTGGTCGCCGCCCGTTATGGTCTGGGGCGTTGCGCGCAGCGTGACCCATCGCCGCCCTTCCTGTCCGCCCGAGGAGACGCAAGTGCCAGAGATCGACGCGGCTTTCACCGACCTGCCGCTGCGGACGCTGGCGGATGCCGCGCTCAGCCGCGCGCGGGCGCTGGGCGTGGAGCACGCCGACATCCGGATCGAACGGGTCAAGAACTCCCGGCTGAGCCTGCACGACGCCCGGCTGGACGGTACGGCGAACTCCGAGGACGTCGGCCTCGCGGTCCGCGTCGTCCACGACGGGACCTGGGGCTTCGCCTCGCACGTCGACCTGACGCCCGAGACGGCGGAGCGTCTGGCCGAGCAGGCGGTGGAGGTGGCCAAGGTCAGCAGGCCGCTGTCCACCGAGCGGGTGGAGCTCGCCCCGGAGCCGGCGTACGGAGACGTCGCCTACGCCAGCGACTACGAGATCGACCCCTTCACGGTCCCCGACTCGGAGAAGGTCACGCTGCTTGCCGACTGGTCGGCCGGGTTGCTGGCGCACGACCTGGTCGCGCACGTGGACGCCGAGGTCCACTCGGTGCTCGAGAACAAGTTCTACTCCGACCTCGCGGGGACCACCACGACCCAGCAGCGGGTGCGGATCCAGGCCCAGCTGGAGGCAGTCGGCATCGACAAGGAGACCGGGCGCTTCGACACGATGCGCACCCTTGCCGCTCCCGCCGGACGCGGGTGGGAGTACCTCGTCGGGACCGGCTGGGACTGGCAGGCCGAGCTCGACCAGCTGCCAGACCACCTGGTCGAGAAGCTGCACGCTCCCTCGGTCGAGGGCGGCGACTACGACCTCGTGATCGACCCGACCAACCTCTTCCTCACCATCCACGAGTCCATCGGGCACGCGACCGAGCTGGACCGCGCGCTGGGCTACGAGGCGAACTACGCGGGCACCTCCTTCGCGACGTTCGACCAGCTGAACTCGCTGCAGTACGGCTCCCCCGTCCTGAACATCACCGGTGACCGGACCGCGCAGCACGGGCTGGCCAGCATCGGCTGGGACGACGAGGGCGTCGCGGGCCAGGAGTGGGACATCGTCAAGGACGGGGTCCTTGTCGGCTACCAGCTGGACCGGGCCATGGCACAGCTCAAGGGACTCGGCCGGAGCAACGGGTGCGCGTACGGCGACTCCCCGGGGCACGTACCCATGCAGCGGATGGCGAACGTCTCGCTGCGGGCCGCCGACGACGGCCCGTCCACCGAGGAGCTCATCTCCCGGGTGGACCGGGGCATCTTCATCGTCGGGGACAAGAGCTGGTCGATCGACATGCAGCGCTACAACTTCCAGTTCACCGGTCAGCGCTTCTTCAAGATCGAGAACGGTCGGCTCGCCGGCCAGCTCCGAGACGTGGCCTACCAGGCGACCACGACCGACTTCTGGGGGTCGCTCGAGGCCGTCGGCGGGCCGGAGACCTACTACCTGGGGGGCGCGTTCAACTGCGGCAAGGGTCAGCCCGGCCAGGTCGCCGCCGTCAGCCACGGCGCCCCAGCCACCCTGTTCCGCGGCGTGCGGATCCTCAACACCCTGGCGGAGGCCGGCAGATGACGACGACCACGACGGGTGTCGGCGCGCAAGAGGTCGTCGAGCGCGCCCTGCAGATGTCGAGGACCGACGGCTGTCTCGTCCTCGCGCAGGAGTCCAGCGAGGCCAACCTGCGGTGGGCCGCGAACACCCTCACCACCAACGGCGTCATGCGCGGGCGGCGGGTCACCGTCATCGCGACGGCCGGCGGGACCGAGGGGACCGCCACCGGCGTGGTCAGCCGCAGCAACGTCGGCCTGGACCAGGTCGAGTCGATCGTGCAGGCGGCCGAGGCCGCCGCTCGGGACGCCAGGTCCGCGGAGGACGCCCGGCCGCTGGTGACGCCCGACCAGGTGCCCGGCTCCGGCGAGGGGTGGGAGGACGCTCCGGAGGAGACCTCCATCGCGGTGTTCGCGCCCCTGGCCCGGACCCTCGGCGACGTCTTCGTCGACGCCCGGGGCGGCGGACGGGAGCTGTTCGGCTTCGCCGAGCACCAGGTGTCCACGACCTATCTGGGCAGCTCGACCGGTCTGCGGGTCCGGCACGCACAGCCGAGCGGGCGGATCGAGGTCACCGGGAAGACCGCGGACTGGTCCCGGTCGTCCTGGGTGGGGCACAGCACCCGCGACTTCAGCGACATCGACATGGCCGCGGTCGACGGTGAGCTGGCGCGCCGTCTGACCTGGGCGCAGCGCCGGGTGGACCTCGACGCCGGTCGCTACGAGACGCTGCTGCCGCCCAGTGCCGTGGCCGACCTGATGACGTACATGTACTGGACGGCAGTGGCTCGCGACGCCGACGACGGCCGCACCGTCTTCAGCCGCCAGGGCGGCGGGACGCGGGTCGGTGAGCGGCTGGCGGACAAGCCCCTCCGGGTGTGGAGCGACCCGGCCGCCGAGGGCATCGGGTGCGACCCGGTGGTCTTCGCGACCGAGTCCGGGTCGTCCCAGTCCGTGTTCGACAACGGGCTGCCGCTGGCCGAGACCGACTGGATCGCCGACGGCGTGCTCGAGGCGCTGATCCAGACCAGGCACTCTGCCGAGCTCACCGGGCTGCCGCTGACGCCGGGGGTCGACAACCTGCTGATGGGGTCCGGCGACTCCAGCCGCGGCCTCGAGGAGATGGTCGCCGGCACCGGGCGTGGCCTGCTGCTCACCTGCCTCTGGTACATCCGCGAGGTCGAGCCGCAGACCCTGCTGCTCACCGGGCTGACCCGGGACGGTGTCTACCTGGTCGAGGGTGGCGAGGTGGTGGCCGAGGTCAACAACTTCCGCTTCAACGAGAGCCCGGTGGACCTGCTCGGCCGGCTCACCGAGGTCGGCCTGACCGAGCGCACCCTGGCCAGGGAGTTCGGCGACTACTTCACCCGCACCGCGATGCCCACCTGGCGGGTCGGCGACTTCAACATGTCCTCGGTCAGCAAGGCGTCCTAGGGCTCTTCGCGTCGCAGTGCGGTGGAGCACATTGACGAGGCGTTGACGCGAGCGGAACATCCGCACATGGGGGACGGAGGAGCGCCCGGCTTCCGCAGGTGCCGGGCTCGGTGGCTCAACGTGGGCCTGGCGCTGGCGGCCTGGCGTCGGTGTCCGGGTCGGTCGTCCCGCGTCACGAGTCCTCGAGCCGGAAGCCGACCTTCATCCCGACCTGGAGGTGCTCCGGGGCGCCGTCGACGACCTGCCCGCGGATCTGGGTGACCTCGAACCAGTCGAGGTGACGCAGGGTCTGGGCGGCGCGGGCCAGCCCGTTGCGGATCGCCTGGTCGACGCCCTCGCTCGAGGTGCCGACGATCTCGGTGACGCGGTACGTGCGGTTGCTCATGAGGACTCCGATGGGGGCTGGACGGGTGACCTACTGTGAAGGGGTGCAGCGCCCCGGCAGCCTTCGCCGCAAGGACCCGCGCGAGCCGGTCTACCAGATCACCGGCGCGCGCCGAGGGGTCCGGGAGGACGTCGACTCGAGGACCCGGCGGTACCTCGTCTCGATGGGCGTCCGGACCGTGTGCTTCATCCTGGCCGTCGTCACCCACGGCTGGCTGCGGTGGGCCTTCATCGCGCTGGCCCTGATCCTCCCCTATCTCTCGGTGGTGTTCGCCAACGCTGGCCGCGAGCGGACCATCGAGATGCCCGAGCCCGACCTAGCCGTGGAGCGCCGCGCGCTGGACGGGCCAGGTGGCTGACGTGACATGGAATCGTGCAATACTCGGAGCTGAGCGTCGGACCGCCGCCCGGGACGCCCGGGATCGCGGCGGCGACGCAGCGAGCGCGATGCCGGGCGGCTCCCCCCGTGGCTGCCCGGCATCGCCCCTGCCCTGTCCGCGACGGCGTGGCCCGCAGCGGCGCCTCCCGCTCGCGCCGTGAGCTACGACGACACCGGCGCCGAGCGCGACGCCGCCTCGCCGGTCTGCTCGGCCAAGGGGTGCCGGGCCGACGCCACCTGGGTGCTCGGCTGGAACAACCCCAAGCTGCACCGGCCGCAGCGCCGCAAGGCCTGGACGGCGTGCGAGGCCCACAAGGACCACCTCACCGGCTTCCTGGAGTCCCGCGGCTTCCTTCGCCAGGTGGTCCCGATCGAGGAGTGGCCCCGGGTCGAGGCGGGGTGACCCGTCCGACCGAGCGCCGCTGTCAGCCGCCGATGGCCGACATCGGCCGGGTGGGCTGCAGGAAGCCGGGGTCGTCGATGCCGTGCCCGGGCAGCTTCGCCAGCAGCGACGCCCGCATCCGGCGGGCGAGCTCCGCGTCGTCGGCACCCGCGCGCAGGGCGGCCCGAAGATCGGACTCGTCCCTGGCGAACAGGCAGTTGCGCAGCTGACCGTCGGCCGTGAGCCGCACCCGGTCGCAAGCGCCGCAGAACGGGCGAGTCACCGAGGCGATGACCCCGACCCGGCCCGGGCCGCCGTCGACCACCCACTCCTCCGCCGGAGCGCTGCCGCGCTCCCCCTGGCCGACCGGCGCCAGGTCGAACGCCGCGGTGAGCGACGTCAGGATCTCGTCGGCGGTGACCATGGTGGCGCGGTCCCAGCCGTGCTGCGCGTCCAGCGGCATCTGCTCGATGAACCGCAGCCGGTAGCCCTCGCCGAGGGCCCAGCGCAGCAGCGCCGGCGCCTCGTCGTCGTTCACTCCCCGCATCAGCACGGCGTTGACCTTCACCGGTGCCAGCCCGGCGTCGGCGGCGGCGGCCATCCCGGCGAGCACGTCGGCGAGCCGGTCCCGTCGGGCGATGGCAGTGAACCGCTCCCGGTCGAGGGTGTCGAGGGAGACGTTGACCCGGTCCAAACCGGCGGCGGCGAGGGCGCCGGCGACCTTGGCCAGGCCGATGCCGTTGGTGGTCAGCGAGGTGCGCGGCCGCGGCTGGAGCCGGCCGACCCGCTCGACGATGGACACCAGGCCCCGGCGCAGCAACGGCTCCCCGCCGGTGAAGCGCACCTCGGTGACCCCCTGGTCGACAGCGACCGACACCAGCCGGACGACCTCGTCGTCGGTGAGCAGGTCAGGTCCGGGCAGCCACTCCAGCCCCTCGGGCGGCATGCAGTAGCTGCAGCGGAGGTTGCACCGGTCGGTCAGCGAGACCCGAAGGTCCGTCGCGACGCGTCCATAGGTGTCCAGCAGCACCCGTCCAGACTAGTCGGCCGCGGCCTGCGGATACCGTCGCACCGTGTACCGGTTCCTGCTGACCCGCCGCTGGCTGGGTCTGCTGGCGCTGGCGATCGTCATCGCGGCGGCCTGTGCCCTGCTCGGCCGCTGGCAGCTGCACCGGCTGGAGTCCCGGCACGCCAAGAACGCGCTGGTGAGCCGCAACGTCGCCGCCCCGCCGGTCCTGCCCGGCCGGGTGGTCCGCGTCGACCACGGGCCCGACCCGGCCGACCAGTGGCGGCGGGTCCGTTCGACCGGGCGCTACGACCCCGACCACACACTGCTGGTCCGCAACCGCACCCTCGACGGCCGACTCGGCTTCCACGTCCTGGTGCCGTTCCTGACTGCCGCCGGACCGGCCCTCCTCGTCGACCGCGGCTGGGTCCCCGCCGGCGAGACCGCCAGCGACCTGCCCGACGTGCCACGGCCGCCACCGGGTGAGGTGGCGGTCACTGCGCGCATCCGGCAGAGCGAGCCCGCGTCGACCACGGGCCAGCCACCACGCGGCCAGGTCACCCGCATCGACGTCTCCCGGATCCGCACCGGGCTGCCCTACCCGGCGTACGGCGGGTACGGCGAGCTGACCCGCGAGGAGCCGGCCCCGCGGCGTACGCCGCAGCCGTTGCCGGTCCCCCAGCTGAGCACCGGCCCGCACCTCGCGTACGCCGTGCAGTGGTTCCTGTTCGCCCTGATGGCTCTCGGTGCCTACGTCCTGCTGGCCCGCCGCGAGGCGACCGACCGCCGTGCCGCGGCCGCAGGCGGCTCGCGCACGGTGAACGTCCCGGTGTCCGGGTAGGGAGGTGCCATGGCCGGACGCATCGAGGACTACGCGCTGATCTCCGACCGGCTCTCGGCCGCCCTGGTCTGCCGGGACGGCTCCATCGACTGGCTCTGCTTCCCCCGGTTCGACTCCGAAGCCGTCTTCGCCGCCCTCCTCGGCACCGAGGAGAACGGTCACTGGCGGCTGGCGCCGCGCTCCGGCGGGGCCTGCACCAGCAGGCGGTACCGCGGCGACACGATGATCCTCGAGTCCGAGTGGGCCACCGACGGCGGCACGGTCCGCGTCATCGACTTCATGCCGGAGCGCGGCGAGGCGCCCGACGTCGTGCGGATCGTGGAGGGGGTCGAGGGCAGGGTCGACCTCCGGAGCGAGCTGCGTCTCCGGCTCGGCTACGGCGACGTGGTGCCGTGGGTCCGCCACCTCGACGGGATGCTGGCCGCCGTCGCGGGACCCGACGCGGTGTGGCTCGCGTCCGACGTGCCGCACCACGGGCACGACTTCACCTCGACCGCCGACTTCACCGTCGCCGCCGGACAGCGGGAATGCTTCGTGCTCACCTGGAACCCGTCCTACCAGCACCGACCCAGCCCGGTCGACCCCCTGCGCGCCCTCGCCGAGACCGAGCGCTTCTGGTCGTCCTGGGCGGCCCAGTGCACCTACGAGGGGCCGTACCGGGACATGGTCGTCCGCTCCCTGCTGACCCTCAAGGCGCTCACCTACGCACCGACGGGTGGCATCGTCGCGGCCGCGACGACCTCCCTGCCCGAGCAGCTCGGCGGCCCGCGCAACTGGGACTACCGCTACTGCTGGCTGCGCGACGCGACCTTCACCCTGCAGGCTCTCGTCCGCACCGGCTTCGACCAGGAGGCGAAGGCCTGGCGAGAGTGGCTGCTGCGCGCGATCGCCGGCTCGCCGGAACGGCTGCAGATCCTCTACGGCGTGGCCGGGGAGCGGCATGCCGCCGAGCGCGAGCTGGACTGGCTCACCGGCTACGAGAACTCCTCGCCGGTCCGGGTCGGCAACGGAGCCGTCGGGCAGCGCCAGCTGGACGTGTACGGCGAGGTCATGGACACGCTGTTCCTCGCCCGGTCGTACGGCCTGGACCCGGACGCGGACGCCTGGCGGATGCAGCGCGGCCTGATGGGGTGGCTGGAGACGGGCTGGAAGGAGCCGGACGAGGGCCTCTGGGAGGTCCGCAGCGGACGGCAGCACTTCACCCACTCGAAGGTGCTGGCGTGGGTCGCGGCCGACCGGGCCGTCCGCACCGTCGAGGAGATGGGCCAGCACGGTCCGGCCGACCGCTACCGGGCCCTCCGGGACGAGATCCGCGCGGACGTTCTCGCCAACGGATACGACAGCGAGCGGGAGACCTTCACCCAGTACTACGGCTCGCGCGGGGTCGACGCCGCGCTCCTGCTGATCCCGCAGGTGGGTTTCCTGCCGCCGGAGGACGAGCGGGTGCGCGGGACGCTGCGCGCGGTGATGTCCGAGCTGGCGGCCGACGGCATGGTGCGCCGCTACGACACCGGCGACGGTGCCGACGGGCTGCCGGGCGACGAGGGCGCGTTCCTCGCATGCAGCTTCTGGCTGGCCGACGCCCTGATCCTCGACGGCCGGGCCGACGAGGGCCGCGAGCGCTTCGAGCACCTGCTCGGCCTTGCCAACGACGTCGGGCTGCTCGCCGAGGAGTACGACGTGGCCGCCGGACGGCAGCTGGGCAACGTGCCGCAGGCCTACAGCCACGTCGCCCTGGTCAACACCGCGCTCAACCTGTCCGAGGGTCCCGGCCGCGGACGCCGTGCCCCGGCCGAGGAACGCGGCTCCGCCGACGCCTGAGCTGCTCCGACGGCCGCCGGGTCAGCGCAGGGCGGGCTGCCGCAGGACGAGTGTTCCCGCGTCGGCGTCCAGGTCGGCCTCGACCCCGAGCGGCACGGTGAGCTGCGGACGCCCGTGCCCGAACGCCAGCCCGGTGGCGACCGGGATCCCGAGCGGGAGGAGCCGCTCGACCACGACCTCCTCCGCCTCCGGTCCACAGCCCTCGAACGTCCCGAGCACCACTCCCGCCGCGCCGCCGAACCATCCGCTGCGCAGGAGCTGGGTGACCAGCGCGTCCAGCCGGTACGTCGGCTCGCCCACGTCCTCGAGCACGGCGATCGCGCCGGTCGCCGGCCGGTGGTCAGGCGTCCCGGCCGACTGCGCCAGCACCGCGATCGTGCCGCCTGCCAGCGGCCCGCGGGCGGTGCCACCGGCGGCGGGCCGCAGGGTGCCGGCCGCCAGCGTCCGGGCTGACTCCGGGTCCATCAGCGCGGCCCTCAGCCCGGCGACGGTGGCACCGTCCGGCGTGTCGCCCGCGAACACCGCGGTGGCCACCATCGGACCGAGCAACGTCACGAGCCGGAGCCGTCGGGCCAGCGCCTGGTGCAGCGCGGTGACGTCGCTGAAGCCGACAAGCACCCGCGGCCCGGCGGCCCGCATCGCCTCCCAGTCCAGCAGGTCCGCTGCCCGCGCTGCTCCGGACCCGCCGCGGGCACAGAGCACAGCGCGCACCGCCGGGTCGCACCAGGCGCGCTGAAGGTCGGCGGCCCGCATCTCGTCGGTGCCGGCGAGGTGCCGTCGGGACGCGAGGGCGTGCTGGCCGACCACCACCTCGAGCCCCCACCCCTCCAGGGTGGCCACCCCGCGCTCCAGCCGCTCCGCCGGCACCGGACCGCTGGGGGCCACCACCGCGACAAGGTCGCCGGGGACGAGCCGGCGGGGCCGGTCCGGCGGGCGCTCGACGGTCACGCCGTCGGCGGCACGTCGACGGGGATCTCGCCGCCGAGACGGGCACCGGTCTCGAGCGGCAGCTCGTCCCCGCTCCAGAAGCTGCCCGGGTCGTAGAAGCCGGCCCGGCGGCCGGGCGGGAGCAGGCCCATCGCCTGGTAGGTGAGCGCGACCACCTCCGCGCAGTACGCCGTCTCCAGCGCCACCTCGCGGGAGGCACCACCGACGCGGCCGACGCGTGGCAGCCGGCCGGTGAGCCAGCGGCCGGCCAGGCCAGCGGTCGAGGGGAACGGCGTCCCGTCGAGCCGGGCGACAGTGCGCAGCAGGGCGTCCTCCATCGCGGTTGTCACCGGCCGGTCCAGCTGCCGGAGCCAGGCCCGCTGGCCGTAGCGGTTCGCCCACTGCCTGACGGCGTCGCCCAGGTCGTGCAGCTGGACGCCCCGGTGGTGCCCCCCGGTCCACACGTCGGGCAGCGACCGGCCGAGCTCGGCGTGCCACATCAGCGGCGGCAGGTCGTCGAGGACGACAGCCATCCCGACGTGGTTGACGGGGCTGTTCGTCGTGACCTGGATGGCCCGGTCGGCGGGGCTGCGGCCGCGGAACAGCCACAGGTCCCCGGTGCGGGCCAGCTCGAGCGCCTCGCCGAGCGGGACCGGCGGCGCCCGGCGGTCGGGGCGGCGAGGTCCTGGCACTCCGCGTCCGGCCGGCACGCTGGGTAGCCTAGGCAGGGTGCGGTGGTGGAAGGTGCTGGGACTCGCCGGGCTTGTCGGCGTCGCGGCGACCGGAGCCGTGGTGACCCGGGCCCAGCGGCAGCGCGCCGCCTACACGCCGGACGAGGTGCGCGCACGGTTGCAGGCCCGGCTCGCCGAGGCGGAGTCGCGCGGCTGAACCGCGTCCCCCGAGGTCGCGGGCTCAGCCCCGCGCCGCGACCCGCTGCGAGCCCAGCACCGGCGCGAGCAGGCGGGTCACGACGACGACGGCGACCGACTCGGCGGCCAGCAGCCCGGCCAGGACCAGCAGCTGCAGCCGGCCGGCGTCGAGCGGGGTCGCGCCGCCCAGCAGCAGGCCGACGTACGCCCCGGGGAGGACCACCAGGCCGACGTTGCGGGTCTGGTCCAGCGCGGGCACCAGCGCCCGAGCCGCCGACACCCTGCCCTGGTCGCGCACCGCCTCGGCGGCGGACGCACCGATCGCGAGCCACCCCTCGACCTCGGCCCAGGAGCCGACGACCTGGTCGACGAAGCGCTGCCCGGCCAGCGACGTGGCGGTCATGGCCCCGCCGATCACCTGGGCGGCGAGCGGCACCACGTGCCGGGCGTCGACGGGCACGGCCCGGCTGAGCACCAGGACGGCCACCGTGAGCGTGGACGACAGGCAGATCGCGCCGCCCGCCGCGTGCCAGGAGCGGCCGGGCACCCGGATCCGCCGGGCCGAGGTCGCCGAGGCGGCCACCAGCATCACGGCCAGGTAGAGCGGCGCCAGCCCGGGGGTCCGGAAGACCGCGGCGACGACAAGTCCGACAAGCGCCAGCTGCAGGACCGCGCGGACCGCCGCGGTGAGCAGGTCCCGGCGCACCCCCAGAGCCCCTACCCGGTCCGCCGCCAGCGCGACCGCCAGCAGGAGGACGAGGCCCACCGCCGTGGTGGTCAGGTCGCCGGGCACCTGGCCATCGTCGCCTACCGGGTGGCGGGGCATGCTGGCGCCGCCCCCGCGGGACGGGCAGGATGCCCCGCATGGATCTCGGACTCACCGACCGTGTCTATCTCGTCACTGGCGCCAGCCGCGGGCTGGGACTGGCGACCGCGCAGGCCCTGGTCGCCGACGGGGCCCGGGTCGTGCTGTCCGCCCGCGGGGAGGAAGCGCTGCAGGCCGCGGTCGAGACACTGGCCGCCGGCGACCGGGTGATCGCCGTCCCGGGCGACCTCGCCGACACCGGCCTCGGGTCGAGACTGGCCGCCGCCGCGGTGGGCCGGTTCGGGCGGTTGGACGGCGCGCTGGTCAGCGTGGGCGGCCCGGAGCCGGGCGAGACGCTGTCGCTGACCGACGAGTCCTGGCGGGCCGGGTTCGAGTCGGTCTTCCTCGGCGCCCTGCGGATCGCCCGAGCCGTCGCGACAAGCGTCGACGAGGACGGCGGGTCCCTCGCCTTCGTCCTCTCGACCTCGGTCAAGGTGCCCGTGGACGGCCTGGCGGCGTCCAACGGTCTGCGGCCAGGGCTGGGCATGCTGGCCAAGTCCATGGCCGACGAGCTCGGCCCGCGCGGCATCCGGGTCAACGGGCTGCTGCCCGGTCGGATCGACACCGACAGGATCCAGGAGCTGGACGGGGAGGGAGCGAAGGGACGCCGGGCCCGTGAGGCCTGGCAGGCACGGATCCCGCTGCGCCGGTACGGCCGGCCGGAGGAGTTCGGCCGGGTCGCCGCGTTCGTCCTCTCCCCCGCCGCCTCGTTCCTCAGCGGCGCGATGGTCCCCGTCGACGGCGGGATGATGCGGGCGATCTGACGCACCCGCCCCGTCAGCGGCCGTCACACTCCCGGTGGAAGGCCGCGAGCCGCTCGGCCTCCTCGGCGACGGCGGCGCGGTCCGGGCCGGCCAGCGGCTCGAGCTCACGCACCAGGACCGAGCCGTCGACCTCGCGCCAGGTGGCCCGGACCTGCCCGTCGACGAGCACCGTGCCCAGGGAGAACGGGTTGCCGGTCGTGAAGATCGCCGGCCGGTGCCGCTCGGGCAGCACGCCGGTGCGGCGGCAGTGGGTGAGCAGCACCGCGTCCCAGGTGGGCAGGAAGCGCACCGGCGCGGGTGTGCCGGGGTCCGGCAGCGGCGCGCGGGGCAGGTCCACCAGGGCGTCGCCGTTCTCGGCGCGGAACCGGCGCAGCCCGATCCGTTCCAGGGCCGGAGCCACGTCGCGCACCTTGAGCCCGGCCCAGGTCGCCACGTCACGCGGATGAGCCGGGCCGAAGGCGCCAAGGTACCGGCGCACGAGGTGCGCCACCTGGTCCACGGGGTCGGGCGGCTCCCCCGCCGGCCGCGGCAGCCAGGTGTCGGCCAGGCCGTAGACGTCGGCGCGGCGCCGGGCCCAGGTGCCGGCGGGCGGCACCCGGACCAGGTCGGCGAACATCCCGATCCCGGGCCGGGCCGCCGGGTCGACGAGTGCGTCCAGCTCGGCCTGACGCAGCGGGCGCCGCCGCAGCTCCCGCGCGGCCGACGCCGCGGCAGCCGCCAGCTCCTCCTCGGACAGGCCGGTGCGCTGCACCCGCAACCACCAGGTCCGCCGCGGCGAGCGGATCGCGTCGGCGAGCGGCCAGAAGTCGCCGGCGGAGACGACGTGGATGGTGGCCCTCATCAGGGTGGCCTGCACGACGGTCCGGCGGGTCAGGGCGCGATCGAGAAGCTCGCCGCGGAACCCCCGCAACCGGGACCAGAGCGCGACGTAGGACGACGGCGCGTACTGCGCCTGGATCCCGCCCATCCGCTCGACAGCTCGCGGCACGCCGCCGGCCCATCTCGACAGCAGCCCCTGCCTGGCGAGCAGCGCACGGTTGAGCTCGCGCTCGCTGAGGACACGGTCCGGCATGTCGCGGACGGTACCGGCGGCGTCGGACAGCGCCCGGCGGCTACCGTCAGGCGCCATGGCCGGGAACACCTGGGACGCCGAGCACGCGCTGGACGAGCCCCGGGCCCGCCGCCTCCTCGCCGCTCAGTTCCCGGCGCTGGCGCTCGAGTCCGTGGTCGAGCTCGCCTACGGCTTCGACAACACCGTCTTCCTTGTCGACGGGACCTGGGCCGTCCGGTTCCCGCGGCGGCAGATGGGGGCCGACCTCCTCGACAGGGAGGTGGCCCTGCTGCCGGCGCTGGCCGGCCTCCTGCCGCTGCCCGTTCCGGTGCCGGAGCTGCTCGGCCGTCCGGCTGACGGCTATCCCTGGCCGTTCTGGGGCGGCCGGCTGCTGCCTGGCGTCGAGGTCGCCGACGCGGGGCTCGCCGAGGAGGACCGCGAACACCTGGGTGCCGGGGTGGGCGGCTTCCTGCGCGTGCTGCACCGGCCGGACGTGGCCGCCGGGCTCGGCACCGGGCTGCCGCACGACCCGATGCGCCGCGCGACCCCGGCGCAACGGGGGCCGATCGGGCGGACGTCGCTGGACCGCCTGGCCGGCATCGGCCACTGGGTCGCCGGCTCCGACGTCGACGCCGCGTTCGACGCCCTGCTCGCCGATGCCGCCGGGCTGGGGCCGCCCACCGGCGACCCGGTGCTCGTGCACGGCGACCTGCACCTCCGGCACGTCCTGGTGGACCGGCACGGTGCCCCCACCGGGCTCATCGACTGGGGCGACGCCTGCCTCGCCGACCCTGTCGTCGACCTGTCCTTCGGCTACGGCGCGCTGTCCGGCGCGTCCCGCGAGGCGTTCTTCGCGGCGTACGGCGCCGCGCCCGACGCCGAGCGCGAGCTGCGCGGCCGGGTGCTGGCGGCCGCGCTGTGCGCCGTGCTGGCGGAGTACGCCGTCACCGAGTCGATGCCGGCCCTGCTGGCCGAGTCACTGGCCGGGGTCCGGCGCGCGGTCACCTGAGGGGGCTACGCCACCCCGAGGCTGCTGCCCGGAGCGCGGACCGCGTCGTCGACCGCGTCCTGCGCGGCCTCCTGGGTCGCGAACTGGGTGCGGTAGAGCTCGGCGTACAGGCCGCCGGCCTCGAGCAGCTCGGCGTGGCGGCCGCGCTCGACGACACGACCGGCGTCGACGACGAGGATCTGGTCGGCGTCCCGCACCGTCGAGAGCCGGTGCGCGATGACCAGCGAGGTGCGACCCTCCAGCGCGATCTTCAGGGCGCGCTGCACGGCCACCTCCGACTCGGAGTCCAGGTGGGCGGTGGCCTCGTCCAGGACGACGACGTCCGGAGCCTTGAGCAGCAGCCGGGCGATGGCCAGCCGCTGCTTCTCGCCACCGGAGAGCCGGTAGCCGCGGTCGCCGACCGTGGTGTCCAGCCCGTCGGGCAGGGACGCGACGAGCTCCCAGATCTGCGCTGCCTGCAGCGCCGCGACGAGCTCGGCGTCGGTGGCGTCGGGCCTGGCGTAGAGCAGGTTGGTCCGGATCGTCTCGTGGAACATGTGCGCGTCCTGGGTGACCACGCCGACGGTCTCGTGCAGCGACGCCAGCGTCACGTCGCGGACGTCGTGCCCACCGACGAGCACCTCGCCGTCGACGGTGTCGTAGAGCCGTCCCACCAGGCTCGTGATCGTCGTCTTGCCGGCGCCCGAGGGCCCCACGAGCGCGGTCATCGTGCCGGCCGGGACGACGAAGGACACGTCGTACAGGACCTGCTGGCTGGGTGCCTGGTCGAGGACCGCCACCGACTCCAGCGACGCGAGCGAGACCTCGTCGGCGGTCGGGTAGCGGAACGCCACGTCGCGCAGCTCGACGTCGACCGGGCCACGCGGCAGGGCCACGGCGTCCGGCTTCTCGTCGATCATGGGCGGCAGGTCGAGGACCTCGAAGACCCGCTCGAACGAGACCAGCGCCGTCATCACGTCGACCTGCACGTTGGACAGCGCCGTGAGCGGGCCGTAGAGCCGGCCGAGGAGGGCGGTCATCGCCACCAGCGTGCCCAGCGTGATCGCGCCGTCGATGACCAGCACGCCGCCGACGCCGTAGACCAGCGCGGTGGCCAGCGACGCGACGAGGGTCAGGCTGGTGAAGAACACCCGGCCGTACATCGCCTGCTTGATGCCGATGTCACGCACCTGCCCCGCCCTGCCGGCGAAGGCTGACGACTCCTCGGGGAGGCGACCGAACAGCTTGACCAGCAGCGCGCCCGACACGTTGAACCGCTCGGTCATCGTCGTGCCCATGCCGGCGTTGAGCTGCATCGCCTCGCGGGTGATCGCCTGCAGCCGCCGGCCGACCCACCGGGCCGGCAGCAGGAAGAGCGGGGTGAGCACCAACGCGCCGAGGGTGATCTGCCAGGACAGGTAGAGCATCGTGGCGAGCACGAGCACCAGGCCGATGACGTTGGAGACCACCGACGACATCGTGGACGTGAAGGCCTGCTGCGCGCCGATCACGTCGGTGTTGAGCCGGCTGACGAGCGCTCCGGTCTGGGTGCGGGTGAAGAAGGCCACCGGCATCCGCTGCACGTGGCTGAACACCCGGGTGCGCAGGTCGTAGATGAGCCCTTCACCGACCTGTGAGGACAGGTAGCGCTGCCAGAGGGTCAGGCCGGCGTCCACCACCGCGAGGCCTGCGACCCCGAGGGCGACCGCGACGACGACGGACCGGTCCCTGCCGCCACCCGGCGACAGCTCGTCCACGATCACCTTGAACAGCAGCGGCAGCGCCACGATGAGCAGCGCGTCGAGGACGACAAGCACCAGGAAGACGGCGATCTGGCGGCGGTACGGCCGGGCGAAGTCGACGATGCGGGGGATCGTGCCGGGGGCCAGCTTCCGCTTGACGACCTCGCCGTCCCGGGTCAGCGACCGCATGGCCGCCCACGGACTGTGGGACATCGACACCGGCGTCTCCTGTAATTGCTGTTACACCTTGCTGCTCCAACGCGTGCGGCGCCCCGCTGCTTCCCCTGACGGTACGTCGGGCCGCGGACAGTCCTCGGCCGGCGCGCGCCCGTGGACGGCTCAGTCGCGGGCTGCCGCCGCGGGCCTGCGCCGCAGCGGCCCCAGGGCCGCAACAGCCACCACGGTGGCCAGCACCGCGGCACCGGCGCCGAGGTCGCGGTAGCCGAGCCCGCCCACGACGACGCCGGCCAGGGCTCCCCCGCCCCCGCCCGCCAGCCCCATCAGCAGGTCGCCGGCCCCCTGGACCCCCGGCCGCTCGGCCAGCGGGACGGCCCGGGTCAGCAGGGTGGACCCGCTGATCAGGGTGCAGGACCAGCCGAGTCCGAGCAGGAACAGCCCCACCGTGAGCCCGGGCGAGAACCCCTCGGGGGCCAGTGCGGCGAGCCCGCCGGCACCCACCAGGATGCCGGACCCGGCCACCGCCGTCCGGTGCCCGCCGTACCGGTCGACCGCCAGGCCCACCAGCGGCGAGAACGCGAACATCCCGAAGATGTGGACGCTGATGACCAGGCCGATGATCTCCAGCTCGGCGCCGCCGTGGTGCATGTGCAGCGGGGTCATCACCATCACGCTCACCATCACCGTGTGGCCCACGGCCGTCGAGATCATCCCGAGGACGGCGTCCGGGTACCGCGTGGCCACCCGGAGCCCGCGCGTGACCGAGCCGTGCGTCAGGCCCGGCTCGCCGCCGGCGGCGAGGTGCCGCTCCCTGGCCAGCAGCAGCGGGTCCGGCCGGAGCCCCAGCGTCAGGACGAGCATGGCGAGCGCGAAGCCGACCAGGGAGAACGCGAACGGACCGGTCAGCACCGGCAGGCCGAGCCGGGTGGCGAGCGGTTCGGCCGGCCCGGCCAGGTTCGGGCCGAGGACGGCACCGATCGTGGTGGCCCACACCACCACGGAGAGGTCGCGGCCCCGGTGCGAGTCGTCGGCGAGATCGACGGCGGCGTACCGCGCCTGGCTGTTCGACGCGGTGGACCCGCCGAACAGCGCCGAGGCTGCCAGCAGCAGGGGGAAGCTGCCGACCACCCCGGCGGTGACCAGGCCCAGTGCGCCGACGAGCGCCAGCGCGTAGCCCAGCAGCAGCCCGGACCGACGACCCCGCGCCGCCATCAGCCGGGCCATCGGGATCGCGATCAGCGCCGCGCCGAGCACCTGGAACGTGCCGCCGAGGCCGGCGAGCTCGGCCGAACCGGTGACCTCCTCCGCCAGCAGCGCACCGACGGCGGCGCCCGACGCCACGCCGACCCCGCCGAGGACCTGCGACCCGACGAGGGTGCCCACGGTGCGGCGCTGCGCGTCCCGCACCGGGGCGGCCGGCACAGCAGGCGGCGGCGCGGGGGTGCTCAGAAGGCGCTCACGCCGGTGAGGGCGCGTCCGATCAGCAGCTTCTGCACCTGGCTGGTGCCCTCGTACAGCGTGGTCACCCTGGCGTCCCGCATCAGCTTGGCGGCGGGGAACTCGTCGACGTACCCGTAGCCGCCGTGCACCTGGATGCACGCGTTCGCGACCCGGATCGACGCCTCGGTGGCGAACAGCTTCGCCTTCGACGCGGCCAGTGAATAGCGCTGACCCTTGGACTTGCGGTCCGCCACCGCCCACGTCAACAGCCGCGAGGCGTCGACGTCGACTGCCGAGTCGGCGATCAGCTCCTGCACGAGCTGGTGGCCTGCGATCGGCTTGCCGAACTGGACCCGCGCGCCGGCGTAGGCCGTCATGATCTCCAGCGCCGAGTGCGCGATGCCGGTGCAGGACGCGGCGATGGACATCCGCCCGTCGTCGAGGGCGGAGAGCGCGACCTTGAGTCCCTCACCATCGTCGCCCAGCCGGGCCTCCGGCCCCACCTCGACGGCGTCGAGCACCAGCTCGGCGGTGTCGCACGACCGCAGACCGAGCTTGCCGTGCACCGGGTTCGCGCCGAACCCCGGCCGGTCGGTCGGCACCAGGAAGGCCGAGACGCCGCTGGCACCCGGACCACCGGTGCGGGCCATCACGAGCGCGAGCTGCGCGATCGAGCCGTTGGTGATGAAGACCTTCCGGCCGCTGATCCGCCACCCGCCCCCGGGCAGCGCCTCGGCGGTCGCGCGCAGGTCGGCCGGGTTCGAGCCGTGGTCCGGCTCGGTGAGACCGAAGCAGCCGAGCACCTCGCCGGTGGCCATCCGCGGCAGCCACTCCTGCTTCTGCGGCTCGGTCCCCCACCGGGCGATCGAGCCCGCGACGAGCCCGAGGTGCACCGACATGATCGAGCGGACGTTGGCGTCGCCGCGGCTGAGCTCCTCGATGAACAGGCAGTAGGTCAGGGGGTCGGCTCCTCCCCCGCCGTACTCCTCGGGGATCGACATCCCGACGAAGCCGGTCGTCCGCAGTCCGTCCAGCGCCTCCTGCGGGAAGCGCTCCTCCCGGTCGTTGCGCAGGGCGTCCGGGGTGACCACCTCCGCGACCCACTCCCGCACCGCGGCCTGCACAGCCCGCTGCTCGTCACTGAGCGCCAGGTCCACCTAGCCGTCCTCCCCTGCCCGTGGCGCAGCCGCGCCCTTGTGCGCGGAGACGGCCGCCAGCTCACGCAGCCGGCGGGCCTGCGCGGCCCGCTCGGCCGCGCGCTGCTCGTCGTAGCCTCGCACCCCGGCGTCGCGCAGCAGGGCCTTGGTCTCGCGCACCGCACCCGCGGGGGACGCGAGCACGGCGGCGGCGAGGTCGCGCGCGGCGACCTCGAGCTCGGCGGCCGGGACCGCGAGCGAGGCCAGCCCGCTGGCCACCGCCTCGGCAGCGCCGACCCGGCGTCCGGTCGTGCAGATCTCCAGCGCCCGGGCGTAGCCGACCAGCCGGACCAGCGGTGCCGTGCCACCGAGGTCGGGCACCAGCCCCAGTGAGGTCTCCTTCATCGCCAGTGCCACGTCGTCGGCCACCACCCGCAGGTCGCAGGCGAGAGCCAGCTGGAAGCCGGCGCCGACCGCATGCCCCTGGACTGCCGCGATGCTCACCACGCGCTCGTCCCGCCACCAGGAGAAGGCCCGCTGGAAGCCATCGATGGCGGCGTCCAGCTCCCAGTCGTCGAGGGCCGCGAGCGCGGCCAACCCGGGGCCGCCGTCGACGCCGTCGCTGAACATCGCCCGGTCCAGACCGGCGGAGAAGGACGGGCCGTCCGCACGCAGCAGGACGACCCGCACGTCCCGGTCGGCCAGCAGCCGCTCGCCGATCGCCGCCAGCCGGCGCCACGTCGCGGGTGTCTGGGCGTTCCGCTGTTTCGGGCTGGCCAGCGTGACCGTCGCGACGACGTCACCCGGCCCGTGGTCGAGCCGCACGCCGCCGCTGCTGCCCGGGTGGCCCGGGTTGTCTCCCGCGGTCAGGACTTCTTGCCGCGCGTCGCGCCGCCGCGACCGCGCAGCGCCACCCCGGACTCCGACAGCATCCGGTGCACGAACCCGTAGGAGCGTCCCGTCTCGGCGGCGAGCTCACGGATGCTCGTGCCCGTGGCGTACTTGCGCTTGAGATCGGCCGCCAGCCTGGTGCGGTCGCCTCCGGTGATGCGTGCGCCCTTCTTGAGCTCGGCCACGCCGACCTCCTCCTGTAACCGTGGTGCACGGTGCTGCCCGAGGCTGCCTGAACCTCGGGCCCCATGATCGTCGCACCGACGGCGCAGCGCCAGATGCTGGGGCCACCGGCTCGGCCGGATCGCCGCCGGCTGCCCGATACCTCCGCCTTTCACACGGCCGGATCGACCGGCCGGGCCGAGCGGACGGTCAGGCGAGCGCGACAAGGTCCGCGTAGTCCTCGTTCCAGTGGTCCTCGACACCGTCCGGCAGCAGGATGAGCCGCTCGGGCGAGAGCGCGTCGACAGCACCCTCGTCGTGGGTGACGAGGACAACGGCGCCTTCGTAGGTCCGCAGGGCGCCGAGGATCTCCTCACGGCTGGCGGGGTCCAGGTTGTTGGTCGGCTCGTCGAGCATGAGCACGTTCGCGCTGGACGCGACCAGCGTGGCCAGCGCCAGCCGGGTCTTCTCCCCGCCGGACAGGACGCCGGCCGGCTTGTCGACGTCGTCGCCGGTGAACAGGAACGACCCGAGCACGCGCCGCACCTCGGCATCCTTCAGGTCCGGGGCCGCGCTGCGCATGTTCTCCAGCACGGTGCGCTCCGGGTCCAGCGTCTCGTGCTCCTGCGCGTAGTAGCCGATCTTCAGCCCGTGCCCGGGCACGACCTCGCCGGTGTCCGGTTCCTCGACCCCCGCCAGCAACCGCATCAACGTGGTCTTGCCCGCGCCGTTGAGACCGAGGATGACGACCCGGCTGCCCCTGTCGATCGCCAGGTCGACGTCCGTGAAGACCTCGAGCGACCCGTACGACTTGGACAGCCCCTCGGCGGTGAGAGGCGTCTTCCCGCACGGCGCGGGGTCGGGGAACCGGAGCTTCGCGACCCTGTCGTTGCGGCGCACCTCCTCCAGGCCGCCGAGCAGCTTGGCCGCCCGCTTGTCCATGCTCTGGGCGGCCCGTGCCTTGGTGGCCTTGTAGCGCATCCGGTCGGCCTGCGCCTTGAGGACCGACGCCTGCTTCTCCACGTTGGCACGCTCGCGCTTGCGCCGGCGCTCGTCGGTCTCGCGCTGCTGCAGGTACGCCTTCCACCCGACGTTGTAGACGTCCAGCTCGGTCCTGTTGGCGTCGAGGTGGAACACCCGGGTGACCGAGTTCTCGAGCAGGCCGACGTCGTGGCTGATGACCACCAGCCCGCCCTTGTAGGACGAGAGGTAGTCGCGCAACCAGACGATGGAGTCGGCGTCGAGGTGGTTGGTGGGCTCGTCCAGCAGGAGCGTCGCGTCGGACCCGGTCGAGGAGAACAGGATCCTGGACAGCTCGACGCGACGGCGCTGCCCCCCGGAGAGGGTCCGGAGCGGCTGCTCCAGGACACGCTCCGGCAGTCCGAGGCTGGACGCGATCGCCGCCGCCTCGCTCTCCGCGGCGTAGCCGCCGGCTGCCTGGAACTCCTCCTCCAGCCGCGGGTAGCGACGCATCGCCTTGTCGTGGGTGTCCGGGTCGGCACTGGCCATCTCGCCCTCGGTCGTGCGCATCCGGTGCGCGATCACGTCCAGTCCCCGCGCGGACAGGATCCGGTCGCGGGCGACGACCCCCAGGTCACCCGTGCGGGGGTCCTGCGGGAGGTACCCCACCGCGCCCGAGCGGGTCACCGTGCCGGCGGCCGGCAGGGTCTCGCCCGACAGCACCCGGGTCAGGGTTGTCTTGCCGGCACCGTTGCGCCCGACCAGCCCCACCCGGTCCCCCGGCGCGATCCGGAAGGTGGCGGCGCCGAGCAGCAGGCGCGGCCCGGCGCGCAGCTCCAGCCCGGTGGCGGTGATCATCGAGAAGGTCCTTCGGCGTCGACGTGGGTGGGCACTGCGGGACGTGGGTAGGGCCCACGGACACGGCAGGTCGGCTCACGGGCACGGCGCGGACATGCCGCGTAGTCTACCCGCCGCTCCGCACCTCCCTCTCCCGACAGGTGGCCCATGGGCATCGACTTCGACGATCAGCGGGTCGACGTCTCCGGCGTCTCCGACCGGCGTGGTCGCGGTGTCGGAGGCCCGGTCGCCATCGGCGGTGGCGGGCTCGGCGTGGTCGGCCTGATCATCTACCTGCTCGTCAGCGTCCTCGGCGGCGGGAGCGTCGACACCACCTCCCTGGTCCCGCAGGACGGCGCGGTCCAGGGCCAGGGCTCGGGCGAGAGCGATCTCGAGAGCCGGTGCAACGAGCAGGGCGCGATCGACACGTACGACGACTGCTTCCTGGTCAAGGTCTACAACGAGGTCAACGAGGTCTGGACCGACGAGTTCGCCCGTGCCGGCGCGAGCTACGAGAAGCCGGGGCTGACCTTCTTCACCCAGGCGGTGAGCACCGGCTGCGGGCAGGCCTCCTCGCAGGTCGGCCCGTTCTACTGCCCGCCGGACCGGAGCATCTACCTCGACATCGGCTTCCTCGACCAGCTGCAGCGGCAGTTCGGCGCGGAGGGGCGCTATGCCCAGGCGTACATCCTGGCGCACGAGGCGGGGCACCACCTGCAGACGCTGTTCGGCACCGAGCGCAAGGTGCGGTCCGCCCAGCAGTCCGACCCCGGGCGCGCCAACGAGCTCTCCGTGGCCCTCGAGCTGCAGGCGGACTGCTACGCCGGCGTCTGGAGCAGGCTGGCCGACGACGCCGGCAACGTGTCCGTCGGCGACGCCGAGGTGCAGCAGGCCCAGGACGCAGCGGCGGCGGTCGGCGACGACCGGATCCAGCAGCAGACCCAGGGCCGGGTCGACGAGGAGTCCTGGACCCACGGCTCGGCGACGCAGCGCAAGCAGTGGTTCACGACCGGGCGCAGCACCGGTGACGTCAACGCCTGCGACACCTTCCGCGCCCGCTGACACACCACACCCGGCCCGAGTTGATCACGCTTGCGTGATCAACTCGGGTCAACCGTGGCGTGCAAGCCACTGGTGACCCGGCAAAGCCGCGGGAGGGCTCGCCGGGGTCAGACGTTGAAGCCGAGGGCGCGCAGCTGCTCGCGACCCTCGTCGGTGATCTTGTCCGGGCCCCACGGCGGCATCCAGACCCAGTTGATCCGGGCCTCCTTCGCCAGCGGCGCGAGCGCGGAGTTCGTCTGGTCCTCGATCACGTCGGTGAGGGGGCACGCGGCCGAGGTCAGGGTCATGTCCAGCGTCACCACGTTGTCGTCGTCGACGTGCACGCCGTAGACGAGGCCGAGGTCGACGACGTTGATGCCGAGCTCGGGGTCGACCACGTCGCGCATGGCCTCCTCGACGTCCTCCACGGTCGCGACGGTCGGGCCGCCTCCCTGGCTGGTGTCGGTAGCGGTCTCGCTCATGCGGTCTCCTCCGTCGTCACGTCTACGTCGCCGACCGCGCGGGCAGTGGCGTCCTTCCAGGCCATCCAGCCGAGCAGCGCACACTTGATGCGCGCGGGGTACTTCGAGACGCCTTCGAACGCAACTGCGTCCTCGAGCACCTCCTCCTCGGCCTCGATGACCCCGTCGGTGTCGCCCTTGGTGCGCATCAGCGCAAGAAATGCCTTGTAGGCGTTGTCCGCGGTTTCGAGGTCCTTGCCCACCACGAGGTCGGTCATCACCGACACCGAGGCCTGCGAGATGGAGCAGCCCATCGAGTCGTAGGACACGTCCTCCACGGACCGCCCGTCCTCGGTGAGCCGGACCCGCAGGGTCACCTCGTCGCCGCAGGTCGGGTTGACGTGATGCACCTCGACGTCGAACGGCTCACGCAGTCCCTTGCGGTGCGGGTGACGGTAGTGGTCCAGGATGATCTCCTGGTACATCGACTCGAGGTTCACCGGCCGGCACCTCCGAAGAACCGCTGCACGTGCTCCAGGCCGGCGACCAGGGCGTCGACCTCGGCCTCGGTCGAGTACAGGTAGAACGACGCGCGCGTGGTTGCCGGCACGGCGTAGCGCAGGCACACGGGGCGGGCGCAGTGGTGCCCGACGCGGACGGCGATGCCGAGCTCGTCGAGCACCTGGCCGACGTCGTGCGGGTGCAGGTCGCCCAGCGCGAAGGACACCGCGGCTCCGCGGGCCTCCGTGGTGGCCGGCCCGATGATCCGCAGACCCTCGACCTGCAGCAACCGGTCCAGCGCGTACCCGGTGATGTGCTTCTCGTGTGCGTGCACCGCGTCCATGCCCAGGCCGGCGAGGTAGTCGACCGCCGCGCCCAGGCCCACCGCCTGCGCGATCGGCGGGGTGCCGGCCTCGTACTTGTGCGGCAGCCCGGCGTAGGTCGACGAGGCCATCGTGACCATCTCGATCATCTCGCCCCCGCCGAGGAACGGCGGCAGCTCCTCGAGCAGCTCGCGACGGCCCCAGAGCACGCCGATGCCGGTCGGTCCGCACATCTTGTGCCCGGTGAACGCCACCAGGTCGGCGCCGAGCGCCTGCACGTCCAACGGCATGTGCGGCGCGGCCTGGGAGGCGTCGACGACGACCAGCGCGCCGACCTCGTGCGCCCGCCGGACGATCTCCTCCGGCGGGTTGACGGTGCCGAGGATGTTCGACACGAGGACGAACGAGACGACCTTGGTCCGCTCGGTGATGACGCCGTCGAGGTCGGACAGGTCCAGCCGGCCCTCGTCGGTCAGGCCGAACCACCGCAGCGTCGCCCCGGTCCGCTGGGTGACCATCTGCCACGGGACGATGTTGGAGTGGTGCTCCATCTCGGTGATGACGACCTCGTCGCCGGGGCCGAGTCCCCTGCGCCCGTCGGCGAAGCCGAGAACGTTCGCGACCAGGTTGAGCGCCTCGGTGCTGTTCTTGGTGAACACCACCTCGGCCCGGTCGGCGGCGTTGACGAACCGCGCCACCTTGTCCCGGGCCCCCTCGTACAGCGCGGTCGCCTCCTCGGCGAGCACGTGGATGCCCCGGTGCACGTTGGCGTTGTGACGCGCGTAGTAGTCGTCGAGCGCGTCGAGCACCTGCCGCGGCTTCTGCGAGGTGGCGGCGTTGTCGAGGTAGACCAGCGGCTTGTCGCCGTGGACCAGCCGCTCGAGCGCCGGGAAGTCCTTGCGGACCTCCTCGACGTCGAGGGCAGGCGCAGCCGAGAGGAGGCTCATGCCGGGGCGCTCGCGGGCAGGAACTTCTCGTAGCCCTCGGCCTCGAGGGTGTCGGCCAGCTCGGGCCCGCCCTCCTCGACGAATCGACCGGCGACGAACACGTGGACGAAGTCGGGCTGGATGTAGCGCAGGATCCGGGTGTAGTGCGTGATGAGCAGCACACCTGTCTCGCCGCCCTCGCGGACCCGGTTGACGCCCTCGGAGACGACCTTGAGCGCGTCGATGTCGAGGCCGGAGTCGGTCTCGTCGAGCACCGCGATCTTCGGCCGGAGCAGCTCGAGCTGCAGGATCTCGTGCCGCTTCTTCTCGCCGCCCGAGAACCCCTCGTTGACGCTGCGCTCGGCGAACGACGGGTCCACTGCGAGCCGCTCCATCGCCTCGCGGACCTCCTTGACCCACGTGCGCAGCTTGGGCGCCTCGCCGTCGAGCGCCGTCTTGGCGCTCCGCAGGAAGTTGGACACCGAGACGCCCGGGACCTCGACGGGGTACTGCATCGCGAGGAAGAGCCCGGCCCGGGCGCGCTCGTCGACGCTCATGGCGAGCACGTCCGCGCCGTCGAGCGTCACCGAGCCGCCGGTGACGGTGTACTTCGGGTGCCCGGCGATCGAGTACGCGAGGGTCGACTTGCCGGACCCGTTGGGGCCCATGACCGCATGCGTCTCGCCCGCCTTGACCGTCAGGTCGACACCACGCAGGATCTCGCGCGGGCTCCCCTCGGCGTCGACCGTCACGTGCAGGTCGCGGATCTCCAGGGTGCTCACGGGTCAGCTCTCCTTCATGACGGAGACGAGCACGTCGTCGCCGTCGATCTTCACGGGGTACACGGGTACGGGCTGGGTGGCCGGCAGGCCGGTGGGACGGCCGGTGACGAGGTCGAACCGCGACCCGTGCAGCCAGCACTCGATGGTCTGGTCGTCGATCTCGCCCTCGGACAGCGCGACGTTCGCGTGCGAGCAGACGTCATGGATGGCATAGACCTCGCCGGAGCTGCGCACCACGGCGACCGGCACCCCGTCGATGACCACCTGGACGGCGGTGCCGTCGACGATGTCCGCAACGGCGCAGGCGCGCTTGAAGTCGGGCAAGTCAGAGCACCGCACCCTCGAGCTCGGCCTCCACCCGGGCCATCAGCCGCTCCTGCACCTCGGGGATGCCGATCTGGCCGATGACGTCCGCGAAGAACCCGCGCACCACGAGGCGACGAGCCTCGTCGGCGGGGATGCCGCGGGACTGCAGGTAGAACAGGGCCTCGTCGTCGAACCGGCCGGTCGCGCTGGCGTGCCCGGCGCCCACGATCTCGCCGGTCTCGATCTCGAGGTTGGGGACCGAGTCCGCGCGGGCCCCGTCGGTGAGCACGAGGTTGCGGTTGACCTCGTAGGTCTCGGTGCCCTCGGCGGCGGCCCGGATGAGCACGTCACCGATCCAGACGGTGTGCGCGTCCTCACCCTGCAGGGCACCCTTGTAGGTGACGTGCGAACGGCAGTGCGGCACGGCGTGGTCGACGAAGAGCCGGTGCTCGAGGTGCTGGCCGTCGTCGGCGAAGTAGACGCCGAGCATCTCGACGTCGCCGCCGGTGCCGGCGAAGCGCGCCTCGGAGGCCACCCGCACCAGGTCGCCGCCGAAGCTGACGACGATGCTCTTGAAGCGGGCGTCGCGGCCGACGGTCACGCTGTGCTGCGCGACGTGGACGGCGTCGTCGGCCCAGTCGTCGATCACGACGACAGTGAGCTTGGCGCCGTCACCGACCCTGAACTCGACGTTGTCGGCGTAGGTCGCGCTGCCGACGTGGTCGAGCACGACGACGGCCTGCGCGAACTGCTGCACGTCGACGAGGAGGTGCCCGAACGCCGCACCCTTGTCGATCCCCTGGCCGCTCGTGGTGACCACAGTGTGCTTGCTCGCCACGGCGTCGCGGGGCACCGTGACGACGGTCGCCTTCTCGAACGTCGCCCAGGCGCGGGCCGCGACCCTGTCGGCCGGCGTCCCGGCCGTGCCCAGCCGGGCGTCCTCCCGGGACACCGTCTCGACCTCGACCTCGGGGGCGGCGTCGACGACCACTGACACGCCGCCGTCGCCGGCGGGGGCGTCCTCGTGCAGGTGGCGCAGCCGGTGCAGCGGGGTGAAGCGCCAGTCCTCCTCGCGCCCGGTCGGAACGCGGAAGCTGTCCGGGTCGAACGAACGGAGCCGCTCGCCCCGGCTGTCGCCGGGAACCGGAGTCGCGCCGTGCGAGTGCGGCCGGCCGCTGAAGCCGCCGGTCTCGGGGCTGAGGATCTCCGACGCCGTTGTCGTGACGGGACTGCTCAACCCACAGCACCTTCCATCTGGAGCTCGATCAGGCGGTTGAGCTCGAGTGCGTACTCCATGGGGAGCTCCTTGGCGATCGGCTCCACGAACCCGCGCACGATCATCGCCATCGCCTCGTCCTCGGTGAGCCCGCGGCTCATCAGGTAGAAGAGCTGGTCGTCGCTGACCTTCGAGACCGTCGCCTCGTGCCCCATCGTCACGTCGTCCTCGCGGACGTCGACGTAGGGGTACGTGTCGCTGCGGCTCATCGTGTCCACCAGAAGTGCGTCGCACTTCACCGTGGAGCGGGAGCCGTTGGCTCCTTCCAGAACCTGAACGAGGCCGCGGTACGACGTCCGGCCGCCGCCGCGCGCCACCGACTTGCTGATGATCGTGGACGAGGTGTGCGGGGCAGCGTGCACCATCTTGGCGCCGGCGTCCTGGTGCTGGCCCTCGCCCGCGAAGGCGACCGACAGGGTCTCGCCCTGCGCGTGCTCGCCGAGCAGGTAGCAGGCGGGGTACTTCATCGTCACCTTGGAGCCGATGTTGCCGTCGATCCACTCCATCCGGCCGCCGGCCTGCACCGCGGTGCGCTTGGTCACCAGGTTGTAGACGTTGTTCGACCAGTTCTGGATCGTCGTGTAGCGGACGTGGGCGTCCTTCTTCACGATGATCTCCACGACGGCCGAGTGCAGCGAGTCGGAGGAGTAGATCGGGGCCGTACAGCCCTCGACGTAGTGCACCGACGAGCCCTCGTCGGCGATGATCAGCGTCCGCTCGAACTGGCCCATGTTCTCGGTGTTGATGCGGAAGTAGGCCTGCAGCGGGATGTCGACCTTGACGCCCGGCGGCACGTAGATGAACGACCCGCCCGACCAGACCGCGGTGTTCAGCGCGGCGAACTTGTTGTCGCCGACGGGGATCACGGTGCCGAAGTACTCGCGGAACAGGTCCTCGTGCTCCCGGAGCGCGGTGTCGGTGTCGAGGAACAGGACGCCCTTCTCCTCCAGGTCCTCGCGGATCTGGTGGTAGACGACCTCCGACTCGTACTGCGCGGCGACGCCGGCGATCAGCCGCTGCTTCTCAGCCTCGGGGATGCCGAGCCTGTCGTAGGTGTTCTTGATGTCGTCGGGCAGCTCGTCCCAGGAGGTGGCCTGCTTCTCGGTGGAGCGGACGAAGTACTTGATGTTGTCGAAGTCGATGCCGGAGAGGTCCGAGCCCCAGGTGGGCATCGGCTTCTTGCCGAACAGCCGCAGCCCCTTCAGGCGCAGGTCAAGCATCCACTGCGGCTCGCTCTTCTTCGCCGAGATGTCGCGGACGACGGTCTCGGACAGGCCGCGCTTGGCGCTGGCGCCCGCGACGTCGGAGTCGGCCCAGCCGAACGCGTAGCGTCCCAGGGCGTCGACCTCGGCGTGCGTGGTCTCCGGGATGGCGGTCACGAGGACTCCTCCGTTGGCTGGATCTCGGTTTGTCGGTTCTCGGTGTCCCTGGTTCGCGGGACGAAGGTCGTGCAGATGCCGTCGCCGTGGGCGATGGTCGCCAGGCGCTGGACGTGGGTGCCGAGCAGGCGCGCGAAGACCTCGGTCTCCGCCTCGCACAGCTCGGGGAACTGCTCCGCCACGTGCGCGACCGGGCAGTGGTGCTGGCAGAGCTGCTCCCCCGCGAGCTGCTCCTCGGGACGACCCTCCCCGCCGGGGCGGGTCGCGGCAGCGTAGCCGTCGGAGGACAGGGCGCCGGCGAGCGCCTCCACCCGCTCGGCCGGCGGTGCGGCCTCCACGACGGGGCGGTAGCGCGCCTCGAGCTCGGCCACCCTTTGCCGGGCGAAGGCGCCGACGGCGTCGCGGCCGCCGGTCTCCTCGAGGAAGCGCAGGGCACTCGCTGCGAGGTCGTCGTAGGCCTGGTCGAAGGTCTCCCGGCCGGCCTCGGTGAGCGCGAAGAGGCGGGCCGGACGGCCCCGGCCGCGCACGGCGGTCGGGCGCGGCTGGCGCTCCTCGACAAGGCCGGCGCCGAGCAGGGCGTCCAGGTGCCGGCGTACGGCGGCCGCCGTCAGGCCGAGCTGGTCCGCCAGCGTGGCAGCGGTGGTCGGGCCGTTCTCCAGCACAGTTCGGGCGACCCGGTCCCGGGTGCGGTCCTCCACGGCTGATTTCACAACACCAGTGTGCCGTTATTGCCCGCCCGATCGCAAACCCGGCCGCTCCGTAGACTCCCAGCGTGCTCAGCGCCTCGGCCGTCGAGGTTGTCGACCTCGTCAAGCGGTACGACGGCCGCCCCGCCGTCGACGGGCTGTCGCTCACCGTCCGCACCGGGGCCATCACGGCGGTCCTCGGGCCCAACGGGGCCGGCAAGACGACCACCGTCGAGACCTGCGAGGGCTACCGCAGGCCGGACTCGGGGACGGTGCGGGTGCTCGGTCTGGACCCCTGGCGCGACGCCCGCGCGTTGCGGCCCCGGGTCGGCGTGATGCTCCAGCAGGGCGGCATCTACCCCGGCGTCAAGGCCGAGGAGATGCTGCGGCACGTGGCCGCGCTGCACGCGCACCCGCTGGACGTGCCGGCACTCGTCGAGCGCCTCGGGCTGGGGTCGGCCGGCCGCACGGCGTACCGGCGGCTGTCCGGGGGGCAGCAGCAGCGGCTCTCGCTGGCCCTGGCCGTCGTCGGGCGCCCGGAGCTCGTCTTCCTGGACGAGCCGACCGCCGGGCTGGACCCGCAGTCCCGCCGGGCCACCTGGGAGCTTCTCGAGGCGCTGCGCGCCGACGGGGTCACCGTGGTGCTCACCACCCACCACATGGACGAGGCGGAGCGCCTGGCCGACCAGGTGCTCGTCGTCGACCACGGCCGGGTGATCGCCGTGGGGTCGCCGGGCGAGCTCACGGCCGCCGGTGCGGGCGGCACGCTGCGCTTCGACGGGCCGCCCGGCCTGGACGTGGCCGGGCTGGCCGCGGCACTGCCGGCCGCGACCCGCGTCGACGAGGTGTCCCCCGGCCGCTACGTGCTGCACGGCGCCGTGGACGCCCGGCTGCTGGCCGACCTCACGGGCTGGTGCGCCGATCGAGACGTGATGCCCGCGGGGCTCACTGTCGGCCGCCGGTCGCTGGAGGACGTGTTCCTGGAGCTCACCGGCTCGGAGCTGCGCGGATGAGCACCCCACCCGGGGCCGGCACGTTCTCCCCGAGACCGGGAGCAGCGCCACTGCCGCGGATGCTGCTGGCGCAGACCGCCCTCGAGGTCAGGATGGTGCTGCGCGGATGAGCACCCCACCCGGGGCCGGCACGTTCTCCCCGAGACCGGGAGCAGCGCCACTGCCGCGGATGCTGCTGGCGCAGACCGCCCTCGAGGTCAGGATGGTGCTGCGCGGATGAGCACCCCACCCGGGGCCGGCACGTTCTCCCCGAGACCGGGAGCAGCGCCACTGCCGCGGATGCTGCTGGCGCAGACCGCCCTCGAGGTCAGGATGGTGCTGCGCAACGGCGAGCAGCTGCTGCTCACCGTCGTCATCCCCGTCCTTGTCCTCACGGTGTTCGGCAGCGTGGAGGTGATGGACCTCGGCGACCGGGCCTCCCGGGTCGACTTCCTGGTGCCGGGGGTCCTGGCCCTGGCGGTGATGTCCACGGCCTTCACCGGGCTCGCGATCGGCACCGGCTTCGAGCGCCGTTACGGCGCCCTGAAGCGGCTCGGCTCCTCGCCGCTGCCGCGCGGCGCGCTGCTCGGGTCCAAGGGTCTGTCGGTCCTGACGATCGAGGCAGGGCAGGTGGCCCTGCTCGCCGTGGTGGCTCAGCTGCTCGGCTGGGACCCACGCGGGTCGTGGGCGGCCGTCCTCGTCCTTGTGCTGGCAGGGACCGCGGCGTTCAGCGCTCTCGGGCTGCTGATGGCCGGGACGCTGCGCGCCGAGGCCACCCTGGCCGCGGCCAACCTGGTCTACCTGCTGCTGCTGGTCACCGGGGGCATCGCGGTGCCGCTGGACAGGTTCCCCTCGGGTGCCCGCCCGGTGCTGGAGGCGCTGCCGGCCGGAGCCCTGTCCGAGGGGCTGCGGACGGTCTTGCGCGACGGCGGACCGCTGCCATGGGGCTCCGTGGGCGTCCTGGCCGTCTGGGCCGCCGCCGCCGGCGTGCTCACGTCGCGCACCTTCCGCTGGGAGTAGCCGCCCCGCTCCGTAGGCTGGGCGCCATGCTCGTCCGCTGGCGCGCCTGGTCGCCCTCGCCCGCGCTGGTCCGCCGGGCGTTCCTGGCGGCGCTCGTGGTCAACGTGGGCATCGTGGTCACCGGGGGCGCGGTCCGGCTCACCGCGTCCGGGCTGGGCTGCCCGACGTTCCCCAGGTGCACCGACGACAGCCTGGTCGTCACCCGCGAGATGGGCGCGCACGGGCTCGTCGAGTTCGGCAACCGGCTGCTCACGTTCGCCCTGTCGGCTGTCGTGGTGGCGGCGGTCGTGGTCGCCTGGCGGGCCGGTCGTCGTGACCTGCGGCGGCTCGCCCTGCTGCTGCTGCTGGGCATCGTGGCGCAGGCCCTGCTCGGTGGCGTCACCGTCCTGACCGGGCTGAACCCGCTGACGGTGATGGCGCACTTCCTGCTGTCGATGCTGCTCGTCGCCGTGGCAACGCTGGCGTACGAACGGTCCGGCGGCCAGCCCGTCCCTCGGCGTCCGCTGGTCCCGGCTGCGCTGCTCCGGGGCGGTCAGGCCCTGGCTGTCGTGACGGCCCTGCTGCTCGTGGCCGGCACCGTCGTGACCGGGACCGGTCCGCACTCGGGCGACGTGAACGCCACCCACCGGCTCCCCTTCGACCTGGTCGAGGTCACGCAGCTGCACGCCGACCTCGTCTTCCTGCTCGTCGGCCTCACCGTGGGCGTGGTGGTCGCTCTGCGCGCCTCCCCCGCTCCGGAAGCGCTACGTCGCCGCGCCACCGAGCTGCTCGTCGTCGTTGTCGCGCAGGGCACCGTCGGGTACCTGCAGTACGTCACCGACCTGCCCGTCGTGCTGGTGATGGTGCACCTGCTGGGCGCCGGGCTGGTCTGGGTGGCAGCACTTCGCCTGGTGCTCGGCATGACCCAGCGCGTCGCCGACGTCACCGTCGCCGACCGGTCGCACGCGGAAGTGCCTCGCCCGGCCCGACCGCCGGCCCCGCAGGCCCGCTGACCGGTGCGGCACCGGGGGTCACTCGTGGCCGCCGCCGCCGTGGTCCTCCTCGTGGTCGTCCAGCTGGAACGTAGGCGTGCCGGACGCGCACTGCGCATGGACCTCGATCTCGCCCTCGCCCTCTCCGGAACGCCGGAACTTCACCTTCGCCTCATCGACCCGGCCGCTGTCGATCTCGTCGATCGACCAGCCGACAGCCGGCGAGGCACCGACCGACACCAGACCGTTGCGGCAGCCGGCGGTCACCAGGCCCCCGCGGGTCGTGACGCTCCGCTGCACCGTGGCGCCACCGCCCGAGCCGCTGCCGGCGCGAGGCGTGGAGGACCGCGTCGGCTTCGGGGTCGCAGCCGGGGCCGCCGAGGACGGCCGGGCGGCGCTCGCGACGGGCGAAGGAGTCCGGTGCCCTCCCGTCCTGGCCGGCGACCTCGACGGGGACGGCGACTCCGGACCGGCCGAGCGGGTCCCCGAGGGCAGCTCGGCCGACGGCTGGGGCTGGCCCGCCGCGCCGCCCTGCGTCACCGAGCCCACGCCGCCGTCGGCCACGTCGGTGTAGGGGTCCCCCACCAGGTTGGCCGCGCCGAAGCCGACGCCGACCGCCGCGGTCGCGAAGGCCAGCCACAAGGCGACCAGGAGGACTCGTCTCTGCACCCGCCCATGGTGACCTGCCGTCCCCTAACGCGCGGCTAACGCGGCCCCAGCGAGCGGGATCTGCGCGGTGACGGCGGATCGCGCCGCTACCGTCGCCCCATGGCCGTGCTGCTGCTCGTCGAGGACGACGCCAGGATCCGCAGCGCTCTGATCCGCGCACTGACCGACCGCGGGCACGCCGTCTCGTCGGCAGCCACCGGCATGGCTGCCTTGCAGGCTGTGGTCGACGAGCCGCCCGACCTGGTGGTGCTCGACCTCGGCCTGCCCGACATCGACGGCATCCGGTTGCTCCGGATGCTGCGCCCTGTCAGCGACGTGCCCGTCATCGTGGCCACGGCGCGCGACGAGGACACGACGACAGTCGCGGCTCTCGACGCCGGGGCCGACGACTACCTGGTGAAGCCGTTCAGCGCCGAACAGCTCGACGCCCGGATCCGGGCGGTGCTGCGGCGGGTCGCCTCGCCCGCCACCGCGGTCCTGACGGTCGGTGACCTGACGGTGGACACCAAGTCCCGCAGTGCCGTCCTCGCCGGCCGGTCCCTGGACCTCCGGCCCCGCGAGTTCGACCTGCTCGCCTACCTCGCGGCCCGGCCCGGCGAGGTGGTGACGAAGCGCGCCCTGCTGGCCGACGTGTGGCAGTCGCCGTACGGCGGCGCGGACAAGACCGTCGACGTGCACCTGTCCTGGCTGCGGCGCAAGCTGGGCGAGTCCGCCGCCGAGCCGAGGATGCTGCACTCCGTCCGCGGTGTCGGCGTCAAGCTCGTGCCCGGCCCGGCCTGAGCCGCTCCGATGCGCCGGCGGCTGGCCCTGCTCGTGGTCGCGACGACGTCCGTGGTCCTGCTGGCGTTCCTCGTCCCCCTCGCGGTGCTCGTCAGCCGGGCCGCTGCGAGCCAGGCCGTCAACGAGGCCACGTCACGGACCCAGGTCGTCGTCTCGGCGGCGGCGTCCGGCGCAGGCCCCGAGGAGCTGGCCGCGCTCACGGACGGGCTGGCCCGCCTCGGTCTGGACGTCACGGTGGTCGCACGCCCCACGGCTCCGAGGGCGACGACCGTTACCCGGGTCGGCGGCGACGCCCTGGTCCGGCAGCCGGTCGCCGTCGACGGCCGGCTGCTGGTCGTCGAGACCGTCGTCCCGAAGGCGCGGCTGACGCGCGGCGTCACCCAGGCCAGGCTGGTCCTGCTGATGCTGGGCGTGGTCCTGGTCGGGCTCTCGCTGCTCGTTGCCGAGCGGCTGGCCCGGTCGATCACGGCGCCCATGACCGACCTCGCCACCACCACCCGTCGCCTCGGCGACGGAGACCTCGACGCGCGGGTCGTGCCGCGCGGGCCGGGCGAGGTCCGCGAGGTCGGCCTGGCGGTGAACAAGCTGGCGGCCCGGATCCGCGAGCTCCTGGTCCACGAGCGGGAGTCCGTGGCGGACCTGTCGCACCGGCTGCGGACGCCGGTGACAGCCCTCCGGCTCGACGTCGAGGCCCTCCGGTCCGGGCCGGACCGGGACCGGCTCACCGCCGACGTCGACGAGCTCAGCCGGACCGTCGACGCGCTGATCCGCGAGGCCCGCCGCCCGGTCCGGGAGGGGGTCGCGGCCCGGTGCGACGCCACCGAGGTGGTGCGGGAGCGGGTGGAGTTCTGGCGGGCCCTCGCCGAGGACCAGGGCCGAGTCCTGAGTCTGACCCTGCCGGAGCGGCCGGCACCGGTCCGGGCCGACGGGGCCGACCTGCGGGCGGCCCTGGACGCCCTGCTCGGCAACGTGTTCGCGCACACCGCCGACGGGGTGTCGTGCTCTGTCGGCCTGGCCCCGGCGGAGCGTGGCGGGGTCGTGCTGGACGTGCTCGACTCCGGACCCGGCTTCCCCGACCGCACCGTGGTGGCGCGGGGGCGCAGCGGGGCCGGGTCGACCGGGCTCGGCCTTGACATCGCCCGACGCACGGCCGAGGCCTCCGGCGGATCGCTCGACGTCGGCGCCGGACCGGACGGCCGTGGTGCCCGCGTCACGCTGCGGCTGGGTCCCCCCGCCGCGGGCGCCAGGGCCACCGACAAGCACGCCCGCGACGAGCGGGACGGCCCCGATGTCAGAACGGCAGCAGCGGGTCGATCGCGACGGCGAGGAACAGCAGGGTCAGGTAGGTGATCGAGCCGTGGAAGAGCCGCATCGCGCCTGCCTCCACCGACGGGCCGGGCACGGTGTGGCCGGCAGCCGCGGCATCGGCCGTGAGCACCGCCCTGCCCAGCAGCCGGTGCGCCTCCACGAGGAACCCGGCTCCCAGTAGCAGCGCGGCGACAGCGTAGAACGGGGTCGTCCCCGCCACCGGCCAGAGCAGCAGGGACGAGGCGACCATCACCCACGAGTACGCGACGACCCGGCGGCCCACAGTCACGTTGCCCGCGACCACCGGGAGCATGGGCACGCCGGCAGCCGCGTAGTCGTCGCGGAACCGCATCGACAACGGCCAGTAGTGCGGCGGCGTCCAGAAGAAGATCACGGCGAACAGCACCACGGGGGTCCAGGCCAGCGAGCCGGTGACCGCCGACCAGCCGATGAGCACGGGCATGCATCCCGCGGCCCCGCCCCAGACGATGTTCTGCGGCGTGCGTCGCTTGAGCGCCATCGTGTAGACGCCGACGTAGAACGCGATCGCGGCGAGGGCGAGCGCTGCCGGCAGCCACCCGGTCGTCAGGGTCAGCCAGGCGACCGACACGACGCCCAGCAGGAGACCGAGGGCCAGCGCCTCGCGCGGCGATGCGGCGCCGGTTGCCAGCGGACGCCGTTCGGTGCGGTGCATCACCTGGTCGATGTCGCGGTCCAGGTAGCAGTTCAGGGTGTTGGCGCTGCCGGCAGCCAGTGACCCACCGACGAGTGTGGCGGCGACCAGCCGGAGCGAGGGCAGCCCGCCCTCGGCGAGCAGCATCGTCGGGACGGTGGTGACCAGCAGCAGCTCGATGATCCGCGGCTTGGTGAGGGCGACGTACGCCGTGGCGACCTGCCGGGCGGTGCGCCGCGGGCGGGCCGCTCCGGCCACCGCCACCGGCGCGGAGGCGCCGCGGCGTGAGTCGACGGCCGTCACTCGCTCTCCTCGGATCGCAGTCGGCAGGCGGGCGCCGACCGTTTGTCAGGACGCCCCCCGGGCAGGGCCACTGTATCGGCCGCCGGACGCCGCCGGCCCGACGGGGAAGGAGCCTGCTCGTGCGCGAGTAGGCTCGGCGCCCGGTGACCTGTGCAGTTCCTTGCTCCCCCCTGACGTCGAAGGAGCCAGACGCCTGTGAGCACGACGAAGCTCGAGTGGACCGACCTCGACTCCCGGGCGGTCGACACCGTCCGGACGCTCGCCATGGACGCCGTCCAGAAGGTCGGCAACGGTCACCCCGGGACGGCCATGAGCCTGGCGCCGGCGGCGTACCTGCTGTTCCAGCGCTACCTGCGCCACGACCCGACCGACCCGGCCTGGGCGGGGCGTGACCGGTTTGTCCTCTCGTGCGGGCACAGCAGCCTGACGCTGTACCTCCAGCTCTACCTGTCCGGGTACGGCCTCGAGCTCGACGACCTCAAGGGCCTGCGCACCTGGGGGTCCCTGACCCCGGGCCACCCGGAGCACGGTCACACGGCCGGCGTGGAGACCACGACCGGCCCTCTCGGCCAGGGCATCGGCAACGCGGTCGGCATGGCGATGGCGGCCCGCCGTGAGCGCGGCCTGCTCGACCCTGACGCCGCCGAGGGCGAGAGCCTGTTCGACCACCACGTGTACTGCGTGGCCTCCGACGGTGACATCGAGGAAGGCGTCAGCAGCGAGGCGTCGTCACTCGCCGGCACCCAGCGGCTGGGCAACCTGACCCTGGTCTACGACCAGAACCACATCTCGATCGAGGACGACACCACGATCGCCCTCTCGGAGGACACCGCCGCCCGCTACGAGGCGTACGGCTGGCACGTCCAGCGGGTCAGCTGGCTGTCCGACGACGGCCGCTACGACGAGGACGTGCAGGCGCTCGCCACCGCCCTCGACAAGGCCCGTGCGGTGACCGACCGGCCCTCCTTCATCGCCCTGCGGACCGTCATCGCCTGGCCCGCCCCGGACGCGCAGAACACCGGCAAGGCGCACGGCAGTGCCCTCGGTGCCGACGAGGTGGCCGCGACCAAGAAGGCGCTGGGCATGGACCCGGACCGGACCTTCGACGTCGACCCCGAGGTCCTGGCCCACGCCCGCGAGGTCGTGGGCCGCGGCCGGGCTGCCCACGCGGAGTGGGACGAGCGCTTCGCGGCCTGGGCCCGGAAGAACGCCGACGGCGCGGCCCTGCTGGACCGCATGCGCACCCGCACCCTGCCCGACGGCTGGACCGACGCCCTGCCCGAGTTCCCGGCCGACCCGAAGGGCATGGCCACCCGCAAGGCCTCCGGAGCGGTGCTGACCAAGATCGCCCCAGCGCTGCCCGAGCTGTGGGGCGGCTCGGCCGACCTGGCCGAGTCCAACAACACCACCCCCGAGGGCGAGCCGTCGTTCCTGCCGGAGGACCGGCAGTCGAAGATGTTCACCGGCGGGCCGTTCGGCCGCGTGCTGCACTTCGGCATCCGCGAGCACGCGATGGCCTCGATCATGAACGGCATCGCCCTGCACGGCGGGACCCGGGTCTACGGCGGCACCTTCCTCGTGTTCAGCGACTACATGCGCCCCGCTGTCCGGCTGGCGGCGCTGATGAAGCTGCCCGTGACCTACGTCTGGACCCACGACTCGATCGGTCTCGGTGAGGACGGTCCCACCCACCAGCCGGTCGAGCACCTCGCCGCGCTGCGGGCGATCCCCGGCCTCGACGTCGTGCGTCCGGCGGACGCCAACGAGACTGTGGTGGCCTGGCGGACCATCCTCGAGCACACCGACAGGCCGGCCGGGCTGTGCCTGAGCCGGCAGGACCTGCCGGTGTGGGACCGCACCGAGAACGCCTCCGCGGAGGGCACCGCCCGCGGAGGCTACGTGCTTGCCGACGCGACCGGCGGACAGCCGACGGTGATCCTCATCGGCACCGGCTCCGAGGTGCAGCTGGCGATGAAGGCCCGCGAGGCCCTCGAGGCCGAGGGCACCCCCACGCGGGTCGTGTCGATGCCGTGCGTGGAGTGGTTCCACGCCCAGGACCGCGCCTACCAGCAGCAGGTGCTGCCCAGCTCCGTCAGGGCCCGGGTCAGCGTCGAGGCGGCGGTGGGCATGGGCTGGCGCGACCTGGTGGGCGAGGCCGGCGAGATCGTCAGCCTCGAGCACTACGGGGCCAGTGCGGCCCACACGGTCCTGTTCGAGCAGTTCGGCTTCACCCCTGACCGGGTGAAGGCTGCCGCGCACGCCAGCCTCGAGCGTGTCGGCGTCATCACCGGTGACACCACGGGCACCTGACCTGCCCGCGCCCTTCCCTTCCACCGACCCAGGGAGCCTTCCCATGACCGAACCGCTGCGTCAGCTCTCCGACGAGGGCGTCGCGATCTGGCTGGACGACATGAGCCGCGGCCGGCTGGTCACGGACAACCTGGCCGACCTGGTGCGCGACAGGCACGTCGTCGGCGTCACGACGAACCCCACGATCTTCCAGAAGGCCATCAGCGAGAGCGACACCTACGACCGCCAGCTGCGCGACCTCGCCGTGCGTGGCGTCGACGTCGAGGAGGCCATCCGCATGGTCACGACGTTCGACGTCCGCTGGGCCTGCGACGTGCTGCGACCCGTCTACGACGGCAGCGAGGGGGTCGACGGCCGGGTGTCGATCGAGGTCGACCCGCGGCTCGCGCAGGAGACCGAGCGCACCGTGGCCGAGGCCCGGCAGCTGTGGTGGCTGGTCGAGCGCCCCAACCTGTTCATCAAGATCCCGGCCACCAAGGCGGGCCTGCCGGCCATCGAGCAGTGCATCGCCGAGGGCATCAGCGTCAACGTCACCCTGATCTTCTCCCTCGAGCGCTACCGCGAGGTCATGGACGCCTACGTGACCGGGATCGAGCGGGCCCGGGCCGCGGGCCACGACCTGAGCCGGCTCGCATCGGTGGCGTCGTTCTTCGTCAGCCGGGTGGACACAGAGGTCGACAAGCGGCTGGAGAAGCTCGGCTCGCCCGAGGCCGGCGACCTGCGCGGCAAGGCGGCCATCGCCAACGCCCGGCTCGCCTTCGAGGCCTTCGAAGAGGTCTTCGGCACCGAGCGCTGGGCGGCGCTGGCCGCTGCCGGGGCCAGGCCGCAGCGTCCGCTGTGGGCCTCCACCGGCGTGAAGGACCCGTCGTACGACGACACGCAGTACGTCGTGGAGCTGGTGACGCGCGGCGTCGTGAACACGATGCCGGAGCCGACCCTGGACGCGGTCGCCGACCACGGGGTGGTCCGCGGTGACACGATCCGCGGCGAGTACGCGTCGGCCGCCGCGACGATGCAGGCGTTGAAGGCGGCCGGCATCGACATGGACGACGTCGTGCAGGTCCTCGAGGACGAAGGTGTGGAGAAGTTCGAGGTGTCCTGGAAGGACCTGCTCGCCTCGACCAAGTCCGAGCTCGACCGTCTCAGCGAGGACGCCGCCCGGTGAGTGTGAGCGTCAGGACCGGCCGCGCCGACACCGACGGGAGCGACCTGTCCGGTCTCGCGGCGGCGCTGGTCGCCAAGGACGACTCGCTGTGGGGTCCGGAGGCGCAGCCCGAGGCTGCGGTCCGGCTCGGCTGGCTCGACCTCCCCACGGCGTCCGAGGCCCTGCTCCCCCGGCTGCGCGAGATCCGGGACCGGCTCTCGGCGCAGGGCCTGGACCACGTCGTGCTGGCGGGGATGGGTGGCTCGTCTCTCGCGCCCGAGGTCATCACCCGCACCGCGGGCGCGGACCTGACCATCCTCGACAGCACCGACCCGCACCAGGTGGGCGCCGCCCTGCGCGACCGCATCGACCGGACTGTCCTGGTCGTGGCGTCCAAGAGCGGCGGCACCGTCGAGACCGACAGCCACCGCCGCGCCTACGAGCAGGCGTTCCGGGACGCCGGCCTGACCGACGCCGAGGTCGCGGAGCGGATCGTCGTGGTCACCGACCCGGGCTCCCCCCTGCACGACGCGGCGGCGGCGGCGGGCTACACCGTGGTGCTCGCCGACCCCGACGTCGGCGGCCGCTACAGCGCGCTGTCGGCGTTCGGCCTCACACCCAGCGCGCTCGCCGGCGCCGACGTCGAGCGGCTGCTCGCCGACGCCCGGGTCCTCGCGGGCGAGCTCGGCGACGACGACAACCCCGGCATCGTCCTGGGCCGCGCACTCGGCGACGCCGCCCGCGCCGGTCGCGACAAGCTCGTCCTCGCCGACGCGGGGTCGGGCATGGTCGGCTTCGGCGACTGGGCCGAGCAGCTTGTCGCCGAGTCCACCGGCAAGCAGGGGACCGGCATCCTTCCGGTGGTCGTCGAGGGCACCGACGCCCCGGGCTTCGCCGACGCCGGTGCGGACGCCTACCGCGTGCTCCTCGGCCCCGGCCGGCCCGGCCTCGACGCCGCCTCGGTGAGCGGCTCGCTGGGCGCGCAGTTCCTGCTCTGGGAGTACGCCACCGCGGTGGCCGGCAAGATCCTCGACATCAACCCGTTCGACCAGCCCAACGTGGCCGAGTCGAAGGAGAACACGGCGAAGCTGCTGGAGGAGTCAGGAGACGGGCCACTTCCCGAGGGCGAGCCCGACCTGGTCGACGGTGCGGTCGAGATCCACGGCGACCTGGCCACGCTGGGCTCGCCCGCGGACCTGGCCGGGGTCCTCCGGGCGCTGGTCGGCTCGGTCGGCGACGACGGCTACCTGGCGGTGATGGCCTACCTGGACCGGCACGGCGACGGCGATGCCGAGGACGTCCGGGCCCGGCTGGCCCGGGCCGCGCACGGCCGACCGGTCACCTTCGGCTGGGCGCCTCGGTTCCTGCACTCGACCGGACAGTTCCACAAGGGCGGCCCGCAGGTCGGCGTGTTCCTCCAGGTCACCGGCGCGGTCACCGCGGACGTCGACGTGCCCGGGCGGCCGTACTCCTTCGGGCGGCTGCAGATGGCGCAGGCGCTCGGGGACATCCGCGCACTCGAGCAGCGCGGGCGCCCCGCCGTCCGGCTGCACCTCACCGACCGTGCCGACGGCGTACGCCGGCTGCTCGAGGCAGCCGCGGCGGCCGGGGGGCCGGAAGCGTGACCGCAAGCTACCCGCCGCTGCGCGACATCCCGCCGGACGACCACCCGCCCCGGCACGTGGTCCGCGACAACCCGCTTCGCGACGCCCGGGACCGGCGGCTGCCGCGGGTGCCCGGGCCGTGCGCGCTCGTCGTGTTCGGCGTCACCGGCGACCTGGCCCGCAAGAAGCTCATCCCGGCCGTCTACGACCTGGCCAACCGCGGCCTGCTGCCTCCCGGCTTCGCGATGGTGGGCTTCGCCCGCCGCGACTGGGGCGACGGCGACTTCGCCCAGCTGGCCCGCACCGCTGCCGAGGAGGGGGCCAGGACCGGCTTCCGCGAGGACGTCTGGCAACGGCTGTCGGACAGCATCCGCTTCGTGCCGGGGTCATTCGACGACGACGAGGCCTTCGACACCCTCGCGGCCACGCTGATCGAGATGGAGGAGTCGCACGGCATCCAGGGCAACGCCGCGTTCTACCTGTCCATCCCACCGGCGATGTTCCCGGTGGTCCTCAAGCAGATGCAGCGCACCCGGATGGCCGACAACTCCGAGCGTGGCGGCTGGCGCCGGGTCGTGGTGGAGAAGCCGTTCGGTCACGACCTGCAGAGCGGCATGGACCTCAACCGGCTGGTGGACGACGTCTTCACCGCACGGGACGTCTTCCGGATCGACCACTACCTCGGCAAGGAGACGGTCCAGAACCTGCTCGCCCTCCGGTTCGCCAACACGCTGTTCGAGCCGGTGTGGAACGGCCACTTCGTCGACTCGGTCCAGATCACGATGGCCGAGGACGTCGGCATCGGGAGCCGGGCCGGTTTCTACGACACCGCGGGAGCTGCACGCGACGTCCTGCAGAACCACGTCCTGCAGCTGCTGGCGCTGACCGCCATGGAGGAGCCTGTCGCGTTCGACGCCGAGGCCATCCGCACCGAGAAGACCAAGGTGCTCGGCGCGATCTCACTGTCGGACGACCTCGAGCACTACGCGATCCGCGGCCAGTACGACCAGGGCTGGCTCGGCGGCCAGCGGGTCGTGTCCTACCTCGACGAGGAGAAGGTGCCCAAGGGCTCGCGCACCGAGACCTATGCCGCGGTCCGGCTCGGGGTCGAGACCCGGCGGTGGGCCGGGGTCCCGTTCTACCTGCGCACCGGGAAGCGGCTGCCGCGCCGGGTCACCGAGATCGCGGTCGTGTTCAAGCAGGCACCGCACCTGCCGTTCGCCGCGACCGACACCGAGGAGCTCGGCCACAACCAGCTCGTGATCCGGGTCCAGCCGGACGAGGGCGTCACGCTGCGGTTCGGCTCCAAGGTGCCGGGGTCGGCCATGGAGGTGCGCGACGTCTCGATGGACTTCCTCTACGGCGAGGCGTTCACCGAGTCCTCCCCCGAGGCCTACGAGCGGCTGCTGCTGGACGTCCTCATCGGCGACGCGACGCTGTTTCCTCGCAACGAGGAGGTCGAGCTGTCCTGGCGGGTGATCGACCCGCTGGAGGAGTTCTGGGCCGGCACCAAGCCCGAGCTGTACCGCGCCGGGGAGTGGGGCCCGAAGGGGGCCGAGGAGATGCTCGCCCGCGACGGCCGGGTCTGGAGGCGTCCGTAGCCATGACGACGATCCTGTGGGACACCAACGGCACCGAGATCGTGAAGACCCTCGCTGCAGAGCGGCGCGCGGCGGGGGCCCTGGCGTCCGGTCTGGCGCTCACCCTCGTCGTGGTGGCGGAGGAGGACCAGGCCGAGGAGGCGCAGCTGGCGGCCACCGCCGCGGCGTCGGCGCACCCGTGCCGGCTGCTCGTCGTCGTACGACGCCGCGTCGACGCCGACGACCGGCTGGACGCCGAGGTCCAGGTCGGCGGCCGGCTGGGCGCCAACGAGGCCGTGATGATGCGGATGTACGGCCGGCTGTCGCTGCACGCCGAGTCGGTCGTGCTGCCGCTGCTCGCCTCCGACGCCCCCGTGGTCACCTGGTGGCACGGCTCGACCCCGGACAAGCTCGCCTGGGACGCCCTGGGCGTGCTCGCCGGGCGGCGGGTCACCGATGCCACCACCGACGACGACCCGATGGCCGCGCTGAAACGACGCGCCAAGGACTACGCGCCGGGAGACACCGACCTGGCCTGGACCCGGGCGACGCCGTGGCGGGCCCTGCTGGCGTCGGCGTTCGACGACATGGCCGAGACCCCGACCTCGGCCGAGGTGTTCGCCGAGCGGGACAACCCCAGTGCGGCGCTTCTGGCCGGCTGGCTCGGCGCCCGCCTCGGCATCAAGGTCCGACGGATCGACTCCGGCGGGCCGGGCGTCACCGGCGTCGAGGTGCGCTTCGGCTCCCGTGACCGCCTGCGGATCGACCGTCCCGACGGCTACCTCGCGACCCTGTCGCGCACCGGCATCACCGACCGGCAGCTCCCGCTCAAGAGGCGGGAGCTGGGCGAGCTGCTGACCGAGGAGCTGCGCCGGCTGGACGCCGACCAGCCCTACGCGGACGCCCTGTCGATGGTCACCGGCGAGAAGGACCTCGACGCGCGGCCGCCGATGCGGACGCTGATCTGGAAGGACCCCGAGAAGCGCCGGACGGCGAAGTCCGCAGCGCCGAGGAAGCCGACCTCGGGAAAGACGTCGAAGGTCTCGGACGCCGCCGTGCGCAAGGCGACCCGGAAGAAGGCGGCCGCCACCCGCAAGGGTGCTGCGGCCACCGCCAAGCGGACCGCGAAGAAGGTGGCGGCGCGCAAGGCTCCGACGAAGCGCACCGGCCGGTGACGGGTCGATGACCACGCCGACGGTGCTGGTGCACCGGGACCCGGACGAGCTTGCCGCAGCTGTCGCGGCCCGGCTGATCACCCGGCTCGTCGACGTCCAGTCGGCCCGCGGCGAGGCCTCGGTCGTGCTCACCGGCGGCTCGATCGCGCGCACGACCCTCGCCGCGGTGGCGGGGTCGCCCGCCCGCGGCGCCGTCGACTGGCGGCGGCTGGACCTCTGGTGGGGCGACGAGCGGTTCCTGCCGGCCGGCGACCCGGAGCGCAACGAGACGCTGGCCCGCGAGGCGCTGCTCGACCAGGTTCCGCTGGACCCCGCCCGCGTGCACCCGATGGCGGCCAGCGACGGGCCGGACGGCGAGGACGCCGACGCTGCCGCGGCGCGCTACGCCGTCGAGCTGGCGGCGGCCGCCCGGCCGGAGGACCACGGCCCGGCACCGGCGTTCGACGTCTGTCTGCTCGGCGTCGGACCTGACGGGCACATCAACTCGCTCTTCCCCGGGCACCCGGCGCTGTACGACGACCGGCCGGCGTTCGCGGTCCACAACTCCCCCAAGCCGCCCCCGACCCGGATCTCGCTCGGTTTCGGCGTGGTCCAGGGGTCCCGCGAGGTGTGGGCCGTGGTGGCCGGCGAGGACAAGGCCACGGCCGTCACCCTGGCCCTCTCGGGTGCCGGCGAGCACCAGGTCCCGGCTGCCGCGGCGATCGGCCGCGACCGGACCATCTGGTTCCTCGACAAGGCCGCCGCGGGCCGGCTCCCCGCCCGGCTGGGCCGGATCGCCTCCCCCTGAGCCGCGCGTTCATGCGCCAGCACGGGCCACCGTGCTCACCTGAGATGGCACGGACGGACGTCGTCACCGTCGTCCTCAGCGGGCGACGACCCTGGTGCCGGGCCTAGCGTTGCGCGTCGATGAGGTGGCGAGTCGAGTGCGCCACGAACGGCCCACGGTGCCGCATCAGGTCGTCCAGCTCCAGCAGCTTCTCGCGGTACCGCTCGACGGAGAAGTCCGGAACCCACCAGACACACTTGCGCAGGATCCAGACGACCGCGCCGACATCGTGGAACTCCATCCGGCAGCGAGCCGTGCGCAGGTCGGTGACTGTCAGTCCCGCCTTCACAGCCTGCGCTGCCTCGCGCTGAGGATCTCGGCCCTGCCGGTGATCGGGAAGCGGGCCGAGGAAGAGCTCGATCAGCTCGAACGCCGAAGCCGGGCCCACGTGCTGGGCGAAGTAGTGACCGCCGGGCACGAGCACACGTCGGATCTCTGACCAGTCCGGCCGCACGGGGTGCCGCGCCGACACCAGGTCGAACGACTCGTCGGCAAAGGGAAGGGGCCCGCCCTCCGTCGTCTCGCGCACCTCCACTCCGCGCGGACCGAGCACCTCTCGCGCCCGTTGGGCGTTGGGTGGCCACGCCTCGGTGACGCACATCCGTTCGGGTAGCGCAGGCGCCTCCGAGACCACTTCACCGCCACCGGTGTCGATGTCCAGTGCGGACCGGGCGTAGGCAAGGCGGGCGGCGAGCTGCCGGGAGTACCCCCAGGGTGGGCGCTGCTCGCAGGCCCTGCCGTCCAGCCACCCGAAGCCCCAGCCTGTGACGTCGGCCGACTCGGCCTCGGCCACCAGGAGATCGAAGGCACGCATGGGCGGCATCCTTCCGCTGCCCTGAACGCACACGGTCAGCGGGTCGGGCGGGCAGCCGGCATCGCGAGCTCGAGGTCGAGCCACTCGGCCAGGTCGGCGATCTCGCGCCGGACGGCAGCCGCGATCGGCGCGGTGAACGGCTCGTCCTCGTGCAGGGCGTGGACCCTGAGCATCCCGGCGTCACGGTCGGCGGTCGCGTCGAGCTTGCCGACCAGCCGGTCGCCGGCGAGCACCGGCAACGCCCAGTAGCCCCAGCGGCGCTTGGCCACCGGCTTGTACATCTCCAGCTGGTAGTCGAACGCGAACAGCTCCGCCATCCGCTTCCGGTCGATCACCAGCCGGTCCAGCGGCGACAGCAGCGCGGCCCGCCCCGAGAAGGGACGGTCGAGCAGCTCGGGGTCGACGCGCCAGGTACCCGCGACGCCCTCGACGACCGCGGCCTCACCGGCCTCGCCGACATGGTTGGGCTCACCCGGCAGGACGGTCGCCCTGGCCCGGGCGATCCCGAGCGCGCGCAGCCGGCGCTCGTCGCGCACCCGGGCGGCGTCGTCCGCAGGGATCCCGGGATCGTCTAGATAGACCCGTTCGGCCAGGTCCCACAGCCGTTCCCGGCCGTCACGGCCGGCCGCCGCGACCTCGCCGCGCTCGACCATGAGGCCGAGCAGCATCCGCAGGTTGCGGTTGTTGTTCCAGCCGCTGGAGCGCCAGTCCACGACGCAGGTGTCCGGCAGCTCGCTGCTGGGCAGCGGCCCGTCCATCCGCAGCCGCTCGAGGACGTCCAGCCGGCAGCCCTCGTTGGCATCGACCCAGTCCCGGACCTGCTCCTGCCATTCCGTCAGCGGCTCCGGCCCGGGCCAGCGGGCCATCTCGGCGCGGAACAGGGCGAGGTCCTCGGCCGGTCGAGCCATGCCCTGCAGCTCGACGATCTCCTGGCGGTCGAGGGCGTCGGCCAGCTCGTCGGCCGAGTACGACGACCCCAGCCGGCTCCAGAGCACCAGGTCGGCACTGGGCGCGACGGCCGCGGTCGGGTCCAGCTGCAGGACGGTCAGGTGCCGGACCACCTCGCCCAGGTCGGCCGGCCGGTCCGCGCCGAGGAGCTGCGCCTGCACGGCGATCCGGCGCGCGTCCGCCCGGGACAGCTCGTGTGGTCGCACCAGCCGACCCTACGAGGCTGCCCCGACAGGCTGCCCTCCTAGGCTGGCCGGCATGGACGGCACCGACGAGGACGTCCGGCTCGCGGTCTACCTGGCCTTCGCCCGCGACGGCCGGCTGCCGGCGCACGACGCGCTGGCCGAGCTCGCGGGCACCGACCCGGCGGCCCTCCGGTTCGCACTGGAGCGACTCGCCGAGGCCCGGCACGTCGTGCTGCGCGACGGCGAGGTGGTGATGGCGCACCCGTTCGCGGCGGTCCCGCTCGGCTTCTCGGTCATGGGCCACCACACGCTGTGGTGGGGCGGCTGCGCCTGGGACTCGTTCGCCCTGCCGCACCTGCTCGACGACGACCGCTCTGTGCTGGTCGCCACCACCTGCCCCGGCTGCTCAGCCGCGCTCTCGTGGGTGGTCGACCGCAACGACCCGCCCCCGGGCGACGAGGTCGCGCACTTCCTGGTGCCGGCCGCTCGGATCTGGGACGACGTGGTGCACACCTGTGCGCACCAGCGGCTGTTCTGCAGCCCGGACTGCATCGAGCTCTGGCTGGCGCGGTCCGGCGAGGACCGGGGCTACGTGCTCGACCTCGGGACCCTGTGGCGCCTCGCCAGCCGGTGGTACGAGGGACGCCTCGACCACGGGTACCGGAGGCGCGACCCGGCTACCGCGGCCGACTACTTCCGCGACGTCGGGCTCCGCGGCCCGTTCTGGGGGCTGGAGCCCTGACGGGCCGCCCGGACCGATGAGTTCCTGCCGCCGCGGGGGTCGTCCCTGTCGGGCCGGACGAGTAGCGTCCGGGTGATCCGGCAGCTCGGGAAGGAACCGCGCATGAGTGGCACACGTGTCCTGGTCGGCACCCGCAAGGGTGCCTTCGTCCTCACCTCGGACGAGGCCCGCAGGGACTGGACGGTCGATGGCCCGCACTTCCCCGGCTGGGAGATCTACCACGTCAAGGGCTCGCCGGTGGCGACGGACCGGCTCTACGCCTCGCAGTCCAGCGGCTGGTTCGGGCAGGTGATCCAGCGGTCCGACGACGGCGGCAGGACCTGGGAGACTGTCGGCAACGACTTCAGCTACGACGGTGTCCCGGGCGAGCACCAGTGGTACGACGGGTCGCTGCGACCGTGGTCGTTCACCCGGGTGTGGCACCTCGAGCCGTCTCTGCACGACGCCGAGACGGTCTACGCCGGGGTCGAGGACGCCGCCCTGTTCAAGTCCACCGACGGTGGGACCTCCTGGGCCGAGCTGTCCGGGCTCCGCCAGCACGACACCGGCCCTCAGTGGCAGCCCGGCGCCGGCGGGCTGTGCCTGCACACGATCGTCCAGCACCCCACCGACCCGGACCGGATGTTCGTGGCGATCTCGGCCGCCGGAGCCTTCCGCACCTCGGACGGCGGACAGACCTGGCAGCCGATCAACAAGGGCCTCCGGTCCGGCGAGATCCCGGACCAGGACTCCGAGGTCGGACACTGCGTCCACCGCATCGACATGCACCCGGACAACCCCGATGTCCTCTACATGCAGAAGCACTGGGACGTCATGCGCAGCAAGGACGGCGGGGACACCTGGCAGGAGGTCAGCGGCAACCTCCCCTCCGACTTCGGCTTCCCGGTCACGGTGCACGCGCACGAGCCGGAGACCGTCTACGTCGTCCCGATCACCAGCGACTCCCACCACTTCCCGCCGGACGGCAAGCTGCGCGTCTACCGGAGCCGCACGGGCGGCGACGAGTGGGAGGCGCTGACGACCGGGCTGCCTCAGCGCGACTGCTACGTGAACGTCCTGCGTGACGCGATGACCGTCGACCAGCACGAGTCCTGCGGGGTCTACTTCGGCACCACCGGCGGCCAGGTCTACGCCTCCGCCGACTCCGGCGACTCCTGGGCGCCGATCGTCCGGGACCTGCCCCCGGTGCTGTCCGTCGAGGTGCAGACGCTGCGATGAGGCCGTCATGAGCAGCTCGGTGCAGGTGGTCCTGCCGGCCCATCTGCGCGCTATCGCGAAGGTCCAGGGCACTGTCGCGGTCGAGGTTCCGGGTGAGGTGACCCAGCGGTCGGTCCTGGACGCGCTCGAGGCCCAGTTCCCGTCCCTGACCGGCACGATCCGCGACCGGGCGACGTCGCGGCGCCGGGCGTTCGTCCGGTTCTACGCGTGCGAGGAGGACCTGTCCCACGAGGAGCCGGACGCCCGGCTGCCGGACCGGGTCGTGCGCGGCGAGGAGCCCTTCATGATCATCGGGGCGATGGCGGGAGGCTGATCGCTGCTCCCGGCGGCTCGGTGAACGAGTCGGCCGGCAGGGCGGCGCCCGTCTCCCGAGTGACGCCGGTCCAGTCGCGGGTCGCGTCCTCGGCCCAGTCCACCCACCGCAGCAGCGCCAGGGCCTGCTCCTGGTAGAAGCGGGCGGCGAGCGAGATCACCGGGAGGCGGTCCGGGTACGGGCCGCCGGTCTCGGCGTACTCCGCGTTCCGCCGCGCCACCTCGTCCAGCTCCCGGGCGACGTGGTCACGCACCGCGGCCAGGTTGGCACGCAGCCCGGGGAGCGACCCGAGATCGGCGAAGGCCACCTTGAGCAGCGCCTCGAACTCGAGGGTGGGGCCCCCGCCCGGCTCGGCCAGCCACCGGGCCAGGGCGGCCCGGCCGTCGTCCGTGATCGCGTAGACGGTGCTGCGCCGGCGGCCGGTGCGCTGGGTGCTCGACGTCGCCAGCCCCTCGCGGACCAGGCGCTTGGGCTCCTCGTAGACGACGCTGGTGGCCCGCGGCCACATCTGCCCCACGCTGCGCCGCATCTGCTGGGCCAGCTCGTAGGTGGTCCACGAGCGGACGCCGAGCAGGGAGAGGATGGCGTACGAGGTCGTGGTCAGCTCGGGCACTTGACGTTCCTCCGGACCGGAGTATTTTCGGACCTGGGTACTCCGACTCGGAGTATGGCAGACAGGAGGTCGGACAATGCCAGGCTTCGCCGACGTCTCACACATCTCGCTCTCGGTCCGCGACGCCGAGAAGACGGCCCGCTGGTGGCAGGACGTCTTCGGTCTCGAGCAGGTCGACACGATCGAGGAGGGCACCTGGCACGCGGTGCTGCTGCTCCTCACCCCGCACATCGCGCTGGAGTTCCAGCAGCACGACCGGAACGCCGGCGAGTCCTTCGACCCGGTGCGCACCGGCTTCGACCACCTGGGCCTCAGGGTGGACAGCCGGCCGGAGCTGGACGTGTGGCAGTCGCACTTCGAGCAGCTCGGCGTGGAGCACACCCCCGTGGTCGACCGCGAGTACGGGTCGGTCCTCACCTTCAAGGACCCTGACCGGATCCAGTTCGAGATGTTCTACCGGCCCGGCCATCCCTAGCCGGTCAGAGCAGGTCGACGTCCGCGTACGCCGCGCCGCCGGACAGCCGCGCATAGCCGGGGCCACGGTCGAAGAACGGCTCGTCGCCGGTACGCCGGGCGCGGAGCTCGGCCCGCCGAGCCTCGGTGGCGGCCTCGTCCACCACCGCGGTCGCGCCGTCGAGGTCGAGCACGACGCCGTACTCGGACGCGGCCGCGGCCACCGAGACCTTGCGCCACTCCACGTCGCGCACCACGTCGGGCACCGCGCGGTCCAGCGGGTCGCCCCAGCCTCCGCCGCCGGTGGTGCGGATCCTGATCAGCTGGCCGGCCAGGACGGGCTCGGCGTCGGCCAGTGCGTCGACGGTGCGCTCGCCTGGGCCACCGGGGTCGATCGTCACCTCGAAGGGGCGCCCGGCCCGGCCCCCCTTCACACCCCAGCAGGCCAGGATGGAGCGGTCGGCGATCGACATGAAGTGCGCGTCCCGCAGCATCCGGATGTCCTTCTCGTAGCCGAGGCCGCCGCGGAACTGTCCGGCGCCGCCGGAGTCCTGGGCCAGCGCGAGCCGTTCGACGAGGAAGGGGAAACGCGACTCGGTGAACTCCGACGGGAGGTTGCGCGAGTCCGGGACGACGTGGATCGTGTCCTCCCCGTCGGCGTACCACCGGCCACCGGACCCGCCACCCAGCACCTCGCGCATGAGGTACGGCTCCCCGTCACGGTCGGTGCCGTAGACGCCGGTGTAGCGGATCGTCTCCTGGTCGGCCGGCATCCGGCCGTCGACGGCCTTGGCCAGCACCCCGGCCAGCACCCCGAGCAGCCGCAGGATGACGAACGTGCGCGCGTTCGTCGGCGCGGGGAACACCGGCGTCAGCAGCGTGCCAGGCGGCGGGAAGCGCATCTCGATGAGCGGCACGACGCCCTCGTTCACGTCGAGCTCGGCCATCCGCTCCGGGGTCTCGGCCAGGTTGCGCAGGATCGGCGCCAGCCACTTGGCCAGGAAGTTGCCGTCGGCGTAGTCCCCGCAGTGGTTGATCGGCCCCCGCGCCTGGGGCGAGGTGCCGGTGAAGTCCAGCACCAGCGGCCGCTCCCGGGTGGAGTCCATCGTCAACGTGATCCGCTGGGCGTGCAGGCGGGGCTCGTCCACCCCGTCGTGCTCCGCGTAGTCCTCCCAGACATAGGTGCCGTCGGGGATCTGCGACAGGATCTCCCGACGGTAGGTCTCCGTCGTCTTGTCGACGATGCCGTCGAAGCATGCCTCGACGGTCTCGCGGCCGTACCTGGCGAACAGCTCCGCCAGCCGACGCGAGCCCATCAGGCAGGCCGAGCACTCAGCGTCGAGGTCGGCGGCCAGCGAGTCCGGCATCCGCGAGTTGCGGGTCATGATGCGCAACGCCGCATCGTTGCGCACGCCCTGGTCCCAGAGCCTGATCGGCGGGACCATCAGCCCCTCCTCGAACACCGACGTGGCCTTCGACGGCATCGACCCGGGCACGGCTCCCCCGATGTCGTCGTGGTGACCGAACGCCTGGACGAACGCGACAACCTCGGGACCGTCGTCCTCGTCGACGAACACCGGCACTGTCACGCACAGGTCCGGCAGGTGCCCGATGCCGCCCTCCGACAGGTAGACGTCGTTGTGGAAGAACACGTCGCCGGGCCGCATGGTGGCGAGCGGGAAGTCCCGCGCGACAGGATGGACCAGCGCGGAGTACGAGCGGCCGGTGAGCTTACGCAGGCGCCGGTCGTGGATGCCGGCCCGGAAGTCGTGCGCGTCCCGGATCATCGGCGACCGTGCAGTCCTGCCGATGGCCGTCTCCACCTCCTTCTCGATCGCCGCGAGCGAGCCCTCGACGATCTCGAGGACCACCGGGTCGACGGCCATCAGTGCGCCTTCCTCGTGACCAGCAGGTTGCCGAACCGGTCGACAGCCGCGGTGTAGCCCGGATGCAGCGGCACTGTCGAGCCGAACTCCTCCACCACGGCCGGGCCGTCGACGACGTCGCCCGGCGCGAGGTCGGGCCGCCAGTAGACCGGCGCCTCGACCCAGTCGTCGAAGAACACCGGACGGACGGCGGTCCTGGCCCTGTCCACGCCGCCGTCGCGCGGGGCCAGCTCGGCCAGCCGTGGCCGCTCGATCGGGCCGACTCCGGTCACCCGGAGGTTCACCCACTCGACCGGCTGCCGCGGGTCGCCGCGGAACGCGTAGCCGTAGAGCTGCTCGTGGGCGGAGTGGAAGGCGTCCGCGACCGACTCGACGAAGGCGTCGCCGACGACGCCGTCCGGGGCGGGCACGCGCACCTCGAACGCCTGGCCGGCATAGCGCAGGTCGGCGCTGCGCAGGTAGCGGTGATCGGCACGGGCGAAGCCCTCCCGGTCCAGCGCGGCGCCGGCCTGGGCCTGCAGGTCGTCGAGCACCTTCGTCACGGACGACCGGTCCAGGTCGGCGTGCCGGGTCACCGCGGTCCGGACGTAGTCGTTGCGCACGTCGACGGTCAGCAGGCCGAAGGCGGACAGGTTGCCGGGATCGCGCGGCACCAGGACACCGGCCAGCCCGAGCACGTCGACCAGGCGGCAGAGCAGGAGCGAGCCGGACCCGCCGAAGGTCGCCATCGTGAAGTCCCGGACGTCGAGCCCGCGCTTGACGGTGACCTCGCGCAACGCGTTCGCCTGGTTCCAGGCCGAGATCTCGAGGATCCCGGTGGCTGCCTTCTCCACGCCGAGGCCCAGCGCCTCGGCCAGCTTGGCCAGCCCGGACCGCGCCGCATCGACGTCGAGGGGGATCTCGCCGCCGAGCAGGTGCGGCGGGATGCGCCCGAGCACGACGTGGGCATCGGTGACTGTCGGCTCGGTGCCGCCCTTGCCGTAGCAGAGCGGTCCGGGGTCGGCACCCGCCGAGCGCGGTCCGACCTTGAGCGACCCCTCGGGCGACACCCAGGCGACCGAGCCACCGCCGGCACCGACCGTGACGACGTCGATCATCGGCACCTTGCTCGGGTAGCTGCCGACGGTGCCCTCGGTGGTCAGCGCCGGCTCACCGTCGAGCACGACGGCGACGTCCGTCGACGTGCCGCCGCCGTCGCACGTGAGCAGCTTGTCGAAGCCTGCCTCCCGGGCGACGAGAGCGGCACCGAGCGCCCCGGCCGCGGGACCGGAGAGGACTGTCGTGATCGGCTGGTGCACGACCTCCTCGGCCGAGAGCACACCGCCGTTGGACTTCATGACGAAGAACGGCACACCCGGCGACATCTCGTCGAGACGTCCGCGGATGTTGGCGACGTACGACGACATCCGCGGCTTGACCGCGGCGTCGACGAGTGTCGTCACGGCGCGCTCGTACTCGCGGTACTCCCGCAGCACCTCGCTGGAGATCGACACGACGGCTGACGGGTGCTCGCGTCGCAGGACCTCCCGCATCGCGAGCTCGTGCCCCGGGTCGGCATAGGAGTGCAGGAAGCAGACCCCGATGGTGTCGATGCCGGCGTCGCGGAAGAACCTGGCGGCGACGACCGCGTCCGACTCGTCGAACGGCCGCACCTCGTGTCCTTGGAAGTCCAGCCGGCCGCGGACAGTGCGCACCCGGTGCAGCGGCACGATCCGCGGTGGCTTGACCCAGAAGTAGGAGTTGCCGTAGCCGTCAGGCACCGACTGGCGGGCGATCTCGAGGAGGAACTCGTAGCCCTCGGTGGTGATGAAGCCGAGGTCGCCGACCTTCCCCTCCAGCAGCTGGTTGGTGGCCACCGTGGTGCCGTGGCTCACGGCCGACACGTCGGAGCCGCTCGCCTCCAGCATCTCGAGCACCTTGCGCACGCCGGCCATGAAGCCGTCCGCCGGGTCGGTCGGCGTGGACGGGGTCTTTGTGGTCACGACGCGCCCCGCCGCAGCGTCGATCGCTACGACGTCGGTGAACGTGCCTCCGGTGTCGATACCGATGCGGAGCCGTCGGGGCCGGCCAGACGGCGCGGCCGCGAGCTCCGACATCGGTCACCTCCGGGACGGGGGTGCCCAGGCTAGCCCGCGGTCGCGAGCCCCATCTCGACGAGGTCGGTGAAGCGCAGCACCAGGAGGTCGAGCACGCCAAGTGCGAGCATCGCGCCCTGCGCCAGCGACCCGACACCGCGACTCCTGCCCACGCCCCGCGCGGGTCCGGTCGTGGCCGGCCGGTTGTCGCGGAGGCTGGCCCTGGCCACGAGGTCGATGAGGAGCCCACCCGGGCCGTCGACGTCGTCGGCCGGTTCGCTCCGCTGGACGGGCAGGGTCACGGTCGTCTGCACCGCTCCGAGCTGGTCGACGGCGGTGGACCGGCACCGGTGGTAGAGCTCGATCACGGCGTTGACCAGGACGCCCAGCTCGCTGGACGCGCCTGCGTGCCCCTCGGACATCTCCTCGGCGAGCAGCGCCCCGTAGAGCGTGCGGGTCATCTCGCCGGGCTCGATGCCCAGCTCGGCCCGCATCTCGCGGCGGAAGTTCTCGTAGACCTGCAACGCCTGCGCCTTGCGCCCGGCGGACCAGTGCGCCCGGAGGGAGAGCTGACAGGCAGCCTCCGAGAGCGGATCCAGGCGCAGCGCCCGTGAGGACATCCGCCCTGCGGTGTCGAAGTCCTCGATCGCCATGCTGAGCTCGGCGGCGGAGACAAGGACGCCGACGATGCGCTCGTCGTACAGCGCCCGGGCGGACTGCGCCCAGCTGCCGTACAGCTCGTGGCACACCAGCGGACCGCGCACCAGGTCGAGCGCGTCGGTCAGCATGGCCACCCGGTCGCTGGCCGGCAGCTCGACGCTCTCGCAGACCAAACGGTCGAAGTCGTCGACATCCAGCGATGCACGGGTCCGATCGAGCGTGTAGGTGCCGGGGCCGGTGACGATGACCGACTCGCCGCGCAGCGCGCCCGGCTGGAGCTTGCCCCGCAAGACCGACACGTAGCTCTCGAGTGTCGCCATGTAGTCGCGCGGAGGCTGCCCCTCCCACAACATGTCCGCGAGCCGGTCCTTGGACACCGCGCCGTGGCGATGCAGCACGAGGATCTCGAGGATCTGCCGGGTCTTCACCCCGCCGAACGACCCGAGCCCGAGCACGCGGCCGCCGCTGCGGACCTCCGTCTCCCCCAAGACGTTGATCCGCAGCACGTCGTCGTCATGAACGTCGTGCACTACTGCCCCCCCAGACAGCTGCGGCACGCCGGCAGGGCGGCCGCAGGTCGATCGACCTCCACAGTGCGGCACGCAGTAGCCGCCGCGTAATGGGCCGTTCCGCCAGGCGCGCCTCCCTGACGGGCTGCGCCGAACGGGTGACCGCCGCGGGGGCAAAGGACTACCCGAGAAGTCCCCAAGGTCTGCCCAAGGTCGCCTCTGCATCGTGCCATCACCAAACGTCTGAGGCCTGGGGGACACCGTGCGTCACTTCGTCTTGACCAACTCATCGCGCCGTCCGCGGCGCGTAGTGAGCCGTCGGATCCGCACCGCCGTCGCGGGGATCTCGACACTCGTTCTCGGTGTCACTCTCCTCCCGCTCGGGCTGGTCACCTCGGCCGACGCCGGCACCGCGCCGGTCGGCCAGGGGTTCAACGTGACCAAGAGCGACCTCGCGTTCATCCTCAAGCAGATCCAGATCGCGGAGCGGCACGTCCGCACCACGACAGCTGCGACCGGACCGTGCGACTCGCTGCTCGGCGACGGGCCGAGTCAGGTCCCGAACCCGCTGCTCAGCTACGGCCTGCGCACCGTCGACGGCTCCTGCAACAACCTGCAGCCAGAGCGCGCCGACTTCGGCGCCTCCCACAAGCCGTTCCCGCGGCACGCGCCGGCGGACTTCCGCCCCGCCGAGGCTGCCGGACCGTTCGGCCCGCCCGGGCTGACCACCTACGCGTCGAAGAACACGAACGTCGTGGACTCACAGCCGCGGCTGATCAGCAACCTGATCGTGGACCAGACCGCGACGAACCCGGCCGCCGTCTCGGCGGCGAGGCACCCCGTGCGCACCCAGGGCAACCCCGGCGTGGAGCCGTGCGTGGCCCCGAACGACCCGGTGGACTGCATCCCGGCGGGTCAGACGCTTTTCATCCCGAACGTCACGACCGACGTCGGCCTCTCGCCGCCCTACAACAGCTGGTTCACGCTGTTCGGTCAGTTCTTCGACCACGGCCTGGACTTCACCAAGAAGTCGCACGGCGCGGTCTTCGTGCCGCTGCGTGACGACGACCCGCTGCTCGACGGCATCGACGGCATCCCCGGCACCGGCGACGAGCCCGGCCCGAACGCCCGCTTCATGGCGCTGACCCGGACCGAGAACCTGCCCGGCGAGGACGGGATCCTCGGCACCGCGGACGACGTCAAGGACGGTGTGAACACGGACACGCCGTTCGTGGACCAGTCCCAGACGTACACGTCGGTCCCCTCCCACCAGGTCTTCCTGCGCGAGTACACCGACGTGGCGGGCCGGCCCCGGGACACCGGCAAGCTCCTCAGCACCGAGGACGGCGGCATGCCGACCTGGGGCTTCCTCAAGTCCACTGCCGCGTCCATGCTGGGCATCGAGCTGACCGACGCCGACATCTTCGACATCCCGATGTTGGTCACCGACCCGTACGGCAACTTCACCCGCGGCCCGGCTCGGGGCCTGCCGATGCTCGTGACCAAGGGTCCGGACGGCAAGGCGCTGACGGCGGACGACGTGTTCGTCGAGGGCAACCGCGCCGCTGGCGGCCTCGACGTCCCCGCGGACGTCGTCCGCGTCGGCGCCGCCTTCCTCGACGACATCGCGCACAACGCGGTGCCTACACAGGCAGTCCCGGCCCAGGGTCCGAACCCGGCCCGGCCCGCCCTGACCCCCGACTCGGACACGGTCATCACCGGCCTGAACGGGCTCCAGGAGCCGGGCACGTACGACGACGAGATGCTCAACGCCCACTTCATGGCGGGTGACGGCCGGACCAACGAGAACATCGGGCTGACCGCCGTGCACCAGGTGTTCCACTCGGAGCACGACCGTCTCGTGGCGGACATCAAGAACACACTCGAGACCGACCTGTCGACCAAGGGCATCTCCGAGCTCGCCAAGTGGACCGCAGCTCCGGTCGCGGTCCCCGGCCCGGCGGGCACCCTGGCCACCGCTCCGGTGTTCGACTACGGCCAGCGGCTGTTCCAGGCGGCGCGGTTCGTGACCGAGATGGAGTACCAGCACCTCGTCTTCGAGGAGTTCGGCCGCAAGATCCAGCCGCTGATCAACCCGTTCACCGTCTACCACGACAACGTCAACTCGGCGATCCGGGCGGAGTTCGCGCACGCGGTCTACCGCTTCGGCCACTCGATGCTGACCGACACGATCTCCCGCACCAACGAGGACGGGTCGAACAACGACATCAGCCTCTTCGACGGGTTCCTCAACCCGCCGGCGTTCAACGACGCCGGGCCGGGCAAGCCGCGGCTGTCCACGGACGAGGCCGTCGGGGCGATCGTGATGGGCATGTCGGACCAGGTCGGCAACGAGCTGGACGAGTTCGTCACCAACACGCTGCGCAACAACCTGCTGGGCCTGCCACTGGACCTCGCGACCATCAACATGGCGCGGGCCCGGGACGCAGGCGTGCCGACCCTGAACAACCTGCGGAAGTCGATCCACGGCGACACTCAGGACAGCGCTCTGCAGCCGTACGAGAGCTGGCTCGACTTCGGGCTGAACCTCAAGCACCCGGAGTCGCTGGTCAACTTCGTGGCGGCCTACGGTCTGCACCCGAGCATCACGGGTGTCGACTCGATCGCCGGGAAGCGGGCAGCCGCCCAGCTGCTCGTCGACCCGCCGATCGGGACGGACCCTGCCGAGATCCCCGCGGATGCGCAGGCGTTCATCACCAGCTCCGGCACGTGGGAGAACACCACCGCCGGCGTGTCCCTCACCGGCGTCGACGGCATCGACCTCTGGGTCGGCGGTCTCGCCGAGCGGACCAACCTGTTCGGTGGCCTGTTGGGCAGCACGTTCAACTTCGTGTTCGAGCAGCAGATGACCGACCTGCAGAACGGTGACAGGTTCTACTACCTCGCCCGCACCCCGGGCATGAACCTGCGCGCCGCGCTCGAGGGCAACTCGTTCGCCGAGATGATCATGCGCAACTCGAACGCCAACACGCTCAAGGCGGACGCGTTCGGCACGGCGGACTGCAAGTTCCAGCTGGGCAACCTGTCCGGCACCGCCGCGGGCTTCCAGACCTTCGGCACCAACGTGGCCGACGACCCCACCACCGAGTGCGACGAGCACGCGCTGCTTGTCCGCAAGCCGGACGGCACGATCCAGTACCGCACCAGCAACACGGTGGACCCGGCCGGCATCAACGGCCAGGCGGTCTACAACGGCACCGCGGGTGTGGACCGGGTGTACGGCGGCGTCGACAACGACACCTTCCTCGGCAACGAGGGCAACGACCGGATCGAGGGAGGTGACGGCGCCGACTTCGCCCTGGGCGGCGAGGGCAACGACATCATGACCGACCTGGCCGGCGACGACGTCTCGAAGGGGGGTCCGGGCGCCGACGCGATCGACGCCGGCCCCGGCCTCGACATCATCATGGGCGGTGAGGGCAACGACTTCACCAACGGCGGCGCGAACGACAACGAGACGTTCGGCGGTGACGGCGACGACATGATCATCGCCGGCGCCGGCAACGACACCGTGTTCGGCGACAGCGGCTCGGACTGGATCGAGGGCGGTGACGGTCAGGAGCTGCTCTGCGGCGACTCCTGCGCCCCGTTCTTCGACGACCCGAACTCGCCCGGTGACGACGTGCTCATCGGCCAGAACGGCGAGGAGGACTACGACGCCGAGGGCGGCAACGACATCCTCTCTGCGGGTCCCGGCATCGAGCGGAACGCCGGCGCGGCGGGCTTCGACTGGTCGATGTACCAGTACGACCCGCTCAAGGCCAACGCCGACCTGAACCTCAGCCTGATCGGGGTCCCGCTGCCCGCGGTGGTCTTCCGGGACCGCTACCAGGAGGTCGAGGCCCTCTCGGGCAGCAAGCTCGACGACATCCTCCGCGGCGACGACCTCGTGCCTTCCAACGTGGGCGGAGCCGGCTTCAGCGGCTGCAACGTCCTCGACGCGGCGGGCATCAGCCGGATCCGGGGCCTCGACCAGGTCGTCCCGGCCGCGCTGCTCACCACCCCGAAGGCCAACGTGGCGGCGGCCGGGACCGTCAACGGTGAGTGCGACGAGATCACCGGCAACGTCTGGGGCGCCGGCAACATCATCCTCGGCGGCGGCGGCTCGGACCTGATGGAGGGCCGCGGCGCCGATGACATCCTTGACGGCGACCGGTACCTCAACGTCCGTCTCAGCGTCCTGAACGACTTCGGCGTCGAGATCGGGACGACCGACCTGATGGAGAAGCCCTACCAGGTCGGCAACCCGCGGACGCTGCAGCAGGACGTCTTCGCCGGCCGGGTGAGCCCCGACCACATCCTCATCGTCCGCGAGATCCTCTCGGACAGCTCCGGCGTCGACACGGCGGTCTTCTCCGGCGTCAGCACCGCCTACACGATCACCCGCGGCACCGGCGCGAACGCCGGGGTCATCACGGTGGACAGCAACGGCGGGATCGACGGCATCGACAGGCTCACCAACGTGGAGCGGCTGCAGTTCACCGACCGCACCATCGTGGTCGGCCGGCCAGGGACCCCGACTCTCGGGGCCGTGGTCCCGGGCTCGGCCTCGGTGCTTGTCAACTGGACGGCGCCGGCCAACAGCGTGGGTGGCGTGACCGGGTACGACGTCCGGGTGGTCCGGGCGGCAGCTCCGGGCACGACGGTCGCCGTCCTGCCCGCCGGTGCCAACGCGACATCGCTGAACGTCACCGGCCTCACCAACGGCACGGCCTACCAGTTCCAGGTCCGCGCCAAGAACAACGCCATCCCGCCGGAGCAGCTCGGCGACTACACGCCGCTGTCGGCTCCGGTGACCCCGCTGGCGTCGCTCGCCCGGCCCAACGCGCCCACCATCACGGGCACCCAGGGTCCGGTCGGCGCACCGTTGACGGTCGGGGCGACGTGGATCAACCAGGGCAACGGGTTCACCTACCGCTTCACCGCCACCCCGGTGGCCGGCGGTGCACCGATCACGGCGATCGTGCCCACGACGGTCCAGCTGTTCGTCTTCCGCACCGGCCAGCTGCCGGTGCCGGCGGGAGGCGCCTACCTGGTGAAGGTGAACACCATCAGCGCGGCCGGGGTGGAGAGCCTGGACTCCAACACGGTCACGGTGACAGCGCGGTAGCTCGACCCCGGCGGCGCCGCACAGGTGGCGCCGCCGGGTGACCCGCTCAGGGCGAAACCGGCCGGCTTCGGCCGCCGGTCCACGGATGAGTATCCGTGCTGATGAGCCTAGGGGGAGCAGTGAAGCGAAGTCTGACAAGGCCGGGAGCCCGGCCGCTGGCAACGGGAGTCGCCGTCGCCGTCGTGCTGTCGGCCGGCCTCGTCGCGGTCTCCTCGACCACGGCCCAGGCGGACGGCACCAACGCGGCGTCCCTGATGAACAGGGAGGCCACCGACCCGGTGAACGAGCTGAACCCGGTGGTGCGCTTCGCGGGCACCGCCGCAAGCGCGATCGAGCAGATCGTCCTGGAGATCGACAACCGGGAGGACGACAAGGCGCCGGTCGAGCGGGTCCTGCAGATGGGGACGCTGGGGGGCAAGTCGCCCGACTCGGTGTCCCAGCAGACCTGGTCTAAGGACATCGACTTCCTCGCGCTCGTCGACGGCGGCTACCTGGCCGACGGTGGCGTCGCGGTGACGGTCACCTACTCCGACATCGCCGGGGTCGTCGGCGACCCGGAGGCGTTCCCGCTCTACGTCGACCTGCACGCCCCGAAGATCAAGTCCACCGTCACGGCCGGGCAGGTCCCGGTCGGCACCTCGGTGTCGATCAGCGTCGACGACGACTTCATGGGCATGGCGCTGCCGGTGGCGACGTACACGACCAACGGCTCGACCCCGAGCGAGGGCTCGACCCCGCTGGGTGCCGGCGTGACGAAGGTGATCGACAAGGACACCACCATCAAGGTGCTGGCGCGCGACGCAGCAGGCAACCAGTCCCGGCGTACGTTCGCCTACACGGTGCCCGCAGCTGTCGACCCGACCCCCACGCCGACGCCGACCGTCACCACGCCGGCGCCGAGCACCACCACCCCGGCCCCGAGCACCACGACCCCGGCGCCGAGCACCACCACGCCGGCCCCGGTGGTCGTCACCCCGGTTCCTGGCACGCCCGCGGCAGCGACCAAGGTGGCGCTGCGGGTCAAGCGGGTCTCCCCGACCGGTCGCGAGTACGTCGTGATCAAGAACGTCGGGACCGCGCCGGTCGACCTCGCCGGCTACACGCTGCGGGACCGCGCCGGCAACAAGCTGCGGCTGCCGAGCTACCAGCTGGCACCGCGCACCAAGGTCAAGGTGTTCACCGGAAAGGGCAGCGCCGCCACCGGGAAGCTGTTCCTCGGCAAGCGCCCGTCGCGCGACATCTGGGACGAGTCCGACGTAGCGAAGCTGCACGGACCCAGGGGCGTCCGGCTGGACCGGCTCCGTTACTGACCCTCCCTTCCCCCTAGGGAGGCGGGTGCCCGCCCCGGCTGCCAGCCGGGGCGGGCGCCCAGCGGAGCCGGCCCCCACGGACACAGCACACGATCGACGCGAGCGACACAAGCTCGACGCACCACGCGGAAGGGCGGAACGATGGCGATCACGAGGCGAGCCGCCCTGCGGCTCGGTGCGGCCGGCGCCGCCGGCCTGACCGGGCTGAGCCTGTCCGGGCCCGCGCGGGCGGACCTGGACGACCCGCCCACCACGGCCACCTCCGCCCTGCTCCCCAAGAACACCCCGCGGCCCTATGCCGCCCTGTTCAAGCGGCCGCCCGTTCTCGTGCCGTACGACCGGGGCGAGGACGACGAGGGCCGGTACGCCCGGTACGAGCTGACCCAGCAGTTCGGCGCGCAGCTGATCGTGCCCGGCCTCGCCACCCTGGTCGCCGGATACAACGGGATCTTCCCCGGACCGACGATCAAGGCGAACCAGGGCGAGCGGGTCGAGGTCCGGCAGCGCAACCGCCTCTACGTCAGCCGGCTGCACACGGGACGCTTCTCGACCTCCACCCACCTGCACGGCTCCGCGTCGCTGCCGCAGTACGACGGGTACGCGAGCGACCTCACCCAGCCGGGGTACGAGAAGAACTACCACTACCCGAACTGGCAGCCGGGCCGCACGCTCTGGTACCACGACCACAACGTCATGGTGACGGCCGAGAACGTCTTCTCGGGCCTGGCCGGTCTCTACCCGATCTCGGACCCGTACGAGCGGGCCCAGCTCCCCCAGGGCGAGTTCGACGTCCCGCTGGTCGTCTCGGACGCGCTGTTCGGCGTGGACGGGTCGTTCACCTACGACGACAACTTCCAGAAGGGCCTGTACGGCGACGTCATCCTGGTCAACGGCGTCCCCTGGCCCACCATGCACGTCAAGCCACGGGTCTACCGCTTCCGGATGCTCTGCGCCTCCGTGAGCAGGTCCTACCGGCCGGCGCTGAGCACCGGCGACCCGCTGCACCTCGTGGCCACCGACGCGGGCCTGGTCCCCGAGGTCCAGGAGCTCTCGTCGTTCCGGGCCGGGGCCGCCGAGCGGTACGAGTTCCTCGTCGACTTCCGGCACTACCGGCCCGGCCAGGTCGTGGAGCTGCTCAACCGGAGCAACAAGAACAACGAGAACTTCCCCGACACCGACAAGATCATGCGGTTCGTCGTCGAGGAGGGCAGCGGCGCCGCCGACGGCTACCGCATCCCGGCCCGGCTGGACCGCGGGCCGGAGCCGTTCGCCGAGCTCGGCGCCCTTGACGTCATGAGCCTCGAGGAGAGCCAGGCGACCGTGGTCCGCAAGATCCGGGTGCAACGGAACTCCGGGATCTGGACGCTCAACGGTGAGACCTGGGACCAGGTGGTCCGCAGCGGCTTCCAGCGGACCTTCGCCGACCCCGTGCGCAACGCGGTCGAGATCTGGGAGATCGAGAACCTCTCGGGCGGGTGGTTCCACCCGGTCCACGTGCACCTGACGGACGGCAGGATCATCGGCCGCAACACGACACCGGACGGCAAGCCCTTCGCCTGGGAGACCGGACCCAAGGACGTCTACTACGCCGGCGAGTCGGAGACGCTCCGGGTCATCATGCAGTTCAACCTTGGCCCGAGGAACGCCGGCGGCCGGTACATGGTGCACTGCCACAACCTGGTCCACGAGGACCACGACATGATGATGCAGTTCAACGTCGGAAGCGCCCCGGACGACGTCAACCACCCGATCAGTGCGGCTCCCCCGGTCTTCGACCTGCTGCCCCACCGGCAGCCGGTGTACGAGCCCCGCTACCCGCTGGGCACCTGATGCGCCGGCTCGTCGCGGCCGCAGCCCTGCTGGCCATGCTGAGCGGGTGCTCTGCGGCGGCCCCTGCCGCCTCCGGGGCGCCGCCCCCCGCCACGACCCGGCTCGTCAGCGACCTGGGCAACGAGCGCCCCGAGGTGAGCTACGACGGACTGATGGTCCGGCGCCGGGTCGCGGTCGCGTTCCACCTCGACCGTGACGCGGACGCCGCTGCCGTCCGCCGCCGGGCCCACGCGGCAGCACGCCGGCTCGGCTGGCGGGTACGGGACGTCCCGCCCGGTGTCCTGGACGCCGTGCTCCTCGAGCACCTCGTCCCGGAGGTCGTCCTGCTCTTCCCGCAGGGTGCGACCACGATCGATGCGGACCGCGTGCTCGAGTCCCGGCGGTTCGCCGGGGTGGACCACACCCACACGGTGCAGGTGCTGGTCCACGACCTGAGGCTCTCGGTCCCGACCTCCCGACCCCGTGCGGTGCTGCGCGCTGTCGACCTCGAGGGTGTCCTCACCGACGTGATGGGCCGGTACGGGAGCACAGTCGGCGACAACGACGCGGCCCTCGACCTGCTCTACACCGGGCCCCTGCTCACGGACAGGTCGGTCGAGGACGCGGCCGGCTCGCTGGCGCGGGCCGCCGGCCTCCCCGCGACAGCGGTCACGGTCTCGCCGCGTTCCGACAGGGGGCCGGGGGTCGACATGTCCCGGGAGCCCCGGCCGGACCCTGTCCCCGAGACCACCCACGACAGCGGCACCGGCGAGGCGGTCCACTGAGCCGGTCGGGCCCGGGTGGGACCGGTGCGCCACCCTGGTCGGGTGGTGAAACTCCAGCGCAGTCGCGCCCGTACTACCGGGGTGCCCCCGTTGAGTGACGAGTCCCTGTTGGCGGGGATGGCGGTCGGGGACCCGGATGCGGCGGCGGCGTTCGTCCGCCGCTACCAGGCCAGGGTCGTGGGGCTGGCGCTCACCGTGGTGGGCTCGCGGGCGGTCGCCGAGGAGGTGGCGCAGGAGGCGTTCGTGAAGGCGTGGCGGCACGCGGCGTCGTACGACGTCCGCCGCGGCCGGGTCAGCACCTGGCTGCTCACGATCACGCGGAACAGCGCCATCGACGCCGTGCGCTACCGGCGGGAGTCGCCGGTGGACCCCGACGTGCTGACCGGCCTGCTGCTGGCCGGCCCTCCGGCCGAAGAGCCCGCCACCGACCGCTGGCTCACGACCGAGCAGATCAGGGACGCGCTGGCAGCACTGCCACCGGAGCAGAGCAGGCCGGTGGTGCTCATGACCTTCTACGGCCTGACCGCCGCGGAGATCGCCGACCGCGACGGCCTGCCGGTCGGCACCGTGAAGACCCGGGTGCGACGGGGTCTCGGCGCACTCCGTCACGGACTGGAGGCGCGGGATGACTGACTCCCCCGGTCCGGGCTGCGAGCAGGTCCGCGACCTGCTGCCGGAGCTGGCGGCCGGGGTCGCGGCCGGCGACGAGCGCGCCGCGGCGCTCGCGCACCTCGCCCGGTGCCCCGCCTGCCGCCAGGAGCTGGCCGACCTGACCACTGTCGTCGACGAGCTGGTCCTGCTGGCCCCGCCACGCGAGCCCTCACCCGGGTTCGAGAGCGCTGTCCTGGCCGCCGTGGCGCCGGGCCGTCGGTCCCGCCGGCCCGGCCCGCTCGTGCTCGCGGCGGCAGCGTCGCTGCTGGGCGCGCTGCTCGCAGGCGGGGTGGTCTGGGCCGGGACGGCCGACGACCGTGGCCTGGCCGAGCGCTACCGGCACACGCTCGATGTCGCCGACGGCGAGTACTTCGCGGCTGCGCCTGTGCACGGCGCCGGACCCGCGGGTGGCACCGGGACCGTCTTCGCCTACGAGGGCCGACCGTCGTGGTTGTTCGTCAGCCTGCAGGACTCGTCGTGGTCGGGTCGGTACCAGGTGCAGGTCGTCACGACCGAGGGCCGGGTCGTGCCGGCCGGGTGGTGCGAGGTCAGCGACGGCCACGGCTCCTGGGGCCGCACTGTCCCGGTCCCCGTGCACGACATCAGCGCGGTGCGCCTCAGCGCGCCGGGCACAGCCACCCTGTGGGCCGCGTTCAGGTCCTGAGCCGGGCCGGGGGGTCAGGCGTTCAGTCCATCGGCTCCCCGTGCGGCTGCGCGTGCGGGAACGTCGTCGCGGCCGGGCGGCGCAGGTCGTCGGCGTAGCGCTCGATCAGGGCGAGGTTGCGGTCGGCGAGGTGGTCGAAGACCTGCGGGACGCTCGAGCCGGGCGTCAGCGCGGACATCGCGGTCAGCGGGTCGATCCGAGCCGTGACCCAGCACTCGTGGCTCGCGGCGCGGGCGACCACCTCGGCCGTGGGTGTGACGATCATCGAGTTGCCGAAGTACAGGACGCCCGCCGGGTCGGCGCCCGTGGCGTTCGCGCCCACGAGGTAGACGTGGTTGTCGTAGGCCCGGGCCCGGTTCGTCAGCTCCCAGATGTCGGCCGAGCGCAGCAGCGCGGACGGCCGCACGATGACCTCGGCGCCGCGCACGGCGGTGATGCGGGACAGCTCGGGGTAGTCGCCGTCGAAGCAGATGATCTGTCCGATGACGCCGAGGTCGGTCTCGACGACGCTGACCTCGTCCCCCGGTGTCACCCAGCCACCGCGGGAGCGGGTCTCGGTGCAGAACGGGTGGGTCTTGCGGTAGACCCCCGAGACGGAGCCGTCGCGCCCCAGCAGGACCGAGGCGTTGTGGACGACGCCGCGCCCGGCGCCCCGCTCGTAGCTGCCCACGACAACGTGCACCCCGAGCCGGCGGGCCGTCTCCTGCAGCGGCTCGACGACCGGACCGGGCACCTCGGAGACCAGGTCCCACAGCTCGTCCGGGCCGACCCCGGGCGTGAACCCGGTGGTGACCGACTCGGGCAGCACCACGAGCTCGGCGCCGGTCGACTCGACGCACCGGGTGACCCAGTCGGCGGCCTTGGCCTGGTTGCCCTTGATCGACTCCGCTGTCAGCGGGCCGGGCAGGGGCGCGACCTGCACGGCCGCGACGGTGAACGCGCGCATCCCCCCACTGTGCCACCCCGGTCGCGCCCCATCCGTGCCCGTTCGGGCCCAATCATCCCGATCGCCAACGGGGCCGGCTTGGACTATGACCGAGAGGCGGGCTGGGGAGGGGGTGTCGCATGTCCTTGGTCGCTGCCGTCGAACCGGAGTCGCGGGCCGGGTCGGCCAGGATGCCGCCCCGGCTGGCCGACGGGCTGCTGGCGCTCCTCGTCACGGGGCTCAGCCTCGTCAGCATCGTCGCAAGCGGCACGCCGGAGGAGGGTGACCGGCTCCGCGACGCGGACGAGTTCGGTGTCGTGCTGTTGCTCTGCCAGTCCGCACCGCTCATCTGGCGGCGGCGCTCCCCAGTGCTCGTGTTCGCCTTCGTCTCCGCGGCGTTCCTCGGCTCCGAGGCGATCGGGTACCGCGGGCCGCCACTGCCGTTCGCCCCCCTCATCGCGCTGTTCACGGTCGCCGCCTGGAGCTCAGCCGTCGTCGCAGCCGTCACGGCCGCAGTCATGGCCACCTGCACGGTCGTCGCGGCGCTCATCCACGACGACCCGCTCACCGATGACGCGCCGCTCGACTACCTCGTCTCGATCGTCGCGGCCTCCTTGATCGGGTACGGCGTGCAGCTCAGCAGGGCGCGGACGGCGCTACTCGAGGAGCAGGCGCGCCAGCTGATCGACACCCAGGCGGCGAAGACCGCCCTGGCGGTCGAGCAGGAGCAGTCCCGAATCGCCCGGGAGCTGCATGACATCGTCGCCCACCACGTCAGCGTGATCGTGGCCACGGCGGGCGGTGCGCAGAAGGTGTTCGACGCCCACCCGCCGCAGGCGCGGGAGGCACTGAGCTCCATCGAGATGACGGGTCGTGAGGCTCTCACCGAGATGCGGCGGCTGTTGGGAGTCCTGAGTACACAGCCGACCTCGTCCGGCCGGTCCCCGCAGCCGGGCCTCGACCAGCTTCCGGGCCTGCTCACCCAGATCCGCCGCGCCGGCCTGGCCGTGGACCTCTCGGTCGAGGGCACCCAGCGCCCACTGGAGGCGGGCGTGGAGCTCAGCGCCTACCGCATCGTCCAGGAGGCGCTGACGAACAGCCTCAAGCACGCCGGCCCTGCGCGGGCGCGCGTGAAGATCCAGTACCGCCCGGACCTCCTCAAGCTCGAGGTGCGCGACGACGGGCGCGGCAGCGTCCGCAACCCTCGTCCCGGCCAGGGCCTGGTCGGGATGAGGGAACGGGCAGCTCTCCTCGGCGGCACCCTCGACGTGCGGCCGATGCCCGGCCGCGGCTTCCGAGTCCTCGCGTCCCTGCCCGTGGACGGCGGCGCAGGATGACGATCAGTGTCGTGGTGGTCGACGACCAGCCGCTGATGCGCGCCGCACTCCGGATGTGCCTCTCCGCCGAACCCGACGTCGACGTGGTCGCCGAGGCAGCCGACGGCGTCGAGGCCGTCGAGCTGGCCGAGCGGCTGCGCCCGGACGTCGTGATCATGGACATCCGGATGCCCGTCATGGACGGCGTCACCGCGACGGCCCGTCTAACCGCAGCGGTCGACGGAGCCGCCAGCAAGGTGCTCGTCGTCACGACCTTCGATCTCGACGAGTACGTCGTGGAGGCACTTCGGGCGGGGGCCAGCGGCTTCCTGCTCAAGGACGCCACGCCTCAGGAGCTGGTGAGCGCGGTGCGGGTCATCGCCGCCGGGGACGCCCTGCTGGCGCCGAGGGTCACGCGCCGGCTCCTCGACCGCTACGCCAGCCGGCTGCCCTCCCCGGCGCGCGGGAACTCCGAGGTGCTGGAACGCCTGACCGGTCGCGAGCGCACGGTGCTCGAGGCACTGGCGCGTGGTGCGTCGAACCCCGAGATCGCCGCGGCGCTGCACCTGGCGGAGAGCAGCGTCAAGACCCACGTCGCGCACCTGCTCACCAAGCTGGGGGCGCACACACGTGTGCACCTGGTCATCTTTGCGTACGAGAGCGGACTCGTGGAGCCAGGAACGACCTAGCCCTTCCGGCGTGCGACTCCCTCTGCGGGTGGAGCCGCAACCACCCCGGACGGTGGGTCCAAGTGGGGACCGGTGACGGACGACGCCGGCGCCGACGCTGCCTACCGTCGGGGCGCGGGGTCCCTCGGCCTCGCCCGACTGCGATGGGTGGGGTCAGCCGCGATGATGCGATGGATCGTCAGCTCCAGCCTCCGACTCAGGCGTCTCGTCGTGGCAGCCGCCGTGGCGATCCCGGTCCTGGCGTTCGTCCAGCTCCACGACGCCTCGGTCGACGTGTACCCCGAGTTCGTGCCGACCACCGTGCAGATCCAGACGGAGGCGCTGGGGCTTTCTGCCGCCGAGGTGGAGCAGCTCATCACCGTCCCCCTCGAGCAGGACCTTCTCAACGGCGTGCCGTGGCTGGACACCATCCGATCCGAGTCCATGACCGGGCTCTCCTCGATCGACCTCGTCTTCGAGCGGGGCACGGACGTGCTGCCGGCCCGGCAGGCCGTGCAGGAGCGGCTGTCGCAGGCCCACGCGCTGCCAGCGGTGGGCAGCGCGCCGATCATGATCCAGCCGGTCGCCTCGGAGAGCAGGGTCATGATGATCGGCCTCAGCTCGAAGCAGCTGTCGCTGATCGACATGTCGGTGCTGGCCCGGTGGAAGATCAAGCCGCGGCTCATGGGCATCCCCGGCGTCGCGAACGTGGCCATCTGGGGCCTGCGCGACCGGCAGCTTCAGGTCAGGGTCGACCCCGAGAAGCTCCGCGAGCGCGGCGTGACCCTCGACTCCGTGATCGACACGACCGGCAACGCGCTGTGGGTGTCCCCGCTGACCTTCCTCGAGGCCTCCACGCCCGGAACCGGGGGCTTCGTCGACACCGCGAACCAGCGGTTCGGCGTCCAGCACATCCTTCCGATCGCGACGCCCGACCAGCTCGCATCGGTGACGCTGCACAACGTCGACGGCCGCACGATGCGACTCGGCGACGTGGCCGACGTCGTCCAGGACCACCAGCCGCTGATCGGTGATGCCGTCCTGGACGACAGCCCGGCCCTGATGCTCGTCGTCCAGAAGTTCCCGAAGGCCGACACCCGCCAGGTGACGCGAGACCTCGAGGACGCGATGGCGTCGCTCGCACCCGGGCTCGGCGGGATCACGATCGACACCAAGTTGTTCCGCCAGCAGGGCTTCATCGACCAGGCGATGCACAACATCGGCGCCGGCGCCGTCGTCGCCGTCGTCTTCCTCCTGGCGCTGCTCACACTGGCCCTGTTCTCCTGGCGGGTGGCGGTCATCTGCGTCGTGGCGACGATCGTCTCGCTCGCGGCCGCGATGACGGTGCTCGGCATGCGCGGTGCGACCTTCAACACGATGGTCCTCGCCGGCCTCGCCGTCGCGCTCGTCGTGGTCATCGACGACGTCGTCGTCAGCACATCGTCCATTGCACGCCGCCTTCACCTGCAACGAGAGACCGGCGACGACCGAGCAGCCACCACCGCGGTCGCCCAGGCGGCCCTCGAGGACCGGGGTCCGCTGCTCTACGCCACGTGCGTGATCCTGCTCGCCGCGGTTCCGGTCTTCCTGCTCACGGACGTGGCCGGATCGTTCGGCCGGCCGCTCGTCCTGTCCTACGCGCTGGCCGTGCTGGCCTCCGTGGTAGTTGCCCTCACGGTGACGCCGGCGCTTGCCGTGTCGCTGCTGTCCGGCCGGGCGGCAGCCAGCGAGCCGTCGCCGGCCGTCCGCTGGGTCGAGCAGCAGACCCAGCGCTCCTCCGGCGTCTCGTCGCGACGAGGTGGGTCGCTCACGCTGGACTCGCCGTGCTGGCCATCGGTGCTCTCGCCGTGCTCCCGCAGCTGGACGGCGGCGCCCTGATCCCCGCGCCGCAGCAACGTCAGCTCGTCGTGCCGTTCCAGGCGGCCCCCGGTGCGTCGGTGCCCGCGATGGACGAGATCGCGGCAGCCGCCACCAAGGAGGTGCGCGCCGTCCCCGGCGTGACGGATGTGGGCGTCCACGTCGGTCGCGCGATCATGTCCGACCAGATCGTCCCGACCACCTCAGGCGAGCTCTGGGTCACCGTCGACGACGAGGCGCCGTACGACGAGACCGTCGCCGCGATCCGGCGCCGGCTGGACGAGCACCCCGAGTTCGACCACCAGCTCGCTACCTACGCCAACGAGCGGCTGCAGGCAGCCAGCACCGGCACCACCCACCCGGTTCTCGTGCGCGTCTACGGGCCCGAGCTCGCAAAGCTGCGCGCCTCGGCCGAGAAGGTGCGGCAAGCGATCTCTTCGGTGGACGGCGTCGTCAACACACGGGTCCAGCGGATCGCCACCGAGCCAACGCTGCAGATCAAGGTGGACCTCGCGGCCGCGCAGCGTGTCGGCATCAAGCCCGGCGACGTGCGACGAGAGACCGCGACGCTGCTCGCCGGCCTGCTCGTCGGGAACCTGTACGAGCAGCAGAAGATCTTCGACGTCGTCGTCTGGGGCGACCCCTCGATCCGGAGCGACGTCGCCGGTGTGCAGAACCTGCTGATCGACACGCCCGACGGAGGACACATCCGGCTCGGCGACGTGGCCTCCGTGCAGCTGCGGCCGTACCCGACCTCGATCAGGCACGACGACGTGTCGCGCAGCCTTGCCGTCGTCGCGGACGTGACCGGGCGAGGTGTCGACGCGGTCGTCGGCGATGTCCGGGACCAGGTTGCGGCGCTCGGGTTCCCGCTCGAGTACCACGCCGAGGTCTTCGACGACTCCGACGGCCGCCGCGCCGACCTCCGGCTCCTCGGCATCGCCATGGTCGCCGCACTCGGCATCTTCTTGCTGCTCCAGGCCGCGACAGGCAGCTGGCGGGCCGCCCTGCTCCTGGTGCTGACCCTGCCGCTCGCCACGGTCGGCGGGGTGCTGTCCGCCGGGCTGGCCGGCGGTCTCATGTCGGCCGGCGCCCTGGCCGGGCTGCTCGCCGTCCTCGCGATCGCGACCCGCCACAACATCGTCCTCGTCAGGCGCTACCAGCAGCTGCGCACCGACGGCGAGCCGCTCGGGCCCCCGGCGGCCGTACGGGCCGCGCAGGAACGCTCGTCTCCGGTCCTGCTCACCGTCCTCGCCACGGCCGTCACCCTTCTGCCCTTCGTGGTCGTCGGGACGGTCGCAGGCGAGGAGGTCGTCCATCCGCTCGCGGTTGTCCTGCTCGGCGGCCTGCTCACCTCCGCCCTGCTCACGCTCCTCGTGCTCCCTGTGCTCTGCGTGCGCTTCGTGCCGCCGGACGACCTGGCGGCCCCATCAGCGTCACCGGCCTCGGGCGACGAGCGCATCATCCGGATCCCGGAGAGCCGGGGACGCGAGACGCAGGAGGCGGGACATGCCCCGACCTCGTGAGCGGCTCGCTGCAGTCCTCCTGCTCGGCGCCCTGGCCATGCTCGGGTGCAACACGGGCGAGGATCTCGGCGAGGCGTCCGACGCGGCCGCGCGCGTCGAGCCGGTCGCCGGCCAGGACATGAGCCGGGTGGTCCTCACGCGGCAGGCCGTCGCGGCCCTCGGCATCCAGACCCAGCCGGCGCAGGGCGGCCCCGGAACCGACGCCCCGACGACCGGCGTGATCACCGTCCCGTACTCCGCGGTGCTGTACGACACGACCGGGGACACCTCGGTCTACCGGCTCACCGGGTCCAGGTCCTACCTGCGCACCCCGGTCACGCTGGACCACGTCGCGGGCGACGTCGCCTACCTCAGCCAGGGGATCGACGCCGGCACGACGGTGGTCACGGTCGGGGTGCCGGAGCTGTTCGGGGCAGAGGAAGGCGTCGGGGGGGAATGACCGTGGCCCAGCAGCGGACATTGATGCGCGGCATCGTCAGCACCAGCCTGCGGTTCAAGTACATCGCGGTCGCGGTCGCCGCGACGATGATGGCCCTGGGATCGCTGCAGCTGTCCTCGATGCGGGTCGACGTCTTTCCCGAGTTCGCGCCGCCGCGGGTGGAGATCCAGACGATCTGCCTCGGCCTTACCACCTCGGACGTCGAGGAGCTCGTCACGGTGCCCCTCGAGCAGGCTCTGGAGGGGGTCAAAGGGCTGGACGACATCCGGTCCAGCTCGGTGCCCCAGCTGTCGTCGATCCAGCTCATCTTCAAGCAGGGCGCGGACCTGTTCGAGTCCCGGCAGCTGGTCCAGGAGCGGCTCGACACCGTGGTGACCTCGCTCCCGACCTGGGCGGCACCGCCAGTGATGCTGGCGCCGGTCTCCGCGACCGGTCGAGCAGTGCAGATCGGCATGACGTCGAAGGACCACTCGGTCATCGCGATGTCGATGATGGCCTACTGGACGATCCGGGCCCGGCTGCTTCGGGTGCCCGGAGTCGCCAACGTGGCCATCTGGGGCGAGCAGCTGCAGATGCTGACCGTGCAGGTGGACACGGACAAGATGGTGACGCGCGACGTCGCGCTCGACGACGTCATGGAGGTCACCGCGAACTCGGTGGACTCAGGGCTGCTCCGCTTCTCCAACGGCGCCGTCATCGGCACCGGCGGCCTGATCCAGACCGCGTCGCAGCAGGTGGGGGTCCAACACGTCCTGCCGATCGTCAGCCCGGCCGACATGGCTCAGATCCCGGTGGAGAACGGGGCTGGCGAGACGGTCGCGCTCGGCGACGTCGCAACGGTCAAGGACGATCACCAGCCACTCATCGGCGACGCCGTCATCGGTGACCAGCAGGGTCTGCTCCTCGTCGTGGAGAAGCTGCCCTGGGCCAACTCGATCACCCTCACGCATGACGTCGAGCAGGCCATCGCCGGCCTGGAGCCCGGCCTTCCCGGCGTCGAGTTCGACACCAAGATCTTCCAGCAGGCCAGGTTCATCGAGACCTCGATCCACAACCTCAAGCAAGCCCTCTTCCTCGGGTTCCTTCTGGTCGTGCTGATCCTCGGCTTGTTCCTCTTCGAGTGGCGGGTCGCAGTCATCAGCGTCCTCACGATCCCGTTGTCGTTGATGGCCACCATGCTGGTGCTCTACTGGCGCGGCGCGACCGTCAACACCATGACACTGGCCGGGCTGGTGATCGCCCTGGGGGCGGTGGTCGACGACGCGATCATCGACGTCGAGAACATCCTCCGACGGCTGCGCCAGCACCGGCGCGAGGGCAGCACCAAGCCCACCGCCGAGGTCGATTCTCGAGTGCGTCGCTCGAGGTCCGCAGCCCGATCGTCTACGCGACGCTGATCATCGTCGCGGCCTCGATCCCCGTGTTCCTGCTCGGCGGTCTGACCGGGGCGTTCTTCCGGCCTCTCGCGGTGTCGTACACGCTCGCCATCGTGGCGTCGATGGTGGTAGCGCTGACGGTGACGCCGGCCCTGGCACTGATCCTGCTGCGGAACGCCCCAGTCGAGCGCCGCGAGTCGCCCGTTGTCCTGTGGCTGCAGGCCGCGTACACACGACAGCTGTCTGGCGATCATCTCGAGACCTCGTCCGCGCCTACGTCGGCGTTCCTGGTGGTCGACGCTCGTCGGGCTGGCGGTCACGCCGCGGCTCGGTCAGTCGTTGTTCCCGACCTTCAAGGAACGTGACTTCCTGATGCACTGGATCGCCTACCCCGGCACATCGGCCGCCGAGGAGCAGCGGACGACGCTTCAGGTCAGCCGGGAGCTCCGGGCCATCCCGGGGGTCCGCAGCTTCGGCTCGCACATCGGCCAGGCCTTCCTGGGCGAGGAGATCGCCGGCGTGAACTTCGGCGAGGCCTGGATCAGCGTCGACGACTCGGCCGACCTAGACGACGACGCTGCAGCCGTCGCACGAGGTCATCGACCGCTACCCCGGTCTGTACCGCGACGTGCTGACCTACCTCAACGAACGCATCGAGGAGGTCCTCACCGGGTCCAAGCGAGGCCATCGTGGTCCGGATCTACGGGCCGGACCTGCGACGCCCTGCGCGAGCAAGGCCAACGAGGTCAACGACGATCATGGGCGGCGATCGACGGCCTGGTCGACAACGCATGTCGACTTCCAGGTCGACGTGCCCCAGATCCAGGTCCAGGTGCGACCTCGACAAGGCCGCCCGATACGGCCTCAAGCCGGGCGACGTGCGACGCGCGGCGTCGACGATGATCGCCGGCGAAGAGGTGGGCGACATCTTCCGGGCCGGGAAGGCGTTCGACGTCGTGGTCTGGAGCACTCCGGAGATCACGCAACAGACGTCGCGAGCATCAGCAACATGCCTGCTCGACACGCCGACCGGGCAGCGGGTCAGGATGGGTGACGTCGCGGACGTAGCGGTCGCGGCCGATCCCGAACCTGATCGAGAGACGAGGGTGACTCGCGACGCATCGACATCGCGGCCAACGTCGAGGGGCGCGACCTCGGCTCGGTCGGCAAACGCGGTGTCGAAGACAGATCAGCGGCATCACGTACGCGCGCGGCTACCACGCCGAGCTGCTCGGGGAGTACGCCGAGCGCCAGGCCGCTCAGCGCCGGCTGCTCAACTCCGCAGGCATCGCCGCGCTGGCTGATCCTGCTCCTCCTGCAGACGTCGTTCGGCAGCTGGCGGCTCGCCCTGCTGTCCTTCCTCACCCTGCCGATGGCCCTCGTCGGCGGCGTCCTCGCGGCCTACGCTTGCCGGAGGCGTGATCTCGCTCGGCGCGCTGGTCGGCTTCTTCACGGTGTTCGGGCATCGCCGCCCGCAACGGCATCCTGCTGATCAACCACTGCCAGCACCTGGAACGGGAGGAGGGCGAGACGTTCGGCCCGGCCCTGGTGCTACGGGGCGCGCGCGAGCGGCTCTCGCCGATCCTCATGACCTCACTGGCCACCGGGCTCGCCCTGGTCCCCCTGGTCGTCCTCGGCGACCGCCCCGGGCACGAGATCGAGTACCCGCTCGCGATCGTGATCCTTGGCGGACTGGTCACGTCGACACTGCTCAACCTGTTCGTCGTTCCGTCCCTGTACCTGCGCTTCGGGAGAGGACGAACCCGGGGCACGGCATGATGCGGTCCGTGGACGTCGGCCGCGGGACCGCGCGCTGGGCGCGATGCTCGGGCTGGCTGTGGGCGACGCTCTGGGCATGCCGACCCAGGCCCTGCCGCGGGCGCGGGTGACCGAGCTTTTCGGGGAGCTGACCGGCTTCCGGGCCGGACCGCCCGAGAACGAGGTCAGCGCCGGCCTTCCGGCGGGGCACGTCACCGACGACACCGACCAGGCTGTCATCGTCGGCCAGCTGCTGGTCGAGGGCGGCGGTCACGTCGCCCCGGGCCGGCTCGCCGACCGGCTGCTCGACTGGCAGCGGCGGATGGCCGAGGCCGGTTCGGCGGACCTCCTGGGGCCCTCGACGCTGCGAGCCCTGCGCCTCGTCGCCGAGGGCGCCGCCGAGGGGACCACCGGGCGCTGGGGCGACACCAACGGCGCGGCGATGCGGGTCACCCCGGTCGGGGTGGCGATGCCACCGGAGCCGCTCGACCGGCTCTGCGCCGCCGTCGCCGACCTCGACCGGCTCACCCACGACACCACCGTGGCGAACGCCGGCGCCTGCGCCGTGGCGGCCGTCGTCAGCGGAGGCGTCGACGGGGTGGGCTGGCCGGCCGCGCTGACCCTCGGTCTGCGCGCGGCGGGCCTCGGCGCACGGCACGGCAGCTATGTCCCCGGAGCCGACGTCGGCCGCCGGATCGGCTGGGCGCTCGACCTGACGCGGGGGTGCTCGGACTCGGCACTGCTCGACCTGCTCGACGGGCTGGTCGGCACCGGAGTCGCGACCCAGGAGTCGGTGCCGGCGGCGTTCGCCCTGGCGGCGCACTCCCCGGCCGACCCGTGGCGGGCCGGCCTGCTGGCCGCCGCGCTGGGTGGCGACAGCGACACCGTCGGGGCGATGGCGGTCGCGATGGTCGGCGCCTGCACCGGCGTCTCTGCGCTGCCGGTCGAGGCGGTCGGCACCGTCCGCGAGGTGAACGGGCTCGACGTGGAGCCGCTCGTCGACGGGCTGCTGGCGCTGCGGGACCGGGGCGCGACGTGAGCCGGCTGGTCGGGCTGGGCAGCATCGTGGTCGACCTGGTGCTGACAGTTCCGGCCCTGCCCGCCCCGGGGGGCGACGTGCTGGCCACCTCCTCGGTGACAGCGGTGGGCGGCGGCCTCAATGCGCTTGTCGCCGCCACCCGTGCCGGTCTGCCGTCGGCGTACGGCGGCGGGCACGGCACCGGGCCCTTCGGCGACCTGGTCCGTGCCGCGCTGGCGTCGCAGGCCGTACCGGCACTGCTCGACCCCACGCCGGGCACGGACACCGGCTTCTGCGTCGTGCTCGTCGACAGCTCCGGCGAGCGCACTTTCGCCACCACGGTCGGCGCCGAGGGGCACCTGTCTCCAGCCCAGCTGGGCACCCTGAGGGTCCGTCCTGACGACCACGTGTACGTGTCCGGCTACGACCTGGCCTACCCGCACGGCGCGGCGCTGGCCGACGCGGTGGCCGCCCTGCCCCCGGGGTGCACGGTCCTGCTCGACCCGGGGCCGTTGGTCGCTGACCTGGACGAGACTCGGCTCGGCCAGGTCCTCCGCCGGACCACCTGGCTGAGCCTCAACGCCCGGGAGGCGGCACTCTGGACGGACAGCGCGGACCCGGGCCGGGCCGGCCAGGCCCTGCTCGGCCGTTGGCGCGCGCTGGCGGGGGTCGTGGTCCGGACCGGTGCCGACGGGGCCGTGGTGGCGGCGCGCGGCGCGGGGCCGGTCGCCGTCCCGGGGGTCCCGGTGGCACGGGCCCTGGACACCAACGGGGCCGGGGACGTGCACGTCGGGACGTTCGCCGCCGCCCTGGCGGGTGGCCTCGACCCGGTGCCGGCCTCCGAGCGGGCCAACGCGGCAGCCGCGCTGGCGGTCACCCGCCCCGGTCCCGGGCTCGGACCGGCGGAGGAGTCCGATGGCTGACGCGGACGACGTCCGCCGGGTGGCACTGAGCCTGTCCGGCGTGGAGGAGATCGACAGCGAGGGCTTCGACTTCCGGGTGGGCAACAGGGGCTTCGTCTGGTCCTACCCCGAGCGGGTACCGGGCAAGCGACGGGTCATCCGCACCGACGTCGCTGTCCTCTACGTCGGCGACGAGGCCGAGAAGCAGGCCCTGCTGCTCGGCGAGCCCGACGTCTTCTTCACCGCCCCCGGGTACGACGGGACGCCGCTCGTCATGCTGCGGCTCGCGGCGGTGGCTGCCGAGCGGGTGCGGGAGCTCGTCACCGACGCCTGGCGGATGCGGGCCCCTGAGACGATGGAGCAGTGACGGTACGCAGCTTCAAGCGCCGGGCCAGTCGGGTCACGACCCGCCAGCGCGCGGCGCTCGACCAGCACTGGCGCGATCTCGGGCTCACCGTCGACGGAGAGCCGCTGGACCTGGCCGCCGTGTTCGGGCGGAGTGCTCCCGTGGCGCTCGAGATCGGCTTCGGGATGGGTGAGGCCACCGTCGCCATGGCCGCCGCGCGACCGGACGTCGACCTCCTCGCCGTCGACGTGCACACCCCCGGTCAGGGCAACCTGCTCCGGCTGCTCGAGGAGCAGGCAGTGCCGAACGTCCGGGTCGCCGACGGCGACGCCGTGCGGCTGCTGAGAGAGTCGTTGCCGTCCGCGTCCCTGGACGCGATACGGGTCTTCTTTCCCGACCCCTGGCCCAAGGCGCGGCACGTCAAGCGCCGCCTGCTGGACGACGCGTTCGCGACGCTGGTGGCCGACCGGCTGGTCGACGGCGGCGTCCTGCACGTGGCGACCGACGTCCCGGCGTACGCGCGGCAGGTGACCGCCGTCCTGGCGGCCCAGCCGCTGCTGGAGCCCGTCGACGCGCCGTGGCGGCCGCAGACCCGGTTCGAGCGGCGCGGCGTGCTGGCGGGTCGTCCCGCCACCGACCTCGCGGCCCGCCGGGTCGTCCGCTGACTCAGCCGCGGCGGCGGGCGCCCAGTGCGCCCACGAGCGCGCCCAGCAGCGCGACGACAGCACCGAACACCGCGCCCTTGACGAAGTCGCTGCCCAGCGCGCCGCCGGCTCCGACCGGGGCGGCGGGAGCGGTGTAGACGCCGGGCGTGGATGCCGGGCCGCCGGCCACGGCGCCGTCCGGCTCGGGACGCGGGGCCGGCACGGCCGGCGCCTTGCCGGTGAGGACGTCGTCGACAGCGCTGAAGAACTCGCCGGCGGTCTTCTTCGCCACCCCGGACAGGACCCGCTGCCCGACGCCGCCGATCATGCCGCCGACGATCGCATCGGCGTCGTACTCGAGCCGGGTGACGCCGTCTCCCACCTCGGTCAGCGTGACCCGCACGTCCGCCGAGACCGTGCCCGGCGCCCCCGCCCCGGAGGCGCGCAGCGTGAACGCGCCGGGCTGCTGCTGGTCGGTGAGTGCGACGTCGCCCTGGTAGCTGCCCTTGATGGAGGCGACCCCCGCGAAGAGCGTCATCCGGTACGTGTCCGGGCCGACCTCCTCGAGCTGCTGGCAGCCGGGGATCGTGCGCACCAGGACGGCCGGGTCGTTCAGCGCCGTCCAGACCTGCTCGCGCGGCGCGTTCAGAGTGGCCGAACCGGTGACCTTCACGGCTGGTTCCCTTCCTCGGGTGCGGACGAGCCGCCGGAGCGGCGGTGCAGTGACGGGATGTCTCCGGCGGCGTGCCGGCGGCGCAGCTCGAACAGCTCGGACGGCGAGATCGGCATCCGGCTGATGGGGAACCCCTCCGCGTCCTCCACCGCGGCCGCGAACACGGCCGCGGACGGGATCACGCCGGCCTCCCCCGCGCCCTTGATGCCGAGGGGGTTGAGCGGGGACGGGGTCTCGAGATGGTCGATCTCGATGCGCGGCACCTCGGACGCGTAGGGCATGAGGAAGTCCATGAACGACGCGTTGAGCAGCTGGCCGTTCTCGTCGTAGTGCATCCGCTCGTACAACGCGCCGCCGACGCCCTGGGCGACGCCGCCGTGGACCTGGCCCTCGACGATCATCGGGTTGATGAGGGGGCCGCAGTCGTGCACCACGCAGTAGCGCAGGACGTGGATCTCCGCGGTCACGGGGTCGGTCTCGACGATCGCGACGTGCATGCCGTTGGCGAAGGTGGACTGCATCGGCGAGTAGTAGCCGGTGCCCTCCAGGCCGGGCTCCTCGCCCTCGGCGACGGGAGGGCCGCCGGCATCGCCGACCGCGAACTGGGTGGCCGCCTTGGACGCCTCGTCGAACGCGTAGCGCAGCGGGTTGGACAGGACCGCGACTGTCGCCAGCGGCAGCGTCGCGTGCGGCGAGCCCTTGACCCGCACCTGGCCGTCGACGATCTCCAGGTCGCCGGGGTCCGCCTCGAGCGCGTCGCCGGCGATCCGCAGCGCCTTGGCCCGCACCTTGCGGGAGGCCAGCGCGATCGCGTTCCCGCTCATCACGGCGGCCCGGGACGCGAAGGTGCCGACCGCGTAGCCGAACCGGCGGGTGTCACCGGTCACGACCTCGACGTCCTCGAACGGGACGCCGAGCTCGTCGGCGGCGATCTGCGCGAACGACGTGAAGTGCCCCTGCCCCTGGGTGGTCAGCCCGGTCGCGACCTTCACCTTGCCGGAGGTCTCCACCACGACGTGCGCACCTTCGTAGGGGCCGACTCCGGTGCCCTCGACGTAGCAGGCGATCCCGACGCCGACCTTCCGCCCGGCCGCGCGTGCCGCCTCGGCCTCCTGCAGGGCGGTGTCCCACCCGACGAGGTCCATGAGCTTCTGCAGCGAGGCCGGGAAGTCCCCCGAGTCGTACACCAGCGGCCGGCCGTCCTGGAAGGTCAGGTGGTGGTCGTAGGGCATCTCGTCCGGGGTGATGAAGTTGCGCAGCCGGACCTCGGCCCGGTCCAGCCCGAGGCGATCGGCGATCGCGTCGATGGTGCGCTCCATGAGGAACACCCCCTGCGGCCGGCCGGCGCCTCGGTAGGGCGTGCAGATGACGGTGTTGGTGTACATCGACCACCACTCGCAGCGGTACGCGCCCGGCTTGTACGGGCCCAGCAGCTGCGTGCTGGTGATGATCGGGACGATGACGCCGTACGGCGTGTAGGCGCCGTTGTCGTGCCAGAACCGCACGTCCAGCGCGAGCACCCGGCCGTCGTCGTCGAAGCCGACGGTGACCTCCTGCAGCTGCTGCCGCTCGTGCGCCGAGGAGACGAAGTGCTCCCGCCGGTCCTCCACCCACTTCACCTCGCGGCCGAGGCGCCTGGCGGCCCAGGGCACCAGGACCTCCTCGGGCCACGGGTGCATGATCTTCACCCCGAAGCCACCGCCCACCATCGGCGCCACGCAGTCGACCTTGCCCAGGGGCAGCGCCAACCGCGCGGCCACGGCGGCCCGCACGGACGTGGAGGTCTGGGTGGAGGAGTGCACCAGCATCGAGCCGTCCGCGGCGTCCCACCGCGCGTGGACGCCCTTGCCCTCCATCGGCATCGACGCGCTGCGCTCCACGTCCAGCTCGAGGGACAACGTGTGCGGCGCGGCGGCCAGCGCGCTCGTCACGTCGCCCACCTCCTGCAGCAGGTGCGCGGCGACGTTGTCCGGTACGTCGTCGTGTACGGCGCGGTCGGCGCGCCGGGAGTTCTCGACGCCGACCACGGGCGGCAGGAACTCGTAGGACACGACCACCCGCTCGGCCGCGTCCTCGGCCAGGTAGCGGTCGGCCGCGACCACCATGACCACCGCCTCGCCGACGTGGTTGACCTCGCTGCGCACGAGCGGGTAGCCGGTGCGCGGCGCCGTCAGCGACGGGTGCGGGATGAGCAGCGGCAAGGGGTCGGACACCGTCGTGCCCTCCGCCTCGTCCGCAGCAAGGAGGTCGTCCCACGTGTAGACCGCGACCAGGCCGTCGACGTCGAGCGCGCCGGTCACGTCGATGTCGGTGACCCGGGCGTGCGCGTGCGGGCTGCGCACGAACGCCACTCCGAGGGCGTCCGGGCCGAGGTCGTCGAGGTAGTGCGCGGTTCCCGTGACGAGCTTGGGGTCCTCGACCCGCAGCACCGGCTCACCGAACAGCTTGGTCGTCACGCGTCACCGCCGGACCGGTTGCGGGTGATCTCGGCGGCGCGCAGGACGGAGGCGACGATGTTCTGGTAGCCCGTGCAGCGGCAGAGGTTGCCGCTGACCGCCTCGCGCGCCTCGGCCTCGCTCGGGTCAGGGTTCTGCTCCAGGAAGGCCGCCGCCGTGGTGAGGAAGCCCGGGGTGCAGAACCCGCACTGCAGGCCGTGGCACTCGCGGAACGCCTGCTGCACCGGGTGCATGTCGTCGGGCGTGCCGAGCCCCTCGACCGTGGTGACCTCGTGCCCGGCGGCGGTCACGGCCAGCAGCAGGCAGGACCGCACGGGCTCGCCGTCGAGCAGGACCGTGCAGGCGCCGCAGACCCCGTGCTCGCAGCCCACGTGGGTGCCGGTCAGCCGCAGGTCGTGCCGCAGCGCGTCGGACAGCAGTCGCCTCGCCGGCACCAGCGCCTCCCGGGGGACCCCGTTGACGACAAGCCGGACCTCGTGCAGCTCCTCGCTCATGCCGCCTTCCCCGCCGCTTCGGCCAGCGCCCGTGCCGTCAGCACCCGCACCAGGTGCCGCCGGTAGTCCGCGGTGGCATGGATGTCCGGCTCGGGGTCCGTCCGGCCGGCCGCGAGCTCGCCGGCCGCGGCCCAGTCGGCCGCCCCCGGCTCTGCCCCGCGGACGGCGTCGGTGAGATCGAGCACGAGCGGCGTCGGTGACACCGAGATGAACCCGGCCCGGGCCGAGGTGACGACGCCGTCGGTGACTGTCACGACCGCACCGACACCGCACATCGCGTAGTCGCCGTGCCGGCGGGCCACCTCGACGAACGTCGAGCCGCTGCCCGCCTCGAACGCCGGGAAGGTCACCGACACGGCCAGCTCGCCCTCGGCCAGGGTCGACTCCAGCGGGCCGGCGAAGAAGTCCGCCGCCGGGACCTCCCTGCGGCCGGCAGCGCCCGCCACCTGGACCGTCCCTCCGGTCAGTGCGAGGACCGCGGTCATCTCACCGCTCGGGTCGGCGTGCGCGATGCTGCCGACGGTCGTGCCCCGGTTGCGGATGACGGGGTGGGCGACCTGGCGCAGCGCCCGCCGCAGCAGCGGCTGCACGGCGTACGCCGCCTCGTCCCGCTCGACGGCCGCGTGCCGGGCCAGCGCACCGACCACGACGGCCTCCGGCGTGGAGTCGACGTAGGCCAGCTCGGTCAGCCTGTTGATGTCCACCAGGTGCGCCGGCGCGGCAAGCCGCATGTTGAGCATCGGCAGCAGGCTCTGGCCGCCGGCGAGCACCTTCCCGTCCCCCCCGACCCGCGCCAGCACCGCCAGCGCCTCGTCCAGCGACTCGGGCGCCGACCACGCGAACGGCGACGGCTTCACGCTGGCGATCCTCTCAGGTCGGCGTGAGGCCGGGGGGCCAGGCGTCGCCTACCTCACGTGGTCGAGTCGCTAGGGCGGGCTAGCTCGGGCGCCTCGGGGCGTCGGGGTCGTCCGGCTCGCCGGGGTGGGGATCGGTGCCGGGCGCGTCGCCGGCGGCGCCGCGCTCGAAGCCGATCTCGCCGAGGGAGGCCTCGTGCCGGCCCGCGTCGCCGAGCGCCATACCGGTGCCGCCGTCGTAGCCGGCAGGGGTGTCCAGCGAGTCGCGCATGTGCGCGGGAGCCAGCCACCTGAGCAGGTGGTAGCCCGCGAGCAGCACGATCGTGCCCAGCGCGATGCCCTCGAGGGTGAAGTCGGTGGTGACCTGGTGCGCCACCGGGCCGACCGCGAGGATGATGCCCGCACCGATCGGCACCAGGTTGATGGGGTTGGCGAAGTCCACCCGGTTCTCGATCCAGATCTTGGCGCCGAGCAGGCCGATCATGCCGTAGAGGACGACGGTGATGCCGCCCAGCACGCCACCGGGCGTCGCGGCGACAAGCGCTCCGAACTTGGGGATCAGACCGAAGCAGATCGCCACCACACCGGCCACGTAGTAGGCGGCGGTGGAGTAGATCCGGGTGGCCGCCATGACACCGATGTTCTCGGCGTACGTCGTCGTCGGCGAACCGCCGACCGAGGTCGCGACCACGGTGCCGACGCCGTCGGCGAAGATCGCCCGCCCGATCATCGGGTCGAGGTCGGTCTTGGTCATGGCCCCGACGGCCTTCACGTGCCCGGTGTTCTCCGCGATCAGCGCGATCACGGCCGGGAGCACGAGCACGATGGCCGAGAACTTGAAGTCGGGCGAGGTGAGGTTGGGGAACCCGAACCAGTCGGCGGACTTCACCGCGTCGAAGCTGAGGCGCGGGTGGGTGTTCACTTCGCCGGCACCGGCGTTGAACGACGTGATGTCACCCGACGTCTTGTCCAGCACCCAGGACAGCGCGTAGCCGAAGACCAGCGACAGCAGGATCGCGATCCGGCTCAGGAAGCCGCGCAGCAGCACCGTCATGAGGAACAGCGCGAACATCGTCGCCATCGCGACCCAGCGGTCCTGGTTCCAGTAGACGTCCGCGACGACGAACGCGAGGCCGAAGCCGATCAGCATGACGACTCCGCCGGTGACAACCGGCGGGAACACCTTGTGGATGATCCCGATGCCGAGGAAGCTGATCAAGAGACCCGCCGCCGCCAGCACCAGCCCGGCGACCAGGATCGCGCCGGTGACGATCGAGTCGACGTCCTGTGCCGCCCGGATCGCGAACACGCCGCCGACGAAGGAGGCGCTGGTGCCGAGGTAGCTCGGCACCCGGTCCTGGGTGATGAGCAGGAACAGGATCGTGGCGACGCCGGACATCATGATCGCCAGGTTCGGGTCGAGGCCCATCACGAGCGGGAACACGAACGTCGCGCCGAACATGGCGATGACGTGCTGCGCGCCGATGCCCGTGGTCCGGGCCCAGGAGAGTCTCTCGTCCGGCTTCACCACCTCTCCGGGTGGCGGGGTCTTGCCGTCGTAGACGACCTTCCAGCTGAACGCCATGGTGACCTCCTGATCGCGATGACTTCTGCCCCGGGTGCACAGATTGGCGCAGACGGCACGCGAACGGTGGGAGGTCACGACGATTGGTCGCGACATGATCGCGGTGCTCGGTTTGTCGCAACCCCACAAATCGTGACCAGACCACCATGCCCGGACGACGCGTTACGTTCGTGCCTGTGTCCACACACGCCGGCGCCGCCGCCACGACGCTGCGCGCGCTGCTGAGCCAGGGCTCCAGGCGGGGCCAGGTGGTCGGCGTGCATCCCACCTGCGCGTACGTCCTGGTCGGCGCCGAGCTGCTCGCCCTGGAGACCGCCGACGGGCTCGGGCTGCCCTGCGCGGTGCGCCTCGGCCTGGACCGATCGGCCGGACCACTCGCGGCGGTTCGCCGGGGCGACGAGGCGACGGTCGGACCCGGTTCGCTGACGGTCGGGCCGGTCAGCGTGCGCGTCACCCGGTGGTGGGCGCCCCGGCTGCCCCGTACCGGTGACCCGGCGACCCGGATCGCCCCGATGGCCGAGCTGCTGGCCGGGCTGTCGGCGCGGATCCCGGTGCCGGTCCCGGTCGAGGCCCCTCCCGAGGACCTGGTTGGGCTCGGCCCCGGTCTCACCCCCGCCGGGGACGACGTGCTGGCCGGGCTGCTGCTGGGCCTTCATCACCACCCCCGGCTACGCGACCCGGTCGCCGCCCGGGTCGCCGCCCTCGCGCCGACCCGGACGACGGCCCTGAGCGCCGCGTTGCTGCGGCATGCGGCTGAGGGGCACTCGTTCCCCGCCGCCGTCCACGTGGCCGACGCCCTGACCGGGCACCGCCCGGACCTGGATGGCGACGTCGCGCGGCTGGTCGCGGTCGGGCACACGTCGGGCGCCGCCCTGGCGCACGGGCTGCTGCACGCGGCGCGTACGGTCACGGCGCAGAGGCAGGAGGCGACAGCGTGAGGAGCCGCTCATGACCCGGACCCAGGTCGAGGTGCGCCGCGGCGCCTATCACGACTCGGTCAGCCTGATGCAGGTCAGCCGGGACGTCGCCGCCGTCGACGGCGTGACGGCTGCCCAGGTGGCGATGGGGACCGAGCTCAACCTCGACCTGCTGCGCGGCATGGGCTTCGTGCCCCCCACCGGCGCCGGCCCGAACGACCTGGTGGTGGCGATCCGGGCCGGCGACGAGGACGTACTCGCACAGGCCACGACAGCGCTGGAGCAGGCGCTCGCGGCCACGTCCGCCTCCGGTGGCGGTGGCGGCTTCGGCGCCGAGCCCGCGCCCAGGACGTTCGCCTCCGCGGCTCGCCGGTCGGGCGGGACCGACGCACCCTCCCTCGCCCTGGTGTCGGTGCCCGGGCCGCACGCCTTCACCGAGGCGATGGACGCGCTCGCCGCCGGTGTCTCCGTGCTCGTCTTCAGCGACAACGTGCCGGTCGAGGCCGAGGTCCGGCTCAAGGACGAGGCCGCGGCTCGCGGCCTGCTGGTCATGGGGCCGGACTGCGGGACCGCCGTGGTGGCCGGGGTGGGGCTCGGGTTCGCCAACGCGGTGCGTCCCGGCCCGGTCGGCCTGGTAGCGGCGAGCGGCACCGGTGCCCAGCAGCTGATGTGCATGCTCGACACCCGAGAGGTCGGTGTGAGCCACTGCCTGGGCGTCGGCGGGCGGGACCTCTCGGCCGCTGTCGCCGGCCGGTCGACGCGCGCCGCGCTGACCATGCTGGACGCGGACCCGTCGACCGAGCTGGTGGTGCTTGTCTCCAAGCCGCCGGACCCGGGCGTCGCGAAGGAGATCACGGCGTACGCGGAGTCGCTGGCCACGCCGGTGCTGCTCGCGTTGCTCGGCGAGGGCCAGGACGACCTCACCACGGTCGCCCGGCGGGCGGTGGAGGCCGTGGGCGTGGAGTGGGCCGAGCCGTGGTCCTGGGACGAGCAGGCGGCGCCCCCGCCGGGAGGCGGCCTGCGTGGCCTGTTCGCCGGCGGGACGCTCTGCGACGAGGCGATGGTCATCGCGTCCGCGACCCTCGGCGAGGTGCGGTCCAACATCCCCCTGCGCCCCGAGTGGGCGCTCGGCCCGGACCTGGGCTCGGCCGGCCACACGATGCTCGACCTCGGTGACGACGCCCTGACCCGGGGCCGGGCGCACCCGATGATCGACCAGCGCTCGCGGGTCGACCGGATCGCGGTCGAGGCCGCCGACCCCACCTGCTCGGTGCTCCTGCTCGACGTCGTTCTCGGGCACGGCGCACACCCCGACCCGGCCTCGGAGCTCGCGCCGGCCCTGGCCGCTGCCCGCGTGGCAGCGGCTGACGAAGGCCGAGAGCTCGCGGTGGTCGTGTCGTTGTGCGCGTCGGCCGACGACCTCGCAGGACCCGCGCCGCCAGGCGGAGCAGCTGCACGGGGCTGGGGCCGCCGTCTTCCTGTCCAACGCCGCGGCTGCCCGGCACGCGGTCGCGCTGGTCTCCGGAGGCGCCGCATGACTGCACTGCTCGACGAGGCGCCGCGGGTCGTGGCGGTGGGCGCGCAGATGTTCTCCGACGCGCTCACCGCGCAGGCCGTCCCGGTCACCCAGGTGGAGTGGCGCCCGCCGCTCGGCGACCCGGGCACGGAGGAGCAGCTGGCCCGGGTGGTGGCCGACCCCCGGCGGGCCGAGGCGAACGCTCGTGCGGTCGACCGGATGGCCACGGCCGGGGCCGAGCTCGTCGACGTCCGGCCGGCCGCCGAGGCACTGGGGCTGGCAGCCGGTGAGTTCCTGCACGCCGGGCCGCCGATCGACTGGGACCGGGCGTCCGGCCCGATGCGCGGAGCGCTCATCGGGGCGGTGCTGCTCGAGGGCCTGGCGGACACGGCGGAAGCGGCCGAGGCGCTCCTGGCCACGGGGTCGGGAGTCTCCCTGGACCCATGTCACCACCACCGGACCGTCGGGCCGATGGCCGGCGTGGTCAGCCCGTCCATGTGGATGTTCGAGCTGCGTGACCCGGTGCACGGCGGGACCGCGTGGTGCTCGCTCAACGAGGGGCTCGGCAAGGTCCTGCGCTACGGCGCCTACGGCCCCGACGTGATCGAACGGCTCCGCTGGATGTCCGAGGTGCTGGGCCCGCTGCTGCAGACCGCCGTCCGCTCCCGGACCGCGGCCGGTCCGCTGGACGTGAAGGCGATCGCGGCGCAGATGCTGCAGATGGGGGACGAGGGGCACAACCGCAACCGGGCGGGGACACTGATGTTCCTGCGCGAGCTGCTCCCGGAGCTGATCGGGGCCGGTGCCCCGACGGCCGAGCTGGCCGAGGCGGTGCGCTTCATCGCCGGCAACGACCACTTCTTCCTCAACCTCGGCATGCCGGCCTGCAAGCTGGCCACCGACGCCGCCCGGGACGTGCCCGGCTCCTCGCTGGTGGTGGCGATGGCACGTAACGGCACCGACTTCGGCATCCAGGTGTCCGGCACCGGCGACCGGTGGTTCACCGGCCCGGCCGACACCCCCGAGGGCCTGTTCCTCGGCTCGTTCGGGCCGGAGGATGCCAACCCCGACATCGGCGACTCGGCCATCACCGAGACCGCAGGCATCGGCGGCTTCGCGATGGCGGCGGCGCCGGCGATCGTCCGTTTCGTCGGCGGCGAGGTCGCGGACGCGATCGCGGCCACCAGGCTGATGTACGAGATCACGCTGGCCGAGAACCCGACCTACCAGGTGCCGGTCCTCGGCTTCCGGGGCACACCGACCGGCATCGACGCCGCGCTGGTGACCCGGACCGGGATCCTGCCGCACATCAACACCGGCATGGCCGGCAAGGTCGCCGGCACCGGTCAGGTGGGCGCCGGACTGGTCAACCCGCCGGCCGAGATCTTCCCGGCCGCTGTGGCCGCTCTCGCGGACCTCGCCCCACCGCTCGGCCCCGAAGCCTAGCCCTAGAGGACTGCCACGATCACCGTGACGTTGTCGACGCCCCCGCGGTCGAGCGCCTCCTCGACCAGTGCGTCGCAGGCCTTCTGGGCGTCGCCGGAGCCGAGCAGCGTGGCGATCGCCTCGGGGTCGACCATGTTGGTCAGGCCGTCGGAGCACAGCAGCAGGCGGCACCCGGGCGGTGTGTCCAGGCCGACGACGGAGGGCTCGACGCCGCGGTCGAGGCCGAGCGCCTGGGTGATGTAGCCGCCCACCCCGTGGTCCTCGGTCACCTGCGTCAACAGCCCGTCGGGCGCGAGCAGGTAGGCCCTGCTGTCGCCGACGTGGGCCACCACCGCGTTGCCGTCGCGCACCAGTGCGGCGACCACCGTGGTCGCCATGCCGGTGCGATCCGGGTCTTCCCTGGCCACCGCGACGACAGCGTCGTGGGCCGCGTGCAGCGACGCCACCAGCGCCTCCGGCGCGGACGCCGCCTCCGCGACACGGCCGCGCAGGTGCTCGACGGCAGTGGCGCTGGCGAGGTCGCCGCAGGGGTGCCCGCCCAGACCGTCGCACACGACGAGGAGCCCTTCGTCGGCTGCCACGAGCAGCGCGTCCTCGTTGCGGGACCGGACGTGTCCGACCTCGGTACGTGTGGCGACCTGCATGCCCCCCACCGTAGACGGCGCGGTCGCGCGGCCGGCGGGCGCGCGCCGGACGGCTGCGAGACTTGCCGCACCATGGTCACTGCCGCCCCTCGCGACCGCCGCGCCCCGGTGTCGCCGCTGCTGCTGGCCGCCACCATCTTCCTGGTCGCGCTGAACCTGCGCGCCGCCCTGGCCGCGCTGCCGCCGCTCGTCCGCACCATCCAGTCCGACCTCGGGCTCTCCGGGGCCACCGCCGGTCTGCTCACGACCCTCCCGGTCCTGTGCATGGGGCTGTTCGCGCCGGTCTCGCAGGTCCTGGCCCGGCGGATCGGGCGGGAGGCCACGGTCGGGTGGGCCCTCGTGCTGCTCATGGTCGGTCAGGCGGCCCGGCTCGCGGGCGAGGTGCTGCCGGTCCTGGTCCTCAGCACCGTGCTGGTGGGCATCGGCATCGCTCTGGCGGGCACCGTGCTGCCGGGCATCGTCAAGGAGTTCTTCGGGGCCCGCTCCGGCGCCATGACCGGTGTCTACCTCCTCGCGATGATGGTCGGCGCCGCGACGGCCTCGGCTCTCGCCGTTCCGGTCGCCGACGCGCTCGGGTCGTGGCAGGCGTCGCTGGCCGGCTGGGCCCTGCTCGCCGCCGTCGGGCTGGCGGCGTGGGTACCCGTCGTGCGGAGGGTGAACGACCGCGGTGACGCGGACCCGCTGGAGACCAGGAAGCCGCTTCCCTACCGCAGCCGCACCACCTGGCTGCTCGCCGCCTACCTCGCCCTGCAGTCGCTCGGCTTCTACTCCCAGATCGCCTGGATCTCACCGGCCTACGAGTCGCACGGCTGGTCGGCGCGGGACGCCGGACTGCTGCTCTCGCTGTGGAGCATCGCCCAGCTCGTCACCGGGGTGGCCGGGCCCGCCCTCGCGGACCGGGTGCGCGACCGCAGGCCGCTGATCGCGGCGGCGGTCATCTGCACCATCGCCGGGCTGGCCGGCATCGCCCTGGCGCCCGAGGCCGCACCGGTCGGATGGATCCTGCTGCTGGCCCTCGGCCAGGGTGGCGGCTTCGCGCTCGGACTGGTCAAGCTGGTGGACTACGCGCCCACACCTGCGGCCTCGGCGCGCCTGTCCGCGCTGGTCTTCCTGGTCTCGTACTCCACCGCCTCGCTGGGTCCGTTCCTCTTCGGGGCCGTGCACGACGCCACCGGCGGCTTCACGGTCCCGTTCGCGGCGCTGCTGGTCGTGTCGATGGTCCAGCTGACGCTGGTGCCGCGGCTGCGACCGGGCCGGCTGACCGAGCCTCAGTTCGTGGCGCACCACGGGTGAGACCGTCGGCGGCAGCGGGCAGGATCGACACATGACCCACGTGATCAACATCCAGCTGTCGACCGACTGCGCCGACCCGCACGCCCAGGGCAAGTTCTGGTCGGCTGCGCTCGGCTGGGTGGTCGAGCGGAACGAGCCGTTCGTGCGCAGCATCCTCGAGCAGGGGCTGGCCACCGACGACGACGTGATCGAGGTCGACGGTCAGCTCACCTGGCGCACCGTCGAGGCGATCCGGCATCCGGAGCACGACGCGATCCGCGAGCTCGGCGGCCTGGCGCGGATGCTCTTCCTCGCCGTGCCCGAGGGCAAGACGGTGAAGAACCGGATGCACCCTGACATCAACGTCGGCAAGGAGCGGATCGACGCCGAGGTGGAGCGGCTCGAGGCACTCGGTGCGCGGGAGCTCTACAAGGTGGCCGAGCCAGGTGCGTTCCACACCACGATGGCCGACCCCGAGGGCAACGAGTTCTGCGTGCAGTAGCGGGCCGGATCGTCAGCCGCGCGAGCGCAGCCGGTCGAGGTCCTCGGGGGTGTCGACGTCGGCGGGGTCCCCGACGTCCGCGCACTCCACCCGGGTGACCAGCTCGGGGTGCGCGGACAGGAACGCGCGGGCACCCACGTCGCCGACCGCCAGCCGGCTCGCCTCGGCCCAGTGCTCCCGGCCCAGCAGGACCGGGTTTCGCGGCTGCCCGTCGTACGTCGCCACAGCCACCGTCGAGCGCGCGCGGTAGGCCGCCCCGAGGCGCCGGACGACCTCCGGGCCGATGCCGGGGGTGTCCACGACCATGAGGACCGCGGCGTCGAACCCGGGCAGATGGTCCGCGAGGGCCGCGAGCCCGACTCGCAGCGATGAGCCCATGCCGGTGGCCCAGTCCGGGTTCTCGACCACCACCGCGTCGTGTGCCGCCAGGTCCTGGGCGCCGGCCACCACGACGACGCCGGACGCGCCGCCCTCTCGCAGGACCCGGACGGCCCGGTCCAGAAGGGTCTCGCCATCGAGCTCGACCAGCGCCTTCGGCCGGCCCAGGCGACGGCTCTCCCCCGCGGCGAGGACCAGCCCCGCCACGCCGCTCATCGGTGGATGGGCCCCTCGGTGCCGCCCAGCCGGGCGCCGGTGCCGCCCCACCGGTGGGCCACGATCTCGGCCGCGATCGAGACCGCCGTCTCCTCCGGCGTCCTGGCCCCGATGTCCAGGCCGATCGGCGACGCCAGCCGGGCCAGCGCGTCCTCGGGGACGCCCTCGTCACGCAGCCGCGCCAGCCTGTCGTCGTGGGTGCGGCGGCTGCCCATCGCGCCGATGTAGGCGGCGTCGGTGCGCAGAGCCACCTCGAGCAGCGGCACGTCGAACTTCGGGTCGTGGGTGAGCACGCAGATCACGGTGCGGGAGTCGACCGGCTGCGCCGCGAGGTAGCGGTGCGGCCACTCGACGACAACCTCGTCCGCGTCCGGGAAGCGCTTGCGGGTGGCGAAGGTGCCGCGGGCGTCGCAGACGGTGACCCGGAAGCCGAGGAACTTGCCTACCCGCGCGACCGCGGCGGCGAAGTCGATGGCGCCGAACACCAGCATCCGCGGCGGTGGCGAGAACGACTGGACGAAGACGCTGAGCTCGTCCTGACGGCGCTCGCCGTCGGGGCCGATGTGCAGCAGCCCGGTGGCGCCGTGGTCAAGCATGCCGCGGACGTCGTCGGTGACCGCAGCGTCGAGCCGGGTGGTCCCCAGTCCGCCGGCAGCCCGGTCCGGCCAGACCGCGAGATGTGCCCCGACCTCGCCAGGCCCGTCCACGACGGTGGCCACCGCGACCGCCTCGTGCGCTCGCACCGAGGCGACCACCTGCGGCAGCTCCGGGAACGTCCGCGCATCGACAGGCTCGACGAACACGTCGATGATCCCGCCGCAGGTCAGGCCCACGGCGAACGCGTCGTCGTCGCTGACGCCGTAGCGCTGCAGGACCGCCGCACCGCCCGCCATCACCTCCTGTGCGAGCTCGTAGACAGCTCCCTCCACGCAGCCGCCGCTCACGCTGCCGACCGGCTCCCCGTCCGGCGCGACGACCATGGCCGCTCCGGGCTGCCGCGGGGCGCTGCGCCAGGTGCCGACGACAGTGGCCAGCGCGAACCGGCCACCCGACGCGTGCAGCCGCGCGACCTCGTCGACCACGTCATGCACGGCCGGTCCTCCCGGTGCCGGACGCGAGCAGCGCAGCGAGCCGCTCCAGCGCGTCGAACGAGTGCCCGTCGACGAAGTCGTCGACGTAGGGCAGCGCGGCCAGCATGCCACCGGTCATCGGCGAGTACCCCGGCTTGCCTCGGTGCGGGTTGGCCCACACCACGCGGTACGCGAGCCGGCCGAGCCGCCGCATCTGCTCGCCGAGAAGCTCGGCGTCACCACGTTCCCAGCCGTCCGAGGCCACGACGACGACCGCACCGCGGGCCAGCCCGCGCTGTCCCCACCGGTCCAGGAAGGCCTTGAGCAGCTCCCCGAGACGGGTTCCGCCGCTCCAGTCCGGCACCGCGCCGGACACCGCCATGAGTGCCGCCGAGGGATCGCGTCCACGCATCTCCCGGGTCACCCGGGTCAACCGGGTCCCCACCGTGAAGACCTCGGTCCCCGGCCGGCGCCGGGCAGCGGCGTGGGCGAACCGGAGGAACGGGTCGGCGTAGGGCTGCATGGAACCGCTCACGTCCACCAGGACTACCAGCCGCCTCGGACGGACCCGCCGGACCTTCCGCTCCAGCCGGGCCGGCTCACCGCCGCGGCGCAGCAGCTCACGGACCGTCCGGTGCGCGTCCACGGCGCCCCGGTGCGCCGGCCGGTGGCGACGGGACAGCCGAGCCGGCCCGAGCGGGTCGATCGCGGCGATGAGCGTGCGGACCACCTCACGCTCGGCCGGTGTCAGCCCCACGAGGTCCCGGTGCCGCAGCACCTCGAGCTCACTGGCGGTCGACGCGGGCAGCTCGGCGCCGGGCCGCTCCTCCCCCGCCGAGCGCTCGCTGCCCGGCACCGCGACCGGTCGCACCACCTGCACGGGTGCCACCCGGCGCAGCGGGGGTGCCGTCTCCCCGGCGAAGTAGGCCGCGAATGCCCTGTCGTAGCGGTCGATGTCGTCCGGCCCGGCGCACAGGGTGAGCCGGCCCGCCCAGTAGACGTCGTCCCGCCGGGACGGGTCCAGCCAGGCGGTCGCCTGGACCGTGAGGTGCACCCGGTCGGGCGACGCCTCGACGCCGGCGGCCCGCAAGGTCCGGGCGAACCCGACCAGAACGGGCGTCGCGTCGTCGCCGATCGGGCTCGCCGTCACGCCGCCAACCTACGTCCCTTGACAGCCGCCCGAGGCGGGCGTTCGGTGAAGCCCCGCGGTAGAAGGAGTCGACCATGGCGCACCGCAACGCAGAGATCTACCAGCAGGCCTACGAGGCGTTCCTCAAGCAGGACGCCGAGGCTGCCATGAAACTGATGGCCCCGGACGTCCGGTGGCACGAGGCCGGAGCGGCGGAGCCCATCGAAGGGCGCGACGCCGTGGCGGCGCGGTTCACGATGACCGGCGACCTGGCCGCCGACGTCGACGTCCACGAGATGCTGGCCAGCGACGACCACGTCGTCGCCCTGATCACGGCGCACATGCGCAAGCCGAGCGGCGAGGACATCAGCTACCGGGCCGTCGAGGTGGTCCACGTCGAGGACGGCAGGATCAGCGAACGCTGGGCGTTCATGGACGCGGTGCCGACCGACGTGCAGGAGTTCTTCGCCGGGCTGGGCTGACCGGTCCTTCGGGGCCTCAGCCGGTCGCCGCCCACTCGGCGATCCGGTCTGCGACGCGCTCCTGGTCCTCGCGGTACTTGAGGAACGCGCCGAGGCTGGCGCACGCCCGGTCCAGGCCTGCGTCGTCGAGGTCGGTGACGCCGAGCGCGATCAGCGCCTCGGTCCAGTCGAGGGACTCGGCGACGCCCGGGGGCTTGAGCAGGTCCCGCTCGTCCCGGGCCGCGCGGGCGACGCGCGCCACCGCGCCGGCGAGGGCGGCGGTGGCCTGCGGGAGCCGTCGCCGGATGATCGCCACCTCCCGCTCGAGGTCGGGGTGCTCGAGCCAGTGGTAGAGGCAGCGGCGCTTGAGGGCGTCGTGGACCTCGCGGGTGCGGTTGGAGGTGACGACGACGACCGGCGGCGCGGCGGCACGGATCGTGCCCAGCTCGGGGACCGAGATGGTGAACTCGCTGAGCACCTCGAGCAGGAACGCCTCGAACTCGTCGTCGGCCCGGTCGACCTCGTCCACGAGCAGCACCGCGGGTCGCCCTGGGCTGCTGGCCTCCAGCGCCTGCAGCAGGGGCCGCGCGATGAGGAACCGCCTGTCGTAGAGCTCGGCCTCGAGCCGCTCGGCGTCGTGGACCCCGGCTGCCTCGGCCGCGCGAAGGTGGAGCAGCTGCCGGGGGAAGTCCCAGTCGTAGAGCGCCTGCGCCGCGTCCAGCCCCTCGTAGCACTGCAGCCGGATCAGGTCCGTGCCCAGGACCTCGGCAAGCGCCGCGGCCAACGCGGTCTTGCCGACGCCGGCGTCACCCTCGCAGAAGAGCGGACGGTGCATCCGCAGCGCGAGGTAGGCGGCCGTCGCGAGGCCCTCGTCGGTGAGGTAGCCGACCGCGTCGAGGCGGCCGGCGAGCTCGGCCGGCGAGGCCGGGACGGCGCCGGGTGCGGGGGTGACGTCGCTGGTCACACCGGCACCCTACGGCGCCCTCTCACGCCCGTCCGCCCGGCGTGATGGGATTGGCCGCGTGAGCGATCCGCAGCCCGACCCCCGCCACCGCCCGCAGCGCGGCCCGATCGCCGAGCTGGCGCGGCTGTTCCTGGTGCAGCTGGCCGCCGTGATCGGCATCGCCACCGCCATCGTCGTCGTCGTCGCGCTGGTCGGCCCGGACCGCAGCGGCGACGTCACGGCTGTGGCACCGGGCTCGTCCCCCACGAGCGACGCCGCGACAACCCCACCGGCCGGGAAGGCGACGACCCCGGAGAAGTCCACCCCGGAGAAGTCCACTCCCGAGCAGTCACAGGCCGCACCGCCGACGACCGAGGCTCCGTCGAGCGGGGCCGCCGGTCCGGTCAAGGTCGACGTCCTCAACCAGTCCGCGCCCAGCGGCATGGCGGACGACGTCGCGAAGCGGCTGAAGAAGGCCGGCTGGAAGATCGGCCGGGTCGACGACTTCCGTGGCAACGTCAGCACCACCACGGTCTACTGGCTGGATCCCCAGCAGCGCCGGCAGGCGCGGCAGGTGTCACGGTTCCTCGGCGGGGTCCGCGTGCAGGAGGGCTTCAGCACCCTTGTCGACGGCCGGGTGTCCGTGGTCCTCGTCGGCAAGCGCTGAGCGCGCTCAGCGGCCGCGCTTCTCCCGCATCTTCACGCTGACCTCGATCGGTGTGCCCTCGAAGCCGAACTCCTCGCGCAGCCTGCGCTCGACGAAACGGCGGTAGCCGGCCTCGAGGAAGCCCGAGGTGAACAGCACGAACCGCGGTGGCCGGACGTCGGCCTGGGTGGCGAAGAGGATCCTGGGCTGCTTCCCGCCGCGGACGGGGTGCGGGTGGGCGGCGACGAGCTCGCCGAGGAACGCGTTGAGCCTGCCGGTCGGCACCCGGTGCTCCCACGACGCCAGTGCGGTGTCGAGTGCAGGCACCAGCTTGTCGGTGTGCCGCCCGGTGCGGGCGGAGATGTTGACCCGGGGTGCCCATGGCACCTGCACGAGGTCGCGTTCGATCTCCCGCTCCAGGTAGAACCGCCGTTCGTCGTCGAGCAGGTCCCACTTGTTGTAGGCGATGACGAGCGCGCGACCTGCCTCCACCACCATCGAGATGATCCGGGTGTCCTGCTCGGACAGCGTCTCGCTGGCGTCCACCAGCACGACCGCGACCTCGGCGCGGTCCAGTGCCGACTGGGTGCGCAGGGTCGCGTAGTAGTCGGTGCCGCTGGACTGTCGCGCCCGGCGCCGGATCCCGGCGGTGTCGACGAACATCCACTCGCGGCCGCCGAGCTCCACGAGCTCGTCGACCGGGTCACGGGTCGTCCCTGCCACGGCGTCGACGACGACCCGCTCGGTGCCGGCCAGCTTGTTCAGCAGTGAGGACTTGCCGACGTTCGGCCGGCCGAGCAGCGCCACCCGGCGCGGGCCTGCCTCGGGGTCGAACACCTCGGCCGGGGTCTCGGGCAGGGCCGCGAGCACGGCGTCCAGCAGGTCACCGCTCCCCCGGCCGTGCAGCGCGGACACGGCATAGGGCTCACCGAGCCCCAGCGACCACAACGCCGTGGCGTCGGCCTCCGCCTTGGCGTCGTCGACCTTGTTGGCGACGAGCACGACCGGCTTGCCGGCCCGCCGCAGGACGCGGACCACACCCTCGTCGGTGTCGGTCGCCCCCACGGTGGCGTCCACGACGAACAGCACCGCGTCGGCGGCGGCGATGGCGACCTCGGCCTGGGCGGCGACCTGCGCGGCCAGGCCGCGGGCGTCCTGCTCCCAGCCGCCGGTGTCGACGACGGTGAACCGGCGGCCGTTCCACGTCGCGTCGTAGGGCACCCGGTCCCGGGTGACGCCGGGCACGTCCTCGACGACGGCCTCGCGGCGGCCGAGGATCCGGTTCACCAGGGTGGACTTCCCGACGTTGGGACGACCGACGACGGCGAGCACCGGGACCGGGCCGCTCACCTCGTCGATGCCGTCGATGCCGTCGGTGCCGTCGATGCCGTCGTCAGCCACGGGCCACGACCAGGACCAGGTCGACGACGGCCTGGACCGTCTCCTCGAAGGACAGGTCCGAGGAGTCGATCACCACGACCCCGTCAGCGGCCTCCAGGAAGTCCGCCACGGTGGAGTCCTGTGCGTCCCGGCGCACGACGTGGTCGCGGGTCGCCGCGATCGCGTGGTCGTCGTCGGTGCCGTGCACCTCCAGCGCGCGGCGCGCGAGCCGGGCTTGCTCCGAGGCCGTGAGCAGGACCCGGACGGCGGCGTCGGGTGCGACGACAGTGGTGATGTCGCGGCCCTCGACCACGATCCCGCGGCCCTCGCCTGCCCCGGCGATCTCCTGCTGCCGGCGGACCAGCTCGGCACGGACACCGAGGTTGGTCGCCACCTTGCTCACGGCCGCCGAGATGCGCGGCTCGCGCACGGCCGCGCTGACGTCGGTGCCGGCGACGGTCAGCAGGCTGCTGTCAGGACTGCTGCCGATCGCCAGGGGGAGCTCGCGCGCGCCCCGTGCCACCAGGTCGGTGTCGTCGAGGTCGGCGCCCTGCTCCAGCATCCACCAGGTGAGTGCCCGGTACATGGCGCCGGTGTCGAGGTAGCGCAGCTCGAGTCGCCGGGCGACCTCGCGGCAGACGCTGGACTTGCCCGAGCCGGACGGGCCGTCGACGGCGACGACGAGCGGGACGGCGGGCATGCGGGGACCTCGGAGACGGGGTGGGGAGAGGGCGGGGAGGGGGCGGGGACGGGCACAGTGAACCTGCGGAGTCTACGGGGAGTCGGCCTGGACGACCCAGCCGAGCCGCTGCAGCGCCACCACCAGCCCGCCCTCGGCACCCGGAGACACCGCCAGCTCCACCAGCCCGACCGGCTGCCCGGGCGAGTGCTCGATCCGGATGTCCTCGATGTTGACCCCCGCGCCGCCCACGTCGGCGAACAGCCGGCCGAGCTCCCCCGGCCGGTCCGGCAGCACGACGGGCACCACGGCGTACGGCGTGGGACGCCCACCGTGCTTGCCGGGCAGCCTGGCCCGGCCGGCGTTGCCGCGGACCAGGACCTCGCGCAGGGAGGTCCGCGCCCACTCGACGTCCTCCCCGACCTCGTGCAGCGCGTGCACGACGGCGTCGACGTCCTGGCGCAGCTCGGCGAGCACCCGCGCCACCGGCTCGGCGTTGGCCACCAGCACGTCCACCCAGAGGTCAGGGTCGGAGGCCGCCACCCGGGTCACGTCGCGCAGGCCCTGGCCGGTGAGGGCAAGTGCGGCGTCGTCCCCCTCCGCGAGCCGGGCCGCGACCAGGGTGGCTGCGAGCTGGGGCACGTGCGAGACCAGCGCCACCGCTGCGTCGTGGTCCGCCGGGTCCATGTCGACCTGCAACGCACCGCACAGGTCGATCAGCAGAGCTACCCGGGCCAGGCTCCGCTCGTCGGCGCCCCGCGGCGAGACGGCCCAGGGCCGGCCCTCGAACAGGTCCGCTCGCGCCGCCATCGGCCCGGACCGCTCCCGGCCGGCCATCGGGTGGGTCCCGACGAAGTGCGGTGCCGGCCCGACGGTGGCCGACACCTCGCGTAGCACGCGCTCCTTGACCCCGCAGGTGTCGACGACCGTGGCTGCCACGTTCCCGGCGAGCAGCCCGCTCACGACCTCCCCGGTGGCCGACGGGCTCACCGCCACGACCGCGAGGTCGACCTGCGCGGTGGGTGGGTCGACGGTCCCGGCACCGAGCTCGGCCGCCTGCCGCGCCGCCTGCGGGTCCCGGTCGGTCAGGTGGACGTGCACGCCGTGCCGCCGGAGGGCGAGGGCCACCGAGGTGCCGATCAGGCCGGACCCGACCACCAGGCAGGTCGCCAGCTCCGGCCGGGCCACCCCGCTGCCGGTGGGGCTCACTGCGCGAGGTCGCGCCGCAGGGCGACCGCACCGCGCAGGTAGACGTGCCGGACGTCAGCCTTCGACCGGTCAGTCTCGGCGTGCACCATCACCCGGATCACCCGGGGCATGGCGCCGGCGACGTCGATCTCCTGGGCGCACAGCAGTGGCACGTCGCCGATGCCGAGCTGACGGGCTGCCAGCGCGGGGAACTCGCTGTGCAGGTCCGGCGTGGCGGTGAACAGCATCGAGACGAGGTCGTCGTGGTCGAGGTCGTTCTCCTGCAGCAGAGCCCGGATCAGCTCGTCGACCGAGGCGAGCAGGTGCTCTCGGTCGTCTGCGTCGAGCTGGGTGGCGCCGCGGATCGCGCGCACGGCCATGGCGGGCACCTCCTCCGTCGTTGGCCTTCGGACCTGCCGCAACCTATCCGCAGCGGCACCGTAGGGTCGCGGCGTGTCCAGCCCTGCGACATCGGTGGGAGACCGCGTCCCCGCTCCGGCACTGGTCCTGGTGGCTGTGGCGTCGGTGCAGACCGGCAGCGCCGTCGCACGAACGATCTTCGACGTCACCGGTCCGGCCGGCGTCACGCTGCTGCGGCTCGCGATCGCGGCGCTGCTGCTCATGGCCCTCACGCGGCCGGCGGTCCGTCGGTGGAGCCGGGCGCAGTGGACCGCGGCCGTCCTGCTCGGCGTGTCGATGGGTGCGATGAACCTGGTGTTCTACCTGGCCATCCGCGACGTGCCGCTCGGGGTCGCGGTGACCGTGGAGTTCCTCGGCCCGTTGCTTGTCGCGCTCGCGCAGACCCGCCGGCTGGCCGAGCTGCTGTGGGTCGCGCTCGCCGGCGCCGGTGTCGTGCTGCTGGGCCTGCGGGACACCGGATCCACCCCGCTCGCAGGGTTGGCTCTGGCCCTGCTCGCGGGGTTGTTCTGGGGCGCCTACATCCTGGCCAGCGCCCGGGTGGGCAAGGTGCTGCCCGGCGTCAGCGGGCTGGCGGTGGCCCTGTGCGTGTCCACGCTGATCGCCCTGCCGTTCGGCGCCGCCGGAGCCGCGCACGCGGTGGCCGACGGCTGGGCTCTCCTCGTCGGCGCCGCCGTGGCACTGCTCTCGTCGGTGGTGCCGTACGCGCTGGAGCTCACCGCACTGCGCCGGCTGCCGACGCGGGTGTTCGGGGTGCTGATGAGCCTGGAGCCGGGCGCCGCGGCTGTCGCGGGCCTGGTCGTGCTCGGGCAGCGGCTCGGGCCGCGCGAGCTCGTGGCCCTGGTGCTCGTCAGCCTGGCCAGCGTGGGCGTGACCCTCGGGCAGCGGGAGGGGCAGGCGGCGCCAGCGGTGGACTAGCGCTCCGAGGGGACCCGAGCGCGCACCGCCCAGGCCACCGCGGCCAGCTCGAACGGCGCCGGCGGGAGGAGTGCCTCGCACCGGTCGCGGAGTGCCCGGCGGCCGGCGTCGTCCAGCCCGGCGACGTGGTCCCCGGCGGGGCCGACCCCGAACGTGTACGGCTCCCACCAGTCCTCGACCGAGGGGAACCGCACCCCCACGGCCAGCTCCGACTCCTCGACGTCGCCGAGACCGGCCGCCCGCGCCAGCTCGGCGAGGTGCCCCTGCCGGGTGCCGGGGAGCCACGCCTCGCCGGGAGTGGCCGGGTCCAGCTCGCGGGCCGCCCGCCAGTACGTCGACAGCGGCGAGCGCCCGCCCGCGTCGTCCCACACGCACGCGGCGACGACCCCGCCCGGACGGGTGACGCGGGCCATCTCGCGCAGGCCGGCCACCGGGTCGGCCATGAAGTGCACGACGAGCTGGGCAAGGGCGACGTCGAACGCGCCGTCCGGGAAGGGCAGGTCCTCCGCGGCCGCGCGGCGGACGTCGACCCCCGGAAGCCGCGCGCGCACGGCGTCGACGAAGGGCGCGGACGGCTCGACGGCGCAGACCGCCTCCGGGCCCAGGCGGGCTACGAGCTCGGCCGTGAGGGCGCCGGGGCCGCAGCCCACGTCGAGCACGGCGTGACCGGACCGGACACCGGCGAGGTCCGCGAGCGAGCCGGCGAGCGGCTCGGACCAGCGGCCCATGAACCGGCCGTACGCCTGGGCTGTGACGTCGAAGGCCATCCGCGGAACCTACTCCCCGTCGTCGAGCCGACGCACGAGCCGCTTCGGCGCGACGCAGCGGTAGGCCTCGATGCAGACGGCCTCCACCTCGGCCCAGTCCGGCCGGCCCTCGAGGCGCACCCCCAGCCAGCCGCGGTGCCCGACGTAGGGCGGGCGGAAGAAGCGTTCCGGGTCCTCCCGGACCATCTCCTCCTGCGCACCCGGCGGGGCCGCGCACCACAGCGACCGCATCCCGTCGCCGTGGTGGTCGTCCCAGTAGGAGACGACGACCTTCGTGCCCACGAAGAAGGTCGGGGCGCCGTGGCTGAGCCGCTCGGTGACCTCCGGCAGCGCCAGGCAGAAGGCGCGCACCCGGTCCAGCGGCGTGCGGGTCATGGCGCCATCACCCGCGCGGGCCGGGTCGCCGCGACCCACAGGAACCGCTCGACGCCCTCGTCGTCCACGACCACCTCGGCCGAGTCGATCCGCAGGCGTGCGTCCTCGATCGCGGCGAGGGTCGCCTCGACGCCGATGCCGCCGAAGAACATCGGGACGCCGAGCCAGTCGTCGTCGCCGCCGTCGCCCGCACCGAGCGGTGCGCTGGTGAGCAGCAGGCCGCCAGGCCGCAGCCACGTGGCAACGGCCGCGTAGAGCGGGGCGTGCGTCGCCGACGGCAGGTGACCGAGCGCATAGAGGGACACCACCGCATCGACCGACGCCGGCGCGAGGGCGAACGACGTGACGTCGGCCTGCACCAGCGATGCCTGCGGCGCGAGCCGGCGGGCGATCTCCAGCTGACCACGCGACAGGTCGACGCCGAGAACCAGGTGGCCGGCCTCCGCGAGCAGCCGGGTCGCCGGGTCGCCCGCACCGCACCCGAGGTCGACCACGACACTGCCGGGTGCAAGCCGGCCCAGCACCACGTCCACCATGCGCAGCCGGGTGGGGCTCGCGTGAGACCACGCGTGGTAGCGCCCGCCGATGGCGTCGTAGCCGGCGCGCACGACGTCCTGCGGCCTGGTCACGACGACCACCCTAGGAGGCGAGCAGCTGGTCTGCGCATCGCTACAGTCGCCGCGTGGTGCACCTGCGACAGGGCCGGATCATCCTGCTGAACGGTGCATCGAGCTCCGGCAAGAGCAGCATCGGGCGCGCCCTGCTGCCGCTGCTCCCCGACCCGTGGTTCCTCGTTCCCGTCGACGCGGTGGGAGCGATGCGTTCGACGGTGCACCACCGCGCGCTCGACGCCGCCGAGGTGGCCGAGATGCTGCGGCGGACCCGCCTCGGCTACCACCGGGCCGTGGCAGCGCTCGCGTCGGTGGGCAACGACGTCATCATGGACTACCCGCTCAGCGAGCCCTGGCGTCTGGCCGACCTCCTCGAGGTCCTGGACGGGTACGACGTGACGCTCGTCGACCTGTGGTGCGCGCAGGAGGAGCTGGAGCGGCGGGAGCGGGCGCGTGGCGACCGACCCACCGGACTCGCCCGGTCCCAGGGCGGGGTCCACGGTCACGCGGAGCACGACATCGCGGTCGACACCACGCACGTCACCCCCGAGGACTGCGCCCGGACGATCGCTGACCAGCTCGCGACGCTGGCATCCCCCAAGGCGTTCGACCGCCTCCGCGGTCGCGTTGTCGCCGCTGACGGCGACTGAGGCCACCGTCGAGTGCACCGTTCAGAACGGCGGAGTGTCGACGGGGTCCGCGAGCGCCCGGTCGTCAGGTCGGACGTACGAGCGTCCCGAGGGCAGGGTGAACCGCAGCCCGTCCGTCCCGTCGATCTCGACGGCGGTCGCGGTGTGGGTCTTGACGGTGTGATGGGACCGGCAGAGCAGCTGCAGGTTCGCGGCGTCGGTCGGTCCGCGTGGGTGCGGGACGCGGTGGTCAAGGTCGCACCGGTGGGCCGGTTGCCGGCAGCCGGGCGACCGGCAGGTCACGTCACGGGCGGCGACATGGTCGGCCATGTCCTGCGGTGGTTCGTAGGAGTCGACCGACAGCTCGTCGAAGCGGCCGGTCCGCGGGTCGACGGTCAGCCGCCGCCAGGTCGCGTCAGCAGCGATCCGGCGAGCGGTGCCGGCGGTGATAGGGCCGTAGCCGGCCAGCTCCCCTGGCGCCTCGTCCAGCCCGAGCAGCGTCCCGAGCCCGACCACTACCTGGACCTGCGGGCGGCGGCCGTGCCGCACCGGCAGGTCGGAGACCGTCAGGGCGTGCTCGGCCAGATCACCGAGCACGTCGGCCCGGACCTGGTCCATCGTCCGCTCATCCGTGCCGGCGGGACCCTTGGCCTGCCGGGCCAGCCCGTCGAGCCAGACCCGGAACGCCTCGACCCGCTCCGCGGAGCCGGTCCAGGTCATCCCGGCCATGCCCTCGGACAACGGGAAGAACTCGACCCGACGATCGGCCACCGACCGCTCGTGCCGCTCCTGCGCGTCCTGCGGCGCGATCGCCAGCACCGCCCGCCGCACGCTGCCCGCCAGCTGCGCCCGGGTCCGGCCCGAGGCACCCGGCCCGAGCCGGGCCTCCACCGCCTGCGCCCGCGCGTCGTCCAGCGGCCGCAGCTCCTCGGCCAGCATCCGCGCCTTCGGCAGGTCCAAGACCCCGACCGACAGTCCGGCCCGCGTCGCCGGCAGCCGAGCCAGGTCCATCGCGAGGGCGACCTTGCCGCGGGCGGTCTGGGGGGCCAGGTCCAGCGCGCAGCCGACCTCGGTGGCGGCCATCAGCTCCGCCGACACCGACTCCCCCGCCACCTGCTGCCCGTGCGGGGCGACCCCGCGCCAGGTCTCGCAGCGGCCCACCAGCGTGCAGGTCGCCTCCACCTCGACCGAGGCAGCCCAGGACTGCAGCCGGTAGGCAGCCCGCACGGCCCCCACCAGCTCGGAGTCACTGCAGCCGGTCAGGTCCGTGGCGTCGAGCAGGTCGGCCAGCAGCGGACCCGGCACCGTCGCGTCCAGGTCTGCCGCCAGCCCTGCCGGGGGCCACTCGCCCAGCCCGGCGACGTCATCGAGGTCGTCCCCGACCGGCAGCCACAACTCCGGCGGCCCGTCGGGCACCAGGTCCCGGCACACCCCGGCCAGCGGGTCCGGCGGCAGCACAGGGTCGGGCAGGTCGGCCGGGTCCGGCAGCAGCACCACCGACTCCTGGGACCCGAGCACCGACCCACCTCCGCGCGTCTTCGAACGTGTGTTCGAGTCTAGCGCAAGTCAGAGCAGGAGGAAACCCCTTTGTGCACAAGGGCTTCCGGCTGCCCTGACGCGCGACCCGCGGAGGTCTGGCATGCGTACGGGGCGGGTCACGTCCGGCAACCCCGACCGTGGGCGCGCGACCAGCCGAGCGCAGTGGGCCCGAGCTCGCATCCGGCTGACCATGAGGCCGCAGATGGAGATTGCCGAGTTCGTCCGGATCGCCGCAAGCGGATCGGTGCGCGACCATGAGCCGGTGATGACAACGCCACGGTCGATCATCGACTCCGTGGTGCGGTCGGTGTGTGGCCGGGACGTCGAGCGGCTGGTTCCATTGTCCGGCGGCGGCATGAACGAGACGTACCGCGCCGAGCTTCAGGACGGCGTGGCCGTGATCGCACGGATCGCACGCCAGCCGAAACCATGGTTCGTGAACGAGGCACACCTCATGGCGCAGGCGCGTGACCTCGGCGTGCCGACGCCCGAGGTGCTCGGCGTCGAGCACCTGGAGCACGACGGCGAGCTGCTGTCCTTCTCCGTCCAGCAGCATCTGCCGGGGCGTTCGCTCGACCAGTTCGTGGGCGAGCTGCCGCACTCGGACCTGGAGCGGCTCGTCGTCGACGGTGGTGAGCTGCTGGCAAGGATCCACAGCGCGGTCCCCGACCGCGGTGTCCGACATCGGCTACGGCTGCCCGAGGACTCCGCCGTGGCCAGGGTGGTGCGCATCGTCGACGAGGCACTCGGGGCGGATGCGGCCAGGGTCGTCGAGCAGGGCGCTGACTTCCTGCGCGAGGAGGTGAGGACGCGTCCGGCGGCGACGCTCTCGCTGGCCCAAGGTGACTTCTTGCCCAAGAACCTCTTGGTCGACGACGCCGCGATCGTCGGCGTCATCGACTGGGAGTTCGCCGGCCCTGCGCCAGCGGCCTTCGACCTCGCGCGGTGGGAGGTGTCGGCAGGCGCCCCTTGGCACGACCGTTCGGACCTGCTGCGGCGAGGGTATGCGCGAGTCGCCGATCCTGAACCTGCCGCGGCCGGCCTGGTGCCGGCCTTCGCCGTCGACTGGGCGCTCGAGAAGCTCGGCTGGAAGAACCCCGCTGCGCCTGCGCAGTTCCAGCGCTGCGTCGACGTCATCGCCCACTACGCCGCTCCTTGACCGTCTCGGGGACGGTGGGAGGAGTCAGAGACCGACGGCCTTGTACAGCGCCCCGATCTCCTGCTGGCTCAGCTTGCGCTGCTTGCCCGGCTTGAGGTGGCCGAGCGAGATCGGCCCGACGTCGGTGCGGACCAGCCGCAGGACGGGGTGCCCGACCTCGGCCAGCATCCGGCGCACCACGTGCTTCCGGCCCTCGTGCAGGGCCACCTCGACCATGACCCGGTTGCCGGACTGGCCCACCAGCCGGAACGAGTCGGCCTGCACCAGCCCGTCCTCGAGCTCGACACCGGCCTTCAGGCGCTTCCCCACGTCGCGCGCGACCGGGCCGGTGACCTCGGCGAGGTAGGTCTTCTCCACGCCGTACGACGGGTGCGCGAGCCGGTGCGCCAGGTCGCCGTCGTTGGTGAGGATGATCAGGCCCTCGGTGTCGGTGTCGAGCCGGCCGACGTGGAACAACCGCGCGTTGCGGTCGGCGACGTAGTCCTGCAGCGACGGCCTGCCGTCGGGGTCGCTCATCGTGCTCACGACGCCCTTGGGCTTGTTGAGAACGATGTAGACGTGGTCGGGCGCTGAGGCGATCCGCAGCCCGTCGACCTTGATGACCGCTGTCGCAGGGTCGACCCGCATGCCCTGCACCGTGACGACCGAGCCGTCGACCTCGACCCGGCCCTCCTCGATCAGCTCCTCGCAGGCGCGCCGGCTGCCCAGCCCGGCCGATGCCAGCACGCGCTGCAGCCGGACGCCGTCCGGCTCCGCGTCCCTGCTCACGCCGTGCCGATGCCGGCGACGTCGTCGAGGGTGTCCATCTCCGGCAGGAACGGCGCCAGGTCGGGCAGCTCGGCGACGTCCCGCAGGCCGAGCCGCTCCAGGAAGTACGTCGTGGTGCGGTACAGCGTCGAGCCGCCCTCACCGTCGTGGCCGGCCTCCTCCACCAGGCCGCGGGCCACCAGGGTGCGCATCACGCCGTCGACGTTCACGCCGCGGACGGCAGAGACCCTGGCCCGCGAGACCGGCTGCCGGTAGGCGACGACGGCAAGCGTCTCCAGCGCGGCCTGGGTCAGCCGTGCCTGCTGCCCGTCGAGCACGAACCGTTCGACGTAGGCCGCCGCGCTCTCCCTGGTGTAGAAGCGCCAGCCGCCGGCCACCTCGCGCAGCTCGAAGCCTCGCTCCTGCTCGTCGTACTCGGCGGCCAGCTCGCGCAGCGTCGCCAGGACGGTCTCGGTGGGCTTCTCGGTGACCTGCGCCAGCACGACCTCGCCGACGGGCTGGTCGACCACCATCAGGATCGCCTCGAGCGCCGTGCGCAGGCTCGGGCCGCCGGTGTCCGGGACCACCTCCTCGACCGCGTCGGTGCCGTCGTGCTGCTGGTCGTCAGTCATCGGTGCGTGTCTCTCTCAGGTCGATCGTGGTGCTGTCGTCGGTGCTGTCGTCGGTGTTGTCGTCGTCGGTGCCGTCGTCGGCGGCGCTGTCGGTGGGCCGGTCGACGTCGTCCTCGAACTCGTCCGGCACCTCGATCTCGCCCTCGTCGGAGCCGGTCCAGCGGATGTGCAGCTCGCCGAGCGGGTCGACCTGCTCGAAGGTGACGGCTCCCTCGTGGTAGAGCTCGAGCAGGGCGAGGAAGCGTGCCACCACCAGCAGGGTGCCCTGGCAGTCGGCGGTGAGCGAGCGGAAGGTCGAGCTGCGCGACCGGCGCAGGACGGTGACCAGGATCGCGGCCTGCTCGCGCACGCTGACAGTCGGGGCGTGCAGGTGGTCGACGGAGATCGTCGGGACCTGCCTGGGAGCGAAGGCCTTGGCGGCCAGCAGCGCGAACTCCCGTGGGCCCAGGCCCAGCAGCACCTCCGGCAGCAGCCCGGCCAGGTGCGGCTCGAGCGCCACCGACCGCGGGTGCCTGCCGGCCTCGTCGGCCATCCGGCGGGCGAAGACGGCGGCCACCTGCTTGTACGCGCGGTACTGCAGCAGCCGCGCGAACAGCAGGTCCCGCGCCTCGAGCAGCGCCAGGTCCTCCTCGTCCTCGACCTCCCCGCTGGGCAGCAGCCGGGCAGCCTTGAGGTCGAGCAGGGTGGCCGCGACGACGAGGAACTCGGTGGCCTGGCCAAGCCAGTCGTTGCCCCACTCGCCTTTGGATGACTTGATGTGCGCGATGAACTCGTCGGTGACCTTGGACAGGGCCACCTCGGTGACGTCCAGCTTGTGCTTGGCGATCAGCCCGAGGAGGAGGTCGAACGGGCCCTCGAACAGCGCGCCGAGGTCGACCCGGAACCCGCCGTCGGGACCGGAGAGGGGCGTCTGGTCCTGCCCCTGCTCGTCCGCCACCGCCCGCGGAGCGGTCTCCTCGCCCACGTCCGCACGGTAGCCGCTGCCGCCAACGTCACCCAACTCGGCGAGCCGGCGCGGCGGTGCGGCGACCTCGGTCAGGACTGCTCGCGCTGGTCGCGCTGCTCACGCAGTCGGGACACCACGACGCTCGACTCGCCGTGCTGCTCGAGGTCGATGAGCATCTCGGCGACCGCCTCGCGGACCAGCCGGCCGCGGTCCACCGCGACGCCGTGCTCGGCCCGCAGCACCAGCCTGGCCTGCTCGATGGCCACCAGCTCGTCGGCGGAGACGTAGACCGTGATCTTCTCGTCGTGCCGCTCCCGGCCGGTGGTCCGGCTCGCGGCCGGCCGCAGCCGCCGCACCCGCGCGCCGCCGCCCTCCTGTGCCGCGCTGTCCGCCTGCTCGCCCTCAGCGGGGTCGCCGGCCGCGTAGCCCATCCCGGTCACGTACCCGGGCACCGGTTCAGCACCTCCTTGGCCAGCTGCCGGTAGGAGTAGGCGCCTCCGGAGGAGGTTGCGAAGGTCGTGATCGGCTCGCCGGCGACCGTGGTCTCGGGGAACCGCACCGTGCGGTGGATGGCGGTGTGGAACACCTTGTCGTCGAAGGCCTCGACCAGCCGGGCGACAACCTCGCGGGCGTGCACGGTGCGCGGGTCGAACATGGTGGCGACCAGTCCGTCGATCTCGAGGCCCGGGTTGAGCCGGTCCTGCACCTTGTGGATCGTCTCGACGAGCATCGCGACGCCCCGCAGCGCGAAGAACTCGGCCTCCATCGGGACGATGACGCCGTGCGCCGCGGTGAGCGCGTTGACAGTCAGCAGCCCCAGCGACGGCTGGCAGTCGATGATGACGACGTCGTACTCCGCGACGGCCGGAGCCAGCGCGCGGGCGAGCACCTGCTCGCGGGCGACCTCGGACACCAGCTGCACCTCGGCCGCGGACAGGTCGATGTTGCTGGGGACCAGGTCAAGCCCGGGCACGTTGGTCTTCACCACGACGTCGTCCAGGCCCACGTCCCGGTCCATCACGAGGTTGTAGACGCTGGCGGTGATGTCGTAGGGGTTGACACCCAGCCCGACCGTGAGCGACCCCTGCGGGTCGAAGTCGACGAGCAGGACCTTGCGGCCGAGCTCGGCGAGCGATGCGCCCAGGTTGATCGTGGTCGTCGTCTTGCCGACGCCGCCCTTCTGGTTGCACATGGCGATGATCCTGGCGTTGCCGTGGGTCTCGCGCGGAGCAGGCTCCGGGATCACCGGCATCGGCCGGCCGGTCGGGCCGATGGGCCGGGCCGGGCCGGCGACCGCCGACTCCTCGGGCCGCGACTCCACGAAGGCGGCGGCGTCGACCTCGACGGCCGGCACGTGCGGCGCCTCGCGCTGCGGCTCCTCAGGTGGCATCAACGGTTGGGTGCTCACGTCGCCCGTCCTCGCTTTGTCGACTCGTCGGCCTGTCGGCGTACCGACCTCGACTGCGACAGTAGGCAGCGGCGGCGGCCCGATCACGCCGCCACGCCGACGGCCGGCCGGCCGATTCAGGTCGCGCGCGGGTGCGCGGTGGCGTAGACCTCGCGGAGCCGGTCGACAGTGACCAGCGTGTAGACCTGCGTGGTCGTCACGCTGGCGTGCCCGAGCAGCTCCTGCACCACCCGCACGTCCGCGCCGCCGTCGAGCAGGTGCGTGGCGAACGAGTGTCGCAGCGTGTGCGGAGAGACCTCGGTGCGGATCCCGGCCCGCCGGGCGGCGGCGCGCAGCACGGTCCACGCGCTCTGCCGGGAGAGGCGACCCCCGCGGACGTTGAGGAACAGCGCCGGGGACCCGCCTGCCGTCGTCTGCCCGGCCGCGAGCGCCGGCCGGCCGCGGACGAGGTACGCCGAGACGGCCTCGCGCGCGTAGGAGCCGACCGGCACCATCCGCTCCTTGCTGCCCTTGCCGAGCAGGCGGACGGTGCCGGACTCCATGTCGAGCTCGTCGCGGTCCAGCCCGACCGCCTCGGAGATCCTGGCCCCGCAGCCGTAGAGCAGCTCGAGCAGGGCCCGGTCCCGCAGGGCCCGCGGTGTGTCGTCGGCGCCGGCGGCGGCGAGCAGCGCCTCGACGTCGCCGACCGAGATGGCCTTGGGCAGCCGCTTCGGCGGCGACGGCGGGCGCACCCCGCGGGCCGGGTCGGCCTCCGCGAGGCCCTCACGGAGCAGGAACCGGTGGAAGCCGCGCACGGCCACCACCGCCCGGGCCGCCGAGTTGGCCGCCAGCGCCGGGTGCACCTCGTCCCCCTCCCGCAGGGAGACGAGGAAGGCACTGACGTCTGGCTCGGTCACCCCGTCCGGCGCGGCCACGTCGCGGTCGGCCAGGTGGGCCAGGTAGCGACGGAGGTCGCGACGGTAGGAGGACAGCGTGTTGGCCGCGAGCCCGCGCTCGACAGCCAGGTGGTCGAGGTAGGTCTGCAGCGCCTGCTGGAGTGGCGCCTGCGTCACCCGGGCTAGCCCAGCACCTCGGCCAGGGGCACGGACGCCATGCCGTGGGCGTCGGCCACCGGACCGTACGTGACCGCACCGTCGTAGGTGTTCAGGCCCAGGGCCAGGGCGGCGTCGGCCCGCAGCGCGTCCCGCCAGCCCCGGTCGGCAAGCTCCACGGCGTACGGCAGCGTGACGTTCGTCAGCGCGTACGTCGAGGTGTGCGGCACCGCGCCGGGCATGTTCGCGACGCAGTAGAACACCGAGTCGTGGACCGCGTAGGTCGGGTCGGCGTGGGTGGTGGGGCGCGAGTCCTCGAAGCAGCCGCCCTGGTCGATCGAGATGTCGACGAGGACCGAGCCGGGCCGCATCCGGGACACAAGCTCGTTGGTGACCAGCTTGGGGGCCTTGGCCCCGGGCACCAGCACCGCGCCGATGACCATGTCGGCGTCGAGGCAGGCCTTCTCGATCTCGTAGGTGTTGGACGCGACCGTCTGCATGTGGCCCTGGTAGATCGCGTCCGCCTGACGGAGCCGGGAGATGTTGCGGTCCAGCAGGAGCACCTCGGCCTGCATGCCGAGCGCGATTGCCGCGGCGTTCATCCCGGAGACGCCGGCGCCGATGACGACGACCTTCGCGGCGTAGACACCGGACACGCCGCCCATGAGGATGCCCCGGCCCCCCTGCGCCCGCATCAGGGTGTGCGCGCCCACCTGCGGAGCGAGCCGCCCCGCGACCTCGGACATCGGCGCGAGCAGCGGCAGCGAGCGGTCCGGCAGCTCGACGGTCTCGTAGGCGATGCCGGTGACCTTGCGCTTGGCCAGCTCCTCGGTGAGAGGCCGGTCGGCCGCCAGGTGCAGGTAGGTGAAGAGGGTCTGGCCCTCGCGCATCCGGTCGTACTCCTGGGCCACCGGCTCCTTGACCTTGAGGATCAGGTCGCCGGCCCCCCAGACCTCCTCCGCGGTGGCCAGGACCTTCGCCCCGGCCGCGACGTAGTCCTCGTCCGGGATCGACGAGCCGACGCCGGCGTCATTCTCGACGTAGACGTCGTGCCCGTGCCTGACGAGCTCGTGCACCCCCGACGGGGTGATGGCGACGCGGTACTCGTGGTTCTTGACCTCGCGAGGGATGCCGACCTTCACGGCTACCAGTTCCTTCGGCTGGGGATGCGCCCGACGTCGTTGTCGGCGCGCTCGGAGTGTAGTGAAGCGGCGTTCGTGGGCCATCCGGGTGGCCCGCCCCGGCGTGGGGTAGGGGCGCCCGCCGTGAAGCTCTACGCGGACCTTCCCACCCGGGTGCTGGGCCAGCTCGCCGGCGACGTCGCCGTCGTGATCATGGTCTACCTCGCGGTCCGGCTCGGGCTCGGCACCCACTCCCGGGTCGCCGAGCTGGCGACGCCCGGGCGCGAGGCCGAGCGGCAGGCCCGGGCCCTGGACGGCAAGCTGCGCGGGGCGGCGGGCAACATCGACGACGCGCCGCTCGTGGGCGGAACGATCGCCGAGCCGTTCCGCGACCTCGCGGGCACCAGCCGCGACCTCGCGGCCACCGCGCAGGACTACCAGGACACGGTCGAACGGCTCGCCGTCCTCGCCGGCGTGCTGGTCGCCGCGGTCCCGATCGTGATCCTGCTCGCCGTCTGGCTCCCCCGGCGGCTGGCCTGGGTGATGGAGGCCTCGGCCGCCGCGCGGCTCGTACGCGGCTCGGCGGCAGCCTCGGACCTGCTCGCCGTCCGGGCGCTGGCCCGGCAGCCGCTGCGCGACCTGGCCAGGCTCGACCCCGCGGTCCTGACTGCCTGGAAGGCGGGCGACCCGGCCGCCACCGCGACGCTGGCCCGCCTCGAGCTGGCCGAGCTGGGCCTGCGCGAACCCCGGTCCCCCGCCGGGTCAGCGGCCGGGTGAGCGCTCCGGCCACGGGGCGTCGGCCGGGCGCAGGGTGGCCCAGCCCGTGTCGCGGGCGGCCGCGGCGGCGAGCACGCCGCACACCGTCGTCGGGTTGTGCAGCCGGCCGGCCAGCACCAGGTCGCGGGCCTCGGTGAGGTCCACCCACGCCGGGACCATGCCGCGCTCCTCGTGCTCACGGTCGTGCCGCTCGGCCTCGGGGACCTCGTGCAGACCGCGGGCCAGGAAGCACCGGAAGGCCTCGGTGCTGCCGCCCGGCGAGTTGTAGAAGTCGACGAGGACGTGCCACTGGTCGGCGGTGAGGTCGGCCTCCTCGGCCAGCTCCCGTCGTACGGCGACGAGCGGGTCCTCGCCCGGGACGTCGAGCAGCCCGGCGGGCGGCTCCCACAGGTAGGACCGCACCGGGTGCCGGTACTGGCGCAGCAGCAGCACCCGGTCGCGGTCGTCGAGGACGACCACCCCGACCGCACCGGTGTGCGACACCACCTCGCGGGTGACGGTCTGGCCGTCGCCCAGCTCGACGACCTCGCGGCGGACGTCCCAGACCATCCCGTCGTGCACCGTGCTGCTCGAACGCACGACGAGGTCGGCCGGCTCGTCGGCGACGACCGGCGCGGTCCCGGGGCTCACGAAGTGCCGGCGGAGACCGCGGGCAGGTCGACTGTCGCCGCGCCCGACCTGGTCCCGATGGCGGCCGCGACAAGGCCGGCGAAGAGCGGGTGCGCCCGGGCCGGCCGGGACCGGAACTCCGGGTGCGCCTGGGTCGCGACGAAGTACGGGTGCACGTCCCGCGGCAGCTCGACGTACTCGACCAGGCGCCCGTCGGGCGACGTGCCGGAGAAGACCAGACCGGCCTGCTCGAGCTGGTCGCGGTAGGTGTTGTTGACCTCGTAGCGGTGCCGGTGCCGCTCCTCGACGTACGACGAGCCGTAGACCTCGCGGGCCAGCGAGCCATCGGCCAGCGTTGCCGGGTAGAGCCCCAGGCGCATGGTGCCGCCCATGTCGCGGTCGCCCGCGACCACGTCCTCCTGGTCGGCCATCGTCGCGATCACCGGGTGCGGCGTCGACTCCTCGAACTCGGCGGAGTTGGCACCCTCGAGACCGGCGACGTCCCGGGCGAACTCGATCACCATGCACTGCAGGCCGAGGCACAGGCCGAGGGTGGGGATGCGGTGCTCGCGCGCGTGCCGGATCGCTCCCAGCTTGCCCTCGATGCCGCGGACGCCGAAGCCGCCCGGGACGCACACCGCGTCGACCCCGTCGAGCTCACGGGCGGCACCCTCCGGCGTCTGGCAGTCGTCCGAGGTCACCCACCGGATCGACACCTTGCAGTCGTTGGCGAAGCCGCCCGCCCGCAGCGCCTCGGACACCGAGAGGTAGGCGTCCGGGAGGTCGACGTACTTGCCGACCAGGGCGACGGTCACCTGGTGGATCGGCCGGTGCACCCGGCGCAGGAGGTCGTCCCACTCGGTCCAGTCGACGTCGCGGAACGGGAGGTTCAGCCGGCGGACGACGTAGGCGTCCAGGCCCTCGGAGTGCAGCACCTTCGGGATGTCGTAGATCGACGGCGCGTCCGCAGCGGCCACCACCGCCTCCTCGTCGACGTCGCACATCAGCGAGATCTTGCGCTTGACGTTGGGCGGGATCTCGCGGTCCGAGCGGCAGACGATGGCGTCCGGCTGGATGCCGATCGAGCGCAGCGCGGCGACCGAGTGCTGGGTCGGCTTGGTCTTCAGCTCGCCGGACGGCCCGATGTAGGGCACCAGCGAGATGTGCAGGAAGAAGACGTTGTCGCGGCCCACGTCGTGCCGGACCTGCCGGACGGCCTCCAGGAACGGCAGCGACTCGATGTCGCCGACAGTGCCGCCGATCTCGGTGATGACGACATCAACGGCATCGCCGGAGGGGTCGACACCCATCTGCCGGATCCGGGACTTGATCTCGTTGGTGATGTGCGGGATGACCTGCACGGTGTCGCCGAGGTACTCGCCGCGACGCTCCTTGGCGATCACCGCCGAGTAGACCTGGCCGGTGGTGACGTTCGCCGACCCGTGCAGGTCGCGCTCGAGGAAACGCTCGTAGTGGCCGACGTCGAGGTCGGTCTCGGCTCCGTCGTCGGTGACGAACACCTCGCCGTGCTGGAACGGGTTCATCGTCCCCGGGTCGACGTTGAGGTAGGGGTCAAGCTTCTGCATCGTCACCCGCAGGCCGCGGGAGCGCAGGAGGTGACCCAGGCCGGACGCCGTGAGGCCCTTGCCGATCGAGGACGCGACGCCCCCGGTCACGAAGATGTGCTTGGTGGTCGCCGGTGCGGCCAAGGGGGGCTCCCGTGGGCTCGTGTACTGCCTGTCGGAGGGAGAGGGACTCCGTCCGTCCACGGGATTCGAGCCTATCAGCCGGCCGGCTCCGCTCAGCGCACCGACGCGGGCAGGACCGAGGCGGCGCCGGGCCCGGCGCCGTACGCGCCCTTGCCGCCACCGAGCTGCTCGGCCAGGGCCAGCACCAGGGCGACCTGCCCGGCCGGCCCGTCCACCGAGTCGACCGACGAGGCGCCGCCGGCCGCGGCGGCACCGCCCGAGCGCAGCCAGCCCACGGCCGGCGGCGCCAGCCCGGGGCCGACCAGGACGGCACCCTGGCTGCCCGCGTCCAGCGCCCGGACCAGGCCGGTGACAGCGTCCTCGGCTGCGGTCTTCTCCCGGGCGCCGGTCACGACGACGGCGAGCTGCGCCTGGCGGCCGGGGTCCCCGTCGAGGGTCAGCGCTCCGAGCTCGTCCAGCCCCGCGATCACCTCGGCGCCGTCCTGGTCCGGCTCGTCGCCGGGCTCGGCCGCCACCGTCGACCGGGCCAGCACGACGCCGACCCTCGCGATCGGCGTCGCGCCGTCGGGGAAGCTGACGTTCGGCGGCACCAGCCGGAGGGCGAGGTCCTCGAGCGGCGACGTGGCCTTGGCCGGGTCCAGGTAGACGGGGGTGAGCCGCAGCTCGCCGGTCAGGCTGGCGCCGGCCCCCAGCAGGGCCGCCCGGGTCCGGCGTACCACGGCGTCGTCGGCGTTCGGGGTGCGTACGAGAAGCACGCTGTGGCCGCTCAGCCGGGCCGTGGTGAGCGGCCCGGAGAGGGCCGACAGCACCTTGGTCCCGGTGCGCGCCGAGTCCTGCAGCTGCCCGACCTGGTGCTGCAGGCGCTCGACCTGCACAGCCAGCCGGTCGGTGCGGGCCGCCCTGGTGGCCTCGGAGCGGCCGACGACCGGCCCCGCGCCCAGCGCGAGCCCGAGGGCCAGCGCGAGGACGGCGGCGACGGCCGCGAGCAGCAGGTGGCGGACGCCGGTCACCGGTCGAACAGCCCGGTGACGGCGTCGACGGCGTCCTGCCGGTACTGCGCCACGAGGGTGGCGTCCGGGGCCAGCACCACGACGGCGGCGAGCGCGCCCAGCAACACGAGGCACAGCAGCCACAGCGGCCAGGTGCGTGCCGGGCGCTGGTGCAGCGCGAGGACCGTCGAGGAGTCCACGAAGCGGTGACCGAGCCGGAGCCGGGTCAGGAACGCGCTGGGCATGTCCGGGCGGGCCGAGTCGACGAGGGCACTTAACGTCGGGTGCCAGCCGACGCCGACGACGAGGGCGGGGTCGTGGGACTCGACGAGCAGCAGCGCGGCGTCCTCGTCCGACCCGGAGGACACCAGCACGACAGGCTCCAGGCCGGCCTGCTCGGCCCGGTGCAGGCCAGGGGCGCTGCCGTCCCGGTCGGCCCGGACGACGAGCTCGGCACCGCAGTCGAGCACGTCGTCGCTCAGCAGCCGGGGGTCGCCGACGACGAGGTGCGGACGCAGGCCGGCGCTCAGCAGGGCGTCAGCGCCCTCGTCGACCCCGACGAGGACCGGCTCGTGGCTGCGGATCCAGGGCCGCAGGCGGCGGATCTCGTGCTCGACCCCGCGGGCCCGGGTGACGACCACGACCCGGCGGTCGACCAGCGGGGTCCGGACGTCGGGGACCCCGGAGCCGTCGAGCAGCATGTCCCGCTCGCGCCGCAGGTGCTCGGTGGTGGCGTGGGCGAACGCCGCCAGCTGGGCGCCCAGCCCGGCCCGGGCCGCCTCCATGGCGGTGTGGACGGACTCCGGGCTCAGCAGCACACCCCGGGCGACGACCTCCTCACCGCGGTAGAGGGTGTCGCCGTCCAGCCGGACCTTCTCGCCGTCCTCGAGCCGGGACAGCACCTCGGCACCGACGGCGTCCAGCACGGGGATGCCCGCGTCGACGAGCAGCTGGGGACCGAGGTTCGGGTAGCGGCCGCTGATGCTGCGGGCGACGTTGACCACCGCGGCGACCCCGGCATCGGCAAGCAGCTGGGCGCTGGGGCCGTCGAGGTCCTGGTGGTCCAGGACGGCGATGTCGCCGGAGCGCGCCCGGCGCGCCAGGGCCCCGGCCAGCCGGGAGATCCGGACCTGGCCGTGCAGACCGGGCAGGGCGGGTTCGTGACGGGACCGTCGAAGGGTGGCCAGGCGCATACCGGCGATGCTGCCATGTGACGGGTGTGACAGATGGGACGACTCGCCGTCAACCGCCCGAGCCGGCCCGCTCCCCCTGTGCCGAGGCCAGCAGCTCGCGGGCGTGCGCCTCGGCCGTGGCCGACTGCTCCTGGCCGGCGAGCATCCGGGACAGCTCGCGCAGCCGGCCGCCCTCGTCCAGGGCGGCCACACCGCTGCTGGTGACCACCCCGTCGTCGGACTTGCGCACGACGAGGTGCTGGTCGGCGAAGGCGGCCACCTGGGGCAGGTGCGTGACCACGACGACCTGCGCGGTGCGGGCCAGCGCGGCCAGCCGGCGCCCGACCTCGACCGCGGCCCGGCCGCCCACGCCGGCGTCGACCTCGTCGAACACGAGGGTGGGCACCGGGTCGGTGCCGGCCAGCACGACCTCGATCGCGAGCATCACCCGGGAGAGCTCACCGCCGGACGCGCCCTTCTGGACCGGCCGTGCGGGGGCACCCGGGTGCGGGCGCAGCAGCAGCTCGACCTCGTCCACGCCGTGCCTGGCGTACGCCACCGGGCGGCCACCGACGTCGAGGCCGTCCGGATCGTCCGCCTGCGACACCGGCACCTCGACCTCGGCCGCGGCCATGGCCAGCGCGGACAGCTCGTCCGAGACCGCGGCGGCGAACCGGGCCGCGGCGGCCGTCCGGGCGGCGGAGACCGCCGCGGCGGTCCGGGACAGCTCGGCGAGCAGCTGCCCGCGGCGGTCGGTCAGCAGCAGGATCCGGTCGTCGTCGCCCTCGAGCGTGGTCAGCCGGGCCGCGGCCTGCTGGGCCCAGGCGAGCACCGCGGCGGCGCCGTCGCCGGCAGCGGCCGGCCCCTCGGCGTACTTGCGGACCAGCCTGGCCAGCTCGGCCCGGCGCTCCTGCACCGCCGCGAGGCGGGCCGGGTCGGTCTCGACGGCCGAGGCGTAGGACGCGAGGTCGGCGCCGATGTCGGCGAGGAGGTACCCCTGCTCGCGCAGGCGGTCGACGATCCCGTCGAGCTGGGGGTCCTGGACCCCGACCTGCTCGAGCGCCGCACGCCCCGCGGCGACGAGGCCGACGGCGTCCCGGCCCACGCCGGCGCCTGCCCCCTCGACATCGCCGCCGCCGAGCAGCGCCTCGTGGGCCAGCGTGGTGGCCGCCCGCAGCCCGTCGGCGTGGCCGAGCCGCTCCTCCTCCACGGCCAGCGCCGCGACCTCGCCCGGCTGGGGGTCGGCCGCCTCGACCTCGCCCAGCCCGAAGCGGAGCAGGTCGGCCTCCTGGGCTCGTTCCCGGGCCTGGGTGGTGAGATCGGCCAGCTCGGCCGTGAGGGAGCGCAGCTCGTCGTACGCCGCGCGATAGGCGGCAAGCGGCACAGCGACCTCGGCACCGGCGTACCTGTCGAGCGCGTCGCGCTGGTGCGCCGGCTGCCGGAGCCGGGTCTGGTCCAGCTGGCCGTGCACCGCGACGCACGAGTCGGCCAGCTCGGCCAGCAGGCCGGCGGGGACCCCCCGGCCGCCGAGGAAGGCTCGGGACCGGCCGGCACCCGCCGCCACGGTGCGCGCCACCAGCAGGACGTCGTCGTCGAGCTCGGCGCCGGCCTCGAGGGCCCGCCCGGCGACCGGCCCGTCGGGGTCGACACGCAGCCGCCCCTCGACCGAGGCGGCCTCGGCCCCCGGCCGGACCGCACCCGGGTCGGCGCGGCCGCCGAAGAGCAGGCCGAGGCCGGTGACGACCATGGTCTTGCCGGCGCCGGTCTCGCCGGTGACGACGGTCAGGCCGGGCGCGAGCTCGAGCACGGCGTCGTCGATGACGCCGAGACCGCGGATGCGCATCTCCTCGAGCACGGCGGCGAGCCTACGCGGGCGGGCGGCCGGAGCCGGGCTGCCGCGCCTCGGGCTCGTCGTGCGCTCGACCCCGCCAGCCCAGGACCGGCAGGTCGAACTTCGCGACCAGCCGGTCCGTGAACGGCGCTGAGTGCAGCCGCGCCAGCCGCACCGGCTCCGTCCCGCGGCGAGCCTCGATCCGGGCGCCCGGCGGCAGGTCGACGGCGCGCCGCCCGTCGCACCAGAGGACGCCGGCTCCCTGGCCGGTGGTGAGGATCTCCAGGGCGAGGACGGAGTCGGGCGAGACGACCAGCGGCCGGCTGAACAGCGCGTGCGCGCTGATGGGGACGAGGAGCAGGGCCTCGACCTCCGGCCAGACGACGGGGCCGCCGGCGGAGAACGCGTAGGCCGTCGAGCCGGTCGGGGTCGCCATGACCACCCCGTCGCAGCCCCAGCGGGACAGTGGCCGGCCGTCCACCTCCACGACGAGCTCGAGCATCCGCTCGCGGCTGGCCTTCTCCACCGATGCCTCGTTGAGGGCCCACCCGCGGGTGACGACGTCGCCGTTCGTGGTGACGGTCACGTCCAGTGTGAGGCGCTCCTCGACGTCGTACCGCCGGGCGACGACCTTGTCGACCGTCGCGTCCAGCGCGTCCCGCTCCGCCTCGGCCAGGAAGCCGACATGGCCAAGGTTCACTCCCAGCAGCGGGGTGCCGAACGGCCTGGCCAGCTCGGCCGAGCGCAGCAGGGTGCCGTCACCACCGAACACGACGACCAGGTCGCACCCCCCGGCCGCGGACGCCGCGTCCTCGACGACGGTCACGCCCTCGAGCCCGAGGTCGCGGGCCTCGTCGGCGAGGACGCGCACCGCGACGCCCGCCGCCGCGAACCGTGCTGCCGCATCCCGGACCGACCGGACCGCCGCGTCGCGACCCGTGTGCCCGACCAGGAGCACGGTGCGGGTGTCCGTGCCGGCAGGCGTCACGCCGGCCCCGCGGCGACGGCGGCGTCGAGGGCCGCGCGGTCCAGCGCCGGGGCGCCCCGACGCAGCCAGAGGAAGTACTCCACGTTGCCCGCCGGGCCGGGCAGCGGGCTGGCGACCACCCCGGCGACGCCGAGCCCGAGCTCGGCGTGGGCGAACCCGGCGACGGCCTCGACGGCGGCAGCCCGCTGATCGGGCTCGCGGACCACGCCGCCCGCACCGAGGGCCTCGCGACCGACCTCGAACTGGGGCTTGACCATGGGCACCAGGTCGGACTGCCCGGTCGTGACCGCCGCGAGCGCCGGCAGCACCAGCCGGAGCGGGATGAAGGACAGGTCGGCGACGATCAGGTCGACCGGCTCACCCACGGCGTCCGGGGTCAGGTCTCGCACGTTGGTGCGGTCGAGGACGCGCACCCTGTGGTCTGTCCGCAGCGACCAGGCGAGCTGGCCGTACCCCACGTCGACGCAGACCACCTCACGTGCCCCACGGCGCAGCAGGACGTCGGTGAACCCGCCGGTCGAGGCGCCGGCGTCCAGCGCCCGCCGGCCCGGGACCGACAGCCCGTGCGGGGCGAAGGCGTCCAGGGCGCCCACCAGCTTGTGCCCGCCGCGCGAGACGAACGTCTCTCCGGCCGGCTCGGCGACCACGATCGCGTCGCCGGGCGCCACCTGGGAGGCGGCCTTCAGGCTGGGGCGTCCCGGGACCCGCACCTGGCCGGCAGCGACGAGCTCGGCCGCCTGCTCCCGCGAGCGGGCCAGCCCGCGGCGGACCAGCTCGGCGTCGAGCCGGGCCCGACGGGTCATCGGGTCACCGGCTCACGCCCGGGCCTCGCCGGGCTGTCCCGGCTCGCTGTCGCGGGCGGCGTCGGCGAGGGAGTCCTGCAGCGCCCGGTGCACGTCCTCGTAGACCTCGACATGCTCGGCCGGCGGCGTGTCGCCGAGAGAGTCCAGCCGGGCCACGGCTGCGGCCACCCGTGGGTCGCCGCCCTCCTGCCCACCCGTCACCTGCGCGTGCAGGACCTGCCTGTGCGTGACCTGCGCGTCGGCCGGCTCGTCCACGAGCTGCTCGCCGGCAAGGTGCTCGTCCACGAGCTGCTCGCCGGCAACCTGGTCGACCGCACGCTCGTCCACGAGCTGCTCGCCGGCAACCTGCTCGTCCGCACGCTCGTCCTCGAGCTGCTCGCCGGCAACCTGCTCGTCCGCACGCTCGTCCCGGAGCTGCTCGCCGGCAACCTGCTCACCGGCAACCTGCTCACCGGACACCGGGCCGCCGGCCACCTGCTCGCCGGCAACCTGGTCGACCGCACGCCGGTCCACGAACTGCCAGTCCGGGTCCCGCTCGTCCTGCGCGCGCTCGTCCCACTCGGTCATGGGGTGGCCCTCGGGGCAGCCGATGTCGCTGCTGTCGTCGGGGCTGCCTTCGTGGCGGTCTTCTTCGCAGCGGTCTTTCCAGCGGTCTTCTTCCCAGCCGTCTTCCCAGCGGTCTTCCTGGCGGCCGACTTCTTCGCGGCCTTCTTCCCCGGCGTGGGCGTCGACCGCGGTGAGGTCTCCAGCTCGCGGAGCTTGGCCTCCAGCCGGTCGGCCCGACGGCGCTCGGCGTCAAGCTCGGCCCGGGACACCAGCCCGAGGTGGGACACGGAGCGCTCCACCTCGCCGCGGACCAGGTGCCCCAGCAGGTCGCGGTTCGCCTTGCTGGTGGCCAGCAGGTCCTCGGTGAGGGCGGTGACCTGCGAGCGCACCGATCCCGGCACCACGGCGTCGACGCCGGCCTCGCCCTGGGCCACCAGGGCCCGAGCCGCCGCCCGGGCTCGCTCACGGGTCACGTCGGTCAGTCCGGTGGCCAGCTGTAGATATCCGCGCAGCCCGTCGAGCATGGGCCTCTCCGTCCGGTCGGCCGCCGCGCGGTCGCGGCGGGTCACGGCGACGACGCTACCGGCGGATCGCCCGGGTCGCTGCGGTAGCGTCCCGGACGCACACGCCGCCGCACCGAGCAGGAGGACTTTCCGTCATGGCGACGAACGAGGAGTGCGAGGCTGCCCTCGAACGCCTCTCCGAGCGGCTCGCCGGTGTCGACGGGGACGACGTGAAGCAGCACACGTTCGACCGGACGCTCAGCTGCCACGTGCCGGACCTCGACACGACGTTCTCGGGACGTCTGGAGAACGGGCACATCGTCGGTGTCACGACCGAGGAGGCCCCCCGGGCCCAGATCCGCCTCACCGCGTCCAGCGACGACCTGGTGGCCCTGACCGACGGCGAGCTCGACTTCGGGCGGGCCTGGCTCAGCGGCCGGGTCAAGGTGGAGGCAGGGGTTCGCGACCTGCTCAAGCTGCGCACCATGCTCTGAGGCTCACCAGCCGACGGCCCCGGCCGCTGCCCTGAGATCCTGCTCGTCGGCGTCGGCGACACCGGCGGCCCACCAGGCGACGCACAGCGCGCGGAGCGCATCGACCCTGTCGCCTGCCCCCGACACGGACACCTCGGTGCCCGTCACCGTCACCACCGCGTCACCGCAACGCCAGCCGTCCCCCTCCCGGGACACCGCCGGGTGCGGCTCGAGCAGGCCGCCCGCCAGGTCAGCCGCCAGGTAGGTCGGCCGAAGCCCCGGCTCGGCGGCGAGCAGGTCGACAGCACCGCTGACCCCGGTGAGCACGAGAAGGCTCGGCGTGTCGGCGCGGTTCGCGCCGTCGATGTCGGTGTCCAGCCGGTCGCCCACGACGAGGGGCCGTCGTGCCGCGGTCCGCTCGACCGACTCCCGGTGCAGCGGTGTCTCCGGCTTGCCCGCCACGGCGTCCGGCCGGCGCCCGGCAGCGCCGGCGACCACCGACACCAGCGACCCGTTGCCGGGAGCCGTCCCGCGGGCGGTGGGAACGGTGGAGTCCAGGTTGCACGCGATCCAGGGCAGGCCGGCGGTGACCGCGTACGTCGCCTCGGCCAGCTGCCGCCACCCGACCTCCGGTGCGAAGCCCTGCACCACGGCGGCGACATCGTCGGCAAGCTCCGCGACCGGGCGCAGGCCGCGCTCGACCAGGGCGGTGCGCAGGCCCTCGCCGCCGACGACGAGCACGGCAGCGCCGGCCGGGACCCGCTCGGCCACGAGACGAGCCGCGGCCTGGGCCGAGGTGACCACGTCCTGCGGGTCGGCCGGGATGCCTAGCTCCCGCAGGTGCCGGGCCACCACCTCGGGGGTACGCGCGGCGTTGTTGGTGACGTACGCGGCGCGCAGGCCCGACCGGGCGGCGGCCGCCAGCGCCTCGGGTGCGCCGGGCACGGCATCCGGGCCGACGTACAGGACGCCGTCGAGATCCAGCAGCGCGACGTCGTGAACGGCAGCCAGCGGTCGATCGCTGCCACCGACCAGCGGCGGCGGCGGGCCGGGTCGGACGTCAGGCTCGTCAGCGGCGGGCCGGGCCGCTGCCAGCTCGGCGGGGGTGACCCGGTCCTGGTCCAGTCCGGCCTCGGCCCGCGCCCGTACCGTGGCCCGGACCTCGCGCAGTGCCTGCTGGTAGTCGGCCCGTGCGGGGCGCATGGCCGCGGCCATCGCCAGCTGCTGCACCGCCCCGGACAGGTCACCGAGCCGCATCCGCGAGAGCCCGAGCCCGAACCGGGCGTAGTCGTCGCCGGGGCTGGCCTCGACCAGCTCGGTGAACCGTTGCTCGGCCTCGCCGTACCTGCGGGCGTCGTAGAGGGCCCGCGCCAGCGTCTCGAGCACGCTGGGTGATGCCGGCTCCTGCTCGCGCGCGTGCATGAGCAGCTCGGCGGCCGCCTCCGGGTTGCCGCTCTCCAGCAGCGTCCGCCCGCGCACGAACCAGTCGTAGACCTCGCCGCCCGGGCGGCCCGCACCGGCCACCCCGCCCGCATCCTCGTCCGTCACCTGACCCTCACCCGCGCCGTCCCTCGTCGTCGACCGCCCGTAGCATCCTCGCCGTGCCCCCCGACGACGACACCTCGACCTCCCGGTCCGGTGCCGGGAGCCCAGGACTGGTCGTCGCCCCGTTCCGCGGGGTCCGCTACGCCGCGGACCGGGTGAGCGACCTCGCGGCGGTGACGTGCCCGCCCTATGACGTCATCGACGTCGACGACGCCACCCACCTGGAGGCGCTGGACCCGCACAACGTGGTCCGGCTGATCCTGCCACGGGACCCGCGCGGCGCCGACGCGGACCGGCCCGTCCAGGGCGACGGTCGCTACGCGCACGCCGCCGACCTGCTGGCGCGGTGGCGCGCCGACGGCGTGCTGCTGCGCGACCCGGACCCGGCGCTGTACGTGTACGAGCAGTCCGGCCGTGGCCTGCTCCAGCGCGGCATCCTCGCTGCGGTGGAGCTGCGCGACCCGGCGGAGCGGGTGGTCCTGCCGCACGAGGACGTCATGCCGGGTCCGGTCGCCGACCGGCTCGAGCTGATGCGTGCCACGGGCGCCAACCTCGAGCCGATCCTGCTGGTCTACGACGGCGGCGGAGACACCGCGGCAGTGATCGACAACGTCGTCAACGGCGAGCCGATCCTCCGCACCGTCAGCGAGGACGGTCTCACCCAGCGGGTCTGGGCCGTCACGGATGCCGCCCTGATCGCCCGGGTCCAGCGGGACCTGGCACCGCGGCAGGCGCTGATCGCCGACGGCCACCATCGCTGGGCGACCTACCGCCGCCTGCAGGCGGAGCGTCGGGACGCCGGCCGCGGCGACGGGCCGTGGGACCGCGGCCTCGCCATGCTGGTGGACTCGCGGACCTCACCGGTGCGCGTTGCCGCCATCCACCGGGTCGTCCCCGGTCTCCAACTCGACGACGCGCTACGGGCAGCCGCCGGCACGTTCCGGGTCCGGGACGCGGGCAGCAGCCTGGACGAGGCGCTCGCCGCGCTGGCCGCCGCCGACGGGTCGCACCCCTTCGTGGTCACCGACGGCACGGCGTACCACCTGCTCGAGCAGCCCGACCCGGCGGCCGTTGTCGCGGCGCTGCCGCCGGAGCGACCCGCCAGCTGGCGGTCGCTGGACGCCGGGGTCCTGCACGCGCTGCTGCTCGAGCGGCTGTGGGGGCTGCCCGACGACTCGCAGCCCGACAGCTCCCAGCCCGTCGACGAGGGCACGGGCAAGCCCGGCCGGGTCGGCTACCTGCACGACGCCGCTGGGGCGTTGCGCGCCGCCCGGCGCGGCCACGGGGTGGCCGTTCTCATGCGCCCCGCCGATGTCGCGGACGTGCTGGCCCTCGCCGCCGCCGGCGAGCGGATGCCGCGCAAGTCCACGTCGTTCGGCCCGAAGCCGCGGACCGGCCTCGTGCTCCGGGTGATCGACGACTGACGGGACGGCGACTGACGGGACAGGCCCGGTAGAAGAAGCCTCAGCCCGGCGACGCGAGCCGTCTCAGCCGCACCACCTCCACCTCGCTACGGCTGGCAGCCGTGGCCCCGACCCGCCAGAACCGTCGACGGAGGCTGCCGTGCAGCTCCACCACGTCACCGTCGGCGGCCCGGCCGACGGCGCGCTGCACGCCGGGCCGCCAGGCAGAACAGTCGAGGGTGTCGACCGTCGGGGCCCCGGCTCGGGCAGCTCGCCCGGCGGGAGGCCTCGTGACGACCACCCGGAACGAGACGAGGACGTCCCCGCTGGGCAGCTCCCGCCGCCGTGGCTCACCTGCCATCCGACCCACGAGATGGACCTCGTTGACGTGGGCGGGTGCTGCGGTGGTGCGGACTGTCACGGAGGCCCTCCTCGCTCGGCGCGCGAGCTGCCACCGCTCGCACTTCGAGGGTGCCGCTGGGGAAAGGTGGCGAGGGACCCGCCAGGAGCATCTGTGGACGGTCCGGGGTCGCGTCTCCGCCTGTGGACGCGCGCTCCGGGGTCGGGGTCAGGGTTCGGGAATGGCCGACTCGTCGTCCTCGTCGCCCTCACCGTCGTCGTGCAGCACCATCGGACCCACGCCCTGGAGCTCGGCGAGCCGCTCGTCGGCGTCGGTCTCGCCGCTCTCGTCAGCGTCCGCAGCGTGCTCGAACCACGAGGCTGCGTCGTCGGTCCGCGCCGACGCGAGCAGCGCCTCGGCGTAGGCGTAGAACAGCCGCGCCGACCACGCCTTGCGCCTGCTGGGGTCCAGCTCGGGGCCACGGAGAAGCAGCGCTGCGGCCTCCGGCTGGCCGAGGTCCCGCCGCGCACCCGAGGCCACGATCAGCATCTCGGCTCGCCCGGCGGCGTCCAGCCGTCCCGCCTCCGGTGCAGCCGCCATGGCCAGCGCCTTCTCCGGCCGGCCCAGCCCACGCTCGCAGTCGGCCATCACCGGCAGCATGCTCTGGTCGCCCGAGATGCGGCGGGCGGCGCGCAGCTCGGCCAGCGCCTCGGCGTACCGCCCGGAGAGGTACGCCGCGATGCCCGGCGGCCTCCCGGACCGCGCCGATCCGGCCGGCCCGGTCCCGGGCCGCCACCGCGTGCTGGTAGGCGGTCTCCGGGTCCTCGTGCAACAGCCGGCCGGCCATCACCAGGTGCTTGGCCACGATGTCGGCGTTCATGCTCGCCAGCGAGCCCAGCTCGGCCCGCACCGCTCGGTCCAGCTCGGCTCCGCTCACGTCGTCGGGCAGCGGCGGCTCGACCCGGCGGGGTCGGGTCACCCGGTCCGCGGTGGCCGGCCGTTCGCCGCTGCGCCGCGGCGGGCCGTCCGTGCGCGGGCCGGCGCCCCGGCTGCCGCGGGCTCCCGACCGGGCGCCGTCGCGCCCGCCGCGCGACGTGCCCTGCCCGCGGCCGCCAGGCGCCGCTGACGGGCGCTCGGCGCGGTCCGGCCGGTCGCGTCGGCCCTTGTCGCCGGGCTCGCTCACAGGCCCTCCTCGGTGCTGTCGCTGTCGGTGCTCGCAGGTACCCCCGGACATGCGTCAAGGGCCACCCCGAACGGAGTGGCCCTTGACGAAAGAATGTCCGGCGGCGTCCTACTCTCCCACGCGGTCCCCCGCGCAGTACCATCGGCCCTGAGAGGCTTAGCTTCCGGGTTCGGAATGGAGCCGGGCGTTTCCCTCTCGGTATGGCCGCCGAAACTCTATGGAGATGTCGAGGTCGATACCGACCGCATCTCGGGAACCGCACAGTGGACGCGTAGCACCTCTCCCCGAGGGGAGAAGAAAAGTTTGTGGTCAAGTCCTCGGCCTATTAGTACCGGTCAGCTCCATGCATTGCTGCACTTCCACCTCCGGCCTATCAACCCAGTCGTCTACTGGGGGCCTTACCAGGTTAACCCTGTGGGAGACCTCATCTTGAAGCGAGCTTCCCGCTTAGATGCCTTCAGCGGTTATCCCTTCCGAACGTAGCCAACCAACCGTGCTCCTGGCGGAACAATTGGCACACCAGAGGTTCGTCCGTCCCGGTCCTCTCGTACTAGGGACAGCCCTTCTCAAGTCTCCTGCGCGCACAGCGGATAGGGACCGAACTGTCTCACGACGTTCTAAACCCAGCTCGCGTACCGCTTTAATGGGCGAACAGCCCAACCCTTGGGACCTACTCCAGCCCCAGGATGCGACGAGCCGACATCGAGGTGCCAAACCATGCCGTCGATATGGACTCTTGGGCAAGATCAGCCTGTTATCCCCGGGGTACCTTTTATCCGTTGAGCGACGGCGCTTCCACAAGCCACCGCCGGATCACTAGTTCCTGCTTTCGCACCTGCTCGAGATGTCTCTCTCACAGTCAAGCTCCCTTGTGCACTTGCACTCGACACCTGATTGCCAACCAGGCTGAGGGAACCTTTGAGCGCCTCCGTTACCTTTTGGGAGGCAACCGCCCCAGTTAAACTACCCACCAGACACTGTCCCTGATCCGGATCACGGACCTAGGTTAGACATCCAGAACGACCAGAGTGGTATTTCAACGTTGACTCCACGGACACTGGCGTGCCCGCTTCACAGTCTCCCACCTATCCTACACAAGCCGTACCGAACACCAATATCAAGCTATAGTAAAGGTCCCGGGGTCTTTCCGTCCTGCTGCGCGTAACGAGCATCTTTACTCGTAGTGCAATTTCGCCGAGTCTATGGTTGAGACAGTTGGGAAGTCGTTACGCCATTCGTGCAGGTCGGAACTTACCCGACAAGGAATTTCGCTACCTTAGGATGGTTATAGTTACCACCGCCGTTTACTGGCGCTTAAGTTCTCAGCTTCGACCCGAAGGTCTAACCGGTCCCCTTAACGTTCCAGCACCGGGCAGGCGTCAGTCCGTATACATCGTCTTGCGACTTGGCACGGACCTGTGTTTTTAGTAAACAGTCGCTTCCCACTGGTCTCTGCGGCCGAAGGCAGCTTCGGGAGCAAAGTCCCTACACCACCCGCGGCCCCCCTTCTCCCGAAGTTACGGGGGCATTTTGCCGAGTTCCTTAACCATAGTTCACTCGATCGCCTTGGTATTCTCTACCTGACCACCTGAGTCGGTTTGGGGTACGGGCCGCCATGACACTCGCTAGAGGCTTTTCTCGGCAGCATAGGATCATCCACTTCGCCTAGATCGGCTCGGTGTCAGGTCTCAGGCATGTGACAGACGGATTTGCCTATCTGTCGCCCTACACCCTTACCCACGGTCAACCATCGCCGTGGTTGGACTACCTTCCTGCGTCACCCCATCGCTTGTCTACTACCAGCTCGGGTCGCGCGCTCCACCAGCCTCGTCCGAAGACTCCGCCGGCTTCAGGCGCTTAGCATCACTGGGCTCGACATGGGCGTGTCATAGCGGGTACGGGAATATCAACCCGTTGTCCATCGACTACGCCTGTCGGCCTCGCCTTAGGTCCCGACTTACCCAGGGCGGATTAACCTGGCCCTGGAACCCTTGGTCATTCGGCGGACGGGTTTCTCACCCGTCTTTCGCTACTCATGCCTGCATTCTCACTCGTGTGGCGTCCACGACTGGGTCACCCCGCCGCTTCACTCGCCACACGACGCTCCCCTACCCATCCACACGCCTGGACACTAGGTGCCTGGCTATCAGTGTGAATGTCACGGCTTCGGCGGTGTGCTTGAGCCCCGCTACATTGTCGGCGCGGAATCACTTGACCAGTGAGCTATTACGCACTCTTTCAAGGATGGCTGCTTCTAAGCCAACCTCCTGGTTGTCTGTGCGACTCCACATCCTTTTCCACTTAGCACACGCTTGGGGGCCTTAGCCGGTGATCTGGGCTGTTTCCCTCTCGACTACGAAGCTTATCCCCCGCAGTCTCACTGCCGCGCTCTCACTTACCGGCATTCGGAGTTTGGCTGATTTCAGTAAGCTTGTAGGCCCCTTAGACCATCCAGTAGCTCTACCTCCGGCAAGAAACACGCGACGCTGCACCTAAATGCATTTCGGGGAGAACCAGCTATCACGGAGTTTGATTGGCCTTTCACCCCTACCCACAGCTCATCCCCCAGGTTTTCAACCCTGGTGGGTTCGGGCCTCCACGCGGTCTTACCCGCGCTTCACCCTGGCCATGGGTAGATCACTCCGCTTCGGGTCTAGAACGTGCGACTCAATCGCCCTATTCGGACTCGCTTTCGCTACGGCTTCCCCACTCGGGTTAACCTTGCCACACATCACTAACTCGCAGGCTCATTCTTCAAAAGGCACGCAGTCACGGCCGCCGGACAAGTCCGACGACGACGCTCCCACGGCTTGTAGGCACACGGTTTCAGGTACTATTTCACTCCCCTCCCGGGGTACTTTTCACCTTTCCCTCACGGTACTAGTCCGCTATCGGTCACCAGGGAGTATTTAGGCTTAGCGGGTGGTCCCGCCAGATTCACACGGAATTTCTCGGGCTCCGTGCTACTTGGGATCCCGTTCGGGAGTCGCTGATGTTTCGTCTACGGGGGTGTTACCCTCTGTGCCGGCCCTTTCGCATGGCCTTCGACTACATCAACGATTTTTGACTCCCTGTCAGTTCGGCAGAACTGTCAGAACGGTCCCACGACCCCAACCACGCAACGCCTGCCGGCTATCACGCGTGACTGGTTTAGCCTCTTCCGCTTTCGCTCGCCACTACTCACGGAATCGCGGTTGCTTTCTCTTCCTGTGGGTACTGAGATGTTTCACTTCCCCACGTTCCCTCCACTCACCCTATGTGTTCAGGTGAGGGTGACAGGACATGACTCCTGCCGGGTTTCCCCATTCGGAAATCCTCGGATCACAGCTCGGTTGACAGCTCCCCGAGGCTTATCGCAGCCTCCTACGTCCTTCATCGGCTCCTGGTGCCAAGGCATCCACCGTGCGCCCTTATTAACTTGGCCACAAAGTATTTGATGCTCGCGTCCACTGTGCAGTTCTCAAGGTACGGGCGGTGCAGACCCGGGCCCGTCGCGTACCGGAGGTCCGGCCGTTCGACGAGGATCTGTCCCACTCCGCCGCGACGGCGCCTCTCGCTCTCTGCCGAGGAGACGGCATGAGCGGCGGGCGCCGGCGGGAAGTCCGAGGTTCAGGCTGTGACAGCCCGGTCCCTCAGGACCCAACAGCGTGCCGAGGCAGACCATCCGCGTTCCCGTCCCGTTCCTGCTGCACGAGTGCAGCTGTACTGGACGACGGGGCCGTGGGGGCCTGCCAACTGGTCAATGTTCCACCCTTGAGCACCATCCTCGAAGCGTTCGTCCGAGACATGGCTCTGGACGAGCGACCCGAAGGTCACTCGCCAGGTGCTCCTTAGAAAGGAGGTGATCCAGCCGCACCTTCCGGTACGGCTACCTTGTTACGACTTCGTCCCAATCGCCGATCCCACCTTCGACGGCTCCCTCCTTGCGGTTGGGCCACCGGCTTCGGGTGTTACCGACTTTCGTGACGTGACGGGCGGTGTGTACAAGGCCCGGGAACGTATTCACCGCAGCGTTGCTGATCTGCGATTACTAGCGACTCCGACTTCATGGGGTCGAGTTGCAGACCCCAATCCGAACTGAGACCGGCTTTTTGGGATTAGCTCCACCTCGCGGTATTGCAGCCCTTTGTACCGGCCATTGTAGCATGTGTGCAGCCCAAGACATAAGGGGCATGATGATTTGACGTCATCCCCACCTTCCTCCGAGTTGACCCCGGCAGTCTCCTATGAGTCCCCGACATTACTCGCTGGCAACATAGGACGAGGGTTGCGCTCGTTGCGGGACTTAACCCAACATCTCACGACACGAGCTGACGACAACCATGCACCACCTGTACACCGACCTTGCGGGGCCACCATCTCTGGCAGTTTCCGGTGTATGTCAAGCCTTGGTAAGGTTCTTCGCGTTGCGTCGAATTAAGCCACATGCTCCGCCGCTTGTGCGGGCCCCCGTCAATTCCTTTGAGTTTTAGCCTTGCGGCCGTACTCCCCAGGCGGGGCGCTTAATGCGTTAGCTGCGGCACGGAGAACGTGGAAGGTTCCCCACACCTAGCGCCCAACGTTTACGGCGTGGACTACCAGGGTATCTAATCCTGTTCGCTCCCCACGCTTTCGCTCCTCAGCGTCAGTATCGGCCCAGAGACCCGCCTTCGCCACCGGTGTTCCTCCTGATATCTGCGCATTTCACCGCTACACCAGGAATTCCAGTCTCCCCTGCCGAACTCTAGTCTGCCCGTATCGAATGCAGGTCCAGGGTTGAGCCCTGGATTTTCACATCCGACGCGACAGACCGCCTACGAGCTCTTTACGCCCAATAATTCCGGACAACGCTTGCACCCTACGTATTACCGCGGCTGCTGGCACGTAGTTAGCCGGTGCTTCTTCTGCAGGTACCGTCACTTTCGCTTCTTCCCTGCTGAAAGAGGTTTACAACCCGAAGGCCGTCGTCCCTCACGCGGCGTCGCTGCGTCAGGCTTTCGCCCATTGCGCAATATTCCCCACTGCTGCCTCCCGTAGGAGTCTGGGCCGTGTCTCAGTCCCAGTGTGGCCGGTCGCCCTCTCAGGCCGGCTACCCGTCGTCGCCTTGGTAGGCCATTACCCCACCAACAAGCTGATAGGCCGCGACCCCATCCTTGGCCGAAAAACTTTCCAGTCCGTGTGATGCCATACGGACTCGTATCCGGTATTAGCTCCGGTTTCCCGGGGTTATCCCAGAGCCAAGGGCAGGTTGGTCACGTGTTACTCACCCGTTCGCCACTGATCCCCAGGGCAAGCCCTGGTTCACCGTTCGACTTGCATGTGTTAAGCACGCCGCCAGCGTTCGTCCTGAGCCAGGATCAAACTCTCCGTAGATGTCTTATGCAGCACCGAGCCCGAGGGCCCGATGTGCTGACAACTCGTAGAGTGCCGACGGTCTGGCGAGACCGTCGACGATCTAGGCACTGCAGACGTAACTAGCAAATAGATAGTTGTCTGTCATGTACCAAAGGAATTCCGTCGGGAGCTGATGCTCGCGACCTCGAAGAGGCCGTCCGCGCCAACCCCTGACGGGGTTTTTGGCATTGACTTTTGGCACGCTGTTGAGTTCTCAAGGATCGGGCGCGCACCAAGATCGGGCCTTTCGGCCCGTTCTCGGGGCAACCGTTCTAACCTACCCAGGTGGTCTGCGGGTGTCAAACTCGTTCCCGCCTCGCACCGCGTGCGCGTGCCGCTCCTCCGCGACCGTGGTCGCGGCGTGAGTGACGCGCCGCTGGGGCCACCCCGGGAACGGCCACCGAACGGTGTCCGTCACTCCCTGCCGGGCGACGTGGAGAACAGTAGACAGTCCCCCCGCAGGAACACAAATCGGCTGGTCAGCGACCTGCTCAGGTCCCGCGGACCCGGACCGCGGCGAGGTTGCGCTTGCCGCGGCGCAGCACCAGCCACTCGCCCGCGAGCAGGTCCGCGGCGCCCACGGCGGCGTCCTCGCCGACTCGACCCGGGCGTTGTTGAGGTAGGCGCCGCCCTCGGCGACCGCCCGCCGGGCCGCGCTCTTGCTGGGCGACAGCCCGGTGGCGGCGAACAGGTCCACGACCAGCGGCCAGCCGTCGGCGGCGACGTCGACCTCGGCCTGCGGCAGCTCGGCCAGCGACGCCGCCAGCGTGCCGCCCGTCCAGCCCGGTCAGCTCGCCGCGGCCGAACAGCGCCTGGCTGGCGGCGACGACGGCGTCCCGCTCCGCCTCGCCGTGCACCAGCGCGGTGAGCTCCTCGGCCAGCGCCCGCTGCGCCTCCCGCGCCTGCGGGCGTTCGGCCACCGCCTTCTCCAGCTCCTCGATCTCGGTCGCGGGACCGGAAGGAGAGCACCTTGAGGTAGGTGACGACGTCCCGGTCGTCGGTGTTGAGCCAGAACTGGAAGAAGGCGTACGGCGACGTGAGCCCGGGATCCAGCCACAGGGCGGCGCCCTCGCTGGCGCTGAACTTGGTCCCGTCGGACCGGGTCAGCAGCGGCGTGGCGAACGCGTGCACCGGCGCGTGCTCCACCCGGTGGATGAGGTCCAGCCCCGCGGTGAGGTTGCCCCACTGGTCGCTGCCGCCGAACTGCAGCGTGCAGCCGTACCGGCGGTTCAGCTCCAGGAAGTCCAGCCCCTGCAGCAGCTGGTAGCTGAACTCGGTGTAGGAGATGCCCTGGTCCGAGTTGAGCCGCGCGGCGACGGCGTCCTTGGTGATCATCTTGTTGACCCGGAAGTGCTTGCCGACGTCGCGGAGGAAGTCGATGGCCGACATCGGCGCGGTCCAGTCCAGGTTGTTCACCAGTACCGCGGCGTTGTCGCCCTTCGAAGGACAGGAACGGCTCGATCTGGGCCCGGATGCTGTCCACCCAGGAGGCCACGGTCTCCTTGGTGTTCAGCGTCCGCTCGGAGGTCGGCCTCGGGTCCCCGATCAGGCCGGTCGACCCGCCGACGAGCGCCAGCGGCCGGTGGCCGGCCTGCTGGAGGCGCCGGGCGGTGAGCACCTGGACCAGGTGGCCGTGGTGCAGGCTGGGCGACGTCGGGTCGAAGCCCACGTAGTAGGTGACCGGTCCCGCGTCGAGGGCCTCGCGCAGCGCACCGAGGTCGGTGCTCACGGCGATGAGGCCGCGCCACTGCAGGTCGTCGAGGAGCGCGTCGGCGGCGGTCACGGTGGGTGGCGTGCCTCTCTGCGGTCGGGCGGGACGCGACCCAGCATCCCCTAGCGGGCGGCGCTGCGGCGACGCGACACCGCCGGCCGGTACGCCGACACGCTGGACTCGCCGGACAGCCAGAACCGCCACGGGTGGCCGGCCCCGTCCCCGGCCACACCGACCCGCGGCCCGCTCGCGACGTCGCGCCCCTGCCGGCCAGCACCGGCCCGCAGCGTCAAGGCAGGACGCCCGGTCGGTCGCATCGGCACCGTTGCGGCTGCCGTCGACCCCGAGCGCCACGGTGAGCCGGGCCGGCCCGCGGGCGAGGTCGCGCGGCGCCTTCGCCGTGAGCCGGCGACGGCTCGCGAGCGGCTCTCCCTCGACGACCTCGCCGGCCCGCAGCAGCACCGCAGCCGCCTTGCCCTCCGGGCCGCAGACGAGGTTCATGCACCAGTGCATGCCGTAGGTGAAGTACACGTAGACCCGGCCGGGCGGCCCGAACATCACCGCGTTGCGCGCCGTGCGGCCACGGAACGCGTGCGAGCCGGGGTCGGACTCCCCGTCGTAGGCCTCGACCTCGGTGAGCCGGACCGCGACGGCGCCGGCGGGGCTCTCGTGCCGGACGACCCGGCCGAGCAGGTCCGGGGCGACCTCGAGGACCGGGCGGTCGAAGAAGGCGGGGATGAGGAGCGTGTCAGCGCTCACCGGTCGCCCAGGCCGCGTGCTCGTGCGCGGCGTCGGCCAGCGCCGAAAGCTGCTCCCCGACCCGCGCCGGGGCCGTCCCGCCGTGGGTGGAGCGCGACCTCAGCGCGCCGCGCACGGTCAGCACGGAGCGGACCTCGGGGGTCAGCCGCTCGTCGACCGTCGCCAGCGCCGCGTCGTCGACCTCCCAGAGCTCGAGGCCGTGCTCGTCGCAGTGCCGCACCAGCCGGCCGGCGATCTCGTGCGCGTCGCGGAACGCGGTGCCCGTGCGCACCAGCCACTCCGCCACGTCGGTCGCGAGGGCATGCCCCGTCGCCGCGGCATCGGACATCCGCTCGTCCCGGATCCGCAGCGTCGACACCATGCCCGCGACAGCGGGGAGTACCAGCAGCAGGGTCTCGACCGAGTCGAAGACCGGCTCCTTGTCCTCCTGCAGGTCGCGGTCGTAGGCAAGCGGGAGGCCCTTGAGGGTGGTGAGCATCGCCATCAGGTTCCCGACCAGCCGCCCGGACTTGCCGCGCGCCAGCTCGGCGATGTCGGGGTTCTTCTTCTGCGGCATGATCGACGACCCGGTCGCGTAGGCGTCGTCGAGCTCCACCCAGCCGAACTCCATGGTGGCCCAGAGGCAGATCTCCTCCCCCAGCCGCGAGAGGTGGACCCCGAGCAGGGCGGCGACGAAGCAGAACTCGGCGACGAAGTCCCGGTCGGACACGGCGTCGATCGAGTTGTCGCAGGGTCCGTTGAACCCGAGCTCGGCCGCGACGGCGGCCGGGTCCAGCGGCAGCGACGAGCCCGCGAGCGCGCCGGCACCGAGCGGGCTCAGTGCGGCCCTGTCGTCCCAGTCCACGAGGCGTTCCACGTCGCGCTTGAACGCGTGCACGTGCGCCAGCAGGTGGTGCGCGAGCAGGACCGGCTGGGCGTGCTGCAGATGGGTCATGCCTGGCATCGCGGTGCCGCGGTGCCGCTCGGCCAGCCCGACCAGAGCCGTCTCCAGGTCGGCGACCGCCGCGGCCACCTGCCGTGCGGCGTCGCGCAGGTACAGCCGCAGGTCGGTCGCGACCTGGTCGTTGCGGCTGCGGCCGGCGCGCAGCTTGCCGCCGAGCGCACCGAGACGTTCCAGCAGGCCCCGCTCGAGCGCAGTGTGGACGTCCTCGTCCTCCACTGTCGGACGGAACGAGCCGTCCCTGGCGGCGGTCTCGAGGTCGTCCAGCGCGCCGATCATCGCGGCGAGCTCCGTGTCGTCGAGCAGGCCGGCGCCGTGCAGCACCCGCGCGTGCGCGCGGGAGGCGGCAAGGTCGTACGGCGCCAGCCGCCAGTCGAAGTGCACGCTGACCGACAGGCGCGCCAGCGCCTCGCTCGGACCGCCGCCGAACCGCGCGCCCCACAGCCGCGTCGGCGCTCCTTCCGACGAGTCAGTCACCGTCCGGTCCACTCCTCCTGTGTCGTCCTGCGTCGTCCTGCGTCTTCCTGTGACGTCGCCCCACCGCGCCACCACCATCGGCAATCGACCACGTTCGGCAGTCGAGTGATGCCCTCAGCAGGCGTCTACGCCTGGTGAAGCGACCTTAGAACTGCCGAACGTGGTCGATTGCAGGGGGCGGGGGCGGTGAGGGGTGAGGTCAGGCGGTGCCGCCGAGCCGCTGGTCGCGCCGGGCCGCCATCTTGCTGGGCAGGCCCCACAGCTCGACGAAGCCCTTGGCCAGGGTCTGGTCGAACGCGTCGCCGGAGTCGTAGGTGGCCATCTCGTACTCGTAGAGCGACTGCTCGCTGCGGCGACCGGTGACGACGGCCCTGCCGGCGTGCAGGGTGAGTCGGACGTCGCCGCTGACGTGTGCGTTGGCCTCCTCGACGAAGCCGTCGAGGGCCCGCTTGAGCGGGGAGAACCAGAGGCCGTCGTACACGAGCTCGCCCCACCGCTGGTCGACGGCGCGCTTGAACCGGGCGAGGTCGCGTTCGACGGTGACGTTCTCGAGCTCCTGGTGCGCGGTGATCAACGCGATGGCGCCCGGTGCCTCGTAGACCTCGCGGCTCTTGATGCCCACCAGCCGGTCCTCGACCAGGTCGAGCCGGCCCACGCCCTGCGCGCCGGCCCGCTTGTTGAGCTCCAGCACCGCTTCCAGCGCGGTCACCGGGCGGCCGTCGATGGACACCGGCACCCCCTTGTCGAAGGTGATGACGACCTCGTCCGCCTCCCGCGGCTGCGCCGGGTCGTCGGTGTAGTCGTAGACGTCCTCGATCGGTGCGTTCCAGATGTCCTCGAGGAAGCCGGTCTCGACCGCGCGACCCCACAGGTTCTGGTCGATCGAGTAGGGCGACTTCTTGGTCACGTCGATGGGCAGGCCCTTCTCGGCCGCGAACGCGATGGCCTTGTCCCGGGTCATGCCGGAGTCGCGCACCGGTGCAAGCACGGTGAGGTCCGGCGCGAGCGCGCCGATGCCCACCTCGAAGCGCACCTGGTCGTTGCCCTTGCCGGTGCAGCCGTGCGCCACCATCGTCGCGCCGTGGTAGCGGGCCGCCTCGACCAGGTGCTTGACGATGACCGGGCGGGACAGGGCCGACACCAGCGGGTAGCGGTCCAGGTAGAGCGCGTTGGCCTTGAGCGCCGGCAGGCAGTACTGCTCGGCGTACTCGTCCTTGAGGTCCAGGACCAGCGACTCGACCGCGCCGCAGGCCAGAGCCCGCTCGCGGATCTCGTCCAGGTTCTCACCGCCCTGGCCGACGTCGGCCGCGACGGCGATCACCTCGGCCCCGGTCTCCTCGGCGATCCAGCCGATGGCGACGGAGGTGTCGAGACCTCCGGAGTAGGCGAGTACGACGCGCTCGGACACGAGCTTCTCCTTGGGCGTGATGACGAGTGGTGCGGGCTACGAGTCGTGCGGGCTACGAGTGGTGCGGGTCGGTGTGGTTCGGGTCGGTCTGGTGCGGTGCGGCGAGGCCGAGCAGGCGCGCGGCCAGGGCGTCGCCGCCGGCCGGGTCCCGGGCGATGACCATCACGGTGTCGTCGCCGGCGATGGTGCCGACGAGGTCGGGCAGCCCGGCGCGGTCGAGGGCGCTGGCGAGGAACTGTGCGGCTCCCGGCGGCGTGCGCAGGACCACGAGGTTCGCCGATGCGTCGGCCGACACGAGCAGCTCGGCCGCAAGTCGCGACAGCCTGCCGATGGCCTCGCCGTCGACGGGCGGCAGTCGCGGGGTGGGGTCACCGCCCTCGGCCGGGACCGCGTAGACCAGGTCACCCCCGCCGTCGCGGATCTTCACCGCGCCCAGCTCGTCGAGGTCGCGGGACAGCGTGGTCTGGGTGACACGCAGGCCGTCGGCGCCGAGCAGCTCGACGAGCTCGCCCTGGGAGCGGACCCGCCGGGTCTCGAGCAGCTCGACGATCCGCCGGTGCCGGGCGGTCCTGGAGGTCGCGAGGGTGCTCATGCGGAGCGCTCCAGCAGCCAGGTGAGCAGCGCCTTCTGGGCGTGCAGGCGGTTCTCGGCCTCGTCCCAGACGATGCTCTGCGGCCCGTCGATGACAGAGGCCGCGATCTCCTTGCCCCGGTACGCCGGCAGGCAGTGCAGCACCACAGCGCCCTCGGCGGCCCGGGCGAGCGCGGCCTCGTCCACGGCGTACGGCAGGAACGGCGCCGCCCGGTCGCCGGACCCGCCCTCCTGGCCCATCGACACCCACGTGTCGGTGGCGAGCACGTCGGCGCCGTCGGCGGCGGCGGCCGGGTCGCGCACCTGCTCGACGGTGCCTCCGGTCGCGGTGGCGATCTCGCGGGCCCGAGCCAGTACGGCGGGGTCGGGGTCGAAGCCCTCGGGCGACCCGACCCGCACGTGCATCCCGGCGGCCGCACCACCGAGCAGGTAGGAGTGCGCCATGTTGTTCGCGCCGTCGCCCAGGTAGGTCAGCGTGAGGCCGGCGAGGGTCTTCTTGTGCTCCCGCACCGTCTGCAGGTCGGCAAGGATCTGGCACGGGTGGAACTCGTCTGTCAGCGCGTTGACGACCGGAACCCTGCTCACCGAGGCCATCGCCTCGATCCGGTCCTGCCCGAAGGTCCGCCACACGATCGCGGCGCACTGCCGGTCGAGCACGCGGGTGGTGTCCTCGACCGGCTCGCCGCGGCCGAGCTGGCTGGACTGCGCGTCGATGACCAGCGGGTAGCCGCCGAGCTCGGCGATCCCCACCGAGAAGGACACCCGGGTGCGGGTGGACGGCTTGTCGAACAGCACCGCGACCGCACGCGGTCCCGCCAGCGGCTGCCGGGCCAGCCGGTCCGCCTTCATGGTGTCGGCGAGGTCGAGGACCTCGACGAGCTCGGCGGGCGTCAGGTCGTCGTCGCGCAGGAAGTGCCGGACTGTCGGCCGGGTCACGGGGTGTCCTCTCCGTCGGGTGCGGTCGCTGCGACGGTAGCCACGTCGTGGAGCACGGCCGGGAACGCGGCAAGGAACGCCTGCACCTGCGCGTCGGTGAGCACCAGCGGCGGCACGAGGCGTACGACGTCGGGGAGGACTGCGTTGACCAGGAACCCGCGGGCGCGGGCAGCGGCCTCGACGGCAGCCGCGACAGGCGCTGTCAGCACGACGCCGAGCATCAGGCCGGCACCGCGCACGTCGGCCACCAGGGGGTGCCCGGGTGCTGTCAGGCCGGCCGACAGCGTCTTGCCCAGCGACTCGGCCCGCTGCAGCAGGCCGTCCCGCTCGATGGTGTCGAGCACCGCCAGCGCCGCCGCGCACGACACCGGGTTGCCGCCGAAGGTGGTCCCGTGCTGGCCCGGCGTCAGCAGGCTCGCCGCGTCGCCGAACGCGAGACAGGCGCTGACCGGCAGCCCGCCGCCGAGCCCCTTGGCCAGCGTGAGCACGTCGGGGTCGACGCCGGCGTCCTGGTGCGCGAACCACGCGCCGGTCCGCCCGATCCCCGTCTGCACCTCGTCCAGGACGAGCAGCGCCCCGGCGGCGCGGGTCGCGCGGCGGGCCGCCTGGAGGTAGCCCTGCGGCGCCGGGACCACGCCGCCCTCGCCGAGCACGGGTTCGAGGACGACAGCCGCTGTCGACGCGCCCAGCGCGTCGAGCAGCGCCGGGGTGTCGCCGTACGGGACGAAGGAGACGCCGCCGGGCAGCGGTTCGAACGGCGCCCGCTTGGCCGGCTGCCCCGTGAGTGCGAGCGCGCCCATGGTGCGGCCGTGGAAGCTGCCCTCGGCGGCGACGACGGACGGCCTGCCGGTGCGCCGGGCGATCTTGAAGGCCGCCTCGTTCGCCTCGGCGCCGGAGGAGGCGAAGAACACCCGGCCGTCGCGGCCGGTGAGGGCCAGCAGCCGCTCGGCGAGCAGCATCGACGGCTCGTTGGCGACCAGGTTGGAGGTGTGCCCGAGGGTCGCCACCTGCCGCGCCACCGCCTCGACCACGGCCGGGTGGGCGTGGCCCAGCGCGTTCACCGCGATCCCGGCCACCAGGTCGACGTAGGCGGTGCCGGTGTCGTCCCAGACCGTGGCGCCGGCGCCGCGCACGAGGGTCAGCGGTGGCTCGGCGTAGGACGGGAGCATGACTGCCGACCACCGGTCGGGCCCGGTCACGGGTGGACCTCGGTGCCGACGCCCTCGTCGGTGAAGACCTCGACCAGGAGCGCGTGCGGGACCCGGCCGTCGATGACGTGCGCCTTGGGCACGCCGCCGCGGACGGCCCGCAGGCAGGCGTCCATCTTCGGCACCATGCCGCTGGACAGGCCGGGGAGCAGCTGCTCCAGGTCGTCGGCCGAGATGCTCGACACGACGTCGTCCGGGGCCGGTGCGCTGCCGTCGGTGGGCCACTCGGCGTAGAGGCCCTCGACGTCGGTGAGGACCACGAGCTTCTCGGCGCCCAGCGCGACGGCGAGCGCGGCGGCTGCCGTGTCCGCGTTGACGTTGTAGACCTCGCCCGCGGCGCCACGCGCGACGCTGGAGACGACGGGGATCCGGCCGTCGGCCACCAGGCCGCGCACGACGCCGGGGTCGACGGCTACCACGTCACCGACCATGCCGAGGTCGACCGCCTTGCCGTCGACCTCCAGCAGCCGCGGCTCGGCCGTGAACAGGTGGGCGTCCTCGCCGGACAGCCCGACCGCGAACGGGCCGTGCTGGTTGACCAGGCCGACGATCTCGCGCTGGACCTGGCCGACGAGCACCATCCGCACGACATCCATCGCCTCGGGTGTGGTGACCCGGTGGCCGCCCTGGAAGACGCTCTCGATGCCGAGCTTCGCCAGCTGCCTGGTGATCTGCGGGCCACCGCCGTGGACGACGACGGGACGCAGGCCGGCGTAGCGGAGGAACACCACGTCCTCGGCGAAGGCCGCCTGCAGCGCCGTGTCCGTCATCGCGTTGCCACCGAACTTGATCACGATGCTGCGGCCGTGGAAGCGCTCGAGCCACGGCAGCGCGTCGACCAGGACGCCGGCCTTCTCCAGCGCCTTGGCCCGCCTGGTGCCCACTGTGTCGCTCATGTGCTGTACGCCGCGTTCTCGTGCACGTAGGCGGCGGTGAGGTCGTTGGTCCACACGGTCGCGTCGTGCTCGCCGGCGCCGAGGTCGACGGTGATGGTGACCTGCCGCCCGGACAGGTCGCAGGCGGCGCGGTCCTCCGCGGCGGCCCCGTCGCGGCAGACCCACACGCCGTTCAGGGCCACCGCGAGGTGCTCGGGCTCGAAGGCGGCGTCGGTGGTGCCGACGGCGCTGAGGACCCGGCCCCAGTTGGGGTCCTCGCCGTGGATCGCGCACTTGAGCAGGTTGCTGCGCGCGACGGCCCGGGCCACGGTGACCGCGTCCTCGACCGAGTCCGCGCGGACCACGTGCACGGAGATCGACTTGGACGAGCCCTCGGCGTCGTCGACCAGCTGCTGGGCCAGGTCGGCGCACACCGCGTCGACCGTCTCGGCCAGCTCCTGCGGCGTGGGTGTGACGCCCGACGCGCCGGAGGCCAGCAGCAGCACGGTGTCGTTGGTGGACATGCAGCCGTCCGAGTCGACCCGCTCGAACGTCCCGGCGGTCGACTGCCGCAGGACCGCGTCGAGGAGAGCCGGCTCCACCACCGCGTCAGTGGTGATCACCGCGAGCATGGTCGCGAGCCCCGGTGCCAGCATGCCCGCGCCCTTGGCCATCCCGCCGACGAGGAAGCCCGCGCCGACGGCCACGGACTGCTTGGGCACGGTGTCCGTGGTCATGATGGCGCGCGCCGCGTCGTCCGCCCCGGACACCGCCAGCAGCGGCACCGCCGCATCGACCCCGGCGAGCAGGCTGTCGACCGGCAGCCGCTCGCCGATCAGCCCGGTCGAGCAGACCGCGACGTCGCCGGCGGAGACACCCAGCGCCATCGCGACCCACTCCGCCGTGGCATGGGTGTCCTGGAAGCCCGCCGGTCCGGTGCACGCGTTCGCCCCGCCGGAGTTGAGGACGACGGCGTCGACCCGGCCGTCGCGCACCACCTGCTGGGTCCAGACGACCGGTGCCGCCTTGACCCTGTTGGTCGTGAAGACACCGGCCGCGGCGGGGTTGGGCCCGTCGTTCACGACGAGCGCGACGTCGAGCAGACCGGTGGTCTTCAGCCCGGCGGCCACAGCGGCCGCCCGGAAGCCGTGCGCGGCGGTGATGCTCACGGTGCGATCCCCGCGACGGGCAGGCCGGCGGTCTCGTCCAGGCCGAGCACCAGGTTGGCGTTCTGCACCGCCTGGCCCGCGGCGCCCTTGACCAGGTTGTCCAGCACGGCCACCACGACGGCGCGGCCGGCGTGGGTGTCGGCGGCCACCTGCAGGTGCACGCTGTTGCTGCCCAGGGTGGCGGCCGTCGTCGGCCAGTGGCCGGCCGGCAGGACGTGGACGAACGGCTCGCCGTCGTACGCCGCGTGCAGGGCCGCGCGCAGCGCCTCCTCGGTCGCGCCGTCGGCCAGCACCCCGGTGCAGGTGGCGAGGATGCCGCGCGGCATCGGCGCCAGGACCGGGGTGAAGGACAGGGTGACGTCGGTGCCCGCGGCCGAGGTCAGCGACTGCTCCATCTCGGGGGTGTGCTGGTGGCTGCCGCCCGCCTTGTACGCCGAGAGCGCACCCATGACCTCGCTGCCGAGCAGGTGCGGCCGGGCCGCGCGCCCGGCGCCGGAGGTGCCCGAGGCGGCGACCACCACGACGTCGGCGGGCTCGACAAGACCGGCCCCGAGCAGCGGGGCGAGCGCGAGCGCGACGGTGGTCGCGTAGCAGCCGGGGTTCGCGACCCGGGTCGCGCCGGCGAGGGCGGCCCGCGCCCCGGGCAGCTCCGGCAGCCCGTACGGCCAGGTGCCGGCGTGTCCACCGGCGTAGTAGGCGTCCCAGTCGGCGGCCCGGGCCAGGCGGAAGTCGGCACCCAGGTCCACCACCGGGAGGTCCGGCGGGAGCTGGGCGACAAGCGCGGCCGACTGGCCGTGCGGCAGCGCGAGGAAGGCCAGGTCTGCCTCGGCCAGCACGGCAGCGTCGGTCGGGGCGAACACGCGGCCGGCCAGCTGCGGCAGCTGCGGGTGCAGGTCGGTCACCGGCCGGCCGGCCGAGCTGCCACCGGCCACCGGGCCGACGCCCAGCGCAGGGTGGCTCAGCAGCAGGCGAAGCAGCTCGCCCCCGGCGTAGCCACTTGCCCCTGCGACAGCTGCAGTGCGTCCCACCCGCATGAGTATGCGGACATCTGCATGCTCATGCAAACCGGGTTCGGATCGTGGGCGGTCAGCCTCCCAGGTGGGCCAGCACGGCGTAGCGCTCGTCCTCGACGTGCCGGCCCCACAGCGCGTCGTCGTCGCTGAGGCAGACGACCTCGAGACGCTCGACCAACGGGTCCAGGGCGGCCACCAGGTCCTCCGCCCGCACCCCGCCCTGCCACGGCATCCGGTCGGCACCCCGGGCGTACGGCGCCCCGCCCGCCGTCCACCAGCGGCCCTCGACCAGCACCAGCCGGCCCCCGGGACGAACGAGCGAGACCCAGTGCCCGAGGACGGCATGCGGGTCGGGCAGCGTCCAGAGCAGGTGCCGCGCCAGCAGCACGTCGAACCGCTCGTCCCCGATCGGTGGCGCGCTCGCGTCGCCGACCACGAACCGGCCCTCCGGGCACTTCGACGAGGCCTTGGCGACCATGCCGGCCGTCAGGTCGACACCGAGAACCCGGTGCCCCGCGTCCAGCGCGAGCCGGTCGAGCGAGCCCGTGCCGCAGCCCAGGTCGAGAACGTCGCTCGGCGGCTCGGGCAGCCACTCGGTCAGCCGCGCCCGCCATGCCTCGCGGGCCACGGCGTCGCGCAGGCCGTGGTCCACCTCCTCGTCGTACGTCGGGGACTGCAGCTCCCAGAAGTCGTGCACGGTGGGGAGGTCGGGCGAACCGGTCGTCTCGGACGTCTCAGGCATTCCGGCATCCTGCCAGCGGACGCCGACAGCCCCAAGCCGGGCAGGGTGGGCAGCCATGGTCGTTGGGGCTGAGCGCGTCAGCCGAGCGGGTCGTCGTCGCCGTACGGCCGCAGCCGGAGGGTTCTGGCGTCCCGGTCGCGCAGCTGGTCGGCGGCGGCGAGCAGGCCGTCGAGGTCGTCCCGGGCGGCGTGCACGAACCGGCCGTGCAGCGCGTCGAGGTCGCCGCGGGCGAACCGGACGACGGTGTCGACGATCCGGGCCGGGTCGTTCCAGGGCTGCTCGTCCGGCGGTCCCCACATCGTCTCGGTCATCTCGGTCCGGACGAGGCCCGGGCTGACCTCGACGACGGTGACACCGGTGCCGTCCAGGGCAGCCGCGAGCGAGTCGGTCAGGCGGGAGAGGCCGGCCTTGGAGGTGGCGTAGGCCGACCAGTCGGCGTTCGGCCGCTGGCCCATCCCGCTGCCCACGTGCAGCACCCGGCCGCTGCCACGCGCGAGCATCGCCGGCACGACGGCGCGCGCCAGCAGGAACGGCCCGCGCAGGTTGGTCTCGACCACCCGCCACCAGTCGCGCGGGTCGGCCTCCCACGGCGGCGCCGACGACTGCTCGCGCAGACCGGCGTTGCTCACCAGCAGGTCGACCGGACCGAGCTCTCGGGTCACGGCCTCGACGGCTGCGCGCACCTGCGCGTCGTCGGTGACGTCCGCGGGGACGGCCAGCGCCCGTCCGCCGGCGCCGACGATCTCGCCGCGGACCTCGTCGAGCGGACCCGGGCTGCGGCCGAGCAGGCCGACCGCCATCCCCTCGTGCGCCAGTGCGAGCGCGATCTCGCGCCCGATCCCCCGGCCGGCGCCGGTGACCAGCGCCGCCCCGCCGGTCCGCGGCACGTCGTCCGGGTCAGCCACGCAGCACGGCGCCGACCCGGCGGGCGGCCTCGGCGACGGCGGCCCGGCGGGCCTCGGTCGCCTCCTCGACCGTCAGGGTGCGGTCGGAGGCGCGGAACCGGAGCGCGTAGGCCAGCGACGCCTTCCCCTCACCGACCTGCGAGCCGCGGTAGACGTCGAACAGCCGCAGCGACTCGAGCAGGTCGCCGGCACCGGACCGCAGGGCAGCCTCGACGTCGGCGGCGGGGACGTGCGCGTCGACGACGAGGGCCACGTCCTGGGTTGCCGGCGGGTACGTCGACAACCGCGGAGCCGGGACCGGCTCGGTCCGCTCCCCCATCAGCTCGAGGTCGACCTCCATGGCGCAGGTGCGCTCCGGCAGGCCGAGCGCCTCGACGACCCGCGGGTGCAGCTCGCCGGCGTGCCCCACGACCACACCCTCGCGCAGCACGGCGGCGCACCGGCCGGGGTGCCACGGCGCGTGCTGGTCGGCCCTGGTCTCGACCTCGACGCCGGCGGCGCGGGCGACCGACCGGGCCGCCTCGACGGCGTCCGCCCAGGTCACCGCCCGACCCTGGCCCCACCAGCCGGCCCGCTCCCGGGCGCCGACGAGGACGGCGCCGACCCGCATCGGCTGGGCGGGCAGCGCGGCGTCCAGCGCCGCCACCTCGTCGTCGGCGGGTCGGCCGTCGACCGGCGGCCGCGGCGGCTCCGGCAGCCGGCCGGGACCGGGCCGGAACACCGGCCCGACCTCGAACAGCGCGACGTCGGTCGTCCCGCGGCCGACGTTGCGGCGCAGCGCGGACAGCAGTCCGGGCAGCAGGGTGGTACGGAGCAGGGGCTCCTCCTCCCTGAGCGGGTTCGCCAGCCGCAGCGCGTTGCGCCGGTCGTCGCCGTCAGGCAGGCCGAGAGCGTCGACGTCGGCCGTTCCCACGAACGGGTACGACGGCGCCTCGACGAACCCGGCGTGCGCCAGCGCCAGGCCGATCCGCCGGCGCAGCCGCTGCCGCGCCGAGTAGCCGGGCCCGGGCGGGGCGTGCGGCAGGAGCGCGGGGACGCTGTCGTAGCCGACCAGGCGGATGACCTCCTCGTCGAGGTCCGCGGGGTGCGCGAGGTCCGGCCGCCAGGCCGGCGGGGTGACCGTCCACGGGACCGCACCGGTGTCCACGGCGCAGCCGACCTCGGCCAGAGCCCGCGCCACCTGGTCCGCGGCGATCGGCATCCCCGCCGTCCGGCCGGGGCGGGCCGGGTCGAACGGGATGTGCCGGACCGGCTGCGGGTGCAGCACCTCGGTCGACCCGACGTACGTCGCGCCTCCGAGGTCGCGCAGCAGCTGGACGGCGCGGGTCGTGGCGACCGGCGGCAGCGTGGGGTCGACGCCGCGCTCGAAGCGCCGGGACGCCTCGGAGGACAGCTTGTGCCGCCGGGCCATCCGGGCGACGGCCACCGGGTCGAAGTGCGCGGCCTCGATGACGAGGTCGGTGGAGGCGGCGTCGACCTCGGTCGTCAGTCCGCCCATGGTGCCGCCGAGACCCACCGCACCGCGGTCGTCGGCGACGACGACGTCCCCCGGGTCCAGCGTCCGGCGGACGTGGTCGAGGGTCTCGAGGACCTCGGCGGGCTCGGCCCGGCGGACTGTCACCGCGCCCTGCAGCCGGCCGCGGTCGAACGCGTGCAGCGGCTGGCCGAGCTCGAGCATGACGTAGTTGGTGACGTCGACTGCCAGCGACACCGGCCGCACCCCGCACAGCAGGAGCCGCCGGGCCATCCAGACCGGGGTCGCCGCGGCCGGGTCGAGCCCGGTGACGGTGCGCAGCACCAGCCGGTCCGCCGCGGTCGGGTCGACGACGACGCCAGGGTGACCGTCACCGTCGATCGGCAAGGCGTCGATCGCCGCCGGGTCGCGGAACGCCACGCCGTACGCCGTAGCCGCCTCCCGCGCGATACCGCGCATCGACAGGGCGTACGACCGGTCCGGCGTCACGGCGATGTCGAGCACCTCGTCGCGCAGCCCGAGCACCTCGACGGCGTCGGCACCAAGGGGAGACTCGCCGACGACGTCGGCGGGGAGCACCAGGATGCCGGTGTGGTCGTCGCCGGTCCCGAGCTCGCGGCTGGAGCAGATCATGCCGTCGCTCACGTGGCCGTAGGTCTTGCGCGCGGCGATGGCGAAGCCGCCGGGCAGCGTGGCGCCGGGCAGTGCCACGACGACGACGTCGCCGACCGCGAAGTTCAGCGCGCCGCACACGACGCCGCGGGGCTCCGCCTCCCCGACGTCGACCTGGCACCAGCGCACCGTCTTGCCGTTGCTCGCGGTCTCCTCCTCGAACGCGAGCACCCGGCCGAGCACGACCGGTCCGGTGACGTCGTGGCCCCGCCGCTCGACGGTCTCGACCTCCAGGCCGGCGGCCACCAGCCGCTCGCCGAGCGCACGGCCGGTGACGTCGTCCGGCAGGTCGGCGTACTCGCGCAGCCAGGACAGCGGGGCGCGCATCAGATCTCCGTCCCGAAGGGCAGCGCGTAGCGCACGTCGCCCTCCACCATGTCGCGCATGTCCTCGGCTCCGTGCCGGGACATGAGGGTGCGCTCGATGCCCATGCCGAAGGCGAACCCGGTGTACCGCTCGGGGTCGACGCCGCACGCGACCAGCACGCGCGGGTTGACCATGCCGCAGCCGCCCCACTCGATCCAGCCCTCGGACGAGCAGGTGCGGCACGGCCGGTCCGGGTTGTTGACCGACTCGCCGTGGCAGATCCAGCACCGCAGGTCCATCTCGGCGCTCGGCTCGGTGAACGGGAAGTACGACGGCCGCAGCCGGGTGACCGTGTCGGCCCCGAACATCGCGCGGGCGAAGTGCTCGAGGGTGCCGCGAAGGTGCCCCATCGAGATGCCCTCGTCGACGACGAGACCCTCGACCTGGGTGAAGACCGGCGAGTGGGTCGCGTCCAGCTCGTCGGTGCGGAACACCCGACCCGGGGAGACGGCATAGATCGGCGGCTCGCGACGCAGCATGGTCCGGATCTGCACCGGCGAGGTCTGGGTGCGCAGGACCAGACCGGACTCCTCCGACTCGACCCAGAAGGTGTCCTGCAGCGTGCGGGCGGGGTGGTCCGGCGGCATGTTGAGAGCGTCGAAGTTGTACCACTCGGCCTCGACCTCGGGACCCTCCGACCACTCGAAGCCCATCGCGACGAACAGGTCGGCGACCCGCTCCATCAGCGTCGTGAGCGGGTGCCGGGCGCCGGGGGCGACCCGGTCCCAGGGCAGCGAGACGTCGACGGTCTCCTCGACGAGGACGCGCTCGTCGCGCTCCTGCTCGAGCTCGGCCTGACGGGCGGCCAGCGCCTCGGTGACCGCGCGGCGGGCCCCGCCGACGCGCTTGCCGGCCTCGGCCTTGGCCGCGGGCGGCAGCGCGCCGATCTCCCGGTTGGCCAGCGCAAGGGTCGACCGGTCGCCGGCGTGCTCGAGCCGGGCGGCCTTGAGCTGGTCCAGGTCGGCAGCGGCCTTGATCGCGGTCAGGGCGTCGTCGCGGGCCTGCTCGACCTCGTCGGCGTTCAAGGGGGTCACCTGCACGGGGTCGTAGGACTTGTTCGGTGCGGACATGGGTGAGTGTCTCCAGGGGCTGTCGAGCGCCGCCCGAGTCTAGGGCGCGTCGGGGCGTCGGAGCCCGCCGCTCGGTCGACCCCCGCCAGTCAGTCGAGGTAGTCGGGACGTGCGGCGGGCAGCACGAATCGGAACCGCGCACCGCCGGTCGGACCCTGGCCCAGCTCGATGTGGCCGCCGTGCGCCTCGACCAGGCCGCGCACGATGTAGAGGCCGAGACCGGTCCCCCCGCGACGGCCGGACCGCCAGAACCTGGTGAACACACGAGCCTGCGCCTCGGCGGGGATCCCGTCGCCCTCGTCGGTCACGGTGACAGCCGCGCCCGCGCGCTGCGGGTCGTCGCCGCCTCCGACCGGCTCGGCGGCGATGGTCACGGTGCCGGCCCCGTGCCGCACGGCGTTCTCCAGCAGGTTGGCGAGCACCTGGTCCAGCTTGTCGGCATCGACCCACATCTCGGGGATGCCGTCGGCGACCTCGACGACGAAGCGGTCCGGGTCCTCGCCCTGGGCGACCACGGCCGCCACGTGCCGGCGCACCACCCGGCCCAGGTCGACGGACTGCCGCCGGACCGCGACCCGGTGCGAGTCGATCCGGGCGATGTCGAGCAGCTCGGTGATCAGCCGGGTGACGCGGTCGGCGTCGGCCTCGACGGTCTCGAGCATCAGCCGCTTCTGCTCGTCGCTGAACCGGTCCCACTTGGCGAGCAGCGTCGCGGTGAACCCCTTCACGCTGGTGAGCGGCGACCGCAGCTCGTGGGCCACGGTCGAGACCAGCTCGGCCCGGCTGAGCTCCTCGCGGGCGCGGTGCCGGGTGCCGCGCAGGGCGACGACAACGCGGGTGACCGCGCCGCGGGGCTCGTCGCGCAGGTAGCGCGCGGTGACCAGGACCTCCTGCCCGCCGGGGAGGACGAGGTTGCGCTCCGGGTGGCCGGTGGCGCTGGACAGCCCGTCGTACGGGCGGGCGCACGGCCACCAGGCGCGCCCGTCGAGACCCTGCAGCGGCAGAGCGTCCCCGAGGTCCTTGCCGAGCGCCGCCTGCGCGCTGGTGCCGGTGATGCGTTCCGCCGCCCGGTTGAAGACCACGACGACACCACGTGCGTCGGCGACGACGAGCCCGTCCGGGTGGTCGTCGTAGGCAGCGGTGACGTCCGTCACCCGTCCGACCCTACCCAGCCAGGACAACCCGGCTGATCCTACGCGCGGCCGGGACATACTCGGCCGAACACCGCGGCGGCCTCAGCCGGACGGCCGACCCCGCTGGGCCCGGGCCGAGGCGTAGAGGCAGACGGCAGCCGCCGTCGCCAGGTTCAGCGACTCGGCCCGGCCGTGGATCGGGACCCGGACCACCTCGTCGCACAGCGCCCGCGTCGCTGCCGGCAGCCCCCACGCCTCGTTGCCGAACACCCAGGCGGTCGGCCCGTCGAGCAGCCCGGCGTCCGCGGCCTGGTCGAGGTCGCGGTCCGCGTGCCCGTCCGCGGCCAGCACCCGCAGGCCGGCGGCCCGCAGGTCCGGGAGGTCGTCCTCGACCGGACCGCCCACCGCGATCGGGAGATGGAACAGGCTGCCGGCCGACGCCCGCACGCACTTCCCGTTGTAGGGGTCGACGCTGTCCCCGGTGAGCAGGACCCCGCCCGCGCCGGCCGCGTCCGCGGTCCGGACCACTGTGCCGGCGTTGCCCGGGTCGCGGACGTGCGCGAGCACCGCCAGCAGCCGCGGCCGCCCGGCGAGCACCTCCGCGAGCGGCTGGTCGAGCAGCGCGCAGATCGCGACGATGCCCTGCGGCGTCACCGTCTGGGCCAGCGCGGACATGACCGCCCCGCTCACCAGGACGACCGGCACCCCGGCGGCCTCGGCGGCGGCCACCACCTCGCCGTGCCGGTCGGCCGCCTCCCGGGTCACGAACAGCTCGTGCACCTCGGGGCCGCCGCCGGCGGCCCCGAGCACCGCCTCGCGGACCGCCTGCGGCCCCTCGGCCAGGAACCTCCGGTCCCGCTCGCGGAAGGCCCGCTTGGCCAGCCGGGCGGCGGCCTTGACCCGTGCTGCCTTCGTCGAGGTCAGCTCGGGGCCGGTCACCATCGGGGCTCCTCGGCGGGACGGCGAGCGCTCAGGCGGCGGACTCGTCCTTGCCGGCCGTGGCGCGGGCGGTGCCGGCTGCCGGGACGTTGGCCTTCGCGAGCTCGGCCAGCGCCGTGAAGGCGGTGGCGTCGTTGACGGCCAGGTCGGCGAGGACCTTGCGGTCGACCTCGACACCGGCCGCCTTGAGGCCCTGGATGAACCTGTTGTACGTGATGCCGTTCTGCCGGGCCGCGGCGTTGATGCGCTGGATCCAGAGCTGACGGAAGTCGCCCTTGCGCTTCTTGCGGTCGCGGTAGGCGTAGGTCATCGAGTGGAGCATCTGCTCCTTGGCCTTGCGGTAGAGCCGGGACCGCTGGCCGCGGTAACCGCTCGCGCGCTCGAGGACGACCCGACGCTTCTTGTGGGCGTTGACCGCCCGCTTGACGCGTGCCATTGCTTGTTCTCCTTGGGGTGCGCTGCTGCTGGGGAGTTGCCGTACTGGGTGCTCGCGGGCCGGCCGGTGGCCGGACGACCGCTACTTCCCGAGCAGGCGCTTGACCTTCTTGGCGTCCGAGCTCGAGGTCACGACATCGGCCGCCAGCCGGCGGGTGCGCGTCGAGGACTTGCCCTCCAGCAGGTGCCGGCGGTTGGCCTGCTCGCGCATGAGCTTGCCGGAGCCGGTCAGGCGGAAGCGCTTCTTGGTGCCGCTGTGCGTCTTGTTCTTCGGCATCGGGTCGGAACTCCTCGTCGTGCTCGTCCGCCACGGGGCGGGCTCGTGCTGCGGACCCCCGACGGTGGCCGGGAGGTGATGGTGTCGCTGTCGAGCGGGTGGATCGGGTGCTGGTGGGTCAGACCGCCTGCTCGGCCGCCGTCGGCTCCGTCTCGGCGGTGCTGTCGGCGCTGGCCGTGCTGTCTGCGGATGCGGTGCTGTCGGCGGTGCTGTTGCCGGTGCTGTCGGCGGTGCTGTCGGCGGTGTCGTCGTCCTCGGACTCGCGGCGGGCCCGCTCGGCGGCCTTGTCGGCAGCCTTCTCGGCCCGGGCCTCGGACTTCTTCTTCATCGGTCCGAGCACCATGATCATGTTGCGGCCGTCCTGCTTGGGCGCGGACTCGACGAACCCGAGCTCCTGGACGTCGGCAGCCAGGCGCTGCAGGAGCCGGAAGCCGAGCTCGGGGCGGGACTGCTCACGGCCACGGAACATGATCGTGATCTTGACCTTGTCGCCCTGCTTGAGGAACCGGACCACGTGACCCTTCTTGGTCTCGTAGTCGTGCGGGTCGATCTTCGGCCGGAGCTTCATCTCCTTGATGACCGTGTTGACCTGGTTCTTGCGCGACTCGCGGGCCTTCTGCGCCGTCTCGTACTTGAACTTGCCGTAGTCCATGAGCTTGCAGACCGGCGGTCGGGCCATCGGGGCCACCTCGACCAGGTCGAGGTCGGCCTCCTGGGCCAGTCGCAGCGCCGCGTCGATGGCGACGATGCCGACCTGCTCCCCTGCCGGACCGACAAGCCGCACCTCGGGGACGCGGATCCGTTCGTTAATCCTGGGCTCGTTACTGATGGGGCCTCCTCGTTGTGGTTGGCGACCTCCGGACACGAAAAGGGCCTCCGTGCCGGGAGCTCACGGAGGCCACAACGTCCTTCCGGTGCGCGCTAGTCCCGCCGGGACGGGCGTGCACCGGGCCGGCCCCTGGTCCCCGGGTGGGGCTTCGGCGCCGGCCGGACCGGGACCCGACAGCCTGGTGGAAGCACGGCTGGTGCGGGTGGGAGGTGGTCTCCGCTTGCGTACCCGGGTGCGTCGTCGGTGTCCCACGGCACGCCCAGGTCGGTCCCGGACAGGCTAGCAGCCACCGGCGTACCGGGCGAAACGGTCGGTCAGGGACCGGACGGCGCCACCAGCACCTCGAGCCCGCGGACCCCGGCCCGCACGGCGGGCAGGCCGGCGACGGAGTCGGCCAGCCGCCTGGCGACGGCGGGCGCGTCGGCGTCCGGGGCGAGCACGACGGTGAGCCGGGCGTCCGAGCCCGTACTGGGCCGCAGGTGCGCCGACCGGGCCGACGGCTCGCGGTCCAGGACCGCGCCCACCTCGGCCGCGACGGCCGGGTCGTCCCAGGCCGGCCGGCGGCCGCGCCCCTCCGCCAGCGCCCGCAGCTCCGGGGCGGGCAGCGTCGCGGAGGCAGGGCCGGCGACGTCGACCACCAGCGCGTCGGCCCCCTCGGCGAGCGCCACCTGGGCCGCGCGGGACCCGCCGACGGGCACCGGCCGGGCCGTGGGGTCCCACGCCGCGAGGGCCGCGAGGTCGGTGAAGACCGGCAGGCCGCGGCCGCCGCCGGCCTCGACGAGCACAGGGACCGCGATGTCCGCGGTCGTGTCCCGGACCAGCCCCCCGGCGGTGCCCTCCGACTCCCCCAGCAGCGCAACCACCGGAGCCAGCACCCGGGCCTGGTGCAGCGCCGCCAGCAGCTCGGGCAGGTAGGCCGGGTCGCCCGGGTCCCTGGCCAGGGCGGCGGACAGGGCCGGGTCGGCCCGGCCGTCGTCGCCCGCGAACCCGGCGTCAGGGATCTCGCGGCCGGGCACCTGCGGGAGCGTAGCCACCGACGTCCGGCCCACCGCGACGGACTGGTCCGGTGCACCCGCTCACGCGCATACTTCCGACCGGGGGACGAGGGGGACGGATGGTCGAGGGCGCCGACGACCGGCTGGCGATGTCCGCCGACGAGATGCGCCGGGTGGGCTACGCCACGGTGGACGCACTCGTCGAGCTGGCGCAGCAGCGGACGCCGGTGCTGCGGACGGCGACCCCGGGCGAGATGCAGGCCCGCGTGGGCGGCCCGGCGCCCGAGCGGGGACGGCCGTACGCCGAGGTCCTGGCGGGCGTGCTGCGCGACGTGCTGCCGTTCCGCAGCACCCTGACGCACCCGGGGTACTTCGCCTACGTGCCGGGCAGCGGCACCTGGCCGGGTGCCATGGGCGACCTGCTGACGTCGGCGGTCAACCTCGACGTCGGCAACTGGCTGGAGTCCGCCGGGCCGACCCAGCTCGAGCTCGAGGTGCTCGGCTGGATGCGCAGCTGGGTCGGGTTCCCGGCGGACGCCGGCGGCATCCTGCTGTCCGGGGGGTCGGCCGCCAACCTCACGGCGCTGGCCTGCGCGCGCGAGCTGCGGCTCGGACCGATGGACGTGCGCGCGGTGGCGTACTGCTCCGACCAGTCGCACTCGTCGGTGGCGCGGGCGGCGCGCACGTTGGGGTTCCGGCCCGAGCAGCTGCGGGTGCTGCCGACCGACGACGGCTACCGGTTGAGGGTCGATGCGCTCGTCGCGGCGGTCCGGGCCGACCGCGCCGCCGGGCTGCTGCCCCTTGTCGTCGCCGCGAACGCCGGCGCCACCAACACCGGCGCGGTCGACCCCCTCCCGGAGCTGGCCGCGGCCTGCCGCGAGCACGGCCTCTGGCTGCACGTGGACGCCGCGTACGGCGGGTTCGCCGCGCTGACCGAGCGCGGCCGGAGGCTCCTGAGCGGGATCGAGCAGGCCGACTCCGTCGCTCTGGACCCGCACAAGTGGCTCTACCAGCCGATCGAGTGCGGCGCGCTCCTGGTCCGGGAGGCACGCGATCTGGAGCACGCCTTCTCGGTCTTCCCCGACTACCTCACCGAGACGGAGGCGGGCGAGACCGAGGTGCAGCTCGCGGCGCGTGGCCTGCAGCTGACCCGGACCAGCAGGGCGCTGAAGGTCTGGATGTCGGTGCACACCTTCGGGCTGACCGCGTTCCGCGCGACCATCGACCGCTGCCTGGACCTGGCAGAGCTGGCGGAGCGCCTGGTGCGCGAGGACGACCGGCTGGAGCTGGTGATGCCGGCGACGCTGGGCATCCTGTGCTTCCGCCGGCGGGTCGAGGGCGGCTCGCCCGCGGAGGTGACCGCGGTCAACGCCGCGCTGGTGGCCTCGCTGTCGGCATCGGGCCGCGGCATGGTCAGCTCCACCCGGCTGCACGGGAGCTACGCCATCCGGATGTGCGTCCTGAACCACGCCAGCACCGAGAGCGACGTCCGGGCGGTGCTCGAGCACCTCGCAGCGGCCACACCTCCCGCGGTCGAGCCGGCGCACCGGCTCGACGCGGAGCGGGTCCCGACCCTCCCGGTCGAGGAGCCCGCCGAGGACCCTCGGGCCGTCACCCGTCATCCCGCCGTCGTGCGGCTGTCGCCCGCCGGCCGGGCCAGGGTGCTCGACGAGGGCCGCGAGGTGCGGGTGCCGGCCGGCGAGACCGTGGTCCGCCGCTGGGCGCCGGACAGGGACGTCTACCTGGTGCTCGCGGGCCACCTCGCCGTCGACGTCGACGGCCGCGAGGCGCGCCGGCTCGGGCCGGGGGACTTCTTCGGCGAGCTCGCGGCCCGGGACTGGGGGTCGGGGTTCGGGTACCCGCGGCTGGCCACCGTGACCGCGGCGTCGGCTGCGACGCTCTGGCGGCTGCCGGCGGAGCTGTTCGTCGCGCTGCGGGCCGGTGAGCGCGCGTTCGCCGAGCTCGTCGACACCGCCGTCCAGGAGCGGCTGCCGCTGAGCTGAGGAGGACCGATGGCCACCCGAGCGGAGTGGTACGTCGACCGGGCCGACGCCGGCGCGCGGCTCGCGGACCGGGTCGGCGGGCTCGGGCTCGTCGACCCGGTCGTGCTGGGCCTCGCCCGCGGCGGGGTGGAGGTCGCGGCGCCGGTGGCCGTGGCCACCGGCGGGCCGCTGGACGTGCTGGTGGTCCGCAAGGTGGCGCCGCCGTACCGGCCGGAGCTGGGTGTCGGGGCGCTGGCCGAGGACGGGCCGGTGCTCTGGGACGACGCCGGGCTGGCCGCGCTCGGGCTCACGCCGGACGACCTGGCCGCCGAGGTCGCCGCCGAGCGGGCGGAGTGCGCCCGCCGGGTGTCGGCCTACCGCGGCGGCAGGGAGCGGGAGCCGGTCGCCGGCCGCCCGGTCGTCGTCGTCGACGACGGCGTCGCGACCGGGGTCACGGCCCGCGCGGCGCTGCGGTCGCTGCGTACGGCCGGCGCCGCCCGCCTCGTCCTCGCCGCACCGGTCGCCGCCGCCGCGACCCTGCCGCTGCTCGCCGAGGAGGCCGACGACGTCGTCGTCCTCCAGGCGCCGCGGCGGTTCGGTGCGGTCAGCCGGTTCTACACCGACTTCGGGCAGACTCCGGACGGGACCGTCGTACGGCTGCTGGCTACGGCTCGACGATCGCGATGACCGGTCCGCCGCCGGACGGGCCCTGGTGCACGGCCGCGACGGAGACGAACACCGCCGGGTCGCCGGTGACCGACGCCACGACGCCACCGACGCAGGACTTGATCTGCCGGTGCCAGTGGACGTCCGAGTCGTCCAGCATGATGTTGCGGCGGTCGCGCACCCGACCCGTGGGGTCCGCCTCGCACTTGCAGAAGATGTTGACCACGCGCCCCTTCAGGTCGCTGGTGTGCGGGCGCTCGGGCAGGTCGTCGAGGCCCGCGTCGCGGATCGACTCCCAGACGCCGTCGGCGTCGAGGGCGTCCTTCATCACGCTGTGCCCGATGCGGAAACGGCCGCCGACACCGCGGACGTTGCCGAGCACCACGATCTGCGCCTGGTCCAGCTCGACCCCAGACGAGCAGGACGCGACCGAGGAGTAGAGGGACAGGTCCTTGTGGATCTGCTCTGCCGTGGGCATGTCGATCTCGCCGAGTGCGACGGCGATGCCGAGCGCTGTCGTGGAGTTGGAGACGTCCATCGACTTGAGGGTGTCCTCGGTCCAGACCTCGTGGCCGCGACGCTTCGCGTCGGTGATCGTCTCGAGGGTGAGCAGCGGGGTCTTGGTCTGCACGTAGTGCACGTCGGCGGTGTCGGTGATGCCGGCCCGCTCCATGGCGATCTTCACCCCGGCGGCCACCTTCTCGACCATGGGGAGGCGACCGATGTCCTCCGGGAAGATCTGCTCGCTCATCGCGTAGCCCACCGACAGCCGCGGCTCGTCGGTCGCCGGCACCTTGTCCGGGGACGTCGTCGCGAAGATCGTGGCGTGCGGCGAGATCACGCCGTCGGTGCCGCCGGACCACACGATCGGGATCTGCTTGATCTCCGCCATCGGGCGGCTGCCCTTGGCCTCGAGCACCTCGCGGAACGCCCGGTCGGCGATGATGCGGGTGTAGTCGTTGACCCCGCCGTTGCCCTCGGTCTTGCCGATCACGGCGATCACGCTGTCGGCCTCGACAAGTCCCTTGTCGACCAGATCGGAGAGCCCGGAGGCGTCCGACACGCTCTCCAGTGCGACCTTGTGGACCTCGATCGGCAGGGGCTGAGTCATGGCTGTTCGGACCTCTCTGGTTCGACGACGGTGCCGGCTCGTCCGTGCACCGCTTCCTCGATCTGCTCCAGCGACGTGATGACCGCCCGGCGGCCGCCGTTCTCCACGAACCGGACCGCTGCCTCGACCTTGGGGCCCATGCTGCCGCTGGCGAAGGCCTGCTCGCGGGCGATGGTGCGCAGCTCGGCGGCCGTGGCCCGCTCCAGCGGGCGCTGGGTGGCGGTGCCGTAGTCGAGCAGCACGTGCTCGACGTCGGTGGCGATGACAAGCACCTCGGCCCCGACCCGCGGGGCGAGCAGGGCGGCCGCCAGATCCTTGTCGATGACGGCCTCGACGCCGCGCAGGGTGCCGTCGGGGTCGCGCACGACGGGGATCCCGCCGCCGCCGGCGCCCACCACGACGTACCCGTTGTCGGCGAGCGTCCTGATGGTGGCGGCGTCGAGCACCTCGATCGGCTCCGGCGAGGCGACCACCCGGCGCCAGCCGCGCTCACCGCGGTCCTCCCAGGTCTGGCCGTGCTCGACGAGGGTCTGGGCCTGCTCCGCCGGCAGGTAGCGGCCGACCGGCTTGGTCAGGTGGGCGAAGCCCGGGTCGTCGCGGTCGACGCGGGTGCGGGTCACCACGACCGCCGTACGACGGTCGACCCCCCGGTCCGCCAGCGCCTTGTCCAGCGCGTCGAGGATGAGGAAGCCGACGGTGGCCTGGGTCTGTGCGCCGCACCAGTCCAGCGGGACCGGCGGGACGACGTGCGCCGCGAGCTCGTTCTTCACCAGCAGGTTGCCCACCTGGGGGCCGTTGCCGTGGGTGAGGACGACGTCGACGCCGGCCGCCACCAGGTCGGCGACTCGCTGCATGGCGACGACGATCGCGCGGTCCTGGTCCTGGGGGGAGGCGCTGCCGTCCGGCCCGGTCATGGCGTTGCCGCCGAGAGCGATCAGCACCCGCATGCGCCGACCCTAGTGCCCACCTCGGGCCCGGCCCGGCCGCCCCGGCGCCACCCCCCGCTGACCCGAGTTGATCACGCAAGCGTGGTCAACTCGGGTCAACCGTGGCTTGCAGCCCGCTGTCAGGCCGTGGAAGCCGCGGCAGGGCCGGCACCACAACCGCCTCGTCGCTCGCGGAGTCCGGCCGGGTCGGCGCGACAGGAGCTCAGGTTGCCGGACGGCGTCGACGCGTGGCACGGGCGAAGGCGCGGAGGAACCGGGCCTTGACCTGGCCATCCCGCCCGTCAAGCTCGGACCACACGACGCGGACCATCTCGTGCCCTTCGTCGCGGACTGCGTCCTCTCGGCGCTTCTCCTGCCAGACGACATCGCCCAGGTCGATGTCCTCGTCCAGCCGGCCGTCCTTCTCGTAGAGCGCACGGCCGTACTTGACCCGGCCATCGAACTCGGCGGCGGTGTCACAGCCGTCGAAGTAGTAATCCGTGATGGCGATCAACCGACCGCGCCCGTCCTCGATCTGGCGCTGGAGGTCGGGAGCCGGGAGGCCGAGCCGCGCGAACATGACCCTGCCGCGAGACTCACCCACGGTTGCCGCTCGGCCGTCGCAGAACTTGAGGGCGCGGGACGCCTCGATCGAGCCCGGCCAGTCGCGCTGACGTTCGAGGACGTCCATCGCCTCGCCGATCTCCGGGACGAGCAACCGCCGGGTGCCGTCGGCCAGGACGACGCCGACCTCGAACGGAAGACTCCGTGCCGCATCGACGACAGCGCGCGCCGGGACCGCCACGTGCAGACCGTCGACCTCACGGATGTCGCCGTCAGTGAGACGGCCGAGGTGGTGCACCACACCCGCCTCGGTCCTGGACGACTTGCCGTTCTCGCGATGCACGTGCACCTCGCCCAAGGGAACGCCCCAGAGGGGAACGCCGAGCACCGCCAAGGCGGTCGGACCCGCCGCGACGACCCGGCCCTCGAGCCTGGCCGCCGCAGCACGGAACACGAGAACGTGCCGCTGTGCGGGCTCCAGCGCATGAACGTGGGCGGTGAGCGCATAGGCGCCGCGCCGAAGCCGGGCCCACTCCTTGTGGCGCACCTTGGTGGCGATGGCCTCGTCCGTGTAGCCGCAGGCCAGCGCCTGCCAACGGAAGACGAACCCCCGCTGCTCGGCACAGATCCGCGCCAGCTCACCATCCATCCGACGAACCTGGCCCCGGCCGCTCGGCCGTATGCCCTCACAGCCTCATCTGTGGACACCGAAACCAGGACACGCGCCTGGGGACGAGCGGTGTGGCACCACTCGGACGAGGAACGTCTCGTCGGCCCTACCGCGGCAAACCCGAACTGACCGAGGCTTGCAAGCCACTGTCGACCCGAGTTGATCACGCAAGCGTGATCAACTCGGGCGGGCGGTCAGGCGGTGGGGGAGCCGAGGGCGCGGTAGCGGGCCAGGCGGGCGGCGAGGCGGGTGCGGGGGTCACGGCGGAGCAGGCCGGCCAGCTCGGCCTCGAGCACGCGGGCGACCCGGGCCAGGTAGGCGGCGGGCTCGTCGGCGGCGTCCGGGCGCTCGGCCACCACCCGGTCGACGATGCCGGCCCGGAGCAGGTCCAGCGACCGCACCCCCTGCTCGGCCGCCATCTCCGGGGCCCGGTCGACGGTGCGGTACATGATCGCCGAGGCGCCCTCCGGCGGCAGCGGTGAGAGCCAGCCGTGCTGGGCGCAGATCACGCGGTCGGCGGGCAGCAGGGCGAGCGCTCCCCCGCCGGCGCCCTCGCCGAGCAGCAGGCACACCGTGGGCGCGTCCAGCAGCACCAGGTCCTGCAGCGACCGTGCGATCTCGCCGGCCAGCCCGCCCTCCTCGGCCTCCTTCGACAGTGCTGCGCCGGCGGTGTCGATCACGGTCACCAGCGGCAGCTTCAGCTCGTCGGCCAGGCGCATCCCTCGGCGGGCCTCGCGCAGGCCGGCCGGCCCCAGCGGCTTGCCGGTCGCCCGGTTCTGCCGGTCCTGACCGAGCAGGACGCACGGGGCGCCGCCGAACCTCGCCAGCGCCAGGATCAAGCCCGCGTCGATCTCGCCCGCGCCGGTGCCGCGCATCGGCACCACGTCGCGGGCGGCGGTCCGCAGCAGCTGCCGTACGCCGGGGCGCTCCGGTCGGCGGGACCGGCGGATGGACTCCCACGCGGGCACGCCCTCGACCTCGCCACCGGTCCCGCCGACACCGCCACCACTGGCTCCCCCGCCCCCGGCACCCCGACCACCGCTGGCACCGCCGACACCGCCACCACTGGCTCCCCCGCCGCCGGCACCCCGACCACCGCTGGCACCGCCGACACCTCCGCCGCCACTGGCTCCCCCGCCGCCGGCACCCCGACCACCGCTGGCACCGCTGGCACCGCCGCCGCTGGCTTCCCCGCCGCCGACACCCCGACCACCGCTGGCACCGCCGACACTTCCGCCGCTGGCTTCCCCGCCGCCGACACCCCAACCACCGCCGCCACCGCTGGCCCCGCCGCCACCGCTGGCCCCGCCGACACCTCCGCCACCACTGGCACCGCCTCCACCGAGGCGGCACCACCGACTGCGCCTGCGCCTGCGGCGCCACCTACGCCACCGCTGACGCCCGACGGGCCGAAAGCGTCGTCGGAGGGATCCACCTCGACGGTGTCCGGCGAGCCCTCCCGCGGCGCCGAGAGCACCGCGAGCGCCCGGTCGAGCATCTCGGGGATGTCCTCGGGCGGCAGCACGGCGTCGACGATGCCGTGGGCCAGCAGGTTCTCGGCGGTCTGGACGCCGGCCGGGAACTCCCCGCCGTACAGCGCCGCGTAGACCCGCGGACCCAGGAAGCCGATCAGCGCGCCCGGCTCGGCGACGGTCACGTGCCCGAGCGAGCCCCAGGACGCGAGCACCCCGCCGGTGGTCGGGTTGCGCAGGTAGACCAGGTAGGGGTTGCCGGCCGCCTTGTGCCGGCCGATCGCCGCGGTGATCTTCACCATCTGCAGGAACGCGGTGGTGCCCTCCTGCATCCGGGTGCCCCCGGAGGTGGGCGACGCGAGCAGCGGCAGCCGCTCGTCGGTGGCCCGCTCGACGGCGGCCACCAGCCGGTCGGCGGACCGCACCCCGATCGACCCGGCGAGGAAGCCGAACTCGCAGGCGACCAGGGCCACCCGCCGGCCGTGGATCCGGCCCTCGCCGGTGACCACCGCCTCGTCCAGCCCGGTGCGCTGCCGCGCTGCCGCGAGCGCCTCGGCGTACGCCGGGTCCAGCCCGACCTCGGGGGCCAGGGGCTGGTCCCACCGTTGCCAGCTGCCAGGGTCGAGGACGGCCTCGATCAGCTCGAGCGCCCCGGGACTGCTGCTCACCCCCTGCCCCGCTGCCCGTCGGCCCGGTTCCCCTCGACCCCGTCTTCGGCCCCGTCCCCCTCGACCTCGGCCAGCCAGGCCCGCACCGACTCGTCGTGCTGCCCGAGCAGCGGCGGCGCGACGTGCGAGCGCGGCGGGTCACCGTCGAACCGCAGCGGCGGCCCGGGCAGGGTGATCCGCCCCGCGAGGGCATGGTCCACCTCGACGAGCAGGCCCTGGGACACCGTCTGGTCCCACTCGTAGACCCGGTCCAGGGTGCGCACCTCCCCCGCCGGCACCCCGATCTCGGCCAGCCGCGGAAGCAGCTCGGCGAGCGGGTGCACACCGAAGGCGGCGTTCACCGCCGCGACGACGGCGTCCCGGTTGCGCACCCGGTCGGCGTTGGTGGCGAAGCCCGGCTCGTCGGCGGGCAGGTCGAACTCGGCGGCGAGACGCTGCCACAGCCCCTGGCTGCCGACAGCGATCTGCAGCAGCCCGTCGGCACTGTGGAACAGGCCGTAAGGGCAGATCGACGGGTGGTGGTTGCCCTGCCCGTGCGGCACCTCGCCGGTGACGGTGTAGCGGGTGCCCTGGAAAGCGTGCACGCCGACGATCGCCGCGAGCAGCGAGGTGCGGACGACCTTCCCTGCACCGGTGCGGTCCCGCTCGTGCAGCGCGGCGACGACGCCGTACGCGCCGTACATGCCGGCGAGGAGGTCACCGATCGGGACGCCGACCCGGGTCGGCTGGTCCGGGCCGGCGCCCGTCAGCGACATCAGCCCGGCCTCGCCCTGCGCGATCTGGTCGTAGCCGGGACGGCCCCCCTCCGGGCCGTCGTGCCCGAAGCCGCTGATCGACAGCACCACCAGCCGGGGGTTGAGCTCGTGCAGCCGCTCCACCGAGAAGCCGAGCCGGTCCAGCACACCGGTGCGGAAGTTCTCGACGAGCACGTCGGCATGCCGCACGAGCCGGGTGAGCAGGTCGCGTCCCACGTCGGACTTGAGGTCCGCGGTGACCGACTCCTTGTTGCGGTTGCAGGAGAAGAAGTAGGTGCTCTCCCCGTGGTCGGCGACCCCGTCGGCGTCGACGAAAGGCGGTCCCCAGCCGCGGCTGTCGTCGCCGCCGTCCGGGTTCTCGACCTTGATCACCCGCGCGCCGAGGTCGCCGAGCATCATCGCCGCGTGCGGCCCGGCGAGGGCCCGGGAGAGGTCGACGACGACGGTCCCGTCGAGAGGTCCGGCCATGCCGCTCACCCTAGGTCCGGTGCCATTCGGTGACCGTCGATGTCCGTCTCGTGACGACGCCAGGACATTCCTTGACAACTGATCATCGGCAGGCATAGGACGTGACGTACGTCGCACAGACCCGCACCCGCTGGCCGTCTACGACGTGACGGGCCCTCCACCCGCAGGCGCCCCCGGGGAGGCAGCAGATGCCCACAGCCGAAGCCGTCGCGGCCGAAGACACCACGGTCCACGTGCTCTGGATCAACGCCGGACTCAGCTGCGACGGGGACTCGGTCGCGTTGACCGGCGCGACCCAGCCCAGCATCGAGGAGATCGCGCTCGGCGCCCTGCCGGGCCTGCCGAAGGTCGCGGTGCACTGGCCGCTGATCGACTTCGAGTGCGGGCCCGCCGGCGGCGCGGACGACTTCCTCGAGTGGTTCTGGAAGGCTGACCGGGGTGAGCTCGAGCCGTTCGTCCTCGTCGTCGAGGGCTCGATCCCCAACGAGAAGCTCGCCGGCGACGGCTACTGGTGCGGCTTCGGCAACAACCCGCTGACCGGCCAGCCGGTCACCACCAGCGAGTGGCTGGACCGGCTCGCTCCGAAGGCGCTGGCGATCCTCGCGGTGGGCACCTGTGCGACGTACGGCGGCATCCACGCGATGGCCGGCAACCCCACCGGTGCGATGGGCGTGCCCGACTACCTGGGCTGGGACTGGAAGAGCAAGGCCGGCCTGCCGATCGTCTGCGTGCCGGGCTGCCCGGTGCAGGGCGACAACCTGTCCGAGACGATCACCTACCTGCTCTACCAGGCCACCGGCCAGGCGCCGATGATCCCGCTGGACGAGGCGCTGCGGCCGACCTGGCTGTTCGGCGCCACGGTCCACGAGGGCTGCGACCGGGCCGGCTACTACGAGCAGGGCGACTTCGCGACCGAGTACGGCTCGCCCAAGTGCATCGTCAAGCTCGGCTGCTGGGGCCCGGTGGTCAAGTGCAACGTGCCCAAGCGGGGCTGGATCAACGGTGTCGGCGGCTGCCCCAACGTGGGCGGCATCTGCATCGGCTGCACGATGCCGGGCTTCCCGGACAAGTTCATGCCGTTCATGGACGAGCCGCCCGGCGGCAAGCTGTCGACGACCTCGATCGGCGCCTACGGGCGCACGATCCGGGCGCTGCGTGCCAAGACCACCAGCACCCTCAACAAGGAACCCAAGTGGCGCAAGCCCAGCAGCGAGCTGCTGAGCGGAGGGAAGCGCACATGGTGACCGCACGCGTCGCGACCGGCCGGCAGACCTCTGACCTCAGGGACGGACTCCGATGACCACCACCGCCTCGCGCACCGACACCACGTCGTCGAAGGACCGCGAGCTCGTCGAGATGGCGTGGGACCCGATCACCCGCATCGTCGGCAGCCTCGGGATCTACACGAAGATCGACTTCGCGAACATGACGGTGGCCGAGTGCCACAGCACGTCGTCGATCTTCCGCGGCTACAGCCTGTTCATGAAGGGCAAGGACCCGCGCGACGCGCACTTCATCACCAGCCGCATCTGCGGCATCTGCGGCGACAACCACGCCACCTGCTCCTGCTACGCGCAGAACATGGCGTACGGCGTGAAGCCGCCGCCTCTGGGTGAGTGGATCGTCAACCTCGGCGAGGCCGCGGAGTACATGTTCGACCACAACATCTTCCAGGAGAACCTGGTCGGGGTCGACTACTGCGAGCGGATGGTCAAGGAGACCAACCCGGGCGTGCTGGCCAAGGCCGAGAACACCCGGTCGCCGCACGAGGACGCGCACGGCTACAAGACGATCGCCGACATCATGCGGGCGCTCAACCCGTTCACCGGCGAGTTCTACCGCGAGGCGCTCCAGGTGAGCCGGTGGACCCGCGAGATGTTCAGCCTGATGGAGGGCCGGCACGTCCACCCGTCCACGCTGTACCCGGGCGGTGTCGGGACCGTGGCGACGATCCAGCTGATGACCGACTACATCACCCGGCTGATGCGCTACGTCGAGTTCATGAAGAAGGTCGTGCCGATGCACGACGACCTGTTCGACTTCTTCTACGAGGCTCTCCCGGGCTACGAGCAGGTCGGGCTGCGTCGCACCCTGCTCGGCTGCTGGGGCTCGTTCCAGGACCCGGACCACTGCAACTTCGCCTACAAGGACATGGAGAACTGGGGCAACAAGATGTTCGTCACCCCGGGCGTGGTGGTCGACGGCAAGCTCGTCACCCACAGCCTGGTCGACATCAACCTCGGCATCCGGATCCTGCTCGGCAGCTCGTACTACGACGACTGGACCGACCAGGAGATGTTCGTCACCAAGGACCCGCTGGGCAACCCGGTCGACCGCCGGCACCCGTGGAACCAGCACACCAACCCCAAGCCGCAGAAGCGCGACCTGGACGACAAGTACAGCTGGGTCATGTCGCCGCGCTGGTTCGACGGCACGGACCACCTCGCCCTCGACACCGGCGGCGGCCCGCTCGCCCGGCTGTGGTCGACGGCACTGGCCGGCCTCGTCGACATCGGCTACATCAAGTCGACCGGCACCAGCGTGCAGATCAACCTGCCCAAGACCGCGCTCAAGGGACCGGTGTCCTTCGAGTGGAAGGTCCCGCAGTGGAGCAACACCATCGAGCGGAACCGGGCCCGGACGTACTTCCAGGCCTACGCGGCCGCCGCGGCCCTGCACTTCGCCGAGAAGGCGCTGGTGGAGATCCGGGCCGGGCGCACCAAGACCTGGGAGAGCTTCGAGGTCCCGGACGAGGGCATCGGCTGCGGCTTCACCGAGGCGGTCCGCGGTGTGCTCTCGCACCACATGGTCATCCGCGACGGGAAGATCGCCAACTACCACCCCTACCCGCCGACGCCGTGGAACGCCAACCCGCGCGACGTCTACGGGACACCGGGCCCGTACGAGGACGCCGTCCAGGACCAGCCGCTGTTCGAGGAGAACACCCGGGACAACTTCAAGGGCATCGACATCATGCGGACCGTCCGCAGCTTCGACCCCTGCCTGCCGTGCGGCGTGCACATGTACCTGGGCGAGGGCAAGACGCTGAAGAAGGTCCACTCCCCCACGTCCGCGGTCTCGGCGGAGGAGTGACCGCCGCACCCGATCCGGAGGCCGTGGGCGAGCGCATCGAGGCCCTGCTGGAGGCCAGCGCAGTCGGCGGCCCGGTCGCCCGTGAGCGCGCCGAGGAGCTGGTCCGGCTCATCGTCGACCTGTACGGCGCCGGGCTGGAGCGGGTCCTCGAGCTCGCGCACGAGACCGGGGCGCTGGACGACACCCTGCTGGACGCCCTGGCCGGCGACACGCTCGTGTCCGGGCTGCTGCTCATCCACGGCCTGCACCCCTACGGGGTCGCGGACCGGGTGCAGCGCGCGCTCGACGACGTCCGGCCCTACCTCGGGTCGCACGGCGGCGACGTGCGCCTGGTGGAGGTGACCGACGACGGGGTGGTGCGCCTCGAGCTGCTGGGCAGCTGCGACGGGTGCGCCTCCTCGGCCGTCACCCTCGAGCTCGCGGTCGACGACGCCGTCCGGGCGGCGGCGCCGGAGATCGTGCGGATCGAGGTGCAGGAGCAGTCCGCGGCCGCCACGCCGGGGGTGATCCCGGTCGAGTCGCTGACCGCCCGGCTGCGTGCCGCCGGGCCGGCCGGCGATGTGCACTGGTCGGCGGCGGCCAGCCTGGACGAGCTCGCCGTCGGCGGGCTGCTCCGGGTGGAGGTCGACGGCAGCGGGCTGGTGCTCTGCCGGCTGCTGTCCGGTGTCTACGCCTACCGGGACGCCTGCGCGGCGTGCGGCGCGAGCCTCGCCGACGCGGGGATGGCGCGGGCCCCGGCCACGCCCGGCAGCGCCGTGCTGACCTGCCGGTCCTGCGGCGCCCACTTCGACGTACGCAAGGCGGGGGCCGACCTGGACCAGCCGGACCGGCACCTCGAGCCGGTCCCCCTGCTCGAACGAGGCGGCGCGGTGGAGGTCGCCGTCCGGGCCGCGGTTCCGGCATGAGCCAGCCGGGCAGCACCCCAGCCGGCGCCCTGTCGGTGCTGGCCCGGATCCGTGCGAACAGGCCCGAGCCCCCTGCCTACGAACGCTGCGAGATGTGCGGCGCACCGGTGGCCGACGAGCACCAGCACGTCGTCAACCTCGGCAGCAGGTCGCTGCTGTGCACGTGCCGGCCCTGCTACCTGCTCTTCGTCCACGACGACGCCGAGCTCGCCTACCGTGCCGTCCCGGACCGCTACCTGTCCTTCCCGGACCTGGCGGTCCCCGTGTGGGACGAGCTGGAGCTCCCGGTCGGCACGGCGTTCCTGTTCCTCAACTCCGCGCTGGAGCGGGTGGTCGCCTTCTACCCCGGGCCGGCGGGCGCCACCGAGTCCGAGCTGCCGCTCGCCGCCTGGGAGCGGGTGGTCGAGGCGGCGCCGGGGATCGCGACCCTGCGACCCGACGTCGAGGCGCTGCTGGTGCGCTCCGAGGACCAGAAGGTCGAGGCCTTCCTGGTCCCGATCGACGTCTGCTACGAGCTCGTCGGTCACCTGCGCACCCTCTGGCGCGGGTTCGACGGCGGCCAGGACGTCCGCCGGCGCCTCGAGGAGTTCTTCGACGGGGTCCGGTCCCGCAGCCGCCCGGCGGAGCCGGCGTGACCGCCCTCAGCGTCGAGGTCCTCGACGTGCAGCCGCAGACCGCACGCCGCCGCTCCGCACCTGCTCTTCCGGCTACGGATCACCGAGACCAGCGGGGCCGTGGTGCACGCCATGGCGCTGCGCGCCCAGCTGAAGATCGAGCCGCAGCGCAGGCCGTACGACGGGGAAGAGCGGGTCGGCCTCGAGGACCTGTTCGGCACCCCGGACCGCTACCCCAGCACGCTCAAGCCGTTTCTGTGGACCCACGCGTCCACGATGGTGCAGGGGTTCCGCGGGTCGACCGAGGTCGACTTCCCGGTCGCCTGCACCTACGACTTCGACGTCGCCGCCACCAAGTACCTGCACGCGCTCGAGGGTGGCGACGTCCCGCTGGTGCTGCTGTTCAGCGGCACCGTGTTCACCCGCGGCGAGACCGGGTTCGCGGCCGAGCAGCTGTCCTGGTCGCTCGAGGCGTCCTGCCGGATGCCGGTGGCGACCTGGCGGGCGCTGATGGACATGTACTTCCCGGGCAGCGGCTGGATCCGGCTGGACAAGGACACCATCTCGGCCCTGGCCCGGCACCGCACCGCCCGCGGCCTGACCTCGTGGGACGAGACGCTGGCCGACCTGCTGCCTGCGGAGGTGGTCTCGCCGTGAGCGGCACCGGCCCGGTCGGCAGCGTCAGCCTGGTCAGCGCCCGTCAGGTCGCCGACGCCGTCCTGTACGAGGGATACCTGCTGTACCCGTACCGCGCCTCGTCGGCCAAGAACCAGGTGCGCTGGCAGTTCGGCATCCTCGGCCCGGAGGGTGCCGCGGCCGAGGGCGTCGGCGAGGAGCCGTCCATGTCGGCGGAGGTCGTCGTCGAGGCCGGCACCGACGGAGCCGATGCCACGCTGGACCTCTACCTGCGCTTCCTTCAGGTGCAGGCCCGGGTCGTCGAGCGCCCGGTCGACGACGGCTGGGAGCCGGCCGGCGAGCTGATGGTCGACGGCACCCGCTGGATCCCGTTCCACGAGGCCGTCACCCGTGAGGTCCCGTTGCCGGGGCTGCGGCTGGACGAGCTCGCGGCCGGTGCGACCTACCCGGTGCAGGTCGACGCCGGCGAAGAGGTCGAGGAGCTGTACGACGGCGAACGGCTCGTCGGCCGCCTGGTCCGCAGCCGCTGGCAGGTGTCGGGTGCGGTGACGCTCACCGCCCGGCCGGGTGCCGACTCGCGGCTCGTCGTGGTCGGCGTCCGGGTGGACAACCTCACCTCGTGGTCGCCGTCCGAGGAGCCGGGCTGGCCGGCGCGCGACGTCGCAGCGCGCTACTCCTTCGTCGGCACCCACCTGCTGATGACAGCCGCAGGCACCCGGTTCGTCTCGCTGCTGGACGGCCCCGACTGGGCCGACGCGGACACGTCGTCCTGCGCGCAGCACCGCTGCTGGCCGGTCATGATCGCGGCCGACGACGGCACCGACGCGGTCCTGGTCTCCCCGATCGTCCTCGGCGACCACCCGAGCATCGCCCCCGAGAGCGCGGGCGACCTGTTCGACGCCACCGAGATCGACGAGATCCTCACCCTGCGGGTGATGACCATGACCGAGGAGGAGAAGGCGGAGGCGCGCGGCACCGACCCGCGCGCGGCCGCCATCCTGGCCCGCTGCGACGCGATGACCGACGAGGCGCTCGGCCTGCTGCACGGTGCCCGGCGATCGGCCGACCCCGAGCCGCGTGGCGACTCCGCGAGCGACCCCTTCCCGGTGTGGTCCGAGCCCTCCGAGGTGCCCGACACCATCGCCGACGACGTGCCGTGGTGGGACGAGGGCCAGGACGCGCGGGCGCAGCCGGAGGTCGACGCCGTGCTGGTCGACGGGGTGCCGGTCGCCAAGGGCAGCCGGGTGGTGCTGCGCCCGACCCGCCGGGCCGACGCGCAGGACCTGTTCCTCGCCGGCCAGACCGCGATCGTGTCCCGGGTCTACTTCGACGTCGACGGGGGCCAGCACGTCGCCGTGGTGCTCGAGGACGACCCCGGCCGGGACCTCTACGACACGACCGGCCGGTTCTACTACTTCGCGCCGGACGAGGTCGAGCCGCTCGGGCTCCCGTCGCAGGCGCAGCACCAGTCGGGAGGTCGCCAGTGACCGCCAACGTGCTGGTGGCCGGCATCGGCAACCTGTTCCTCACCGACGACGCGTTCGGCAGCGAGGTCGCCCGCAGGCTGGCCGGTGCCCCGCTGCCGGAGGGCGTCAAGGTCGTCGACTACGGCATCCGCGGCATGCACCTGGCCTACGACCTGCTCGAGGGCTACGACGCCCTGGTCGTCGTCGACGCGCTCCCCGGCGAGGGTGCGCCGGGCGACCTGCGGGTGCTCGAGGTCGGGCCGGAGGACCTCGGCGAGGGCGAGCTGGACGCGCACGGCATGGCTCCGGTCGCGGTGCTGGCCAGCCTCGGTCAGCTCGGCGGCACGCTCCCCCCGACCTACGTCGTCGGCTGCCAGCCGGCCGACGTCGGCGAGGGCATCGGACTCACCCCGGCCGTCGCCGGCGCGGTCGACCGCGCCGTCGAGCTGGTGCACGAGGTGCTCGAGCAGCAGCTCGGACTCAGCACGAACAGCTCGCCGGTGGGCGCTCGCTCACCGGAGCACGTTCCACAGGGACAACAGGGAAAGGACATGCCATGAGGACCGTCGGCATCATCACCACGGTTGTCGTCGCCGGCGTCGCACTTGTCGGCGTCGCCGTCGGCGTCCGCTCGATCTCCGACGTGAAGCGCTACCTGCGCATGCGCTCGATGTAGCGAAGGGACCCCACCGGCCCATGCATGAGATGAGCTACTCCGAGGGCGTGCTCGACCTGGTCCTGCGTCGAGCCGGCGAACGCCCCGTCGCCCGGATCGGCGTGCGCGTCGGCGCCGTGCACCGGGTGGTCGCCGACGCCTTCGAGCAGTCCTTCCAGATCGCCGCGCTGGGCGGCCCGGCCGAGGGCGCGACCACCGAGGTCGTGGTCGTCCCTGTCCACGGGCACTGCATGGACTGCCGGCACGACTTCGAGTCCGGCGACCCCTCGCCCGCCTGCCCGGCCTGCGGGTCGCTGGAGGTCGCGGCCGAGGGCGGCGACGAGGTGGTCCTGGAGTGGCTGGAGTACGTCGACACCTCGGCGAGCGCCGACCGGCCGGACCAGCTGGTGCCGGCGCACACGCATGACCACCCTGACGACCGTGCGGACGAGCGTGCCGACCATGCTCACGAACGGGCCCCTGAGCAGGCCCAGAGTGGAGGGATCTAGCCGTGTGCCTCGCCATCCCCGGTCAGGTCGTGGAGTTCCTGCCCGGCAGCAACGACCAGCTGGCCCTCGTCGACGTCGTGGGCGTCAAACGAAAGATCAACATCGGCCTGATGGAGGACGTGGAGCTGAGCATCGGCGACTACGTGCTCATCCACGTCGGCTTCGCGATGTCCAAGGTCGACGAGAAGGAGGCCGCCGAAGCCCTGTCGATGCTGGAGATGATGGGGCAGGCGTTCACCGACGAGCTGCAGGCCGTGGCCGAGTCGAGCATCGAATGACGAACCTCATCGGCATCCCCGTCGTCACCGATGACATGGCCAGCGCGTCGGCCGGGCCGGTCTGCTCGAACGAGCCCGGGTGCATCACCTGCGGGGACGTGGCGGTACCTCTCACCGTGGCGTCGGTGACCGGCAGCGATGCGCGCTGCCTCGACGACCAGGGCCGCGAGGAGCTTGTCGCCACCGAGCTCGTCGGACCGGTCGCCCCCGGTGACCGGCTGCTCGTGCACGCCGGCGTCGCCATCGAACGGCTGTCCGTACCGGAGACGGGAGAGTGACCATGAAGTTCGTCGACGAGTTCCGCGACGCCGAGCTGGCGGCGGTGCTGGGCCGCGAGATCACGTCACTGTGCGAGCCGGGCCGGCACTACAAGATCATGGAGGTGTGCGGCGGGCACACCCACACCATCTATCGCTACGGCGTGCAGGACCACCTGCCCGAGGCCATCGAGCTGGTGCACGGGCCGGGGTGCCCGGTGTGCGTGATCCCGATGGGCCGGGTCGACGACGGCATCGCGATCGCCGAGCGCGACGGCGTGATCCTCACCTGCTTCGGCGACATGATGCGGGTGCCCGGCAGCCGCGGCTCGTTCCTGGACGCCAACGCGCGCGGCGCCGACATCCGGATGGTCTACTCCCCGCTCGACGCGTTGCGGATCGCCCGGGAGAACCCGGACCGCCAGGTCGTCTTCTACGCCATCGGCTTCGAGACGACAGCGCCGTCCACGGCGCTGACGATCCTGCGGGCCGAGAAGGAGGGCCTCGAGAACTTCTCGGTGTTCTGCAACCACGTCACGATCATCCCCGCCATCAAGGCGATCCTGGACTCCCCCGACCTGCGCCTGGACGCCTTCCTGGGGCCGGGACACGTGTCCACGGTGATCGGCTGCCGCCCCTACGAGTGGATCTCGCGGGACTTCGGCATGCCGCTGGTGTGCGCCGGCTTCGAGCCGCTGGACCTGCTGCAGTCCGTGCACATGATCATGAAGCAGTTCACCGAGGGCCGCGCCGAGGTCGAGAACCAGTACGGACGGGTCGTCCACTACGACGGCAACCCGGTTGCCCTCAAGGTGCTGGCCCAGGTGTTCTCGCTTCGCCCGTTCTTCGAGTGGCGCGGCCTCGGGTCGATCGCGCACTCGGCGCTGCAGCTGGCCCCGGCGTACGCGAAGTACGACGCGGAGCTGCGCTACGAGCTGCCCGGCGTCCGGGTCGCCGACCCCAAGGCCTGCCAGTGCGGCGAGGTGCTCAAGGGCGTGCTCAAGCCCTGGGAGTGCAAGGTCTTCGGGACCGCGTGCACGCCAGAGACGCCGATCGGCACCTGCATGGTGTCCTCCGAGGGCGCCTGCGCGGCGTACTACAACTACGGCCAGTACGCGAAGCAGCGGCTGACCCTCGAGGTGCTGCGATGAGCGGGGTGCGGGGGCAGGTCGCCCCCGACGTCACCGAGGACCAGGTCGGTGAGCGCATCGAGCAGATGCGCCGGCGGCCGCAGAAGTTCCGCGACGAGCATGTCACGATGGCGCACGGCGCCGGCGGCAAGGCCAGCCGGGCCCTGGTCGAGGGCCTCGTCGTCCCGTTGCTGGCCAACCCCGCCCTCGACCAGCTCTCCGACGCCGCGGTGCTGACTGTCGGCACCTCGCGGCTGGCGCTGACCACCGACGCCTTCGTGGTGCGCCCCATCCGGTTCGCCGGCGGCTCGATCGGCGAGCTTGCGGTCAACGGCACCGTCAACGACCTCGCCGTCTCCGGGGCGCGCCCGGTGGGGCTGTCCGCCGCGCTGGTGCTCGAGGAGGGCCTGCGCGCCGAGGTGCTCGAGGCGGAGATCTCGGCGATGGCCGAGGCGGCCCGCTCGGCCGGCGTCTCGGTGGTGACCGGGGACACCAAGGTCGTCGAGCGCGGCAAGTGCGACTCCATGTACATCGTCACCACCGGTGTCGGCGTCCTCGAGCACGACCTGGAGCTGGCCCCGCAGCGGGTGGTGCCGGGCGACAAGGTGCTGGTGTCGGGCACGATCGGCGACCACGGGGTGGCGATACTGCTCGCCCGCGGGGACCTGGACATCGAGGCCGACGTGCGCAGCGACACCCGGTCGCTGTGGCCGCTTGCCAGCGCGCTCATCGCGGCCTGCGGGCCGGGGCTGCGCTGCATGCGGGACGCGACCCGCGGCGGCGTCGCCACCGTGCTCAACGAGATCGCGCTGGCCGCCGAGGTCGGCGTGGTCCTCGAGGAGTCGCGGGTGCCGATCCGACCCGAGGTCGTCGGCGCCGGCGAGATCCTCGGCATCGACCCGCTCTACGTCGCCAACGAAGGCAAGCTTGTCGCCTTCGTCGCACCGGAGCACGCCGACGCCGCGCTGGCGGCCATGCGCTCGCTGCCGTCCGGCGAGGACGCGGCGATCGTCGGCGAGGTCCGCGAGGAGCCACCCGGCCGAGTCCTGGGGCGCACCAGCTTCGGCGGCCACCGGCTCATCGACATGCTCGTGGGCGACCCGCTGCCGCGCATCTGCTGAGCACCGACCTGCGGCGTAGCGTGACGAGGAGGACACCGACGAGGAGGAGGCCGACGTGACAGTCATCAGCCCGTCGCTGGAGGCCGTGGTCGCCGATGCCTTCGACCGGCGCGTGACCCCGGTGCAGGCACTGTCCGACCAGGCCATCGCACTCGCCGAGGCCTGCCGCGACATGGCCGACCGGTTCACCCGCGGGGGCCGGCTGCTCGTCTTCGGCAACGGCGCCGGGGCTACCGACGCCCAGCACGTCGCGGTCGAGTTCGTGCACCCGGTCATCGTCGGCAAGCGCGCCCTGCCGGCGCTGTCCTTGGTCAGCGACGCAGCCACCCTGATGGGGGTCGCCGAGCGTCGCGGCCTCGACGGTGTCTACGCCCACCAGGTGCAGGTGCTCGGCCGGCCCGACGACATCGCGCTCGGCATCTCGGGCGACGGACGGTGCGCCAACGTGCGGGCCGGCCTGGCGGCTGCGCGCGAGGCGGGCATGCTCACCATGGCCCTGGTCGGCGGCGACGGCGGCGACGTGCTGGCCGGCAAGGAGGCCGACCACTGCCTGCTCGTGCCCTCCGACGACCCGCACATCGTCAAGGAGGGCCACGTCACGGCGTACCACCTGCTCTGGGAGCTGGTGCACGTCTTCTTCGACTCCCCCGAGGAGTCGTCGCCGCAGGTGCCGGACGGCGTCGAGTCGCTCTACCCGTTCCTGTACGGCGGCGGCAGCCAGGCCCAGCCGGTCCTCGACGCCGCGGCCGAGTCGGCCCGGCAGAAGGTCGACGAGATCGTGACGCTGCGCCGCGAGGTCGGGGCCGCGCAGGCCTCTGCCGTCGCCGACTGCGCCGCGCGGCTCGCCGAGGCCTTCGCCGCCGGCGGGACCCTGCTCGCGTTCGGCAACGGCGGCAGCAGCACCGACGCCCAGGACGTGGTGCACACCTTCGTCGACCCGCCGCCACCGGCCGGTCCGCTGCCGGCCCTTGGCCTGACCAACGACGTCGCCGTGGTGACCGCCCTGTCCAACGACGTGAGCTTCGAGGTGGTCTTCGCCCGGCAGGTCAAGGCGTTCGGCCGCAGCGGCGACATCGCGGTGGCGCTGTCCACCAGCGGTGGGTCGGCAAACGTCCTGGCCGCACTGGAGCAGGCGGCGAAGATCGGCATGGTCACCGTCGGGCTGGCCGGCTACGGCGGCGGAAAGATGGCCGAGCTGCCCGCCCTGCAGCACCTGTTCGCGATCCCGTCGTCGTCGGTGCACCGGGTGCAGGAGGTCCAGACGACGCTGTACCACGTGCTGTGGCGGGCCACCCGGGCCGCGCTCACCACGGCCGGCTGACGCGGCGTCAGCGGGCTGCGTCGGCGAGCCGGGCCACCGCGACCGCGGCCTGCCCGAGGCTGATGCCGCCGTCGTTGGGCGGGACCTGCCGGTGCGTCAGGACGGTGAACCCGTCCGCTTCCAGCCGCTGCAGGCAGCGGGTCACCAGCAGCGCGTTCTGGAACACCCCGCCGGACAGCGCCACCGTCGACAGCCCGTCCCGCTCGCGCAGCCGGCGGCTGACCTCGAGCACGACGTCGGCGAGCGCATTGTGGAAGCGGGCCGCCACCAGCGGGACGTCGGTGCCGCGCAGCAGGTCCTCGGTCACCGCCCGGACGAGGTCGCCGACCAGGACCTGGGCCACCGGGTCCGCCGTGACGGGCACGGCGTAGCTGCCGGTCTCCCGCGGGTCCGCGACGTGCTCGAGCTCGATCGCCGCCTGCCCCTCGTAGGTCACCACGTCGCGCACGCCAAGCAGCGCAGACACCGCGTCGAACAGCCGGCCGGCACTCGAGGTCAGCGGCGAGTTCACCCCGGCGCGGGCGACCGAGAGCACCTCGTCCCAGCGACGGCCCTGCCGCGCGGCCACGGCGAGGCCGGCCGGGTAGTCCCCGGCGTACGCGGCCCAGAGGTGCGCCGCCGCCATCCGCCACGGCTGGTGGACCGCGACGTCCCCGCCGGGCATCGGGACCTGCGCCAGGTGGCCGGCGCGCTCGAAGCCGGCCAGGTCCGCGAGGAGGAACTCCCCGCCCCAGGCGGTGCCGTCGCTGCCGTGCCCGACGCCGTCGAAGGCCACGCCGATGACCGGGCCGGCGGTGCCGTTGTCGGCGAGGCATGAGGCGATGTGCGCGTGGTGGTGCTGGACGCCGACAAGCTCCACGCCGGTCAGCCCGATGGCGTACCGGGTCGAGGGGTAGTCCGGGTGCAGGTCGTGCGCGACCACCCTGGGGTCGACGTCGAGCAGCCCGGTGAGGTGCGTGACGCCGTCGAGGTAGGACTGCAGGGTGGCGTAGTCGTCCAGGTCGCCGACGTGGTGGGACACGAACGCGTGCGCGTCGCGCGTGATGCAGAACGTGTTCTTGAGGGCGGAGCCGCAGGCCAGCACCGGCTGCGGGCTCGGCTGCGGCAGCGCCAGCGCGCCGGGGACGTAGCCGCGTGAGCGCCGCACCGGCAGGACCCGGCCGGCGACCACCCGGACGACGGAGTCGTCGACCCGGGTGCGGATCTCGCGGTCGTGGACCAGGAACGCGTCCGCGATGCCGTCGAGCCGGGCAGCGGCGTCGGCGTCGGCGAACGCGATCGGCTCGTCGGAGAGGTTGCCGCTCGTCAGCACGAGCGGGCCACCGAAGGCCTCGAGCAGGAGGGTGTGCATCGGTGTGTAGGGCAGCATCAGCCCGAGCGACGGCGCCCCCGGCGCAACCGCGTCCGCGACCCGGGCGCCGTCGCGGCGGCGGAGCAGCACGATCGGCCGGGCGGCACCGGTGAGCAGGGCCAGCTCGGTCTCGTCGAGGTGGCACAGCTCCCGAGCAGCGTCCACGTCGCGCACCATCAGGGCGAAGGGCCGGTCCTCGCGGTGCTTGCGCCGGCGCAGCGCCTCGACCGCGCCCTGCGTCCGGGCGTCGGCAGCCAGGTGGTAGCCGCCGAGGCCCTTGACCGCGACGACCAGGCCGTCGCGCAGCAGCCGCGCGCAGGCCTGGATCGGGTCACCCTCGACGTCGCCTCCGTCACGCAGACGCAGCCGCAGCGTCGGGCCGCACGCGGGGCAGCACACCGGCTCGGCGTGGAAGCGGCGGTCGGCGGGGTCGTCGTACTCGGCGCGGCAGTCGGCACAGAGCGGGAACGGTGCCATCGTCGTCCGGGACCGGTCGTACGGGACTGACGTGACGATCGTGTAGCGCGGACCGCACGAGGTGCAGTTGACGAACGGGTACCCGGCCCGGCGGTCGGCCGGGTCGTGCAGCTCGCGGACGCAGTCGGCGCAGGTGGCCGTGTCCGGCGACACGAGCGCCCGGCGCGGCCCGGTGGTGGCGCTGAGCCGCACCTCGAAGCCGGCCTCGCCGGTGACCGGGACGGGCTCGGCGCTGACCAGGTCGACGCGGGCCAGCGGCGGCGGCCGGGTCAGCGCGGCCAGCAGGGAGTCGACGACCTCGGCCGGGCCCTCGGCCTCCAGGACGACGCCGAGCTGGTCGTTGCCGACCCAGCCTGCCAGTCCGCGCGAGGTCGCCTCGCGCCAGACGAACGGCCGGAAGCCGACACCCTGCACCAGCCCCGAGACGCGCACCCGGCGGCGGACCCGGCCGGGCCCGGCCGGCTCGGTCATCGAGCCGGCCCCCGCAAGGCCCGGGGGCTCACTTGCCGCGGAGCTTGGCGAGCGCCTCCTCGAGGATGGCGGCGCCGTCGGCGTCGCTGCGGCGCTCCTTCACGTAGGCCAGGTGCGTCTTGTACGGCTCGGTGCGGGGCGGCGACGGCGGGTTCGCCTCGTCCTGGCCGGCCGGGAAGCCGCAGCGCGGGCAGTCCCAGGTCTCCGGTGCCTGCACCTGGGTGTCCTCGGCGAAGCTGGGGCGCGTCTCGTGCCCGTTGGCGCACCAGTAGGAGATGCGGAACCGGGGGGCGGCCTCGCCGCGCTCGGCCTCGCCCATCGGCCCGGCGCCGACCCGGCTGCCCCGGATCGCGTTACCACTTGCCACGTGCGCTCCCAGCGGTCGTGAGGTCGTGCCCGGTGACCCGTGCGGTACCGGCGCCTCAGTGTAGGTCGTCGGGTCGGATCAGGTGTCGCGGATGCCTGCGCTGGCTCTCGGTCAGCTCTTGAGCAGGAGCCCGAGGGCCACGATGGCGGCGACCCAGACGATGCCCAGGCCGATGGTGAGGCGGTCGAGGTTGCGCTCGACCACGGACGAACCGCCGAGCGAGGACGAGACGCCGCCGCCGAACAGGTCGGACAGGCCGCCGCCCTTGCCCTTGTGCAGCAGCACGAGCAGGATCAGCAGCAGGCTGGTGATCATGAGGACGATCTGCAGGACGAGCTGCACTGTGGTCGGCTCCTGGTCGTTCGGCGGGTGGCTCGGCGGGTGGTTCGGCGGTGAGGGATGCGAGTAGGTCCCGGGCGCGGTGACCCGGGGGACAACTCTACCGTCAGGCGTTCGCGGGCTGGTCGGTCACTGCGCTGACGGCGGCCTTGCGGTAGCGGACGATGCCGACGAACTCGTCCGGGTCGATGCTCGCGCCACCCACGAGGGCGCCGTCGACGTCGGTCTGGGCCATGATCGCCGCGACGTTCGCGGCCTTGACCGAGCCGCCGTACAGCACGCGGACGCCGTCGGCCAGGTCGCCGGAGTAGAGCTCGGCCAGCCGGGTCCGGATCGCCGCGCACACCTCCTGGGCGTCCTCGGGCGTGGCGACCTCGCCGGTGCCGATGGCCCACACCGGCTCGTACGCGACGACCAGCGTGCGCGCCTGCTCGGCGCCGACGCCCTCGAGCGCACCACCGAGCTGGGCCAGGGTGTGCTCGACCTGCCGCCCCTCCTGGCGCACCTCCAACGGCTCGCCGACGCAGAGGATCGGCACGACCTTCTCCGCGAACGCGGCCTTGACCTTCGCGTTGACCAGGGCGTCGTCCTCGTGGTTGTCGGCCCGTCGCTCGCTGTGCCCTACGGCGACGTACGTGCAGCCCAGCTTGGCCAGCATCGACGCGGCGATCTCGCCGGTGTGCGCGCCGGAGGCGTGCGGCGAGCAGTCCTGGGCGCCGTAGCCGATGCGGTACTTGTCACCGTCGACCAGGGTCTGCACCGAGCGGATGTCGGTGAACGGCGGCAGCACCACGACCTCGACGGCGTCGAAGTCGTCGTCGGTGAGCGAGAAGGCGAGCTTCTGCACCAGCGCCAGGGCCTCGAGGTGGTTGAGGTTCATCTTCCAGTTGCCCGCCATGAGCGGGGTGCGTGCCATGGGTGCTCAGTCCTCCGGTGTCGTCTGCTCTAGCGCGGTGAGGCCGGGGAGCTCCTTGCCCTCGAGCAGCTCGAGGCTGGCGCCACCCCCGGTCGAGATGTGGCCGAACCCGCCCTCGTCGAAGCCGAGGGCGCGTACCGCAGCGGCCGAGTCGCCGCCGCCGACGACGGTGAGGCCACCGGCCGCCGTGACGCCGATCAGGGCCTGCGCGACGGCGCGGGTGCCCTCGGCGTACGGCGCCATCTCGAAGACCCCCATCGGGCCGTTCCAGAACACCGTGCGCGCGTCAGCGATCCGGTCGGCGAACAGCCGGCCGCTCTCCGGGCCGATGTCCAGGCCCAGCCGGTCGGCCGGGATCGCGTCCACGGCGACGACCCCGTGCTCGGCGTCGGCGGAGAACTCGGTTGCCGCGACGACGTCGACCGGCAGAACGATCTCGACGCCCTTGGCCTCGGCCCGCTCGAGGTAGCCGCGGACGGTGTCGAGCTGGTCCTGCTCCAGGAGGCTGCGGCCCACCTCGTGGCCCTGCGCCTTGAGGAACGTGAAGACCATGCCGCCCCCGATGAGCAGCCGGTCGACCGAGTCGAGGAGGTTGTCGATGACACCGAGCTTGTCCGAGACCTTCGACCCGCCCAGCACGACGACGTAGGGACGCTCCGGGTCGCCGGTGAGCCGGTGCAGCACCTCGATCTCGACCTCGACCAGCTCCCCGGCGGCGTGCGGCAGCCGCTGCGGCACGTCGTAGACGCTGGCGTGCTTGCGGTGCACGGCGCCGAACCCGTCGCCGACGTAGACGTCGGCCAGGCCGGCCAGCTTGTCGGCGAAGCCGGCGCGCGCTCCGGCATCCTTGCTCTCCTCCCCCGCGTTGAACCGCAGGTTCTCGAGCAGCGCGATCTCGCCGTCCGCGAGCTTGTCGACGGTCTCCCGGGCCGAGTCGCCGACGGTGTCGGTGGCGAAGGCCACCGGGCGCCCGAGCACCTCGGCGAGCCGGTCGGCCACCGGCGCGAGGCTGTACTTCGGCACCGGCTCGCCCTTCGGCCGGCCCAGGTGCGCGCACACGATGACGCGGGCACCCCGGTCGGCCAGGTCGGCGATCGTGGGCGCGCTGGCGCGGATCCGGCCGTCGTCGGTGATGGTGCTGCCGTCGAGCGGCACGTTGAGGTCGGAGCGGACCAGCACCCGTCTGCCGGTGAGGTCACCCAGGTCGTCGACCGTCTTCACGTGGCGGGGCCTAGAGGGACGAGCCGACGAGCTTCACCAGGTCGACCAGCCGGTTCGAGTAGCCCCACTCGTTGTCGTACCAGCCGACGATCTTGACCTGGTTGCCGATGACCTTCGTGAGCTTCGAGTCGAAGATGCACGACGACGGGTCGGTGACGATGTCGCTTGAGACGATCTCGTCCTCGGTGTAGCTGAGGTAGCCCTTCTGCGGGCCGTCGGCCGCCGCCTGGAAGGCCGCGTTGACCTCTTCGACGCTGGTGTCGCGACCCAGCGTGACGGTGAGGTCGGTGGCCGAGCCGGTGGCGATCGGCACCCGCAGCGCGTAGCCGTCGAGCTTGCCCTTGAGCTCGGGCAGGACCAGGCCGATCGCCTTGGCGGCGCCGGTGCTGGTGGGCACGACGTTGAGCGCGGCGGCGCGGGCCCGGCGGAGGTCCTTGTGCGGGCCGTCCTGCAGGTTCTGGTCGGCCGTGTAGGCGTGGATCGTGGTCATCAGGCCGCGCTCGATGGTGAAGGCGTCGTTCAGCGTCTTGGCCATCGGCGCGAGGCAGTTGGTGGTGCAGGACGCGTTGCTGATGATGTGGTGCTTGGACGCGTCGTACTGGTCGTCGTTGGCGCCCAGGACGACGGTGAAGTCCTCGTTCGAGCCGGGCGCCGAGATGATGACCTTCTGGGCGCCGCCGTCGATGTGTGCGCGGGCCTTGTTGCCATCGGTGAAGAAGCCGGTCGACTCGATGACGACGTCGGCGCCGAGCTCCTTCCACGGCAGTGCGCCCGGGTCGCGCTCCTCGAGGGCGCGGATCCGCTGGCCGCCGACGACGATGTGGTCCTCGTCGTACGACACGTCCTCGCCGAGACGACCCAGGATGCTGTCGTACTTCAGCAGGTGGGCCAGCGTCTTGTTGTCGGTGAGGTCGTTGGCGCCCACGACCTCGATGTCGGCGCCCTGCGCGAGCGCGGCGCGGAGGAAGTTCCGCCCGATGCGGCCGAAGCCGTTGATGCCCACCTTGACCGTCACGGCCTGCTCCTCGCGTCGTCTCGTCACGTGCCCGTCGACCCTACCCAACGGTGCCGGGGCGGCCGGTCGGGCGTTCCGGCAGGTGGGAAGGCCGGCCGGGGGCAGTGTCCGGGGCCGGCCCGTGCGCGGCGGGGCGCGGCGGGCGGGGCGGACGGGGCGGGCGGGCCGGGGCGGGCTGCAGCAGCTGCGGCGGCGCGGGCCCTACCGCGGCGTACCCCAGCCGACCGTGGCCTGCAAGCCACCGTCGACCCGAGTTGATCACGCAAGCGTGATCAACTCGGGCTGGTGGGGGCCGGAGGCGGGGGCGGCGGCGGGCCCGGCGGCTCGCGGCGGCAGCGGCTGCGGCGGCGCGGGCCCTACCGCGGCGTACCCCAGCCGACCGTGGCCTGCAAGCCACCGTCGACCCGAGTTGATCACGCAAGCGTGATCAACTCGGGCTGGTGGGGGCGGGGGCGGGGGCGGGGGGGTGGGGGGGTCAGGCGTCGAGCATGTCGGCGGTGAGGTTGGCGTCGGTGCCGGGGATGCCGTTGTCGCTGGCCTTCTTGTCGGCCATCGCCAGCAGGCGGCGGATCCGGCCCGCCACCGCGTCCTTGGTCATCGGCGGGTCGGCCAGCCCGCCCAGCTCCTCGAGGCTGGCCTGCTTGTGCGCCAGCCGCAGCTCGCCGGCCACCCGCAGGTGGTCCGGGATGTCCTCGCCGAGGATCTCGAGCGCCCGCTGGACCCGCGCCCCGGCGGCCACCGCCGCGCGGGCGGACCGGCGCATGTTGGCGTCGTCGAAGTTGGCCAGCCGGTTCGCGGTGGCCCGCACCTCGCGCCGCATCCGCCGCTCCTCCCAGGCCAGCCGGGCGTCGTGGGCGCCCAGCCGGGTCAGCAGGGCGCCGATCGCGTCACCGTCGCGCACGACGACCCGGTCGACACCCCGGACCTCGCGTGCTTTGGAGGCGATGCCCATGCGGCGGGCGGCGCCGACAAGCGCGAGGGCGGCCTCCGGCCCCGGGCAGGTGATCTCGAGAGCGGAGGAGCGGCCCGGCTCGGTCAGCGAGCCGTGGGCGAGGAACGCGCCCCGCCAGGCCGACTCCGCGTCGCACACCGAGCCGGAGACGACCTGCGGCGGCAGGCCTCGCACCGGCCGGCCGCGGCCGTCGAGCAGCCCGGTCTGGCGGGCCAGCGCCTCGCCGTCCTTGGCCACCCGGACCAGGTAGCGGCTGCCCTTGCGCAGCCCGCCGGCAGCCACTACGGCGACCTCGGAGGAGTGGCCGTAGACCTCGGCGATGTCCTTGCGCAGCCGCCGCGCCGTCGCGCCGGCGTCCAGCTCGGCCTCGACCACGATCCGCCCGCTCACGATGTGCAGACCGCCGGCGAACCGCAGCATCGACGACACCTCGGCCTTGCGGCAGCAGGGCTTGGTGATCGTCAGGTGAGCGAGCTCGTCCTTGACGGCGGCGGTCATGGCCATGGGCTCAGATCCTGTCACTCGTACGTCGTTCGCGGGCGAAGAGGTCACGGAAGGCCGCGGCCAGCCGGTCCGGGTCGTGCTGGTCCGCGTGCCCGTCCCGGGCCAGCGGGGCGAGCACGAGCTTGGCGCCCAGCGCCGCAGCCGCCGCCTCGAGCGCGGGCCGGTCGGTGACGCCCCCCGCGTCGGCGAGGACGGCGTCCAGCTCGAGGCCCGGCGCGTGCCCGGCCAGCACCTCGAGGTGGCCCTCCGGGGTCAGGCCGTCGGTCTCCCCCGGCTGGGCCGACAGGTTGAGCACCAGCAGCCGCCGGGCCCCGGTGGTGAGCAGCGCGTCGGCCAGGTCGGGGACCAGCAGGTGCGGCATCACGCTGGTGAACCAGGAGCCGGGGCCGAGGACCACCCAGTCGGCCGCGCGGACGGCCGCGACCGCCTCCGGGCAGGCCGGCGGGTCGGCCGGTCGCAGGGTGACGCTGCGCACCCGGCCGGGGGTGGACGCGACAGCCACCTGGCCGCGGACCTGCTCGACCTCGCCGTTGCCGGACTCCACGACCGCCTCGATGTCCAGCGGGACGACGGACATGGGCAGCACCCTGCCCTGCACGCCCAGCAGTCGGGCGACCCAGTCGAGCCCGACCACGGAGTCGTCCAGCAGCTCCCACAGTGCGACGATCAGGAGGTTGCCGACCGAGTGCTCGTGCAGCTCCCCCTCGCTGCGGAACCGGTGCTGGACGACGTCGCTCCAGGTGCGGCCCCAGTCGTCGTCGCCGCAGAGGGCGGCCAGGGCCATCCGCAGGTCGCCGGGAGGCAGGACGCCGAGCTCACGCCGCAGCCGGCCGCTGGACCCGCCGTCGTCGGCCACCGTCACCACCGCCGTCGGCCGCTCGGTGACCCGGCGGAGGGCCTTGAGGACGTTGGCCAGCCCGTGTCCGCCGCCGAGCGCCACCACGGCCGGCGAGGCTCCGGTGGGTACGCCGGCAGGGGTGTCCGTCGTCGCCGGCACCTCACTCCCGCCCGAGGTCGCGGTGCACGACCGCGGTGTCGACGTCGTTCGCGGCCAGCCGGCGGGCCAGCTCCTCGGCCATCGCGACCGACCGGTGCTTGCCGCCGGTGCACCCGACAGCGACGGTCGCGTACCGCTTGCCCTCGCGCTGGTAGCCGGCCCCGATCACGTCGAGCAGGTGCTCGTAGGTGTCGAGGAAGTCGTCGGCGCCCTGCTGGGCCATCACGTACTCGCGGACCTCGTCGTCCCGTCCGTTGAGCGGGCGCAGCTCCGGGACCCAGTGCGGGTTCGGCAGGAACCTGCAGTCGACGACGAGGTCGGCATCGACGGGGAGCCCGTACTTGAAGCCGAAGGACATGACTGTCGTGTGCAGCCCCGGCTCGGTCTGCTCGAAGGCGGCGATGACCTTCGAGCCGAGCTCGTGCACGTTGAGGTCGGTGGTGTCGAGGACGATGTCGGCCTCGGCGCGCAGGTCGCGCAGCATCTCGCGCTCCCGGGCGATCCCGTCCACCAGGCGCCCGTCCGCCTGCAGCGGGTGCGGCCGCCGCACGGCCTCGTGCCGGCGTACCAGGGAGTCGTCGGAGGCCTCCAGGAAGACGATCCGCGGGTCGCTGCCATCGTCGGCGAGCTGGGCAAGCGCCTCGGTCAGGTCGGCGAAGAAGGCCCGGCTGCGCACGTCGACCACCGCCGCCATCCGGGCCACGTCGCCCCGGGACCTGCCGCCCAGCTCGGCAAGCGTCGGGAGCAACGCGGGCGGCAGGTTGTCGACGACGAACCAGCCGAGGTCCTCCAGCACGTTGGCCGCGGTGCTGCGACCGGCACCGGACATCCCGGTGATGATCACCAGGTCGGGCAGGTGCGCGCCCTTGGCGGCGACCTCGGCGATGCCGTCGTCGTCGAGCACGGCGTCCGCTGCCACGCCGGGCTCGGTGGGTCGGGACTGGCTCACTGCGGCTCCTCGACGGCGGGACCGGCGGCGGCGCCGTCGGTCGTGTCGTCAAGGATCTCACCGGTTGCCGTGTTGACGGCCGGTGCGGTGCGCGAGCGGGTCGCGTCGGCCAGCGCGCCGACGACGGCGGCGGCCGTCTGCGGCCCCACACCCGGCACGGCGAGCACCTCGTCGACAGTGGCGGCCCGCAGCCGCTTCAGCGACCCGAAGTGCTTCAGCAGCGCCTTGCGTCGGGTCGCGCCGAGGCCGGGCACGCCGTCCAGCGCGCTCTCGGTCATGGTGCGGGAACGCCGGTTGCGGTGGTGCGCGATCGCGAAGCGGTGCGCCTCGTCGCGGACACGCTGCAGCAGGTAGAGACCCTCGCTGCTGCGCGGCAGGACGACCGGGTGCGGGTCGCCCGGCAGCCACACCTCCTCCAGCCTCTTCGCGAGGCCGCACAGGGCGACGTCGTCGACGCCGAGCTCGTCCAGCGCCTTCTGCGCGGCGGCCACCTGCGGGGCGCCGCCGTCCACCACGACGAGGTTCGGCGGGTAGGCGAACCGGCGCGGCCGCCCGGTCTCGGGGTCGATGCCGGCCGGGACCTCGGCGCCGGCGTCGGTGGTCACACCCTCGACAGTCGCGCCCTCGACCTCGCCGGTGGCGGCCCGCTCCTCGACGTACCGCCGGAACCGGCGGCCGATCACCTCGTAGATCGAGGCGACGTCGCCGCGCCCCGCGTACCCGCGCACGACGTAGCGGCGGTACTCCGACTTGCGGGCCAGCCCGTCCTCGAACACGACCTGCGAGGCGACGACGTCGCTCTCCTGCAGGTGGGAGACGTCGAAGCACTCGATCCGCAGCGGCGCCTCGTCGAGCCCGAGCGCGTCCTGGATCTCCTGCAACGCCAGGCTCCTGCTGGTGAGGTCGCTCCCCCGCCTGGTCTTGTGCAGGGCCAGCGACTGGGCGGCGTTGCGCCCGACGGTCTCCATCAGCGACCGCTTGTCGCCGCGCTGCGGGACGCGCAGGTCGACCCGGCTGCCGCGCATCCACGACAGCCACTCCTGCACCGCCTCCGCGTCCGGCGGCAGCGCGGGCACCAGCACCTCCCGCGGCACCGCGTCGCCCCAGCCGCCCTCGCCGGCCTCGCCACTGGCGCCGTAGACCTGCTGGATGAAGTGCTCGACGAGGTCGCCGGTGCTGAGGTCCTCGACCTTGTCCACGACCCAGCCGCGCTGGCCCCGGACCCGGCCGCCACGGACGTAGAACACCTGGACCGCCGCTTCGAGCGGGTCCTCGGCGAAGGCCACCACGTCGGCGTCGGTGCCGTCACCGAGAACCACCGACTGCTTCTCGACCGCACGCTCCAGCGCCTTGATGTCGTCGCGCAGTCGCGCCGCCCGCTCGTAGTCCTGGCCGGCCGCGGCGACCTGCATGTCCTTCTCCAGCCGGCGCAGGTACGTCGCCGTCTGGCCGGCCATGAAGTCGCAGAAGTCCTCGACGATCCGGCGGTGCTCGTCGGCGTCCACCCGCCCGACGCACGGAGCCGAGCACTTGCCGATGTAGCCGAGCAGGCACGGCCGGCCGACCTGGCCGGCCCGCTTGAAGACACCGGCCGAGCAGGTCCGGGCCGGGAACACCCGCAACAGGAGGTCGAGCGTCTCGCGGATGGCCCAGGCGTGCGAGTACGGCCCGAAGTAGCGGACGCCCTTGCGCTTGGGCCCGCGCATCACCTGCAGTCGCGGGAACTCCTCGTTCAGGGTCACCGCAAGGCTGGGGTAGCTCTTGTCGTCGCGGTACTTGACGTTGAACCGCGGGTCGAACTCCTTGATCCAGCTGTACTCCAGCTGGAGCGCCTCGACCTCGGTGCCCACGACGGTCCACTCCACCCGCGCGGCGGTGGTGACCATGGTCTGGGTCCGCGCGTGCAGGTTGGCGATGTCCTGGAAGTACGAGCCGAGCCGGGAGCGCAGGCTGCGCGCCTTGCCGACGTAGATGACCCGGTCCTGCGCGTCGCGGAACCGGTAGACGCCGGGCGCGTCCGGGACGGCGCCCGGCGCGGGACGGTACGACGCCGGATCTGCCACCCGGCAACACTACGACCGGTGGCCGACGCCCGCCGGACGCGCGGGCGCCCGCGGGCGACTCAGGCCTCGACGACCTCGCCGTCCTGGACGGTGACGGAGATCTCCTTCAGCGGCCGGGTCGCCGGGCCGTTCTTCACCGAGCCGTCGGCAGCGTTGTACGCGGACCCGTGGCACGGGCAGGAGATGACGCCGTCCTTGACGCTGCCCACGGTGCAGGACTGGTGGGTGCAGACCGCGCTGAACGCCTTGAACGTTCCGGCGGTCGGCTGGGTCACCACGACCTTCTGGGCGTCGAGGATCACGCCGCCGTTGACCGGGACCTCGCTGGTGGCGACCAGCGGACCGGCGGCGCCGCCCGTCGCGTCACCCGAGGACGTGTCGCCGCCGGGCGTCGCGGCCCCGTCGGTGGTCGTGTCGCCGCTGCCGCCGCCACAGGCGGCCAGCACGGGCAGGCCGGCGCCGGCGACCACGGCCAGGCCGAGCACGTGCCGACGGCTGGTTCCGGCGGGGTCGGTTCCGGGTGCGGAGAGGCTCATACGTGTCCCTACGGGTCGGAGGTGCGGCTGGTTTCGGCCTCCACGAGATCGTCTCGGCTGCCGGACGCGACCGCGGACAGCCGGACGGCGAGCAGGTGCAGGAGGTCGGGGTCGACCGGGTCGTCGTCCTCTCCCACGATCTCGACCTCGCCGACCTCGCGCCCGGCCACAGCCAGGGGCACCCGTCGGACCGGCCCGGTCAGGTCGCCGGCCTCGACCGCACCGCCCGGCCAGCCGACCCGGAGGCCGCGCACCGGCCAGGTCTCCACGATGGCCGCAGCCGCGTTGCGGACCACGGTCGCGTCGTCCTGCCCGCCGGCAGCGATGGCGTGGCTCAGCGCCCGGCCGGCCTGCACGAGGCGGGCATGGACCCGGGTCGCCCGCGTGGCCCGGACCTCGTCGCTGACGTCGCGCGCGAAGATCGACAAGCCGCCGGCGGTCGGCAGGACCCGGTTGTGGATCCAGATGTCCCACGCCTCGACGTAGCCGGTCACCTCGACCTCGACCTGCTCCTCGCGGGCACGGTGCCACGCGGCGGCGAACTCCGGCCCGATCTCGAACTCGTCCCAGACGAGCTTGCCCACGACGGGGTCCGCGGGGTCCCGGCGGAGGAGGGCGTAGCCGGCGCGGTTCAGGTAGACGTAGCGCCAGTCCGCGTCGAGGGCGCAGTAGCAGTCGGTGATGGTCTCCATGACCTGCTCGAGGAAGATTCGGGGACCGGAGGCCGCTCCGCCGGCATCCGGGTAGCCGAGCAGGTTGGGCACCCGGGCCTCGACCACGACCCCGCCCACGGATCGGGGCGCGACCGTCAGCGAGCCGCCCACCGACTCGGCCCGCTCGCGCATGCCACGCACCCCTCGGTGCGTGCCGGCACGAAGGTCCGTGTCCGGCGCGAGTCCGCGCCCGTCGTCGACGACCTGGAGCAGGTAGTCGCCGGCCACGTGGCCCAGCCGCACGAGGGCCGTGTCCGCCTCCGCGTGCTTGCGGACGTTCGTCAGCGCCTCGTGCGCGATCCGGACCAGTGCCCGGGCGACGATCGGTGACGGGTCCCGTTCGACCCGGACGTCGACGGTCACCGACGGCCCACCGACCACCGAGCTCTCGTCGGCCGTCTTGCGCAGGGCAGCACCGACGTCGGCGACGTCGACGGCCGGCTGGTCCAGCTCGACCAGCAGCCGCCGGAGCCGACCGCTGGCCTCCCGCACGGTGGCGTCCATGGTCCCCAGGGCGGCGGCCTGCTCCGGCGAGAGGACCGGCTCGAGCGACCTGCGCAGCGACTGCAGCCGGAGGTTCACGGCCGCCATCACCTGGACGGTGTCGTCGTGGATGTCGGCGGCGATCCGGGCGCGCTCGGTCTCCTGCGCCTCGTGCAGGTGGTGCAGGAGGCCGCGCTGGTGGGCTATCTGCTCCTGCACGGCTTCGCGCCCGGCCACCACCTCGCGCAGGTCTGACTGCACCGTCGCCAGCGCCATCGGCGCGCCGGTCTCCGGGTCGGACACGAGGAAGGACGACACCTGCACCGGGATCGCCCTCCCCGGTCGGCCAGTGCCGCAGCGTCGTCTCGCCGCTCCAGCGACCGTCCCGGACCACGGCCGGCTGCTCCACCTCGGCGCTGGCTCGCAGGCCGTCCGGCGTGAGGAAGTCGGTGATGGTCAGGGTCGTGACGTCGACGTCGTCGGGGATCCCGGCGAGCCGGCGGCCACCGGGGTTGACGAACAGGACGCTGCCGTCCACCCGGGCGAACGCGACGAACTGTGGCGCCGCCTCGGCGAACGCACGGTAGAGCTGCTCGCCGGCCTCCGCCGCGGCGCGGTCGGTGACGTCGACGCTGATGCCGAGGCCCATCGGGTGTTCCGCCCCGGCCTCGGTCAGCGGCAGGTACCAGGTGTCGTAGGCCCGGTCGGCGACCGTGTCGGTCTCGCGGAAGGTCGTGCCCTGCAGAGCACGCTTCAACCGCTCGACGATCTCCGGCCGGTGGCCGTACAGCTGCCAGAGGTTCTGACCGACGAGCTCGCCCGGCCGCCTGCCCATCGCGTGCAGCGCCGCCCCTTCGGAGAAGACGCACCTGCCCGTCTCGTCGTAGGCGAACACGGACACCGGGGCGTTGCTCAGCAGCCGATCGAGGACCAGGTCCCGGGTCGCCCGGTCGACCGGCGAGGTCATTCGGCCGTCGCTCCGGGCGGGTCGATGAGCCCGTCCCGGATCGCGACCGACAACGCCTCGAGCTTCGAGTGGGCGTCGAGCTTGGCCAGGATGTTCTGCACGTGGTTCCGCACGGTGTTGACCGAGATGAACAGGCGCTGCCCGATGGTGCCGTTGGTGAGCCCTTCGGCGATCAGCTCGAGGATCTCGCGCTCGCGGGGCGTGAGGTCGTGGGCCGGCTCCTCGTGGCGGTGGTGCAGCCGGCCGAGCAGCCGGGCCAGCAGGTCGGAGCTGACCATGATCTCCCCGGCCGCGGCAGTGCGGACCGCGGCCACCAGCTCGTCGAGCGGGCTGGTCTTGAGGATGAACCCGGCACAGCCGGCCTCGGTGGCGGCGACCAGCATCGAGTCCTCTGCAGCCGCTGTCAGCACCACGATCTTGGCGTCCGGGCGCAGGGCCTTGAGCTCGGGGATCGCGTCGACGCCGAGGCCGTCCGGGAGCCGGTGGTCGAGCAGCACCACGTCCGGCGCCTCCGACACGATCCGGGCCCTGGCCAGGGCCAGCGACGGGGCGGTGCCCACGACGGTCATGCCGTGCTCGGCCGACAGGGCAACCGTGAGGCTGTCGGCGAACATGCCGTGGTCGTCCACGATGAGCAGCCGGACCGACGTGTCCGGGCCGTCCGCACCGCCTCCGGTGGTGTCCTGGGTCGTCACGTGTCGAGCCCCCGCTATCCGCCATCCGACTGAGTCGGGTACAGCCTGCCACGGCATGAGCACCCACGGTGGCATGATCCGGGATGGTGCATGGGCACCATCGTGCTGGTGTCTGCGCGGGGTTCCCCTCGGTCCCCGTTCACCGGGACCATCGGGCGTCCCGGTCCCTGCCCGGAAGGACGACCCGGTGGCACTGCGCATCGTCGTCGCCGACGACAACGACGCCTTTTTGGCGGCCGAGCGCGACGTGCTGTCCACCCAGCCCGGGGTGGAGGTCGTCGCAGCCGTGACCTCCGGGGCATCCGCCCTGGAGGCGTGCGCCGAGCACCGGCCCGACGTGGTCGTCCTCGACGTCCAGATGCCCGGCGGCGGGCCGTCCCTGGCCGCCGAGATCGCACAACGGTGGCCACGCACCCGCATCATGTGCCTGAGCGCCCTGGACGACCCCGACGTCGTGCTCGCCATGCTGGCCGGCGGCGCCACCGGCTACGTGGTGAAGGGCGGCCTGGACGAGGACCTGGCCACCTGCATCCGGCGGTGCGGCGACGGGATGCTGTTCGTCATCGCCGGATGCGCCCTGGAGGTCCGCGGGCGGCTCGCGGACCTGCTGGGCCGAACGGGTGGCGCGGCCTGACCGCTACGGCCCGGATGCACTAGCCCAGAACCATTCATCCGGACCTCGCCGGGCGGGCCGCACCCTGGCAGGCTGACATCGGTTGGTGACGCGATATCCGTCGCTACGTCGTCGGGGCCCTGCCGTCACGTCACCAGCCGCGACCCGGTTGGGATCGTCCCCCCGTGCGGTCCCAACCGGGCCCCCGGCATGCGACCGGCAGTCGTCCCCCCGCGGCTGCCGGTCGCCGGGCGCGCCAGGCATCGACCGGGCAGGAGCTCCAACGGCCGTCCGCCGCCCGCCCTGGCCCGGGTAGCCAGGCGGGGCATGGCCCATTGTCGTCTCGCGCGCTGCGCGGTGCGCAGGCACACTCGGGGCTGAGGGACACGTGTCGTGACCAGACGCCGCGCCGCGTGACCCGGGGGGGGTTCGCCATGCTCACCGACCTGCGTGCCCGCACGGCACTTTCCCGGGGACTGGCGACGACAGCGCTTCTGGCGGCGACCTCGCTGGTCGCCGCCACCGGCCCGAGCGCCGCATCGGTCGCCTCCACGGCTGCACCACCGGGGATGAGCGCCCACCGGAGCGAACGTGTCGCCGGCTGCGTGCGGAAGCCGAGCTACCGGAAGGCGCACTTCCCGTCCCTGCCCAGGATCGACAACCCGCTGCTGCCCCTGGTGCCAGGCACCCAGCTGGTGCTGCGTGGGTTCTCGAACGTCACGGGACAGCCACTCGGCCACGAGGTGACGTTCACTGTCACCGACGTGATGAAGGAGGTCGACGGAGTCCGGTCGCTGATCGTCTACGACGTCGACACCAACGACGGGGCGCTCGGTGAGGTGGAGCTGGCCTTCTTCGCCCAGGACCGGCGCGGCAACGTGTGGAACTTCGGGGAGTACCCGGAGGAGTACGGCGACGACGGCGAGCTCCTCGGCGCCCCGACCACCTGGCTCGCCGGGTCACAACGGGCCGAGCCCGGCGTCCACATGCGGGCTGCCCCGGCCGTCACCAGGCGTCCGTACGTTCAGGGCTTCGCGCCGCGGATCGACTTCCTGGACTGTGCCCGGGTGACGGCGACGGGTCAGGCGGCGACGGTCCCGGCCGGGGACTTCACCGGGGTCCTGGTGACCGAGGAGACGTCCCCGCTCGACGCCGAGGGCGGCAGCCAGATCAAGGTGCACGCGCCGGGGGTGGGCATCGTCCAGGTGGACTTCGTGGACGACCCGGAGGGCGAGGTCCTGCAGCTCGTCGAGCGTCGCGTGCTCACGAGGAACCAGCTGTGGCGGGTGCGCAACCAGGCCCTGGCACTGGACGCGAGGGCGTACGACGTGAGCCGGGTGTACCGCGTGACCGAGCCTGCTCGGCGATGCTGGCGGTGTGCGCGGTAGCCACTCCCGTCGTGTCAGCGACGGGTCGACGCGGCCCGCTTCGAGGCGCGCTTCGCCGGCGCGGTCGACCCCGAGGATGCCTTCGACGTCGACCGTGCTGCGGCGGCCGCGCGCTTGCGGGCAGGCTTGCTCGGCCCGGACGCCGCCGGCTCCCCGAGCGCCCGGCCCAGGAACCCGCCGGTGTGGCTCCCGGGGGCCACGGCGACGTCCTCGGGCGTCCCCTGCGCCACCACCGTGCCGCCGCCGTAGCCGCCTTCGGGCCCCATGTCGATCACCCAGTCGGCCGTCTTGATGACGTCCAGGTTGTGCTCGATCACGATGACGGTGTTGCCCTTGTCCGCCAGGCCCTGCAGGACGGCGAGGAGCTTGGAGATGTCCTCGAAGTGCAGGCCGGTGGTCGGCTCGTCCAGGACATAGACCGTGCGCCCGGTCGAGCGCTTCTGCAGCTCGGAGGCGAGCTTGACCCGCTGCGCCTCCCCGCCGGACAGGGTGGGGGCGGGCTGCCCCAGCCGCACGTAGCCGAGGCCCACGTCCACGAGCGTGCTGAGGTGCCGTGAGATCGCGGGGACGGCGGCGAAGAACGCCGACGCCTCCTCGATCGGCATGTCGAGGACCTCGGCGATCGTCTTGCCCTTGAAGTGCACCTCGAGCGTCTCGCGGTTGTAGCGCGCGCCGTGGCACACCTCGCACGGGACGTAGACGTCCGGCAGGAAGTTCATCTCGATCTTGATGGTGCCGTCGCCGGAGCACGCCTCGCACCGGCCGCCCTTGACGTTGAACGAGAACCGCCCCGGCAGATAGCCCCGGACCTTGGCCTCGGTGGTCTCGGCGAACAGCCGCCGCATGTGGTCGAAGACGCCGGTGTAGGTCGCCGGGTTGGAGCGCGGGGTGCGGCCGATCGGGCTCTGGTCGACGTGCACGACCTTGTCCACGTGCTCGAGACCCTTGATGGTCTTGTGCCGGCCGGGGACCGTGCGCGCTCCGTGCAGCTTCTGCGCCAGTGACGTGTAGAGGATGTCGTTCACCAGGGTCGACTTGCCCGAGCCGCTGACCCCCGTGACGGCCACGAAGCAGCCGAGCGGGAACGCCACGTCGATGCCGGCGAGGTTGTGCTCGCGGGCGCCGACCACGGTGAGCTCGCGGCCAGGGGTACGCGGCCGGCGCTCGGCCGAGGTCGGCGCGGGGATCGTCACGCGGCGGGAGAGGTAGGCACCCGTCAGCGAGTCGCGGCTGGTGAGCAGGTCCTCGACGGTGCCGGACACGACGACCTGGCCGCCGTGCTCCCCGGCCCCGGGCCCGATGTCGACGACCCAGTCGGCGCTGCGGATGGTGTCCTCGTCGTGCTCGACGACGATCAGGGTGTTGCCCAGGTCGCGCAGCCGGGTGAGGGTCTCGATCAGGCGACGGTTGTCGCGCTGGTGCAGGCCGATGGACGGCTCGTCGAGGACGTAGAGGACGCCGACGAGACCGGCCCCGATCTGGGTGGCCAGCCGGATGCGCTGCGCCTCGCCGCCGGACAGGGTGCCGGACGGGCGATCCAGCGAGAGGTAGTCCAGCCCGACGTCGAGCAGGAAGCCGAGCCGGGCGTGGATCTCCTTGATGACCCGCTCGGCGATCTGGCGCTCGCGGTCCGAGAGGTCCACCGACCGGAGGAACTCGTCGGCCTCGCGGATCGGCAGCCGGCACACGTCGGCGATCGAGGAGCCGCCCACGAGGACGGCGAGCGACTCCGGCTTGAGCCGCGACCCCTGGCAGGTCGGGCACGGGACCTCGCGCATGTAGCCCTCGTAGCGGTCCCGGCTCCAGTCCGACTCCGTCTCCGAGTGCCGACGCTGGACGAACGGGATCGCGCCCTCGAAACCGGTGTGGTAGCTGCGCAGCCGGCCGTAGCGGTTCTTGTACTTGACGTGGACCTGGTAGTCCAGGCCGTGCAGCACCGACTGCCGGGCCCGCTCGGGCAGCGTGCGCCATGGGGTGTCCATGCTGAAGCCGATGTCCTCGGCCAGTGCCTCCAGCAGCCGCTGGAAGTACTCGCTGGACGACGCGCCGGCCGCCCACGGGGCCACCGCGCCGTCGCCGAGGGACTTCTCGTCGTCGGGCACGATCAGCTCGGGGTCGACCTCCAGCCGGGTGCCGAGACCGGTGCACTCGGGGCACGCGCCGAACGGGGAGTTGAAGGAGAACGAGCGCGGCTCGAGCTCGTCCATCGACAGCGGGTGCTCGTTGGGGCAGGCGAGCTTCTCGGAGAACCTGCGCTCGCGGTCCTTGGCCTTCTCCGGCAGGTCGACCAGGTCGAGGATGAGCAGGCCACCGGCGAGACCGAGCGCGGTCTCGACGGAGTCCGTCAGCCGGCGCTTGGCGCCGGGCTTCACGCTGAGCCGATCGATCACGACGTCGATCGAGTGCTTGTACTTCTTGTCCAGCTTGGGCGGCTCGGCGAGCGACACCGTCTCGCCGTCGACCCTCGCCCTGCTGTAGCCCTTGGTCTGCAGCTCGCGGAACAGCTCGGCGTACTCCCCCTTGCGGCCGCGCACCACGGGGGCGAGGACCTGGAACCGGGTGCCGCCCTCCATCTCCAGCACGCGGTCGACGATCTGCTGCGGCGTCTGGCGGCTCACCGGCTCGCCGCAGACCGGGCAGTGCGGGCGGCCGGCCCGGGCGAACAGCAGCCGCAGGTAGTCGTAGACCTCGGTGATCGTGCCGACCGTCGAGCGCGGGTTGCGGCTGGTGGACTTCTGGTCGATCGAGACCGCGGGCGACAGACCCTCGATGAAGTCGACGTCGGGCTTGTCCATCTGGCCGAGGAACTGGCGGGCGTACGCCGACAGCGACTCGACGTACCGGCGCTGGCCCTCGGCGAAGATGGTGTCGAAGGCGAGGCTGGACTTGCCGGAGCCGGACAGGCCGGTGAAGACGATCAGCGCGTCGCGGGGCAGGTCGAGCGAGACGTCCTTGAGGTTGTGCTCACGCGCACCTCGGACGATCAGACGGTCCACGGAGATCCTTCTCGGCCGGCGGCGGTCGGGCGGGGTCGGCGAGGCCCTGACCTCGCGCGCCCATGCTAAGCGGCGGGTCGGACAGATAACGTCGGAGGATGACCGGTGCGGACGAACGCGACCTGCAGGCGGCGCTGGACGAGATGGCCGCGGCCACCGACAGGCTCCTGACCAGCGTCGACACGCTCTCCGAGCAGGGCTGCCGGGAGCCGTCGCTGCTCCCCGGGTGGACCCGGGGCCACGTGCTGACCCACCTGGCCCGCAACGCCGACGGGTTCGTCAACCTCGTCCTGGCCGCCGTCACCGGCGAGGACCGTCCGATGTACCCCGGCGGGGACGGGGCCCGCGACGCCGCGATCGAGAAGGGTGCCGGCCGGCACATCGGCGACCTGCGCCTCGACGTCGCCGAGTCCGCGGAGCGCCTGCTCGCGGCGTACGCCGAGTTCCCGGCCGAGGCACGGGAGCGGGAGGTGGCGATGCGCTCCGGCGCCTCGGCGTACGGCTGGGAGCTGCCGATGCTGCGGACCCGGGAGGTCGAGATCCACCACGTCGACCTCGACGCGGGCTACGCGCCGGACGACTGGGACCCGGCGTTCGCGGCCCGCACCCTGGACCAGCTGGCCGGGTTCTTCCGCGACGCGCGGGAGTGCCCGGTCGGGACCCTGGTGGCGGTGGACCGGGACGCGCGGTGGGAGGTCGCCGCGACCGGCCCGGAGCTGTCCGGCTCGACGACGGACCTGGCGGCCTGGCTGACGGGGCGGTCGACCGGACGGGGGCTGCGCCTCAGCGACGCTGGCGAGGTACCACCGGCGCCTCGGTGGCGGTAGCCGGCTCGACCGCTCTCAGGTCGACCACGGGCCCCTCGGGGAGCACGACGCCCGTCTCGACGCCCGTCTCGGCGTCTGTCCCGGCGGCGGGGTCGGCAGCAGGGTCCGCGACGTAGGGCACCCGCAGCGCCCTGCTGAGGCGGGACCAGCGGATGCGGCGGTCGAAGTCGTGCGCGCGGGCGGACTGGGCCGCCATGTCGCGCAGGAAGCCGTCGCTCCCGTCACCCCCACCGTCTTCCGACGTCACCTGCCGCCCCCAGCGTCGCGCACGAAACCCCCTGGAGGGACCGTAGCCTTCCGGGTGCGCCCGGCGGATCCACCGAACGGGCACAGGGAGGCACAGGGTGGCTTACTCCGGTCGGGTGACGCGCGGCGGGCCGGCCGACGTGCGCGAGCTCTCGACGCTGACCATCGCGAAGGTCTCGGTCGGCCCGATGGACAACAACGCCTACCTGCTGACCTGCCGGGCGACGGGTGAGCGACTGCTGGTGGACGCCGCCGACGACGCCGGCACTCTGCTGGCCCTGCTCGGCGACGGCGGTCTCGCGCAGGTGGTGACGACCCACCGGCACCAGGACCACTGGCAGGCGCTGGCCGCGGTGACCACGGCCACCGGGGCCCGCACCGTCGCGGGCCGGGCCGACGCCGGGGCCGTCCCCGTCCCGACCGACGTGCTCGTCGACGACGGCGGCGAGGTGCAGGTGGGCGACGTCCGGCTCGAGGTGGTCGGACTCGTCGGTCACACGCCCGGCTCGGTCGCGCTGGTGCACCACGACCCCGACGGGCCCCCGCACGTGTTCACCGGCGACTCGCTGTTCCCGGGCGGGCCTGGCCGGACAACAGGTGCTGAGGACTTCACGAGCCTGATGAACGACCTGGAAGAGAAGATATTCGGCAAGCTGCCCGACGACACGTGGTTCTATCCCGGGCACGGAAACGACTCGACGTTGGGCGCCGAGCGTCCGGCTCTCTCCGAGTGGCGGGCTCGCGGCTGGTAATAATCGTCCCAACGAGGGGGCCAGGAGCGCCGCGGCATCAAGTTGGTCGGCGAGGTCGGAAAGCGCCTGGTCGATGCGCGTGCCGATGGGGTTTCGGCTTAGGGCATCGCGGGTTTTCACTGAGCCGCACCGCGCCCCCAGGGCGCTCGTCGCGCGCTCCCAAAGGCCCTGGCCGGTCATAGTGACGTTGAGGCCGCCGTGGTTGGTGAGCGACGCGTTGTCGAGGTCACGAGAGATCAGGTCGATCCAACCGGCGGGCCCGACGAGGTCGGGCATCTGAGCGATCAGGTGCGACCGGCCTCCCATGGACAGGTTGGGGCGCAGGATGCCAGCGGCATCGAATGCCGCGCCAGGGTCGTCCAGGAAAGCGAGTAGCCGCAGGTGAGTCGGGGTGAACTGCTCGATGAGCCGGAAGAAACGGGCCTGCTCGTCGAGGGACGGGGCGTCGGGGCCCAGGGTGTTGAGGACTCCATTCCGCAGCGCCTCGAGCTTTTCCGCCGACGACGTCGCCTGCGCGGCGCGCGTCGCCGCGATAACGGCGTCGACGAAGCCCTCGTCCTCGGCGAGCTTGTCGAACGACATGCCGTCGGTGCGCTCCTGGAGGCTCGGTTATGGCCTCGGCAAGGTCGTCGAGCCACGCCGTCATGCGCCGGTTGTACGTCCACCCCATCGCGACGGCGAAGGCGACAGCGATCGGGCTCCCGATAACCGGGACCATCCCGGCCGCGCCCTCGACTACGTGCTCGGTGACCTCACGGGCGGTGCTCTTCTTCGGCGGCTGCTCCACTCGAGAAGAGTGTCACGAGGGAGAGACAGAACAGCCCTCCGCACTGGGCCTCGTTCGGCGCGTCGACCACGTTCGCCACCGCGCGCCAGTCATTCGCGGTCTTAGACACGATGTGCAACGTCCGCGCGCTTGTTCCAGATGGTCACCGTCCCCATTCTGGTGCGCGCATCGGCCTTGGGATGCACGCTGACGCGGTCGAGGATGTCGAGGAGTTGGAGTCCACCGAGGATGTCGTCGACGCCGACTGAGAGACGGACCGCGATCCTCTCCGGGGTCGTCACGAGACGTTGGTTGGGTGCCCATCGGAGAAGGTGCTCTAGATCGTTTTCCAGGTACTGGTAGTCCGACCACAGGCCCTGCGTACGCAGTCCACGTTCCGACGCCGGTGACAGTTCGAGCACCTCCCACACAGGGCGGGGTGCTGGATTGAGCACCAGGTGGCCGCCGTTCACCCCGTGTTGTCGTCCGATTAGCCCCAACCGCTCGAGAAACTCCAGCGCGTCGCGGAAGGTGTCGATCGAGGGCATTCCCGTTGCAGCGGCCATGGCTCGAAGCTTGACCAGCGCGTCGGGGCGGACTACCTCAGCTGGGATCGCCCAACCGTGTCCGAGCACGGGCGAGTCCCATGTGTAAGCCCCGGCTCGTTCCCGCTGGACCCCCCACGGACCAAAGTTCGTCACAAGGTCGTCGGGATCGCATGGACCACCGGCGATGACCAAGGCCCGTTCGATGATCTGACATGCCTGAATCCCCAGCAGGTACGACGACCAACCGGTGCGTCGCCATCCGTGGTGTGCCTCTATCCAGGCGGTCCGGCGGTTGGTGTGCGGCAGCGGTCCCGCGATGCGCCGCGGGGACCCCGACATGGCGTCGCGGTGCTCGCCGTCCGGCCAGATCCGGACCAGCCACCGCTCGGGTGGCAGTCCCTCCGCCGAGTCGGAGTAGCCGTAGCGATGCCTACCGGCCGCGAGCACCTGCACGCGGGCGCGGCCAAGACCCTCGACGGATAGCCCGGCTTCGTCCCCCGGTGGATCGAAGGCCCAGACCTGGAGCGGGCCGCCATCCGAAACTGGCTCGAAAGGCAGCTCGTCGCAGTCCTCCCACCCGTGACCGGGCACCTGCGGCTCGGCGTCCCAGCGCTCCACTCGGACCTCGAGCTCGGCGTACTTGGTTCCACACACCATGACGATGGCACCAGGGCCGGAGGCCGCATACGTGGTCGTCGACGGCCCATCCCCGGCTGCGCCGGACTGCCCCACGGCAAGAAGCGCGAAGTCGGTGCTCAGGCTCTCTTCGAGGACACCAATCAATCGAGCCATAAGTCCGAAGTGTGCCAGTACTCATCGCAGCGGCGTCGAGCCATCAGCGACGGTACTCGCACTTTCGCGGCCACCGCGCGGCCTTGTTGCGGCCGTCGAGGTGTGATCGCGAACCGAGCCTCCGCTCAAGATCACCACGGTATGGCTCGCGCGTCGCATCCTCGGAACCCAGTCTCCTGCCGTCGGAGGCCGACAGTCCGACGCCGCCACTCGTCCCCCCGATGTCGACCGTTCGTCAGACCCCGAAGATCAACTACAGTGACTCCACTCTTCTGGCACCTTCGGTGACAACGGTCGTTGTCAGCGGTTTGCAACAGGTCAAGCCCGAATCGGACGCACACGCTTGTATCGCTGATGCGCGCCGGCCTCGCCCGAGATTTCGCTGGCAGCACGAGCGACTACAACAACAGAAAGCGCATGAGCAGCAACACGAAGATCAACAACATGATCTGGTCGACGCAGAAGAGGTCACGACGCGCCGAGCGCGCTGTCGCGTCAACCCCGTCGGCGCGCGCGTTGACGGGGGTTACCGGAAGTACCGGCTTCAGCAACGGGGCCGCCGCAACCGGCAACATGGGGCAATCTTATTACCTGTTAGTCTCTAACCGGGAATAAGGAGGCTTTGTATGGGCCGATTCGTCGAGCAAACCTGGCCTGGCAACCCGGCCGGGGTTACCCGAGCGGAGCGTGCCTCATGCCAGTACCGATCCTACGTCCCCGACCTCCTGGTCGGCATGGACCTGCAGCTGCCGGCCTCGGTCGCCGCAGACCTCGTGGACGTCGAACAGACGGTTCGGCAACTGAACACCTTCCACGCCGGGCTTGCCAACCTGGAACCCCTCGCTCGATTCCTCCTGCGAGCAGAAGCGGTCGCCAGCTCGAACATCGAGGGCCTTGTGCTCAACGTCCGTCGCCTCGCCCGCAGCGAGGCCGAGGAGCGCGACGGGGTCGCGGTCACTGATGCGGTCGCCCGCGCAGTCCTCGGCAACATCCGCGCGCTCGACGCTGCGCTCGACCTGGCCGCAGACCCGGCTCGGCCCGTCACTTCAGACGACCTCCTCGCCGTTCACACCGCGTTGCTGACCGGCACCCGCGAAGAAGCGTGGGCCGGCGTGGTCCGCACAGAGCAGAACTGGATCGGAGGGGCCAACCCGTGCTCGGCTGCGTTCGTCCCTCCTCCGGCCGAGGACGTGCCAGACCTGCTCGCCGACCTGACCACGTATCTCTCCGGCGATGCTCACCCGGCGCTCCTGCAGGCAGCGGTCGCGCATGCTCAATTCGAGACCATCCACCCATTTGCCGATGGCAACGGCAGAGCCGGGCGTGCCCTCATCCAGCTCGTTCTGCGCCGCCGAGGTGTGGCAACCCGCGTCGTGCCTCCCGTAAGCCTCGTCCTCGCAACTCGCGCCGGCGAATACATCAACGCCCTCGACGGGACCCGGGTCGAGGGCCTCGCGGGACAGGGACACCTGGCATGGCTCGAGCTGTTCCTGGCCTCGACCGGCCGGGCCTGTCGGGATGCAGACCAGTTCTCCGCCGACTTGGCCGCCCTCGAAGCCGCAAGCCGTAGCCGCCTCGGCCGGGTCCGTGCGAATTCGACCGTGGATTTATTGGTCGCTGCACTGCCCGCCCTTCCGGTGTTCAGCGTGAACACGGCGGCCGCGCACCTCGGCCGCGCCTACTCCAAGACGGCCGCAGCCATCGAACGGCTAGAGGCTGCCGGCGTCGTGCGGCAAGTCACTCTTGGTCGGCGCAACCGAGCCTTCGAGGCAGTCGGGCTCTTCGAGGCGTTCACCGGGTTCGAACGCGTCCTGGCCAGCCCTGACGCTGACACCCAGGCGTCCCCACCTGCTCGCCCGGTGCCAGCCCGCCCGACAGCCGCCACCTGACCTGCTGCCCGTTGGCCGCCTATCGCCCGGCCGCCGGCCGCGATCCATCGCCCATCGCTGTCGATCGCTGGCTTCGCGTGGGCTGGCAAGCGCGCCCCTGGCTGCCGGCAAGCGGATGCGTGTCGGCGGCAAGCGGCTTGCCGGGGAGCCGGTGACAAATTTGTTCAAGATTCTTTGGCGGGACCCCTCGTCTCGCACAGGTATTTGTCACATAGGACTATGTGACAACTGTTCGCGGTGGCTCGGGCTTCGGCGCCGCTTCCGACTCGCCAGCCACCGCGGCGGTGGTAGTCGAAGATGAGCAGGCCCGTATTGGCGCGTGGGCTCGCGCACGGGTCGCCGCAGCGCCTCCACTCACTGAACTACAAGGCCAGCGCCTGGCGCGGCTGTTCAACGCGCCGGATCACGCGGCTGCTGTGCAGCGAGCGGCGACGCAGGAACCGTCTGACAAGGTTTATCCGGAGGCTGCATGACCCCGACAGGGTTCGCCCTTGGGCAGCCTCGCCCGTCTTGGAAGGCTTAGCTCCACAGAACCTCGACCGTCTCGGGCTCGAAGCCTGGGCCGCGCTTCGCGCGCGGCAGGATGCGAAAGCGGACCGCTAGAACGACTAGAACGGCACGTCGTTTCTGCAGAGTCATTGCGTCCCAGACAATCCCGACGCGGTCGCCAAGGAGTTCGGCGACTGGCTCCAAGCTTGCTGCCGTACGAACCTGCCGAAGTTCCGCTTCCGCGTTCGCGAGTTCGGGACGCAACTGTGCGGTGATCCGCGTCAATTGCATGGCGTCGATCAAACCTGCCGCGAACGCATCAGCTGCATCGTCAAGCCGGCCACGGATGACCGCGGCGTTCTCGGAAACCGGGGCCAGGTCGACGTCGTCGCCGGTGAGCAGTTTCACTGCATCTGGTCGCGACAGTCGCTCGACCACTACGGCTCGAACCAGGCTCATCAACCCGGTCCTCACGCCTCCCGACACAGCCTCGCGCGTCGCAGACGTACAAACGCTGTTTCGTGCCCCAACGAGAGTTGCCTTTTGGGGCCACCCGTAGGTAGCCCCCACAGACGCCGCACTCCCCGACGCCCCACGTGAGCAAATGTTGACGAGAGGCTGGGCGCTCCCGTCGCCTTGCTGGGTCCGCCATCAGCGCGCATACCAGATCGTGCTTTTCCTGATCGACGATAGGAGGCCATCCCGCGGCGAGCAGCGCCTCATCCGACCGTCCCCGATGCCAGATCCTCAGCGCCACATTGCTGGTCGCGTGGCCACCTTCTTGACGCTGGTCCTGCCCCAACCGGCGGCCGAGCCTGGAGGGCGAACGCCGCGCTCGTTCAACTCGACAGTGATCGCTCGGAGTGTCTCGCCGGCGAGCAGCCGATCGACGATTTCGCGCACGACGACCGCGGACTCCTCGTCTTCGACGTCCTCGAAACCGACGACCCGGCCGATCTCATCCACCCGCTTCTCGCGCCGCCACCCGTACGCAACCGCGCCGTTGGCCATCCCCTGTTGTGCCCGCTCTAGCGCCGCCCGGGCGACTCGCTCGCTTTTGACTTCGCTCTCCATCGTGTCGAACTCACCCAGAAGGCCAGCCAACCCCCGCCCGTAAGCCGTGGAGAGATCCAAATCCGGCCCTCGCGCGGCTGTGACGCTCACACGGCGCTTCGCTAGCAGCTCGATGCCGTCGGCGCGTTCGCGGCGGTTGCGCCACAGCCGGGACGTGTGCCACACCACGATCCGGTCGATCTTGCTGACGTCAGCAAATTCGAGAAGGGTCGAATAGCCCTCCCGCGGCGCAGCCTTCGTGGCTGAGATGTCGTTGTCCGACAGCTCCGTGACGACGTCCCAGCCGCGTGTGAGAGCCAACTCGCGCAGGTCCTCGAGCTGCCTAGAGACGCCCGCTTCAAGGCCCAGCTCGTCCTCGCTGATCCGGGCGTACAACGCCACCCGATCGGTCACGCCAACATGTTGCCCATATAGTCCCTTCGCTCTTCCCCGGCGGCGTCGGCCGCACGACGGACCCGGAGGCGTTCGCCTCGCTGCTGGCCGACGTCGAGGCGAAGCTGTTCGACCGGCTGCCGGACGACACGTGGTTCTACCCCGGGCACGGCAACGACTCGACGCTGGGCGCCGAGCGTCCGCACCTGCCCGAGTGGCGGTCCCGCGGCTGGTGAGCCCGAGACGGACCGGTGGCGACGCCGGTGCGTCCTGGCACGAACGACGAGCGGGGCTGCGCGTCAGCCGGCGGTGATCGACACCTCGTCCATCAGCCCGGTGTACTGGTCCCCGCCGGAGTTGTCCTTGTTGCCGACCCGCAGCAGCGAGGTGTTGGCGATCGACCCGGTCGCGCCGGTCTTCGAGTAGGTCTTGCCGTCCACCGTGAGGGTCACGACGGTGCCGGACCTGGTGCACGAGACGGCGTGCCAGGCGTTGTCCGCCAGGACCGGGCCGTTGGAGAAGGCGACCCGCCCGGCCGCGCCGTGGAACAGGCAGTACGCCTTGCCGCTGCCGACGATCTCCATCTTCCAGTGCCCGCCCTTGACCCCGGCCAGCCCCTTGCGGACCAGGTCGTAGTCGCCGACCGCGGCCGACGGCTTGGTCGCGAACCTCACCCGGGCGCTGACCGTGAAGGCCGCGGTGCCCGGGTTGAGCTTGGTCGAGCTGGCGACGGTGGCGTACGCCGGCTTCTTGGCGAACCCGTACGCCGTCCCCGCGACCCCCGGCTGGCCGAGGGTGACGCCCACCGACTTCCCGTTCAGGCCGTTGCCGGACGAGTCGGCCATGACAGTCCCGGTGTCGTCGAGGTGCCACAGGGCGACGGTCGCGGCGGCGGACGCCGGCGAGGGTGCCAGGACCGCTGCGGCGACGGCGAGCATGAGGACCGACAGCCCCCGGAGTCCACGTGTCATGGCCGGAGGATGCTCGACCGCACCCCCGCCGTCCAGCGATTCCGGTGATCTGACCAGCGGGCGGGAGCCGGGACTACGCAGCGGAACCGTCCCGGGACCGTGAGCGACCCCGGCTTGCCCTCGACCGGACCGCGAGGCAGGGTGGCGGTCCAGTCCGATCCGCCAGGAGATGGTTCATGCGCAGGTCCGTGGTCCCCGCCGCCCTTGCCGTCGGTGTGCTCGTCACCGGGTGCTGGCTCGGCAGCGACGCGTCCGCCGTGCCGGGCTCCGGACCGAGCGCGAAGTCCCCCGCGGCGGCCCGCCAGACCACGGCGACCAAGCCGTTCCGCGCCTTCAGTGCGGACTCGTGGTGGAACGCCCGGGTGCCCAGGAAGGCGCCGAAGAGCCCGATCGCAGCCCAGATCCTCGACTACATGAGCACCGGCCCGGACGCCGACGGCGGCTGCGTGCGCCTGGCCGGGACCGGCTCGAACAAGTGGGGTCAGCCGGTCTACTGGGCCGGGTCGGGCGACCCCGAGTACGACGTCCGCACCGGGAGCGGCCGGCGGCCGCGAGAGCTGGCGCGCGTGCGCATCCCGGTGTCCGCGGAGGCGGCCGCCACCAGCGACGCGGCCATGACCGTGTTCGACCGCCAGCGCGGCTACGTGGTGGCGTTCACCGGTGCCCACTACGCGAACGGGAGCTGGACCGCGCGGGGCGCGACGGTGACGCGGCTCGCCTCCAACGGCCTGCACTCGCGGCTCAAGCGCTCCGACACCAAGCGCAACCTCGGCAGCCACCGCGGCAACAACGGCGCGACGATGATGGTCCGCTACGACGAGGTGGCCGCCGGCGCGGTCCGGCACGTGGTGAAGGTGAGCTCCGGGCCCGAGACCTCGAGCCGCTCGGTCTTCCCCATGGTCGGCAGTGACGGCGGCTCGTCGAACCCGGCCGCCCCGCCGCAGGGCCTGCGGTTCCGCATCAAGCCCTCGGTCGACCTCGACGCCCTGCACCTGAACCCGCAGGCCCTCGTCATCGCCCGCGGCCTGCAGAAGTACGGCATGTACCTCGGCGACAGCGGCGGCCACACCACCCTGAAGCTGGAGAACACCAGGGCCACCTCCGGACAGCAGCGCTGGAAGCTCAGCAGCAACGCGCTCTGCAAGATCCCGCTGACGCCGCGGTTCTGGGACGTGGTCCGCCCCGGCTACGACCCCAGCCGCTGACCCCGGCCACTGACCCAACCCGGTGATCCAGACCGGATCATTGCGGTGTTTCCACCCGGATCCGGTGTGGAGCAACCCTGCGGCTGGTTACCGTGGATGAGTGGAGACGACGGGGACGGCGGAACGGCTGCGGCACCGGGTACGGCGACCGCTGGCCGGCATGCCGCTGGTCTGGGACCTGCTCATGGCGGCCCGCCCGGACAAGCGCGCGACCCTGGCCCGGCGGGACACGGCACTGGTCATGGAGGGCTTCCCGCGCTCCGGCAACACGTTCAGCGCCGCCGCGTTCATCGTGGCCAACGGAGACGACCTCCACCTCGGCCGGCACCTGCACGGCGCCCGTCACCTGCACCGGGCCCGCCGGCTCGGGGTGCCCGCGGTCGCCCTGGCCCGGCCACCCGCCGACGCCGTGCTCAGCTACCTGATCCGGCGCAGCAGCCTCACCGCTGAGGACGCCGTCACGGAGTACCTCGACTTCTACCGGACGGCGTGGACCGCCCGCGACGGCTTCGTGGTCGGGCTCTTCGACCTGGTCGTGTCCGACTTCGGTGCTGTCACCGACGCCGTCAACGCGCGGTTCGGCACGTCGTACGCGCGCTACGACCCGACCCCCGAGAACGAGGCGGCGGCGTTCGCCCTGGTGGAGGCGATGAACCGGCTGGAGTCCGGCGGCGACGTGGTGGAGACCCACGTCGGCCGGCCGTCGGCGCAGCGCAGCGACCGGAAGCGCGAGCTCGAGAACGTCCTGCGGGCCCCCCGTACGGCCGACCTGCTCCGCCGGGCCGACGACCTCTACCAGCAGTACGCCCGGCTGGCTCACGAGCAGGGCGTCGCACCCGTCCCCGGCGAGTAGCGCAGCCGCTCCCGCGGCGCGACCCCGGGGTCAGACCGCCAGCACCAGGGCAAGCGCGCGCTCGGCCAGCACGGCCCGGGGCAGGGTCGCGTCCAGGACCTCGGCCGGCGGCAGCGTCGGCGCCACCTCGGCGTACGCCGCCAGCTGCCGGCGCACCGCCCGCTCGCCGATCGGGTCGCCCGGCTTGCGCCGGACCGCCTCCTCGGCCGGGACGTCCAGGTGCAGGGCGACGTCGGCCGCCGGCACCAGCCGGCGGACCAGCCACCGCTGCAGCCGCAGGTCGGACCCGGCGTAGGCGAAGTCCAGGGTGACCAGTGCGTCGAGAAGGTGCCGGTCGTAGAGCACGACACCGGACGCGGCCCGGTGCTGCCGGCGGACGCCTGCGACGAAGGCGAGGGTCACCAGCAGCGACCACACCCAGCCCTGCACCCCCCGGCGGCTGCCGAGGACGGTGTCCGGGTCGGCCGCGATCCGGCCGATGCCCGGCGACTCGTCCGCACCGCGGCGGCGCTTGACCCTCTGCGCCAGCCCGGCCAGCGGGCCGAGCCCCATGCCGGGACGCAGCCAGACCCGGCTGGTCGGGAGTCCGCAGCGCTCCAGGTCGGCCTCGAGGTTCTCCAGCAGGGAGGACTTGCCGGCGCCGTCCACGCCGCTGACCGCCACCACGACCCGCCTGACCCGACGGGCTGCCGGCAGCGGCACGGGCGAGTCGGCGCGGCGCCCGCTGGTCCAGCGGACCAGGTCCCGCGACCCGAGGGCGATCTCGACGTCGGCGGCCGCGGTGAGCACCGGCGACGCGTCCGGGAACCGGTCGCCCGCCGCCCGCAGGGCGCGCAGCTCCAGGACGTCGTGCAGGGTCACCTCGCCGCGCTCCCGGGCGCGGGCGAGGACGGTCATGACGCGGTCGCGGTCGGGGCGGCGCGCCAGCAGCACCGCGCCCACCACCCGGCCGCCGTCGGTGACGGCCCAGTGGCCGGCGCCGGGCAGCCCGAGCCGCCGCCGCAACCCGTCCAGCGGCAGCCATCCGGCGGCTGTCAGGTCATCGGCGGGGACGTCAGCGGTGGTGACCGCCCGGAGCTCGCGGGTCCAGGCCGGGCCCAGGGGTGAGGGCACCAGCCCGTCCGGCGCGAGCCACGGCTCGAGCACCTGCCGGACCCGGCGGACCGCCTCCTCCCGGACGGCGACCTCCGCCGGCCCGGGGATGCCGTCGCGGCGGGCGTGCCGCAGCCGCGCGGCGTCGACCAGCCCGTCGTCGGTCACGACAGCCCCCGCCGTCGTACGCCGTGCACCAGCCGGCTGACCGAGGGCGCCGGGTCGCGCAGGCTCTCGACGCTCTGCGCCGTGCCGCGTCGCGGCCGCAGGGCAGCGGCCACCTCGCGCGCCGACAGCCGCCGGCCTCGGACCCCGGCAGCCAGGAACCGCACGTCGCCCTCCCACCACCGGTAGGGCACCCCCGGCCGGGCCCGCACCGGCCGGTCCGGGACGCGTCCGGCCGCAGCCTCGGCCGCCAGCAGCGGGAGGTTCGCGCCGGCGGCGACCGCCAGCGCCATCGAGCCGTACACCCGGGGGTTGACGTCGAGCAGGTACCGGCCGAGGAACTGCACCTGGAACACGCCGTCGTGCCCGGCCAGCAGCCGGACCAGGCGGTCCTCCTCGTCCAGGTCCGGCTCGGCGGTCACCGCCGCCGAGGCCACCCCGGCCGCCGGCGGCCAGATCCGCAGGTACCGCTGGTGGCAGGCCGCGACAAGTACGCCGTCGTGCACGACGCCGGACACGGCCCGCAGCGGCGAGGCCTCGAACGGCTGCACCACCAGCTGGCCGCTGACCCCGGCGAGCACCGCCAGCCCGTCCTGGTCGGCGACGGTGACCGCCTGCAGGTTGCCGAGGCCGGACTTCGTCGCGGACTTCACGACCACCGGGTAGGCCAGCCGGCCGGCGGCCGCGAGCAGCGCCTCGGAGTCGTCGAACGCCTCGGTCGGCAGGGTGACGAAGCCTGCGTCGCGGGCCCGCGCGTCCAGCAGTGCCTTGTCGACGAGCCCGGCCGCGGGGTCGTCCACGGCAAGCAGCGCGACGTCGCTGCCCGGGAAGAAGACGTCGTAGCGCCCGGTGCCGAGCTCGGCCCGCAGCGCGTCGGCGTACGCCGGGCTGCCGCCGGTCGGGAGCCGGACCGTGCCGGCGCAGTAGCGGGACGCGGCCGCCAGCGACGGCCGGTCCCCGACGGCGACGACGGTCCGGTAGCGCCCGGCCAGCGCCCGCACCGTCGCCAATGACCCCCGGTTCTGACCGTTGATGTCGTCGGTCACGAGCACGGTCGACCCGTCCCCCACGCACGTCCTCCTGCCCGGCTCGGTGCCGCTGATGTCGGTTGTCGGGCCGGCCACGGTCCCGCGGCCGGCAGACGCACCCTGCCCCGGACGAATGGGACCAACCGCTGGGTGCGCGCGCCTGCACCACGCTAACGTCAGGGGCCAGGCGGCCGCAGCAGTCCGGAGGACTGCGGCGGCCTGTCCGTTCGTGGGGGGTGGATCGACGTGGAGGACCTGACTGCTGTCGGGAGCGGCGCGAGGCTGCGCGTCGTCGTCGTCGGCAAGGGGCCGCCGGACCGTGGCGGCATCCCGACGTTCATCGAGACGCTGCTGCGCAGCCCGCTTGCGGAGCAGCACGACGTCACATTCCTGAACGTGGCCCACCACGGCACGCCCGAGGGCGGCAGTGCCTCGTGGGGCAACGTGCGCCGGACCGTGGCCGACGCCGTCGCGGTGGGGCGGGCGGCGCGGCGTGCCGACGTGGTGCACATCCAGTCGGCGCTGGCCCCCACCGTCACCGTGGTGCGGGCCGCCGCCCTCGGCCTGGCAGCCCGGCTCGGCGGGGCACACGTCGTGGTGCACGCGCACGGCGGCAACATCGGCACCTGGCTGCAGGGCCGGTGGCGCCGCGGCCTGCTGCGTGCCTGCCTGCGGCCCGCCTCGCGGGTGGTCGCCGTGTGGACGGCCGGCGAGCAGGCGCTGCGCGGCGTGCTCGGGCCGGCCCGGGTCCGGCTGGTCGACAACGGCGTGCACCTGGACGACTTCACCCCCCGTCCGGCGCAGCGCGAGGTCCCGCGGGTGCTGTACGTCGGGCTGCTCACGCCGCGCAAGGGCGTCCTCGACCTGCTGTCGGCGTCGCGGACGGTGACCGAGCGCGGCGTCGCGCACGAGCTGTGGCTGGTCGGCGGGACCCCGGACGAGGGGCCCGAGGCCGAGGCGGCGGTGCGCGAGGCCGTGACCGACGGCCACGTCCGCCTGCTGGGCAGCCGGCCGCCGGAGGAGATCGCCGGCGCCTACGCCGAGGGGGACGTGTTCTGCCTGCCGTCGTGGTGGGAGGCGATGCCGCTGTCGGTGCTCGAGGCGATGGCGTGCGGGCTGCCGGTGGTCGCCACCGACGTGGGTGACGTGCACCGGGCCGTCCAGCACGGCGCCACCGGCTTCGTCGTCCCGCCCCGCTCCCCCGACGCGCTCGCCGCATCGCTGGAGAAGCTGCTGGCCGACGCCGACCTGCGCGCGGCGATGGGGCGCGCCGGACGCGAGCGGGTGACCGGCTCCTTCTCCAGCGCCGCCACGGCCGCCGCCGTCGACGCCGTCTACCAGGAGCTGGGCCGGAGGCGGCGACCGTGAGCGTGCTCTGCTACCACGCCGTCGAGGACGGCTGGGACTCACCGATGGCGATCGAGCCGGCCCTGTTCGACGCGCACTGCGCCTGGCTGTCCCGGCACCGCCGGGTGGTGCCGCTGGACGTGGCGACCCGGGTCATGGACCGACGGTTCCGGCTGCCGGCGCGCACGTCGGCGCTCACCTTCGACGACGGCTTCACCTCGATGCACACCGAGCTGCTGCCGCGGCTGCGCCGGTGGGGGCTGCCCGCCACGGTGTTCCTCGTGGCGGAGACCCTCACCCCCGAGGGCCGCCCGGTCGACTGGGTCGACACTCCTCCCCCGCACCCGCTCACGACGCTGACAGTCGACGAGGTGCGCGAGATGCGCGACGCCGGGGTCGACTTCCAGTCGCACAGCTGGGCGCACCACGACCTCACGACCCTGTCGTACGACGAGTGCCTGAGCGACCTGCGCCGCAGCCGCGAGCTGCTCAGCGACCTGCTCGGCTCCCCGGTCACGATGCTGGCCTACCCGCGGGGGCGGCACGACGCCGGCGTGCGGAAGGCGGCTGCCGCCGCGGGCTACGCGCAGGCGTTCGCGCTGCCCGAGCGGCACGAGCAGCCCGGCCCCTTGTCGATCCCCCGGGTCGGCGTGCACCGCGGCAACGGCACCGGGGTGCTGCGGGTCAAGGAGGCCGGCCCGTACCTCGCCGTGCGCCAGTCACCGCACTGGGAGCGTGCCCGCCGGCTGGGCTGGCGGGCCGCCGGCCTCAGGAGCCGGCTGGCCGCCCGCCGCTGACGACCCACTTGAGCACCGGCACCTTGGCCAGCTCCGGGAACGAGTGGCCCAGCTGCAGGGCCTGCTTGTTGACGACGACGAGCAGCAGCGAGGCCACCGCACCGAGGACGATCGCCACCCAGAGCGCGGGCGACCAGAGCCTGTCGACGCCGAACAGCAGCCCCGTCATCAGGGCCAGCGACGCGTAGGTGGGCAGGTACCGGCGGTCCACCAGGGCCGAGTTCATGGTCCGCGCGACCCCCAGCTGGAAGCCGATGTTCTGCAGCACCATCGTGATGCCGTTCGCAGTCGCCACGCCCATCGCGCCGTACCTCGGGACGAGCGCCAGGCTCAGGGCCAGGTTGAGCACGGCGGAGGCCAGGTTGACCGCGAGGATCACCCGGACCCGGCCGTAGGCCTGCAGGGTGACCAGGTTGAAGCCCAGCGCGCTGTTGACGTAGTACCCGGTCGAGAGCAGCGCGAGGATCGCCCCGGACGAGGCGTAGCGCTCGCCGAAGAGGAACACGGTGGTCTGCTCGGCGAACGGCCCGGTCATGACGAACACCGGGAAGGACATCACCGCGAGGAACGCCGCGGTGCGCCAGTAGTCCTCGCGCAGCCCGGCGTGGTCGCCCCGGGCGAACAGCCGGGACGCCATCGGCAGGTAGAGCGTGAGGAACGTGGCGTAGACGATCTTGTTGAGACCGGCCGCCGGGAACACCGACCGGAGGTCGGCGATGTCGGCGGCGTTGCCGAAGTGGCCGAGCAGCAGCACGCTGCCGGTGTTCATGGACAGGTAGACCAGCTCGGTGCTGAGCATCGGCAGCGCGAAGGTGAAGACGCTCCCGACCGGCCAGGCCAGCTTGCTCCAGCGCAGCTCGCCGCTGAGGCCCTGCTCGGCCAGGACCTTGCGCATCATCGTGATGTAGACGAGCAGGCCGAGGACCTGCGCCCCGACGTAGCCCGCCGCCAGCAGCTGAACGCTGCCGCCGGTGGTGGCGACGGTGACGACGACCGCCAGCCGCAGGCACGGGGTGAACAGGTACTTCCGGAAGAAGATCGACCGCGGCTTGGTGAAGACCGCGAAGATCGCGACGAACAGCTGGTCGAGCGCCTCCATCGGGGCCAGGAAGACCACGATGAGCAGCACCGTCACCGCGGACGAGTCCTGCAGGACCGAGCCGACGAGCTGGTCGCGGAACGCGAACAGCCCGCCGATGAGCAGGCTGCCGGTGGCGAGCACCGTGCCGGTGGCGACCAGCACGCTGCCGAACAGTCGGCCGTAGTCGCGCTGCTCGACGTAGACGGCGAGGAACCGGCTCAGAGTCTTGCCCTGGCCGAGGCTGAGCAGGAACCTCGACGCCGAGGTGATGGTCAGCGCCAGCGCGAAGCCGCCGAAGTCGTTCTTGGTGAGAGCCCGGACCACGACGACCTGGGTGGCGACCGTGAAGACCATGGACAGCAGGCGCCCGGCCAGCAGCAGGGTGGACCCGCGCAGGTGCCGGCTGCCCATCTCCGCGCGGGAGACCTGCCCGTCCGCCTCGGTGGGACCGGCGTCGGTCATGCGGCCGCCCGGAGCACCCGGTCGGCCTCGCGGGCCAGGTGCCGTCCGGCCCAGGCCGCGCGGGCGCGGACGACAGCCCCGCGCGGGCCGGCGCCGCCACCGGTCGCGAGGGCGGCCCACTTGTCCAGGAGCACCAGGGTGCGGAGGGCCGCCAGCTCGCCGGTCGGGACGTCGGCACCGAAGTAGCCGGCGAGCACGTCCCGCTCGACGGCGTCCAGCCAGCGGGCGCTGTAGGCGAGGCCCTGCGAGTGCACCTGCAGCCCGAGCAGCCGGACGCCCACGAGGAACCGGCAGAGGTCCTCGAGGACGGGCGCCCGCCAGCGCGGCATCGGGTCGAACACGGCGACCCGCCCGCCCGGTCCCACGAACACGTTGCGCGGCGCGAAGTCGCCGTGGCCGGCCGCCAGGTGCAGCCGCTCCGGCAGCGCGTCGGCGGCCAGCGCCGCGCCGGCCCGGGCGATCCGGGCGGCCGGCGCTCCCCCGGGGACGGCTGTCAGGTGCCGGCCGTAGGCGTCGAAGCGCTCCAGCACGTCGGCCCGGGTCGCCAGCCGGTCGGAGGCGCCGGGCGG
>CAVSCX010000010.1:0-423314 GCA_963726615.1 uncultured Actinomycetota bacterium | reverse complement strand
CGGGTTCTCGAGGTCGCGACAGGTGCCTCGTCGACGTCGACCGCGACGACGGAACGCTCGGCCAGCGCGAACCGCTCCGCCGGCGGCCGGCCACCGCAGGACTGGTGCGGCCGCTCGGTGTTGTACTCCACCACCCAGCCGTCCAACGCCGCCTGCAGTTCGCCGATGGTGGCGAACTCGCGCTGGTGATCGTTGAAGAACTCGGCCCGCATCGTCTTGTGCAGCCGCTCCACCTTCCCCGTCGTGGTCGGCGAGTACGGCGCGGTCAGCAGGTGCCGGATCCCGTTCTCCGCGCAGATCCGGTCGAACATCACCGGCCCCGGACCCAGCCCGAACCGGGCCGTGAACACCTTCCCGTTATCGGTCAGGATCTGCTCCGGCACCCCGTGCCGGGCCAGCGCCGCACTCAGGGCCTCACACACCGGTCGGGCCGTCGCCCTCGCGACGACCGCGGCGCAGACCACGAACCGGGAGTGGTCATCGATGCCGGTCACGACCTTCACCTCGGCGCTGTCGGCCAGCAGCACCCGGCCCATCACGTCCATCTGCCACAGCTCCATCGACCGGCCCCGCTCCCACCGCCGGTAGTCCGCCCGCCGACGACGGCGCTTGGTCGGGTCGATCACCTGATGGCGCACCAGAGCCCGATAGATCGACGACCGCCCCGGCACCGGGTCCACGCCCTCCCGCAGCAGCTGATGGGCGATCCTCGACGGCCCCCACCCCGGATGCTGCTTGCGGATCGCCAGCACCCGGGCCTCCACCACCGCCGGCATCTGATGCGGACACGACACCGGCCGCGACGAGCGATCAGCCAGGTTCGCGATCCCACCCTCGGCCGCATACCGGCGCAGCCACCCATGCAACGTCTGCCGGGCCACCCCATACCGGCGCGCCACCTCGGTCACCTCGGCCCCGTCCAGAACCTCCAGCACCGCCCGATACCGCTGCTCCACCACACCCAGCTCCACGAGCATGCCCAGCCCCTTCCGCGGTCGTGAGACCACCGAAGAACCGCTGGAACCAGAGATCAACAGAAGGCTGGGTGTCACCCACCTACCGGAACTGGTGTCGCCCAGGAACCGGAACCGCGTCCAGACCTGTCACCCAGGAGGCGGAACCGATGTGTCCACCATCTACCGGGACTGCACACCGGACACCGGGAGTTGGCTGCCACTTTGGCTGCCAGGACAGGGAAGAGGGCCGGCGGACCGGAGTCCACCACCCCTCTGACCAGGCGGAACAGTGTGCGCCGCGAGGGACTTGAACCCCCAACCCGCGGATTAAGAGTCCGCTGCTCTGCCAGTTGAGCTAGCGGCGCGTGAGCGGGGACGAGATTACCAGCCGGGTCCGCGTCCCCGGAAACCGAGCCGGGCGACGCGGACCCGGACGGCTCAGGCGGCGGCGCCGCTCGAGGTCGTGCCGCTGCTGTCAGCAGGCGGCGGACCGCCATGACCACCGCGGGGACCGCCCTGCTCGATGCCCGTGACGGTGAAGGACTTGTCGACCTCGACCGTGACCGGGGTCCCGTCAGCCTTCGTGAGGTGGGCCTCGTAGACGCCGTCCGAGTCGGTCTCGATCCGCACCACGGTCGCGCCGGGGTACTTCGCGAGGGCGGCTGCCTCGACCTTGTCGGCGGTGGTCCCGGTGAGCAGCTTCTCGTCGCTGCGCTTCGGCTGGGAGGGATCGCTGCTCCCCGTGCCCTTCGGCGGCGTGCCGGGCAGGGCGCCCGACGAGTAGCCGCCGCTCGGCGCCGTCGTTGTGCTGCCGCTGTCCGCAGCACTCGCCGACAGGGCGCCGGCGAGCAGGCCGCCGGCCACCAGCCCGGCGGCGGCGAAGGCGCCGGGTCGGCCCCAGCGCGCCAGCGTGCCCTCCCGCTGCTGGGGTCCGGTCGTCTGCTGGTCGTCATCCATCGTGTTCTCCTCTGCTCGTCCGTGCCGTCTCTCGGCCGGTACGTGCAGAGACTCGGTGGCGAACCTGGGGGTGCCAGCCGTGCGGCCTGGCACCCGGCTGGCAGGTGAGGCTCGCTCAGTCGCCCCAGTGGAAGTGCGGCGGCCGGGGCGAGCAGGCGGCGTAGGCCTTGGCGCGCAGCGCGTCGCGAACGTCGCGCCAACGCTTCCGGTGGGCGAGGTTGCGCTGCTCGGCGCGGTCGGTGCGGTAGTTGAACAGCTCCTGCTCCCCGGTGTCCCACTGGACGTACATCCGGTTCCGGGTCCGCCAGCCGCAGTACGCCGGCCTGTTGTTGTAGCCGTCCATCGCCTCCAGGACGAAGCCCTTGCGGGTCCGGCGGCCCAGGATGTCCAGCCCGTCCGTCCGCATGGTGGCACCAGCGGCGTGGGCGATCGTGCGGGCGACGTCGACGTTGAGCACGATCCGCCGGCTGGTCGTCCCCGGCGTGGTGTGCCCGTCCCAGCGCAGGACCATCGGGATCCCCGTCGAGTCCTGGTACGGCGAGTCCTTCCCGATGATCCGGTGCTCGCCCCAGAAGTAGCCGTTGTCGGACATGAAGACGAACAGCGTGTCCCGGTCCCGGCCGGTGGCCGCAAGCGCCGCCACGATCGAGCCGACGGCGTCGTCGACCGACATCAGGGCCTCGAGCTGCCGCTGCCGGGTCAGGTCGACCTCGGCCTGGGTGAAGTGCACCCGCTCGCGCATCCAGCGCGGCATCGTCCGCAGCGGCTGGTGCAGGGTCGGCGGGGTGTATCGGCGCAGGGTGCCGTCCAGCGTCCCGAGGTGTCGGGGTGCCGGCGTGTACGGCGCGTGCGGCCCGAACGGCGCGAAGTAGAGGAACAGCGGCTGGTCGGCCGGGGTGGTGGAGATGAACTGCGTTGCGCGCGAGGACAGCACGTCGGTGGAGTAGTCCTGAGGCTCTGAGCCGTACCTGCTTCCGTCGCTGAGCCGGTAGGAGTAGTACGAGCCGTGGCTGGACAGGAACGTCGCGAAGGTGTCCCAGCCCGGCGGGGTGTAGCCGTCGGGCGAGAACTTGCCGAAGAAGTTCAGGTACTTCCCGACGAGCGCGGTGCGGTAGCCGGCCGCCTGCAGCGCGGGACCCAGGGTGCGGTCCTCGAGGCCGAGCCGGTGGAACCGCCGCCACCCGCCGTAGCGCGGCCCGCCGACGTCCCCGTTGCCGAACAGCCGGCTGGAGTGGGCGTAGAGCCCGGTGAGGATCGTCGCCCGCGACGGGCAGCACAGCGATGTCGGCACCATCGCGCGGGTGTACGTCGTGCCGCGTGCGCGCAGCAGCCGGTTCACGTTCGGCATCGTGCGGTAGGCGCCGTCCCGCTGGTCATCGGTGAGGATCACGACGACGTTCGGCCGGAGGTCGGCGCCCGTTGCGGGTGCCGGCGCCGGTGACGCCTGCCTGGCCGGCGGCGCGGACGCCCGGTCGGCCGCTGCCTGGGACGGGGCCAGCAGGGCGAGCAGCAGACCGGTCAGGACAACGGTCAGGCGGCTGCGGCGGAGCAGCCGGGACCGTGCGGAGCGGTGCGACATCGCCAGCGGTCCCCCCTCGTGTCGCCCTGCTCGGATCGTGGCCTGCTCCAGACCGCATCGGAGACTACGACGCGGTGCCGGCCCGGCGGGTTCGGCAACGCCGCGCTTTGCCCGACCGTGACGTCGGGTGCGTCGACGTGCGGCTACCAGTCGAAGCCGGGCGGTTCCGGGCTGCAGTGCGCGGTGGCCAGGGCCCGCATCCGGGCCTGCACGTCGGCGACCGCGGGATCACCGGCCAGGTCGTGCTGCTCGTAGGGGTCGGTGCGGTAGTCGTAGAGCTCGCTTCGCCCGGTGTCGTAGCGCACGTACATCCAGCGCTCGGTCCGCCACCCGCAGTAGGCCGGTCGCTTGCGGTAGCCCGCCATCGCCTCGAGCGGGAAGCCGGAGCGGGTGCGCGGTCCGAGGAGGTCGAGCCCGTCGGTCTGCATCGCGGCGCCGGTCGCGTTGGCGATCGTGCGGGCGATGTCGACGTTGAGCGCGAGCCGGTCGTCCACGACGGCGCGCTTGGCGTGCGCGTCCCAGCGGACGACGATCGGGATCCGGATGCCGCCGTCGTAGGGGTTGTCCTTCCCGACCATGCCGTGCTCGCCCCAGAGGTACCCGTTGTCGGACATGAAGATGAACAACGTGTCGTGCACCCGGTTCTCGCGTCGCATGGTCCGTACCAGCGAGCCGACCGCCTCGTCGACGGCGCGGAGGGTGACGGTCTGCCCGCTCTGGACGGTCTGCTGGACGTCCGGCTGGGCCTGGCGCTTGCGCTTCCAGCGCGGCAGCGCGTCGAGGTCGACCTGCGGCTCGGGCGCACGCAAGGCCTGCGGCAGCACCTCGCCGGGCAGCGTCCCGACGTCCCCGGCGTCCCGCGGCGCCGGCACGTAGGGACTGTGCGGGCCGTAGGGAGCGAACATGACGAACAGCGGCTGGTCGTCGGGGGTCTGGCGGACGAACCGCTTGGTCCGCCGGGCCAGCACGTCGGTGGAGTAGTCGTGCTCCCGGTTGCCGTGGTAGCTCCCGTCGGTCAGGCGGTAGCCGAAGTAGGCGCCGCGGGAGTACTTGAACGCCGTGAACGTGTCCCAGCCCGGCGGCGTGTAGCCGTCCGGGGACAGCTTGGAGAAGTCGTTGAGGTACTTGCCGAAGAACCCGGTGCGGTACCCCCGGGCCGACAGCGCCGTCGCGATGGTGCGGTACTCCATGCCGCGCCGGTGGAACTGGGCCCAGCCGCCGTAGCGCGACCCACCGATGTCGCCGTTGCCGAACACCCGGGTGTGGTGGGCGTAGAGGCCGGTGAGGATCGTGGAGCGGGAGGGACAGCAGAGGTTCGTCGGCACCATCCCGTTGGTGAAGCGCACCCCCTTGGCGGCGAGCCGCTCGTTGACCTGGGTCATGCCGGCCAGGGTGTCGGCCCGCTGGTCGTCGGTCACGACGAGCACGACGTCGGGCCGGTGGTGGTCGGCCCTGGCGATCGTCCCGGTGGCGGGCACCCGGAACTCGCCCGGGGCGAGCCCGGCCAGCGCCAGGCCCGCGGCCAGCACGGCGCCGACGAGCAGCCGCCCCGGCCGACGGAACGGCAGGGGGCGGCGCGGGGACGTCGCGGACCAGGTGCTCAGAGGTACAGCCCCGTCTGGTCTGCGCCGGTGACGTCGGCCTGCAGCCGCTCGGCGGCCACCGCGTGCAGCTCGCGCTCGCGCAGCAGCACGTAGTCGTGACCGCGGACCTCGACCTCGGCGCGGTCGTCGGGGTCGAACAGCACCCGGTCCCCGACCTCGACGGAGCGGACGTTCGCCCCCACCGCGACCACCGCTGCCCAGGCGAGCCGCTTGCCCATGGCCGCCGTGGCCGGGATCACGATGCCGCCGCTGGAGCGCCGCTCGCCCGGCTCGCCGTCGAGGTCGACGAGCACCCTGTCGTGCAGCATCCGCACCGGGAGCTGGGTGCCAGGGTCCGTCGAGCCGGGCAGGGGCGGTGCGTCGGGCACCGGGCGTGGGCGGGGGGTCACTCCAGGAGTATCGCGCAGACGGCGCTCACCAGCCGCGAGTGCCCGCAGGTCCCTTGAACGGGCCCACCACCCGGTCGGTGACCCAGCCGCCGTAGAAGCCGCCCTCCTGGGGCCGCACCACCTCGCCGTCGACGGTCACGAGGTCCATCAGGCCGGGGTACAGCGCCACGTGCCCGAGCAGCGTCCGGTAGCCGGCCGTCGGGTCCGGGTAGGTCCAGGCACCCCGCGGGACGACCCGCTCGCCGGCGGCGACGTCCAGGTAGCTCGCAGCGCCCTTGAACTCGCACCAGGTCTGGCCGCCCGACGCCGGGACCAGCGCGCCCGGGGCGAAGTCGGCCACGGGCAGGTAGTACGACGGCGGGTGTCTGGTCTCGAGCAGGCGCAGGGCCCGCCGGGTCTCGACAAGAACCACCCCGCCGAGCTCGACCCGGACCAGCTCGCCGGTCGGCTCGACCCGCGGTGGCCGGGGGTAGTCCCAGACCGACTCCTGACCCGGCCCGGGCTCCTCGCGCGCGACGAGCACTAGCGGGAGCGCCGCCACAGCATCAGGCCGACCACCGCGGCCACGACCACTGCACCGGCCGCGACCCGGGCGACCCGGAGGTTGCCGCCGTCGTCCACCACCTGCGCCTTCGCTGACTCGGCGCCGCGACGGGCGACGTTGGCCGGCTTGACCCGGTCCGCGATGGCATCGACGGTGCCGGCCAGCCGGGTGCGGGTGGCCTCGATCTCGGCCTCGATCTCGGCGGGCGTGCTGGCAGGCGGGGCCGCCGGCGCGCGAGCCTCCAGCCCACCGGGGACGGTGGTGGCGTTCGTCATGTCGGACCTCCTGCTGGCGTTGCTTGTCGCTGTTGCTTGCCCCCGATCCTGCCCGGCAAGCCTCCCGCATGCGGGCCGGTCCGTCGAACCCGCCGGGCGGCTGGCTAGCGTGACGGGGATGACGAGGCTCTCCCCCGGCGACAGTGCGCCGGACTTCACGCTCCCGGCTGCGGACGGCAGCGAGGTCACGCTGGGCTCACTGCGCGGGCGCAAGGTCGTCCTCTACGTCTACCCGGCCGCGTCGACGCCGGGATGCACGAAGGAGGCGTGCGACTTCCGCGACAACATCGCCTCGCTGCGGGGAGCCGGCTACCAGGTGGTCGGCCTGTCGCCTGACACCGTCGCGGCGCAGCAGAAGTTCGCCGAGTCCGAGCAGGTGCCGTTCCCGCTGCTCTGCGACCCGACCCGCGAGGTCATCTCGGCCTACGGCGCGTACGGCGAGAAGAAGCTCTACGGCAAGACGGTCACCGGGGTCCTCCGCTCCACCTTCGTCCTCGACGAGCACGGCGTGGTCGAGAAGGCGCTGTACAACGTCAAGGCCACCGGCCACGTCGCCAGGCTCCGCAAGGACCTCGGCCTCGACTGACGGCGACGTCGTCGGCCTAGACTCGCGACCGTCGCGGGAGTGGCGGAACTGGCAGACGCTCCGGCTTTAGGTGCCGGCGCCTTCGGGTGTGGGGGTTCGAGTCCCCCCTCCCGCACGACATGGGTGAGCCGCGTCAGCCCAGCAGCTCGCGCAGGACCGGGACCAGCGCCCGCAGCGCCTGTCCCCGGTGGGAGATCGCGTGCTTGGCGGCCGGGGCCATCTCGGCCATCGTGACGTCATGGCCGTCGGGGACGAAGATCGGGTCGTAGCCGAAGCCGCCGTCGCCCCGTGGGACCCGCACGAGCGCGCCGTCCACCCTGCCCTCGACGACCCGGCCCTCCCCGCCCGGCATCGCCACCGCAATCGCGCAGGCGAAGTGCGCGCCGAGGTGGCTGTCGGGGACGTCGGAGACCTGGTCGAGCACCAGCGCGAGGTTGGCGTCGTCGTCCTTGCCGGTTCCGGCCCAGCGGGCGGAGAGCACACCGGGCATCTCGTTGAGCGCGTCCACGCACAGGCCCGAGTCGTCTGCGACGGCCGGCAACCCGGTGGCCCCCGCCGCTGACCGGGCCTTCTTCATCGCGTTCTGCGCGAAGGTGAGCCCGTCCTCGACGACGTCCGGCGCCGAGTCGGGCAACGGCCCGGCAGTCACGTCCAGGCCGGCTACGGCGAGGATCTCTTCCAGCTCGCGCAGCTTCTTCGCGTTGCGGGTCGCGAGCACCAGCCGTCCCGTCACTCCGCGAGGGCCTTCTGCTGCATCTCCGTCAGCGTCGTGCAACCGGCCGCCGCCAGGTCGAGCAGCTGGTCCAGCAGCACCCGGTCGAACGGCGCGGCCTCCGCGGTGCCCTGCACCTCGATGAAGCCGCCGGCGCCGGTCATGACGACGTTCATGTCGGTCTCGGCGGTCACGTCCTCCTCGTAGCAGAGGTCCAGCAGCGGCAGGCCGCCCACGATGCCGACCGACACGGCGGCCACCGACCCCGTGAGCGGCTCCCCCGCGAGCGCGTTCCTGCCGCGGAGCCAGGAGACCGCGTCCGCAAGCGCGACGTACGCGCCGGTGATCGCGGCCGTCCGGGTGCCGCCGTCGGCCTGCAGGACGTCGCAGTCGAGCACGATGGTGTTCTCGCCGAGCGCCTTGTAGTCGATGACGCCGCGCAGCGACCGGCCCACCAGCCGGGAGATCTCGTGGGTGCGGCCGCCGATCCGGCCCTTGACCGACTCGCGGTCCGACCTGGTGTTGGTCGAGCGCGGGAGCATCGCGTACTCGGCTGTCACCCAGCCGAGCCCGCTGCCCTTGCGCCAGCGCGGGACGCCCTGCGTCACCGACGCTGCGCACAGCACCCGGGTCTTGCCGAACTCCACGAGCACCGAGCCCTCGGCGTGGTCGAGCCAGCCACGGGTGATGCGCACGTCGCGCAGCTGGTCAGGGGTACGTCCGTCGATGCGAGCCATGCCGACGACCCTAGAGGCGGCCACTCACAGCTCGTACGCCGAGCCCGGGCTCGCAAGGTCCAGCGGACCGTTGAACACCGCGCGGGCCGCCGCCAGGGACGTGGGCGGATCGTTCCAGGGCGGGAGATGAGTCAGGACCAGGTGCCGTACGCCGGCGCGCTCCGCGTGCTCGCCCGCCTGGCGGGCCGTGAGGTGCAGCGCGCGCGGCGCCTTGTCGTCCCGGCCTTCCTCGAAGGACGACTCGAACAGCGCCACGTCGGCGTCGCGGGCCAGCTCGACGAGCGCGTCGGTCGGTCCGGTGTCGCCGGAGTAGACCACCGACCGGCCCTGGTGCTCGACCCGCATGCCGAAGGTCGGCACGGGGTGCGCCATCCGCGCGACCGTGACCGTCAGCGGCCCGATGCTGTGCACGCCGGCGGACCACGGCACGAAGTCGAAGCACCCGGTCAGCCCGGGCTCGTCGGCGTGGCCGTACGCGCGCGCGAGGTGGTCCGCCGCGCCGTCCGGCGCGAACACCGGCATGACGGGGTAGTCCGTCCCCGGGTCGTAGGTCCGGGCGACGTAGAGCGGCAGGAGGTCCATGCAGTGGTCGGGGTGCAGATGACTGATCAGCACGGCGTCGATGTCGCCGAAGCCGCAGTACTTCTGCAGCGGGCCGAGGGCACCGTTGCCCAGGTCGAGCAACGCCCGGAACCCGTCCACCTCGACCAGGTAGCTCGACGCCGGGCCGCCCGGACCGGGGACGGACCCCGAGCAGCCGACGACGGTCAGCCGCATCAGGCCACCTTCTCGACGCCGCCGGCCTCGGGCCCCAGGAAGCGCCGGCTGAGGTCGAGGAACGGGCCGGGGTCGCCGGTGGTGAGGAACCGGTGCTGCGGCTCGGGCAGCCCGGTCGGGCGCTCGAGCCCCTCGGCGACCAGGGTGCGGTAGACGTCCTTGGCAGTCTCGTCGGCGCTGGACACGAGGGTGACCCCGTCGCCCATGACGTAGGCGATCACCCCGGCGAGCAGCGGGTAGTGCGTGCAGCCGAGGATGAGGGTGTCGACCCCGGCCCGGGCCATCGGGTCGAGGTACTCGTGGGCCACCTCCAGCAGCTCCGAGCCGCCCGTGCGGCCCTGCTCGACGAACTCCACGAAGCGCGGGCAGGCCTGGGTGGTGACCTCGACGTGCGGGGCGGCCGCCAGGGCGTCCTCGTAGGCCCGGCTGGTCTTCGTCGCGACTGTGGAGATCACGCCCACGTGGTCGTTGCGGGTGGCGGCCACCGCGCGCCGTACGGCGGGGCGGATCACCTCGACGACCGGGACCGCGTAGCGCTCCCGCGCGTCGTGGAGCACCGCGGCGCTGGCGCTGTTGCACGCGATCACCAGCATCTTCACGCCCTGGTCGACAAGGTGGTCCAGGCACTCGAGGGCGTAGGCCCGCACCTCGGCGATCGGGCGCGGGCCATAGGGCTGGCGAGCCGTGTCGCCGTAGTAGAGGACCGGCTCGTGCGGGAGCTGGTCCAGCACCGCCCTGGCGACCGTGAGGCCCCCGAAGCCGGAGTCGAAGATGCCGATGGGAGCGTCCGCCACGGGAGCGAGGGTACGGGCTGCCCTCAGCCGCCGACGACGAGGAGGTCGGCGCGGGCGCGTGTCGTGGCCACCAGCGCCGCGTTGACCTCGTCACTCCCCAGCGAACGCTCCTCGGCCTCGGCCCGGTCGCGGCCGAACCCCATGTGGCGGGCGATCAGCCGCTCCCGCCGTACCTCCTCGTCCGGCTCGACGTACCAGACCGCGTCGAGCAGCGAGCGGACCTGTCGCCAGGCTCCGTGCTCGGCGAGCAGGTAGTTGCCCTCGACCACCACGAGCGGCGCCTCGGACGGAACGGCGATGGCACCCGCGATCGGCTCCTCGAGGTCGCGGCGGAAGGCCGGGGCGAGGACCTCCGGCTCGTCGGCCGACCTCAGCCGCCGCAGCAGGTGCACGAACCCGCCGACGTCGAAGGTGTCGATCGCGCCCTTGGTGGCGGCCTTGCCGCGGTCGTCGAGCAGGTGCTGTGCCAGGTGGAAGCCGTCCATCGGCACCAGCACGGCCCGGTCGCCCACGGCGGCGGCGAGCTCGGCGGCGAGCGTCGACTTGCCGGCGCCCGGAGCCCCGGTGATGCCGAGCAGGCACCGCCCGCCACGCTCGCAGAGGGCGTCGGCGCGGGACACCAGGCCGTCGAGGTCCCAGCGCGAGACGGACGGCGGGGTCGACGACGGCACAGGTTTCCTCACGCCCAGAGGGTGCCGTCGAGACTGGCCTCGGCCTCGTCCAGCGTGCCGGCGTAGGCCCCGGTGGAGAGGTACTTCCAGCCGGCGTCGCACACGATGAACGCGATGTCGGCGCGGTCGCCGTCCCGGGCCACCCTGGCGGCGATCCCGAGCGCCGCGTGCAGGATGGCCCCCGTCGAGAACCCGACGAACATCCCCTCGTTGTCCAGCAGCTCGCGCACCCGGCGGACGGCGTCGCGGGGCCCGACCGAGTAGCGCGAGGTCAGCACCGAGGCGTCGTACAGCTCGGGCACGAACCCCTCGTCGAGGTTGCGCAGCCCGTAGACCAGCTCGCCGTAGCGCGGTTCCGCGGCGACGATCTCGACACCGGGCACCTGTTCGCGCAGGTAGCGCCCCACGCCCATGAGCGTCCCGGTCGTGCCGAGCCCGGCGACGAAGTGGGTGATCGAGGGCAGGTCGGCGAGGATCTCCGGGCCGGTGGTCGCGTAGTGCGACTCGGCGTTGGCCGGGTTGCCGTACTGGTAGAGCATCACCCAGTCAGGGTGCTCGTCGGCGATCCCCTTGGCGACCCGGACCGCCTCGTTGGACCCGCCCTCGGCCGGCGAGGACACGATCTCGGCGCCCCACATCTCCAGCAGCTGGCGCCGCTCGTGCGAGGTGTTGGCCGGCATCACGCACACCAGCCGGTAGCCCTTGAGCCGGGCCACCATGGCAAGCGAGATCCCGGTGTTGCCCGACGTCGGCTCGAGGATGGTGCACCCCGGGCGCAGCAGGCCGGACTTCTCGGCCTGCTCCACCATGAACAGGGCCGGCCGGTCCTTGACCGAGCCGGTCGGGTTCCGGTCCTCGAGCTTGGCCCAGAGGCGTACGTCGGGCGAGGGCGAGAGCCGGGGCAGGCCCACCAGCGGGGTGTTGCCCACCGAGTCCAGCAGCGAGTCGTAACGCACGGGTGCGACCGTCAGCCGCCCGCGACCGCCGGAAGCACGGTCACGTTGTCGCCGTCCTTGACCTCGGTCTCCAGGCCGCCGAGGAAGCGAACGTCCTCGTCGTTCAGGTAGACGTTGACGAAGCGGCGCAGGCCCCTGTCGTCGACCAGCCGGTCACGCAGCCCGGCGTGCCGCGACTCGAGGTCGTCGACGAGCTCGGCCAAGGTGGCGCCGGAGCCCGCCACGGCCTTCTCGCCACCGGTGTACTGGCGCAGGATCGTCGGGATCCGGACCTCGATGCTCACTGCAGGATGCTCCTTCACGGCTGAGGGACGCTGCGGACGGACTGCCGGACAGTCACAACGCCGGGACCACCCGGACCTCTTCCTCGGTGACCTCGCCGTCCACGATCCGGTACGACCGGAACTCGGTGGAGCCCGGCTCGCGGGTCGAGACGAGGACGTAGTGCGCCCCGGGCTCCATCGCGAGCGAGACGTCGGTCCGGGACGGGTAGGCCTCGGTCGCGGTGTGCGAGTGGTAGATCACCACCGGCTCCTCGTCCCGGTCGTCCATCTCCCGGTAGAGCGCCAGCAGGTCCGCGGAGTCGAACTCGTAGAAGGTCGGCGACCGGGCGGCGTTGAGCATGGGGACGAACCGCTCCGGCCGACCCGAGCCCGCTGGACCGGCGACCACGCCGCAGGCCTCGTCCGGGTGGTCGCGGCGGGCGTGGGCGACGATCTCGTCGTACGTCCACCGGGCGATCTCGAGCACGCCGGCAAGCCTAGGCTGCGCGATCAGGCGTCGGCCCAGAGCGCCTGCACCAGCGTCTCCTGCAGGTAGGTGAGACGGTCGTAGACCCACAGCAGCGCGAGCCTCGGGTCGTCGTCGGCCAGAGACCCGACGAGGGCGTCGAGGTCCTCGGTGACGCCGAGCCGCTCGCCGAGGACCAGCCGGGTGTCGTTGAGAGCACCGAGCCACGCCTGGGCCTGCTCCGGGCTGAGCACCAGCCTGCCCGGCGCCTCGCCCAGCGTCTCGAGCATCGTGTCGAGCCGGTCCAGCTTGGCCGACCTCAGCCCGGGCTCGGTGTACCGGCGGAAGTCCGCGGACGCCTCCGGGTCGTCGGTGTAGCCGTCCGGGAACAGCCGGGCCAGGGCCGGGTCGGACGGCGCCTCGGTGGCGGTGCCGATGCCGAGGGCCCGGGCAAGCGGGTCGTCCTCGGGACCTCCGCCGTGACCGGCATCGCCGGCGTCGTCCGCTTCGCCGGCGAGGAGCTGCCGCATCTCCAGCAGCAGGTGCCGCAGCACCCGGTGCTCGTCGACGCCGAGAGTTGCCGAGATGCCGCCCTTGCGGGCCCGGCGGAAGGTCGCGACCACCCCGCCGCCCTTACTCGTCGTGCTGCAGGGTCGCCCACAGCCCGTAGCCGTGCATGGCTTCGACGTCGCGCTCCATCTCCTCGCGGGAGCCGTTCGAGACCACCGCCCTGCCTTTCTCGTGCACGTCGAGCATCAGCTTGGCCGACTTCTCCTTCGGGTAGCCGAAGTACTTCTGGAACACGTAGGCGACGTACGACATCAGGTTGACCGGGTCGTTCCACACGATGGTCACCCACGGCTTGTCCGGGACGACGACGTTCGCGGTCGCGACGTCCTCGTCCGGTTTCGTCTCCATCGGAGCCACCGACATGGCCCCCAATCTACGGGGCCGTCCGGCGGGACGGGTCGGCGATCTAGGCTGGCGCCGTGAGGGGCGACACCGGTCTGCTGACCGACCACTACGAGCTGACCATGCTCCAGGCAGCCTTGCGCGAGGGCACCGGCGCACGACGCTGCGTCTTCGAGGTCTTCGCCCGCCGGCTTCCCGAGGGCCGCCGCTACGGCGTGGTCGCCGGCACCGGCCGGCTGCTCGCGGCCATCCCCCACTTTCGCTACGGCGACGAGCAGCTCTCCCGGCTGCGCGAGGCCGGGGTCCTTGATGCGGACACCTGCGACTACCTCGCCGGCTACCGGTTCGCCGGCGACGTGTCGGGCTACGCCGAGGGTGAGCTGTTCTTCCCCGGCTCGCCTGTGCTCACCATCGAGGGAACCTTCGCCGAGGCGGTCCTGCTCGAGACCCTCACCTTGAGCGTGCTCAACCACGACAGCGCCGTCGCCTCGGCGGCCGCGAGGATGGCAGGCGCCGCGGGCGACCGGCGGTGCATCGAGATGGGCTCCCGCCGTACCCACGAGGAGGCGGCCGTGGCCGCGGCCCGGGCTGCCTACCTGGCCGGGTTCGAGGCCACGAGCAACCTGGCCGCCGGAAGCAGGTTCGGTGTGCCGACCGCGGGGACCGCCGCGCACTCGTGGACCCTCCTGCACGAGAAGGAGGGCGACGCCTTCCGTGCGCAGGTCGACGCCCTGGGAGTCGGCACCACGCTGCTCGTGGACACCTACGACATCGCGGCCGGCATCCGGGCCGCCGTGGCTGCGGCCGGGCCGGGGCTGGGCGCCATCCGCATCGACTCCGGCGACCTCGCCGTCCTGGCCCACCAGGCGCGCGCGCAGCTGGACGAGCTCGGCGCTACGGGCACCCGCATCGTGCTCTCCGGGGACCTCGACGAGTACGGCCTGGCCGCTCTCGCCACCGCACCGGTGGACGCCTACGGCGTGGGCACCTCGGTCGTGACCGGCTCGGGCGCCCCGACGGCGGGGTTCGTCTACAAGCTGGTCGAGGTCGAGGGCCGGGCGGTGGCCAAGCGGTCCGAGGACAAGCTCAGTCACGGCGGTCGCAAGACCGCGGTCCGGCGGCACCGGCCGACGGGCACCGCGACCGAGGAGGTCGTCCGCTCCCAGGGGACGCCGAGGGCGCAGGACGGCGACCGCGCCCTGCAGGTGCCGATGGTCCGCTCCGGCGAGCCGCTCGCCGTACCGACGCTGGACGAGTCGCGAGCCCACCTCCAGCAGGCGCTCACCACCCTCCCCTGGCAGGGGCTGGCCCTGTCCCGGGGCGAGCCCGCAATCCCCACGACGTACGAGGAGCCCCATGCCTGAGGTCCGGTTCGACGGTGACACGGCGCTCGTCGTCGTCGATGTGCAGAACGACTTCGCCGACCCCGAGGGTGGACTTCATGTCGGCGACGGCGAGGCCGTCGTGACCCTCGTCAACGAGCAGGTGACGGCGGCGCAGAACGCCGGGGCCGCGGTGGTCTACACCCAGGACTGGCACCCGGCATCCACGCCGCACTTCGAGAAGGACGGCGGCGTCTGGCCGGTGCACTGCGTCGCGGACACGTGGGGGGCCGAGCTGCACCCGCAGCTGCTCGTGCACGGCCCGGTCGTGCGCAAGGGGACCTCGGGCGAGGACGGCTACTCCGGCTTCTCGGTGCGGGACCCGGTGACCGGTGCCGCGGCCCCCACACAGCTGCAGTCGGTGCTCGACCCGTCGGTGCAGCGGCTGGTGGTCGTCGGGCTGGCCGGCGACTACTGCGTCAAGGAGACCGCGCTGGACGGCATCCGGCTCGGTTACGCCGTCGAGGTGCCCCTGGCGCTCACCCGGTTCGTCGAGCTGGCCGAAGGCGACACCGGGCGCGCCGTCGAGGAGATGCGTGACGCCGGGGTGACCGTGGCGTGAGCGACGTCCCGCAGGACGCGGTCGGTCTCGACCAGGGCGGCCGGATGCCGCTGCTCGGCTTCGGCACCTGGCAGATCAAGGGCGCCGCTGCCACCGAGGCCGTCGGCGTGGCGCTGGACGCCGGCTACCGGCACCTCGACACGGCAACGATCTATGGCAACGAGAAGGAGGTCGGCGCCGGGCTCGCGGCGAGCGGCGTCCCGCGCGACGACGTCTTCGTCACGACCAAGTGCCCGCCGCGCAATGCCGGGCGCGAGCTGGACACCCTCCGCACCAGCCTCGACCTGCTCGCCACCGACCACGTCGACCTGTGGCTCGTGCACTGGCCCGCTGGCCGCGGCTCCGACGTGGACATGTGGCGCGCGTTCGCCGCCGCGCGCGAGCAGGGTCTCGCCCGGGCCGTCGGGGTGAGCAACTACTCGCTGGACCAGGTGGACCGGCTGGCCCGGGAGACCGGTCTGACCCCGGCCGTCAACCAGGTGGAGTGGAGCCCGCTGCTGTTCGACCGCGCGGTCCTCGAGGGGCACCGCGAGCGCGGCGTCGTCCTCGAGGGCTACAGCGCCCTGCGCGGCGGCACGCTGGACCATCCGGTGGTCGCCGGCATCGCCGAGCGGCTCGCCCGCACGCCCGCGCAGGTGATCGTGTGCTGGCACCTCCAGCACGGCGTCGTGGTCATCCCCAAGTCGTCCCGGGAGGACCGGATCCGGTCCAACGCGCTTGTCGGCGACCTCACCCTCACCGAGGACGACATGCAGGCGCTCGACGCGATGGGCGAGCGCGCCTGAGGGGCGTCACCCAGGCTTTACCTCGGCGTCTCGGTGCCGAGACAGGAGTCGAACACGCTGGGTGCATGACGAACCTCCAGGACCCGCTGCCCGAGCTGTGCGAGTGCGGCGCTCCGGTCGAGCCCTGCGCCGGCTGCAGCGAGCCGCGCTGCACCGGCTGCGAGCCCTACGTGTCGGACGACTGCACGCGCAGCCTCGCCCGAGCCTCGTGACGACGGCTCACGACGCCGGTACCACGGCCACCGACGCCGGACTCCCGTAGCCCACCACGAGCACCTCGGCCTCGCCGGCCGCGACGTCGGCCGGCACTGTCGCGACCTCGTCGACGGACCAGCGCTCGCCACTCGCGTCGACCCCCTCGGCCAGGGTCCAGCGTCGGTCGCCCTGGCGGAGCTGAAGGGTCAGGTCGGTCAGCGGCACCGGCCGGCCAGGGTCCGCACCGTTCACGCCGGTGTCGTTGCAGGTGGCGGCGAAGAAGTCGCCCGTGACGTGCACCGTGTCGCCGGGAGCCGCCGACGCCGGTGCCCCCGCCAGCGTGGGACCGGCGCACGACGCCGACGACCCGGTGGTGCCTCCGGCGGGCGAGCCGCCGCAGCCGGCGAGCAGCAACACGGCCATGACCACGCGGAACCTCATCGTCACCTCCCGGAGGTGTTGCTGCGACGCGGGCGGCGCCGATCCGGTTCCGCTCGGCTCAGCCGACCCGGCGCGCCATCGCCGGGTCGAGCCGGAGGCCCGAGTCCGGGTGCAGGATCGACGCCAGGGCCTCGACCCCGTCGACGAGTCGCGGTCCCGGCCGCGCGAACGAGCCGTTGGCGTCGACGGCCCACAAGGGAGCCGCTGGCAGCACCCCCGCCGCGTGCGTCTCGGTCGCCAGCCGGGCCGACTCGTCCAGCCCGAAGCCGCACGGCGCGGCGACCACGACCGCCGGGGCCGCGTCGGCCACGGCCTCCCAGGTCGTGCGCTCCGACCTGGCGCCGCGGCGCCCGAGCACGGGTCGGCCGCCGGCGGTCTCGACCATCTCCGGCACCCAGTGGCCCGGCGTGAACGGCGGGTCGGTCCACTCCAGCACCAGCGTCGGCACCGGCTCCCGGCCGGCCACCGCACGCCGTACGGCCGCGAGCCGCTCGCGCAGGGACGCGACCAGCAGCTCGGCCTGCGCCGAGCGGCCGCAGGCGGATCCGAGGGTGACGACCGAGTCGAGGACCTCCCCGAGGTCCTGCGGGTCGAGGGTGAGCACGTCAGCGCGGCAGCCGAGGTAGGACAGCGCGTCGTCGACGACCGAGACGTCGACGGCGCACACGGCGCAGAGGTCCTGGGTGACCACGAGGTCGGCGTCCAGCGCGGAGAGGGCACCGGCGTCCAGGTGGTAGAGGTCCTCGCCCGCGGCCATGCGCTGGGAGACCGCGGCGTCGACCTCGGCCGGCGTCAGCCCCGCCGGCAGCGCCGAGGTCGAGACGATCGCGCGGGTCCGCGCCTCCGGCGGCTCGTCGCACTCGAACGTCACCCCGACGACGTCGTCGCCGGCCCCGAGCGCGAAGAGCATCTCGGTGGCCGAGGGCAGCAACGACACGATCCGCACCGCAGCGACGCTACCGGTGGCCGAGTTGATCACGCTTGCGTGATCAACTGGGGTCGACCGTGGCTTGCTAGCCACGGTTGACCCGAAATGATCACGCTTACGTGATCAACTCGGCGGCGCGGGGCGCAGCAGCGCGGTGTCCGATGCCCGCTAGTTGTTGTCGGTCCGGTGCGGCAGACTCGACCCGTGCTCGACCACGAGACCTGCTATCGAGCCGTCAGCAGCCGCGATCCACGGTTCGACGGCTGGTTCGTCACAGCAGTGCGGACAACCGGCATCTACTGCCGCCCCAGCTGCCCCGCGACAACGCCGAAGCGGCGCAACGTGACGTTCTTCCCCACCTCGGCCGCGGCGCAGCTGGCCGGCTTCCGGGCCTGCCGCCGCTGCCGGCCGGACGCCTCCCCCGGCTCGCCGGAGTGGAACGTGCGCTCCGACACCGTGGCCCGCGCGATGCGGCTGATCGGTGACGGTGCCGTCGACCGCGGCGGCGTCACCGGCCTGGCGGCCCGTCTCGGCTACAGCGAGCGGCAGCTGCACCGGCTCCTCGTCGCCGAGGTGGGCGCCGGCGCCCAGGCCCTGGCCCGTGCCCAACGGGCGCACACCGCGCGGACCCTGATCGAGACCACCGACCTGCGGCTGTCCGAGGTCGCCTTCGCCGCCGGGTTCGCCAGCATCAGGCAGTTCAACGACACGGTCCAGGCAGTGTTCGCCACCACACCGAGGGACCTGCGGGAGCGGTCGGCGGCCCGAGGCGCCGCGCCGACGCCGGGCACGATGGTGCTCAGGCTGGCCACCCGCCGGCCGTTCGACGGACGGTGGCTGCTGGACCTGCTCGGCAGCAAGGCGGTCCCGGGTGTCGAGGCCTACGACGGCACGACGCTGCGCCGGTCGCTGCTGCTGCCCCACGGCGAGGGGACCGTCGACCTCGACTGCGGGCCGGGGCCAGCCGACCACGTCCTCGCGACGATGCGGCTCGAGGACCCGCGCGACGTCGTGCCCGCGGTCGCCCGGGTCCGCCGGCTGCTCGACCTGGACGCCGACTCGGCTGCCGTCGACGACCTTCTCGGCGCCGACCCCGTGCTCGGCCGGCTCGTCTCGGACCGGCCCGGCATCCGGGTGCCCGGAGCGGTGGACGGCCCCGAGATGGCATTCCGCGCCGTGGTGGGCCAGCAGGTTTCGGTCGCCGGTGCGCGGACCGTCGCCGGCCGGCTGGTCACGGCGTACGGCAAGCCACTGACCCGCCCGGACCAGGGCCTGACCCACCACTTCCCCACTCCCGACGCACTCGCCGCTGTCGACCCGCAGGAGCTGCCGATGCCGCGCTCACGGGCCCGCAGCGTGGTCGGGCTGGCGACGGCGTTGGCCTCCGGTGACGTCGACCTGGGCACCGCCGCCGACCCCACCTCGAGCGTGGCGGCGCTGCTCGCGCTGCCGGGCATCGGCCCCTGGACCGCCGACTACCTGCGGATGCGGGTCCTCGGCGACCCCGACGCGTTCCTCCCGAGCGATCTCGGCGTACGCCGGGGGCTCGAACGTCTCGGCGCCGCGGGCGACCCGCGCTCGGCTGCCGCTGCGGCCCAGGCGTGGCGACCCTGGCGGTCCTACGCCCTCATGCACCTCTGGGACGTCGCGATGCGTCCCGGCACCGATGGAAGGAACTTCTCGTGACCACGTTCACCGCCACGATCGACAGCCCGGTGGGCCCGCTGGTGCTCACCAGTGACGGCACGTCGCTGACGCGCCTCCTGTTCGACGTCGAGCCGGACCCGGAGTGGTCGACCGAGCAGTGCGCGCTGCTCGACGAGGCGGCCCGGCAGCTCGGCGAGTACTTCGCCGGGGAGCGGACCGAGTTCCACCTGCCGCTGGAGCCCGCCGGCACGACGTTCCAGAAGGCCACCTGGATGCGGCTGCGGGAGATCCCCTACGCCGAGACGATCAACTACGGCCAGCTCGCCGGCCGGGTCGGCAACCCCCACGCCTCGCGCGCGGTCGGGCTCGCCAACGGCCGCAACCCGATCTCGATCGTCGTGCCCTGCCACCGCGTCATCGGCGCGAACGGCTCGCTCACGGGCTACGGCGGCGGCCTGGACCGCAAGCGGCTGCTGCTCGACCTGGAGCGCCGGGTCGCAGGCACCAGCGAGCGCGGCCCCCAGCTCAGCCTGCTGTGAACCGGGGTCGCAGCTAGGCCGACAAGGCGCTCGGGAAGCGGGTGACGAAGTCGAGCACCCGGGCCCAGGCGGGTGTCACCGTCAGCTTGGCCATCGGCTGCCCTGCCAGCCCGGCGAGCCAGCCCTCCGCGAACTCGTCCCCGAGATAGCGCCGGATGGACGCGGCGTACTCGGGCGACACGTCGTCGAGCATCTCCACCTCGACCGGTCCGCGCAGCAGCAGCGCCTTGTAGGGCCAGCTGCCCTCGTCGTCGATCGTGACCGCCACGTCCGGCCGGTCAGCGAGCGCCTTGAGCTTGGGCGCCCCCACCGGGGTGCCCATCACGACGCTCACGCCGTTCCAGTGGAAGCAGATCGGGACGACCCGGGGGGTTCCGTCGGTCCAGGTGTACGCCAGCCGCGCCGCCTGGCGCGAGGTGAGCAGCTCCTGGGCGACCGGGTCGTCGAGCACGGCGAGCCCGGCACGGTCGGACGTCGATGAGGTCATCACACACCCGTTCCTCTCGCCCGACCCCTCGCCGGGCCGACTCCACCATGAGCGCCTCGGGAGCCGCCGTCCAGAGGCGGCGGCGGGCCGTTCTCCCCCCTGGTGACCCGTGGCTTCGCCGCCACCTGGACGAAACGCGCCGCGAGGCGGCGCCCGGCGTCGGCCACCTCCACGTCACGGGCCCGCAGCTGGTCGACCGCAGCCTCCCCGTCGACGCCGTACCGGACCCAGTCGTCGGCCGCGACCCGACCCCGCCACTCGCGGAAGGTCTGCACGGAGACCTCGGGATGGAACTGGACGCCCCAGGCGCACCTCCCGACCCGGAAGACCTGGTGCGGGTACAGGTCGGTCTCCCCCAGCCAGGCGGAGTCCGGGGGCAGCTCGGTCACCGCGTCCCGGTGCATGCTCGGCCCGGGGAAAGGCGCATCCAGGTCGCTCACCAGCTCGTCGTCGTCTGCCTCGGGCCGCCACCGGACGTCCACGACACCGGCCTCGATGCCGTTGCCGCCGACCTCGACGCGCCCGCGAGTCGCCAGCGCCAGCAGCTGGGCGCCGAGACAGACCCCCAGGGTGGGCGTGCCGTCCGCCACGGCGCGGGCGAGCAGGGCCCGTACATCGGGCAGCCATGGGGCGACATCGTCGTCGCGAGCGCCCATGTGACCCCCGAGGACGATCAGGGCCCCGGCGTCGACCCGGTCCGGGACCACGTCGCCGCGATAGGGCCGGCAGACCTCGAGCCGCGCGCCCGCCGCTTCGAGCCAGCCCGCAAGCCGGTCCGGCGGGCACCCCGACTCGTGCTGCACGACGGTGATCCTCACCCGCCCGACGGTACGCCGAGGCCTACCGCCGGCCGCCCGGATGCGGTAGACGTGACGCGACCCCCTCCGCACGTGCGTTCGGTCGAGGACAGGAGCCGCGGCGATGACGAACGGCAGTGGCACGAAGAACGACCCCTGGGTGCTGACGACAGCTCCCGGCAGCTCCTCGTACACGATGCACCGGGACGAGGCGGCGGACCCACCGGCGCTCGTCTGCCAGGTCGGGTCGACCACCCTGCGCTACCACCTCAGCGCGGTGGAGGACCTGCACGCCTGGCTCGGCGAGCAGGGCGACTGGGTCGACCTGGGAGCAGCCGACGAGAAGAAGGAGCCCGCTGAGGGCACCGTCGAGGCGTGGGGGCGGTCGGCGGACAACCCGGTGGGGGGCTGGTACGGCCTGCGCAACGGCTACCGCGGCCGGTTCGGCATGTACCTCCCGCCGCTGCTGGAGGCGCTCGGCCTGGCCGAGCTGACCCACGACGCCCGCAACAACCGGGTCCGCGCCCTCTGACGGTCCGGAGCCGGCCGGCGGCCATGACGGCCTACCGTGGACCCATGCCCGGACAACTGGTCGAGACCCCGCTGCTCGCGCGGATCCGCGAGTCGGTGATCGGTGACGACCAGGTGATGCACGGCCCGTACGGCCCGCGCCGGGTCACCTACGCCGACTACACCGCGAGCGGGCGCGCCCTCAGCTTCGTCGAGGACTTCATCCGGCACGAGGTGCTGCCGCGCTACGCCAACACCCACACCGAGTCCAGCGGCACCGGGCTGCAGACCACCCGACTGCGCGAGGACGCCCGGCGGATCATCCGCGACGCAGTCGGCGGCGACGACGACACCGTGGTGATCTTCTGCGGCTCCGGCTCCACCGCCGCCATCGACAAGCTCATCGGAGTCCTCAACCTCCGCATCCCGGCCGACCTGGACGAGCGCTACGGCCTGACGGCGCACATCCCGCGCGAGGAGCGGCCGGTGGTGTTCATCGGCCCGTTCGAGCACCACTCGAACGAGCTGCCCTGGCGCGAGTCCATCTGCGACGTCGTGACGATCCCCGAGGACCGTGACGGCCACATCGACACCGCGGTCCTCGCGCAGCGGCTTGACGAGTACGCCGACCGGCCGCTGCGCATCGGCTCGTTCTCCGCCGCGTCCAACGTCACCGGCATCGTCAGCGACACGCATCGCATCGCCGACCTGCTGCACGCCCACGGCGCCCTGTCGTTCTGGGACTTCGCCGCGGCAGCGCCGTACGTCGACATCGAGATGAACCGCGACTGCGTGGAACACCCCCGATGCCACAAGGACGCGGTGTTCATCTCCCCGCACAAGTTCATCGGCGGACCCGGCACTCCCGGTGTCCTGGTCGTACGCCGCGAGCTGCTGACCAACAGGGTCCCGGTGGTGCCCGGTGGTGGCACGGTGGCCTACGTCAACCCGCTGGAGCACCTCTACCTCGACGACCCGGCGCACCGCGAGGAGGGCGGCACCCCGGCGATCGTCGAGTCGATCCGCGCCGGACTCGTGTTCCAGCTCAAGAGCGCCGTCGGTGTCGAGACGATCCGGGCCCGTGAGGACGCCCTGCTCCGGCGCGTGGTCGAGGCCTGGCGCGACGACCCGGCCATCGAGATCCTCGGCAACCTCACCGCAGACCGGCTCTCCATCGTGTCGTTCGTCGTGCGGCGGCTGGGCGAGGACGGGAGGCCCGGTCCGTACCTCCACCACAACTACGTCGTCGCGCTGCTCAACGACCTGTTCGGCATCCAGTCCCGCGGCGGGTGCTCCTGCGCCGGGCCCTACGGACACCGCCTGCTGGGCATCGACATCGAGCGCTCACACGAGTTCGAACGGGAGATCGCGCACGGGTGCGAGGGCATCAAGCCCGGCTGGGTTCGGACCAACTTCAACTACTTCATCTCCGAGGCGGTCCTGGACTACGTCGTGGCGGCGGTGTCCTTGGTCGCCGAGCACGGCTGGCGGCTGCTGCCCGACTACCGCTTCGACCCGGCCACCGGGTTGTGGTGGCACCGGGACGGACCGGTCGAGCCGCCGCTCCGGCTGCGCCAGGTGGGCTACGACCAGGACGGCGAGATGACCTACCCGCACCACGACGAGCCGGTGCCGGAGAGCGCGCTCCCCGGGTACCTGGACGAGGCGCGGGAGATCTTCGCCCGGGCATCCGGGAGCGTCGAGGCCAGTGGGGTCGGGCAGGTGTCGGAGGACTTCGAGCACCTGCGCTGGTTCGAGCTGCCCGCGGTCTGCCTGCAGCCCTGACAGCCGCCGCTTGCGGACCGGTCAGCCGGTGGTCGAGTCGGCGTCGGGGTCGACAGTGCGACCGGCCCACGTCCACGCGTAGGACGTGTCCTCGCAGGCGAGCGCCGGGTCGAGCAGGTCCAGCGGGCGGAAGGTGTCGACCATGACCGCAAGCTCGTCAGTGGCCGCCTTGCCGATGGAGGCCTCGACCGACCCGGGCTGCGGACCGTGGGTGAAGCCGGACGGGTGCAGCGAGATCGAGCCCTGCTCGATGCCGGCGCCCTTGCGGGACATGAAGTCGCCACCGGTGTAGAAGATCACCTCGTCGGAGTCCACGTTGGCGTGGTTGTACGGCGCCGGGATGCCGTCGGGGTGGTAGTCGAAGAGCCGCGGGACGAACGAGCAGACCACGAAGTTCGGACCCTCGAAGGTCTGGTGCACCGGCGGCGGCTGGTGCAGCCGGCCGGTGATCGGCTCGAAGTCGTGGATGGAGAACACGTACGGGTAGAGGCAGCCGTCCCAGCCCACCGCGTCGAACGGGTGGTGCGCATAGACGTACCGGGTCCAGATCGTCGAGCTGCCCGGTGCGCGGTGCTGGACGAGCACCTCGACGTCCTCGCCCTCGACCGTGAACGGCTCGGCCGGCCCGCGGAGGTCGCGCTCGCAGTACGGCGAGTGCTCGAGGAACTGCCCCTTCCGCGAGAGGTAGCGCTTCGGCGGCCCGATGTGTCCGGACGCCTCGGTGACAAGCGTCCGAAGCTCACCGCGCGGCACCCACCGGTGCGTCGTCGACGTCGGGATGACGACGTAGTCCCCGGCCGACACGTCGAGGGCGCCGAACACGGTCTCGACGACAGCCTCGCCGCTCTCGACGTAGACGCACTCGTCCCCGATGGCGTTGCGGTACAGCGGCGAGGGCTGGTCGGCCACCGAGTAGGAGAGCCGGACGTCGGCGTTCGCCAGCAGGTGCTGCCGACCCAGCACCGGGTCCTTCGCAGCCGCGGAGCCGTCGAGCTTGTGGGTCTTGAGGTGTCGGGGCTTGAGCGGGTGGTTCGGTCGCCGGGCGAAGGTCGGGCCGTCGAAGACCTCGCTGGCGACGATCGCTGTCGGGATGCCGCGGTGGTACAGCAGCGACGCGTCGGACGAGAACCCCTCGACCCCCATGAGCTCCTCGGCGTACAGGCTGCCGTCGGGCTGGCGGAACTGGGTGTGCCGCTTCCGCGGCACCTCGCCGACCTGACGGTAGTAGGGCATTGCAGCCTCCCCGATGTGTGCCTCGCTCGACGCCTCGTCACGTCGTACCCCCACCCTGCCACGACGATGCCGTCGCTAGGGTCGGAGGATGCCCCGCCCCCATGATCCGCTGCTGGCCGGGCTGGTCGACGACGCCGCCCTCTTCCCGCCGGGGAACGCCCCGATGTCAGAGGCACTTGCCGGTCACGACGGCTTCCGGCGCTCGGCTTTCGCTCCCGCGGTCGGCCCGTTCCTCGCCCCGGCGTCGCGCGTCCAGGAGCTGCTCGACTCCATGCCACCGCACCAGCGGCTCCGCCTGTCGCTGGTCATGGATGTTTCCGGCGACGCCGCCCACGCCGCCCTGCGGTCTGCGGCCGGCGACCAGCGGGTCGACCTCGTCGGCGTCGAGGCGGCACTGTCACGGCTCGGCGACGACGCCACGGCGGTCGGGGCCGACCTGGCCCGGCTGCCCGGCGCCCTCGGCCACCTCGAGGTCCCGCGCGACGACGTCGACGGCGGCCTGGACGTCGTCGCGACCACCGGCTGGCACGCCGCGAAGTACCGCACCGGCGGGGTGACCGCGGAGGCCTTCCCGACCGGGACCGAGCTGGCCGGGTTCCTCGCCGGCTGTGTCGAGCGGTCCCAGCCGTTCAAGCTGACCGCGGGCCTGCACCACGCCGTCCGGACCACGACGCCGGAGGGCTTCGAGCAGCACGGCGTCCTCAACGTGCTCGTCGCGGTCCGGGCTGCGCAGACCGGCGCAGCCGACGTCGAGAAGGCGCTGACTGAGCGCGACGGGCCGGTGCTGGCCGCCGAGGTGCTCAGGTGGGACGACGTCGAGGCGGCCGAGGTCCGGGCCGCATTCCTCTCCTTCGGCTGCTGCGGCGTCGCTGAGCCGCTGGACGAACTGCGCGCTCTGGGCGTGCTCGACGACGCCGAGGAGGCCCGGTGACCACCTGGACCGACGTTCCGGACGGCTCGCCGTTCCCGGCCACGAACCTGCCGTACGGCGTGTTCGTCCACGACGGCGAGCCGCCTCGCGTGGGGGTCGCGCTCGGCGAGCACGTCCTCGACCTCGCGCCGCTGGCCGCTGTCGAGGGGCTCGACGGCGGCCACGTGTTCCAGGCACCGACGCTCAACCCGTTCCTCGCGATGGGTCGTCCGGCCTGGTCGGCGGTGCGGTCGTGGCTGGTGGAGCTGCTCGAGCACGAGGGCTACCGCGACCTCGTCGAGAGCCACCTCGTGCCGCAGGCCGAGGTCCGGATGCTGATGCCGTTCGAGGTCGGCGACTACGTCGACTTCTACTCCTCCGAGCACCACGCCGAGAACGTCGGGCGGATCTTCCGCCCCGACGGGGATGCGCTCACACCGAACTGGAAGCACCTGCCGATCGGCTACCACGGGCGCGCCGGAACCGTGATCGTCTCGGGCACCGATGTCGTGCGCCCGAGCGGCCAGCGCAAGCCGCCGGACGCCGAGCTGCCGACGTTCGGACCCTCGGTGCGCCTCGACATCGAGGCAGAGGTCGGCTTCGTCGTCGGCGTGCCGTCGACCCTCGGCGAGCCGGTGCCGGTCGGCGCGTTCGCCGACCACGTGTTCGGCGTGTGCCTGCTCAACGACTGGAGCGCCCGCGACCTGCAGGCCTGGGAGTACGTGCCGCTGGGCCCGTTCCTCGGCAAGTCGTTCGCGACGTCGGTGTCGCCGTGGGTGGTGCCGCTGGACGCGCTGCTCGACGCCCGGGTGCCCGGCCCGGCACAGGACCCGCCGGTGCTGCCGTACCTCGCCCGCGAGGCCGACTGGGGGCTGGACCTCGAGCTCGAGGTGGCCTGGAACGGCACCGTCGTCTCCCGCCCGCCGTTCGCGCAGATGTACTGGACGCCGGACCAGCAGCTCGCCCACCTCACCGTCAACGGGGCCTCGCTGCGCACCGGCGACCTCTACGCCTCCGGCACCGTGTCCGGGGCGGAGCGCGACCAGCGCGGCTCGTTCCTCGAGCTGAGCTGGAACGGCACCGAGCCGGTCGTGCTCGACGACGGCTCCAGCCGGACCTTCCTCGAGGACGGGGACGAGGTCTTCATCAGCGCGTGGGCCCCCGGCGCGGACGGCACCCGGATCGGCTTCGGCGACGTCCGCGGCCGGGTCGTCCCCGGCCGCGGCTGAGCCGTCACTTGCGGTTCAGGTACCGGGCGATCTCGCTGCTGGCTGCCGCGGGCGCCGACGGGCGGGCACGAGACAGCGTCCGGGCCGCCGCCGGGGCCAGGACCGGCTTCGACGGCTGGTAGAGCCAGGTCTGGAACAGCGCGTCGAGGTCCTGGCCGGAGACCTGCTCGGCGAAGGCGGTGAACTGCGGCGTCGATCCGGTCCCGCCGGTCCGGAGGGCGTGCCACCCGCGGAGGATGCGGAAGAACGTGTCGTCGCCGACCTCGTTGCGCAGCGCCTGCAGCGTCATCGCACCGCGGACGTACGACTGGCCGTCGAAGAGCCGGTCGACCCCGGGGTCGGCCACCGGGACCAGCCAGAACGGGTCGTCCGGCGGGATCACGTCGTAGAAGAAGTCGAAGTTGTCCTGGGCCGAGCCGAAGCCCTGCTCCTCGCCCCACAGCCACTCGGCGTACGTGGCGAACCCCTCGTTGAGCCAGATGTCCTGCCACTGCGCGACGGAGACGTCGTCGCCGTACCACTGGTGCGCGTTCTCGTGCACCACGACGAAGTCGCCGTCGACGCGGTCGCCGAAGAAGCTCGCGGGGTAGATGGGTCGGGTCTGGTTCTCCAGGGCGAACCCGAAGTTCCCGTAGTCGTCGACGATGCCTCCGGCCTCGCCGAACGGGTACGGGCCGAACTGCTCCGAGAGGAAGGACAGGATCTCCGGCTGGTCCGCGAAGGCCTGGTCCACGACCTGGCCGGTCGTCTCGATGTCCTCGGCGCGCAGGATCGCGAAGTCGCCCTCGTTCCCGGGGCTGTCCGCCGGCGCCCCGGGCACGGTCCAGCCGTCGAACGCGTCGCCGTCGTCCTCGAACGATGTCGACCCGGCGCCGAACGGGACCACCACGTCGTCGACCGCCACGCCATGGGCCTGGACCGACTCGTCGCTGGCGTACCCGATGGCGACCTCGACCGACCCGCCGGCCCAGCGCGAGAGGTCGACCTGCCACTGCTCCGCACCGGAGCTCGCCCCGGTCGCCGCCCACCAGTCGCCGGTGCTGCCGTGCGGCGAGCAGCTGCCGTCGCTCTCGAGGGTCTGGTAGTGAGCCAGCTGGGGATGGATGTCCTGCCACCCGGACGGACAGCTGTTCCCGGTCGACTGGTCGGTGTGCCCGCCGGCGTCGGGAAGCGTGGTCCAGTCGTCCTGGCCGACCGTGTGTGCCTCGACGAAGACGTAGTCCCAGTCCTGCTCGGTGTCGCGGGACAGCCAGAACGACAGTGTGCCGCCGGCGGCCGGGACGTCGAACGTCCGCGCGAGCCGCTGGTAGGACGCGTTCGCCCGGCTGGAGACGACGAACCGGGCCCCGGTGCGGGGGACGGCGAAGGGCAGGTCCAGGTCCGGGTCGACCGCGTCGAACATGTAGCGGCCGCCGGCGCGGTAGCGATGCACGCGGAACTGGCCGACGGTGGCGGTGGCCAGGTACGACGCCATCGGTGCCTTCTCGCGCCAGTTCCAGGTGGTCTGCCCGCCGTGCGAGCTCGTGCCGACCAGCCTGCCGTTCGACACGGCGGTCAGACCGGACGGGACGGTCAGGTGGAACGTGTACGACGCCTTGTCGCTCGGGTGGTCGTTGACCGGGAACCAGTTCGCGGCGACCTCGGGCTCACCGGCCACCAGCGCGCCGTCGTCGGTGTGGATGAAGCCGGCGTCCTGGCCGAACGAGTCCAGCGTGCGCGGCACCCCGTCGTACTGGACGACGGTCACGAACCGACGCCCGTCGCGCAGCCCGCGCCGGGGTCGCACGGTGAGCTCGTGGTCCTGGCTGCGACTCCACTGCGCACTCCTGCCGTTCACCGTGACCGAGCGCACGGTGAGGCCCTGCAGGTCCAGGTTGAACCGCGACAGGTCCTGGGTGGCGACCGCCCGGATCGCTGCCCGCCCGTCGAGCTGGTCGGTCGCCGGGTCGTACGACACCCGCAGGTCGTAGTGCCCGACGTCGTACCCCCCGTTGCCGTACAGCGGGTAGTACGGGTCCCCGAGGCCCGGGGCCCCGGGGCGGAAGTGCGGCCGGTCCGAGGCCGAGGCACCGGCCTGCGGCACCGACAGGGCGACCGCGACGGCGGCGACGGCACCGATGGTGAGGACGCGATGACGGCGCATGGGAACCCCCGCTCGCCTGCCCCCGTAGGTGGCGCCGGGGACGGTCGCCCGGAAGGTAGTCCTCCTGCGCGGGCTTGTGAAGGCCCTGGAGGTGCACCGCTCCGCGCCGGCCGGCTCAAGGTTGCCGCGATGCCGGACTGCGGCAACGCTGCGACCCGGCGCTGGCGCGCCTCTCACAGGTTGCCGCGATGCCCGACTGCGGCAACACTGCGACCCGGCGCTGGCGCGCCTCTCACAGGTTGCCGCGGCGCTCCTGCTCGCGCTCGATCGCCTCGAACAGCGCCTTGAAGTTGCCCTTGCCGAAGCCGAGGGAGCCGTGCCGCTCGATCATCTCGAAGAACACCGTCGGCCGGTCGCCGATCGGGCGGGTGAAGATCTGCAGCAGGTAGCCGTCCTCGTCCCGGTCGACCAGGATGCCGCGCTTCTGCAGCTCCTCGATCGGCACCCGCACCTCACCGATGCGGGCCCGCAGCTCGGGGTCCTCGTAGTAGGAGTCCGGCGTCACGAGGAACTCGACTCCTTCGGCCCGCATCTGGTCGACGGTGCGCAGGATGTCGTTGGTGGCGAGGGCCAGGTGCTGGGCGCCCGGTCCGCCGTAGAACTCCAGGAACTCGTCGATCTGGGACTTCTTCTTCGCGATCGCCGGCTCGTTGAGCGGGAACTTGACCCGGTGGTTGCCGTTGGCCACGACCTTGGACATCAGGGCGGAGTAGTCGGTGGCGATGTCGTCGCCGATGAACTCGGCCATGTTCACGAAGCCCATGACCTTGTTGTAGAAGCCGACCCACTCGTCCATGTGCCCGAGCTCGACGTTGCCGACGACGTGGTCGAGAGCCTGGAAGAGCCGCTTCGGCGCACCTTCGCGCCTGACGAAGCCGGAGCTGCGCTCGACGTAGCCGGGCAGGTAGACGCCGTCGTAGCGCGAGCGGTCGACGAGGGAGTGCACGGTCTCGCCGTACGCAGCGATCGACGCGACCCGCACGGTGCCGTGCTCGTCGGTGAGGTCGGTCGGCTCCTGCACCACCCGGGCGCCCGCGCTGCGGGCGTGCGCGACGCAGGCATCGACGTCCGGCACCTCGAGTGCGATGTCGACGACCCCGTCGCCGTGGGCGCGGTGGTGGTCGAGCAGCGGGCTGTCCGGAGCGACCCCGCCCTTGATGACGAACCGGCACGAGCCGCTCTTGAGCACGAACGCCTTGTGGTCGCGGTTCCCGGTCTCGGGGCCGGAGTAGCCGACGAGCTCCATGCCGTAGGCCGACTGGTAGAAGTGCGCAGCCTGGGTCGCGTTGCCGACGACGAAGACCACGGCGTCCCAGCCGGTGACGGGGAACGGGTCGGTGCTCGCGTCGTACTCGACCAGGCCGACAAGCTGCTGGAGCTGCTCGGGCGAGAGCTCAGCAGCCTTCTCGGCGTCGGTGAGGGCAGGGATGGCAGTCGTGCTCGCGGCGGGCGCATCGGTCGTCATGACCATGGATCGTGGTGCAGGGACGACACTGTGCGCAACAATGGCAATATCTGCTGGACAACCTGTCCAGTCGAAGAGGTCGTCGTCCGATCGAGGTGCGCACCATGCCCACTCCCGGCAGCCCGGTCCCGGTCGACGACCTGGACGCCCGGATCATCCAGGTCTTCGCCGCCGAGCCCCGGGTCGGGGTGCTGGAGTGCTCGCGTCGGCTCGGCGTGGCGCGGGGAACCGTGCAGGCGCGGCTGGACCGGATGGCCCGGGACGGCGTCATCCGCGGGTGGGGACCTGACCTCGACCCCGCGGCCATGGGCTACGTCGTGACCGCCTTCGTCACCCTGGAGATCCGTCAGCACCGGCACGACCAGCCGTCCGGACCGGCCGCCCACGACGCGGTCGCCGCACGGCTCACCGTCGTGCCGGAGGTTCTCGAGGCGCACACCACGACCGGGACGGGCGACATGCTGGTCCGGATCGTCGCGCGGTCCAACGCCGACCTGCAGCGCGTGATCGACCGGCTGCTCGCCGCCGAGGGCGTGGTCCGCGCCTCGACCGTGATCGCCCTGGACACCCAGATCAGCCCCCGCGTCCTGCCGCTGCTCCGCGAGGCCACCGGCACGTGACCCCCGGCCCTCGTGGACGCCGACACACCGCGCCGACGGCGTGTCCCGGGCGGGAGCGTCCACAACCCGGAGTGACATCGGGCAAAGTCGACGTCAACTCCCCCGTCCCGACGCCACCCCTACGCGAGGATCTCCGGATGTCCCATCCCCACCCGTCCCGGCGCGGGACGCTGCGCGTTCTCGGCGCTGTCGTGGTCGCCGCCGTCGCCGGTGCCCTCGCGCCCTCGACCGCCGCCTACGCCGACCAGCTCCCGCTCTCGGCCACCGACCAGGCGGTCGCCGACAAGCTGGCGTTCCGGTCGCTGCGCAGCGACCTCGGCCGCGACCTCGCCGGCCTGGTGCTCGACCCGGACACCGGTCAGAGCGTGTGGTCCCGCACTCCGGGCGAGGCCCAGATCCCGGCGTCCAACACGAAGATCCTCACCGCCGTCAACGCCCTCGAGTCCTTCGGCCCGACCTATCGGTTGACGACCAGGGTCATGACCGGCCGAACCCCCCGCCGGGCAGTGCTCGTCGGTGGCGGCGACCCCTCGCTGTCCTCCCGGCAGCTGGGGCGCATGGCGCGCGCGGCGGCCGCCGGCTTCCAGGCCCAGGGCATCCGCCGGGTCCGGGTCCAGGTCGACGACTCGCTGTTCCCGAGCCCGACCCTCGCGTACGGCTGGAAGTCGGCCTACACGATCCGCGACGTGTCACCCGTGCGCGCCCTGGTGGTCAACCAGCACCGGCGCTGGGACACCTCGCTGGACGCCGGGAAGGTCTTCGCCCGCAAGCTGGAGAAGTGGGGCGTGCAGGTGCGCAGCGTGGCCCGCAAGGCCCGGCCCGAGGGGTCCACGGTGCTCGCCGAGAGCCAGGGCGTGGATCTGGGCACGCAGGTCGCCGGGATGCTGCAGACCAGCGACAACGACGTGGCCGAGGGCCTGCACCGCCTTGTCGCGTTGCAGACCGGTTACCCGGCCACCTGGTCCGGCGCGCAGCTCGCGCAGCAGGCCGCGCTGGCCCGCCTCGGAATCCCGCTGGCGACCACGCTGTACGACGGCAGCGGGCTGTCCCGCCGGGACCGGCTGACTCCCGCCACCCTGGTGTCGACGCTGGCCGCCGCACTCGACCCCGCCCACCCGAACCTCGCCGGTCTGGCCAGCGGCTCGCTCGCGGTGGCCGGGGTCAGCGGCACCCTGGGGCCGAGCTACCGGCGCTACGTCACCAAACCCACCCGGTGCGCTGTCGGCCTGGTCCAGGCCAAGACCGGCTCCTTGTCCGGCGTGATCTCCCTCAGCGGGTTCGCCCGGGGCGCCGACGGGCGGCCCAAGGTCTTCTCGTTCCTGCTCAACCACGTGCCCTCGACCCTCACCACCAGGCGGGCCGTGGACCGCCTCGCGACGACTGTCACCGGCTGCTGGTGACCGGAAGTCCCAGGTCGGGCAGGGCCAGGCTCTAGGATCGCAGCGCTCGCATCGAGGTCCTCCCGACCGCCCCGGTGCCCCTGCCGGTCACCTCCCGAGGATGTGGACCATGGATCTCGCGCTGTCGACCCGAGCCGACGACGGCTGGGCCGTCGTGGCCGTGGCCGGCGAGGTGGATCTCGAGACGGCCTCCCAGCTCGGCGACCACGCCCTGGAGGCGCTGCGCGAGGTCTCGGTCCATCTCGCGCTCGAGCTGTCCGGGGTGACGTTCATGGACTCCACCGGGCTGAAGGTCCTGCTCTCGATCCTGCGCCGCGTCGAGCTGGCCCACGGGACGATGGCCCTGGTCGGCGCCACCCGCTCGGTGCACCGGATCCTCGAGCTGACCGGCCTGGACCAGGCGTTCGACCACTACGACGAGGTCGGGGCGCTCCCGCCGGTCAGCGACGGCGCAGGGCCCACGACCTGATCAGGTCGATCCGGGCCTGCAGCTGCTCGGCGCTGGCCTGGACCGCGGCCGGCCCCCCGCAGGCCTGGCGCAGCTCGGTGTGCACCGCACCGTGCGGGATGCCGGTGCGGTGGAACCAGGCCCCCACCAGCCCGTTGAGCTCCTTCCGCAGGGCCGGGACGGACCGGTGCAGGGCCGCCTGGTCGACCGCCGGCGGCGTACGGCGGCCCCGGGCCGCCTGGTGTGTGCGCTGGCGCTCCTGCAGCAGGGTGGTCACCTGGTCCGGCTCGAGCAGCCCGGGAAGGCCGAGGAAGTCGGCCTCCTCCGCGGAGCCGACCTCCGCCTGGCTGCCGAACTCGCCGCCGTCGAAGAGCACCCGGTCGAAGGTCGCCTCGGCGGCCAGCGCCTCGAAGCCCGTCTCGTCGGGGCCGGCCTCGCTGCGGACCTGGTTCGCCTGCGCGAGCAGCGCATCCTCCGGTGCGAACCAGTCGCCCTCGTCCGCCGCCGCCAGATCCATCGATCGGGACCGGTCGAGGGCGTGGTCACGCTCGAGCTCCATCTCCCCCGCGTGCTGGAGCAGCAGGGACACCGACGGTAGGAAGACCGAGGCCGTCTCCCCCCGACGGCGGGCACGCACGAACCGCCCGACCGCCTGGGCGAAGTACAGCGGTGTCGCAGTCGAGGTCGCGTAGACGCCGACGGACAGCCGAGGCACGTCGACGCCCTCGGAGACCATCCGGACAGCCACCATCCACCTGTCCTCGGAGGCCGCGAAGGCCTCGATCCGGCCGCTGGCCCCGGCCTCGTCGGACAGCACCAGTGTCGGCGCCTGACCGGTGATGCGGCGCAGCTGCGCGGCGTACGCCCGGGCGGTGAGGTGGTCCGTGGCGATGACCAGGCCGCCGGCATCGGGCACGCCCCTGCGGACCTCCGTGAGCCGGCGGTCGGCGGCCGCGAGGACCTGCGGGATCCAGTTGCCCTGCGGGTCCAGCGCGGTCCGCCAGGCCGCGGTCGTGAGGTCCTTCGTGAGCGGCTCACCGAGGGTCGCCGACACCTCGTCGCCGGCCCGGGTCCGCCAGCGCATCTGACCCGAGTAGGACAGGAAGATGACCGGCCGGACGACCCCGTCGGCGAGCGCGCGGCCGTAGCCGTACGAGTAGTCCGCGGCCGAGCGCCGGACGCCGTCCCGGCCCGCGGAGTAGGTGACGAACGGGATCGCGCTGGTGTCGGAGCGGAACGGGGTCCCGGTGAGCGCGAGGCGACGGGTCGCGGGATCGAACGCCTCGCGCACCGCATCACCCCAGGACAGGGCATCACCTCCGTGGTGCACCTCGTCGAGGATCACGAGGGTGCGCCGCGCCTCGGTCCTGCGGCGGTGCAGCAACGGGTGCGCGGCAACCTGCGCGTAGGTCACCGCCACCCCGGTGAAGTCGCGACCGACGGCGCCCTGGGCGTTGCTGAAGCGGGGGTCCAGGTGGATGCCGACCCGACTCGCGGCGTCGGCCCACTGGTGCTTGAGGTGCTCGGTCGGGGCCACGACAGTGACAGCGTCCACGAGGCGGCGTTCCAGCAGCTCGCTGGCGGCCCGGAGCGCGAACGTCGTCTTCCCGGCGCCGGGCGTCGCGACGGCAAGGAAGTCACGCGCCGGGGCGGCCTCGCCGGCACACGCCCGGAGGTACGCGTCGAGCGCCTCCTCCTGCCAGGCGCGCAGCGCGCTGGCAGTGCCCCACGGGGCACGTAGCGGAAAGGCGGGCGAGAGGTGAGAGGCGGCACTGGTACTCATCGGTGCCGCGAGGCTACCGACGCCGTCCGGACGACATGCCGGGGTCACCGCATGCGACGGGAAGCCCGGTCCGGGTGCTAGGGCGTGTCGGTCCCTGACGCCGGGACCTGCACCCGCGACGCCGCCAGGGCCCCGGCCACGCAGATCACAGCCATGATCGCGTCCACCAGGAGGTACGGCCGGGCGCCCGCGTGCTGGCCCGAGGCGAGAGCCGCGTAGACGGCACCCGCGGCGCCGATCGCGAGGATCGACCCGAGCGCGTCGCTGACCTGCAGCGACGCGGAGCTGGCCCCCTGCTCGGCCGGCGGCGAGAGCTCGAGCACCAGGACGCTGAGCGAGGTGATGCCCAGCCCCATCCCGAGCCCGGCGACGGTCCAGCCGAGCGCGGCGGCCGCGACAGGCACCGACGTGCTGGTGGCCGCCGCCGCCAGCCCCACCCCGGCCAGGACCAGCAGGAACCCGGCCTCGAGCAGGACCCAGCGCGGGGTACGCAGCGTGGGCCGTCCCTGCAGCCACGCGCCGAGTGACCAGGTCAGCGCCGCGCCCGTCAGCGAGGCGCCCGCCAGCGTCGTGGCCAGGCCCCGTTCCTGCACCAGCATCAGCGGCAGGAAGGTCTCGGCGCCGAAGAACGCGCCTGCCATCAGGCCCCGCAGCGCCACCACCGTCGGCAGGCCACGGCCGAGCCGCATGGTGCCCCGGGGCAGCAGCCGGGGCACCCCGGCGACCAGCAGGCCGACAGCCACCGCCAGCACGAGCAGGGCCACGGCCGGGCTGTCGGACAGCCGCTGACCGGCGTACTGGAACAGGCCCGCCCCGGCGGCGGCGAGCACGGCGCCCGGCAGCCGGCTGCGGCGTCGCGCGGCTCGCGGCGCGTCGACCGGACCGTCCAGCCCCCGCAGGTGCGGCCCGACGAGCAGTGCCGCGCCGACGAGCAGCGGCAGGACGCCGAGGAACACCCACCGCCAGGACGCGTGGTCGGCGAGCAGCCCGGCGATCGGCGGCCCGACCAGGGACGGCACGATCCACCCGCTGGAGATGGCCGAGAAGGCGCGTGGGCGCAGCACAGCCGGGAATGCGCGGGCCACCACGACGTACAGCGAGACGACGTTGAGCCCCGCCCCGAAGCCCTGCACCGCCCGGGCCAGGACGAGCACGAGCATCGACGTCGCGAGGCCGGCGGCCACCAGGCCGACGGCGAAGGTCCCGGCCGCCAGGACGAACGTCAGCACCGGCCCGCGGCGGTCGGACACCTCGCCCGCCACCACCATCCCGAGCAGGCTGGTGGTGAGGAACGCCGAGAACGCCAGCCCGTACTCGCGCAGGCCGCCGAGCTCGCGGGCCGCGACCGGCATGGCAGTCGCCACCGCAATGGCCTCGAACGCGACCGCGACGACCACACCGACGACGCCCACGACGAGCGAGCGGTACTCGGGCGAGAACAGCCGCGGGGGCGCGACGGACGCCGTGGAGGTCGGCGCGGAGGCGGTGCCGGAGGACATGGTGAGATGGTGCAACCTCAACCCGACATGAGGTCAAGAGGGTTGCTGTCGTTGCCCGGCCGGGGCATCCCGACTACACCTGTGGCAATGACGACGATGACCGATGTGAGCCTGCCCTCGCGGGTGGCCGGACCCGACGAGGCGGTGGGCTACGACGAGCTCGGGCTCGCCGCCCGCAACCACGGCATGCCGCTCGAGCTGATGCGGCACGACCTCACCCCGCTGGGCGGGCACTACCTGCTCACCCACTACGACATCCCGGCGGTCGAACCGGGGACGTTCCGCCTGGAGGTGACCGGGTCCGTCCGTACCCCGCTGACACTGTCGCTGGCTGACCTCCAGGGCCGGCCGACGGTCACGGTGCCCGTCACGCTCGAGTGCGCCGGCAACGGACGGGCCCGGCTCCGGCCACGACCGGTCAGCCAGCCGTGGCTGCACGAGGCCGTCGGCACCATGGCGTGGACCGGCACCCCGCTGGCCGGGGTCCTGCGAGACGCGGGCCTCCTCGACGAGGCCGTAGAGGTCGTCTTCACCGGGGCCGACCACGGCGTGGAGCGGGGCACCGAGCAGGACTATGCCCGGTCGCTGACCCTGGACCAGGCGCTGGACGAGTCGGTGATGCTCGCGTGGGCCGGCAACGGGGTCGACCTGCTGCCCCAGCACGGCGCTCCGCTGCGGCTGGTCGTGCCCGGGTGGTACGGCATGGCGTCGGTCAAGTGGCTGCGCTCGGTCGAGGTCGTGACCACGCCCTTCGACGGGCCCCAGATGCGGGCCTACCGGCTGCGCCAGCACCCCGAGGAGGTGGGCGTCCCGCTGACCCGGATCGCCCCGCGGGCCCTTGTCGTCCCGCCCGGCTACCCGGACTTCATGTCCCGGACCAGGGTGCTGCCCACCGGCAGCCACCTGCTCACCGGCCGGGCCTGGTCCGGCCACGGCCCGGTCACCGAGGTCGAGGTGACTGTCGACGGCGGGGACAGCTGGCGCCGGGCCGCGCTCGACCCGCCGGTCGGGACGTACGCCTGGCGCGGCTGGAACCTGCCCTGGGAGGCCGACCGGCCCGGACGGCACGTCGTGAGCGCCCGCGCCGTCGACGCCACCGGCCGGTCCCAGCCGACCGAGCCGGCCGAGCAGCCGTGGAACCGCGGCGGCTTCGCCAACACGGCGCTGCAGCGGGTCGACGTGCTGGTCGTGGAGTCGTAGCCGCTACGCCCGGTACGCCTGCCAGGCGTCGGCCATCCGCTGGGCCTGTCCCGCGGTGAACTCGTCCATGCAGCTGTCCTGCGTGTAGTCCATGAAGTTGTGGATCGGGTCCAGGCCAGGGTCCTTCAAGCAGGAGTCCCGCCCGACCGGGCAGTTGAACGCGGGCGACTGCTCGGGCGCGGTGTCGTCCACCTGGTCGCCGTGGGCCGAGCAGCCGTTCTGGAACGTGTGGTAGAGCCCGAGCCAGTGGCCGACCTCATGCGTTCCGGTGTCGCCCTCGCTGTAGATCGCGAGGTTCCCGCCGGGCATCGACTCGTCCAGGATGACGACCCCGTCGCTGGTCTGGCTGTCGTGGTAGTTCTGCGGGAACGTGGCCCAGCCCAGCAGGTTGTCACCGATGTTCGCGGTGTAGATGTTGAGGGTCGAGGACCCGCCCTTGCGCAGCGCTGCCTTCGCCGCGCGCTCGGCCTGGGTGTTCGGCGTCATCGTGTACCAGTCGGGGTTGACGGTCCAGTCGATGCCGACCTGGCGGAACCGGAAGGCGGTGGCCGCCGCACTCGCCGAGGTGCTTCCGGCGAAGGACGCGTCGAGGACCGCGGTCTGGGCGGCGACGAGTCGGGTCCAGCGCTTCGTCTCGGCCTTGCTCAGCGCGTGGTCGCTGATCACGTGGTACCAGGTGTCGACGGTGACCGAGCCCGCGGGGAGGTCGGCGCCCCGCTTCGGGTTGCCGAGCCGCTGGACCTGGTCAGCAGCCAGCGCGTTGGGGTCCTTGGCGGCCGTCCCCCCTTGACCCGGGCAGCACCGGCCTCGTCGGGTGAGTAGCAGCCTGCGGTGGCGGCCGTGCCCGCCGCGGGAGCGGTCAGCCCCAGCGGTACGAGAGCGAACGCCAGCGGGACGACAGCCGTGAGAGAGAACGTGCGGCGGGACGGACGCATGGGAGCGGATCCTCCTGGGCTCGGACGCGCGGACCGCAGGACCGTATCCCGCAAGGGCTCCGGACCGGAAGAGCTGCGCCGAGACCGGCCGGGCCAGGCCCGCCGACGCCGGTGCTGTCAGCCGTTGCCGCTCGGGCCGCCGCCGCCACCACCGTCGCCGCCGGCGTCGCCGTCGCCGTCGCCGGGCGGCATCCCCTCGAAGACCTCCTGGCACATCGGGCACACCGGGAAGCGCTTCGGGTCGCGGCCGGGGACCCACACCTTGCCGCACAGGGCGATCACGGGGTCGCCGGACAACGCCGACTCGAGGATCTTCTCCTTCTTCACGTAGTGCGCGAACCTCTCGTGGTCGCCGTCGCCGTGGGCGGTCCGCGGGACCCGCTCGACCTCGAGCTCGAGCACGGTGCTGCCGCCGGGCTGGTCGAGGCCGGGCTGGTCGATGCCGGGCTGGTCGGGGCCGCCGGGAGAGGTCATGCGCTCGAGTCTAGGACGACCCGGGCACGGGTCGTCGTCAGTTGAGCGAGGCGTCGTCGGGGTAGGTCGAGACCATCGCCAGGTCCCCGCCCTGGCGGCGCAGGACAACGCGCCAGAGGTCCTCGGGCCGCGCGCTGAAGGCGTCCCCGCCGTCGTCGGCGGAGCGCTCGCCCAGACGGGCGTCGACGACGTACCAGGCGCCCTCGGCCAGCTCGTCCTCCAGCTGCCCCGCCGACCACCCGCTGTAGCCGGCGAAGATCCGCAGCCGGCTCACCTCGGCCGCGACGACCTCGGGGGGGACGTCGAGGTCGACCAGTCCGACCCGGCCGGTGACGCGTCGCCAGCCGAGCGGCTCGTCGTCGCCGTCGCCGGGGACGAGCGCGAGGCCGAGCGCCGAGTCCAGGGCGACCGGGCCGCCCTGGAAGAGCACGCCGGGCTCGCACGCGAGCTGCTGCCAGACCGGCAGCACCTCGGCCACGTCGACCGGGGTGGGCCGGTTGATGACCACCCCGAGCGCTCCGTCCTCGTCGTGGTCGAGGACCAGCACGACGCTGCGCTCGAAGGTCGACTCACCCAGGGCCGGGGTCGCCACCAGCAGGCGTCCGGTCAGGGTCGCCGACAGGGCCGGATCGGTCACCCGACCATGATGCCCGCCCGAGCTGCCTCGCGGCGAGGACACCGAGCAGCACCCCGGCGACGTCGGCCAGGACGTCGGCGGGGTCACCGCTGCGGTGCGGCAGGGCCCAGTGCTGCACCATCTCGCTCACCACCGCGTGCACCACCACCAGAGCCGGCCACCATCGCCGGCCCAGTCCCGCGCGCAGCCCGGCCAGCGCCACCGAGGCGAAGGTGGCCAGGTGGACCACCTTGTCCGCGCCGGCGAATGCCGGCGCGCCCCCGGCGTCCGGTGCGTAGAGCACCACGAGGTGCACGCCGACGAGCAGGACCAGCGCCACCCGCCAGCCGCGTGTGGACCCGCGGGTCACGTCGGCTGCGGCTCCGTCTCGACCGGCACGACCGAGGTGCCGGCGTCGCGCACTGCCTTGCTCACCGCGGCGGCCACGGCGGACGACACGTCCGGGTGGAAGACGCTCGGGACGATGTAGGCCGCGTTGAGCTCGTCCGGGTGGACGACGGCCGAGAGGGCCCGGGCCGCGGCGATGAGCATGTCGATGCTGATGGTGTGGCTCGCGGCGTCCAGCAGCCCGCGGAACACCCCGGGGAAGGCCAGCACGTTGTTGATCTGGTTGGGCAGGTCGCTCCGTCCGCTCGCCACGACAGCGGCGTGCTCGGACGCGGCCACCGGGTCGACCTCCGGCACCGGGTTGGCGAGTGCGAAGACGATGGCGCCGTCGGCCATCGTCGCGATGTCGTCACCGGTGAGGATGTTCGGCGCCGAGACGCCGATGAACACGTCGGCTCCCGGCAGGACGTCGCGCAGGCTGCCGCTGCGGCCCTCGCTGTTGGTTCGCTCGGCCACGGAGACCAGCTCGGCCGCGAGCCCCTGACGCCCGGCGTGCACCACACCGTCCTTGTCGGCGACGACGACGTGCCGGAGCCCGGCCTCGAGGAGCACGTCCAGGATCGCCATGCCCGCGGCGCCGGCGCCGGACAGGACCACGCGCACCTGCGAGAGCTGCTTGTCCACGACCTGGAGCGCGTTGAGCAGCGCGGCCAGCACCACGATCGCCGTCCCGTGCTGGTCGTCGTGGAAGACGGGGATGTCGAGGCTGGCACGCAGCCGCCGCTCCACCTCGAAGCAGCGCGGCGCCGAGATGTCCTCGAGGTTGATGCCGGCGAAGACCGGGGCGATCAGCTCGACGGTCCGCACGATCTCGTCGACGTCCTGGGTGTCCAGGCAGATCGGGAAGGCGTCGATGCCCGCGAAGCGCTTGAACAGTGCCGCCTTTCCCTCCATGACGGGTAGCGCCGCCACGGCGCCGAGGTTGCCGAGGCCGAGCACCGCCGAACCGTCCGTGACGACGGCCACGGTGTTGCGCTTGATGGTGAGCCGGCGCGCATCCGTCGGGTTCTCTGCCAGGGCCAGGCAGACCCGGGCGACACCGGGTGTGTAGATCATGGACAGGTCGTCGCGGTTGCGGATCGGGAGCTTCGGGTTGATCTCGATCTTGCCCCCGAGGTGCGCCAGGAACGTCCGGTCGGAGACCTTGCCGATGGTGACGCCGTCGACCCGCGCCAGCGCGTCGGTGACCCGCTGGGCGTGCTCGGTGTCGCTGGCGGCGCAGGTGACGTCGATCTGCAACCGTTCGTGACCGGACGCGGTGACGTCCAGCGCGGTGACGATGCCACCGGCCTCCTCGACCGCGTGGGTCAGCTGGCTCACGGCGTTGCCGCGTGCTGGCACCTCGAGCCGGACGGTGATGGAGTAGGAGATGCTCGGCACGCTCGGCATGGGCCCGATCGTCCCAGACCGGTGTGAGGCAGGTCACCCCACCCGCATGTCGCCGTCAAGGACGACGTCCCAGACGTCGATACTGGGGGCACAGGAGGTTTCGCCGCACCGGCTCAGGCAAGAACCAGCGGCGGAAGGTGACCAGATGATGTTCTTCGCCCTGCTCGTCCCGTTCGGCCTGCTGGCCGTCCTGCTCGGCATGGAACGGCTCGAGCGCTGGACCGTCGACACGACGTCGTCGGACCGCGACGACACCTGACCTGACCGCCCGGACCCTCAGCGGCGTGGCAGCCGCACCACGCTGACGAAGAAGTCGTCGATCTGCCGGACCACGTTGATGAAGCGTTCGAAGTCGACCGGCTTCGTGACGTAGGCGTTGGCATGCAGCGAGTAGCTGCTCAGGACGTCGTCCTCGGCCTCGGACGTGGTGAGCACGACGACCGGGATGCTGGACAGCTCGGGATCGGACTTGATGGCCTCGAGGACCTGGCGCCCGTCCATCCGCGGGAGGTTGAGGTCGAGCAGCACCAGGTCGGGTCGCGGCAGGGCGGCGTACTCCCCCTCCTGGCGCAGGAACGCCATCGCCTGCTCGCCGTCGTTGACGACGTGCAGCTGGTTGTGGACCTTGTAGTCCTCGAACGCCTCCCGCGTCATGAGCACGTCGCCGGGGTCGTCCTCGACCAGGAGCACCTGGATCTCGCGCTCAGCCTCGAACGGTTGCGTCATCCGGCGACCTCTCCTTCTCACGGGTCCTGATGGTCTCGCTCCGGCTCTGCTCGCCGTGCTCGTCCTGCTCGTTGTCAGCTGACGACGGCCCATCGGCCGCCTGCTCGGCGTCAGCCTGTCGCTCGGGCAGGGTCCAGCGGAACACCGCGCCCGGCGTGTCGCGCGGAGTCGCGTCCAGCCACATCCGGCCACCGTGGTGCTCCACGATCTTCTTGCACATGGCCAGTCCGATCCCCGTGCCCGCATAGGCGTCCCGCCCGTGCAACCGCTGGAAGATGACGAAGATCTTGTCGGCGTACTGCGCCTCGACGCCGATGCCGTTGTCGGTGCAGGCGAAGGCCCAGACACCTGGCGTCGACGAGGGTGAGGCCGACAGGTGGACCCTGGGCGGGGCTGCTCCACGGAACTTCACCCCGTTGCCGATGAGGTTCTGGAACAGCTGGGCCAGCAGGCTCGGGTCCCCCTCGACCGTGGGCAAGGGGTCGTGGCTGACGACAGCCGCGGACTCCTCGAGCGCCGAGCCCAGCTGCCGTACCGCCTGGGTGAAGACCTGCTCGAGGTCGGTCTCCTGGAAGCCCGAGGACCGCCGCCCGACCCGCGAGAACATCAACAGGTCCTGGATGAGCTGCTGCATCCGCTTCGCACCGTCGACGGCGAACTCGATGTACTGGTCGCCCCGCTCGTCCAGCTGGCCCTTGTAGCGACGTTCGATCAGCTGGCAGAAGCTCGCCACCTTGCGCAGCGGCTCCTGCAGGTCGTGCGAGGCGACGTAGGCGAACTGCTCCAGCTCGGTGTTGGAGCGCCTCAGGTCCACCGCCTGCTCCTCCACGAGCGCGCGCGCCTCGGCCGCCTCCGCCCTGGCACGCTCGGCGAGCGACGCGTTCGCCACCACCCGCGACCGCATCCGGTCCACCTGCCCGGCCAGGACGCCGATCTCCTGCGGCGCACCGGGAACTGCCACCTGGTGCTCGAGGTCCCCGCCCTCGACCAGGTCGACCTCCGCCCCCAGCCGCGCCAGCGGCCGGGTGACCCACCGGCGCAGGGCGACGAAGGTCGCCACCGACAGGGTGATCAGGCCGAGCAGGACCACCAGCAGGATCCCGTGCAGCCGCCGCTGGCCCTCGTGAAGCTCGCTGGCAGCCCGTGCGCGCTCGACCCCTACCGGAGCCTGGAGGTCCGCGAGTGCCGCCCGGATCCGGTCGAACAGCTCCTTGCCCTGCTGGATCTGGTCCAGGGTCTGCCGGATGCTGCCGGACCGGTTGCCCGCGCGCTCGATCGCCGGTGCGGCGACCTGCTGCCGCCACGCCCGGGCCGCCGACTCCACCGGGCCCACCAGGCCGAGCAGGTCCGGGCGGTCGCGCAGGACCCGCCGGAGGTGGCGGAGGGACCGCCGCTCGCTCCGCCGGCCGTCGACGTAGGGCTGCAGGAAGTCCCTGTCCCGCGCCGTCACGAAGCCCCGGATGCCGGTCTCCTGGTCGCTGTACGCGCCGGCCAGCGCCTCCGAGTCGAGCAGGGCCGGCCCGTAGACGTCGACCCGGTCATGGGTCGCCCGGTTGAGCTGGAGCAGGGACGACACGGTGGCGACCGCGAGCACCACCGTGACCAGCCCCGTGACGACGAAGAGCCCGGTCAGCCTTCGCTGGAGGGACGAGGCCCCGGTCATCGACCTTCCCAGGAGATCAGCACGACAGCCACGTCGTCGGTGAGCTCGCCGCCGTTGCGCTCGCGGACCCGGGTGAGCAACGCGTCGCAGAGCTCGTCGTGGTCGAGTCCCTCTGCGAGCACGCCGTCGACGAGGCCGTAGAGCCCGGGCTCGCCGAGCCGTTCGCCGCGGCCCTGGCCGTCGTACCCCTCGATCAGGCCGTCGGTGAAGAGCACGAGCGCACCCCTGCCGTCGACCGGGTGGTCGACCGGAGGCCAGCTCGCGTCCTCGATGACGCCGAGCGCGAGGCCGGCACCACCCTCGGCAACGGGATGCGCGACCCCACCCTCGACGACGAGGGGAAGCGGGTGACCGGCGCGCCAGACCCGGAGAATCCCCGCACCCGGGTCGAGCCGGGTCATGGCGACGGTGGCGAACACCTCGTCGGTGGCTCTTTCGCTCACCAGCACGGCGTCCATCGCGCTCAGGATCGTGTCAGGGTCGGCGCCGGAGAGGACCAGCGTCCGCCAGGCGATCCGCAGGCACACGCCCAGGGCCGCCTCGTCCGGGCCGTGGCCGGCGACGTCGCCGATCAGCGCGAACACCGCCCCGTCGGCGCACTCGATCACGTCGTAGAAGTCGCCGCCCAGCAGCGACTGGTGCCGGCCGGGACGGTAGCGGGGGACGACGCGGACCCGCCCGGTGCGCAGGAGGGGCTCAGGCAGCAGCCCGCGCTCGAGCCGCGAGTTCTCCGCCGCGCGCGCCTCGGAGGCGAACAGCCGGCGGACCGACTCGTCGGCCCGCTTCCGTTCGACGGCGTACCGGATCGCCCGCATGAGCAGCTGGCCGTCGATGCTGCCCTTCACCAGGTAGTCCTGGGCCCCGACAGCGACGGCCTCGGTGCCGCGATGCTCGTCGGACAGGCCGGTCAGGACCAGGACGGCGATGCTCGGCGCCAGGTCCAGCACGGCGGTGAGGGCTTCCAGGCCGGTGGCGTCGGGCAGGCCGAGGTCCAGCAGCACGCAGTCGACCCGGCCGGGGAGGATCGCCGACGCCTCCGCGACACTGCGCGCCCGCGTCAGGTCGACGGGCGCCGCGGCGTCCAGCAGGAGCTCGCGCACGAGGAACGCGTCACCCTCGTCGTCCTCGACGAGCAGGACGCTCAGCGTCGACGGAAAGACCTGGGACGGGGTGACGTCGTCCGCGAGGTCGACCTGGTCCGCGCTCACCCGGCGGCGCCCGACCATGCGGCGGGCGGCGCTCCGGCCAGCTGGGTCTCCAGCTGGTCGACGTACCAACGTCGGTAGGTGACGACCACCGGGTCCGGGGCGAGGGTGAGCACCATCTCGCAGCGGCAGTAGTCGTCGACCGCGTCCAGCAGGCCATCGAGCTGCCGGCTCATGGCGACGATCTGCGGCGAGACGGTGAGACTCATGTCCCGGCACGTCTCCCCTCGGGCGATCGCCTCGGCCCTGGTCGAGTCGAAGCCCGACATCAGCTCACGCAGCTCGACCAGGGCGGCGACGAGCTCGGTGACCCGGTGAGGGACCGACCCGACGGGCGCGGCACCCGTGGCCACCAGCATGGTCATCTCGCGCAGCACCTCGGCGTAGTGCGCCGAGGCCCGGTCCGCGAGCATGAGCGGGAAGCCGACCAGGGTGACCTCGCGGGTTCGGGCACCGTCCCCGGCATCGGCCCCGGCAGGCCGGGCCTCGACGTCGTCAGAGGTCACCCGACGCCCCCTCGGCGAGCAGGATGTCGCCGAACGACTCCCAGGTGGTCTCGTCGGGCGAGCCGACCTCGAACCACACGACCTTGCCATGTCCCTCGCCGGCCTGCTCGGCCCCCCACCGGCGCGCCAGCTGGTCCAGCAGCCGCAGGCCCCGCCCCGTCGCCGACTCGATCGCGAACCGGTGCACCCGCGGAGGCAGCGGCGACGAGTCGCGCACCTCGACACGGGCCAGCTCGCCGCGGTCGAGGATGGTGAGCAGGACGTCGCTGCGGGCGTGCAGGATCGCATTGGTCACGACCTCGGAGACCAGCAGGACGACGGTGTCGACGTCGACGGCGCTCGAGCCGAGCTGCTCGCGGGCGTACCGGCGGGCCACGGGGACGCTGTCCGTCGTCGGTGGCAGCCGCAGCTCGGTCATGGGCTCCTCACACACGACAGGTTATCGCCCCAGACGTCCGGGACGTCCCTAGCGCGACCGGCCGGCGTCCCGGGCCCGTTTGCCGGCGTCCCGGGCCCGTTTGGCTGCCGCCAGCCGCGCGCGCAGCTCGTCCCGGTCCAGCTGGAGCGCCTCGTCGGGTGTGGGGGCGCTCCCGCCCAGGCGGGCCGGCAGCCACCAGGAGTCCTCCGGTCCGGCCGGCCGCTCGGGGTACTTCTCCTGCGCCTCGTGCAGGAGCCGTTCCATCCGGACGCGGAGATCGGCTGTCACCTCGGCGTAGTCGCTGCCGGGCGCCACCTCCATCGGCCGGCCGACGTGCACGGAGATCGGGGTGCGGGTGCGACCCATCCGCTTCGGTCGCCCCTTGGTCCACACCCGCTGCGAACCCCAGATGACCGCCGGAAGGACCGGGACGGCCGCCTCGGCGGCCATCCGGACGGCACCTGCCTTGAAGTCCTTGAGCTCGAAGGACCGGCTGATCGTCGCCTCCGGGAAGACGCCCACGATCTCGCCGGACCGCAGCGCATCGACCGCCGCCCGGTAGGAGCCACCGCCGGCCTCGCGGTCGACGGGGATGTGGTGCATCCCGCGCATCAGCGGTCCGCTCACCCGGTGCGAGAACACTTCCTGCTTGGCCATGAACCGGACGAGCCGCCCGACCGGCAGCGCGGCGAACCCGGCGTAGGTGAAGTCCAGGTAGCCGATGTGGTTGATCGCCATCACCGCCCCGCCGGAACGCGGCACGTTCTCGCTCCCCCGGATGTCGAAGCGCAGCCCTTGCGCGGCGAACACCACGCGCGCCAGCCCGATCACGGGGCGGTACACCAGCTCGGCCATGGCCTGGAACCTATCCCCAGGTCCCGGAAGACGCGGCGGGGTCCCTCAGTGACCGACCTCGAGCGCGTCGAGCAGCAGGTCCACAGCCCCGTCGACCTCGCCGGCGCCGTCGACAGTGACGTCGGGGTGCTCGGGCGGCTCGTAGCCCTGGCCGACACCGGTCATGTTCGGCAGGGTGCCCGCTTTCGCCTTGGCGTACAGACCCTTCGGGTCCCGCTGGACGACGACCTCGGCCGGGGTGTCCACCCAGACCTCGAGGAAGTCGCCCTCGGCGAACAGGCCCTTCGCAGCGCGACGGTCTCCCCGGAACGGCGACACGAGGGAGACGATGACGATGAGGCCGGCGTCCGCCATGAGCCTGGCCGTCTCGGCGACCCGCCGGACGTTCTCAGCCCGGTCCTCCGGGGTGAAGCCGAGGTCCTTGTTGAGGCCGGTGCGCACGCCGTCGCCGTCGAGGACGTAGGTGTGCAGGCCGAGGCCGTGCAGCTTGCGCTCCAGCGCGTCCGCGATGGTGGACTTGCCCGCGCCGGGCAGGCCGGTGAGCCACAGGACGCGGGGTCGCTGGTTCTTCAGGGTGGCGCGAGCCTCACGGTCCACGGTGAAGCTGTGCGGGACGACGTTGTGCGCACGACGCAGCGGGTGGCGCACCAGCCCCGCCGCCACGGTGTCCCGGCTCACGCGCTCGACGAGCAGGAAGCCACCGGTGTCCCGGCTCAGGGGGTAGGGGTCGAGCGGGACCGGGGTGTCGGTCGAGATCTCGACCAGGCCGATGTCGTTCATCTTCAGGGTGCGAGCGGCGAGCTCGTCGCCGGACACGACGTCACGACGGTTGCGGATCGCGGTCACCACCGCGGGAACCGCCAGCGAACCGGCCAGCAGGAGGTACGAACGGCCGTGCCGCAGCTCCTCCTCGCCGGTCCAGACGAGGTCGGCCGCGAAGGCCGTGGCGGGCCTCGGGTACTGGTCCTCGGCCAACCCCTCCGCCGGCGCCACGACGAGGTCGCCGCGGGTCACGTCGGTCTCGGTCTCCAGCGTGAGGACCACGGCCTCGTCGGCGCCGGCCTCGTCGACGTCCTTGCCTGCGACGAGCACCCGCTCGACCGTGGTCGTCGCGCCCTTGGCGTTGACGACGACCTTGTCGCCCGGGTGCACCGAGCCGGCGACGACGGTGCCGGCGTACCCGCGGAAGTTGTCGGCCCGGACGATGTACTGCACGGGAAGCCGGAACGGCGCGGCCTTGTGGTCCTCCGCCGCGGCGGGCCGCCAGGACGTGAGTGCCTGGAGGATCGTCGGGCCGTGGTACCAGCCCATCTCGGCGGACGCCTCGATCACGTTGTCGCCGGTCAGCGCGCTCACCGGGATGACCTGGACGTCCTCCAGGTCGAACCGGGCGGCGGCGGACCGGACGGCGCCGGCGAACTCCTCGAACGCCACGTGCTGGAAGCCGACCGCGTCCATCTTGTTGACGGCAACGATCACCGTCCGGACGCCCATGATCGCGCAGACCGTCAGGTGCCGGTGCGTCTGCGGGCGAATGCCGCGCGAGGCGTCGACGAGAAGGATCGCGACGTCGGCGGTCGAGGCGGCGACCGCCATGTTCCGCGTGTACTGCTCGTGGCCGGGGGCGTCGGCGATGATCGCCCGACGGCCGGACGGCAGGTAGAGGTGCCGGTAGGCGACGTCGATCGTGATGCCCTGCGCGTGCTCCGCCTCCAGCCCGTCGGTGAGCATGGAGTAGTCGACCTCGCCCTTGGCGATTGTCGAGCCGCTGCGGCGGGTGTTGCGCGCGTAGTCGAGGATGTCGTCCGGCACGCTCTCGGTCTCGGCCAGCAGGCGCCCGATCAGCGTCGACTTGCCGTCGTCCACCGAGCCACAGGCGACCACCCGCACGATGGGGTGCTCGGCGAGCGCGGCGTCGTCGAGGCGCTCACTGCTGGGCTTGCTGCTGGCCATCAGAAGTACCCCTCGGTCTTCTTGCTCTCCATGGAGCCGCCGCCTTCGCCGTCGATCAGCCGTCCGGACCGCTCGGAGCGGCGGTCGACGAGCATCTCGGCCAGCAGGTCCTCGAGGTTGTCCGCGGTGGACTCGACCGCGGCGGTCAGCGGGTAGCAGCCGAGCGTGCGGAAGCGCACGCTGCGCATCTCCGGCTGCTCGCCGTCCCGGAGCGGGAAGCGCTCGTCGTCCACCATGATCAGCTGACCGTCCCGATCGACCACAGGACGGTCCTTCGCGAAGTAGAGCGGGACGACGTCGATGCGCTCCCGCTCGATGTAGCGCCACACGTCGAGCTCGGTCCAGTTCGACATGGGGAACACCCGCATCGTCTGGCCCTCGGCCAGCTGGGTGTTCGACGTGCGCCAGAACTCCGGCCGCTGCTTGCGCGGCTCCCAGCGGTGACCGGGCTCGCGCAGCGAGAACACCCGCTCCTTGGCGCGCGAGCGCTCCTCGTCCCGGCGGGCGCCGCCGAAAGCGGCGTCGTAGCCCCCGGAGTCCAGTGCCTCGCGCAGGGCGACGGTCTTCATGATGCGGGTGTACTCGTGCGTCCCGTGCGTGAAGGGTGTGACGCCCTCCTTCACACCCTCCTGGTTGGTGTGCACCAGCAGCTCGACGTCCAGCTCACGGGCGATCCGGTCCCGGAACTCGATCATCTCGCGGAACTTCCACGTGGTGTCGATGTGCAGGATCGGGAACGGCACCTTGCCGGGGGCGAAGGCCTTGACGGCCAGGTGCAGAAGGACCGAGGAGTCCTTGCCGATGCTGTACAGCATCACCGGCCGGCGGAAGGCACCCGCGGCCTCCCGGAAGATGTGGATGGCCTCGGCCTCGAGCGCGTCCAGGACCGCATCGGGAGCGACGGCCGACTCGGCAGCAGACGACATGCTGGATGACCTCTCAGACCTCGACGACGCACCCCGGTAGGCAGGGGTGGAACCGACATTCTGCCTGCCCCAGGGGCAAGGGACCCAATCGCGGTGGTCCGACGGCTCCGGCCCCGCCTGCCGGCGCTCGCCCGGACCCGGCCGGGCCCGGCCCGGCGCCGGCGCCGTCGGCCGGCCCGACGGCATCGCGGGTTGGCACGTGAGCTCACTCACAGCGCCGGGTCATGCCGGGAAAAACGCGTCGACGCGAGGCCGTCCGGATTTCTAGGCTTCCGGGCGGAACGAACGGCGCCGGGTCGTTGTTGTGGCCCTCGAACCAGCCCCAACCAGAGCCCAGACCACTGTCGAGGAGCGCCGGGTTTTGTCGGTGCCCCGGTGGACGATGCCTTCGTCGCCCACGACGTCATCCCGCCCCTGCTGGACCGAAGCAGACGGTCCGCCTGTTCGATGGAGAGCCAAGTGACCGACCCGATCGCCCCCACCAGCGAGGCCGTCGCCGAGGCGAAGGCCTCGCCGGCCGAGCCCGACCCCAAGCGCTGGCTCGCGCTGGCCGTGCTCGCCGCGGCCCAGCTGATGATCGTCCTCGACGCGTCGATCGTGAACATCGCCCTGCCGTCCGCGCAGGACGACCTGGGCATCACCAATGCCAACCGGCAGTGGATGGTGACCGCCTACACGCTGGCGTTCGGTGGCCTCCTTCTGCTCGGCGGCCGGATCGCCGACTACACCGGCCGCAAGCGCACGTTCATCATCGGCCTCCTCGGCTTCGCCGGCGCCTCGGCCCTCGGCGGCATCGCTCCCAACCAGGAGCTGCTGTTCGCGGCCCGCGCGCTGCAGGGCGGGTTCGCCGCGCTGATGGCCCCGGCAGCGCTGTCCATCGTCACGGTGACGTTCACCGACCCCAAGGAGCGCGCCAAGGCGTTCGGCGTCTTCGGCGCACTGGCCGGAGGTGGCGCCGCGATCGGCCTGATCGTCGGCGGCGTGCTCACGGAGTACGCCTCGTGGCGCTGGTGCCTCGGCGTGAACGTGCCCGTGGCGCTGCTCGTCGCCGCTCTCGCCGTGCCGCTCGTCCACGAGAGCAAGGCGCACGGCGACACCAGGTACGACATCCCCGGTGTGCTCATGGCCACGCTCGGCCTCGTCTCGCTGGTGTACGGGTTCACGGAGGCGGCCCGGGCCAAGAACCCGGAGATCCCGAACGACACCGCCGTGCAGGGCTGGACGGCCCCCTCGACGCTCACGTTCCTCTCGGTCGCCGTCGTCCTCCTGGTGGCGTTCGTCGTCTGGGAGACCCGCGCCAAGAACCCGATGCTGCCGATGCGGGTCGTGCTCGACCGCAACCGCGGCGGCTCCTACCTGACCTTCCTGCTCGTCGGCGCGGGGCTGTTCGCCATGTTCCTGTTCCTCACCTACTACTTCCAGATCAACCTCGGCTACAGCCCCCTGAAGGCGGGCTTCGCGTTCCTGCCGTTCAGCGTCGGCATCATCCTCACCGCGGGTGTGGTGGCGCAGCTGCTGCCCAGGTTCGGCCCGCGACCGATCATGGTGCCGGGGCTGGCCATGGCGGTGACCGGCATGCTGCTGCTCACGCAGATCACGGCGGACACCTCGTACTGGTCGCATGTCCTGCCGGCCGAGATGCTGATGAGCATCGGCATGGCCGGGGTGTTCATCCCGGCGTCGAGCACGGCCCTGATCGGGGTCGGCCACCACGACGCCGGGGTGGCGAGCGCGGTGCTCAACACCTCGCAGCAGATCGGCGGCTCGCTCGGCACGGCGCTGCTCAACACGCTGTTCGCCGGCGCGGTCACCAGCTACTTCGCCGACAACCTGCGCAACCCGGCGGACGCCGAGAAGATCACGCCGTTCGCGCTGATCCACGGCTACCACGTCGCCTTCTTCTGGGGCGCGGTGCTGCTCGCCGGCGCGCTGGTGGTGGCGCTGGTGTTCATCAACGCCCGCAAGCAGGACGTGCCGACCGAGGAGGAGATGGCCGCCGCAGCTGTCTGACGGCATCCACCCGTCCGGCGGCGGGGTCGATCCCGGGGAGGGCTCGATCCCGCCGTCGCCGTCTGCGACCCGGGACTTGGGCACAATGGCGCGGGTGACCAGGGCGGCAGTGGCGGCGCCCAACGCGGCCGCCGCCGAGGCGGGCCGCCGGGTGGCCGCCGAGGGCGGCGGCGCCGTCGACGCGGCCGTTGCCGCGGCGCTTGTCGCGATGGTCACCGAGCCGGGCATCGTGTCCCTCGGCGGGGGGGCTTTCGTGACCGTCTGGCCGACCGACGCCCGGGACGCGGTCACCGTCGACGGCTGGGTCAGCATGCCGGGGCTGGGCGGACCGCCTCGCCGACCGGTAGACGTCCGCGACGTACGCACCGCGTACGGCGGGGGCGTCACCATGTCCGTCGGTCTCGGCTCCGTCGCCGTGCCCGGCGCGCTGGCCGCCCTGGACCTCGCCCAGTCGCGCTACGGCGTCCTCCCGTGGGCCGAGGTCGTGCGGCCCGCCGCCGAAGCCGCCCGCGACGGCTTCGTCCTCGGATCGGCCTCGGGCTACTACCTGCCGTACGTCCGGGACACCGCCTTCGGCTGGGACCCCGAGACGGTCCGTGCGCTGCAGCACCCGGACGGCCGCTGGCTCGCACCGGGCGACCGGATGGTCATCGACGGCCTCGGGGCGACGGTGCGGCTCATCGCCGAGGAGGGCGCGCGGACCCTGCAGGACGGCGCCCTGGCCGACGCCGTCACGACGGACATGGCGGACCGCGGCGGTCTGGTCGGCCGCGCCGACCTGGCCGGCTACCGGCCGGTCGTGCGCGACGCCCTCGCGGTCCGGGCCGGTCGCTGGGACCTCCGGACCAACCCACCGCCGGCGATCGGCGGGCCGGTGCTGGCCGCGATGCTGGTGCTCCTCGGCGAGCGACCGGCCGGCGCCTGGAGCAAGGACGACGTCGCGCACCTTGTCGCCGTGCAGCAGCGCGTCCTCACCGCGCGACGGGACCGGCTGGACGTGGCAGACGACCGGTCGGGCGCGGCGCTCGGTCTGCTCGCCGAGGTCGGCTGGACACCGGCTGCGGCCTCGCCGAGCACAGCGCACGTCTCGGCCGTCGATGCCGCCGGCACCGCCTGCGCGATCACCACGTCGTACGGATACGGCTCCGGCGCGACCGTGCCGGGCACCGGTCTGTGGCTCAACAACTGCCTCGGTGAGCGGGAGCTGAACCGCACGTCGGCGCTGGCGCCAGGTGACCGGCTGGCGAGCAACATGGCGCCGACCGTCGGCCGGGGCGACGACGGCGCGGTCCTGGCGCTGGGCAGCCCGGGAGCCGACCGGATCACTACCGCCCTGCTGCAGGTGCTTGCCTCGGTGGCGCACGGCGGCGCGGGCCTGCAGGACGCTGTGGACAGGCCGCGGCTGCACGTGCACCACCTCGACGACGGCGACGACGTCGAGGCCGGTTCCGTCCGGGTCGAGGCCGAGGAGGACCTGCCGCTGCCGGAGCTCGGCCTGCCGGTCCGCCGCCACCACCCGTGGTCGATGTACTTCGGCGGGGTGGGTGCGGCCCTGCTGCGGGCCGACGGCGGGCTCGAGGGTGCCGCCGACCCCCGGCGGGCCGCCGTCGTCGCGGTGTCCCCCTCCTAGTCAGGCCGGCTACCACCCCCTGCCCGGCGCACAGCCGACATCACCGAGCCACCTCGAACAGCACTTGCGAGGGTTCTCACCGCCGCCTGAGCGGGGCAGACTGATCGGCGCCCCGGCCCGAGGAGGAGTCATGTCCTACCTGCCGTACCCGGACTCCGTGTACGCGGGACCGGGAGAGCCGAGCGGCCGCTACCGACCCGGGGCCACGCCGCCGGATCTGCAGATCGGCTCCGGGGCGACGGTGCACTACCTCGCCACCGGAGCCGGCACCGGCGGCCAGCTCGGCCTCTACCGCTGGGAGATGGGACCCGGCCGCGGCGGGCCCGACCCGCACTTCCATCGCAGCATCACCGAGTCCTTCTACGTGCTCACCGGCACGGTCCGGCTGCACGACGGCACCGGCTGGCGCGACGGTCGCCCGGGCGACTTCTTCTTCGTGCCGCAGGGCGGCATCCACGGGTTCCGCAACGAGTCCGGCGAGCCCGCCTCGATGCTCATCCTGTTCACCCCTGGAGCGCCCAGGGAGGACTACTTCGAGCGGGTCGCGACCGCGAAGGACATGACCGAAGCGGACCGCGAGGAGTTCTTCCTGCGGCACGACACCTTCTGGTCGTGAAGGGCGTGCCCGTCGGGCGGCTGCACCACGCGGTGCTCGACTGCAGGGACCCACGCGCCGTGGCGGCGTTCTGGTCGGCGCTGCTCGGCGCACCCATCACGTACGACTCGGACGACTGGGTCGTGGTGGCCGTCTCGGACCGAGCGTCCGGGCTCGCATTCCAGCTCGCACCGGACCATCAGCCACCGGTCTGGGGGGACCCGGCGCGGCCGCAGCAGTGGCACGTCGACGTCATGGTTGACGACAGGCGGTCCGCCCGGGCATCGGTCGAACAGCTCGGAGCCACGCGGCTCTCGGCCCCGGACGACGACGCGGACGTCTACGCCGACCCCGCCGGACACCCGTTCTGCCTGATCGACCGGCCGTCCTGGGCGCCTCCGGTCAACGCCTGACGGGGTCAGCGCGGCGACCAGAACCACGGCTCCGGCAGGTCGATGAACTCCGGCTCGCCGTTGCTGAGGGACATCAGCTCCTCCATCTGCCGCTGCAGCTCGGGCGGAGCATCCTTCTGCTCGCCCTCGCGGGCTGCTGCTTCCGAGGTGAAGTAGTTGACCATCGTCCAGCCGCCATCGGCGTGCCCGAGACTGAGACTGCCGAGGATGTCGGGGCGGAAGGCCGACCAGTCGGTGTCGTCCTCCTCCATCAGCTTCCACGCGCGTTCGGGGTCGGTGCTGCCTCCCTGCATGACCTGGACGAACCCGGCCTGGTCCGGGTCCCCGCGTACGTCGACGAGGACCCTGGTGCTGTCCCGGAAGGACGCCTCGCCGTCGAGCAGCTTCGCCGTCTCCGCCCACCACTCGCCCTGCTCGGCCCGGTCGCTGTTGCGGCGGGCGGACTCCTCCGAGTCGAAGCGCGCAACGGCCACCACCCGACCGTCGGTCGTCACGCCGGCCGTCGTCCCGAGCCAGCCGTTCGCACCCGGCGCCAGCTCGTCGACCCAGCGCTGGAACGCGGCCCGGACTGCTGCAGCGTCACTGGTAGAGCCCTCGATCACCTGGACGAACATGGGGCACCTTCTCCCTGGCTGACCGCACTGGCCGGCCAGTCCCGACGCTAGGCCAGCCCAGGCCGGCCGTCGAGGGGTGCAAGGATCGACGCATGGCGGGACTGACGGTGGGCTACGCCGCGATGCTCGAGCAGTTCGGGCCCCGGGAGGCGGTCGAGCTCACGGCGCTGGCCGAGCAGCACGGGTTCTCCGGCTGCATGGCGGCCGACCACTTCCAGCCCTGGGTGCCCCAGCAGGGCCAGTCGTCCTTCGTGTGGAACGTGCTCGCCGCGGTGGGCGAGCGGACGACCGGGGACCTCGGTCCCGGCGTCACCTGCCCGTCGTTCCGGTTCCACCCGGCCGTCGTCGCGCAGGCCTCGGCGACCCTGGAGGCCATGTACCCCGGCCGGCACTGGCTCGGCGTCGGTGCCGGCGAGGCGCTCAACGAGCACGTGATCGGCGGCTACTGGCCGGAGGCCGCCGAGCGGTCGCTGCGGATGTTCGAGGCGATCGACGTCATCACCAAGCTGTTCGGCGCATCCGTCGCCGGCAAGGACGTCAAGCACCGGGGCCGGTTCTTCACCCTGGAGTCGACCCGGCTCTGGACGATGCCCGCCACTCCCCCGCCGGTGCTTGTCGCCACTGCCGGACCGGTCAACGCGAAGCGGACCGGGAAGCACGCCGACGGCATCATCACCGTCGGGGCTCCGCTCTCGAAGATCGGCGGCCTGTTCGACAAGTTCGCCGAGGGCGCCCGCGAGGCCGGTAAGGACCCCGACACGATGCCGAAGGTGCTGCAGCTGCACCTGTCCTGGGCCGAGTACCGACGAGCAGGCGCTGGCCAACGCGATGACCGAGTGGCCCAACGGCGGCATGAAGTTCGCCAAGGCCGACATCCGCTCGCCGCACGACTTCGCGGCGATGGCCGCCCTCGTCCGGCCCGAGGACTTCGAGGGCCGGATGGTCATCTCGGCCGACCCCGACGTCCATAGGGCGCACATCCAGAAGTTCGTCGACCTCGGCTTCGACCGGGTGTACCTGCACAACGTCGGCCGCAACCAGCCCGAGTGGATCGAGGTCTTCGGCCGCGAGGTCCTGCCCAAGCTGGTCCGCTGACCGCGGGTGACAGGCCTCAGCCGAGCAGCATCGCGGCGACCCAGCCCAGGCAGCTGAGCGCCATCAGCACCGCCCAGATCTTCAGGTTGCGGGCACCCTGCTCCGGCGTCAGCGGGCGGATCCGTGTGGTCGGGCCGAAGAAGTGCGGCATCCCGCCCCGGACCAGCTGATAGTCGCCGAGCGTCTCCGAGGTCCACATCTGACCGTCCCAGCGGCGCAGCAGGAAGTTGTCCGGGCCGGTGATGATGACCTGCCGGCGCCACCGGTCGCGCAGCTCCAGGTTGTGCGGCAGCTCCCAGGGGTCCCAGTACCAGCCGGGCTTCCCTGGTCGCGTCGGCTCCTCGGCCGTCGGGCGAGCGGAGGTCACGTCACGCAATGTCGGCATCGCGGGGGCGGTCCCTGAGCCGCCGGCCGGCGGCCTCTGTGCGGGCCGGCGGGTTCAGACGTCGACGACGAGGTGCAGCGTCACCGCGTCGCCGACATCGAGCTGCTCGGCATCGCGGACCTTGTCCTTCAGCGGCACGATGTAGCCACCGTCCTTGGGGAACAGTGAGGTCGTCCACCGGGTCGACCCGATCCGGGCCGCGACGGGGATCATCCCCCAGCCGTACGTGACCTCGGCCGAGAGCTCGCCGAGCGCGGCGCTCTCCCGCTCGGGCACCGTGACGAAGTGGTACGGCGACGGGCCCCGCCAGAACCACACCTCGCCCCTGAACTCGAGATCCATCCGCACAACCTAGGGGCGAGGGGAAGGCCGAGGCAGGGCCGCCCGGGCACCCGCGCGACCTTCGGTCGGTTGGCTGGTCGGCTCGTTGGTCGGTGGCATGTTCTCGGACGTGGAACCGGGATGTGACAGCTCGGCTGGCGCATGACCGAGCTGGAGCAGTCACGCCGGCGGCGAGCTCGACGGCGCCGAGGGAAGCCCCTCGGGCACGAGGCGGACCGGTAAGGGCTTTCCCCGATGGCGGCTGGTGCGATCGAGCGCACCGTCGGGGGACGCGCACCCGCCGACCGGAGGGTGCGCCACGGACGGAGGGAGATCCGCCATGAGCGCACGTCTTGCGGCATCCGCGGCCACGCTGGCCGTCGTGGCTCTGCTGGCGCCACCGGCAGTCGCGTCTGCCGACGACGAGCACCGCCATCGCGCGGGAAGAATCGTCTTCGGGGCCGAGACCGGCGACGGCACGCAGTTGTGGACGATCAGGCCCGACGGCTCGCACCTGACACAGCTGACCAACGTCGACGGTGAGGCGGTGAACCCCGACTGGTCGCCCGACGGCCGCTCGATCACTTTCGAGTGGGGTACGCCGGACGCCGGTCTTGTCGCGGTCATCGGCGCTGACGGCAGGAACCTGCGGACGTTGCCCGCCTCCGGGTGCTTCCAGGGTCAGCCGGTCTTCAGCGCGGATGGCCGTCGGATCCTCTACGAGAGGTACGACTGTGCCGATGACGACTCGCTGTTCTCGCAGCTGACCGGCGGCGGGCGCGAGCGGCGGGTCACGTCGGCGGCACCCGACGGACACACGGACCCCAACGTCTCACCCGACGGTCGCCAGGTGTCCTTCGTGCGCGTGGACCACGGCGTGGAGTTCCAGCAGGCGCTGACGGTCGCGAACGCTGACGGCCGACGCCAGCGCGACCTCCTGCCGCCGTCCTGGGACATCGCCATCAAGCACGCCTGGTCCCCCGACAGCCGTCGGCTGGTCTTCACCCGTGACGCCAACGCCGACCCCGTCACGGGTGTTCTCACCGCCAACATCGGCACGGTCGGTGCCGACGGCACCGGGGTGACGATGCTCACGCACTTCACCGGCGGCCGGATGAGCGCCTTCGCGGGCTCGTACTCGCCGGACGGGCGGTGGATCGTCTACCGCCTTCAGGACAACGTGACAGGCGCGTCCGGTCTCTGGAAGATGCACCCGGACGGCACCCATCAGAAGAAGATCTTCAGTCAGGACGGCGTCCGCGCGCGCGGCAGCGACTGGGGCTGAGAGGTCGAGGGCGGCCCGGTGCCGGGGTCGGCACCGGGCGCTCGCGCTGCCCGAGGCCGCGCAGCCCGGGAGGCAGAACCGCCTCAGTGGGTCGGTGGAGGTGGCGGGAATCGAACCCGCGTCCTTCGGTGCAGAGAAAGGGCTTCTCCGGGCGCAGCCTGCAATCGCGTTTCTCGGCCCCAGCAGTCACGCAGGCAAGCTGCTGACAGGCCCAGCCGCTGTGAGGTGTCCTGCGCGACCCCGCGGCCGGGTCGCGCAGTTGAGCCTTCTTGCTGATGCCAGGATCCGGGCCGAAGGCAGTCCCGGGCTGACAGCCTGCTCTCGCTACTTAGGCAGCGAGGGCGAAGGCGCGCTGATTGGAATCGGCGCTTGTTGGTGTGCTGGGAATGGTTTGCGAGATCGTCCCAGCCATCCTCGGCCCGCTTCCCCTGACTTCACAGCCGAAGTCGAGACCATTCACCCCCTGTGCAGTTGTCCCGCCAGTCTACGAGGCTTGCCGCCGCACGGCCAATGGGAACGAGTCACCCGCCGGCGTGCATCGCCCGGCGCAGGCTGGGTACAGACGCGCGGATGAACACGACCGACGACCAGCGCCTCCTCAGCGGGCGCTACCGCCTCGTCCGCTCCATCGGACAGGGCGGCATGGGCACCGTCTGGGAGGCGCACGACGACGTCCTGAACCGCCAGGTGGCGGTCAAGGAGGTCCGCTTCCCGCCGGAGCTGGGCCGGGACGAGCTGGCCGGGCTGCGTGAACGCACCATGCGCGAGGCCCGGGCCACGGCGCGTCTGAGCCACCCCAACGTGGTCACGACCTACGACGTGGTGGAGGAGGACGACCGGCCCTGGATCGTGATGGAGCTGCTGTCCACGCGCACGCTGGCCGAGCTCATGCGGGACGCCGGGGCCCTCCCGCCCCACCGGGTGGCCGAGGTCGGGCTGGACGTGCTGAGCGCTCTCGAGGCCGCGCACGCGCAGGGTGTGGTCCACCGCGACGTGAAGCCGAGCAACGTGCTCGTCACCGAAGAGGGCCGGGCCGTGCTCACCGACTTCGGTATCGCGACGACGGCGGGCGACCCCGCGCTCACCTCCACCGGGGTCGTCCTCGGCTCCCCCGCCTACATGCCGCCGGAGCGGGCCCGGGGACGGGCCTTCGGCCCGGAGAGCGACCTGTGGTCGCTGGGCGCGACCTTGTTCGCGGCCGCCGAGGGGCGGCCACCGTTCGAGTCGGACAACGCCCTCGGCACACTGACCGCAGTGATCTCTGACCCGGTCCCCCCGCTGTCGGCGGGCGGCCCGCTGGCCGAGGCGGTCAAGGGGCTGATGGCCAAGGACCCGGCGGACCGCACCGGCATCGAGCCGACGCGCGCGCTGCTCCGGCAGGCCGCGGCCGACCGTTCCGGGGGCGCGGCGGTGGCCCCCACCGTCCCGGTCGAGCCCGCCGACGGCACCGCGGCGGTTCCGGCCTCGGCGATCCGGCGGGACGAGCCGCCGCCGGGCACCTACGTCACCGGCCCGGCCGGGCGGGGTCCGCGCCGCGGCCTGCTCGGCGCGGCGTTGCTGCTCGCGGTGCTCCTGATCGGCGGCCTGGTGGCGCTCGTCGTCACCCAGGACGGCGACCCGGGCGCGACCGGGCCGACCTCGAAGCCCGAGCCGTCGACCTCCGGCTCCACCAAGGCGAGCAGTCCGGCGGGGTCCCCGACGGCGCCGAAGACGTCGAGCCCCAAGCCGGCCTCCCCGGCGTCCGACGGGGTGCCGGACGGCTACCAGCGGTACGAGGACGCGAGCGGCTTCTCGGTCGCCGTTCCGGACGGGTGGTCCGCGCAGCAACAGAGCAAGACCGCCGTCGACATCTCCTCACCCGACGGCGCGTCGTTCCTGCGGATCGACCAGACCGACAAGCCGAAGGACGACCCCAAGGCCGACTGGGAGAAGCAGGAGAAGTCGGTCAGCAAGCGGCTGGGCAGCTACCAGCGCATCGGCATCGAGGCGGTCGACTACCGCGGCTGGAGCGCCGCCGACTGGGAGTTCACCTTCGTCGAGAACGGCGCGACAATCCACGTGCGCAACCGCGGGTTCGTCACCGACGACACCCACGGCTACGCGCTCTACTACTCGACACCGGACTCCGAGTGGTCCTCGGAGCAGACCCAGCAGGTCCTCCAGGTCGCGGCCGACACGTTCCAGCCCGCGGGGGGCTAGCGACTGGCGGCTGCCGTCACCAGGAGCCGCCGCCCCCGCCGCCCCCGCCGCCGCCGGACGAGCCGCCGGAGAACCCCGACCCGCCGGACGACGACTGGGTCGCGGCCGCGAGCGAGCTGGACGCGGTGGAGGTGAACCCGGACATCGACTCGCCGAAGTGGGTCGGGTCCCAGCCGTTCGGCCCGCTGTACCAGCCGACCGTGCCCGCCGTGCCGGCCGCGGCCGCCAGCGGACCGAAGACCCGGACCCACCGCTCGGTCTCGCCGAAGATCACTGCGTACGGCAGGTAGCGGCTGAAGATGTCCGCCCCCTCCTCGAAACGCAGCTGCTCGGCTTCCGCGGTGCGGATGTACTCGCGGAAGCCGCGCGCCTGCGCGAGCACCGCCGACCCCTTGGCGGTCCGCGCCGGCATCCGGCCGGCCACGACCAGCAGTGCGACGCCCACCAGGGTGATCGCGATGCCCACCGGCGCCCAGTGCAGCCGCTGGGCCAGGAAGAACGAGAGCCACCCCCCGCCACCTGCGAGGACGAAGGCGAGGACCCGCCAGCCGTTGCGCACCTTGTCCGGCCGGCCGCGGAACCAGCCCGCGTCGGTGACGTCCTGGTAGAGCGCGGTCTGCACCGCCGACATCCGCGCCGCGAACTTCTTCTTCAGCGCCGAGAGCAGCACCTGGTCGCCGGACTCGAACAGGCCGTCGTAGAGCTTGCGTTCATAGGCCATCAGCTCCCCCGCGCCACCGGAGAGCTTCTCCAGCTGCCAGTCCCGCGACGAGAACCAGTGCGGTCGCTCCAGCTCGACGATGCGCAGGTGTCCCCGGACGGCCAGGTCGACGATCGTGGCCGTGACGTCGACGACGTTGGCCTCCTCGTCCAGCAGGGTGCCGATCTGCCCCGGACGCAGACCGGCCGGCGGCTGGAACTGCACCGCGACCGCCCCCCGGTTCACCAGCGGCACCGGCTCGTCCGGGCCGCCGCCCACCGGCGCGAGCCCGGGCGTCTGACCGACGAAGCGACGGTCCCGGCCGCGGGTGCTCACCAGCCAGCCGACCCCCGCGAGGCCGGGGACGAGCAGCAGTCCCGCGAGGGTCCCGGTCAGCGGCGTCGGGGTCAGGGCCCGTCGCAGGGTGTAGCGCTCCTCGAGGTGCGGTCCGGTCGCGGTGACCGCGTCCGTCGGCAGCCCGACGACGACCGTCAGCGCCTCGTACGGCGCCAGCCCGGCCGGCTGGGCGAACGTCACGCGGTCCCCGTCGGCAGCCGCACCGCCGCAGGGCAGTCCGCTGCCGAACGGCCCGGCGAAGCAGGCCTGCTGGGTGGCCGGCTGCGGGGTGACGACGGCCACCGAGGCGGACCCGATCGGCACGTCCCACTGGGCGCCGATGGCGTTCCAGTAGAGCTCGGCGTGGTCCGGGAACGCGTTGAGGGCGCCGCTGACGGTGTAGGTGATGCGGTAGTCCTGCCGGCCGCTGACGGTCCGGTCCGGGTCACCGATCCGCAGGGTGGTGGTGCCGCCGGTGGTGCTGCGCTCGACGTCGTCAGGGGCTCCGCTCGGGCTCAGCACCGCGACCTCGGACAGGTCGTAGACCCTGTCGTTGTCGTCGTCGTACGGCACCCGGGTCGGGATGGTGCGGAGGATGCCGTGCCGCTCGTTGGCTCCGAAGTCGTAGCCGATCGCCTCGAGCACCACAAGGCTGCCATCGGCGTTCACGGTCAGCGTGACGTCGTACGACGTGATGCGCTCGCCGACGTCCGCGTGGGCCGGGCCCCCGGCCACGAGCAGCAGCCACCCGACGAGCGCGACCGCGGCGGCCAGCCGGCGCACTACGCGTCCTTGCCGCTGCTGCGACGGGACAGGGCCCGCTGCATCTCCCGTTTGGACTGCTTCTCGGCCAGGGCCTGCCGCTTGTCGTAGCTGCGCTTGCCGCGGGCCAGCGCGATCTCGATCTTGGCGCGACCGTCCTTGAAGTAGAGCGCCATCGGGATCAGGGTCACGCCGCCCTCCTTGGTCTTGCCGATCAGTCGGAGGATCTCGGCGCGGTGCAGCAGCAGCTTGCGCTCGCGCCGGGGCTCGTGGTTGGTCCAGGTGCCCTCGGTGTACTCCGGGATGTGCACACCGGCCAGCCACATCTCGCCGTCGCGGATGTGGGCGTATCCGTCGACGAGGTTGGCGTGCCCGGCCCGCAGCGACTTCACCTCGGTCCCGGTCAGCACCAGGCCGGCCTCGTAGACGTCGTCGATGTGGTAGTCGTGGCGGGCCTTGCGGTTCTGCGCCACCACCTTGCGTCCCTGCTCGCGCGGCATCAGTCGGGGTCCCCGCGGAACGGCGGGCGCAGCGCGCGCTGTCGTGGGGGGGTCATCCACGTCCCCGGTCGGCCAGCGCGGGGCCGAGCGCGGCGACAAGGCCGGTGAGCACGGCGATCGCCCTGCGCTCGGCGACCTCGGGCGCGGCCCCCGGGGGCACGAGGACGTCGGGCTCGATGCCCACGCCCTCGAGGCTGCGCCCGGACGGCGTCAGGTAGCGGCCGACGGTCAGCTCGAGGGCCGAGCCGTCGGACAGCGTGGACGGTTCCTGCACGGAGCCCTTCCCATAGGTGCGGGTGCCGACGACGACGGCACGGTTGCGGTCCTGCAGCGCGCCCGCGACGACCTCGGCAGCGCTGGCGGTGGACGGGTTCACGAGGACGACGAGCGGTGTGGCGGTGTCCCCGCCCTCGAACGCCTCGAGGGTACGGGGCTTCGCGCCGCGCCGCTCGTACGAGACCACCGGGCCGCCGTCCAGGAACACCGACGCCACCGAGACCGCCTCGTCCAGCAACCCCCCGGGGTCGTCGCGCAGGTCCAGGACGACTCCGCGCGGCCGCCGAGCGGTCTCGGCGGCCATGGCCCGGGACACGTCCCGGCCCACCCCGCGGGTGAAGGCCGTGACGGCGATCCGCGAGATGCCGCCGGCCAGCCGCTCCACCGTGACGTCCGCGTCGGCGAACGTGGTGCGCGTCAGGGTCACGGTGCGGGTCGCGGACCCCCGCCGCAGGGCGACGGCGATCTCGCTCCCCGCCGGGCCCCTGAGCAGCCGGGCGACCCGGGCGACGTCGGCCGACGACACGTCGCGTGCGCCGACCCGGAGGACGACGTCTCCGGCCAGCACCCCAGCCGTCTCCGCGGGCGACCCCGGCTGCACGCTGCCGACCTCGACGCCGCGCCCGCCCGGCCCGGCGGCGGCGCCGCGCAGCCAGAGCCCGACCCCGGACCAGTGCCCCTCGAGCGCGGACTGGAACGAGCTGAACTCGGACCTGCCGTAGTAGGTGGACCAGCGGTCGCCGAGCGCGCGCAGCATGCCCTCGACGGCGGCCCGCTCGAGAGCGTCCCGGTCGACCGGCCGGGCGGCCCGGCTCACGATGCGGTCGGCGGCCTCGTCGATGACACCGGGGCTCCTGGAGGGCGGAGGCGGGTCGTCCCCGCCCACGACACCGGTCACCACGCCGCCGACGAACGCGACCGCCGCCACGGCGACGAGCGCGGTGACGCGCAGCACCCGGCCTCCGGCGATCACCGCAGAAGTCTAGGACCGGGGGGGCGCATCGGCCCGGGCCTAGAGCCAACCCATCGGGTTGCTGGTGCCGCCGTTGACGTAGACCATGAAGTGCAGGTGGCAACCGGTCGAGTAGCCGGCGCCGTACATGCCCTCGCCGCCGCCGCTGTAGCCGATGACCTCGCCGCGGCTGACATGCGAGCCGTAACCGGCGGTGAAGCGCATCAGGTGGTTGTAGCTTGTCGCCAGCCCGACGCCGCGTATCACGCCGTGGTCGATGACGAGCTGGTTGCCGTAGCCGACAGTGAGCGCGGCCTGGATGACGGTCCCGGAGGCAGCCGCATGCACGGGGGTGCCACAACCCACCCCGAAGTCGGTGCCGTCGTGCAGCTTGTAGATGCCGGTCACCGGGTGCACCCGCATGCCGTACGGGGAGGTGACGGGCGCCTGCACCGGGTAGGACAGCGTGCCGCCGCCACCGCCACCGGAGTACGACGCTCGGCGGGACGCCGCGCGGCGGGCAGCCGCCTGGCGACGCTGCAGGATCCGGCCGAGCCGGGCCGACTCGGCGCGCATCTGGGCGTAGCGCGACTCCTCGGCCCGCTTCTCCCGTTCGATCGCGGCCACGGCGCTCTCGCGCTCGGCGATCAGCGACTCGACGGCGTGCTGCGCGTCCAGCGCCTCCGCCTGCAGCCCCTGGATCCGCCGGACCAGCGCCTCCTGCTCCCGCTTCATCCCGGCGAGCTGCTTGCGCTTGGCCACAAGCGTGGCCCGCTGCGCGGCGAGGTCGGCCCGGGCCTCGGCCAGGCCGCCCAGCACGTTCCCCTCCGAGCGCAGCGCGTTCTGGACGAGGACCAGGCGGGTCGCGAACTCGTCCGGGCTCTCCGACTGCAGCACGACAGCCAGCTCACCCATCCCGCCGGACTGGTAGGACGAGCGGGCGATCCGGCCGATGAGGGCCTGGCTGTTGGCGATGTTGTCCAGGGTCGCGGTGATCTTGGCCTTGGCGTCGCGGACCTCGGCCTTGGCCGCGTCCAGCTTCGCCCCGAGGATCCGGTCCCGCTCCTGGGCGGCGACGAGCTGGCCGTGCACCCGCGCGACCCGGGCCCGGGCCGCCGGGAGCTTGCCCTCGGCCCGGTCCAGGGCTGCGCCGGCGCGACGGAGCTCGGCCGAGGTCTCGTCCAGGTCGCCCCGGAGGTTCTTCAGCGCGGTGTCGATCTGACCCTTCCGGTGCCGCTCGTCGGCCGCGTGCGCAGGCGAGAGCAGCCCGAGCACGAGCGCCGGGACGGACAGCCAGGCAGCGAGGGCCAGCAGGCGACGGGCTCGCACGGTAAAAGGGCTCCGGTCGGTCGACGGCACGGTCTTCGGTCTCTATCGGCTCGTCCGGGCCCGGGCTGAGGCCCCGGAGCGGACGATTTCGACAGATCTCGGTCCGTCCCGGGTGGGACGCGTGTGACTGGTGGGACCAGACTGACCGATGGTGAGCCTAGGACATCGCGGGGCACAAACCGGGCAGGTCGCCGCCACGCCACGCCAACCCGGCCGGGATCGCCCGTCCGGAGCACCGGTGGGGCCGCGGCCCACGGCGCGGCGCCGCTCAGACGCGGAGGTACTTGAACAGGGCGAAGAACGACGCGAGCCCGGCCAGGACGACCCCGGCCGCGATCGCGATGCCGCTGCTCAGCCAGACCGCGTCCCAGCCGATGAAGCGGGCGATCGGGAAGTTCGGCGCCAGCAGCTTGTCCACCAGGACCGACTTGATGAGCACGAACGACCCGCTGGCCAGAAGCGCCCCCAGGAGCCCGGAGATCGCGCCCTCCAGCAGGAACGGGAGCTGGATGGAGAAGTTGGACGCACCGACGAGCTTCATGATCCCGGTCTCCCGGCGTCTGCTGAAGGCGGCCACCCGGATGGTGTTCACGATCAGGGTCACCGAGACCACGATCATGAGCAACGCCAACCCGGTTGCGAACCACTGGACCCAGTTGAGGACCTTGAAGAACTTCTCCAGAAGCGCCTTCTGGTCCTGCACCTCGTCGACGCCGGGACGGCCGGCGAAGGCACTGGCGATGATCGGGAACTGCTCGGGGTCGGCGAGCTTGACGCGGTACGACTCCGGCATCTGGTCCGGCGTGACGTTGTCGACGATCGCGGAGTTCTTGAACTGCTGCTTGAAGTGCGTGAACGCCTGCTGCTTGGACTCGTAGTAGACCCTCTCGACCTCCGGCATGGACGCCAGGTCGGCGCTGATCGAGTCACGCTGGTCCTGGGTGACCTCGCCGCCGGCGCAGGACCCGGCGGTGCCCTCGGCCGGGTCGGGACCGCAGAGGAAGATCGACACCTCGACCTTGTCGTACCAGAAGTCCTTCATGACACTGACCTGCTGGTTGAACAGCACCGCGGTGCCGAGGAAGCCCAGCGACACGGCGGTCGTGACGATCATGGCGATCGTCATCGTGAGGTTCCGGCGAAGTCCGATGCCGATCTCGTTGACGATGAAGCTCGCGCGCATGCTGTGGTCCGCCGTTCGTGTGGGTGGTCAGTGCGAGTAGCCGTAGACGCCACGGGACTGGTCCCGGACGAGCCGGCCGGACTCGAGCTCGATGACCCGCCGGCGCATCTGGTCGACGATGTCGTCGTCGTGCGTGGCCATCACGACGGTGGTGCCGGTGCGGTTGATCCGGTCGAGCAGCCGCATGATGCCGACGCTCGTCAGAGGGTCGAGGTTGCCCGTGGGCTCGTCCGCGATGAGGATCATCGGCCGGTTGACGAACGCGCGGGCGATCGCCACCCGCTGCTGCTCGCCACCCGAGAGCTCGTCCGGCCGGCGGCCCTCCTTGCCCTTGAGCCCGACCAGGTCGAGCACCTCCGGCACGACCTTGACGATCTGCTGGCGCGGTCGGCCGATCACCTCGAGGGCGAAGGCGACGTTCTCGGACACGGTCTTGTTGGGCAGCAGCCGGAAGTCCTGGAAGACCGTGCCGACCTGCCGACGCAACGCCGGGACCTTCCAGCTCGACAACCGGGCGAGGTCCTTGCCGGCCACGTGCACCTGGCCGCTGCTCGCTCGCTCCTCCTTGAGCACCAGCCGCAGGAAGGTCGACTTGCCGGAGCCGGACTGCCCGACGAGGAACACGAACTCGCCCTTGCCGATCTCCACGGTGACGTCGTTGAGCGCCGGCCGGGTCTGGTTCGGGTAGATCTTGGTGACGTTCTGCAGGCGGATCACGGCGGGCATCACCATCGGGCGTCGGGGGTCGGAGTGCCGCCCGACCGGGCGGCAGCTCGTGCTCCGGTCACTCTACGCAGCGAACGGCGCGGGTCCCGGGAGATCCGGGGCCCGCGCCGTGTCGCGCTCAGGTCAGGAGGCAGTGCCCCCGTCCCGCGGCCGGGCCACGCCGACCAGCATCGCGCCCATGAGCAGGAGCAGCGCCCCGAGCCCCAGAGCCGCGCCGACCGGCACACCCGGTCCGGTGTGCGGCAGGGTCGTCGGCGAGTTGCCCGGGCCGGCCGGCGGCTTGTTGCCCTGCTTGATGGGCAGCACGTCGGTCACCCCGGTCTGCACCTCGTTGGACGGGGTGCTCGGCGTCAGCGTCGACCGGACAGCCGCGGCGTTGATCACGTTGACCCCCACGGCTGCTCCCTCCTGGACGTCGACGTCGTCGATGGTGACCTGGAAGGTCACCTGTCGCGACGTGCCGGCGGCCAGGTCGCCCAGCGACCAGGTGATGAGCCCGTCGGCGCCGGGGCCGCTGATGGTGCAGGTCCCCGCGCCGACGCAGGCCGCCGTACCCGGCTTGTACGTGGTCTTGCCCGACTCCGGGCGGGCCGGGTCGTAGCCCGGCACGTAGTCGGTCACGACGACGTTCGGCTGGGTCAGGGCACCGGTCGCGGACACCGTCAGGGTGTACGTGAGGGTGTCACCGAACTCGACCAGCGTGCCGTTGCCCGCGACCGGGCTGACCGCCTTGGAGATCGACAGGCCTCCGGTCTTGCGGGCGTTCGTGAAGGTCACGGTCGAGCCGACCGCCACCACCCCGCCGGCCGGGACGACGGTCTTCTGCGACCAGTTGGGCGTCGAGCGCTCGGTCACGGTGCAGGTCGTCCCCGTGGGGATCTGACCCGACGTGCCGCTCGCCGAGGAACCGTTGGAGACAGAGACCGTCAGCTGCTGGTCGTACGCGCTGCCGGGGCAGTCGACGTCGAACACGAAGCTCGTCTCGGCGCCGTTCACCGCACCGTCGAGCACCTTGGCGACGGTGATGACACCGGTCGTCGGCGGAGTCGGCGGAGTGTCGGCGGCGTCGGCGGGGTGGGCGGCGTCACCGGGGTGCGCGCGTTGACCACCTCGACGGGGATCGTGTCGTACGAGTCGATCGTGAAGGCCTCGGACGGGGTGATGGACTTGAGCATCCAGCCCGCCGGGACGCTCGGCTCGGTGACCACGCAGTCGATGCCGGACGGGATGCCCTTGACGGTCACGGTCCAGTTGTTGCTGGCCTTGAGCACCAGGTCGTAGTCCCAGTCGGTGCCGTCGCACTCGAGGTGCGCGGTGAACGTGGTGCCGGCGGTCGGCGCCTCGCCCTCGAAGTGCTTGACGACCTCGACCCGCCCGGTCCGGCGCTTGTTGAACACCACCGCGGAGACCTGGCTCGGGGTGCCGGTGCCGACCGTCACCGAGTCGGGGGTGATCCCCTCCGGGTTCCAGCCGTTGGGCACCTTCACCTCGGTGAGCGTGCAGGTGGTGCCGCTCGCGATGTTGCCGGTCGTGTTGACGTAGCCGTTGGCCGGGGTGAGGAGGACGTCCTGGTCGTAGGCGGTGCCGGGGCAGTCGACCCGCACCGTGAAGGTGGTGCCGGCTCCCGCGACCGGGCCCTCGATGTCCTTCTTGATCTTGATCTTGCCGAAGGTCGGCTCCGGCTCCGCGATCTCGCACTCCTTGGCCGTGCCGGACTTGACCGAGTGCGACGACTCGCCGCTGTTCCACGAGAGGTCAAGCGCCTCGCCGCTCTGGACGAGCACCTTCTGGCCCGAGCTGACCTCGCTCGACGCGTTGCCGTGGGTGAAGGTCCAGCTCACGTCGCCGTAGGTGCCGTCGTCCAGCTGACCGATCGTCACCTGCACGCCGCCCTCGACGCACTCCTGGCTGAACGAGCCGGACGGAGCAGTCTCCTCGGGGGCCACCGGGCAGTCCTTCGCCTCGCCTGACTTGACCGAGTGCGAGGACTCGCCGCTGTGCCAGGACAGGTCCAGCGCATCGCCACTCTTGACGAGCACCTTCTGGCCGGAGGTGACCTCCGTCGAGTCGTTGCCGTGGGTGAGGGTCCAGGTCACGTCGTTGTAGGTGCCCTTGTCCAGCTGACCGATGGTCACCTGCACGCCACCCTCGACGCACTCCTGGTCGTAGGAGCCGGACGGCTTGGTCTCGACCGGCCGCTCGCACGGGGTGCTGTCACCCGTGAACGTCTTGGTCCAGCCCTTGCTGCCGGTGGGGTCGTCGTGCGCGGTGACCGCCACCGTGTAGTGGAAGCTGGTGTACCGGTCGGGGGCGTCGAACGACTTGACGTACTGCGTCGAGAAGCTCGTGTTCGCCTTCTCCGTCCCGTCGATCGTGACGACCACGGTGTTCGTCCCGTGGGAGTTGTAGCTCTTCAGCGACACGGTGAGCTTGTCGCACGTCTTCGAGACGGCCGGAGTGTGCGCGCTCGCCGAGACGGCGACGACACCTCCGAGGACGACGAGCCCCAGCGCGAGCAGTGCGCTCAGGAATGCCCTGGACCTGTTCAATGCAACCCCTCCCGTACCTGAAGGGGCCGGTCTCACCACTCGGCTCCCCGTGACCGCCGGACGCGAACGCCCGGGGTGACCGAAACTCGGTCACGGATCTGTGCCACTCCCCACCCTGAGACCGCCGGTAGCACCGGCGGCCCGACACGCAGTGTTACTCACCGACCACCGGGTCGACAAACGTTTCGGAGAAATGCTCACAGCGAGTGACGCTCAGTGGACGCCGAGAACCACCCGGACGGAGTATCAAGGCTCATCCGTTCGGGGGGTCGGTCCCCCGCGGTCAGCCGGCTTTCTCCGCCTGCCTGCGCCAGCGGACCCCGGCCTCGATGAAGTCGTCGATCTCGCCGTCCAGGACGGCCCCGGTGTTGCCGGTCTCGTGCTCGGTCCGCAGGTCCTTGACCATCTGGTACGGGTGCAGGACGTAGGAGCGCATCTGGTTGCCCCACGAACCACCGGTGTCGCCCTTGAGCGCGTCCATCTCGGCCTTGTCCTCGGCCAGGCGCCGCTCGAGCAGCCGGGACTGGAGCACCCGCATGGCGGCCGCGCGGTTCTGGATCTGGGACTTCTCGTTCTGGCAGGACACGACGATGCCGGTCGGCAGGTGCGTGATCCGGACGGCCGAGTCGGTGGTGTTGACCGACTGCCCCCCGGGGCCGGACGAGCGGAAGACGTCCACCCGGATGTCGTTGTCGGGGATGTCGATGTGGTCGGTCACCTCGGTCACCGGGAGGACCTCGACACCGGCGAACGACGTCTGCCGCCGTCCCTGGTTGTCGAACGGTGAGATGCGGACCAGCCGGTGGGTGCCCTGCTCGACCGAGAGGGTGCCGTAGGCGTAGGGCACGTTGACCTGGAAGGTGACCGACTTGAGGCCCGCTTCCTCGGCGTAGGACGTGTCCAGCACCTCGGCCGGGTAGTTGTGCCGCTCGGCCCAGCGCAGGTACATCCGCATGAGCATCTCGGCGAAGTCGGCTGCGTCCACGCCGCCGGCCTCCGCCCGGATGGTGACCAGGGCCTCCCGCTGGTCGTACTCACCGGACAGCAGCGTGCGGACCTCCAGCTCGCCGAGCGTCTTGCGGATCGCGGCGAGCTCGACCTGCGCCTCCGCCAGGGTGTCGGCGTCGCTCTCGTCCTCGGCCAGCTCGAACAGCACCCCGAGGTCGTCGAGCCGGCGGCGCAGGGACTCGACCCGGTTCAGCTCGTTCTGCAGGTGCGAGAGCCGGCTGGTCAGCTTCTGGGCCCGCTCCTGGTCGTCCCACAGGTCCGGTGCGGCGACCTGCTCGTTGAGGTCGGCCAGGTCGCGGCGCATCGCATCCAGGTCCAGCACGGCCTCGATGCTGCCCAAGGTCTGGTCGAGCTCCTTGAGCTCCTCGGGGACATCGACGGCTGCCACGTGTCCGAAGGGTACGCGACCCGCCGTCTCCGCCCGGCTCAGTGCCGGTGCGGGACCACTCCTGCGCCGCCGCCGTTGCTCGCGACGTAGACGATGCGGTCCCCCGGCTCGAGCACCCGGCACTCGTCGTTGTCGTAGGCAAGCGTCTGGCCGCCGCGGACCACGGCGAGAACGGGCGCGCCGGTCGACTGCGGCGGGCGACCCACCTCGTCGGGGGCGACGTCCCGCTCGAGCAGGTCCAGCCCGGTGCCCACCGCGATGAGGTCCTCGACGACCGCGACCGCGCGCGGGCTGTCGGTGGCCAGCCCCAGCAGCCGCCCGGCTGCGTCCGACGTCGTGATGACCGAGTCCGCGCCGCTCTGCAGCAGCAGGTCGGCGTTCTCCTCCTCGCGCACCGCGGCGACAAGCACCGCCTCAGGTGCGAGCTGCCGGACCGTCAGGGTCGTGAGCACGGCGGTGTCGTCCCGGTTGACGGCGACGACGACGGCCTTGGCCCTGGCGACCTCGGCCTCGTTGAGGACTGAGTCGCTGGTCGAGGACCCGAGCACGGTCACCAGCCCGTCGGCCGCAGCGAGCCGGAGCGCGTCCGGGTCGGTCTCGACGATGACGATGTGGTCGGTCGGCAGATGCTGCTGCCGTAGCGCCCGGACCGCGCTGCGGCCCTTGGTTCCGTATCCGCAGACGACGACATGATCCTGCACGCGAGACCTCCAGCGGGCGACCTTGAACTGGTCCCGGGACCGCTCGGTCAGCACCTGGATGGTGGTGCCGACGAGCACGAGGACGAAGAGGAAGCGCATCGGCGTGACGACGAGCGCGTTGGTGAGCCGGGCCGACGTCGACACCGGTGTGATGTCGCCGTAGCCGGTCGTGGAGAGGGTGACCGTCGTGTAGTACAGCGCGTCGACCACCGACATGTGGCCGTCGGCCGCGTCCTGGTAGCCGCTGCGCTCCAGCAGCACGACCGCCCAGTTGACGAGCACGACCCCGAGCGCGATCGCGACCCGCCGGCCGATGGCGGCGAGCGGCGCGACGGAGGGGCCGCGGGGCAGCCGCAGCGTCCATCTCTGCTCGTCCACGCGCCCATTGAGCCACACGGCCACCCACATATGGCGCAGATGGACCCTCACCTGGTGCGCATGGACCACTACAGACGGGTGACGTGACCCCCGGAAACCCCATGATCTGCATCACTTTTCAGCCCCCGGGCCCGCGTTTGGTGGCGGGCGGTCCTCGGCGTGCCGCATGGTGGTCGACAGCACAAGTCCTCGTCGAAGCCGGCGGGGCCCTGCCCGCGGACGCCGAGCCCTGCCACCCGCGAGCATGTCGTCCGTTCGTCGCTGTGGCAGGGACGGAGAACCCGAGCACGACGGTCGCGCACGACGCGACCTTGGGGTGAAGCCGCGAGAGCGGCGGGGCACCTTCGACGCCCTAACCCGACAGGACACTCTTCGCAGGCGGTACCGAAGGAACCCATGTCTGCGACCCGCCTCGCCCCTGTCCGCCTGCTCACGACCTTCTCGGTCGTGCTTGCCCTGGCCTTCACGATGTTCGCCTTCTCGGCCGTCGGCCCGACCACGTCCAAGGCATCAGCCTTCGTGTCGGCGCAGAAGGCAAGCAGCGCGGTCCAGTGGGCCCGCAGCCGCAAGGGCTCGCCGTACGGCTACGGCGCCACCGGCCCGCACCGCTTCGACTGCTCCGGCCTGACCCGCTGGGCCTACGCCCACGTCGGCAAGTCGCTGCCACACTCGTCCGCCGCGCAGGTCCGCAAGGTCAAGCGCGTCTGGCACCGCCGCAACGTGCGCCGCGGCGACCTGGTGTTCTTCACCAGCCGCGGCAGCGTCTACCACGTCGGCATCTACGCCGGTCACGGCCGGATCTGGCACGCCTCCGTGCCCGGTACTCCGGTCAAGCGCGACCGGATCTGGAGCAAGAGCGTCTTCTACGGCCGGGTGAAGTAGCCGGCGACTCGCGAACATCGGATGGCGGTCGTGGCGCCTGGCGTCGCGGCCGCTTCCGTTCCCTGCGGGTGAGGCGGCCTCAGCGGGGGCGGGCCAGCCCGAGCCGGGCGCTGCCGAGCCCGGGGAAGGCGGCTGCGGCGGGCACGCCGCACCGGCGCTCGAGCAGCTCCGCCAGGACGACCCGGTAGTCGTTGGCCGCCGGCAGGTCGCCGGCGTCGAGGGCGGCCGGCGCCAGCCCCCGCCAGGCACCGTGGACCCGGCCGCCGGCCACGCCGCCGCCGAGCAGCAGCATGGCGTTGCCGTGGCCGTGGTCCAGCCCGCCGGACGCGTTCTCCTGCACCCGCCGGCCGAACTCCGAGAGCGTCACCAGGCTCACCCCGGCCATCGCCGGGCCGAGGTCGGTCGCGAAGGCGGCCAGCGCCTCGCCGAGCTCGGTGAGCTGCCGGGTCATCCAGCCGCCGTCGACCCGGCCCAGGCCCTGGTGCATGTCCCAGTCGCCGAAGTCGACGGTGGCGACCCGCAGTCCGACACCCGCCTTCACCAGCCTGGCCACGTCGCGCAGCGCCTCGCCGAGATCGCCGTCGGGGTAGTCCGCTCCGGCCCCCGGCGTGTAGTCGGCGTCCTGCAGGGCGGCGGCGGTGCCGAGAGCACCCAGCGTGAGCCGGGCCGGCGTCGCCACGTCGCTGCGGGCGCCGCGGTGCATCGCCGCCAGGGCGGCGGTCCAGCGGGCTCGCTCCTTGGCGTCGTCCGCGCCGGAGAGCGAGAAGTCGTCCACCGACCCGATGAGCAGCTCCGGAGCCGGGCCGATCAACGCCCGCTGGTTCGCGTCGGCCCCGACGCCCACGGTGGCGAACGCGCCGCCGGCGCCCTGGGCCGAGCTGACCCGGTCCAGCCAGCCGGTGCGGACGCTGGACCCGGGGGCGGCCCGCTCCATCGCCTCCATCGCCTGGAAGTGCGACCGGGTCGGGTCGGGCTGGCCGACGGCGTGCACGACGCCGAACGTCCCGGCGTCCCAGAACGGCTTCAAGGCAGCGAGCGCCGGGTGCAGCCCGAACGTCGCGTCCAGCTGGAGCAGCTGGTCGGTGGGGATCCCGATGCCGGGCCGCGCGGCGGCGTACGCGGGGTCGGCCGCCGGGACGACGGCGGACAGCCCGTCGAACCCGCCGCGCAGCGACAGGACGACCAGGACGTCACCGGTGTACGCCGGGCCGGCGAACGCGAGCCGGGTGGACGCGGTGTCGCGCACCAGGCCGCCGACGACGCCGAGGGCGACAGCGGCGCCCGCGGCGCCGAGCAGCCGCCGCCGGCTCAGCCCGTCCGGCTCGACGTGCCCGCACGAGCAGGGCGAGGCGACGTCCGGACCCGTCGGCGTGCTCATCGGACCGCCGCCGCTGGGCTGTCGAGCAGGAGCGCGTGCACGTAGGGCAACCGCCAGCCGAGGGCCTGGTCACCGGCCTGCAGCGGAGCCGAGACCTTCTCGCCGAGGAACGTGCAGATCGCCTGCCGCACGGCGTCCGTGGGCCGGGGTAGGCCGAGACCGGCAGCGGCGGCGTCGACGAGGGCTCCGTGGGTCTTGGGCCGCGCCGGGCGCAGCCGGTACTCCAGCGGCGGGTGCCGGAGGTCGTTCGGCCACCAGCCGGCGGCCAGCCCCAGGTGCGCGTTCCAGCGGGCGAGCGTCCCGCCGGCGCTCTGCCACGAGGTCACCACGTCCGGGTAGCCGTCCGGCGGGTGCCAGCCGAGCGGCGGCTGGCCGAGCTCGCCGGAGAGCCAGTACAGCTGCCGCATCCCGTCGGTGCCCGCCGCGGGCGGCCGGATGCCGAGGGCGCGCACCGTCGACACCATGTCCTCGAACGGGCGCTTCACCTTGTCGCCCGACGAGGTCCGGAACGCCTTGGACGCGAACAGCGCGCGCAGCACCGGGCGGATGTCGGTGTCGTGCGCCAGGTACACCTTCGCCAGGTGCTTCACCAGCGCGGCCGGCGGCGCGTCGCTGACGAAGCGGACTGCCAGCTTGCGGGCGATCCTGCGCGCCGTCGCCGGGTGACCGGCGAGGTAGCGCAGGTATCGGACGGCCACCTTCTCGCCGTACGTCGACCGGTTGGGGTCGCTGAAGCCGAGCACCTTCACCCGCCCGGTCGCGTGCTTCGAGGTGTCGTAGAGGTAGCGGTAGCTGCCGTCGTCCTCGACCGACAGCCCGGTGAGCAGCCGCGCGGCCGACTTCACCATCGTCTCGGTGTAGCCGCCGTCGACGCCGACGGTGTGCAGCTCGAGCAGCTCGCGGGCGTAGTTCTCGTTGGGGGCGTCCTTGTCCGAGCTGGCGTTGTCGAGGTAGCTGAGCATCGCCGGGTGCCGGGCCGAGGCGACCAGCATGTCGCTGAACTTCCCGAGGGCGTGCCGGCGGATCACCTGGGAGTCGTAGAGGTGCCGGGTCGCCCACACGTCCGAGGACGGGCAGGTGACGTTGAGGTGGTTGGACCAGAAGTCGACCATCACCTCGAGCAGCTGCCGGTTGGACCAGCAGGCGCGGGCGATGTGCGCGTCGCCGAGGTCGAACATCGCGTCCCAGTGGAACCGCCCGATGCTCGCGGTCAGCTGGGTCGGCGACATCCGCAGGGTCGGCCACCGCCGGAGCAGTGCGGTCATCGCCGCGTCCGGCACTCTCCCGGGACGCAGCTGCTGCTCGAGCCAACGCTCGGCGCCCTTCTTGCGCACCGCCGCGAGCAGCTCCGGCGTCGCGCCGTAGGTCGTGCGGCGCACCAGGTGCAGCACCGGGTCGCGTGTCGCCGCCTCCGCGGAGGGTGCCGCCGCGACGCCCACGCCAGAGAGCGCCGCGGCGCCGAGCAGGCCGGCACCAGCGCCGAGCAGGCCCCGACGCGACACGGTCGTCGCGCCGGGGCCCGGAGGGGTTGTCGGGGACACCGTGGGCCTGCCGTCGGATGGGGGTCGTCCCCTGCTGCATCGACAGTGCGGGCTGCCCGACTTGAGCCTCCGTCCGGGTGGGCCGCCGACCCCGCACAACGGGGGCTTGCTCACGGCGCGGCGGTCCGGACCGGTCAGGGAGTCGTCGGCGGTGCGCTGCCCGCGGACGCCCGGACGGGTGCCGGACTCGATCTCCGGGACGGCCCTGATGCACGCCGTGCGTGCGCTGCCGCGCCCGAGCAGGCTGCGCCGCGCGCGCTGGCCGCCGTCTTGTGATGCTCGGTCATGACCCCCCTGCAACGCCCGCGGACCAATCCGAGAGCTCGCAGCGTGCGTCCCTCGTTCGTCCGGACAAGCTGATGAGCCTGACCGGCGTCACGGGACGAGCGGCGAGCGGGCGCGGGCGGTGGCGCGCACCGGGTACCCCGCCGCGAACCGGGCCGACACGAGGTTGCCGAAGGGCATCCGCACTGTCGCGCCGAAGGTCACAGTGACTGTGACCCCATCGGTGGCGACGCCGGCGACCTGGAACTGCTCGAACCTGGCGGCGAGGTCGGCGTCGTCGACGTACTGGTCCACGGCCGACCGCGCGCCGGCCCGGCTCAAGGGCAGGCTCGAGCCCGCGCCTGCGTAGACCGCCGCCAGGTCGGGCTGGTTGGCCGCGCTCAGCGCCGCGCCGTCGGCTGCCGCCACCAGGGACCGGCGGTACAGATAGACCTTGGAGACGTTCACGACCACAGTGACGAGCAGACCGGCGATGACTGCATAGACCAGAATGAGCAGTATCAGCTGGCCGTCGTCGTCGCGGCCCGGAACGGCGAGCAGCCGTCGCGTCCTGGTCACGGCGCGGGCCCGGCCTGGAACCTGTCGACGACCTCCAGGTGCCTGCTGCTGACGCGCACCGAGGCCGGCGCACGGTCCGTGAGCAACCGCGGGACCAGCGGCAGGGCCACCTGGTAGGTGAGGACGACGTTCACCTGCGACCCGGGCTGAAGCCCGCAGGGGTCGGGCGAGCAGCTGATGGCGAGCTGGGACGGAGCCAGCTCGAGCCGGCTGTCGGCCATCACGATCCGGGCCGCGGCGTAGGCGCGCGCGGGTGCGTCGGCGAGGCTGTCCGAGGTGGCGTACACGCGCCCGGCTTCACGCGCGGCGCTGGAGACGGCGAAGGCCGCGGCCTGGACGCGGAAGACCGTCAGGAGCACGTACACCAGCGGCACCATGAGCAGCACGGCCAGGTAGACGAATTCGACGATGGCGTTGCCGCCGTCTTCGCCCGCGGTCAGCCGCTCCGGGCCCAGCCTGCGCGCCGTCACGCGCAGGCGCCTCACTGGCTCTCCTCCAGTGCGTGCCCGCGCACCGTGAGGCCGCGCGACGGACCCAGCAGCCCGACCACCGGCAGGGTGGTCCGCACCTCGACGTACACGGTCTGAAATCCGTCCACGCTCTCCGTCCCGTAACTCACGCCCTCGGCGAAGCGGTCCGCGAGGGACGCCCGGATCAACGACCGGGTCAACGCGGCGCCCTGGGCCGGGTCGCGGTCGGCGTTAGCGGCGTACCGCGCGCCTTCCGCCGCGGACGCAAGCAGCGTGTTGCGCACGTGCAGCGCCAAGCCCAGCTGGAGCAGGGCCAGGAACAGGAACGTCAGCAGGATGCCGACCAGGGTGAACTCGACGACGGCCGAACCCCGGTCGTTCCTGACGGGTCTCATCGAGGGCGACCTCAGCGACGCGGGCCGCTAGGGCGCGTTGCCCACGACGCCGTCCAGAGCGTCGCTGAAGATCTGCTTCAGCTTGTCGTCGGCGACCAGCCACAGCGCGGTGACCAGGCCGGCCGTCATGATCGTCACCAGCACCCAGCCAGGGACGTCGCCGCGGTCGCGGCCGCCGTGCAGCATGCGGGTGTACCCGCGCGTCACGACCTCCTGGATCGAGGTGGTGAGCGCCGCGATCGGCCGCCGTACGGTCGTGCGGACTTCCTGCATGTCGTGCCTCTCCCTCGTGCCGGCGAGCCGGACCTGCTGTCGCCCGGCCGGGTGGCCGGGGTGCTGCTGTGACGCTGATGGTGCCGTGCATGGCGTCAGCTCGCGAAGCTGAAGCCGAAGAAGCCGGGGAACAACGCGAACAGGACGGTCACCGGGAGGACGAGGAAGACCACGGGCACCATCATCGCGATCTCCTTCTTCCCGCCCGCCTCGAGCAAGGACCGCTTGCCGGCCTCCCGCACGTCGACGGCCTGCGCGCGCAGCACTTCCGCGAGGGGGGTGCCCCGCTCAACAGCGATGGCCACGCCGTCGACGAACCGAGCCAGTGGCGGAAGGCTGGTGCGCGTAGCGATGCCCTGCAGGGCCGTCACCAGGGAGGCACCGGCGCGGGCGTCAGCGAGAGCGCGGGACAGCTCACGGGCCAGCTCACCGTGGCTGATCGTGGTCACCCGCTCGAGTGCCCCGACCGCGCCCTCGCCGGCGGCAACCGCGAGCGCGAGCAGCTCGGCGATCGTGGGGAACTCCGCCATCATGCGTTCCTCGCGGCTCGTGACCTCCCGTGATAGCCACCGGTCCCGGGCCAGCACCCCGGACACCGTGCAGACCAGGCAGAGGAACAACAGCGAGACGGGCCGGAACCCGGAGCTCGCGGTGAAGAACAGGCTCACCGCCAACGCCGCGAGCAGGCCGCCGCCACCCCACAGCACCTGCTCGGCCCGGAACTCCTCCAGGGTCATGCCCCGTCCGGCCTGCTCGAGGCGGTGCCGGGCGGACACGGCGCCGCCGAGCACCCGCTCGATGAGGCGAGAGGCGTCACGCACGAAGGGGGCGACGATGCGCTCCAGGGTCGGAAACGGCGTCAGCGCCCGCTGGGTCGCGAGCAGCCGGGACGGCCGGCCGGCATCGCGCAGGTACGGCGCGAGCCGGTCGTCGAGAGATGGCCGGCGCAACGCCGGCACCCGTGAAACCGTCAGCGCGAGACTGGCACCGGCGAGCAGGCCGAGACCGGCCCCAGCCAGGGCGGCGCTCATCGCAGCACCCGCTCTTCCTCGGGCAAGCGGCCGATCCGCACCATGACCCGGTAGGCGACGAGGCAGAGCCCACCTCCGATGGCGAGCACGACAAGCCCGGCCGCCGTGTTGTACGCCTCCACGGCCTCGGGACGCAGGGACAGCAGGCCCAGCACGATCCATGGCGCAGCGACCGCCAGCCGGGCCGCATTGATGGTCCATCCCTGCCGGGTCTCGAGCTCGGCCCGCGTCCGGGCATCCTCGCGCAGGAAGGCAGACAATGTGCGGAGCAGCCTGCCGAGGTCGCTGCCGCCGACCTCGCGCGCCATGCGCAGCGACTCGACGATGCGGTCACCGACCGGGTCGGCGAGACTGGCCTTGAGCCGGTCCAGGCAGGCGAAGAACCGCCCCGTCGCCCGGTAGTCCTCCCCGAACCTGACGAACGGACGGCGCAGCTCCTCCGGCCCGCGCAGACCGATCTGGGTGAGCGCTTCCGGCAGGGAGAGCCCTGCTCGCACCCCGGAGGCGAGGTTGTCGACCACCTCGGGCCACAGGTCGCGCAGCTCGGCCCGGCGTTGCCTCGCGCGGAAGCGGACCAGGGCGACCGGGCCGTACGACGCCATCACCGCGAACGCCAGCGCGATCGCTGGCGAGCGGGAGATGACGACCATGACCACCAGCACGAACAAGCCGACGCCGACGCAGGACGCCACCAGCGCACCCGGCGTCACCGCCTCGATCCCGGCCTGGGCCAGCAGGTCGGCCACCTTGTCGCGCCGCGTGACCCGGTCCGGCCGGGGCGGCGCTGGCGGGGTGAACGAGCGCCAGACCAGGAACACCCCGAGCCCGAACAGCAGCCCGACCAGCGCGCCCATCAGTCGGCGCCGTACGGGGACAGGAGCCGGGCGAGGTCGAAGCCGGCCCGCTCGAAGCGGTCCTGGTGCGGGGGCCACCCCTCTGCGCGCACAAGCTGGTCGCCGCGGATCGTGAACACATCGGCGGTCTCGACCACGTCGCCCTCCACACGGCCAGGGACCGCGACGACCTCACGAACCGAGCGACGGCCGTCCCGCTCAGTGGTGATGTGCACGACCAGGTCGATGCAACCGGCGACTGTCGGGACGACGAAGGCGTGACCGACGTTCTCTCCGGCGAGCAGCGGCAGCGTGCACATCTTCGTCACGGCCTCGCGGGCAGAGTTCGCGTGGATGGTGCACATGCCGGGCAAGCCGGAGTTGAGGGCGATCAGCAGATCGAGGCTCTCCTCCTGCCGGACCTCCCCCACGACGATCCGCGAGGGCCGCATCCGCAGCGCCTCTTTGACAAGGCGGCGCAGCTTGATCTCTCCGGTGCCCTCGAGGCTCGGCTGACGGCACTGCATCGCCACGACGTCGGGCAGCGGCACCTTGAGCTCGAAGACCTCCTCGCAGGTGACAACCCGCTCGCGCGACGGGATGGCCGCACTCAGGCAGTTCAGCAGTGTGGTCTTGCCGGCCTGGGTGCCGCCGGCGACGAGCACGTTGAGTCCGGCCGACACCGCCGCCTCGAGGAACTGCGCGGCCTGAGAGGTGAGGGTGCCGAGACCGACGAGGTCCTCGAGGTGGGTGGCGCGCACGACGAACTTGCGGATGTTGACCGACCAGTGCTGGCGCGTGATGTCGGGGATCGCGACGTGCAGCCGGGAGCCGTCGGGCAGCATCGCGTCGACGAACGGGGTCGAGAGGTCGACCCGGCGACCGGAGGACTTCAGCATCTTCTCGACCAGGTCGCGGACCTCGTCTCCGGTGAGGATCGTGGTCGTGAGCTCGTGCACGCCGCGCCGGGCGATGAAGACCTTGGTGGGCTCGTTGATCCAGATCTCCTCGACGGTCGGGTCGTCGAGGTACTTCTGCAGTGGGCCGAAGCCGGCGACGGCGTCAAAGACCTGCCGGGCTGCCTGCCTGGCGTCGGCGAGCTGCGGCAGCGTGCCCGTCAGGCTGCGCTCGTCGTAGTCGGTGATCACCTCGTCCACGAGGCGGCGAACCGCCACCGGATCGGCCACCGGGTCCAGCCCGCGGCGCCGGACCAGCTCGCGGACCTCGTCCTCGACGGTCGCGATGGCGCTCACGCGGTGCCCCCCTGGACGACATGGCCAGCCGTCTGCCGGCACGGCGCCGACGCGGACGCCGTCGGGCGAGGGTAACGGGGGGCGGACATGCCGCCCAACCGCCGACCGCGTGACCTGTGGACAACTGCTGCCCCCCGGGGCTGCGCAACTCGCCTGAGGCCGACCCCGCCAGCTCCCACCGGCTACTGGGTGGCGGAACTGTTGATATCGGCGTCCGCGCCGCCGTGGCTGCCGACGGAGATCGACGGTTTCGTGTCAGCAAGGCGTCGCACCTGTTCGCTCAACGGTCCGGCCCTGAGCTCTCGTACGATCAGTTCGGCCTCGGCGATGAGTGCATCCGGTGCGCTTCCGTGATCGCCGGTTCTCAGCAGGTGCTCGGCCTGGTCGAGCAGGCCCGCGGCCAGAAGATAAGGCCAGCCCAGCCGGCGTAGGAGACCTACGGCCTGGTCGAACGCCGCGTTGGCATTAGGGTCGCCGCGCTCGCTGCCCAAGCGGGCGCCGGCCCTCGCCCGTTGCGCCGTCAGCATGGGCGGCACATGTCCCGGTGGATGCTCGTCGAGCCATCGGATGAGGTCAGAGACCTTGCCCAGGTCTCCGACCGCGAAGGCTGCGTCGGTGGCGATGGTCCACGCCCACCGACTGGAGTCGTTGCGCAGACCCAACGCCTCGCAATGGGCCAGCGCCCGCTCCGACTCGGTCAACGCTGAGGGGAAGTCGCGCCGCGCGTTGGCGACGACGGCGGTTGCGGCTGCGTGCTGTGCCAGGTCTTGCGGATCCTCGCTGGTACCCCACGGCCCGAGGTCGGCGAGCAGTGCGGCCGCCTCCGTGTCGTCACCGCGGAGGGCATGAAGGAGGAGCATGCCGTTTGCCAGCCACGGGTTGTGCAGCAGTCCTTCTTCGCGGGTCGCGTCGCCGTACGCGTCCGCAGCGTCCTGCCACTCACCTGTCGCGATGAGCGCCATCATGAGGTTGCAGGCGGCGGCGGCAAGGAACCAGCTGTGACCGGTCCGGCGCGACAAGTCCATCGCCGAACGAGCGGCTGCCGCTGCCTCCGCGGGGTCGCTGTCCATGAGGGCATAGGACAGGTTCGTCAATGCCCGGCCGGCCGACGCACTGTCCTGCCCGGCCTCGGCGCGACGGGCCGCCTCGCGGAGGTAGGCGACGGCCTGTACCGGAAGGTTGGCCTGGGTGTGCCTGATAGCACGGGTGGTGAGGAGCTCCGCCAAGGTGACATCGGGTAGGTCGAGGGCCTGCGCGCGTGCAAGGGCCGCGGTGGAGAGTCGGTCTCCGTCGGCGTTGCCGGCATAGGCCTCGAACAAGGCGAGCGTCCCGAGCGCGACGACGGTGTCGGTGTCAGGCTCAGCTTCGAGCACAGCGAGAGCCCCTCGGAGCACGCCACGGGCTCGCTCGAGTTGCCCACTGCGTCCAAGGGCTTCTCCCACTCCTACGTCGGCCCTGGCCGCGTCGCGCACCTTGCCGTGCCGGCGGTAAGTGGCGGCGGCCCACCGGCAGTGCGCCTCACCGGACTTGTAGTCCGCGTTCATCGTCGCGAGCCCGGCCCGATGCCGCAGGCCGGCCGCGGCCAGCTCTTCGTCCAGATCATTGGTTTCCACCAGGAGCTCGGCGGCGCTCGAGAACGAGCGCGCCGCGGTGATGACGGCTCCGGTCCGCACACCACGGTCACCAGCGCGGGTCAGCATCGCGACCGCCCGCTGTCGGAGGTCGTCCACGTCGATGTCCTCAGGCACGGCGGCGAGTGCATCCAGTAGGTGGGCGGCGACAACCTCGGAGACCTCCTCCCCGCCGTCGGCGAAGGCGTTCTGCAGATGTGCTGCGACGGCGAGGTGGCGAGCCTTGCGGTCCCGGCGGGACAAGTTGTCGTAGGCGACCTGACGGAACATGGACTGCACGAAGGCGTACTGGCCGCGTTCGGGAGACAACGGGTCCGCACGGACGGTCAGCACCTCCCGCCGCACCAGGATCTCGAGCAGACGGTCCACCTGGGGCTCGGAAAGGCCGCTCACGGTGACGAGTGCGTCCCGCGGGAAGCTGCCGCCGAGGACCGCCGCATCTGCGACCAGCCGCCTGGCATCCGGCTCGAGCGCGTCCAGGCGGGCGGCGAGAAGGGAGTGCAGGGTGGCCGGAACAGCCAACTCCCCGACGTCGCCGAGCAGGCGGTAGACCCCCTCCACCGGCTGGACCACATCCCGGTCTATCAACATCCGCACCGTCTCGACCGCGTAGAGCGGGATGCCCTCCGCCCGACTGGCGATCGCATCCCTGGCCGCCGAAGGCATGTCAGGAACTAACCCGTCGACAAGCTGTCCCATCGCCGCCGCGTCGAGCGGGTCGAGCGACAGCGCGGTTCCGTTGCGACGCCCGGCGCCCCAGCCGGCCCTGCGTGACTCCAGCTCAGGTCGGGCCAGCGTCAACAGAAAGATCGGCACGTCCCGAGACCAGTCGAGCAGGTGCTCGCAGAAGTCGAGGAGCCCCGGATCGGCGTGGTGAGCGTCCTCGATGATCAGCACGACGGGCGCGGCCCCGGCGAGCCGTTCCAGGAAAAGCCGCCACCCGGCGAACAGCTCCTCGCGGCTCAACGCCGGACCGGAGGAACCGAGCTCCACGCCGAGCAGCTGCCCGAGCCGTGGTCCGATGTAGTCCAGCTCGGCCCGGTCCAGGATCAGCTCGAGCAACGCAGCCCGCATCTTGTTTCCGGCGACGGCGGGGACGTCCTCTTCGGCGATGCCGAGCCGCTGACGGACCATCTCGGCGAGCGCCGCGAACGCGACGCCCTCGCCGTAGGACAGGCAGCGCCCCCGATGCCAGCGCACGGTCTCGGCGAGACCGTCGATGTACTTCTCGAACTCCCAGCCGAGCCGTGACTTTCCCACCCCGGCTGCACCGGTCACGGACACGAGGCGCGGTGTGCGGCGTTCGGCGCTTGCGTGGAAGAGCTCCTTGACCAGCCGCAGCTCGGCGCGGCGCCCCATGAAGGGCGCCTCCAGCCCGTCCACCCGCTGGGACCCGCCCACTCCGGAAAGCACCCGATCCGCCCGCCACAGCGCAACGGGGGTGTCCTTTCCCTTGAGCGAATGCACCCCGGTCGCCGTGAACGCGACCGCCTGCGCAGCGATCTGCCAGGTGCCGTGATCCACGAGCACCGCGCCTGGGTCGGCGGCCGACTGGATCCTCGCCGCGGTGTTCACCGGGTCACCGGCAACCATGCTCTGACCGGCCGCGCCCAGAGTGACCGCTACCTCATCGGTGACCACCCCTACGCGGGCCGCCAGCCCCGGGGCACCAACTTCCGCGCCCAGCTGCGCGACGGTCTCCGTCAGGTCCATCGCTGCCCGCACGGCCCGCTCGGCATCGCCCTCGGCTGCCACCGGCGTGCCCCACACCGCCATCACCGCATCACCGATGAACTTCTCGATGGTGCCGCCGTACCGTCCGATGACCGTACGCGCCGCTTCGAAGTACTGGTCCAGAAGCTCGCGCACCACTTCCGGGTCCCGGTTCTCCGACAGCGGCGTGAAGCCGACCAGGTCACAGAACAGGACCGAGCAGACCCGCCGCTCGGCTACCGCCGGCGGCGACTCTGCCAGGACCACGGGCCGAGCACTCGTGGCCGGTTGACCGGTCGCGGCGCCGCAGTCACCACAGAAGTGCTTCCCGGCTGCCACCTCACCTCCGCAGGCGGCGCAACTCGCGCCGAGGGCCGTGCCGCAGTCTCCGCAGAACCGTTTCGACGCGGCACTGTCCGCGCCGCACGCCCCGCACCGCACCCCGAACCCCTCCGATCCATCCGACCGGAGGGTAACCCCCTGCAGGGCTTGATGGTCAGAGCCGATCTGAGCCGTCACTGAAGGTCACCGCTGGTCTACGCAGCCGCTCTCAGCCTGACGCAGGTCGGACCACGAGTGGAGAACCGTGGCGCTCGGAAGCCAACGCATCCGGCAGGCGAGTCGCTGCCGTTGAGGTCAGCCATCGAGCTACCGGGCAGACGGTCCGCGCTGTCCCCAGACGGGCAGCAGGCGTATGTTCCGGGAAGCCGGTCGACGGACGGGGGCGCCGGGCGCGAAGGGCGGAGCGATGGCCTCGCAACGAAACCGTCGTACCGGTCGCACCGCTTCCGCCGGCTTCGCCGTCTTCGCCATCGTGGGCCTCCTGAGCGCCGGTGGCGCCGTCGCTCCGGGACCGCTGACGCGGCCGGCACAAGCGGCCCCGACTTGGCTGGACCGGGTGAACACCTACCGTGCCCAGGTCGGCGCGCCGCCGCTGACCGAGAGTGCAAGCCTGTCGGCCAACGCCGCCAAGCACGCTGCCTACATGGCTGCCACCAACACGGTCACGCACTACGAGGACCCGGCCAATCCCTACTACAGCGCCGAGGGAGACCTCGCCGCCCGCAACTCGAACCTCAGCGCCGGCGCGGCGGACCCGATTTTCGCCGTGGACGGCTGGATGGCAGCCCCGTTCCACGCCCTGATGATGCTCCGGCCTGAGTTGTCCCAGACCGGGTACGCCCAGAACGGGCTCAACCATGTCCTGGACGTCGACAGTATTCGCGAGCACCCAACCCCCGGCACCGGATGGCCGCGGGTCTGGCCGAGCGGCGCGCATGCCGCGACCCTGACGATCTTCGGCGGCCGTGAGATCCCGAACCCGCTCGTCGCCTGCCAGCGGGTGCCCACAGAACGGCGCCCGTACGGCCTGCCGCTACTCGTCTCGTTCGGGCCCGGCGCGGCCATCACGTCCGCGTCCGCGAACCTCGCCAAGGACGGATTCCCGGTGGCGGTATGCGTGACGTCCGCAGCCAGCTACACCGACCCGTCCGCTCAATCGGCTCTCTCCCAACACAACACGGTCCTCGTCATCCCACACGCTCCCCTCGAATACGCGGCGCGCTACACCGGCACCGTCACCACCAACCTCGGCAGCGCCGTGATCGACTTCACCGTCGGGCGCGGCACTCCCCTTGTCGAGTTCCAAGTCCTCAATGACAACCCGGTTTCCAGTCGCCGGCTTCTGGTCGGCGCAACCGCCCTTGGCGGTTACACCGCGGACGGCACGTTCCGGCACGCCAGCACCCCGATCGCCGTGCAGTGGCGCAAAGCCGGGACGCCCGGGGACAGCGGCTGGGCCACGGCCGCCTCATTGCCCTCTCGGTTCGGCTCCCAGGACGTCCAATTGCCGACCGCGGCCGACGGACCGCTGCAGATGCGGGCCGTTTTCGACGGCGACGCGCGGCTGCTGCCTGGCGTCAGCACCGTGGTTCCCGTCACAGTCGCCGTCCCCGTCCGGAGGTCCGGCCCGGGGCCCGCGCTGCGCACAAGAGTGACGGGCTGGCCCTCCGGCACGACGACCGTCCGCGTCGGCACACTGGTGACAGCCCAGCCCACCGTTCATCCGCGGACCCAGCGGTACGTCTCGTTGCAGCACCGGCGCTGCTCAAGCTGCAAGTGGCATACCCGGCCCCCGAAACTGACGACTGCCAGAGGGCGCGTCACCGTGAGAGTGCGAGCGGTGGAGCAGCCACGCCGATACCGCCTCGTGGTGTCTCCAACAAAGCGCGCGAGCACGGCCAAGACCCTTGTCTGGACGGTGCGAGGTCGATAGCGAGACACCGACGGGCACCCGCTTATCCAGCCAGCGCGGCGCGGCGCCGGGCGGTGTGGTCCGGAACCGGCGTAGAGCCCGGCCCCGGGCCGCTGTTCGCACCACTGGGTCAGGCGGTCGACCCAAGACCGGCCCCGTGGTGCAGCAACCGGGGCCGAAGTCGGCGACGGCGTCAAAGACCTGCCGGGCTGCCTGCCTGGCGTCGGCGAGCTGCGGCAGCGTGCCCGTCAGACTGCGCTCGTCGTAGTCGGTGATCACCTCGTCCACGAGGCGGCGAACCGCCACCGGATCGGCCACCGGGTCCAGCCCGCGGCGCCGGACCAGCTCGCGGACCTCGTCCTCGACCGTCGCGATGGCGCTCACGCGGTGCCCCCCTGGACGACATGGCCAGCCGTCTGCCGGCACGGCGCCGACGCGGACGCCGTCGGGCGAGGGTAACGGGGGCGGACATGCCGCCCAACCGCCGACCGCGTGACCTGTGGACAACCGTGGGAACCACCGCGAGGCGTGCTTCCCGTCCGACGGGAAACACTCTCACCACGTCCGGCGGACACCCGGCAGGAGGGATCCGGTGGCAGATCTCGACATCTCGCTGCTCGGTCCCGTGACGGTCACCGTTGGTGAGGGATCGGTTGCCCTTCGTGCCAAGGAGCGGTCGCTGCTCGCGGCTCTTGCGCTGCGCGCCGGCCGGCCGGTGCCGACCAGCGCGCTGATCGACGCACTCTGGGGTGCACTCCCACCGGAGACCGCGTTGAACACGATCCAGGTCCACGTCCTGAGGCTGCGCCGCTCACTGGGCAGGGACATCGTGCGGACCACCACGGGCGGGTACTGCCTCGAGGTCAGCCCGGACCGCGTGGATGTCGACCGGTTCCACCACGCGACTCGGGACGGGACCCGCGCGTTGGCCGAGGGACGACCGAGGAGCGCCGGACGGATCCTGCGGGAGGCGCTCGCCCTGTGGCGCGGGCCTGCCCTCGCCGACTGCCTCGACGCACCCTTCGCCGCGGCCGCGGCAGCCCGGCTGGAGGAGCTCAGGCTGCGCGCCCTGGAGAGCCGGATCGCAGCCGACCTCCAGGCCGGACCGGAGCCCGCCCTGGTGCCCGAGCTGATCGGCCTCTGCGCCGAGCACCCCTATCGCGAGCCCTTCCATGCCGCCCTGGTCCTCGCCCTCGGCCGGTCCGGGCAGACCAAGGCGGCGTTGGACGTGTACGCGACGATGCGGCGCCGACTCGCCGGTGAGCTCGGCCTGGAGCCGGGGGGTCTGCTGCGCCAGGCCCACCGCGAGGTGCTGGCCGGCGCGACTCCGTCGGAGCGCCTGTCCCGGGGGTCCAGGCGCCTGGGCAGCCGGCCACCGGCACCGTCCACTCGCACCATCGCCCGCGACGACGACCTCGCCGGTGTGCTGGACCTCATCCGCTCAGGCCGGTCGCGACTGATCACCCTGCTGGGTCCCGGCGGAATCGGGAAGACACGGGTAGCCAAGGAGGTTGCCCCGCGCGCCGGAGTCTCGTTCGCAGACGGCGTCTGCTGGGTGGACCTGTCCGGCCTCAGCGTGGTCGAGGACGTCGCACCTTCGGTGGCTCAGGCGCTCGGCTGCCTCCCGGCTGCCACCGCCGTCGAGTCCATCATCGCCACCTGGGCGGACCGTGAGGTCCTGCTGGTGCTCGACAACGTCGAGCACCTGCTGCCGGCGGTGGCGCCCCTCGTCGAGCAGCTGCTCGGCGAGCTCCCTGGGCTCATGGTGCTGGCCACCAGCAGGACCGCACTCCGCGTGGATGGCGAGCAGCGGTGGCTCGTGCCGGGCCTGGTCGCCCCGGCCGAGGACCATCCCGCGGCGGTCGAGACGGCTCCCGCGAGCGCGCTGTTCCTCGAACGCGCCCGTGCGGTCCGCCCGGGCCCGCCGCTGCGGCCCCTCGACCACGAGAGTGCCCGGGCCGTCGCCCGCCTCTGCCACCAGCTGGAGGGGAACCCGCTCGCCCTGGAGATCGCGGCCGCCCGCTGCAACGTCGTGACCCCGTCCGAGCTGCTCTCCCGCGTCGGGGACCAGCTGAGCAGCCTCGCCGCACCGGACGCCGACGCGCCCGCCCGGCGTCGGTCCCTGCGGGCGACCCTGCAGTCGAGCTCCGACATGCTGGGCGAGACCGAGCGCCGCCTGCTGTGGCTGCTCGGCGTCTTTCGGGGCGGGTTCACCCTCGACGCCGCCGAGGCGGTGGTCCGTGAGGCGACCGGTGACTCGGCCGGAGTGCTCGATGCCCTGACCGCGCTCGAGGACGCCAGCCTGCTGCGGCGTACCGGAGGCGAGCCAGCGCGGTTCGAACTGGCGGAGACGGTCCGGCAGCACGCCGCGGAGATGCTCGCCGCCACCGGCGAGCTGACCCGCGCCCGCCGCGCGCACCTCGACCACTTCCTGAGCCGGTTCTGCCCAGGGGGCCGGATCCAGCTCTGGCCGCACGATGCGACGGACATCGTGGCCCGCGCGCGGGAGCATGACAACGTGCGGGCCGCTGTCGCCTTCGCCCGCAGCACTGACGACCGGCACGCGTTCGCGCAGCTCGGCCTCGCCTACGCCGGCTGGCGGCACGTGTCCGGCGGTCTCGGCGCCGAGCTCGACGCCTGGCTGCGCGTGGTCCTCGCGGACCCGGCCGACGGCGAGATGGAGATCGCGGCGCTCCTCTACCGCTCGTTGTACGCATGGCACACCGCCAGACCCGACACTGCACTGTCGTTGGCCGAGCAGGCCGCGGTGCACCCGGACCTCACGTCATTGCCCACCTGGCAACCACTCGCCCTGTCGACGCTCGCCGCCTTCCTGGGGGAGCTCGACCCCACCGACGCGCGGATCCCGGTCCTGGTCGAGGGGGCCTTGTCGACGGCCCGGTCGGGCGCAGACCCGGACACCCTCGCATTCGTGCTCAACGCGGGCGCGTCGGCATACACCCATCGGGACCCCGACCTGTCGCTGGCGTACTTCACCGAGCTCCGCGAGGTGCCGGCGAACTGCATCGTCCGGTTCGCCGGTCTCTGCAACCTCGCCGAGGCATACCTCGGCCGGGGGCGGGCCGCCGAAGCCGAGGCGCTGCTCCGGGAGGCATTGGAGCTCGGGGTGGTCGAGAACGCCCCGACGATGGGCACCTACGCCCTCGACCTTGTCGGCACTGCGCTGCTCACCCAGGGGCGGCTCGAGCCCGCCGAGGAGCCTTTGCTGGAGGCCTTGCACGCCGCGGACTGGCTCGAGGACGGGCGGATGACGTGCGAGGTGATCCAGCGGCTGGCGGCGCTCAGCGCCGCGCGGGGGGACCGTGAGCGCGCAGCGGTGCTGGCCGCTGGGGCCGCGGCCGGGCTGGACCTGGTCGGGGTCGAGCTCAGTGCCACCGGCCGCTTCGTTTACGACGCCTACCTCGCCGACCTTCCGGGGCTGCTCGGCGACGTGGCCTACTCCGCCGCGTCGGTCCGCGGCAGGTCGCTGTCCCTGACCGAGCTGGTCGCTCTCGCCTCGAGCGAGGAACCGAACAGCCCGCCCTACCCCGGCTGAGGGACAGCCGAGCCGGCGCCGGAGCGATTCAGCCGCTGTTCAGCGCCCCGCGGCACTGTGTCCGCGCGCAGGCCGGGACACCCGGCCGGCGCGCTCACCATCCACCCGACGTGAGGGGAAGGCCATGCGGAGGACCACGAGGACCGTCGTCGCGGCGGGGGCGGCGGCGTTGCTCGCCGTGGGGACGGCGGTGCTGCCGGCGGCGGCGGACGACGACGGCGGCGGCGGCTGGGAGCCGTCGCCCAGCCAGTCCTTCGACGTGCAGGCCTGCGGGACGACGCTGCACGTGTCGTGGCCGGTGGACAAGGAGGAGTCGCGCGCCACGACCGACAGCGCCGGCAACACCATCATCGAAGTCCGCGGCCGGCTGGTCGTGAAGATCGTGACCGATGACGGCCGACGGGTGCGCAGGGACGTCTCCGGACCGGGCCGCATCACCATTTTCACCCGCGGCGACACGCTCGTGGAGTTCACCGGGCGCAACATCGCCTTCCCCGGCAACCCCGAGGAAGCGGCCGAGTTCGTGGCCGAGGGGCTGCCCGAGGTGTGGTTCTCTCCGGGCGGCAAGATCAGCCTGCTGCTGGACGCCCAGCCGGACGGCAGCACCGTCCCGGTGGTCGTCCAGCCGCCGCTGCACCCGCAGGACGTCTGCGCGCTGCTCCGCCCGACCCGTTCCTGACACCCCCCGAGACGGGCCGGCCGCCCCGCGACGGGGAGGGGTGGCCGGCCCGAGGCGCAAGGCCCACGAGATGGCTGCCCGGACCGGTCGTGCTGGCTCTGCCCGGTTGGGGACCTGTCGTGGCCGGCCGGCGGGCCGCGGTCATCGAGGGTGCGGCGGATGGTGCATGCCGTCGGTACGTGCGCGGCACACGGACGGGGCGCTGGATCCTCGACGGGCCCGGTGACCAGTGGCTACGGGGGGCTGTGGACAACTGGGCGGGGGGTCCGGGCCAGCCGACCAGGATGGTCCGATGCGGCTCGTGCTCACCGTCGTCGACCCGGTCGGGACGGCGACCCCGGTGGAGATCGAGGTCTCGGCCGCGCCCGGCACGCCGCTCGGCGAGGTCCGACACCGGCTTCTGACGGCAGTCGGTCGGCACGACGGCCGGCTGTTCTGCCGCGATGCGGAGCTCGACGACGCCGCACCTCTCGGCCAGCCGCCGCTCCTCGCCGGCGCTGTCGTCACCGTCGGCCGGCCCGAGCACCGCGAACCGCGCGGGCTGCTCGAGCTGCACGTGCTGGCCGGGCCGGACAGCGGCGCCGTCCACCGGCTGACTCCCGGCGAGCACGGCATCGGAAGGGCCGTGGAGGCCACCGTCCGCCTCGACGACCCGGACGTGTCCCGGCTGCACGCCGTCCTGCGGGTCGGCACCGACGGCACCGGATCGGTGGGCACCACGGTGCACGACCTGGGCTCCACCAACGGCAGCACGGTCGACGGCGACCCGGTCAGCCGAGCGGGGCGGCCGCTGAAGCCGGGTGAGGTCCTGCGGGTGGGCGACACCCGGTTGACGCTGATGGTGCCCGAGCTCGTGCCGGTCTCCTGCCGCCCCGACGGCGCCGGGCACCTCGAGGTTAACCGGCCGCCCAGGCACCAGCCGGTGCTGACGCCGCTGCGCACCGCCCGCCCCACGCCACCGGCGAACCGGGACCGGGCCCGGTTCCCCCTCGTGGCGATCCTGCTCCCGCTCGTCGCCGGCGTCGCCCTGGTCTCGATCACCCGCTCACCGACGTACCTGCTGTTCGTGCTGCTCTCGCCACTGATGGCGCTCGGCACGTTCGTCACCGACCGCAGCGGCGGCAGGCGCTCGACCCGCTCGATGCGCGAGGCGTACGCCGAGGAGTGCGCGCGGGTTGACGCGGCCCTCGCGCGGGCCGTCGCCGACGAGCAGGCTTCGCGATGCCGCGCCCACCCGGGCGCGGCAGCCCTGCTGCTCACAGGGACCGGCCCCCGCCCGCGGCTGTGGGAGCGCCGACGGGCCGACGCCGACGCGCTCGAGCTGCGGCTCGGTCTGGGCACCGTGCCGTCGACGGTCGAGCTACGGGACCCCGCCGGGCCGGACGGCCCCGGCTCGGTCGACCACCCCGAGATGCCCGGAGCCCCGGTCACCGTCTCGCTGGTCGAGGCCGGGGTGCTCGGTCTGGCCGGCCCGCGTGACCGGGTGCTGCCGCTCGCCCGTTCGTTGGTCGCTCAGCTCGCCGGCTGGCACAGCCCCCGATTCCTGTCCCTCGTAGTGCTCGCGACCGAGCCGGCGCGCGACTGGGAGTGGACCCGCTGGCTCCCGCACCTTCGCCCCTCGGCAGACGCGCCCCTGCTGGTCGGGCTCGACCCGGAAGCACTCCGTGCCCGGGTGGACGAGCTCGTGGCACTGCTCGACGCCAGGAGCGCCGCCGCGGTGCCGGGGGTCGGCCGGCCCTGGGCCGGCGCGACGACGGTGGTGGTGCTCGACGGCGCCGGCAGGCTGCGCCGCCACCCGGGGGTGGCGCGGCTGCTGGAGGAGGGGCCCGCTGTCGGCATCCGGCTGCTGTGCCTCGAGCGCGACGTGGTCTCGCTGCCGGTCGAGTGCGGGGCGACCGCGGAGGTCGGTGGTCCCGTCTGGACCCGGCTGCGGGTGGTGGCGCCTGGTGCCGCGACGTCCGACGACGTGGTTGCGGACGGCGTCAGCGACCGCTGGGCCCACCGCTTCGGTCGGGCGCTCGCGCCCTTGCGGGACGCGACGCCGGACGGCGACGGGTCCGGTCTGCCGGACACCTCCAGGCTGCTCGACCTCCTGCCCTTCGACGCCACCGACCCGGCAGCGCTCGAGACCGCGTGGCGGGTCAGCCCGCGGGACACCCGGGTCGTCCTCGGCGTCGGCTCCGACGGGGAGCCGTTCGCCGTCGACCTGGCCGAGGACGGTCCGCACACCCTGGTCGCGGGCACCACCGGGTCGGGAAAGTCCGAGCTGCTGCAGACCCTGGTCGCGGGCCTGGCGGTGGCCAACCGGCCCGAGGAGATGTCGTTCGTCCTCGTCGACTACAAGGGGGGTGCTGCCTTCAAGGACTGCTCCCGTCTGCCGCACACCGTCGGCACTGTCACCGACCTGGACGGGCACCTCACCGAGCGCGCCCTGCTGTCGCTGGGTGCCGAGCTGCGCCGGCGCGAGACGACCCTGCGCTCCGCCGGGTGCAAGGACCTCGACGACTACGTCGCGCAGGCACCGGCCGGCGCGCCGCCGATGCCTCGCCTGGTCCTCGTGGTCGACGAGTTCGCGACGCTGGCCGAGGAGCTGCCCGACTTCGTCGGCGGACTGGTCGGAATCGCCCAGCGGGGCAGGTCGCTGGGTGTGCACCTGATCCTCGCGACGCAGCGCCCCGGCGGCGTCGTGAGCGCGGACATCCGGGCCAACACCAGCCTGCGGATCGCGCTGCGGGTGACCGACCCGAGCGAGTCCAGCGACGTGGTCGACGTGCGGGACGCCGCCGAGATCAGTCGGGCGCACCCCGGGCGGGCGGTGGTCCGGGTGGGCGCCGGAGCAGTGCACGGCCTGCAGTCCGCGCGGGTCGGCGGCCACGGCGAGCCCGCCCCGCCCGTCCAGGTCCGCGCTGTGCCCTGGGAACGGTGCGGCGAGCCTCCCCTCACCGTTGCGGGCACTGCGCCCGCCGGGCCGACCGACCTGGCGCGGCTCGTCGACGCCACCAGGGCCGCGGCGGAGCGGCTGGGCGCCGAGCTGCCCGCCAGCCCGTGGCTTGCCCCGTTGCCGGACGTCCTGACCGTCGACCAGCTCGCCGCCCAGCTCGACATCTGCGCATCGGCCGGCCAGGTGGCCCTCGGTCTCCTGGACCTGCCGGCCGAGCAGCGGCGCGCCGCCGTGACGTTCGCCCTCGACGGCGGAGACCACCTGCTCGTCGCGGGCAGCGCCCGCTCCGGCCGGTCCACGGTCCTACGCACCCTGGCGGCGGCTCTCGCCGACCGCTTCACGGTCACCGACCTGCACCTTTTCGTCCTCGACGGTGCCGGCGGGGCACTGGCGCCGCTCGCCGCACTCCCGCACACCGGCGCCGTCGTCGGCCGCGACGAGACCGCGCGCGGCGACCGGTTGCTGACCCGGCTCAGCACCGAGCTCGAGCGCCGCCAACGGCTGCTCTCCATCGGCGGGCTCGGCTCGCACGAAGAGCAGCGCCGCAGCGCCGGTCCGGCAGACCGGCTGCCGTGGCTGATCCTGCTCGCAGACGGCTGGGAGGGCCTGGTCACGGCGTACGACGCTGTCGACCACGGGCGCCCGCTCGAGACCCTGCTGCGGCTGGTACGCGAGGGCGCCGCGGTCGGGATCCGGGTGGTGCTCACCGGGGACCGGAGCGTGCTCACCGGCCGCGCCGGGTCGGCCTTCCGGGACCGGCTGGTGCTGCGCTTCGCCGACCCGGGCGACTACGGGCTCGCCGGCATCCCGTCGCGGCTGGTGCCGGCGGCGATGCCGCCGGGCCGGGCCCTCGTGGGACCGGAAGGCCATGAGGCGCAGCTGGCGGTGCTCGACGCCGAGGCGTCGGGGGCAGGTCAGCTGCGAGCTGTCGAGGCGATCGCCGCAGCCTGCCGTGCCCGCGGGTCCGCCGGGACCGTACCGCTGGGCCTGATGCCGATGAGGGTGGATGCGCTGCCCGCGCGGGTCGAGGTCACGGACGTCGAGGCCGCGGCGAAGGCCACCGCGCCGGGGCCGTCCTGGGCGCTCGTCGGTGTGGGGGGCGACGAGCTGGAGCCGGTCGGGATCGACCTCGACCTCGACGGTCCCGCGTTCGTCGTCGCCGGAACCGCTGGCAGCGGCCGGTCCACCACGTTGGCGACCATCGGCCGCTGGCTGCTCGGTCAGGGGCGAGACGTGGTGGTCGTGGCGCACCGTCGCTCGCCGCTGCGGGCCCTGAACGATGAAGCCGGCGTGCTCGCGGTGCTCGGGTCCGGAGACACCCTCGTGCTGGACCGGTTGCTGCTCGAGCGGCCCGACCTCGTGGTGCTGGCCGACGATGCCGAGACCCTGCACGAGACTCCGGTCGAGCGGTCGCTGCTCGGGCTGCTCAGGGCCGACGCCGAGGGGCAGGCCGCCCTTGTGCTCGCCGGGTCCGCCGGCGACATGGCCGGCCAGTTCCGCGGCCTCACCGTCGAAGCCCGGCGCGGCCGCACCGGTCTGCTGCTCGGCGCGCTCGGCCCCGTCGACGGGGACCTGCTCGGCGTGCGTGCGCCTCGCAACGACGGTGGGGTCACCGGTCGTGGCGTGCTCGTCGTCCGCGGCCGGTGCACGCCCGTCCAGGTCGCGCACTCCCCGCTGTGACCACCGGAGCATGCGGCCACGGATCAGTGAACCGTCCCCGGCTGCTTCCACGCGTCCGGGTCCTGGTCTTCGCGCGCAGCGACGGTCCGCTGTCGGCGAGCCACCAGGTCCGAGCCGGCGCGGGTGAGCGGGGCGAGGATCGCGACCAAAACCGTCAGGTACACGGCGTGAGCTGCGATCCAGGCCCCGAGGCCCAGCAGCCGGACACCCTTGCCGCTGCTCATCCTTTGGACACCCTCAGGCGACACCCGGAACCCGAGGCCGAGGACGATGACCAACGGGACCGCCGTCAGCACCGCGGCCACCGCGACCGTCACCCACAAGGGATCCGGGGAGGTCCGGGTCCGGGCCCTGCGACTCAGCCACCACGCCGTGGCCAGTCCGACCGCGACCGCGGGCAGCAGGAACAGCGCCGGCCCGGTCACCACGTCGAGTGGAGAGGCACCTCGAAGGACCCCGCGGTTGTCCGGCAGGACGCGGCGCCCGCTCATCAGGGCCTGGACGGCGTGCAGCGGGTACCAGAACCCGCGGCCCTGCCCGCTGGCGATCAGTCCCAGGACGACGAACATGGCCGCCCCTGCGACGGCTCCGGCGAGGCCACCGACCAGGATCCGACCTGCGGGGGTCAGCGGGTCCGGCGCGCCGTCGGCACTCGGGGCGTTTGGGGCACCCGAGCTCACTTGACTCATCTCGCTCATGTGGTGCCTCCTCGGCAACCATAACCCCAAACGGTGCGAAACGCTCCGAGCGCTCGATGGCCGACGGACCGCAGTCTCACGCCGCGATGCGACTGCTCGGCTCCGGCCACCACCGAGTGCCTAGGGTCTGTGCCGTGCCGGTGCCGACGCGGGTGACGAGTCGCAACGCCACCTTCCAGCAGTGGCAGACGCTGCTCACGAACCGGGCCAAGCGGACCCGGGCCGGCGAGCTGCTGGTGCAGGGCGTGCGCCCGATCAGCGTCGCCGTCCAGCAGGGCTGGACGGTCCGGGCTCTGCTGCACGACGGGCGGGACCGCCGGTCGTCCTGGGCGAGCGACCTGCTGGCCAGCGTGGACGCCAGGCACGTCCTGCTCGCGCCAGAGCTGATGGCCGAGCTCGGCGACAAGGACGAGCCGCCAGAGCTGCTCGCCGTCGTCGCCCAGCCGCCGGACGACCTCGACCGGGTTCCCTTCGGCGGCGGCTGCCTGGTGACGGTCCTGGACCGCCCCTCCTCCCCCGGCAACATCGGAACCTTGCTGCGCTCGGCCGACGCGTTCGGGGGCACGGGCGTCGTCGTGACCGGCCACGCGGCCGACCCCTACGACCCGCGGTGCGTGCGGGCCAGCACCGGGTCGGTTTTCGCGGTGCCCGTGGTGCGGGTGCCGTCGCACCGCGACGTCGTCGACCGGATGGCCGCCGCCGGGCCCAGCCCGCTCGTCGTGGGCACCGACGAGGCCGGCACGGTGGACATCCGCGACATCGACCTCGCCGGGCCGGTCGCCCTCGTCGTCGGCAACGAGACGTCGGGACTGAGCGCGGGTTGGCGCGAGCGGTGCGACGTGCTGGCCAGGATCCCGATGGTGGGCACCGCGAGCTCGCTCAACGCGGCCACCGCGGGTTCGCTCGTCCTCTACGAGGCGATGCGGCAGCGGTCTGGTGGGATCGTCCCATGACCGCTGCTGCCACCGTTCGCCCGGCCACTCCCGACGACGTGCCCGAGCTCGTCGCGATGGTCCGCGAGCTCGCGGAGTACGAACGGGCTCTGCACGAGGTCGACGCCACCGAGGAGCACCTCCACCGGACCCTGTTCGCCGAGGCGCCGGCGGTGTTCGCGCACGTGCTCGAGGTCGGCGACGAGGTCGCCGGCATGGCGATCTGGTTCCTCAACTACTCGACCTGGCTCGGGGACCACAACCTCTACCTCGAGGACCTCTACGTCCGGCCCGCACATCGCGGCTCCGGCGCAGGCCGGCTGCTGCTGAGCACGCTGGCCGACATCTGCGTGCAGCGCGGCTACCGCCGGCTGGAGTGGTGGGTCCTCGACTGGAACCCGGCCCGCGACTTCTACGCCAGGCTCGGGGCCGAGGCGCTGACCGAGTGGATCCCCTACCGGGTGTCCGGCGACGCCCTGGCTCGGCTCGCGGCCGACCCGCGCTGAGGAGGAGCGAGGGACGGGCGGACGACGACCGCCGCGGACGCAACCTCCGCCACCACGCGGTGAGCCCGGCCGGGTCGCCGCGTGCTTTCATGGACCCGCGGGGTGCCGGTCCGGCTCCCCGTCACCGGCTGCGCACGACGGAGGACACGAGGGTGAGCGAAGGACTCGTCGCGGGGCCGCCGCCCGGACTCGGGATCGGGGGCGAGATCGCGGACGCCGTGGAGATCCGGCTGCCGGCCGACTCGGCGTACCTCTCGGTCCTGCGCACGGCCACGGCGGGGCTCGCGGCCCGCCTCGACTTCACCCTGGACGAGATCGAGGACCTGCGGATCGCCGTGGACGAGGCCTGCGCGATGCTCCTCCCCCACGCCGTCGAGATGGCCCAGCTGACCTGCACCTTCGAGCTCGGCCCGGACCTGCTGGACGTCACCGTGACGATCCCGACGACCCGCGGCCAGCTGCCCGAGCGGGACACCTTCTCCTGGACCGTCCTCACCGCGCTCGCCGGCGAGGTCGACACCGGGCAGGACGAGGAGCGCAACGTCTGGATCAAGCTGCGCAAGCGCCGCGGCTCGGCCGGCGCATGAGCCGGTCGGCCGAGCCGAGCGCGCCGGAGACGACCGGCGGCGAGGTCCCCGAGGCACGGGCGCACGACGCCGGGTCCGTCGAGGGCTCCGGCCCCCAGGTGGAGGGGCCCGCCGCCACCACCGAGACGCCGTCCGCCGCGGCCGATGCCGTCGAGCCTGCCGAGGCCGCAGAGCCGCCACGCACGTCGCGGCTGTCGGTCGACCGCGAGCGCACCCGCGAGCTGTTCCACCAGCTGCAGGGGTCACCGGAGGGCGACCCGCGGCGCGCGGAGGCCCGGGACGCCCTGGTCGAGCAGCACCTGCCCCTGGTGGAGCACCTGGCGCGCCGGTTCCGCAACCGCGGCGAGCCGTACGACGACCTGGTGCAGGTCGCCACGATCGGGCTGATCAAGTCGGTCGACCGGTTCGACCTCGAGCGCGGCGTGGAGTTCTCGACGTACGCGACGCCGACGATCGTCGGCGAGATCAAGCGGCACTTCCGGGACAAGGGCTGGGCGGTCCGCGTGCCGCGCCGGCTGCAGGAGCTGCGGCTGTCGCTGGCCGCCGCCACGAGTGAGCTGTCCCAGCGCAACGGCCGGGCCCCCACGGTGAAGGAGCTCGCGCAGCACCTCAAGATCAGCGACGAGGAGGTGCTGGAGGGGATGGAGTCCGCCAACGCCTACAGCACCCTCTCGCTGGACGCCGGCGACTCGGGCAGCGGGGACGAGCCGATGCCGGTCTCGGAGACGCTCGGCGTCGAGGACGAGGGCCTCGAGGGCGTGGAGTACCGCGAGTCGCTCAAGCCGATGCTCGAGCAGCTGCCGCCCCGGGAGAAGAAGATCCTGATGCTGCGCTTCTTCAAGAACATGACCCAGTCCGAGATCGCCGCCGAGATCGGCATCTCGCAGATGCACGTCTCCCGGCTGCTGGCCCGCACCCTGGCCCAGCTCCGCGAGGGCCTCCTCGTCGACGAGTGAGCGCTACTCCTCGTCGAGGTCACGCACCGTCGAGGGCAGGAACAGCAGGACCAGGACGGTCAGGGCGAGCACGAGCAGCGGCAGCCCGACGGACCACAGACCACCCTGCAGCAGACCGAGCGCGACCGGGAGCACGAGCAGGTTCGTCACCAGCGCCGGGGCGCGCGCCCACCGCCGACCGGTCGCCAGACCTCGGGAGACGAGGCCCAGGCCGACCGCGCTGACAAGCGCGAGCGCGGCGCTGACAAGCGCCCGGACGGCGTCGTCGGCCGTGGCCACCACGAGCTCCACGACGTAGAACACGGCGGCTGCCAGCAGGCCGAGGGCCTCGATCGCGACAAGCGTGGCGCAGGCCTGCAGCGTGGAGCCCGGCGGTCGTGGCACGGTCCGCGACCCTACCTGCCGGTAGTATTCGTCCATGAGGGCGCTGCTGGTGGTCAATCCGGCCGCGACCACGACCTCGGGCCGGACCCGCGAGGTGCTCGCGAGTGCCCTGGAGGCCGAGCTCAAGCTCGAGGTCGCCCACACCCAGTCCCGCGGCCACGCCGTCGAGATCGCGGCCGAGGCCCGGCACGACGGCCTGGACCTCGTCGTGGTCCTGGGCGGGGACGGCACCGTCAACGAGGTCGTCAACGGCCTGCTCCGGGAGGGGCCGCACCCGGACGTCCCGGCCCTGGCCGTGGTCCCCGGCGGCGGCACCAACGTCTTCCACCGCGCCCTGGGCCTGCCCCGCGACCCGGTCGAGGCGACCGGCGCCGTGCTGGACGCGCTGCGGGACCGGCGCCGGCGCCGGATCGGTCTGGGTCTCGCGGGTGAGCGCTGGTTCACGTTCAACGCCGGCATGGGGTGGGACGCCGAGGTGGTGGCCCGCGTCGACCGGCGCCGGCGGGCCAGCTCCACCAGCCGGCACACCCGGCCCGCCGACTACGTCCGTGCCGCGCTGGCCCAGTTCTTCCTGCACACCGACAGGCGCCACCCCGCGCTCACCCTGCGCACGGCCGACGGCCGCTGCCTGGACGGCCTGCACCTGGCGATCGTCGCCAACACGGCTCCGTGGACCTTCCTGGGCGACAAGCCGCTGCTGACCTCCCCGGCGGCGACCTTCGACACGGGTCTGGACCTGTACGCGCTGACCCGGCTGCGCACCGTCGGCACCCTCGCCGAGGTGCGCCGCCTGATGCGCGGGTCGGCCCCGCCCCGGCGGTCCGGCCGCACCCTCGTGCACCAGGAGCACGACCTGCCGGCCCTGACCCTGCAGGCCTCCCGCCCGGTCGAGGCCCAGGTCGACGGCGAGGCGCTGGGCCGGATGACCTCGCTGGAGTTCCGGTCCGTGCCGGACGCCCTGGAGGTCGTGGTCTGACCAGGGGCGGCATCGCCGCAGGTCAGAGCGGTGCGGCCCCGGTCACAGCCGTGTGACGAAGCCGACACGGTCGCGGCCAAATTGGGCCGGGGAGGGCCTTGCCCCGGCCCCTGTCGTTTGCCAGGGTGGAAGTCGCGTGTTCAGAACCCCGCACGCCGGGGTAGGCACGGCCGGACGATCCCACGGGCGAAGACAGGACCGGAAAGGTTCTTGACGCGCACGGGATCGCTCGTGAACAGTTTCACAAGCATCGGTTCCCCCCCGACGCCGACGACAGGAGTACAGGCATGGACTGGCGCCACCGGGCAGCCTGCCGGGACGAAGACCCCGAGCTCTTCTTCCCCATCGGCAACACCGGACCGGCTCTCCTGCAGATCGAGGAGGCGCGGGCTGTGTGCCGCCGCTGCGAGGTCGTGGACGACTGCCTGCAGTGGGCCCTCGAGTCCGGCCAGGACGCCGGCGTCTGGGGCGCCATGAGCGAGGACGAGCGCCGCGCCCTCAAGCGCCGCACCGCGCGCAACCGCGCCCGCACCGCCTGACGCTCGCACCGGCCGTCTTCGGTCGAGGCAGAGGCCCCGTCGACACGTCGGCGGGGCCTCGTCGCGTTCTCAGGTCGTCAGGTCGTCAGGTCGTCAGTCGTCAGGTCGGAAGCGGCAGGACGAGGTCGACCCGGGTGCCCGGCTCGGCCGGCCCCAGCACGAGGGTGCCGCCGAGCTCGCCCTCGACCAGGGTCCGGACGATCTGCAGCCCCAGCCCGTCGACGGCCGCGCCGTCGAAGCCGCCCGGCAGCCCCGCACCATCGTCGGCCACGCTGAGCGCCAGGAGCTCGCGGCCGCCCGCGGTCTCCCGCTCCCGTCGTACGGCGACGAGCACCGCGCCGCCCCGGTCCCGCAGGCCGTGCTCGACGGCGTTCTGGACCAGCTCCACCAGGACGAGCGCGAGCGGCGTGGCGACCGTGGGCGGGAGCAGCCCGAAGCTGCCGTCCCGGCGGACCTCGACCGGGCCACCCGCCGACATCTCACCGGTGAGCACGACCAGCCGGTCCGCGACCTCGTCGAAGTCCACGGCGTCGGTCCGCTCCTGGGACAGCGTCTCGTGCACGACGGCGATCGAGCCGATCCGGCGCTCGGCCTCGCGCAGCGCCTCCCGCGCCGCGGTCTCCCCGGCCGGCAGCCGGCGGGCCTGCAGCCGCAGCAGGGCCGCCACGGTCTGCAGGTTGTTCTTCACCCGGTGGTGGATCTCCCGGATGGTCGCGTCCTTGCCGACGAGCTCCCGCTCCCGGCGGCGCACCTCGGTCACGTCGCGGCACAGCACGAGCGCCGCGGTGCGCACACCGTCGCGCACGATCGGGACGACCCGCAGACGCACGGTCGTGCCGCCGGCCTCCACCTCCGCCTCGCGCGGGGCCCAGCCGCTGACCGAGGTCGACAGCGCCTCGTCGACCGGCTCCGCCCGCGGCGACAGCGCCGAGGTCACGTCGCCGAGGTGGACGCCCACCAGGTCCGCGACCATCCCCAGCCGGCGGTAGGCCGACACCGCGTTCGGGCTGGCGAAGGTCACCACGCCCCGCTCGTCGAGCCGAAGCAGGCCGTCGCCGACCCGGGGGGCGAGCACGACCTGATGCGCGGTGCCGGGCACCGGGAACCGGCCCTGGGAGATCATCACCGCCAGGTCGTCGGCCGTGCGCAGGTAGGTGAGCTCCAGCCGGCTGGGGGTGCGGGCGGCGGCCAGGTTGGTGTGCCGGCTGATGACGGCGACGACCCGGCCGTCGCGCAGCACCGGGATGGTCTCCTCGCGGACCGGGACGTCGCCGGGCCAGTCCGGGTCGCGCTCCCGGCAGATCCGCTGCTCGTCGAAGGCACGGTCGAGCTGGGGACGGCGACCGCGCGGCGCCTCGGTGCCCACCGGGTCGTCGTGGTGCGCGGTCGGCCCGGTGGACGGCCGGACGTGCGCCGCCGCGACGAACCCCGCAGCTCGGTGACCCGCACCGGCGCTCGCCCCGCGGAGCGGCAGCCAGAGCACGAGGTCGGCGAAGGACAGGTCCGAGATCAGCTGCCAGTCGGCCAGCAGCAGGTGCAGCCAGTCCAGGTCGGGAGCCCCGAGGTCGGTGCGGTCACGCACGAGGTCCGGGAGCGTCGGCACGACGACGAGCGTACGAGGCGGCCGGACCCGCCGACGGACACGGACGCGGGCGGCCGGGCCGGCCTCCGTAGAGTCGCCGCCGTGACGCCGCCCGCTGCCCGCACCGCCGACCTGGTGGCCCGCGACCTGCGCTCGCTCTGGCACCCGTTCACCCAGCACAGCAGCTGGCCCGACGACGAGCCGCTCGTCGTCGAGCGGGCCGAGGGGATGCACTTCTGGGACACCGAGGGCAACCGCTACCTCGACGGGGTGTCCTCGCTCTGGGTCACGGTGCACGGCCACCGGGTGCCGGAGATCGACGCCGCCGTCCGCGACCAGCTGGCCCGGCTGGACCACACGACCTTCCTCGGCCTGACCCACGAGCCCGGCGTCGCGCTGGCCGAGCGCCTGCTCGGCACGGCCCCGCACGGGCTGACCCGGGTGTTCTACGCCGGCGACGGCTCGTCGGCCGTCGAGGCCGCGATCAAGATGGCCTTCCAGGCTCAGGCCCAGCGGGGCCGGACCAGCCCCACCTACCTGCACGTCGCCGAGGGCTACCACGGGGACACGCTGGGAGCGGTGAGCGTCGGCGGCATCGACATGTTCCACGCGACGTACCGGCCGATCCTGCTGGACACCTGCTCGGTGTCCTCCCCGGGAGTCCTGCCCCCGGGCACGTCGCGGGCCCAGCGGGCGGAGGAGGTGCTCGCCGAGATGCGGGCGGCCCTGGCCGGGGCGGACGGTGCGGTGTGCGCGGTGGTGATCGAGCCGCTGGTCCAGGCGGCCGGCGGCATGCTGACCCACGACGTGTCTTTCGTGCGCGGCGTGCGCGCCCTCTGCGACGAGTTCGGCGCGCTGATGGTGGTCGACGAGGTCGCCACCGGCATCGGCCGGACCGGACGGATGTGGGCTGTCGACCACGCCGGGGTCACCCCCGACCTGATGACCTGCGGCAAGGGCCTGACCGGCGGGTACCTCCCGCTGTCCGCGGTGCTGGCCCGGGAGGAGGTCTACGAGGCGTTCCTCGGCTCCCCCGCCGAGTCCCGCACCTTCTTCCACGGCCACTCCTACACGGCCAACCCGCTGTGCTGCGCCGCCGCCATCGCCAACCTCGACCTGATGGCCGAACGCGGCACCGTCGCGCACGCAGCCGGGGTCGGGGACCGCATCGGCGAGCTGACCAGGTCGCTCGGCAGCTACGACGGCGTCCGCGAGGTGCGGCGGGCCGGCACGATGACCGGCATCGAGGTCGAGTCGGTCGGCGAAAGGACCGGGTTCGCGGTGTGCCAGGCGGCCCGCCGCCGCGGGGTGTGGGTCCGTCCGCTCGGCGACGTCGTCGTCCTCATGCCGCCGCTGGCGATCGGCGACGAGGACCTCGAGACCCTCGTCGGGGTCGTCGAGCAGAGCGTCCGGGAGGTCGTCCGATGACAGTGCTGCCTCCCGAGCTGGTGACAGTCGTCGAGGACCTGCGCTCCCCCGACCCGGCGGTCCGCGACGACGGTGCCTTTGCCTCGCTGGCCCGGATGGCGGGCGACGGCGCCCTGGACGACCACCTGGTCGAGCTGGGCGACCGGGCGCTGGGGCTGCTCACGGACGACGCGGTGCAGGCGCGCACGTTCGGCGCCCTGCTGCTGGCCGTCGTGGCCGACCGGGACGCGGCGACGGGCCGGGCCTCAGACGAGGCCGTCCGCCGGTGGGTCGCCGCGGTGACCGCGTGGTACGCCGACGAGCCGGACACGCGGGGCTGGGACCCGGACCTCGGCTGGCTGCACGCGGTCGCCCACGGCGCGGACGCTGTCGGGGAGCTTGCCGGCTCCCCGCGACTGGGACGGGACGACCTGCTGGGGCTGCTCGACCTGCTGGTGCGCCGGGCCACCGCACCGACCCCGACGTACTGGCAGCAGAACGAGGACGACCGGGTGGCGGTCGCTGTGATGTCGGTGCTGCGCCGCGACCTGCTCTCCGCCGACGACGTGGCGCGTGCCGTGGACGCCCTGGCGGCAGCCTGGCGGGACGCGGACGGCCCTGTCACCGCGGGCGTCGACAACTCGGTCCGGCTCGCCCGGACCCTGCACCTGCAGCTCACTCTCGGCGTCCGGCCCGCCCCGGAGGCCGACGTCGCGCATCCGTCGGTGCGCGCCGAGGCGCTGCGTGCGCTCGGGTCGGCCCTGGCCGAGATCCACTGGTTCTACGGGCGGCCGTCGTGACCGACCCGCTGGCCCACCTCCGCGCCGGCGCCGAGGAGCGCGCCGCCGCCGGGATGCGCCGGCAGCTGCGTCCTCGGCCGGCGGACGACCGCGTCCTCGACCTCGCCTCGAACGACTACCTCGGGCTGGCCCGGGACCCGCGGGTAGCCGGGGCCGCGGCCGACGCCGCGCGCTGCTGGGGGGCCGGGTCCACCGGCTCCCGGCTGGTCACCGGGTCGACGGAGCTGCACGCCGAGCTGGAGTCGGCCCTGGCGTCGTTCGTGGGAGCCGGCGCCGCGCTCGTCTTCTCCTCGGGCTACCTCGCGAACCTGGGCACTGTGACCGCCCTTGCCGGGCCCGACACCCTGATCGTGTCGGACGCGCTCGTGCACGCTTCCCTCGTCGACGCCTGCCGGCTGGCGCGGGGGCGGGTCGCGGTCGCCCCGCACCGCGACGCCGACGCCGTCTCACGGCTGCTCGGCGAGCGGACCGAGCCGCGGGCGGTCGTCGTCACCGACTCGGTGTTCTCCGTCGACGGCGACCTGGCACCGCTCGCGGACCTGCACGCCGCCGCGCGCGGGCACGGGGCCCTGCTCGTCGTCGACGAGGCGCACGGTCTGGGCGTTCTCGGCCCCGCCGGCCGAGGGGCCGCCGCGGCGGCCGGCATCGCGGGCGAGCCGGACGTCGTCGTGACGCTCACCCTCAGCAAGTCGCTCGCCTCGCAGGGTGGCGCGACGCTCGGCGACCCGCTCGTCGTCGAGCACCTGGTCAACACCGCTCGTGCCTTCATCTTCGACACCGGTCTGGCGCCGGCCGCGGCCGGCGGCGCGCTGGCCGCGCTCGGCGTGCTGCGCGCGGAGCCGGGACGAGCCGAGGCCGTGCGCCGCCTTGCCCGGGACCTCGCAGCGGCGCTGGCCGCGACCGGTCATCCCGTCACGACGCCTCAGGGTGCCGTGGTCTCGGTGCTCGTCGGCGACCCGGGACGGGCGCTCGAGGCAGCCGCCCGCCTGCGCGCAGCCGGCATCCAGGTCGGCTGCTTCCGGCCCCCGTCGGTGCCGGACGGCGTGTCCCGGCTGCGGTTCACCGTCCGCGCCGACCTCGCCGACGCGGACGTCGCCCGCGCTGCCGAGGCGACCCGCGACGTGCTCGCGGTCTGACGCCGCCAGCGACGGGCGGCGGGTCAGTTGCGGAGCAGGGTGCGGATCGTGCGCAGCGCGACCGACAGCGTCGCGAGGTCGTAGCTGTCCAGCGACACGATCTCGGTGAGCGTCGCCTCGGCCCGCGCCACGCCTTCGGCGTTCTGCTGCTCCCAGGACGTGATCCGCTCGCCCGGCTCGCCCTCGGACGTCGAGGTGAGCACGTTCTGGGTGAGCCCGGCGAGCGCGGCGTAGAGGTCGTAGCGCAACGCGGACCGGGCCAGCGCGCTCCACCTGTCGTCGCGCGGCAGGCCGGTGATCCGGGTGAGCATCCGGTCGGCCTCGATCCGCTCCGAGATGGCGAAGTAGACCTCGGCGACCTCGCGCAGCGGCAGCTTCTCGGCGTTCGCGATCTCGACGACGTCCAGCAGCGAGAAGCCGTCGAGCAGCCCGGCCGCCCGGTTGGCCAGCTCCTCCGGCACGCCGAGCCCGACGAACTCGGCCGTGCGCATCAGCAGCCGCTCACGCTCGGAGCCGACGAGCATCTGCGGCATCAGCGGCACCAGCTCGTCGAAGGCCGGCTGGAAGTGCTCGACCTCCTGCGCGACGTCGATCGTCGCCCGGCGCTGCTGCGCGAGCCAGCGGATGCTGCGGTCGAGCAGCCGGCGCGACTCGAGGTAGAGCATGGACTGCATCGTGGTGGGCAGGGCGTTGTCCAAGGCCTCGATGCTGGCCCAGAAGTCCCCGAGCCGGTACGCCTCGCGGACCACGCTGTAGGCACGGACCGTCTCGATCGGGCTGGCGCCGGTCTCCTCCTGCACGCGGTACACGCAGGTCATGCCGCCGCGGTTGACCAGGTCGTTGGTCACCCAGGTCGTCACGATCTCCCGGCGCAGCGGGTGGCCGGCGAGCCGGTCGCCGAGCTCGTCGACGAGCCGCTGCGGGAAGTATCGCCGCAACGCGCCGGTGAACCACGGGTCGTCCGGCACGTCGGACGCCAGGACTGTCGCGGTGAGACTGATCTTGGAGTACGCCGCGAGCACCGCCAGCTCCGGGGAGGTGAGGCCGAGGCCGGCGGCCTCGCGCTGCTCCATCTCGGCCTGCGACGGCAGGAACTCCAGGGCCCGGTCGAGCTCGCCACGGGACTCGAGCGCGTTGATCAGCCGACCGTGCACCGAGAGCATCGCCGGCGCCTGGACCCGCGCGTTCCCGAGCAGGACGTTCTGCTCGTAGTTGTCGCGCAGCACCTGGCGGCCGACGGCGTCGGTCATGTCGGCCAGCAGGGGGTTGCGGCTCTCGGACGCGAGCGCCCCCTCCCGGACAGCCTGGTCGAGCAGGATCTTGATGTTGACCTCGTGGTCGGAGGTGTCCACCCCGGCACTGTTGTCGATCGCGTCGGTGTTGATGCGCCCACCGGCAGTCGCGAACTCGATCCGGCCGAGCTGGGTCAACCCGAGGTTGCCGCCCTCCCCGACGACCTTCACCCGCAGGTCGGCGGCGTCGACCCTGATCGCGTCGTTGGCCTTGTCCCCCACGTCGGCGTGCGACTCGGTGGTGGCCTTCACGTAGGTGCCGATGCCGCCGTTCCAGAGCAGATCGACCGGGGCGGCGAGGATCGCCTTCATCAGCTCGGCGGGCGTCATGGCGCCCACGCCGCCGGGCAGCCCGAGCCGCTCCCGCACCTGCGAGGAGATCGCGATCGACTTGGCCGAGCGCGGGTAGACACCACCCCCCGCCGAGATCAGCTCCTTGTCGTAGTCGGCCCAGGACGAGCGCGGCAGGTCGAACAGCCGCCGCCGCTCGGTGAAGGACGCGGCGGCGTCCGGGTCGGGGTCGAGGAACACATGCCGGTGGTCGAAGGCGGCGACGAGGCAGATGTGCTCGGAGAGCAGCATGCCGTTCCCGAAGACGTCACCGGACATGTCTCCGACGCCCACGACGGTGAAGTCCTCCGTCTGGGTGTCGACGCCCAGCTCGCGGAAGTGCCGCTTGACCGACTCCCACGCGCCGCGGGCGGTGATGCCCATGGCCTTGTGGTCGTAGCCGACCGACCCCCCGGAGGCGAACGCGTCGCCCAGCCAGAAGCCGTAGTCGAGGGCGACGGCATTCGCGATGTCGGAGAAGGTCGCCGTGCCCTTGTCCGCCGCGACGACGAGGTACGGGTCGTCGTCGTCGTAGCGCACGACCTGCGGCGGCGGGACCACGTGCTGGTCACCGCCGACGGTGACAAGGTTGTCGGTGACGTCGAGCAGGCTGCTGATGAACATCCGGTAGCAGGCGATGCCCTCGGCCAGCACGGCCTCGCGGTCGGTGGGGTCGCCCGGCGGCCGCTTGACGACGAAACCGCCCTTGGCACCCACCGGCACGATCACGGCGTTCTTGACGCTCTGCGCCTTGACCAGACCGAGGACCTCGGTCCGGAAGTCCTCACGGCGGTCGGACCAGCGCAGCCCGCCGCGCGCGACCGGGCCGAAGCGCAGGTGCACGCCCTCCACCCGGGGACCGCACACCCAGATCTCGAACTTGGGCCGCGGTGCGGGCAGGTCCGGCACCTTGTGCGGGTCGAGCTTGAAGGCCACGTAGGACTTGGGCCGGCCGTCGGCATCGGTCTGGAAGTAGCTGGTGCGCAGCGTCGCCCGGATCGCCCCGAGAAGGGACCGGAGGATCCGGTCCTGGTCCAGGCTGGCGACGGCATCCAGCGCACCGGCGATCTCCTCCAGCAGACCGTCGACGAGCTCCTCCGAGCCGGTCGCGGACTGCCCCGGACCGGCGGCGTTCCGGTGCGGGTCGAAGCGGGCCTCGAACAGCGCCACCAGCAGTCTGGCGAGGTGCGTGTTGGAGGTGAGGCACTGCTCGATGTAGGCCTGGCTGAACGCCGTCCCGCCCTGTCGGAGGTATTTTGCGTAGGCCCTCAGGACCATGGCCTGCCGCCAGGTCAGGCCGGCTCGGAGCACGAGGGCGTTGAAGCCGTCGCTCTCGCAGTCGCCTGCCCAGATCGCCTCGAACGCCTCGTGGAACCGCTGCCGCGCGTCCTCGCCCGCCTGCTCGACGGGCTCGTATCGCAGGCCGAAGTCGTAGACCCAGGCGGGCGGCAGACCGAGTCGCTCCACCAGGTAGGGCCGCTCGTCGATGACCTCGACGCCCATCTCCTGCAGCCTCGGCAGCACCTGGGACAAGGACACCGGCTCACCGACGTGGAACAGCTTGAGCCGGCGCATGCCGTCGGCAGCGTCGGCGGGCGTGTAGAGCTGGAGGTCGATGTCGCCGTCGTTGGTGAGCGCCTCGAGCCGGTGCATGTCGGCTACCGCGTCGGCGGCGGGCAGGTCCTCCTTGTACGCCTCGGGGAACGCGTCGCCGTACACACCGGCCAGGCGTGTCGCGGTCTCGGCGCCGCAGCTACGGCGGAGCTCGTCCAGGAAGTCGTCGTCCCACGTGCGGGTCGCGAGCACCAGCCGGGCCTCGACGACGGCCGGGTCGATGTCGGGAACGCTCCTGTCGGGGTCGACGCGGACCACGAAGTGCAGCCGGGCGAGCACCGACTCGGAGACGAGTGCGGTGTAGTCGATGCTGCTGCCCTCGAACGCCTCGAGCAGGATCGCCTCCATGTCCTGCCGGACATGAGTCGTGTAGCGGTCCCGGGGCAGGTAGACCATGCAGGACATGAAGCGGCCGTAGTCGTCGCGGCGAAGGAAGAGCCGCAGCTGCCGGCGCTCCTGCAGGTGCAGCACGGCGATCGCGGTGGCCTCGAGGTCGTCCGTCGAGATCTGGAAGAGCTCGTCGCGCGGGTAGGTCTCGAGGATCGCCAGCAGGTCCTTCCCGGAGTGGCTGTTGGCGCTGAACCCGCTGCGCGACAGGACCTCCGCGGCCTTGCGCCGCAGCACCGGGATGTGGTGGATGCTCTCGTTGTACGCCGCCGACGTGAACAGCCCGAGGAAACGCCGCTCCCCCACGACGTTGCCGTCCGAGTCGAAGGTCTTGACGCCGACGTAGTCCAGATAGGCGGGGCGGTGCACGGTGGAGCGGCTGTTCGCCTTGGTGACGACGCACAGCGTGGGCTGACGGGCCATGGCAGACACGTCGCGGGGCAGCCGCCCGTAGTCCGGGTCCTGCGGCTGGTCGGCCCGCAGGATGCCCAGCCCGCTCCCGGCCAGCGCGACAAGCCGGTCCTCCTCGTCGTCCTCGCCCGGCTGGAGCACGTACTCGCGGTAGCCCAGGAAGGTGAAGTGCGCGTCGGCGAGCCAGCGGAGCAGCTCGGTCGCCTCCTGGACCTCGAGCAGGTCGAGGCCGACAGGCGGGTCGTCATCCACCTCGGCGGCGATCTGGTCGGCGCGGGCCTGCATCTTCGGCCAGTCCTCGACTGCCTCGCGGACGTCGCGGAGCACCCGGTCGAGGTCGGCGGCGAGGGCGTCCCGCTCGGACTCGTCCGGTTCCCGGTCGATCTCGATGTGCATCCAGGACTCGACGACGGAGTCCTCGCCCGCCGCGTCGGACGTGGTTGCCGCACTGACCTCGAGCAGGCGCCCCGCGATGTCGCGTCGCACCACCAGCTGCGGGTGGACCACGAGGTGGATCGCCCGGCCGTGCCGACTCAGCTCGGCCGTGACCGAGTCGACGAGGAACGGCATGTCGTCGCAGACGATCTCCACGACGGAGTGCGGTGGCAGGCCGTCGTCGTGGTCGGTCTCCGGCGTCGAGACCCGGACGGTGGCGGTGCCCTGGGGCCGGCTGTCGGCCATCTCCCGGTGCGCCAGCGGGGCTCGCAGCACGTCCCCGGCGGACCGGCCCACCAGGTCCTCGGCGGCGACGTGCCGGTAGTACCGGCGGAGGAAGTCGCGCAGCCCGAGGCCCCCCTCGACGGCTCCGTCGCCCGCGTCCCCGGCGGACCCTTGCTGCAGGGCGGCCGCCTGGTCCAGCAGGTCCGCCTTCGCGCGCTGCAGTGACGCGTGCCTGTCCGTCATGATCGTCGACATCGTCGTCGCCAGTCCCGCCAGTCCACCTTGCTCGCCCGGTGCTGTGTCACGCCCACGTCGTCGGGGGCGTCACCTCAACCTAGTACCGGGGCGCCGACTGGGTCCGCCCACCACCCGACCCAGCCGTCACAGGTGCGACCGGAGCTCCCACAGCAACGGGTAGTAGTGCAGGCCCAGCCGGGACCGCAGGTACGGGGACCCGCTGGACCCGCCGGTGCCGGACTTGGTCCCGATCTGTCGCTCGACCATCAGCACGTGCCGGGAACGCCACAGTGCGGCGTTGGCGTCGTGGTCGAGAAGGCGTTCGGCGAGCTCCCAGACCTCGCCGTAACGGGCCCGGTCCGCCGCCACGGTCAGCAGCGACGCGGTGAGCTGGGTGTCGTCGTCGGCCTCGAGGCCGACCGCGCGCACGACGTGCAGGAAGGCCTCCCACAGGGACGGCTCCGCGAGCCGCCGCTCGAGGCGGTCGCGCTCGTCGTCCGTCAGGCCGCGGAACCGTTCGAGGAAGCTCGGGTCCTTCGCCCCGGACAGGAACTCCAGCTCGCGGAACTGCACGCTCTGGAACCCGCTGGCCGGCGCCAGCCGGTCGCGGAAGACGAGGAAGTCCTGCGGGGTCATGGTCTCCAGCACGCCAACCTGCCGGATCAGCACGTCCTCGATCGCCACGACCCGGCCGAGCAGGTGCCGGGCTCGCCACAGGTGCCCGGCGAACATCTCCTCGCGGACCTCGCCGAGCTCGTGCAGCAGCTGCTTGAACCACAGCTCGTAGACCTGGTGGATCGTGATGAACAACAGCTCGTCGTGCGCGGGCGGGTCGGACTCGAGACGCTGCTGGTCGAGCAGGTCGGACACCCGGAGGTACGAGCCATAGGTGAGCCGGGCGCCCTCCTCGCCGAAGTGCCGGTCCTGCGCCACGCCGTCGGTTTCGGTCACCACGGCAGGCTAGTGGTGGGGTCCTAGGCTCCTGCTCGTGGTGAGCCCGGGGGACGCCGTCGACGTGCGGTTCGCCAAGTGGGGTGGCGCCCGGCACTGGGAGTTCTCGATGACGGCGCTCGGCAGCGACGAGCACGGCGTCTGGGCCGGCGCCGCCGCCGGGACCCGCCTCTGGCGACCGGCTGCGCAGTTCACCTCGCAGTTCGACTGGGTGACGCTCGTCCCTCATGCGGCCCCGTGGGCGGCCTCGTTCTACGACTCCCCGGAGCAGCCGGTCGCGGTGTACGTCGACATGACGACGCCGGCACGGTGGTCGGGCAGCACGGTGACGATGGTCGACCTGGACCTGGACGTGGTCCTCGGCCGCGACGGCTCCCTGTTCGTCGCCGACGAGGACGAGTTCGTGGCCCACCAGGCGGAGCTGGGCTACCCCACCGAGGTGGTCGCGATGGCCCGGCGTACCGCCGAAGAGGTCCTCGCGGCCATCGCCGGCGGCGCCGAGCCGTTCGGGCAGGTCGGCACCGCTTGGCTCGAGCTCTCGCGGGCCGGATGAGCCTGGCCGAGCTGCTCCGCGCTGCGGCCGGCGGGCGGCTGCCGGAGCCGGACGGCAGCGTCGTCGTGCTGCCGCAGCAGGGCCGCGCCGCAGGAGTGGTGGCCTTCTCGGCGCACTTCGTCGTGTGCGCCGACGTGGACGCCGACTGGGTGCAGCACCAGCTGCCGGTCGGCGATTTCAACGCCCCCCTGGGCGCGCGCTTCCTCGTGGCGCTCGCCGACCGGGTCGGCGCGGACATCGGCTCCATCGACGCGGTGCTCGTCGCGGCCGCGGGCGTCCGCGGCTCGCCGGAGCGGCTCGTGGAGCTCAGCGCCCGCGAGCACCCGCGCGTGGTGCGGGCGCTGCGCTACCGCGACGACGTACGGGCCTGGCGCACCGAGGACGGGGCCGGTCACGTCCTCGTGGGTCGCGGCCTGGCCGGGCGGTGGGAGACGGCGTTCGAGGTCGAGCCGGCTGCCCGCGGGCGTGGGCTGGGGCGTCGGCTGGCGGCAGCGGCAACGGCGCTCGTGCCGGCGGGCGAGCCGGTGTGGGCGCAGGTGGCGCCGGGCAACGCCGCGTCGCTGAGGGCAGTGCTCGCGGCCGGCTACGCGCCGGTGTGCGCCGAGGTCCTGCTCCCGCCCCGTCGCTGAAGACCTGCTCGCCGCGCCGGAACCGGTACCGGACCAGTGCCTGCACGTCGCGGTCGAAGTGGTCAGCGTCCTGACACGAGCCCGACGTCTCTGTGGACAGGTCAGCCCATGTGGGGGTAGGTGTGGTCGCTCGGCGGTGCCAGCGTCTCCTTGATCGAGCGGGTGCTGGTCCAGCGCATGAGGTTCTGCGGGGCACCCGCCTTGTCGTTCGTGCCGCTCGCGCGGGCCCCGCCGAACGGCTGCTGCCCGACGACCGCACCGGTCGGCTTGTCGTTGACGTAGAAGTTGCCCGCGGCGAACCGGAGGTACTGCTGCGCGTGGGCCACCGCGGCGCGGTCCTGCGCGATGATCGAGCCGGTCAGCGCGTAGGGCGCCACCGACTCCATCTGCGCCAGCATCGCGTCGTACGCCGAGTCCTCGTAGACGTGCACGCCGAGGATCGGGCCGAAGTACTCGGTGGTGAAGATCTCGTTGTCGGGGTCGCTCGACTCGAGCACGGTCGGCCGGACGAAGTACCCCTCGCTGTCGTCACAGGTGCCGCCCGCGACGACGGTGATCGAGTCGTCGCCCTTGGCCCGCTCCAGCGCGGCCTTGTGCTTGGCGAACGCGCGGTCGTCGATGACGGCACCCATGAAGTTCGACAGGTCGGTGACGTCGCCCATCGTGAGCGACTCGGCGGTGCTCGCCAGGTCGTCCTTGAGCGTCGTCCAGAGGCTGCGCGGCACGTAGGCGCGGGAGGCGGCCGAGCACTTCTGGCCCTGGTACTCGAATGCACCGCGGACCATGGCCGTCCGCAGCACGCCGAGGTCGGCCGACGGGTGCGCGACGATGAAGTCCTTGCCGCCGGTCTCCCCCACGATGCGGGGGTACGAGCGGTACGACGCGATGTTGTCGCCCACCTGCTTCCACAGCCCCTGGAACACCGGTGTCGAGCCGGTGAAGTGGATGCCGGCCAGGTCCGGGTCGGCCATCGTCACGTCAGACACCGTCTTGCCGTGCCCGGTGACCATGTTGATGACGCCTGGCGGGAGGCCGGCCTCCTCGAGCAGGAGCATGAGCAGGTGCGCGGCGTACTGCTGCGTCGGCGCGGGCTTCCACACGACGGTGTTGCCCATCAGCGCCGGCGCGGTCGGCAGGTTGCCGGCGATGGCGGTGAAGTTGAACGGCGTGATCGCGTAGACGAAGCCCTCGAGAGGACGGTGGTCGGTGCGGTTCCACACGCCCGGCGAGGAGATCGGCTGCTCGGCGAGGATCCCGCGCGCGAAGTGGACGTTGAAGCGCCAGAAGTCGATCAGCTCGCAGGCGGCATCGATCTCGGCCTGGATCGCGGTCTTCGACTGACCCAGCATCGTGGCGGCGTTCAGCGTCGCCCGCCACGGGCCGGCCAGCAGGTCGGCCGCCTTGAGCAGCACCGCGGCGCGGTCGTCGAAGGACAACGCGCGCCAGTCGGGTGCGGCGGCCTTCGCGGCGGCGACGGCCGCCTCGGCGTCCTCGTGGGTCGCGCCGCGCATGGTGCCGAGCACGTGGTGCCGGTTGTGCGGCTGCACGACCTCGATCTCGTCGCCTCGGCCGAAGCGGTGCTCACCGCCGATCGCCATGGTCAGCTCGCGCGGCTCGCTGGCCATCCGCTTCAGCGTGCCCTCGAGCTCGGAGCGCTCAGCGCTGCCCGGGGCGTACTGCCGGACCGGCTCGTTGATCGGGGCGGGAACCTGGGTGACGGCGTCCATGCGCGTCATCGTGCCACGGTGCTGTCAGCGCAACAGAGGCACGTATCCCCTTCACGTGCCGCGCCGGTGGGCGTCCGGGTCAGAACGGCTGTGGACAGAACGAGGTCTCGTCCGCGCGCTCGCCGCCGGCCGCTCCCGCGCCGTCGCGTGCGCTGGTTGGCCGCCCTTGTCCACAGACCGAAATCCCTTGCACAGCAACGGCTTCCGGGCTTCCGAGGGTGTGCGACCTGCGCTATGATTCGAACATGTGTTCGAGAATGGAACTGGGGGTCGAGGCGGACGTCGGGTCCGCCGCCACCGTGCTGACCCGCGCCCTGGACCATGGTGTCGAGCACCTCAGCCACGACCAGTCGGCCGCCCTGCTCGGACAGCTGCGTTCGCTGAGCGCGCAGGTCGACGCCCTGACCCTGGCCGTGGTCGGCAAGGTCGACGCCGACGGCACTCATGCCTATGACGGCTGCCTGTCCACCGGCGCGTGGGTCCGGGCGATCGCGCACCAGACCCCGGCCGAGGCGGCGAGAACGGTGCGGACCGCCCGCGCCCTGCGGGGAGGCGTCCTCCCGAACACGGCCGCCGCCCTGGCCGCGGGGGCCATCTCCGGACTCCATGCAGCGGTGATCGCCGACGCCGTCCAGGGCGTGCCGGCAGGTGCGGTCGCGCTGATCGAGCCCGAGGCGGTCACGATCGCCTGCGAAGGGGACGTGCGCGCCGCGGCGAACGTGATGCGCGCCTTCCAGCACGCCCTGGACCCGGACGGTGCTGACGAGAAGGCCCTGAAGCGGTACGAGCGGGCCGGCATCACGCTCAGCCCGATGCTCGACGGAGCCTTCGCGATCTCCGGCACCGCCGACGAGACCACCGGCGCCGCCGTCGTCGCTGCCCTCGACGCCGCGGCACCTCTCGTGCGGGGCGACCGGCGGACCGCTGCGCGTCGGCGCCTCGACGGGTTGCACTCCCTGGCCCGGCACTGGCTGGACACCGCTCCCGCCGAGACCGCCGATCGCACCGCGCGACGCACCAGCAGATCCCGCGCCAGGTTGATCGTCACCGTGGACGCCGACGGGCTCGCCGGGAGAACCTCACCCGGCGGGACCCTCACCTGGGCCGGCCCCGTGACCGCGTCGACCGCGCAACGCCTGGGCTGCGACAGCACCGCCACTTTCGTCACCATCGACGAGAACGGCAGGGTCGTCGAGGCCGGCACCACGAGGCGGTTCTTCGGCGACAGCCAACGCGCTGCCATGGTGGCCCGCGACGGCGACGCCTGCTGCGCACCGTTCTGCGACCGTCCTTCCGCCTGGTCGGACGGTCACCACCTCGTGTCCGTCGCCGCCGGTGGCCCGACGACGATCGCCAACGGCGCCCTTCCCTGCGAGGGCCACCACGTGCAGCTGCACGAAGGCCGCTGGCAGCTTCGTCGGCTCCCCGACGGCCGCTACGTCATGCACCACCCGCAGACCGGCAGGACCCTCGGCCCGGAGCCACCCCGACCCGGCCGCAACCGCCCGCCCCCAGCCCGGCTCGAGTAGCGGCTGCCGCCAGCCGTGCCCGGTAACCGTCGCTACCTAGCGACCGGCGGCGACTGGCGCGAACACGAACGACGGAACAACGCCGCGATCGGCCCCCGAAACGGGCTTGCGACGGGGTTGTGCCGTCGTTGGTGCTCGTCCAGTGCCACGGCAGGTCGTCGGGTCCGGTGTCAGCAGGCCGTCGTGAGCGACGGGCAAGGCGCCTAGAGCGTGGGCAGGTAGCGACAGACCTGGACGCCGGTCGCTGCGGTGACGGCGGAGGCGAGCTCGAACCGTCGCGCCTGCCCGTCGGGCGGGAACAGGGTCTTGCCGCCACCGAGGGTGACCGGCTCGATCATGAGGACGAGCTCGTCGACCAGCGCCGCCGCCAGCAACGCCCGCACGACCGACAGGCTGCCGTAGACGTAGAGGTCGCCGCCGGGCTTCTCGCGCAGCACCGAGACCTGTTCCACGAGTTGCGCGCCACGGATGATCGTCGTGGGGTTCCAGGTCAGGTCCTCCTCGGACAAGGAGTCGGACACGACGTACTTCTGCGCACTGTTGATCCAGTCGGCGAACGGGTCGCCGGCGCGGTCCGGCCACGCCGCCGCCGAGGCCTGGTACGTGCGCCTGCCCTGCAACAGCGCCTCGCTGCGCCCGGCGACCTCGTCGAGAACCGGACCCATCGTCTCGGGATCGAAGAACGGGATGGACCAGCCACCGTGGCGGAAGCCGCCGCTCGTGTCCTCCTCCGGACCTCCCGGTGCCTGCACCACCCCGTCCAGGCTCATGAACTCACCTACCACGACCCGCATGTCGTTTCCTTCCGCGCTGGGCATCTGACGAAAATGACCGTACGGGGACCCCGGGCTCATCGGTCCAGGCACCGGGTTCGCTGTGAGCTACGTCTCCAGCTCGACGAGGGCGGACAGCTCCTTCACGGCGTACACCCGAGCTCGTGGTGCTCGACGGCGAGCACGACCCGGCGGGCGGGCCACCGCCGTCGCCGGCCGCGAGCAGCCGCAGCGCTGCCCGGGCGGCCGCGGTGGAGGCGGCGTACTCGAGCTCCGCGAGGTCGCCCTCGACGTACCACTCGCGCAACGCCGGGGTGAGGGCGTAGCCGACGGCGGCGTCGACCCGGCCGGCGTCCAGGGCCGCGCCCCGCCCGGCCACGAACGACGGCACAACGCTTCGACTGGTCCACGGAACCGGCCTACGACGGGTTGCGCCGTCGTTGGTGCTCGTCCAGTACCACGGCAGGTCGTCGCGAGCCAGGTGCCCCACCCGCAGACCAGGTAGGACACTCGGACCCCAGCCACCCGGCCGGACCACAACCGACCGCCCCCAGCGCAGCAGGAACGGCCAACGTAGACGGTCTGGCGTTGCTGCGCGCGGTTCAGCCGGGGTAGAGGTCCAGCTCGAGGATGGGCTCGCCCTCGTGCACCTCTCCGGTGAGCCGGAAGCCGTACCGTTGGTAGAACGTGACGGGTGACCTCGGTCCGACGACGCACGAGACCAGGAGCTTGCGGGCATCGGGTCGCGTCCTGACGTGGCGGGCGACGAGGTCGAGCACAGCGGTTCCCACTCCCCGGCCCTGGAACCGGTGGTCGACCAGGAGTCGCCACAGGTAGTACGGGCCGACGTAGGAGGGATCGTCGACCGTGATGCCGTCGGAGATCATCACGAAACCGACTGGCTCGTCGTGCAGGTACACGGCGCGGTACCAGGCCCTTGCATCGGGATACTCCTCGGCCTCCTGCAGGGACGTGGTGACACTGGCGACGTAGTGGCTCTGCTCGTCGGTGACGGCGAGGGCCTCCACGGCGACACGGTTGTCGTCGGTGATCTCACGCAGCGACACGACCGGCATGGCCCTCACGCCTCCAGCTCGACGAGGGCGGACAGCTCCTGCACGGCGTACCACCCGAGCTCGTGGTCCTCGACGGCGCCGACCACGAACGCGGCGTCGTCGTCGCCCGCGTCGGCGGCCGGCATCACGGCGAGCGCCCTCCGTACGTCGTCGACGGCCGACGGGTCGTCCACCAGGGCCGACTCGACGGCCGACCAGGGCACCGGCTCGGCGAGCCGGACCGCCGCCCGGTCGACGTCCGGACCGGGCCGGGCGGCGTCGTCCGGCACCTCGACCGCCAGCACGACCCGGCGGGCGGGGCCACCGCCGTCGCCGGCCGCGAGCAGCCGCAGCGCTGCCCGGGCGGCCGCGGTGGAGGCGGCGTACTCGAGCTCCTCGAGGTCACCCTCGACGTACCACTCGCGCAGCGCGGGGGTGACGGCGTAGCCGACGGCGACGTCGACCCGGCCGGCGTCCAGGGCGTCGCCCAGCCCGGCCAGCGTGGTCGGCAGGTAGACGCGCATCAGCCGGACCGCGGTCCGGGCCCGCAGCCGCCCACGCGCCCCGCGTGAGCCGGTGCCCTCCAACGCGTCCGGCCGGGGCTCGGCCAGCGCGGTACGGCTGGTCCGCAGCGACGTCTCCAGGACGGCCAGCCGCCGGCTCGGGTCCATCATGTTCGCGCCCATCGCGGCCAGGTCCTCGGGGCCGGGCGCGAGCACTGTCACGGCGGTGCCGGTGCGCGCGACCGCCTGCGACTCCGCCACGACGTGTCGCGTCACCTGCCGGCGCAGCCGTCGCTCCAGCCGAGCCGCGACGTGCCGCGGGTGGTCCGGCACGAAGGTCGCCATCGGCGCAAGCACGTAGACCTCGTCGAGGCCCTCCGCGGCGAGCAGGTCGGCGCTCGTGGAGGACAGGGTGCCGCCGTCGACGTACCGCCTCCCGTCGATCAGGACAGGGGCGTACCAGCCGGGGATGGCCGACGACGCGGTGACCGCCTCGTCCAACCGGGCCGGCGGTGCTCCCGCGCGGCCGAAGGCGACCCGCCGGCCGGAGTCGTAGTCCATGGCGACCACCCACACCCCGTCGCGCGGTGCCCAGCCGTCGGGGCCGGCGACAGCGCGGACCATCGCGCCCACCTCCGCCAGCGTGCCGCTGCCCGGCGGGGCGAGCGCGGCCAGCACGGCGAGCGGCGGCACCTGCCGCGGCCGGGCGAGCGAGCGGCGCAGCAGCACCGGTGAGCCGACAGTCAGCCGCGGCCGGGTCGGGACGGCGCCGCCGGTCGACTCCGCGTAGTTCCACTGCACCGGTATCTCGCGGGACATCGGCATCCCCCGCTGGTGGGACAGCAGGTCGGCCGCCGAGAGGCCGCCGCCGAGCAGGGCAGCCAGGACCGAGCCGGCAGAGGTGCCGACGAGGACGTCGACCGTGCTGGGCTCGAAGCCCTCGACCTCGGCCAAAGCGTCCAGCGCGCCGATCGTCCAGGCCGCGCCGAGGACACCGCCGGCGCCGAGGACGAGCCCTCTCCGCGGTGTCCGACCCATCAGCGGCCGCTGTCCAGCAGCTCAACCAGCGCGTCGCCGAGGCACTGGGCCAGCACGTCGACGTCCGGCATGGCGTCCCGGTCGGCGTTGAGCCCGTAGAAGACCCGGCCGTCGTAGGAGGTGATGCCGATGCTCAGGGCCTGGCCCTTGGCCAACGGCACCACCGGGTACGCCGCCAGCATCCGTGCGTCGCCCGCGTAGAGCGGCTGCTGCGGGCCGGGCACGTTGGTGACGACGAGGTTGAACCACCGCTTGGACAACCCGCTGGCGACCCGGGCGCCGAGCGAGTGCATTGTCGGCGGTGCGAAGCCGGCCAGGCCGGCCAGCGCCTCGGCGCCGACGGCCTGCCCGGTCTCCTTGTGTGCCTTCATCCGGTAGGACACCTGGTGCAGCCGCATGACGGCGCTCGGCTCCCCCACGGGGAGGTCGACGAGATAGCTGGACACCCGGTTTCCCCGGGGGTCGTCGCCCTCGCCGCGGACGCTGACCGGGACGAGGGCCCGGACTGTCGTCGTCGGAGCGACCTTCTCCCCGCGGGTGAGCAACCACGCCCGCAGCGCCCCCGCGACTGTGGCCAGGACCACGTCGTTGACGGTGCCGCCGTGCGCCTTGCGGATCCGCCGGTGGTCGTCGAGGTCGAGGTCGAGCATCGCGTAGCGCCGGTGCTCGCCGATGCTGGTGTTGAGCGGGCTCTCGGGCGCGGAGCGGGCCGCGGACGTGGCGGCGGCGAGCAGCCCGCCGGCGGCCCCTCGAACCCGCTCGGCGGTGGAGGACAGCTCGGACAGCCCGCCGCGGAGGGTGTCGACGACGGCCGTCGGCCGCCGGACCGTCTCGGCCACCGCTCCGGCGACGAGCTCGACCCAGGACGGCTCGGCCACCGGGCGCCAGGTGTCCGGCGGTGGCACCCGGGCGTCCGGGCTGGTGTCGAGGATGACCTGGCCGATGTCGACGGCGCCCATGCCGTCGACCATCGCGTGGTGGGTCTTGCTGATGATGGCGAAACGATCGTCCGACAGGCCCTCGACGAGGTACATCTCCCACAGCGGGCGGGCCCGGTCCAGCCGCCGTCCCTGCACCCGGGCGACGAGCTCGGCCAGCTGTGCCTCGGTGCCGGGACGCGGGAGGGCGGACCGGCGTACGTGGTAGGTGACGTCGAAGTTCTCGTCGTCGACCCAGACCGGGTTGCCGAGCCGGGCCGGCACCCAGCGGATCCGCTGGCGATACCTCGGCACGAAGGCGATGCGGGCCGAGATCAGCCGCACCAGGCGGTCCAGGTCGAAGCCGGACTCCGGCGCCTGGAACACCGCGACGGCGCCCACGTGCATCGGCGTCGTCGGTTCCTCGAAGTAGAGGAACGACACGTCCAGGGGACTCAGCCGGTCGGGCACCGGACCATCGTGGCATGCTCGGCGGATGCGCCGACGGACCCTTCCCGTGCTCGCCGCCGCCCTGGTCCTGCTCGCCGGCGGGTGCGCCGCCGGCAGCGCCGAGTCCCCCAGCACCTCGACCAGCCCCAGCCCCTCCGCGTCCACCTCGACCTCGTCCGGTAGCACGACCGGGATCGCCAGCGGCGAGCCGAACCCGGCCACGCCGGTGACGGTCACGGTCTCGGTGCGCGACGGGAAGGTCACCCCCAAGCCGAGGCGGGTGAAGGTGCCGCTCGGGAGCACCATCGAGCTGCAGATCACCAGCGACGTCGACGACGAGGTGCACGTGCACGGCTTCGAGGTCGAGAAGCCGCTCGATGCCGGGAGGACCACCTCGATCGAGCTCACCGCGGACGAGGCGGGTCTGTTCGAGGTGGAGACGCACGAGACCGAGCTCCAGCTGCTGCAGCTCGAGGTCCGCTGACCGGCCGGGCGGCGGCGTGACCGGAACCGGGGAGCTGCTGGCGCACGGCGTCGGCAGCCGTGAGGACCTGCCGATCCCCTTCTCGTACGCGGTGACCGGTGCGGCCGTGGCCCTGATCGTGTCGTTCCTCGCGCTCGGCCTGCTGTGGCGGGAGCCCCGGCTGCATCCCGGGACGGCCGGTCGCCCGCTGCCGGTCGGCGTGCAGCGGGTGCTGGACGGCCGCGCCGTGCGCCGTGCCCTGCTCGTGCTCGGCGTGCTGGTGACGGCGTACGTCGCGATCGCGGCCTTCTTCGGCCGGGACGACGCGCTCAACCCGACCGCGGGGTCGGTCTTCGTGCTGTTCTGGGTGGGCGTGCCGCTGCTCTCGGTGCTCACCGGGCCCGTCTGGCGGCTCGTCAGCCCGGCCCGGGGGCTGCACCTGCTGCTGTCCCGGGCCCTGGGTGCCCCGCCCGAGGAGGGCCTGGCGCCGTACCCGAGGCGGTTCGGCTACTGGCCGGCCGCCGCAGTGCTGCTCGCCTTCACCTGGCTGGAGCTGGTCTACCCCGAGAGCACCACGCTGCGGTCGCTGCGCACAGCGATCGTGGCCTACCTCGCCATCGACCTGCTCGCGGCGACGTACTGGGGGTCGCGCTGGTTCGGCCGCGGCGACGGCTTCGAGGTCTTCTCCTCCCTGGTCGGCCGGCTCTCGCCGGTGGGACGACGCGGCGACGGCCGCCTGGTGCTGCGGGACCCGCTCTCGGGGGTTGCCGGGACGCCGGTCGCGCCGGGGCTGTTCGCCGTGGTCGGCACACTGCTCGGCTCGACGGGGTACGACTCCTTCTCCAACTCACCCTGGTGGGTGGTCCGGCAGCAGGAGAGCAGCCTGGACCCGCAGGTGCTCGGGACCGTCGGGCTTGTGACGGCGGTCGTGGTCGTGACCGGGCTGTTCGTCCTGGCCGCGTCGTGGAGCGGCCGAGGGGCGGGGCTGCCGCCGAGCCGCGCCGTCGGCGAGTTCGCACACACCCTCGTGCCCATCGTCGTGGGCTACATCCTGGCCCACTACTGGTCTCTGCTCGTGCTGATCGGGCAGCAGACGGTGATCCAGCTGTCCGACCCGCTCGGCAACGGGTCGAACTGGCTGGGCACCGGAAACCGGGCCATCGACCCCACGCTGGCTGACCCGACGCTGGTCGCCGTGCTGCAGGTCGTCGGAGTGGTGACCGGCCACGTCCTCGCCGTCGTGCTGGCTCACGACAGGGCGGTCCGCCTGCTGCCGCGGCGGCACGCCATCGCCGGGCAGCTCCCGATGCTGGTGCTGATGGTCGGCTACACCGTCGGGGGCCTGAGCCTGCTGTTCGCGGCGTGACGCCGTGACCGGACCTGCTCTCGACACCGTCACGCCGCGGATGCGGCCGCTGCTCGAACGGCTGTGGCAGCTCTACCGGCACGACCTGTCCGAGTTCCGCGGGATGCTGCCCGACGAGGAAGGCATGTTCACCCCCGGCCCGCTGGCGGGGTACCTCGTCGGGGACGACCCGGACCGCACCGCGTACGTCGTCCGGCACCAGGGCCGGCCGGCCGGGTTCGTCCTCGTCCGCGGCCTCGAGTCGCCGCCGGCGATCCTCTCCGAGTTCTTCGTGGTGCGAGCCGTCCGGCGCGAGGGAGTCGGGCACGCCGTCGCGACCCAGGTGATGCGCCGGACGCCCGGTCCCTGGGTCGTGGCGTTCCAGGAGGAGAACCCCCGGGCGGCCAGGTTCTGGCGGCGGGTGGCGAGCGACCTCGCGGGCGACACCTGGACCGAGGAACGCCGCCCGGTGCCGGACAAGCCGTGGCTGCCCCCCGACGTCTGGCTCTCCCTGAATGTCCCCGCCTGAACAGAGCGGGACCGGCTCGCCGTTGGACAGCTCAGCGACCCAACCGTCCCTGCACGGCGAACCAGGCCGCGAAAAGACCCGGGACGCCGGGGACGGCCGCGAAGACGACGTAGGTGAGGGTGCCGCTGTCGTTGTAGCCCCAGATGTTGTCGAGGATCCGGTAGGCCCACAGCAGCAGGACCACGGACGCCGCTGCGGCGACCGCCCGAGCGGCGACCAGGGCGCCGGCCCGCCACAGGCGGCTGGGAGCGCCACCGGTACCTGACATGTCGCGATGCTCGCACGTTCCCCCGGCTAGGGTCCGACCCAAGAGGGGCCTCGCCGTTCGGGAGGCAGAGGCGGGAGGAGGCGCGGTCGCCATGCCGGCGTGGATCTGCCAGACCTGCGCGGTGCAGCAGGACGACAGCGCGACTCCACCCGACGAGTGCGCGATCTGCACGGACGAGCGCCAGTACGTCGGCTGGTCTGGCCAGCTCTGGACGACCATGTCCGAGCTCGCGCGCGACCACGCCAACGTGGTGCGCGAGGAGGAACACGACCTGATCGGCCTCGGCGTCGAGCCGAAGGTCGGCATCGGGCAGCGGGCGCTGCTCGTGCGGACGCCTCACGGCAACGTGCTGTGGGACTGCGTGCCGCTCCTGGACCCGGCCACCCGCGAGCGGGTCGCAGGGCTCGGCGGCATTGCGGCGATCGCCATGTCGCACCCGCACTTCTACGCGGCCCACGTGGAGTGGGCCGAGGCCTTCGACGCCCGGATCCTCATCCCCCGGGCCGACGAGGCATGGATCCAGCGGCCTTCCGACCGGATCGAGCTGTTCGACGACGTCGTCGAGCCCGTTCCCGGGCTGACGGTGGCCCGGATCGGCGGCCACTTCGACGGCGCCTGCGTCCTGCACTGGCCCGCCGGTGCGGACGGGCACGGTGCCCTGCTCACCGGCGACACGATCACTGTCGTGCAGGACCGCGACTGGGTGAGCTTCATGTGGAGCTACCCCAACCTCATCCCGCTCGACGCCGCAACCGTCGGTGACATCGCCCGGCGGGTCCGTCCGTACTCCTTCGAACGGGTGTACGGCGGCTGGTGGGGCATGGTCGTGGTCGAGGACGGCGCCGGGGCGGTGCAGCGGTCCGCCGAGCGGTACCTGGCCCGGATGCAGCAGCGGCCCGGAGCTCCCGGCGGCGGCTGACGCGGTACGTGGGGAGACCCGGGCTAGTCGCCGAGAGCCAGGCCGAAGAGCTGCTCGAGTGCGACCAGCGTCTCGTCGTACGACGTGTGGTGCACCGCGACAAGCCCGAGCGCACGGGCGGCCTCGACGTTCGGTGCGAGGTCGTCGACGAAGACCGTCTCCTCGGCCCTGACCCCGAGCAGGTCGAGGGTGTGGGCGAAGATCGCCGGCTCCGGCTTGCGCATCCCCACCTCGCCGGAGATGACGATGGCGTCGAACATCTGGTCCCACCCCTCGCGGGGATACTCGTTGCCCCACGAGTTCGACAGCAGGCCCGTGAGCAGCCCGGCCTCCTTGGCCCGCAGCACCAACGAGGACATCGCGGGCGCATGCGTGAACTCCGCGAACATCCGCGACAGCAGACCGCGGGCCTGCACGTCGCGACCGCTGCGCTCGGCGAGCCGGGCAGCGAGCTGGTCCTCGAAGTGCGGCACCTCGATCTCGCCGCGCTCGAGCGCCGCCACCGGGTTGTCCCGCGCGAGCTCGCCCTCGGCCACCCCCAGCCACGCGCGCATCACCGCGACGTAGTCGTCGACCGGGACGCCGTCCACCAGGGCCCAGGCGGCTATCGCCGTCTGCAGCGGCTCGGTCAGCACCCCGCCCCAGTCGACGACCAGCGCACGGAGCCGGCCGGTCTCAGGCACCACAGGTCTCCCGGGCGTCGGCGAGGACGGAGGGCGAGCCTACCGAGCAGGGGAACGACGAGCAGGGTGCGCGGCCCGCGGACCCCTCGAGAGGCCGGAGCCAGTGCAGTCGCGGACCGTGCAGCTCGACGTCCGGGAACACCTGGACGGTCACCCGCTCACCTTCAGGCGCCGCGACGCATCCGGCCGCGCCGGCGCCTCGGGACCGGCCGGCCGACCAACCCGGCGGCGATCCCGGCCAGAGCCGCCCGGGCCCGGGAGTCGGGGCTGGTCTCGCACAGCGACCGCGCCTGCAGCAGGCTGGCGTCCAGCGCATCGCGGTCGTCGGGGACGAAGGAGACGTCGCGCACACCGGCGTAGCGCTCCAGTGCCTCGGCGAGCTGCGACTCCGGGTCCGAGCCGACGGCCCCCCGGCGGACCCGGTTGACCACGACGCGGGGCAGCACCCCCGGTGCTGCCTCACGCAGCTGGGTGAGGCCGCGCACCAGTCGCTGCATGCCCACAGGGTCGGCCGAACCGACGGCGAGCACGACGTCGGCAGCCAGCAGGGTGGCGATCGTCGCCCCGTTGCGCCGCGGTGCCGCCGTGTCGAAGGACAGCTCCTCGTCCTGCTCGAGGCAGAATCCGACGTCGACGACAGTGACCGCAGCGAGACTCCGGGCGAGGGCCCAGACCTTGTCGAGTGCGGCCGGTCTCAGCTCGGGCCAGCGGTCGGCCCGCGAGATGCCGGTGAGCACGCGCAGGTTCGGCGCCGCGACCGGTGCCACCCCGGCGAGCGCCGCGAGGTCGAGCTGCCCGTTGTTCGCCAGCCGGGCGGCGGCAGCGAGACCGGGCGACTCGTCCAGGAAGCCGAGGACCTGGGCCACGACCCCGCCGTAGACGTCGGCGTCGGCGAGCAGCGTCGCGGTGCCGGCCGAGGCCAGCTCGGCGGCGACCCCGACCGCGACAGTCGTGCGACCTGGCGCGCCTGTCGGCCCCCAGACGGCGACCAGCCGCCCGCTGCCCGGCTCGACCGGGACCTCGGCCCCTGCGGGAGCGTCGAGGTCCGGCAGCGCCTCCATCGGACGGCTCCACGCGGCGGCCGACCCGTCACCGGCCACGGTCTGCTCACCGAGCGCCGCCGACACCGCGGACGCGATGTCGACAGGGGGCGCATCGGCGCGAAGGACGTGCACGACCCCGAGCTGGCGCAGCCGGGTCTCGGCCTGCTCGTCCCCGGGCGTGACGAGGCCTACGACCGCGACGCGGGCGGCGGCCAGCCGGGACAACGCGTCGCGATCGAGCCGGCGCAGCTCCGCCGAGAGCAACGCTGCCCGGGCGGTCCCGGTGGACGCCGCGGCGAGCAGGTCTGCGAGGTCCACGCAACGACGCACCACGGTGATCCCCGTGCGGGTGCGCTCGAGCCCCGCGACAAGCGCAGCCTCCCAGCTGGCCCCGGTGACCGCGGTGAGGACCGGGACGCTCACGAGCCCGCCGGACCGGCCGGCGCTGCGCCGCCGGGCACCTGCGCGACGTAGACATCGCCGTGCGCGACAGCGTCGATGAGGTCGGGCACGTCGCCCGAGTCGACGAGCAGCGTCACTCCCGCCTTGGAGCCGCTGCCCCCGAAGGCGCCCCCGCCGGACTTCACGTCCTCACCGACAGTGACGCCCGCGAGCACGAGCTCGGGGGGCGGGGGCGACTGCCCGCTCTGGGGCTCCGGGACCACGTAGACGTCGACCACCCGGCCCTTCTGCAGGCCGGCCACGCCGAACCGGTCGACCTCGATGACGATCCGTCGCCGTTGCCCGCCGTCGCCCTGCGCAACCGCCGAGACCGGCAGCAGCTCGCCGCGTGCGACCGGACGGGTCAGCACCATTCCCTCGAGGTCCTGCGACGCCGCGAGGTACCGGGTCGTCGAGCCGGACAGGTTCACCGAGGTGGCTCTCAGGTCGTCGCCGGACAGCGGGGTGTCGACCCCCAGGTCGCGGGTCACCGACCACACCTGCACGCGCTGGTCGGCGTCGGCCATCACCTTGGCGCCCACGACCACCGACAGCAGCACGAGCAGCAGGCCGGCGAGCAGCCGGGCATCGAGCCAGCGGGCCCGGGACAGACGCGACGCGCTCGGCGCGGGCAAGTCGGACACGGCCGGGCTCCCCCCGAGTGCGGACGGACGACGGGCGCCGGGGCCGCACCAGGCGACCGGATCGACGCTGGCGCCATCCTGCCGTACCGCGCCCGGGCGGCCGCGGGCGGCGTCCACAGGCGTGGAGCGACACGAGGCGGCTGTTGACCAACGAGGGCTACCGGAGGCAACCGAGGGCATACTCATCGTCATGACCACTTCCGGCTCCGGACCGCGATTCCTCCAGCTCGCCGACGTCGCCGAGACGCTCAACATCTCCGCGGCGCAGGTCTACGCCCTCGTCCGCAGTGGCGACCTGCCGGCCATCAAGATCGGCGGCCGTGGTCAGTGGCGGGTCGAGGCCAGCGAGCTGGAGGGCTACATCGCGCGGATGTACTCCGAGACCCGGGAGTTCGTGTCCACGCACCGGTTCGGGCGCCCGGACGACGACGCCGACCGTGACGACGACAACGACAACGACAGCACGGACGAAGACAGGTCCTGAGGCCTGACCCCGCTCACCCCCCGCTGCGCACCAGGGCCAGCGCGGCGAACGGCACCGTGCGGACGCCGGTGACGTCGCCCTGTCGTCGCGGCTCGCCCGCGCCGTGCTCGCTGATCTCCAGGAAGTCCGCGCCGACCCGGTCGACGGTGCCGCTCACGACGCTGCCGTCGGTGAGACCCACCTGCACCGGGAGCCGGTCCCGGGCGATGCCTCGTAGCGCCGAGCCGAGCCCCAGCCGGGCGAACACCTGACCAGCTGACCCCGGCGCACCGGACCAGGCCCGCAACCCCGTCAGCGAGGCGACCGCCGCCGAGGGGACGAGGACCTGCCGGCCGGCTGCCTCGGTGAGCAGCAGCCACTGGGCCCCGACCTCGGTGAGCGTGCCGTCGACCGGACCCGCGCCCAGCACCCGGACGACGACCCCGTGCCCCACCGCGGCCCGGGCCCGGTCGACCAGCCCGAGCAGCGCCGCCTCCCGCCGGGTGCGGTCGGCCACCTCGGCGGCCAGAGCGGCACTCTCGGCGGCATCGAGCTGGGCCTCGAGGTCACGGAACAGGTCGTCCCAGCGCATCGGCTCTCCTCGTCTCCCGCCGCCGCGTCGCCCGTGCCGCCGCCTGCCACCCGCCAGGGGCGATTCCTACCGCACCGGGCACCTGGCGGGCCACTGCTCGCGGTCAGCGCAAGCAATCGTTGTTGACGAGATTTTAATGAAGGTGTACAAAGGCAAACGTAGGCAAACGCAGGGATTGATCCTCAGGGGGTGGCGCTGGTGCGGGAGGTGCGTCCGGCCATCCGGGGGTTCACGGCCGTGGCCGGCCTGCTGCTCGGCGGCGCGGCACTCGTGACCCTGTTGGGATGGGCCACCCAGGGCGCGGTGGACGACGTCCGGGCACCCGGGCCGGCACCCGTCGGCGCCTCGGTCGCCCTCGCCGCCGCCGCCGCGGCGTGGACGGTCGTCGGCTGGCTGGCCACGACGTCGTTGCTGACCCTGCTCACCGCGGTGCTCGGTGGGCCCGGCTCGACTGCACATGCGCGGGTCCTGCGGATGACCCCGGTCGCGGCCCGGCGCGTTGTCGGCGTCCTGCTCGGGGTCACCCTCGCGGGCACGACCGCGGCCGGCAGCCTCCCGGCCGTCGCAACAGTCCGTGCCGTTGCGGTGGCAGCTGGTGCACCGGAGGCGGCCGACCGCCTGCCCACCCCGCCGGTCGCCGGCGCCACGGCCGGCGTAGCGCTGGACCGGCCCGTCGCGGTGGCACCCGAGGGCTGGATCCCGGACCGGCCGGCCGCTCGGCACCGTCGCAGCGCCGGCGACGACGCCGCGGTCCGGCTTGTCGCCTCGGTCCCGAGTGCCGAGCACGGCGTCGTCGACGAGGCCGTCGTCCGCCGGGGCGACACGCTCTGGCAGATCGCCGCCCGACACCTGGGCGCCGATGCAAGCGTCGCCGAGATCGCGGCCGAGTGGCCCCGCTGGTACGCCGCCAACCACCGGGTCATCGGCCCGGACCCCGACCTGCTCCGTCCCGGCCAGCGACTCACCCCGCCGCGATGAGCTTCCCGAACCTCCAGCAGCACCCGCCACCCCCGAGGAGCCCACGATGAGCGTCACGACCCTCCGCCGCCTGCCCGTGCCGGCCTGCGAGCCACCGTTCGACGACGAGCGGACCGGCCGCGTCCTCGGCGCGTGCGGCCCGGCGGTGCAGGGCACCCTCGCCCTGGCGTTCGTCCTGCCCAGCGGCCTGCCCAGCGCTCCGGCTGCCCCGCCGGAGCTGCACCTGGTGCCGGCGCGCCCTGATGCCGAAGAAGACGCCGACTCCGTCGACTTCGGTCCGCAGCCCACGGCGACCGCCGACCTGCCCGAGGCGCGCGGCTGGGCCGGCCGCTTCGCCCAGGCCCTGGTGGAGGTCCTCGCCGGCGACCGTCCCCTCCCCCAGCTCGTGCGCTGGACGTCGACCGGTGTCTACGACGAGGTGGCCGGGCTCATCGCCGGTCCCGGCGTGGCGCGCTCAGACGCGTCTCGCGGCGTCGTCCGGTCGGTGCACGTGAGCGAGCCCGCCGACGGTGTGGCCGAGATCTGTGCCCTGGTCCGCCGGGGTGCCCGTTCCACCGTGGTCGCGCTGCGGCTGGAGGGCCTCGACGGCCGCTGGCAGTGCACCGCCCTCGAGCTCGGCTGAGCTGTCAGCCCCCACTCTGGCGGAACTTGGCAATTTTGTACCGGTACAGCATTGCCGCCTCCCGCCAGTCAAAGCGAGGTGCGTCGCCAGGTGTCCCTGTCGGTGCCCGCGGGCAGGGTGCCGCCATGACCGACACCGGCGCGCTGCTGCTCGACCAGATCGAGTTCTACTGGACCGTGCACCTGCGTCCGCGCCTGGACGGGCTCACCGACGCGGAGTACCGCTGGGAGCCGGTGCCAGGCTGCTGGACGGTCCGACCCGGCCCCGACGGCCGCTGGTGCCAGGACGGCGACTCCGAGCAGGTCGACCCACCGCCGGTCACCACGATCGCCTGGCGGCTGGTGCACATCGCCGCCGGCATCCACAGCCGGGTCAGCACCTTCCTGGACGAGGCACTGCCCCACGATGCACCGATGTTCGACCCGCGCCACCAGCTGGCCGAGGTCCCCGGCAGCGCCGCGACGGCACTCACCCTGCTCGAGGAGACCTACCGCCGCTGGTACGACGGCCTGATCGATCTCGGCCCCGAGGGGATGGCCGCCCCCCTCGGGCCGCTCGGCGGCCCGTTCGCGGCCGACCCGATGGCGGCGCTGGTCGCGCACGTGAACCGCGAGGTCATGCACCACGGCGGCGAGGTCGGCGTGCTGCGCGACCTCTACCGAGCCGGCGGCGGCCGGCCGATCTGCTGACGGTCAGCCGGCCCGGTTCCTCGGGTCGCCGTGGCAGCGCTTGAACTTCTTGCCCGACCCGCAGGGGCACGGAGCGTTGCGCGGCACGTCGCCGAAGTCCGCACCCGGAGCCGGCATGTCGTTGCGCACCGTGGTCGGTGCGTCGTCGCCGGCGGCCTGGTCACCGTCGACGGTCGGGGCGGTGTACTGAAGCTGCACCGGGCGACGCGGGGCGTCGAGACCCTTGGCCACCATCTCGTGCGGCGCGCCCTCGTCGGCCTCGGCCTCGTCGACCTGCACCTCGAGGTTGAACACGTAACCGACAGACTCCTCCTTGATGGCGTCCATCATCGCGGCGAACATGTTGAAGCCTTCGCGCTGGTACTCGACCAAGGGGTCGCGCTGGGCCATCGCCCGCAGGCCGATGCCCTCCTGGAGGTAGTCCATCTCGTAGAGGTGCTCGCGCCACTTGCGGTCGAGCACCGAGAGCACGACCCGCCGCTCGAGCTCGCGCACCGTCTCAGCGCCGAGCCGCTCCTCGCGCTGGTCGTACGCCGACTGGGCGTCGGCCTGCAGCTCCTCGACGAGGAACTCCGCGGTGAGCCCGGAGCGGTCGCCGCCCGAGGCCTCCTCGAGCTCCTCGGCGCTCACCGAGACGGGGTACAGCGTCTTCAGCGCGGTCCAGAGCTGGTCGAGGTCCCACTCCTCCGCGTAGCCCTCCACGGTGGCGGACTCGACGTACCCGGCGATGACGTCGTCGATCATGTGCCGGATCTGCTCGTGCAGGTCGGCACCCTCGAGCACCTGGCGGCGCTCGGCGTAGATCACCGTGCGCTGCCGGTTGAGGACCTCGTCATACTTGAGGACGTTCTTGCGGATCTCGAAGTTCTGCGCCTCGACCTGGGTCTGCGCGGAGCGGATGGCGTTGGTGACCATCTTCGACTCGATCGGGACGTCCTCGGGGATGTTGAACCTGGTGAGGAAGTTCTCGACCATCGCCGAGTTGAACAACCGCATCAGGTCGTCGCCCAGGGAGAGGTAGAAGCGGGACTCGCCGGGGTCGCCCTGCCGGCCCGAGCGGCCACGCAGCTGGTTGTCGATGCGGCGTGACTCGTGCCGCTCGGTCCCCAAGACGTAGAGTCCGCCTGCCTCGCTCACCTGGTCGTGCTCGGCCGCGACCCGCGCCTTGACGGCCTCGACCGCCTCCGGCCAGGCCTTCTCGTAGTCCTCCGGTGTGTCGACCGGGTCGAGACCGCGCTCCCGCAGGTCCCCGTCGGCGATGAACTCGACGTTGCCGCCGAGCATGATGTCGGTGCCGCGGCCGGCCATGTTGGTGGCCACCGTGACCGCGCCGCGCCGGCCGGCCTCGGCGACGATGGCCGCCTCGCGCTGGTGCTGCTTGGCGTTGAGGACCTCGTGCCGGACGCCGCGCTTCTTCAGCAGGGTCGACAGCAGCTCGGACTTCTCCACGCTGACCGTGCCGACCAGGACCGGCTGACCCTTCTCGTGGCGGGTCACGATGTCGTCGACCACGGCCTGGTACTTCGCGTCCTCGGTCTTGTACACGAGGTCTGGCTGGTCGGCCCGGACCATAGGCATGTTCGTCGGGATGGGCACCACGCCGAGCTTGTAGATCTGGGAGAACTCGGCGGCCTCGGTCATCGCAGTACCGGTCATGCCGGAGAGCTTGTTGTAGAGGCGGAAGAAGTTCTGCAGGGTGATGGTGGCCAGCGTCTGGTTCTCCTGCTTGATCTCCACCCCCTCCTTGGCCTCGATGGCCTGGTGCATCCCCTCGTTGTAGCGCCGGCCGGCGAGCATCCGGCCGGTGTGCTCGTCGACGATGAGCACCTCGCCGTTCATGACGACGTAGTCCTTGTCGTTCTTGAACAGCTCCTTGGCCTTGATCGCGTTGTTGAGGTAGCCGACGAGGGGGGTGTTTGCCGACTCGTAGAGGTTGTCGATGCCGAGGAAGTCCTCGACCCGCTCGACGCCACGCTCGAGGACGCCGACGGTGCGCTTCTTCTCGTCCACCTCGTAGTCGACGTCCCGGCTCAGCCGGTTCACCATCGCGGCGAAGTCGGCGTACCACTTCGTCGGCTGGTCGGCCGGGCCGCTGATGATCAGCGGCGTGCGGGCCTCGTCGATGAGGATCGAGTCGACCTCGTCGACCACGGCGAAGTTGTGGCCGCGCTGGAGCACCAGCTCGTCCTGGGACCAGGCCATGTTGTCGCGCAGGTAGTCGAAACCGAACTCGTTGTTCGTGCCGTAGGTGATGTCGGCGTCGTACTGGCGTCGGCGCTCGTCGGACTTCATCGAGGCCAGGATCACGCCGACCTCGAGACCCAGGAACCGGTGGACGCGGCCCATCAGCTCGGACTGGTACTCGGCCAGGTAGTCGTTGACGGTGACGACGTGGACACCCTTGCCCTCGAGGGCGTTGAGGTACGACGGCAAGGTGGCGACCAGGGTCTTGCCCTCTCCGGTCTTCATCTCCGCGATGTTGCCGAGGTGCAGCGCCGCGCCGCCCATGACCTGGACGTCGAAGTGCCGCTGGCCGAGGGTCCGCTTCGCGGCCTCACGGACGGTGGCGAACGCCTCCGGGAGCAGGTCGTCGAGCGTCTGGCCGTCGGCCAGGCGGGCCCGGAACTCGTCGGTCATCGCCCGGAGCTCGGCATCGCTCATCGCGACGAAGTCGTCCTCGATGGCGTTGACCTGCTCGGAGATGGACTTGAGCCGCCGGAGGATCTTGCCCTCGCCGGCGCGGAGCATCTTGTCGAACAGAGCGGGCACGCGGAGACTCCTCGAGCGGTGCGGTCGGCCGGACGGCCAGGCGCGTCGGTGCGCCTACTGCCCAGCCATCGTAGGCGCAGCGGCCTGTGACCCCTGGTAACGGCTCGACCGCCGCCCGGGTGCCCGGTTGGATGGCCCGGTGACCTATCCCGGACCCGTGACACTGACCGACGGCCGTCTGCTGCTGCGGCTGCCGGAGGCGGGCGACATCCCCGCGATCACCGAGGCCTGCCAGGACGAGCTCACCGCCCGGTTCGTACCCGTCCCCGTCCCGTACACCGAGGAGCACGCCCGCACCTTCGTCGAGCAGCGCCCGGAGCGCTGGCAGGCCGACGACGGCGAGATGACCTGGGCCATCACCGACGCTGCCGGCGGCCGGCTCCTGGGCATGGTCGGCCTGCACGCCAGGGACGCCTCGATGCGCGAGATCGGGTTCTGGGCCGCGCCGTGGGCCAGGGGCCGAGGGGTGATGACCGACGCGGCCCGGCTGGTCCTGCGGTTCGGCTTCGACGTGCTGCGCCTGGAGCGCGTCGAGTGGTGCGCGCTGGCTGGGCAACGAGGCGTCCGCGGAGAGTCGCCGAGAAGCTCGGGTTCCAGCACGAGGGCACCGCCCGCAAGGGTTTGCTGCACCGCGGCGAGAGGCTGGACGGCTGGGTGGCGGGGCTCCTTCCCGGAGAGCTGCGGTGAGCCCCGGTCGCGGTCCCGATCGCGGCTCCCCTGACGTGCTCGGCGGCGGGGTGCTGCTCACGGCCGTGGGAGGAGCGCCGACCTGCCCGCGATCCTCGAGATCGCCGACGACCCGGACACCCGGCGCTGGTCGCGGCTCGCTGCGCCGGGCTGCACTCCCTCGACGACGCGCGGCGCTGGCTAGCCGGACGCAGCAGCCCGGACCGGGTCGACTGGGCCGTGCGCGATCCAGCGACGCGGGCACTGATCGGCCGCACCGGCCTGCACGGGTTCCGCGACGGTCCGGCCATCGGCCGAGATCGGCTACGGCGTGCACCCGGCGCACCGCCAGCGCGGCGTCGCGGTGGCCGCCGTCGACCGCCGCCACCCGCTGGGCGTTCGAGGAGCTCGGCCTGCACCGCATCGAGCTGCTGCACGACCTCGGTAACCCCGTCCTCGTGCGCGGTGGCCGTCCGCGCGGGCTTCCTGCTCGAGGGCATCGAGCGGTCCGCGCTCGGCTACGGCGACGGCACGGCGCACGACAGCACCGGCACGCCCGCCTGGCCACCGACCCGCCCGGTCCGGCCGAGCCGGGACCGGTCCCGCTCGTCGTGCCGGTGCTCGCCGCCGACGGGTGTGCGGCTCCGGCCCTGGCGCGACGAGGAGGCGCGGACGTACCTGCGCGGCATGACCGACCCGGAGGCGGCCCGCTGGGCCGCCGGGCACCCGCCGGGGACGAGGCCGACGCGCTGCGGATGCTGGCCCGGTTCCGGCGTCGGGCGCGGGACGGGCAGGCAGTCGCCTGGGCCGTCGAGGAGGACGGCGTGCTCGCCGGTTCGCTCGGGGTTCGCGGCATCAACACGACCGACTGGTTCGCGAGCGTGGCCTACTGGGTGCTGCCCGAGCTGCGCGGCCGTGGCATCGCGCCGCGGGCGTTGCGGCTCGCCACGACGTACGCCTTCGAGGTGCTCGGGCTGCATCGGGTGCGACTGCAGCACGCACTGGGGAACACCGCGTCCTGCCGCGTGGCGGAGAAGGCCGGCTTCCCGCTGGAGTCCGTGCAGCGGGAGTCGGTCCTGCTGGCCGAGGGCTTCGTCGACGAGCACGAGCACGTGCGGGTGAGTCGGTGACCGGGATCACGCCCGTCGAGATCGCCGCCGGGGCGTGGCAGCTGCGACCGCCGTCGCCGTCGGAGGCGGCGGACGCGCTGGCGATGCTGCACGACCCGCTGACACTGCGCTTCAACGAGGCACCCGCGGTCGTCGACCTCGCCACCGCCCGCGCCTGGTGCGAGCGCGGCGCCGACTGGTCGGACGGGGCGCACGCGACGTTCTCGGTGCTGGACTCCCTGACCGGCCGGCTCTCGGGCAACATCTCGTTGCACCGGATCGACACCGAGCGCCACGAGGCGGCCGTCGGCTACCGCACCGCCCCGTGGGCGCGGGGGCAGGGCCTGGCGACCACAGCACTCGGGGCGGTGACGCGGTGGGCGTTCGGTGCGCTGGCGATCGAGCGGATCGAGCTGCTGCACTCCGACGGCAACGACGTGTCGTGCCGGGTCGCCGTCAGGGTCGGCTACGCCGTCGAGGGGACCCGGCGCGGTGGCTACCGCGCAGACGACGGCAGCCGGCACGACGAGCACGTGCACGGCCGGCTCGCCACCGACCCCGAGCCGTGAGCAGCCGGTCGTGACCGTCCTGGTCCACGTCGACACCGACCTGGGCGGCGACCCGGACGATGTCTGCGCGCTGGCGTACCTGCTCGCCCGGCCGGACGTCGAGGTCGTCGGCGTCACCACCGTCGACGACCCGGGCGGGGTGCGGGCCGGCCACGTGGGCGAGGTCCTGCTGATCGCCGACCGGTCGGGGGCGCCCGTCGCAGCCGGCGCGGAGCGGTCGCTCACGACCGCGCGGCCGTGCGGTGGGTCGCCGCCGTCGGACCGGCGGTACTGGCCGGAGCCGGTCGCTGCGGCTCCCGGGCCGGTCGACGACGCGGTCGACCTGATCGCAACCTCGGTCGCCGCCGGCGCGGTGCTGCTCGGCATCGGGCCGGCGACGACGCTGGCCCTCGCCGAGCGGGCCAGGCCGGGACTGCTCGGCGCCGCGCACGTGGTGCTCATGGGCGGCTGGGTCGCGCCGCCGGGCGACGGGTTGCCGGCGTGGTTCGCGGCCGACGACTGGAACGTGGTCTGCGACGCCGTCGCCGCGACCGAGGTCCGCCGGGCCGCCGGCCGGCTCACCGTCGTACCGCTCGCGGGGACCGCGCAGGCGCACCTGCGGACCGCCGACCTCCCGCGGCTGCGGGCCGCCGGACCGCTCGGCGCCCTGATGGCCGGGCAGGCGGAGGCCTACCGGGACGACGAGGGCAAGGCGGCGTTGGCGCTCGCGCACCCGGCGCTGCCCGACGACCTGGCGAACTTCCACCACGACCCGCTCGCCGCGGCGGTCGCGGTCGGCTGGGAGGGCGTCACGCTGCAACGGCGGCGGCTGCGGACCGTCCCGGGCGACCGACACGCGCGTCTCGAGCCGGCCGGGCCCGACGACGCGGACGGGTTCGACGTCGACGTCGTGGTCGACGTCGATGGCCCGGCCTTCGCCGAGCACTGGCTATCGACGGTCGAGGCGTTCCGTGGGACCTCGTGACCGGCCGGGGTCAGGGCTCGCGGAGGAGCTGGTGGCGCGAGGTGTCGACGAACCACGACTCGAACTCCGAAGGACTCCAGCCGCGGTCCTCGACGAGCAGCAGCCAGGTGTCCGGGTGGTTGAGCATCCAGAGGATGTCGGTGGCGCGGTCGACGTCGATCTCGCTCCGTAGGGCGCCCTTGCGGGACAGGCTCTCGACGACACCCCGCTGGTTGGCGTGGAAGTCGGACTGGATCAGGCGCCAGAGCTCGCCGCTGTCGGGATCAGTGGGTGCGGCAGTCCGGATCACCCGGAAGATGCCGCCGATCCGCCTCTTCACCGCGCACGACGCCTCGGCCAGCATGGTCAGCTGACGCGAGGCGTCCGACTCCTCGAGAACGGCGCGGTACCACGGGCGCTCGGCAACCCCCGCGTCGTCCTGGTCGCCCTTGAGCAGCAGGTCCCACAGTGCGCGCAGCAGCCGGCTCTTGGTCTCGAAGGCGAGGTACACCGTCTTGCCCGAGACCCCGGCGGCTGCGGCGATCTCGCTCATCGTGGTCGCCGGGTAGCCCTGCTCCCGGAACAGCAGGTGGGCCGCATCGAGGATCCGGCGTCTGGTCGCCGCCGCCTGCTCCTGACGGTGCGGCGAGTGGTACCCGCGGGAGGGCTTGACAGAGCTCGACATATGGCTACCTTATCAGTGAATCGAATACACCGGTGCTGTAGTGGAATCGGGAAGGGAGTGCCATGACGACTCGTGAGGTCGGCTCGGACGCCGACCGGCAGCAAGGACTCCGCGCCATGTGGGGGCACGTCGCCGGGGCCTGGGAGGAGCACGCCGACTACCTGGAAGCGCGAGCATCGGGCCTGACGACCGCGATGCTGGATGCGCTGGCCCTCTCGGCCGGCGACCGCGTGCTGGAGCTCGCCTGTGGCACCGGTGGCGCCGGGCTGGCGGCCGCCGAGCGGGTGGGACCGAGCGGCGAGGTCGTGCTCTCCGACGCGGTGCCGGAGATGACGGAGGCCGCCGCGCGTCGCGCCGCGACGCGCGGGGCCGCGAACATCCGCACCCGGGTGCTGGCCCTCGAGACCGTCGCGGAGCCTGACGCGTCGTTCGACGCTGTGCTGTGCCGCGAGGGACTGATGTTCGCGACCGACCCGGCCCGCGCTCTTCGCGAGGTCCTGCGGGTGCTGCGCCCGGGCGGGCGGGCAGCCTTCGCCGTCTGGGGACCGCCGGCCGAGAACCCATGGATGCGCCTCCCCTTCGAGGCAGTGCGACAACACGCCGGCGCCCCTGCTCCTGGCCCCGGCTCGGTCGGACCGTTCGCCCTGTCGGACTCGCACCGGTTGCACCAGCTTGTCACCGCAGCGGGGCTCACCGACGTACGTATCGAGGAGGTGCCGGTGCCGATGCAGGTGGCGTCGACGGCCGAGTGGTGGGCGCGCACGTCGGCACTGGCCGGTCCGCTCGTCCGGCTGATCGCGGCGATGACCGACTCGGACCGCACGGCGGTGCGCGCACGGCTCGACGCCGAGGCCGCGCCGTACGTGACGGCTGATGGGGTGACCTTCCCCGGTCTGAGCCTGCTGGCGTCAGGTCGCCGCCCGTAGGGCACCTGCGAGGTCGCCGCGGCCCTCGACCCGGACGTCGTCGAGGCCGAGCCAGCGCGCCATCTCGCGCAGCTCGACGGCCAGCTCCGACGCCGTCTCCAGCGGCGCGTGCGCCTCGGCGTACGCCGACCGCACCAGCAGCACTCCGGACTGGCGCTCGGCCTTGAGGTCGACCCGCGCGACCAGCCGGTCGCCGAGCAGGAACGGCAGCACGTAGTAGCCGAAGACCCGCTTCTCGGCGGGCGTGTAGATCTCGATCCGGTAGTGGAAGTCGAACAGCTTCTCGGCTCGCCAGCGGAACCAGACAAGTGGGTCGAACGGCACCAGCAGCGCTCGGGCGTCGACCCGTCGAGGGAGGCGGGCGTCACGGTGCAGGTAGCCGGGACGCCCCCAGCCCTCCACCGCGACCGGCAGCAGCTCGCCGGCGTCGACCAGCGAAGCGACGGCCGCGCGTGAGTCGGTGTGCCGCAGCCGGAAGTAGTCGCGCAGGCAGGGCTCGGACGCGATGCCGTGAGCGCGCGCCGCGATCCGGGTCAGCTCGACGAACGACTCATCGTCGGTGGGGTCCGGCGCCTCCACGACGTCGCGGGGCAGCACCCGCTCGGGCACGGCGTAGCGCCGCTCGAACGACGTGGTGCGGCCCGCCGAGCTGATCTCGCCGGCGTAGAAGAGGAACTCCAGCGCCCGCTTCACCTCGGACCAGTTCCAGCCCCAGTCGACCTTCGAGCGGGGCGCGTCGTGCTCCAGCGCCTTCTCGACCTGGGCGGCCGTCATGGGCACGGCCCGGCCCTTGAGCTCGTCGCGGACCGCCTGCACGAGGTCGGGCCGCTGCGCGGCGATCGACCGCATGCCGCCCCAGGCCTCCTCGCTGCGCCGCATCCGCCAGCGCAGCAGCCGTTGCGTCGTGGGCGGGATCAGGCTGGCCTCGTGCGCCCAGTACTCGACCAGCCGGCGCGGCGCCCGGCTTGTCGCCCGGTCGAGCAGGGACCGGTCGTACGGCCCGAGCCGCGAGAACAGCGGGAGGTAGTGGGCCCGAGTGAGGACGTTGACGCTGTCGATCTGCAGCAGGCCGATCCGGTCGACCGTCGCGGTGAGCTGCCGCATAGTCGGTGTGACCGGTCGTGGGGCGGCCAGACCCTGCGCCGCGACGGCGACCCGCCGGGCCTGAGCCGCCGACAGCCGCTGCACCGTCCTCGCCACGGCCGCCGATGGTGTCATGCACCGCCGACAGCCGGGCTGCTCCCCCGGTCGAGGTCGGGTCGCCTGTCACACCACGCGGGGTCCACCGCGTCAGACAAGGTAGGTGCGGGGCCGACGGAGGAGGACGGTGGACGTCGAGGCGGGGTACGTGGAGTTCGCCATCGCGCGCGGGCCGGCGCTCTTCCGCACCGCCTGGCTGCTGACCGGGGACTGGCACCTGGCCGAGGACCTCACCCAGGAGGCGCTCGGGCGCATCTATGCCCGGTGGTCCAAGGTCGTCACAGCGGAGCAGCCCGCGGCGTACGCCCACACGGTTCTCGTCAACGTCTTCCTCAGCCACCGCCGCCGGCGCAGCAGCGGCGAGCGTCCCTCCGACCGGGCGGGGCTCGACGAGAGGGCCGTGACCGACGAGGACATCCCGCTGCGGGTCGCATTACGTGCCGCGCTGGGCCGGCTCGACCGGCTGGACCGCGCCGTCGTGGTGCTGCGCTACTGGGACGATCTCGACGCCCCGGCGACCGGGGCCCTGGTCGGTCTGAGCCCTGCGGCCGTCCGCACCCGCTGCAGCCGGGCCCTCACCCGGTTGCGGTCCGACCTCGGCGACGACCTGGCCGAGCTGCTCGCCCGATGACCGACGCACCGCACCCACCCGCTGGAGGACACATGCGCTTCGAGGACCAGCTGGCCTCGGCGATGCGCGCGAGCGTCGAGGGCCTCGCGCCGGCGCCGGGAGAGCTCGCCGGTGGCGGCATGGAGCGAGGACGCCGACGCCGACGACGCCGCCGGTACGCCGCCGTGACCGCGGCGGTGGCCGTGGCAGCCCTCGCCACGGGCGCTGCCGTCGCGGCAATGCAACGCGGCGGCTCGGACCAGCCTGTCGTCACGGCCACCGGGTCGTGCGACGGCACGCCGCGGACGGGAGTGCTGCCGACCTGGGCCAGGGACGGCTTCAGCGACCCCGAGCCTGCCGTGCCGCACGTGCTCAGTCGGGACGGCCGGATGGCGGCGATCCTCTTCGGCCCACTGCAGTCCCCGTCGGCGCAGGGGCGCAACAACAAGATCCTCTGGGTCGAGCGGCCCGACTCGCCGGGCACGCCGCTCACCATCGACGCCGTCCGCGCCGGTTCCGACGGCACCGTCGTACACCGCGAGCTGGCAGGTCCCGGACCGTCGTTCGTCGACCTGCCGCAGCCCGGCTGCTGGCGACTGACCCTGCGCTTCGGCGAGTTCCGCGACACCATCGACCTGGAGTACGCGCGCCCCTAGCGGGTCGGTCCGTGGCCCCCGCGGCACCCGAGCACCACACCCCACGACCCCGTCGCCCGATGACGGGTCAGAGGTCGCGGTCGAGGCGGCGCGACATGTCGCGCAGCGCCTTCTCGGCGGCAGCGCGCACGGCCGGCTCGGGGTCGTCCATGCAGTCGCGCACCGCCTCGGCGTCCTCCGCCTCGCCGACCAGCGCAAGGGCCCGGACCGCGGCGGCGCGCACCCGGCTGACCTCGTCGGCGCAGCACGCGAGGAGAGCCGCAGCGGCCGCACCCACCTCGTGGGCCCGGGCGACCTTCGCGCACAGCTCACGCACCCGCCACGACTCGTCGGTGAGCCCGTCGACCACGGCGGGCGCCCCCTGCGCGCGGTAGACGTGCAACAGCCCGCGTGCCGCCCACACCCGCGGCCAGTAGTCCAGGTCCAGCGCCTTCGAGCCCCGGCTGCGCGAGCTCGCGCCGCCCAGCCAGTCCAGGTGCGGCGCGCCCGGGTCGTCCGGGGCGGCTCCGCGCAGCAGTGCGGCGCACCAGTCGACGACGGCGTCCGGGTCGGCCAGCTCGACGAGCGACGCGAGCCGGTCGACCGGTCGGGCGGCGAGCTCGGCGCCGGTCGGAGGTCGGACAACGCTCACGTCGTCCCGGCGCGCACCGGCGCACCGGTCAGGTGATCTCCAGGAGCTTCTCGCGGACCGCGTAGACCACGGCCTCCATCCGGGAGTGCAGCTGGAGCTTCTCGAGGATGTTGCGGATGTGGTTCTTCACCGTGTTCTCGCTGATGAACAGCTCCTTGGCGATGTCCCGGTTGTTCAGCCCCTTGGCGACAAGCTTGAGCACCTCGAGCTCGCGGTCGGTGAGCCGTGGAGCGGGCAGCTGCTGCCGCTCGTCGCCCTTCTTGATCATCGTGGCGAACTCGGTGAGCAGCTTCGAGGCCATCGACGGGCTGATCAGGGACTGGCCGCCGGCCACCGACCGGATCGCCGCGGCGACCTCGTCGATCGAGATCTCCTTGAGCAGGTAGCCGCTGGCACCCGCCTTGATGGCGTCGTAGAGGTCGGCCTCGTCGTCGGAGATGGTGAGCATGACGATCTTCGCGCTGGGGACGACGTCCTTGATCGCGGTGCAGGCCTCGATCCCGCTGCGCCGGGGCATCCGCACGTCCATGAGCACGATGTCGGGAAGCAGCGCCGAGGCCAGGTCCACCGCCTCGGAGCCGTCGCCGGCCTCACCGACGACCTCGATGTCCGGCTCCTGGCCGAGCACCATCTCCAGGCCGCGCCGGAACAGCGCGTGGTCATCGACGACGAGCACGCGGATGGGCTCGGTGCCGGACCGTACGGACGGCGCCGTGCCCGCTGGCTGCTCGCTCACCGGCTCCCCTTCCGCGTCGGACGCGGATCACCGAGAGGGACCTCCTCGCCGGCACCGATCGGCATCCTTGCACGTCAGGGCGGGGGCCGCCGGGTGAACGGCGCCCTTCGCGCTCCGCTCCTCACGCCGCCAGGATCCCTCAGACGGCCAGCCGGATGACGCCGTAGTCGTAGGCGCGGCGGCGGTAGACGACGCAAGGCTGGTGCGTGTCGGCGTCCACGAACAGGTAGAAGTCGTGCCCGACGAGCTCCATCTCGTAGAGCGCCTGGTCGAGCCTGATCGGCTCGGCCCGGTGGGTCTTCTCGCGCACGAACATGGGCCCGCCGCCGGACCCGGTGTCCTCGCCCTCCTCGGCAGGCTCGCCGGCCGCGACGGCCGCACCGTCCAGCGCGGCGGTCGCAGCAGCGACAGACACCGGCGTCTTGGCGCCGTGGTGCACCTTGCGACGGTCGTGGGCCCGCCGCAGCCGGGCTTCGAGCTTGGTCATCGCCAGGTCGAGGGCGCTGTAGGAGTCGGGAGCGTTGGCCTCGGCCCGCATCACCGGCCCCCGCGAGCGGATGGTGATCTCGATGCGCTCGCGCTGGTCCGCGAGCCGTGGGTTCTTCTCCTGGGAGCACTCGACGTCGACGCTGATCACCTTGGGGTCGAGCTTCTCGATCTTCGCCAGCTTGTCCTGGACGTGGCTGCGGAAGCGATCAGCGACCTCGGTGTTCCGACCCTTGACGACGATGTCCACGAAGTGGTCCTCCTTGGTGCCGGGGAACGGCCTGTCAGCACAACAGGACGGTCGTGCAGGAGGCACCCGCCCGGCCGACCTGGTCTTCGACCCCACATCCGCCTGCCGAGGGTCTCGCAGCGGTGTCCGCCACTACTCCCCTTCTCCCGGCTCGGGAACCATCCGGATCCCCGACGGGGCAGGACTTACCTCTAAGCCGCACCGTGATCGAACGACGAGAAGTCGCCTTACGTGGACCGTTTCGCCTGCGGCTGGCATCGGCTTGCCGGACTGCCGTCCTCGAGAGGGCGGCCGGTCCGGCGCAACCACGGACCCGGGCGGGTGCCATGTCGGAACGCTAGCCCCTGTCCCGGCCCGAAGACAGCCCGGGCGGCGCGGGGGGGCCGTCACGCGCGGTGGCCGCGACGACCGCGGCGCCGAGAACCACGGCACCGGCGGAACGCAGCACCGTCGCCGCCTCGGCCAGAGTCGCACCTGTGGTCACGACGTCGTCCACCAGCAGGACCGGTGGGCCGACCACCCGCGCCCGGACCCGCGTGGCGACGTGGACGGCACCGGAAAGGTTGGCGGCACGGTCCACACCCCTGAGCCCGGCCTGGTCTTGGGCCGAGCTGCGCATCCGCAGGGCGGGGACGACCTCGACGACGGCGCCGCCGGCCCGCAGCGTCAGGGCGGCTGCGACCGCGAGCCGCAGGGTCGGGTCGCGGCCGCGCTCGCGGACGGCCGCCCTCCGCGACGGAGCCGGGACCACGAGCACGCCCGCCCGACCGCCGGCAGGGGCTCCCGCGACCACGGCGGCCCCAGCCGCGAGCGCCAACGCCTGCCCGAGCGGCCTGGTCAGGGACCGCACGCCGTGCTCCTTGTGCGCCACCACGGCCGACCGGACCGGGCCGGCGTAGGCCGCGACGGCCCAGGTGGGCGGCAGGGCGACCGGGCACGGGTCGGGCGTGGCCCGCCGCGGCGGGCCGCGCAGCGACGCGGCGCAGTGCGGGCACCACCCCGTCTCCTCGGCCCCGCAGCCGGCGCACGTCTCGGGCAGAACGAGGTCGAGCAGCGATCGCAGGACGGGCAGCACCAGGCCAGCCTCGCCGAGCCGGCGCTGTCGCCACCCGACCCGGTCCGACCCGGTGGACGAAGGACCGGTGTGGACAACCGACGGGTGCGGATGACGACAGTGCCCACGATGCCAGGGCGACCCTCAGACCTTGCCGGTGCCTCTGTCGGCTCAGCCGGGGTACGCCGGGGCCGTCCCCGGCCCCAGCTCCTGCCAGCCTCGGCCCGACGTGAACCGCCAGAGCCGCCCGTCGGCCGTGGCGGCGACCACCGGGTTCTCCCCCAGCGGCGGCACGGCCGCGATCGAGACCGCCGGCGCGTCGCCGCTGAGCGGCTCGATGTCGGCAACGCTCGCGCCGTCGACAGTCGCGAGGTACGGGCGCAGCGAGGCCTGGTCGAGGCTGCCGAGGACGGCGACGTGGGTGGCGTCGGCCCACGCCACGTCGCGCACCCCGCGCAGGCCCGGCAGCGGCTCCGCGACCGACCGCAGCGAGATGAGCTCGCCGCCGGTCACGTCGGGGTCGGCGGTCTCGACCCGGTGCACCACAGCGAGGACCAGCCGCCCGGCCCGCCCCGAACCCACCACCAGCGCCGCCCTCACGGCGTCGCGGGACATCCGGACCCCCTGCAGCGAGCCCCCGGCGAGAGCCGGGACGTCGACCGGCTGGGCCTTCTCCGCCCCGTCCGCGAGGTAGAGCAGTCGGCCGTCGGCCCGGTCGACCACCCACAGGCCGTTGTCTCGGTCCCAGGACGGCGCCGAGAAGTCGGCGCCGTCGACCCGCGGCTCCAGCGGTGCCCCCTCGGACATCCGGCCCACCAGCACGCGGCTCCCGTCCGCACTCACGACCGCCAACCGCTGGTTGTCCAGCGAGACCGCCGGAGTGCGGACCGCGGGCTCCGTCGCACCCCCCGCGCCGAGCACCGGCCCGAACTTGGTGTTGGCGCCGAGGTACCGGCCGATCCGGCCGTCGAGCTCCACGTAGGCGGACGGGCTGCTGGGCAACCGGTCCGGGTCAAAGCTGGGCCAGTCGTTGCGCGACTGCAGAGCTCCGGCCCCGGACACCTGCAACGCCTCGCCGGCGACCGTGATCCGGACGGCAATGACGTTGGGCAGCTGCTTGAGGGTCCAGACCAGCTGGGCGGACATCTGCTGGCGCGCGGTGTCGTCGGCGGTCAGCACGGCGGGGTCCAGCCGCACCGTGGCCACCCCGTCGATCACCGGCACCGAGCCCACGTCCAGCGCCGTGCCCTCCGGGAAGGCGGTGGCGACGCCGGGCCGCAGCGCCGCTGTCGGGCCGCGGAGCAGGCGCGCGACGAGCTTGGTGCTCAGGCCGGGGAGCTCGGGGAGGAAGACGGGGTCCGGGACCAGCGTGCCCCCGGAGGGAGCGAGGTAGTAGAGCGAGACCTGCCGGTAGGTGTCGGCGACCTCGATGCTGGACAGCAGCAGCCCGTCGGCCAGCTGGCCGATCCGCCACTGGCCGTCGACAAGCTCCAGCCGGAACGGCCGGCGCACCGTGGTCCCCGGCGCGGGGCGGGTGTACCCGCCGTCGGCCGCGATGGCGCCCACGGCAGCGGCCTCGAACGTCACGTTCGCGGCGTCGTCCGCGGCCGGGACGAGCGAGGACGCCACCTTGTCGTAGATCAGGGTGCCCTCCTGCGGGCGCCACCGGCGGCGCGCCGCCGCGGTGAGGTACAGCCGGGCGACCTCGTGGTCGTTCTGGAAGTCGGCGCTGGACTGCAGGAAGCCGCGGACGATGTCGGCGGGCGCGGCACCGGGCTGCGGGGGCTGCCCGATGGGCGGCGCTCCCTCGTCGGCGCGCTGCAGCCGCAGGTCGCCTCCCGCCCGGACCGGCCCCGAGGTCGGGATGTCGGCGCACCCGGTCAGCACCAGGAGGGCGGCCGCCACGAGCAACGCCGGCCAGCAGCGCCGGCGCCCGCTAGACATCGACGCCGCCCGGAGTGCGGATCCGGCGGTAGGGCGCACCGACCGCAAGCGGCCTGGTGCGTCGGGCCGAGTCGCTCGGCTCCAGCGGGATGGGCGAGCCGCGCAGCTCGGCGCCCAGGACCCGCGGGACGGTCAGCCGGAACTGGCAGCCGTCGCCGGGCTCGCCCCAGGCCTGCAGCCAGCCCTCGTGCAGGTGCGCGTCCTCCAGTGCGATGGACAGCCCCAGGCCGGTCCCCCCGGTGGTCCGGGCCCGCGCCGGGTCGCCGCGCCAGAAGCGGTGGAACACCATCCCGACGTCGCCGGGATCGAGGCCGATGCCGTGATCGCGCACGGCGACGGCGACGGCGTGCTCGTCCGCGGCGACGACGACCCGCACCGGCCGGCCCTCGCCGTGCTCGATCGCGTTGGCCACCAGGTTGCGCAGGATGCGCTCGATCCGGCGGGCGTCGACCTCCGCGGTGCACGGCTGTGCCGGCACGTCCAGCGTCAGCGTGCTGCCCTTCATCTCGGCGAGCGTCTCCATCGCCTCGAGGACGCTGCGGGCCGTGCTGCGCAGATCCGTGGGCTCCGCGTCCAGGACGGCAGCGCCGGCGTCGTACCTACTGATCTCCAGCAGGTCCGCCAACAGCGCCTCGAAGCGGTCCAGCTGGGCCTGCAGGATCTCGGCGCTGCGCTCGACCGCGGGATCGAACTGACCGCGCGCCTCGTGCAGCACGTCGGCCGCCATCCGCACCGTGGTCAGCGGGGTGCGCAGCTCGTGGGAGACGTCCGAGACGAACCGGCGCTGCACCCGGGAGAGGTCCTCCAGCTGGCGGATCTGGCGCTGCAGGCTCTCGGCCATCCGGTTGAACGACGCCGCGAGGCGGGCGAGGTCGTCCTCCCCACGCACCCGCATCCGCTCCTCGAGCCGGCCGGCAGACAGGCGCTCGGCGATCCGGGCGGCCATCCGGACGGGGGTGACCACCTGTCTGGTGACGAGGTAGGCGATGCCGCCGACCAGGATCACCAGGCTGAGAGCCGCGAGCAGCAGGGCGTTGCGAACCAGCCGGAGGGTGTCGGCCTCCTTGTCCAGCGGGAACAGGAAGTAGAGCTCGTAGGTGCTGAACCCCGGCACCGTCACCGGTGCGCCGACCACGATGACAGGAACCCGATGGCCGGACGGCCGGCTGATCTCGCTGTAGGTCCACTGCTGGGCCGAGGTCGTCTCCACCTCGTCGCGCAATGTCTGCGGGACGGCGTCGGGGTCGACCCCGAACGAGCTGCGGCCGAGAGGAGCCTGCGGCAGACCGACGTCGGGACCGCGCAGCAGCACGACCTGCCGGGCACCGGCCGGCCCTCCGCCGCGGGCCAGCTGGCGGACCAGGTCCGGGACGAGGGTGTCGTAGACCGCCCCCTCGCTGCGGTCGGCGGAGTCCAGCGCCTCCTGCGACGTGCGGGCGCCGTTCCCGGCTTCCTCCAGGGCCGCCTGCACCTTGACGTCCAGCAGGCCGTCGCGCACCCGGGTGATCAGGACGTTGCCGAGGACGGCGATCGCGAGGACCGAGAACAACGTGGTGGTGGTGACGACGCGCAGCTGCAGCGACCTGCGCCAGAGCGCTATCAACCGGCGCCACCGGCGCCGGACCACGCGCTTGGTCCAGGGCGCGACGCCGTGCTGACCGTCGGAGCCGGAGCTGGGCTGGGGAGCGGTCAGGCCGGACCCGCCTTGTACCCGACGCCGCGCACGGTGACGACGACCTCCGGGTTCTCGGGGTCGCGCTCGACCTTGGAACGCAGCCGCTGGACGTGGACGTTGACGAGCCGGGTGTCCGCGGCGTGCCGGTAGCCCCACACCTGCTCGAGCAGCACCTCGCGGGTGAAGACCTGCCACGGCTTGCGGGCCAGCGCGACCAGAAGGTCGAACTCGAGCGGCGTCAGTGCGATCGGGTCGCCGTCCCTCTTCACCGAGTGCCCGGCGACGTCGATGACGAGGTCGCCGATCTCGAGCAGCTCCGGCGCGGGCTCCTCGGTGCGGCGCAGGCGTGCGCGGATCCGGGCGACCAGCTCTTTCGGCTTGAACGGCTTCATCACGTAGTCGTCGGCCCCGGACTCCAGACCCACCACGACGTCGATCGTGTCGGTCTTCGCGGTGAGCATGACGATCGGGACGCCGGACTCGGCGCGGATCGCCCGGCAGACGTCGATGCCGTCGGTGCCGGGCAGCATCAGGTCGAGCAGCACGAGGTCGGGCTTGTGCTCGCGGAACGCCGCCAGTGCCTGGTCGCCGTCGGAGCACAGGGACGGCTCGTAGCCCTCGCCGCGCAGGACGATGCCGAGCATCTCGGCGAGCGCGGTGTCGTCGTCCACGATGAGCACTCGACCCTTCATGGGATCATCGTGGCATCTCGCAGGTCGAGATGCGTCGCAATGGTCCGCCGCGCGCCGGACGGCGTGCAGGACCCGGGTCGCGGCGGGGGGCCCGTGCGACGATGGCCGCGTGAGCGACGAGCAGCCGGGGGGCTGGCCCCGCCCCGAGGACCAGCCGCCCGTGCCGCCCGGCTGGGCCCGGCAGCAGCCGCCTGCGCAGGGCCCGACGTACGCCGGGGCGGGCGACGCGGAGGCTCGCGGTCCGGCCGCCCCACCGCCGGCCTGGCAGCAGCCGGGCACCGAGCCGCCGGGTTGGGGTCCGACGCCGGGAGCGCCGCCAGCGGCCCCGGTGCCCCCCAAGCCGGGCATCATCCCGCTCCGCCCACTGGGCGTCGGCGAGATCCTCGACGGGGCCATCGCCGCGATGCGCCGGCACTGGCGGGTGATGCTCGGCCTCTCCGCGGTGGTGGCCGCGCTCACCCAGGTGCTCAGCGTGCCGCTCAAGTGGGCGCTGCTGCACGACGCGCTCGACACCTCGATCAGCACAAGCAGCACCGGCGACCCGGAGGGCGACCTCACGGTGCTGGCCGGGGCGATCACCAGCGGCGGGATCGAGGCCCTGATCACCGCGATCGCCGTCCTGGTGCTCAGCGGCATCCTGATCGCCGCGGTCAGCCGCGCGGTCCTCGGGCAGCCGATCACAGCGCGGGAAGCGTGGGACCGGGCCCGCCCGCGCATCCCCGCGCTGCTCGGCGTCACCGGCCTGGTCGTGCTGATCGTCCTCGGGCTCACCCTCGCCTGCCTGGGTCCCGGCGTCCTGCTGGCCGTGGCCGGCGCGCCCACGGCACTGGTCGCGCTCGCGTTCGTCGCGGGCGTCCCGGTGCTCGTGGTCACCGTCGTCTACCTCTACACCGCCCTCGCGCTCGCGCCGGCCGTCGTGGTGCTGGAGCGCGCCCCGGTGGTGGCGTCGCTGCGCAGGTCCCGGGCGTTGGTGAAGGGCTCGTGGTGGCGCACGTTCGGCATCCTGCTGCTCGTCAACGTGATCGCCCAGGTGCTCGCCGGCATCCTGCTGACGCCCTTCCAGCTGCTCTCGTTCTTCGTCGCCTTCCTCAGCGGTGACGACGCGAACATCTACGCCATCGGGCCGCTGCTCGTCACTGCTCTGGGCACCATCCTCGCCGCGACGGTCACCTGGCCGTTCACGGCGGTGGCCACCGCGCTGCTCTACGTCGACCGCCGGATGCGCCGAGAGGCGCTCGACCTCGAGCTGGCGCGGGCGGCGGGCTTCGCCACGGCGCCCGACACCACCGCGGCCGACCGGCCGATGCCGCACCCGTGATCGGCGGGGTCCCGGTCGAGCTCGGCCGGGCCGAGGCCGGCCGGCTGGCCCGTGAGGAGCTCGCCAAGGAGATCTACCAGGCGCACCGCCCGGGGCTGGTGCGGCGGCTGGTGGGCTGGCTGGCCGACAAGGCGGGTCAGCTGCTCGACGGTGCCGCCGGCGTGTCCCCCGGCGGGCTGGCCGGCCTCGTCGTCGTCGCGCTGCTGGTCGTCGCCACCGTGGTCGCGGTACGGCTCCGGGTGGGCCCATTGGGACGCCGCTCGGCGGTCGACCCGGCACTGTTCACCGGGCGTCGGCGGTCGGCCGCCGACCACCGGGCGGCGGCCGACGGGCACGCCGCGCGGGGCGAGTGGGCCGAAGCCGTGCGGGAGCGGCTGCGCGCCGTCGTCCGGTCCCTGGAGGAGCGGGCGCTGCTCGACGACCGGCCGGGCCGGACAGCCGACGAGGCCGCCGCCGAGGCGGGGCTGCTGTTGCCCGGCTGCGCCGACGACCTCCGCCACGGCGCCCGGACCTTCGACGACGTCTGGTACGGCGGCCGCCGGGCCGGGCCGGAGCACGACGCGGCCCTGCGGACGCTGGACGACCGGGTGCGCGGGACCCGGCCGCAGCCGGCCGGACCACGGGGATCGCGGTGACGACGACGCGGGAGGCGGCCGGCGCGGCCGGCGCGGACGGCGGCACGACGGCATCGCCGCGCACGTCGAGCGACCCCACCGCCGACGACGTGTGGCGGGCCGCCAGAGGCCCCCTCGTGGTCGCCGCGCTCGTGCTGCTGGCCGGAGTTCTTGTGGCGCTGGTGTCCCGCGGCGCCGCCGGACGGCCGCTGGACCCGGCGTCGCCGCAACCCGGCGGCGGCCGGGCGCTGGCCGAGCTCCTGCGCGACCAGGGCGTCCGGGTCGACCGGGTGACGACCACCGCGGCCGTGTCGGCCGCCAGCACGCGCTCGTCGACCCTCCTCGTCGTCGACCCCGACCTGCTCGCCGACCGCCAGGTCGAGTCCCTGCGCGGCACCGGAGCCGACCTCGTGGTCCTGTCCACCGCCGGGGCGCAGCGCTGGGTCGCGGGGGTGGCGGCTGCTCCCGCGGAGCCGGCGGTCCGGCCGGCCGGCTGCGACCTCCCCGCGGCCCGACGGGCCGGCCCCGCCGACGCCGGCGTGCTGGGCTACGACGTCGACGGGACGGCGCTGGCCTCCGCCGCCCGGTGCTACCCGCACGACGGCCTGCCGTCACTGGTGCAGGGCGTCGTCGGAGGTCAGCTGGTCTCGCTCGTGGGCAGCGGCTCCGGCTTCACGAACGCACGGCTGGACGACGAGGGCAACGCGGCACTGGCGCTCGGGCTGCTCGGCGCCCACGACCGGCTCGTCTGGTACCTGCCCTCCCGGTCCGACCTGCCCGCGGCGGCGCAGAAGTCCCTCTACGAGCTGGTGCCCGGCGGCGTGTGGTGGGGCCTCGGGCAGCTCTCGATCGCCGTCCTGCTCGTCGCGCTCTGGCGCGCCCGGCGTCTCGGTCCGGTGGTGGCCGAGCCCCTGCCCGTCGTCGTCCGCGCCGCCGAGACCGTCGAGGGCCGCGGCCGGCTGTACCGCCGTGCGGGTGCCCGCGACCGGGCCGGCGATGCACTGCGGTCCGGCGCACGCGCCCGGCTGGTCCCGGCGCTGGGCCTGCCGCGCGCTGCGGACCCGGGAGCACTCGTGGCCGCGGTGACTGCCCGCTCGTCGCGCCCGCCGGTCGAGGTCGGTGACCTCCTGTACGGTGCCGCACCGGCTGACGACGCGGCGCTCGTGCGTCTCGCCGCGTCCCTCGACGACCTGGAGAGAGAGGTGCGCCGATCATGACGACCACCGGGACGTCGCCCGGGCGCGACGCGCTGCACGCCTTGCGGGACGAGGTGGGCAAGGCCGTGGTCGGCCAGGACGCAGCCGTCACCGGCCTTGTCATCGCGTTGCTGTGCCGCGGCCACGTGCTGCTGGAAGGGGTGCCGGGAGTCGCGAAGACACTGCTGGTGCGCAGCCTCGCTGCGGCGCTGTCGCTGGACAGCACGAGGGTGCAGTTCACCCCCGACCTCATGCCCGGGGACATCACCGGCTCGCTGGTCTACGACGCCCGCTCGGCGGAGTTCACCTTCCGCCCCGGCCCGGTCTTCACCAACCTCCTCCTCGCCGACGAGATCAACCGCACGCCGCCGAAGACCCAGGCGGCGCTGCTCGAGTCGATGGAGGAGCGGCAGGTGTCCGTGGACGGCAGGCCCCGGCCGCTGCCCGACCCGTTCGTCGTCGTCGCGACCCAGAACCCGGTGGAGTACGAGGGCACCTATCCCCTGCCCGAGGCACAGCTCGACCGGTTCCTGCTCAAGCTCACGATGCCGGTCCCGCCGCGCGAGGAGGAGGTACAGGTGCTCACCCGGCACGCGGACGGCTTCGACCCCCGGGACCTCGCGGCTGCCGGGCTGCGTCAGGTGGCCGGCCACGCCGACCTCGACGCCGGCCGGGCCGCGGTACGCACCGTCGCGATCGCCCCGGAGGTTGTTGGCTACGTGGTCGACCTGGCCCGCGCGACCCGCGACTCGCCGTCGCTGCAGCTCGGCGTCTCGCCGCGCGGCGCCACCGCACTGATGTCCGCGGCGAGGGCGTGGGCCTGGCTGTCCGGCCGCGACTACGTCACCCCCGACGACGTGAAGGCGCTGGCCCGGCCGGCGCTGCGGCACCGGGTCGCCCTGCGCGCCGAGGCGGAGCTCGACGGCGTGACCCCGGACGCCGTGCTCGACGGCGTGCTCGCCGCCGTGCCGGTCCCCCGCTGACCTTCGCCCCCCGTGGAACCCCCGTGATCAGGAAGGAAGGCCCTCGCAGGAGCGAGGAGGATCTTTCGTGACCACGTCGAGGACGGGAGGGGCGCGGTGGCGCTGACCGGTCGGCTCGCTCTGCTGGCGACGGCCGGTGCCGTCGTGGTGGGGGCTCTGGTGCCGTCGGGCACCGGCCTTGCCGTCGTGACGCTGCTGCTCGTCGCGCTGGTGGCGGTGGACCTCACGCTGGCCGGACCGGTGCGATCTCTCGTGCTGGTGCGCGACGGGGACAGGTCGGTCCGCCTCGGCCGGACCGCCGAGGTCCGGCTCACCGTGAGCAACCCGTCGGCGCGACGCGTGCGCGGCAGGCTGCGCGACGCCTGGCCCCCCAGTGCCGGTGCCACCGAGCAGCGCCACGACCTGCACCTGCCCGCGGGGGAACAACGCCGCCTTGTCACTGTCCTGCGGCCCACCCGGCGTGGTGACCGCCACGCGGACCGGGTCACCGTCCGCTCGTACGGTCCGCTCGGACTTGCTGCCCGGCAGGGGTCGCACCGGGTGCCGGGACGGGTGCGGGTGCTCCCCGCTTTCGCCTCGCGGCGCCATCTGCCGTCCCGGCTGGCCCGGCTGCGCGAGCTCGACGGCCGCACGGCGGTCATGGTCCGCGGCCAGGGCACCGAGTTCGACTCGTTGCGCGAGTACGTCGCCGGCGACGACGTGCGCTCGATCGACTGGCGCGCCACCGCGCGGGCGTCGGACGTGATGGTCCGCACCTGGCGTCCCGAACGCGACCGTCGCGTGCTCCTCCTGCTCGACTGCGGGCGGACCGCGGCCGCCCGGGTGGGCGACGCCCCGCGCCTGGACGAGGCGATGGACGCCGCGCTGCTGCTCGCCGCCCTGGCCTCGAGGGCGGGCGACCGGGTGGACCTGCTGGCCTACGACCGGAGGGTCCGGGCCCGGGTGGACGGTGAGCCGGCCGGAAGCTTGCTGCCGGCGCTCGTGCAGGCGATGGCGCCGCTGGAGGCCGCGCTTGTCGAGCCGGACTACGCGGGGATGGTCCGCACCGTGCTCGCCGGCACGACCCGGCACAGCCTTGTCGTCCTGCTCACCGGGCTGGACGCGGCGCCCGTCGAGGAGGGGCTGCTGCCCGCCCTCGGGCCGCTGCTGCACCGGCACCGGCTGGTGCTCGCATCCGTCTCGGACCCGAGGGTGCGAGAGCTCGCCGCCGGACGAGGAGACGCCGCCGCGGTCTACGCCGCGGCGGCCGCCGAGCGATCACGGACGGAGCGGCGGCGGGTCGCCGAGCTGCTGTCCCGGCGCGGTGTCGAGGTCGTCGACAGCGACCCGGGCACCCTCGCTCCGGCCCTGGCTGACTGCTACCTGGCGCTCAAGGCCGCCGGCCGGCTCTGACCTGCACCCGTCCGGACGCGCTGACTCAGCCGGACGTCGGCGCGACGTCGGTCGCTCCGGGACCGGACGCACCGAGGTCGCCCAGATCACCGGCCCGGACGGCACGGCCGCCCAGCACCAGGACATAGGCGAGGAAGGCCAGCCAGAGCACCGCACCGATGCCGACCCGCGCCCAGGTCGGGAGCCCGGACGGCGTGACGAAGGCCTCCACGACGCCGGAGACTGCCAGGGTGGCGGCCAGGCCGAGGGCGAGCGCTCCGGCGGCCTGGCCCTCCTCCCGCAGTGCGCGCGACCGGGTGCGCCCACCGGGGTCGATCCACGACCAGCCGAGCCGCAGCCCCGCGCCGGCTGCGACGAAGACACAGGTGAGCTCGAGCAGGCCGTGCGGGAGGATCAGCCCGAAGAACAGGCCGAGCCTGTCGTTGGCCGCCATCAGTCCTCCCGCGATGCCGACGTTGAGGGCGTTCTGCCACACGATCCAGACCACCGGCAGCAGGAACACACCAAGCGCCAGGGCCAGGGCCGACACCCAGGCGTTGTTGGTGAACACCTGGGCGGCGAAGGACCCGGCCGGCGCCGAGGAGTAGTAGTCCTCGAAGTCCCGCTCGACGAGCTGCCGGATCTGGTCCGGCGCCGCGATGGAGGCCTGGACCTGCGGGTCGCCCGCGACCCACACACCGACGACCAGGCCGACCAGGACGAACGCGACGCCCACGGCCGACCACCATCGGATGCTGCGGTAGAGCGCAGCGGGGTAGGACACGACGAAGAACCGGGCCAGGTCGGCCCAGGCGGGCGAGTGCGCGCCGGCGACCGCGCTGCGCGCCCGGGCGACCAGGGCGGACAACCGGCCGACGAGCGCCGGGTCCGGACCCGCCGAGCGCACCACCGACAGGTGGGTGGCGGTGCGCTGGTAGAGGGCGACAAGCTCGTCGACCTCGGCGCCGTCCAGGCGTCCGCGTCGCCGCGGCCCCCGCCCGGCCCGCTGCACGAGCTGCTCGAGACGCTCCCACTCGGCCCGGTGGGCAGCGACGTAGGCATCCACGTCCATCGCGCCCGCACCCCCTCCGGCTCCCGGGACAAACTAGTCTGCTCGGTCCGGGGCCCGCCGCCGCGCGCCCGCACCCGACGTACGGGAGGACCGTGTCCGACAGCACCACCGGCGACGTCGTCACCGGGGAGGCGGTCGTCCTCGACCTCCGCCTCGCGCGGCTCGCCAGTCGCAGCCTGGCCCTGGCCGTCGACCTCGCGGTCCAGCTCGCGCTCGTGGTCGCGGGCGTGTTCGTGGTGTCGGGCGTGGTCTCGGTCGTCGACGACTCGCTGGGCGCAGCCGTCGGCCTGGTGTTCTACCTTGCCGTCGCGGTCGGCTACCCGGTGGCCTGGGAGACGCTGTCGCGCGGCCGCTCGCCGGGCAAGATGGCCCTCGGGCTGCGGGTGGTGCGGGAGGACGGCGGCCCGATCCGGTTCCGGCACGCCTTCGTCCGGGGGCTGCTCTCCGTCGTCGAGATCTGGCTCACCTTCGGGGTCGTTGCCCTGGTCACCTCGCTGGCCTCGTCGCAGGGCAGGCGGGTGGGCGACTACCTGGCGGGGACCGTCGTCGTGCACGAGCGCGTCCCGGTGCGAGGCAACCCGGTCGCTGCGATGCCCCCTCAGCTGGCCGGCTGGGCGCAGGGACTGGACCTCTCCCGGGTGCCGGACGCGCTGGCGCTGGAGGCGCGCCAGTTCCTCGGCCGGGCGCCCGAGCTCTCCCCCGAGGTGCGTGAGCACCTGGGCTCGTCGCTCGCCCGGGCGCTGGCCGCCGTCGTGTCGCCGCCGCCACCCCCGGGCGTCCCGACCTGGGCGTTCCTCGCCGCGGTCCTGGCCGAGCGCCGCCGCCGCGAGTCCGCCCGGCTGGCCGGGGTCACCGGCTGGGGCACCGGTGGCCCAGCGCCGGCGCCGGGGCCGGCCTCCGGGCCGCCCCCCGCCCCGGCAGCTCCGCCGGTGCCCCCGCCGAGCGACAGCGGCTTCACCCCGCCCTCCTGAGCCCGGAGGCTACGATCGCCCGGTCGTCGGGAAACGGGCGACGTAGTCCGCTCGGAGTCGCCCGTCGACCAGGGAAGGCCTCGCCGTGACCACCGGCCTGACACCGCAGGAGCAGTTCGCCGTCCTCGCGCAGCGACTGCGCGACGGTCGCAGCGTCGAGGAGGTCCACCAGATCGTGGTGGAGTCCGCGGTGGCGCTCATCGACGGCTGCGACCGGGCAGCCATCGGCATCCTGGAGGGAGACACCTTCCACAGCGGCGCCGCCACCGACGAGGTCATGCACCTGATCGACGACCTGCAGAACGAGGTCGGCGAGGGCCCCTGCCTCGAGGCCAGCACGGACGGCGTGGTGCAGGTCGACAACGACATCGCGGCCGGAAGTCGCTGGCCGCGGCTGGCCGCGATCGTGGTCGAGCGGACGCCGGTCCGGGCCATGATGGGGGTACCTCTGATCGACGAGGGCCACCGGAGCGGCGCGCTGAACGTCTTCTCCGACCGATCCGGTGTCTTCGACGACGACGCGGCGCAGACGGCCGCCATCCTTGCGTCCTTCGCGTCCGTGGCCCTTGCCGGCGCGCGGCACTCCGTCCGGGCCGAACAGCTCGAGGAGGGGCTTGCCACCAACCGGGAGATCGGTGCGGCGGTGGGCATCCTGATGGCGACCCACCGCATCTCCCAGGACGAGGCCTTCGCGATGCTCAGCCAGGCCTCGCAGCGGCTCAACAGAAAGCTGCGCGACATCGCGACCGGGATAGTCCGGGGCGACGAGTCCGCCCGCTCCTGACCCCGGACGCTCCCCGCTCACCCCCCGCGGGCGGCGCAGCCCGACCACGGTGACGTGATCAGCCGCCAGGTCCGGGCACCGGACCCATGACGGCGCGCCGGGTCGGCACACCCGAGAACGGCGACGGCGCCGGCCCCTCGCGGGGACCGGCGCCGTCGGCGTCGTGCGGGCGAGGCGTGCTCCCGGGGGAGCCGCTCAGTAGCGGTACTGGTCCGGCTTGTACGGGCCGGCGACATCGACGCCGATGTACTCGGCCTGCTCCTTGGACAGCTGGGTGAGCTTCACGCCCAGCGCGTCGAGGTGCAGCCGTGCCACCTTCTCGTCCAGGTGCTTGGGCAGGACGTAGACCTGCTTGTCGTACTCGTCGTTCTTCGTGAACAGCTCGATCTGGGCGATCGTCTGGTTGGCGAAGGAGTTCGACATGACGAAGCTCGGGTGCCCGGTGGCGTTGCCGAGGTTCAGCAGCCGGCCCTCGGACAGCACGATGATCGAGTGCCCGTCGGCGAAGACCCACTCGTCCACCTGCGGCTTGATGGTGTTGCGGCGGACGCCGGTGGTACGTGCCAGACCGGCTATGTCGATCTCGTTGTCGAAGTGGCCGATGTTGCCGACGATCGCCTGGTGCTTCATCCGGCCCATGTCTCCGGCCGTGATGATGTCCTTGTTGCCGGTCGCGGTGATGAAGATGTCGGCGGACTCGACGACGTCCTCCAGCGTGGTCACCTGGTAGCCGTCCATCGCCGCCTGCAGCGCGCAGATCGGGTCGACCTCGGTGATGATGACGCGAGCGCCCTGGCCGCGCAACGACTCGGCGCAGCCCTTGCCGACGTCGCCGTAGCCGAGCACGACCGCCACCTTGCCGCCGATGAGGACGTCGGTCGCGCGGTTGATGCCGTCGATCAGCGAGTGCCGGGTGCCGTACTTGTTGTCGAACTTGCTCTTGGTCACCGAGTCGTTGACGTTGATGGCCGGGAAAAGCAGCTCGCCGGTCTTGGCGAACTCGTACAGCCGGTGCACGCCGGTGGTGGTCTCCTCGGTGACGCCCTTGATGCCGGCGCCCATCCGCGTGTACTTCGAGTCGTCGGCGGCGACCGAGGCACGCAGCAGGTCGAGGATGACGCCGTACTCCTCGGAGTCGTCGGCGGTCGTCGACGGCACGGCGCCGGCCTTCTCGAACTCGGTGCCCTTGTGGATCAGCAGGGTGGCGTCGCCGCCGTCGTCGAGCAGCATGTTCGGGCCCTTGCCGTCCGGCCAGGTGAGCATCTGCTCGGTGCACCACCAGTACTCCGGCAGCGTCTCGCCCTTCCAGGCGTAGACCGGCACGCCGGCCGGCGCGTCGACGGTGCCGTCCTTGCCCACGACTGCCGCAGCTGCGGCGTGGTCCTGGGTGGAGAAGATGTTGCAGGAGACCCAGCGGACGTCGGCGCCGAGCGCGACGAGGGTCTCGATGAGGACGGCCGTCTGCACCGTCATGTGCAGCGACCCCGCGATGCGGGCGCCGGCGAGCGGCTGGCTCGCGCCGAACTCCTCGCGCAGCGCCATCAGGCCGGGCATCTCGTGCTCGGCGAGGCGGATCTCGTTGCGGCCGAACTCGGCCAGCGACAGGTCGGCAACCTTGTAGTCGCCGGGCTTCAGGGTGGTGCTCATACGGGTGACTCCCCACTGGGGGCCGTCGGGACGGCTCCCCTGGCTTGCGGGCGGGTGTACTCGGGGCGGGCGGCTCGCTGCGTCGACACGTCGGCGCGCGCAGCAGGGCTGCGCGTCGGGGTGACTGTCGGAGCGTGCCCGGCGCGGCCCCTCAGGGCCATCCCATCAGTGACGCCGAAAACTCCGGGTCCAGTCTACCGCGCGGTACCCCGATCCCGGAATCGGTGCGGTCAGGGGGAAGGCGTCGGCGCCGGGGCCGGGTGGTCGATGTCCGGCTCCAGGTAGATGACCCGGGCGATCGGCTCCGCCTCGCGGACCCGCCGTTCGGCCGCGTCGATGGCGGCGGCGACCTCCGCGGCGCTGTCCGTCGGCGCCACCGCGATCTTCGCCGCCACCAGCAGTTCCTCGGGGCCGAGGTGCAGCGTCTTCATGTGGATGATCCGCAGCACCGACCCGTCGGCGAGCAGCGCGGCCGCGATCCGCCGGGCGCTGTCAGGAGCCGCGCCCTCGCCGAGCAGCAGACTCTTGGTCTCGACGGCGAGCACGACCGCGATCACCACCAGCAGCACGCCGATGCACACGGTGCCCAGGCCGTCCCACGTGCCGTCCCCCGTCGCCAGCGTCAGGCTGACGCCGGCCAGGGCGAGGACCAGGCCGATGAGCGCGCCGAAGTCCTCCAGGAGGACGACCGGCAGCTCGGGTGCCTTGGCCTTGCGGACGAACGCCACCCAGCCCAGGTCGCCGCGGACGTGGTTGGACTCCACGATGGCCGTGCGGAACGAGTAGGACTCCAGCCCGATCGCGACCAGCAGCACGACCACCGGGACCCACTGCCAGGCATCGATCGGCTCCGGGTGCTGGAGCTTGTGGTACCCCTCGTACAGCGCGAACAGCCCACCGACGGTGAAGAGCACGATGGCCACGATGAAGGCGTAGATGTAGCGCTCGCGGCCGTAGCCGAACGGGTGCTCGGCGGTCGCTCGGCGGCGCGCCTGCTTGCCACCGAGGAGCAGCAGGCCCTGGTTGCCGGAGTCGGCGACCGAGTGGATCGACTCCGCCAGCATCGAGGACGAGCCCGTGAGCAGGAACGCGACGAACTTGGTGACGGCGATACCGACGTTCGCCAGCAGTGCCGCGATGATGGCCTTGTTGCCACCGGACGCGCTCACCGGCCGCCCCGTCCGCCCGGCGGGCCGCCTGAGGAGCCTTTGAGCAGGGTGATGGGCGCGATCGGGGACGGGTCGATGCCCTGGAGAAGGGCGAGGTAGACGGTGGCGAAGTCCAGCGGGGCCACCAGGCTGGCCAGCCGGGTCACCGGATGCTCACCCTCGGCGGTGAGCTCGCTGCTGGGCACCGCGTACTCCTCGGCGACAGCGTGGGAGGCCATCGCTCGGCGGGACACCTCGGGGAGCTCGTCGGTGTCCCGCAGGACGAGCAGCCGCATCCGGGGCCAGCCCGGCCCCTCGTCGACCCGGTCGCGGAAGATGTCGTCCTCACTGGCCTCGCCACCGAGGGAGCCGAAGACGCCGGCCATCACGACGACCTGGTTGTGGTGCACCTCCGTGAGCGGCCCGTGCACGCCGGGGTACTTCGCGTTCTCGGCAAGCTGGGCCACGGTGCGGGCGGCCGCGACGCTGGCGACGTCGCTGGCGCCCCAGACGTAGGGCAGCGAGCCCACCAGGGCGAGGGCGAGGCTCTTGGCCGGGTTGTCCAGGGTGTCGACGCCCGGCGCGCAGCGCTCGGCAGTCCGGTCCAGCTCGTCGGCTGTGCGCGCCAGCAGGTCCCGGGGCACGTCGGCCAGCCCGACCGCGTCGAGGACAAGCAGGACCGGGACGGCCAGGCCCCACAGGTTGGCCCGCGGCATCCGGCCGTGCGCGTCGACCCGCAGGTGCAGCGCCCGTCCGCTGTCGGCCCGGGCGGCCAGTGGCGACCCGTCGGCGCCGACTGTCACCACCCGCGCACCCCGCCGCAGGGCCTCGTCGGTGGCCGACAGCGTCTCCTCGGTCGAGCCGGAGCAGGACACCGCCACCACCAGGTCCATCGGACCCACCCAGCCGGGCAGCCGGTGCCCCCGGTGCGCCACCACCGGCACCGGGCAGGTGCGCCCGGCCACGGCGGCGGCGACGTCGGCGGCGATCCCGGAGCCCCCCATCCCGGTGACGACGACGGCCCGCGGCCTGTCGTCCTCGACCAGCGGGGCGAGCAGCTCCGGCTCGACGAGCAGCGTGGCCTCGCGCACCTGGGCACCGCCGGTGGCCACGGCGCGCAGCATCTCGCCCTTGTCCAGCTCGGCGAGCGCGGCCGGGTCGTCCAGGACGGCGTCGTCGGGCGATCCGTAGCCCCCCGACGCCGTCACGGCCGGCGGGCCTCGTCGACGAGCAGGACGGGGATGTCGTCACGCACCGGATACGCCAGCCCGCAGGTCGCCGACGTGCAGACGAGCTCGGAGGCCTCGTCGTCGGCCCGAAGCGGCGAGTGGCACTGCGGGCAGGCGAGGATCTCCAACAGGCGGGGGTCGAGCTGCACGGCCTCAGGTTCCCTTCGAGTCGACGGTGGCGGCTCCGCGCACCGTGGCGAGCACGTCGTCGCGCACAAGCTCCATGGTCGCCCGGTCGGCGGCCTCGACGTTGAGTCGGAGCAGGGGCTCGGTGTTCGAGGCTCGCAGGTTGAACCACCAGTCCGGCGAGGCCACGGTCATGCCGTCGAGGTCGTCGAGGGTCACGCCCTCGCGCCCGGCATACCGCTGGCGGACGAGGGCGGTCGCCGCGGCATGGTCGTCGACCGCGCTGTTGACCTCCCCGGAGGCGACGTAACGCTCGTACGCCGCTGCGAGCCGGCTCAGCGGTCCGTCCTGCCCGCCCAGCGCGGCCAGCACGTGCAGGGCCGCCAGCATGCCGGTGTCGGCGCGCCAGAAGTCGCGGAAGTAGTAGTGGGCCGAGTGCTCGCCACCGAACACCGCATCGGTCCGCGCCATCTCCGCCTTGATGTACGAGTGGCCCACCCGGGTCCGGACGGGTGTGCCGCCGTGCTCGGCCACGATCTCGGGCACTGCGCGCGAGGTGATGAGGTTGTGGATCACGGTGGATCCGGGCACCCGGGCGAGCTCGCGTACCGCAACCAGACCAGTCACCGCGGAGGGCGACACCGGCTCGCCGCGCTCGTCCACGACGAAGCAGCGGTCGGCGTCGCCGTCGAACGCGAACCCGAGGTCGGCGCCCTCGGCGCGCACCCGCTCCTGCAGGTCGACGAGGTTTCGCGGGTCGAGCGGGTTGGCCTCGTGGTTCGGGAAGGTGCCGTCGAGCTCGAAGTACATCGGCACGACCTCGAGGGGCAGACCACCGAGCACCGTGGGGACGGTGTGCCCGGCCATCCCGTTGGCGGCGTCCACGACGACCTTCAGCGCCCGGATGCCGGTCAGGTCGACGAGTCCCCGCAGGTGCGCGGCGTACCCGGGCAGGACGTCGGTCGTCGTCGTCGTCCCCGGATCGCCGTCGTAGGGGGGGACCCCGGCGGCGGCGAGGTCACGCACCTCGGCCAGCCCGGTGTCCAGGCCGACGGGCCGGGCGCCGGAGCGGCAGAGCTTGATGCCGTTGTAGCGGGCCGGGTTGTGGCTGGCCGTGAACATCGCACCGGGGCGGTCGAGGCTCCCGCTCGCGTAGTACAGCTCGTCGGTGGAGGCCAGCCCGATGTCCAGGACGTCGACGCCCTGCTCGTTGGCCCCGGCGGCGAAGGCGGCGACAAGCTCCGGCGAGGACGGCCGCATGTCCCGGCCCACGACGATGCCGCCGGCCGGTTCGACAACCCGCACGAAAGCCGCTCCCAGGCGACGGGCCACCCCGGCGTCGAGCTGGTCGGGCACAAGGCCGCGCACGTCGTAGGCCTTGACCAGCCCGGCGAGGACCTCGGAGACGGCGGCAGGCACGGGCGCAGAGCCTAGCGGCCGCGGAGCGGCCGCCCGGCGGCCAGTCCGTGGAGGGGGCGGGCCGCCCGGGCGGCTGTGAGCTGTGCGGCTGGCGGCTGGGCTGCCGTCAGTGCCGTGCCTGCGTGCCGCCGGTCAGACCTTGCGGGCCTTGTCGAGGACGCGCCCCACGGGCAGCGCGCGGGCGGAGCCCTGCTCGGCCCAGGTGCGGTGCTCGCACCGGTGGCAGGAGGTGAACTCCACCGGTGAGCCGTCGGTGAGGCTCATCGCGATGCGGGTGACCCGCTCGCTGCCGCAGGCCCGGCAGGAGGCCCCGGCGCGGGCGCCGGGCTGGGTCAGGGAGCCGAGGGGGACGTGCTGCGGGGTGCGGGCAGCCGTGCGTGTGCGTGCCATGGGGAAGCTGCTTTCGACGAGTCCGATGAGGGGTGCTGCGTGGGGGCCGGCCGGACGAGAAGGATGGGGCCGACTCCCGATGACCCCCGATGCATCGACCGATGGCCGGAAATCCTTGACTATCCGGCGTGTCCGGGGCATATCGGGCATACCCGATCCGAGCTCGGGTCCGGGCCTGCGCACCGCCACTGCCGGCGGCCGCTCGGGCCAGCTGGTCGGGGCTGGTCGGGGCTGGTCGGGGTGCTCGGGGGTGCTCGGGGCTAGTCGGGGCTGCGCAGCATCCGCAGGTGGCCGCGGCGGCCGACCTCGACCGGCCCGGCAAGGTCCCGGGCGGGGTCCGGCGCCGGGCGGGCCGCCTCACGGACGGCGTCGGCGAGCGCCTCGAGGTCGTCGCTGGTCGGGCCGAGATCGGCGGGGTCCGGGGCGAGCCGGAGCACCTCCCAGCCACGCGGCGCCGTGAGGCGCTCGCTGTGGGCCACGCAGAGGTCGTAGCAGTGCGGCTCGGCGTAGGTGGCCAGCGGGCCGAGGACGGCGGTCGAGTCGGCGTAGACGTACGTGAGCGTGGCCACTGCGGGCTTACCGCAGGCCGTGCGGGAGCAGCGACGGACAGGGCTCACGCGCGAACGGTAGCGACCTCGACCGACCGCGGGCGGGAGCGACGCGCCCCACCGGCCCGCGGGCTCCCTACCCTGGCGACGTGCCCGATCCTCCGACAGCCTCCCGACCGCGCCGCGACCGCCGCGGACGGGGACCCCGTGGGCCGCTGCTACCTGCCGGCCTGCCCGCGGCCCGCAGCCGGGCCGAGGAGTTCGACGAGCTGGTGGCCGCGGAGCTGATCCGGCTGGCGCAGCGGTTCGGCACCGAGCTCGCCGAGGTCGACGTCCTGGTCGAGGAGGTGCCGCCGGAGGACGCCGGTGAGGTGCGCCTCTACCGGACCAGTCCGGCGACCGGCGGCCGGCCCGCCAGGCTGGTGGTGCACCGGCGCCCGGTCGAGTCGCGGGCGCGGGGGCACCGGGCCCGCGAGGACCTGGTGCACGCCGTGGTGGTCGAGGCGGTGGCCGACCTGCTCGGCCTGGCCCCTGAGGACGTCGACCCGGACCACGACGGCGACCTGCCGTAACGCGTCCGCGGTGCGCGCTCGGGGCTCGCTCAGCTGGTGCGCAGGCCGGTCGAGAGGTCGGCGAGGACCCGCGGGACCTCCACGGTGAATCGACCGGGCACCACCGGCTCGATCGTGAGCAGCGGTCCCTTGGCCTCGGCCTCGGTCAGCGACCGCACGGCGTAGACCGGCCCGGAGCCCGGGAGCGGTACCACCGACACCGAGAAGCTCGGGGCCGAGCTCACCGTGGCCAGGTCGATCTCCACCTGGCTGCGCTCCGGCACCCGCACCTCCTGCGGCGTGCCGGTGGCGGGCGGGAGCGGGGCGACCCGCACCGTCGCGGCCCCGCCGGAGGCGGTCAGCAGCAACGAGCTGGAGATCCCGGTGCCGGTGCGGGCCTCCGGGACGGCGCCGGGGGCGCCCGGGGTCAACGGCCGGCCGGCGGCGGTGTACCCGACGTCGGAGAGTGCACCCTGGGCCGTTCCCGCCGAGCGGGCCATCAGCCCGGCGGTGACGGGCACGTCGGCGTCCAGCGCGACGGCGACGGCGTCGGTGCCGGCATACGGCGCGAGGTCGACTGTCGCGACCGAGCCGGCATCGACCTCGAGCACGTCGAGCCCGGCCGGGGCGAAGGCCCCGCTGTCGGTGAGGAGCTCGAGCTTGACGATGGCGTCGGACTCCCCCGGCGCCACCACCTGGAGCACGCGTTCACCGTCGCCACCGACGACGCCGGCAACAAGCTGGCGCCGGGCCGGCGCCGCGGCGGCGGGCAGCCAGTCGGCACCACGGGGGGTGAGGCCGTCGATCTGCTGGTCGCGGACGGCGGCGGCGATCCGGCCGGTGCGCGTGTGCACGTGCACCGCGAGGACCGCACTGCCGGGCGCGAGCGCGTCGAGCAGCGTGACCTCCTGGGCGCCGGCCGCCACCGCCACCCCCCGTCCTGCCGGGGCGTCGATCGGGCCGTCCGGGCCGTACAGCGTGACGTCGACGACGGCTGGCGCGGCCTCCGGGTTGCTCAGGTAGACCCGCCCGCGCTGTCCCACCACCGACCCGCTGCCCACGAACCAGAAGTCGCTGCCCGCCGTGACGCACGCGGTGCCCAGCAGACCGCGAGCCGCGTCGGCGGTGCTGCGGGTGAGCATCCCGACGGCCAGCCCGGGGGCGGCCGCGCGCTCGGCCCGGGCGACGAGCGGGCCCGCGCCCGCGGTGGCCGGCACCGAGCCGGACGACGCGACGCCGACTGTCAGCGGCAGCGGGCCGGCGCCCAGCCGGAACAGCCGGGCGGCACCGCCGGCCGGAGGGTCCGTGGCCACGCCGTCGCGGGCCTCGCCGAGGCCCGGCGCCGCGACCGAGACCCTGGTCTCGGTCGCGGCATCGGCGGCCGGGTCAGGACACACGCCGTCGGCCTGCGCGACGGGCACCGCCGGCCCGGTGGTCACCGGCCGGTCCGGTGCCTGGGCCGACGTCCGGGCCGCGGTCGGCGCCGTGAGGTCGGCCGTGACGCCGAGGGCGGCCAACGCCGCAACCGCGACCAGCAGGATCGCACCCGGCCGGCGCGGCACTCCCGGCCTCATCCCGGCACCTCGCCCGCCGGGTCGCTGCCCGCACCCACGTCCACCGGGCGCTGACCGCGGCGCTCCCCGTCGATGTCGTCCGGCAGGTCGGTGTCCGCCCCGGTCTCGTCGTCCAGCGTCGTGCGGGCCTGCGGCAGCGCCAGGACGACGACGAGCACGAGCGCCGCGAGCTGGGCCCACAGCAGCACCGGCCGCAGGCCCGGGTCGTGGTCCAGCCGGAGCCGGCCGCCGCCGGCCGGGAGGGTGAAGGCCTGGGCCCAGCCGTCGTACCGCCGGGGGGCCAGGGCAGCACCGTCAAGGCTGGCCCGCCACCCGCCGTCCGCCACGTCGGCGAGCACGAGCAGCCGGCCGGACCGGCCGGCCGGGAGGTCCGCGCGCGCGGTGACCTGGCCGGCGGGCACGGCGAGCGCGGCCGGCGGCGCACCGTCGGCGGCGACGACGGGGGCCTCCGGCGGCAGCACCCGCAGCCGGGCCACCCGGTAGTCGATCCGCCACAGCCGGGCGTCGGCCTGACCGCTGACCTGGCGGACACCCGGCACCGACTCGATGGACCGCACCAACCGCCCGTCGGAGGGGGTCGACAGCAGCACGAACTCGATGCCGTAAGGCACCAGCCGGCCGGCCGAGTCGCCGCCGCGCCCGGACACCAGGTCGGCGACGGCGGCGTCCAGGCCCACGCTGCGCGGCACCGCCGCGGCGAGCTCGGCATCGCCGGTGCGGGGGCCGTCGGAGCGCAGCACCGCGTACGCCAGCCGGCCGTCGTCCCGGACCCGCAGCACCAGTGTCCGCGGCCGGTCCGGCTGGTCGCCCTCGGCGGCGACGAACGCCGGCAGCAGCACCGGGTCGCCGCGCTCGAGCGGCCCGCCGGCGCCGGTCAGCGCCCACCAGCCGGCGGTCAGCACGGGTGCGACGACCGCGACGACGAGGACCGTCAGCGCCGCGGGCTGCCGCCAGCCGAAGCTCGACCCCGCGACCCGCGCCCGGGCACCGTCGGCGCCCGCGACAGCGGCCGCGAGCAGCGCGGCCCCGGCCATCAGCATCAGCACGCCCGGCCACGCAGCCACCGGGGCCTCCAGCGTCGGGGACGTGACGGTGGTCCGCGCCAGTCCCAGCGCCCCACCGAGACAGGCCACTGCGGCAAGCCAGCCGATCAGCACCACCCCGCGGCGGTCCCGGCGCAGCAGGCCGGCCAGAGCGGCGAGCACCGGGGCGGCGCCGAGCAGCAACGGCGGGAGCCCCGGACCGCCGGCGTGCAGCAGCAGCAGGTCGAGCCCGCCCAGGCCGCGGTCCGAGAGCCCCGGACCGGGCAGCCCGGCCTCGATCAGCAGCAGCTCGGGCCGCTCGACCAGGGCCGGCAGCCACGGCACCAGCAGGACCGGCGGGACGAGCGCGACCACGACAGCCCGCGGCAGTGCTGCCCGCCGTACGCCGCCGACCGCCAGGGCCGCGACCGCTCCGGCCGCCCACACCAGCGGCACGAACGCCGCCGCCAGTGCGAGCAGCAGCCCGGCGGTCCAGGCGGCCCGCCACGCCTTCGCGCCCCCGGCCGGCGCGAGCCCGCGCACCAGCACGAGGACGACGAGCGGGAGCAGCAGGGCCACCACGACGGTTCCCAGCCTGCCGGTGGCGACCGCGGCGAGCAGCGGTGGCAGCACGGCATAGGTGACAGCGCCCCAGACCCGCAGCGGCACCGAGGTCGTGAGGCGGCGCAGTGCCGCGTAGGCCGACAGGCCGGCCAGCGGGACGGCGCCGAGCAGCAGGAGGTCGACGGCCCGCTCCGCCGGGCCGAGCAGGAGGTTCGCGAGCAGGGCCAGCACGGCGAGGTACGGCGGGGCGCCGGTGTCACTGCCGAGCCCGACCGGGTGCCAGCCGGCCAGGTAGGACCGCCACAGGTCCGCTGCCGCCTGCGGGGCCGGGAGCAGCGCCCCGCCCATGAGGCGGCCGGCGCCCGCGAGGGAGCGGCTCGCGAACGCCGTCAGGAGCAGCAGCCCGGCCCCGAGCAGGACCGTGGGCTGCAGCAGGATCCGCCGGAGGAGCCCGGCGCCGCTCGAGGGCAGGTCGTCGGCCTCGTCGGCGGTGGGCCCGGTCTCGCCGAGCGCGGCCGGCGCGGCCCGGTGCCGGCCGCCGAGGGCGTCACCCGCCCGGGTGCCGAGGAAGACGCTGAGGCTCTCCATGCCGTGCCGCAGCCCGGCCCCAGGTGGTGCCAGCAGCCCGCTGACGCTGCGCGCCGGCCGGGTCCGCGTCCGCCGGCGGGCCAACCGGGAGCGCAGCAGGCGGTCCGGCCGGCCGGCGACCGCCACGAGGGCGAACAGCTCGTCGGCGGCATGAGCCGGCCTCTTGCCGGCGAGCAGCCCGAGCGCCCGCAGCAGGGTGCTGACCGTGAGCCGCACGAGGGCGACAGGCAGGCGCAGCAGCGGCAGGTTGGCCAGCAGGACGTACAGGGCGTGCTGCCTGTCGAGCCGGTGCTGGCGACCACCGGCGGCGTGCAGCGGTCGACGCCGCCGGCTTCCCGCCTCGGCGTGGTGCACGACGGCGTCGGTGACGACGACGACCCGGTGGCCGGCAAGGTTGGCCCGCCAGCCGAGGTCCACGTCGTCGCGCAGCAGCGGCAGCCGCGGGTCGAAGCCGCCGAGGGCGCTCCAGACGTCGCTGCGGACCAGCATCCCGGCCGAGCCCACCGCGAGGACGGCGCGGGACCCGTCGTGCTGGCCCTGGTCCTGCTCCCCGCGCTCGAGACCGGTCTCACGGCGCCCGCTGCGGCCGATCGTGACTCCTGCCTCCAGCAGCAGCCGCCGGTCACCCAGACCGAGGACCTTCGGTCCGGCGATCGCGACCAGTGGGTCCCGGACGGTCTCGGCCACCAACATCTCGAGAGCGTCCGGCGCCGGCGCACAGTCGTCGTGCAGGATCCAGCAGAACGTGCTCCCGCCGCCGGCCCGCTCCAGCGCGGCGGACACCGCGGCGCCGAAGCCGGACCGCGCCGGGAGGTCCACGACGCGCGCGGCGCCGAGCCAGTCGACGAGCGCGGCCAGGGTGCGCGACCCGTCGTCGGGTGCGCTGGTGTCGGCCGCCACGACGACGTCCGGGGGCCGGGTCTGGGCAGCCAGTGCGGCCTGCAGGCCGGGCAGCCATCTCGTGCCGTGGTGCGCCACGACCACCGCGACGACCGTGGGTCGGCCTGCCGGGGGGCTGGGGGCGGGTGGCGTCGTCATGCGGCGACCACCCTAGGGGTGGCGGTGCCCGGTCGCCGGGTCCAGCGTCGGGCTAGACCGCGGACTTCTTCAGCCGGCGGCGCTCGCGCTCGGACAGCCCTCCCCAGATGCCGAAGCGCTCGTCGTTCATCAGCGCGTACTCCAGGCACTCGCTGCGCACGTCACAGCCCAGGCAGACCTTCTTCGCCTCCCGGGTGGAGCCACCCTTCTCCGGGAAGAAGGCCTCCGGGTCCGTCTGGGCGCAGAGCGCCCGCTCGGTCCAGTCGCTCTCCGCGGACTCTTCCGGCTCGTCGATGAGCGGGAACACCTCGCCCATGCTGTGCCTCCTCGACCCTGGCCGGCGCCGGCCGCTCCTCCGCGAGCCGGCCACCGAATGACACTGGTGGAATTACACGCGTGTCTTGCGGCCCCGTCAAGCCGGATGGTGATATTCGGCCGAACGGATGACCCCTCGGCGGCAGTCCCGCGCCCCTCCGGGGACACTGGGCGCATGTCCTCCCTCGCCGCCGACATGCACGTCGTCGTCCCCGCCGGCGGCATCGGCGGCGCCCGTTTCCTGCGGGGCCTGCTCGCCGCCGCCCCTGACGTCCTCGGCGGGCGGCCGGGCGACCTGCGCGTGACCGTCGTCGGCAACACGGGGGACGACATCACGCTCTTCGGCCTGCGGGTCTGCCCCGACCTCGACACCGTGATGTACACCCTCGGCGGCGGCATCCACGAAGGACAGGGCTGGGGGCGCGACGACGAGACCTTCGTGGTCAAGGAGGAGCTGTCGGCCTACGGCGTGCAGCCGACCTGGTTCGGCCTCGGCGACCGCGACATCGCCACCCACGTCGTCCGGACCCAGATGCTCGAGGCCGGGTTCCCGCTGAGCCAGGTGACCGAGGCCCTCTGCACCCGGTGGGGGCTGCCCGGGCTCGGGGTCCGGCTGCTGCCGATGAGCGACGACAGGGTCGAGACCCACGTCGTCGTCGACGACGACGCCTCCCCCGGCGGGCGCCGCGCCGTGCACTTCCAGGAGTACTGGGTGCGGTGGCACGCCGAGCCCAAGGCGCACGAGGTCGTCGCGGTCGGGTCCGACGCCGCGACGCCCGGCCCCGGCGTGCTGGAGGCGTTCGCCACCGCAGACCTGGTCCTGCTCCCGCCGTCCAACCCGGTCGTGAGCATCGGCACCGTGCTTGCCGTGCCCGGCGTGCGCGCGGCGCTGGCCGCCACACCCGCCCCCGTGGTGGGGCTCTCCCCGATCGTCGGCGGCGCACCGGTGCGCGGGATGGCCGACCGGCTGCTGGCGGCCATCGGCGTCGAGACCTCCGCCGCGGCGGTGGCCCGGCACTACGGCGGCCGCGGCGAGGGTGGACTGCTGGACGGCTGGCTCGTCGACCTCAGCGACGCGGCAGCCGTGGAGGACGTGCAGAGGGCCGGCATCGCCTGCCGCTCCGTACCGCTGCTGATGCCGGACGTCGCGGGCGCCGCCGCGATGGCGCGGTCCGCGCTGGAGCTGGCGGCCGACCTGCAGTCCCGATGAGCGGGTCGCTGCTGGTCTGGGCGCCTGACGGCGTGCCGGAGGTGGTCGCCGGGGACGACCTGGCGACCCTGCTCGTCGACGCACTCGTGGCCGAGGACTTCGCGCTGGCCGACGGTGACGTCGTGCTGGTCACCTCCAAGGTCGTGTCGAAGTCCGAGGGCCGCGCCGTGCGCGTGGACCGCGAGGAGGCCATCAGGTCCGAGACCGTGCGGCTCGTGGCGCGTCGCGGCGAGACCCGCATCGTCGAGACCCACCACGGCCTGGTGCTCGCGGCCGCCGGGGTCGACGCCAGCGGCACGGAACCGGGGACCGTCCTGCTGCTGCCGCTCGACCCGGACGTCTCCGCCCGCGGCCTGCGCTCCCGGCTGCTCGAGCTGGCCGGCGTGGACGTTGCCGTCGTCGTCACGGACACGATGGGCCGTGCCTGGCGCACCGGGCAGACCGACCAGGCGATCGGCGTGGCCGGACTGTGGCCGCTCGACGACCTCCGCGGCCACGACGACGGCCACGGCAACCTTCTCACCGCGACTGTCGCTGCCATCGCCGACGAGGTCGCGTCGGCGGGCGACCTCGTCAAGGGCAAGCTGGGCCGGCGCCCGTTCGCCGTCGTCCGCGGGCTGGCGCACCGCACGGTGCGCGAGGACGGGCCGGGTGCCGCGGCTCTGGTGCGCCCGGCAGCCGAGGACCTGTTCCGCCTCGGCGCGCACGACGTCGTCCCGGCCCGGCGCACCGTGCGGTCGTTCACGGACCTGCCGGTCGACCGGGCCGCGGTCCGGCGCGCGGTGTCGGCCGCGGTCACCGCGCCCGCCCCTCATCACACGACGCCGTGGCGGTTCGTCCTCCTCGACGACCCCGTCCGTCGCGAGCGCCTCCTCGACGCCATGCTCGCGGCATGGGTGGCCGACCTGCGTCGCGACGGCTTCACCGACGAGCAGGTCGCCCGCCGGACCCGGCGCGGCGACGTGCTGCGCGGGGTGCCTGTCCTCGTCGTCCCCTGCCTGGCCCGCGACGGCATGCACACGTACCCGGACGACCGCCGCGCCGCAGCGGAGCGAGAGATGTTCCTCGTGTCCGTCGGGGCGGGCGTCGAGAACCTGCTCGTGGCGCTGGCGGTCGAGGGCCTCGGGTCGGCGTGGGTCAGCAGCACGATGTTCTGCCGGGACGTCGTACGCCGCGAGCTGGACCTGCCGGACGACTGGGACCCCATGGGTGCGGTGGCCGTCGGCCACCCGGCAGCGCCCTCGTCCGACCGGCCGCCGCGCGACCCGGACGACTTCATCCTGCACCGCTGACCGGCCGGCTCACATCGCGCGGAAGTCACGCCCCTCGAACCGCGGACCCCGCCGGGCCGGGCCGAGCCCGGACAGCTCCACCATGCGCACCACCCGGTAGCGGTGGCCGCGGTACGGCTCGAGCAGCTCGAGCATCGCCTCGTCGTCCACCGGCGTGCCGACCAGCGCGAAGCCGACGAGCTTGGCCAGGTGGTAGTCGCCGACCGAGACCGCATCGGCGTCGCCGAGGGCGCGCTGGGCGACCTCGGCCGCGGTCCAGGCGCCGACGCCCGGCAGGGACCGCATGGCCGCAGCTGCCTCCGCGGGGGCGCGGCCGACGAGTCCCTCCAGCCGCCCGGCCCGACCGGCCGCGACGACAAGGGTCCGGGACCGGGCCAGGTCGACACCGGCCCGGTGCCAGTCCCACGACGGGATGCGGGCCCAGGTCGGGCCGTCCGGCGCGACGTGCAGGCCCGGCGGGAGCACACCGGCCGGGCCGGGGGCCGGCTCGCCGTACCGCCGTACCAGCCAACGCCAGGCCCGCCACGCCTCGCGACCGGTGACCTTCTGCTCCAGCACCGCGGGCGCGAGGGCCTCCAGCACCCGGCCGGACCTCGGGACCCGCCACCCCGGGTGCGTCCGCAGGGTGTCGCGCAGCACCGGGTGACGGTCCTGGAGGCCGGCCGCGTCGAACCCGGTGGTGTCGTCGTCGGCACCGAGCAGCGAGGGCAGCCCGTCCAGCACCCAGCCGGCCCCGGCGCCCCAGGCTCGGCCCACGACCTCGGCGTCGGCCGCCCGCACCGCCAGGTGCAGAGTGGCCGTCCCCTCGGGTGTGCGGGTGGTGCGCCACAGGCCACCGGTGGGCCCGCCGCTCGCGTCGTAGCGGAACGTCGGGTCGCCACCGCCGCGCCGCAGCGGGCCCAGGGTGGCGCCGAGGTCCACCGGCCGTCCCGGCGACCAGGTGCGCACCCGGGCCTCCGTCACCACCGTCATGGCCCACATCCTCACAGGCACCGCCGGTAGAGTCGGCGGTCACTGTCGCTCCAACGGAAGGACCGGGCTCGCACGTGGCCAGCAAGTCCAAGCAGTCGGAGAAGGACCGCCGTGCCCGGGTCGAGGAGATGCGACGGGTCGAGCAGGCCAGGCAGCGTCGCCGCAGCCTGGGCTTCGTCGCGGTCGCCGTCGTCGTCGGCGTCGGGCTGGTCCTCGCCGTGGTGATCCCGTCGTACCTGAACCGCAAGGACGACCCGGCCAGCAAGGCGCTTTCCTCGTTCGGCGTGTCCGCCGCGGCGGCGAGCTGCAGCGACGTGCAGACCAGCGAGACCGGCAGCACCGAGGCCGTGGGCAACCACGTCGCGGACGGCACCGTCGAGAAGTACGTGACCGTGCCGCCGTCCTACGGACCGCACTGGAGCGCCCCCGTCTTCCCGGCCCGCGAGTTCTACTCGGCCCGGGACCGGCCGCAGATGGAGCAGCTGGTCCACAACCTCGAGCACGGCTACACGATCCTCTGGTACGACTCGACCGTGAAGGGCGCGCAGCTCGCGACGCTGAAGGACATCGCCGTCAGCGCCCGCAGCGACGACCGGACCGGACCCAACGGGAAGTTCATCGTGTCGGCCTGGGACGACGCGTACGGCGACTTCCCGAGCGGCAAGCACGTCGGCATCTCGCACTGGGGCGCCGACGCCGGGCACGTGCAGCTCTGCGGCAAGGTCAGCGGCTCGGCGATCAAGAGCTTCATCGACGACTACCCCGCCAGCGACGCGCCGGAGCCCAACGCCGCCTGACCCGGGACGTCCGGGCCGTGGGGCGCAGCCCGAGGCTCAGACGTTGGGCTCGTCCGGCGAGAACCGGATCGCCCCGGCCGGGATCCGCGCGTCGCACCACACCCGGGCGCCGGCGGTGAGCTCGTTCCCGTCTCCGATGTCGGCGCCGTCGCCGACGACGACGCCGTCCAGGACGGCACCGGCCCCGATCCGGGCCCGGGCGCCGACGGCGGAGTCGCGCACCGTCGCGCCGGCACCGACCTCGGCGCCGTCGAGCAGCACGCTGCCCTCGACCACGGCGCCGGCCCCGACCACGGCGCCGGCCCCGACGGTCGACCCTCCGGTCACGACGGCGTCGGGCGCGATGCGCGCCCCGTCGAGCAGCAGCCGCTCCCCCGTCGGTCCGGGAAGGGCGGCGGACGCGTGCACGCCGTGGACCAGGTCGCGGGAGCCGCGCAGGTAGTCCGCGGGGGTGCCGACGTCGATCCAGTACGCCTGGTCGGCGTGACCGAGGACGACGGCGCCGGCGGCGACGAGCTCGGGAAAGGTCTCGCGCTCCACCGACACCCGGCGCCCGGCCGGGATCCCGTCGATGACAGCGCGGCGGAACACGTAGCACCCGCCGTTGATCCGGTTGGTCACCGGGTGAGGCGTCTTCTCCAGGAACGCCGTGACGCGACCGGTCTCGTCGGTGGGGACGCAGCCGTAGGCGCGCGGGTCGTCGACCTCGGTCAGGTGCAAGGTGACCATCGCCCGGGACACCTCGTGCGCGGCGAGCTGGCCGGCCAGGTCGTGGGCCGTGAGCACGTCCGCGTTGAGGATGACGACGGGGTCGTCCGGCCCGCTCTCGAGGGCGTCAGCGGCATTGCGGATGGCGCCGCCGGTGCCGAGCGGCTCGACCTCGTGCACGTAGTCCACCCGGAGGCCGAGGGCGGTCCCGTCCCCGAGACCGTGCCGGAACTCCTCGGGGCGGTACGCCGTCGCGAGGACCACGTGCTCGATGCCCACGGAACGGAGCATCGCGAGCTGGTGATGGACGAACGGCACGCCGGCGGTCGGCAGCATCGGCTTGGGGATGTTGACCGTGAGGGGCCGGAGCCGGGTGCCGCGGCCGCCGACGAGCAGCACTGCCTCACGACAGGTCGTCGTCATCGTTGTCGGGGCCTTCCGAGCACTGAGGTCTGGGGAGGCCCGAGACTAGACGGCGGCGTCGGCGGTGGGCGTGCTGGCACCCACGGCTCGCGCGTACGTCTCGAGGTGAGCCTGCGCCGAGGCCGCCCAGGTGAACTCGCGGGCCCGCTCGACCCCGGACCGCGACAGCCGGGCCCGGCGCTCCGGGTCGTCGACCAGGTCGCGCAGTGCGACCGCGATCGCATCGGGGTCCGGCTCGGTGTAGGCCACCGCGTCGCCGCCCACCTCGGGCAGCGACAGGCGGCGGGCCGTGAGCACGGCTGCCCCGCAGGCCATCGCCTCGAGGACCGGCAGCCCGAACCCCTCGGCCTTGCTCGGGTAGGCCACCACCAGCGCGCCCCCGAGCAGCCCGGGCAGGTCGGCCGGACGCAGGAAGCCGGGCCGGATCACCTTGAGGTGCGGCGGCACCTCGGCGCAGGCCTGGTCGACCCCGTCGTCCCACCCCGTGCCGCCGGCCAGCACCAGCGCGGGCGGGTCCGGCATGCCGTCGACGGCCTTCACCCAGCCACGGACGAGGTCCGGCACGTTCTTGCGCCGTTCCAGCACGCCGAGGAAGGCGACGTACGGCCGGCCGTGCAGGCCGAGACGGTCGGTGACCCGGCGGACCTCGGCGTCGGAGGGCGGCCGGAAGGTCTGCGTGTCGACGCCGTGCAGGGCCACGTCGATCCGTCCGGGGTCGGCGTCGACCAGTCGGACCAGCTCGTCGCGCGTTGCCTGGGACGGCACCACCACCCGGCTGGCCCGGCGGACCGCGGTGCGGGTGGCCGAGCGGTAGAAGCCGGTCTTGACCGCGCTGTGCAGCTCGGGCTCGGAGAAGAACGTCACGTCGTGCAGCGTCACCACGACGGGGACCGTCGCGTGCAGCGGCATCGTGTAGTACGGCGAGTGCAGCACGTCGGCGCCGACCTGCTGGGCGATCAGCGGGAGCCCGGTCTGCTCCCAGGCCAGGCGGGCCGGTCGGTGCGAGATGGCCGAGGGCCCGGCCACGATCTCGGCGTCGGCCGCGATGAGCGCGTACCGCTGCGCGTCCGAGCGCTGGCAGACGACCACGAGGTCGACGGCGTCACGGCCGGTGGCGGCCAGCGCCCCGACCAGCCCGTCGACGTAGCGCCCGACACCGCCACGGTCGGCAGGCACAGCAGTCGCATCGAGAAGCACCCGAGGTGCTCCCGACGGCAGGCGCGACACGGGCGAGATCACTTCCTCGTGGGACGGTGGAACCGGACTTCGACGTCTTCTCTCAGCGTACGCCGCGTCGGGCGGGCTCACCCACGGAACCGCACCGTGCGCGTCGCCGTGTCCGCGGCAAGCCCGGACAGCTGGAGGAACCTGGTCCCCCGCAGGACGCCCGGCGTGCTGGTGCCGTCGCCGTCCCAGTCCCCGACGACCGGTCGCCAGGCAGCACCGCCGGGGCCGCCGACGGCGAGCACCAGCCCGGCACCGCCTGCGGACCGTCGGTTGCGGAGCAGCCACCGACCGTCACGCACGACCCCTATCCCGGAGCGGCGGCCGCCGTTCCAGGAACCGACAAGGGGCACGTCCCCGGGCCGGCCGTAGCGGAAGCTGCGCGTCGCCTTCCCGGTGGTCGCCCCGTTGCGGAGCAGCCACCGGCGGCCCCGGACGACGCCGATCCCGGTGCCCCTGCCGGTCCACGAGCCGACGACCGGCAGGTCGCCGGCCCGGCCGAAGCGCACGGTCCGGGTCGGCGGGCCTCCCGGCCGCCCGGTCCGGAGCAGCCAGGTCCCTGCGCGGAACACGCCGAGGTCGTCGCGCCCGTCGCCGTCCCAGTCACCCACGACCGGGACGTCCCCGGCGGTGCCGTACCGGAACCTCTTGACCCAGCTGCCACCAGGGCGCGACATGCGCAGCGCCACCCGCCCCTTGCGCCACCAGCCGGGTTCGTCGTCACCGTCCCCGTCCCAGTCACCCACGAGCGGGGTCGCCGCGGCGCCACCGGTGCGCCGCATCGCGATGGTGAAGCCCGGCGACATCAGCCCGAGCGCCTCGCGCACGTCCCAGCCCTCGACGTAGGTCGTGACCACCCGCCCACCCCGGCGCCCGACGACCTTGACCCCGGCGGTGCGCGCGTCGCTGCCGCGGGGCGCTACCGAGATTGTGCTGATGCTCGCGAAGCCGAGCCTGCCGGCGAGCCGGGCCCACGACATCCCGACCGCCCAGGCCCGCTTCTCCGGCGGGTTGCTCGACGCGGCGTCCCAGGCGGAGTCGTCGACCGCGCGCAGGAAGGACGCCTCGACGCCCCAGACAAAGCGCTCGTCCTCGGTGTGGCCGCCCATCGACGAGGAGTAGAAGGCGTCGATCAGGTCCCCCGTCCCGGCGTCGGCGACGACCCGGCCGGAGGTGGCGTCGACGGCCGCACGCCAGGCGGATCCCCAGGTCCCGCCGGGGCCTTCGGACTCCTTCTTCCACCCGGTCCAGTTCTGGTCGGCCGGCGTCGGCATCAGGACGCGACCGGCGCGCTTGGCGGCGAAGGTGCGCGCGGCGACGGCCTGCGCCTGCAGCGCCGCCGACGGGAACGACGCCGGCACCTCGGCGACCCCCCACAGGTACTTGTCCATCGCGCCGCCGTCGACGGTGGTGTCGATGCGCTGCACCGCGTCGATGGTGGCACCGTCGACGGCGAACCGGGTCCAGTCCCAGCGGACCCAGCGCTCGAGGTAGATCGAGGCACCCCGCCAGGTCGTCAGGTGCGCGACGCTGCCCGACTCGCGCAGGACCAGGGGCACCTGCGCCGAACCGCCCTCCCACAGCAGCTGCTTGGGCCGGGCGCCGAGGTCGTAGAGGGCGAACCGGCTGTGGCTGTCGCTGTCCAGCCGCAGCTGCCAGCGGGCCCCCTGCGGCTGGACCGGCGGGCAGGGAGGACCACCGGGTGCTGTCCCCGCTGCCGGGTCCGCCGCCGGGGCACAGCCGGCCAGCGACCACCCGAGGTCGCCCTGCACCGCCTCGACGTCGACGCGGTAGCCGCCGTGGAGAAGCCGCACCCGCAACGAGCTCGGCATCGGGCGCGACACGACCGCGGTGCCCGCGTAGTACCGGGTGAGGATCTGCTCGGCGGAGCAGCCCAGCCTGGCCGCACCCTCGGCGCCGTACTGGCTCATGCCCAGGCCGTGCCCCCAGCCCCCGCCGCGGAAGACCACGTCGCCCCGGGCGCCGGCTGCCGGGATCGCGGCCCCGCCAGAGTCCGGGCAGTCGGCCGCGGTCGCCGTGCCGGCCGGCGCCAGCCCCACCCCGGCAGCCACCAGCGCGGCCGCCAGCAGCAGCCGCCCGAGCAGCGCGGACGCTCGGCGGAGGCTGGTGCTGGTGCTGGTGGGACAGATGGGACGAGGGCACCGCGACCACGATCGGACGGTGCCCCGTCCGGTGAATGACCGGCAACTAGGCTGGCCGGCGATGCGCCTCCTCTTCTTCGGCACCTACGACGCCGCGGCGCACCCCCGGGTCGCGATCCTGCGCGACGGCCTGACCGAGCACGGCGCCACCGTGCGGGAGTGCAACGTTCCGCTCGGGCTCTCGACCGCCGCCCGCGTCGGCATGCTCCGACGGCCGTGGACCGTTCCCCGGCTGCTGCTCCGGCTGGCCCGGTGCTGGGTGACCCTCGTGGCGCGGTCGGCCGGCTACCGGCGCGACGACGGCTGGCCGGACGCCGTCGTGGTCGGCTACCTCGGGCACTTCGACGTGCTCCTCGCCCGGCGGCTGTTCCCGCACGTGCCGGTGGTCCTCGACCACCTGGTCGGCGCCAGCGACACGGCGTCCGATCGCGGCGTGAGCACCGGGCTGCGACAGCGCTTGCTGCGCCGGCTCGACGAGGCGGCGCTGGGCAGCGCGGACGTCGTCGTCGTCGACACCGCCGAGCACCGCGCGACGCTGCCGGACCGGCATCGCGGCCGCGCCGTCGTCGTCCCCGTCGGCGCCCCGCAGGGCTGGTTCGCCCCCTCGGTGCCCGATGGGACGCACGCCGAGCGGGACGGGCCGCTGCGAGCGGTGTTCTTCGGCCTGTTCACCCCCTTGCAGGGGGCGCCGGTCATCGGCGCGGCACTGGCAGCTCTCGCCGGCGACGACGAGGTCGAGGTCACGATGGTCGGCAGCGGGCAGGACCTGGACGAGACCCGGTCGCTCGCTGCCCCGAACCGCCGGGTCAGCTGGCTCGACTGGGTCGCGCCCGACCAGTTGCCCGCCGTGGTCGCCGGGCACGACGTGTGCCTCGGGATCTTCGGGACCAGCCCCAAGGCCCTGCGGGTGGTCCCCAACAAGGTGTTCCAGGGTGCCGCCGCGGGCTGCGCGGTGGTGACCTCGGACACCGGCCCGCAGCGCCGCATCCTCGGCGACGCCGCGCTGCTCGTGCCACCAGGCGATCCCGCTGCGCTCGCTGCCGCGCTGCGGGGCCTCGCGTCCGACCCGCCCCGGCTGGCGGCGGCGCGCACCGCCGCCGCGCACCTTGCCGGCGGGGCGTTCACCCCGGCCGCCGTCACAGCGCCGCTCCTCGCCCGCCTGAACGCCGTCGTACCCCGGAGGCTCCCGACATGACAGCACCAGACCGAGACGTCCTCCCGCCGCTGAGCCCGAACGGCTGGCTTCGCTGGGCAGTGGTGTCCCGGCTGCTGCCGCAGGCCTCGCAGCGCCGCCTCGACCTGCTCGAGGTCGGCTGCGGCCAGGGTGGGTTCGGCGCCCGGTTGGCACAGCGCTACGAGTACCTGGGTGTCGAGCCGGACGCGACCTCGTGCGCCGTCGCCCAGCAGCGGGTTGCCGAGGTCGGTGACGGCGAGGTGCGCCACGGCGACCTCTCGGTCGTGAAGCCGGACGAGACGTTCGACCTCGTGGTCGCCTTCGAGGTGATCGAGCACATCGAGGACGACGTCGGCGCGCTGGCCGGCTGGGTCGAGCACCTCCGCCCCGGTGGCTGGCTGCTGCTCTCGACGCCGGCCTGGCAGAAGCGCTTCGGTGCCGCCGACGAGATGGTCGGGCACTTCCGTCGCTACGACCCGCCGGTGCTGCGTGAGCGCCTGTCCGCCGCCGGTCTCGTCGACGTCGAGCTGGTGCACTTCGGTGCGCCCCTGGGCTACCTGCTCGAAGCCGGGCGCAACTACGCCGGGCGCAAGAAGCTCGGCGCCGGCACGACCTCGACGTCCATGTCCGAGCGGTCGGATGCGAGCGGCCGGACGCTGCAGCCGTCGACGTCGTGGACCGCGACCGCCGCACGGCTGGGGACGCTGCCGTTCCGTGCGCTGCAGCGGGCGTTCCCCGGCACCGGACCAGGCCTGGTGGCGCGTGGCCGGAGGCCGGTCACGTGAGCGGTGCCGCCGGATGGCGAGACGGCCGCGACGAGCACGTCGCGGACCTCGCCGCCTTCATCACCGCCTCGCCGTCGTCCTTCCACGCTGTCGACGACGTTGCCCGACGGTTGGACGCCGCCGGCTTCGAGCCGCTGGACGAGACGGCGGCGTGGCCGACCGGAGAGGCCGGACGACGCCGGTACGTCGTACGCGACGGCGCGGTGGTCGCCTGGGCGGTGCCTGCCGGGGCCGGGCCGGCCACGCCGTACCGAGTCGTGGGTGCGCACACCGACTCCCCCGGCTTTCACCTCAAGCCCCGGCCGGGCAGCGCGGCGCACGGCTGGCTGCAGGCCGGCGTCGAGGTCTACGGCGGGCCGCTGCTCAACTCCTGGCTGGACCGCGAGCTGGAGCTCGCCGGCCGGTTGGTCAGCCGCGGCGGCACCGCGCACCTGGTCCGCACCGGCCCCTTCCTGCGCATCCCGCAGCTGGCCATCCACCTGGACCGCCAGGTCAACGAGGGCCTCACGCTCGACCCGCAGCGGCACCTGGTCCCGGTGTACGGCGCCGGTGCAGCCGACCGCGGCGACCTCGTCGAGCACCTGGCCGGCCTCGCCGGGCTGCCCGCCGCCGAGGTCGCGGGGTGGGAGCTCGTCACCGTCGACACGGCGGCTCCCCAGCGGTTCGGGCTGCACGACGAGCTCTTCGCCGCCGGCCGGCTGGACAACCTCGCCTCGGTGCACGCCGGCCTCCGCGCGCTGCTCGCGGCCGCCCCCGATGCGGCCGACCACGTCCTCGTCCTGGCCGCCTTCGACCACGAGGAGGTCGGCTCCGGCTCGCGTTCCGGGGCAGCCGGCCCGTTCCTGGCCGACGTCCTGACCCGGGTCGGCGCCGGGCTGGGTGCTGACACCGAGGAGCAGCAGCGGGCGCTGGCCGGATCGTGGTGCGTGTCCTCGGACGCCGGTCACGCGGTGCACCCCAACTACGTGGAGCGCCATGACACCGGCAACCGGCCGGTTCCTGGTGGCGGACCGCTTCTCAAGATCAATGCGAAACAGCGCTACGCAACCGACGGGCAGGGCAGCGCGCTCTGGAAGCGGGCCTGCGCCGCGGCCGGCGTCGACGCCCAGGAGTTCGTGTCCCACAACGCAGTGCCGTGCGGGTCGACGATCGGGCCGTTGACGGCGACGCGGCTCGGCCTCCGCGTCGTCGACGTCGGCCCGCCGTTGCTGTCGATGCACTCGGCCCGCGAGCTCGGCCACGTAGACGACCTCGCCGCCCTCGGGGCCGCTCTCACCGCGTTCTACTGCGACGTCTGACCGGTCGGCCACCGCAGCGTCGGCCGCGTGGACACGATCGGCTCGGCTACGAAAGGGTGAAGGAATGCGCTCACGGATGACCGGCATGTGGTGGGGAACGGCGATCGAGGCGCCGGACCCCGGTGCCCTGGCGAGGTTCTACTCCCAGCTGCTCGACTGGCCCATCGGCCACGAGGAGCCGGGTACGGCGATCCTGGCCGCCCCCGAGGGATCGATCTACATCGTCTTCCAGCAGGCGGACGGCTACCAGGCGCCGGTCTGGCCGCCGGTCGACGGCGCACAGCGCCCGATGATGCACTTCGACTTCCAGGTCGGCGACCTCGACTCGGCGGTCGACGACGCAGTGGCGCTCGGCGCGACCGTCGCCGACCACCAGCCGCAGGACAACGTCCGCGTGCTGCGCGACCCGGCCGGACATCCCTTCTGCCTCGTCCGCGACGACGGCTGAGCGTTCGCCCCAGGTCAGCGCACGTCCGTACGCCTGACCGCGTCGTACGGGCCGGCTGCGAGCGGCACTTTCGCCCGGCTTCCGGGCCGCCCTGCGCCCGACCGCCGTGGAGCGGCACCTCTGTTCGTGCGTCAACGGGCTATTGGCACCGATCCGGGGGACACGAAAGACGGCGCAATTGCCTCCGGCGCACTGGTGAAGTGCCGATGCAGGCGTTGCGCCGTCGTTGGTGTCCAGGGCTCCAGGGTGTGATCCAGAGTGCCGGATCGGTTTGCTCGGGATCGAGCATCTATGCACGTTCGAGGTCCCGTGACCACATCGGCTCGCCGTCGCGCACCTGCCCGTTCGGCAGGAAGCCCCGACTCCGGTACAGGCGCTGCGCACGCGTGTTCTCCGGGTGAACCGTGAGCCGGACTTCTTGCGCGCTCGGTCGAGTCTCGGCCACATGCGCAACCAGGAGGTCCACCGCTGCCGATCCAAGTCCTCGTCCTTGCTTCGACACGTCGATCGCCAGGTGAAGCATTTCTGTGTGCGCGGGCGCGTGAGCAAGCGCGACGACGCCGACCACCGAGGCCGCCGTTGTCAACGCGAGCGGCTCCCAATCGAGGTCGCCCGGCCGCACGTACGCCTTGGCGAGGATGACCAGGGCGACAGGCTGACGGCCAGCGACGAGCCGGACCTGGTCAGGGGCTACGTGCACGGCTACGGCGGCCCGCCAGTTCCGCTGATCGATGGGTTCCAGGCGGAGGGGGAGAGGATCTTCCACGGCGTCATCCTCGCCCCCGGCTGCCATCATGGGAACCGCTGAACCAGCGTCGGGCGCGGGGCCGGCGCTGTTCGTTGTGCTCGAATCGGTCAGTCACGTCGTCGCAGGCACCACCGATCGCTTCCGGTTAATGCGCGACGCGTCGGATGCCGGTGGCCTGCCGGCGCCCGGGTCGCTGTGCCGAGCGGGGCTCACACCAGGAACTCCCACTCCTCGACGCGCTGCACGTTCCCCAGCTCGTCCACGTCATCCATCTCCCGCACCCTCGTGAAGCCGGCTTTCTCGACAACGCGTCCGCTCTGCGGGCGCTCAAGCGGCGTGTGCGCCACGATGCGACGCACCTCGGTGGCCGCACTCGCCTTCGCCACGAGAGCCTCGATCGCCGCGGTCGCGTATCCCCGGTTCCTCTGCGACTGGACAACGGCGTAGCCGATCTCGATCGTCCCTTGCTCGTCGACGAAAGCACCACCGATCTCGCCCACGACAACATCGTCCTCAGAACGGTGGAGAAGGAAGGGACCGAGTTGGCCCACCGCGCCGACGAATTGCGCCACGCCCGCAGAAAACTCCGTGGGATAGTCCGGAGCGACGCGCACGCCGTCAGGCCGATTGCCGGCCAAGATCGCGTCGGCCGCCTCGCGCGTGAGCTCGCGGAGCCTGACCGTCATGCCGAGATCGTATGGCGCGGTGAGAGCCCTTCGGGGAGGCCGCCGGACCGGGGTCTCTTGCTTACCCCTGGAGCGAGCGGGCGCAGACGGACGGGTCCGCACAACCTGCAGCTGCACTCATGTTCGGTCAAGCCCTGGCGGGCTCGACCGAAGGTGGAGCCTGTCAAGTGACGAACGGGGTGGGTCACGTCGCCGCTGTAGAGCAACCACGGGCCACACCACCGCCGCCACTCCCTCGCTGAGGACAACCTCTGGGTTGCCGTCGCGGCGCTTCGCCGTCGTGGCCGGCGACTATGCCGCCTCGCAGATACACACCTGAGTCGGTGTCTCGCTAGTGAATGCGGCGCGCTCGAAGTCGCCAAAGCGTTCAGCAAGTCGCAAGCCGCCAGCGTCGAGAAGGAGCGCAAGCTCCTGCGGAAAGAAGCTGCGGACCTCGACGGAACTCACGACAAAGTCAGGCTCACTCTCGGTTGAGAAGTACCACATCCCGCGCGTGACCTGCGCCGCAGCGTCATAGCGCTCCTCGACGTCGACGCGGATCTCACCACGCTCGGGGTCAGCGAAGCGCTGCTTCTCGCGGCGTAGACCATCGGCGCCAGCCAGGACCTGCACACTCGGGTTGAAGACGTCGAAGGCGAACCGTCCGCCCGGCGTCAGGTGTCGGCGTACGGCACGAAAGCAGTTCACGATGTCGCAGGCGGCGTGCAGATGGGTTAGCGAGTTCGAGGCCACGAACACGAGCCCGAACCGCTCGTCGAGATCGAAGTCAATCATGTCACCCAGGTGCAGCCCCGCCGTCACCCCACTGGCCTCGAACTTCGCGCGCGCCTGAGCAAGCATGTCGCTGGAAAGGTCGATTCCCTGGCAGGAGATGCCGCGCTCGGCGATCGGGAGGAGCACAGAGCCCGTTCCACACCCGAGCTCCAGGACGGGCCCACCGGCAGTTGCCGCGAGGTCGAGGTAGAACTGTGCGCGCGATCCCAGCCCACTCGGCTGCGGGAACATGAGGTCGTAGAGCCTTGCGTCGGAGTACAAACTTTCGAGCATCGCCACTCCTTGCCGTCCAGCCCTGCGAGGTCCCACTGATCGCTATCGACGACGTCGATCGTCACAGCATCACGTGGGGCCTCGGTCGCCAGGGTGATTTGCCGGGCATCGAGCGCGGGACGATCCCGCCGCGCTCTCCCATAGCCGGGACACGCAGCTGATCGTCTGTCACCATCCACGCATGGTGCTGGGGCTAGAGGATGACCCGCATGATGATGCCTGATCAGTCCGGCGGGAGCGGCACTCGGGCTTTGCCGGCTGGACGTCGAGGCCCGTCGCGGCCAGCAGGGTCGATGGAGGGCCGAGCCTGGTTCGAGGCACGCGGCTAGCCCAGCCGGTAGACGATCTCCTCGACGTCGGTCGTCTCGTGTTCGACCTCGACGAAACCGCATCGCTCGAGGACCTTCGCCGACCCGACGTTCGTGACCGCGACGTGGGCCAACAAGGGCCGCTCGGTGACTTCGTCGAGGAAGGCGGCAAGCGCCGCGGTGGCGATGCCTCTCGCCCACACCGCGCGGCCGTACCAGTAGCCCACCTCGCGTTGCTCGTCGCCGAAGCAGCCGATCCAGCCGACGACCTCGTCGTCCACGACGACCGTGCGACGGATCAGGGCCGGGTCGGACCGGATCTTCGCGTCGTGCGCCACGAAGGCGTCCCAGTCGCGCGCCGCGAACACGGCCATCTCGTTGGCGAGCGGGTCGCGTTGGTGCTCGAACAGGATCGGGAGATCGTCGAGCGTCGTCTCGCGGAGCACCAGGTCCATGCGGCGACCCTAGGACCGCACGCCGACGCGGGCGAGCGGAGCGGAGTGCACAGGCTGGGTCATCGATGGCTCAGGGCATGGAGAACGAGCGAGATTGCCGGTACCGCTCGCTCCGGACGAGCGCCTGGGGGCTGGCACCACCGATCGGTATGGCGGCTGTCGGCACGACTGCTCCAGAGCGGCACTCGTGTTCGTCCGCCTCGGCGCAGCCCCGGTCAGGAAGCACGCGGGTGCGGCTGGCGGCTCGGCCTCGGCATCGGAACCGGCGACCCGACGGACGTCCTGAGCGACCGCTCGGGCAGGGGCGCGCTCGCGTCGCTCGTCAGGTGGGGAGGTGTCTCAGCGCATCGCCGTAGAACAGCAGGACGGCGCAGCCTGCCGCGATCGCGTTCACGATCCAGAACCGGACGACGATGGTCGACTCGCTCCAGCCGACCAGCTCGAAGTGGTGGTGGATGGGCGCCATGCGGAACAGGCGCCGCGGTGTGCCTCGGCGGCGGGTCCACTTGAACCAGACCCGTTGCAGGAAGCTCGAGGCACCGACCCCGACGTACAGGAACCCGATGACGGGCACGAGCAGGGTGAGGCCGAGGCCGGAGCAGACGACGACCAGGCCCGCGCCCAGGGCCAGGGATCCGGTGTCCCCCATGAAGATGGTCTTCGGTTTGATGTTCCACCACAGCAGGCCGCCCATCGACCCTGCCAGGCAGGCAGCCACCAAGGTGAGCTCGAGGGCGTGCGGCACCTGGTAGATGCTGTGGTGACGGACGACCCAGAAGCCGATGCCGGTGAGCACGAGGAAGGTCACGGCCGCGGCGCCGGCGAGCAGCCCCTCGATGCCGTCGGTGAAGTTCACGGCGTTCGTGCTCCCCCAGAAGATCGCCATGAGCACGAGGACGTACAGCCAGCTAGGCAGGCTCAGGGCGGTGTGCTCGCAGTTCGTGAACGCGAGCTGCCGGCAGCTCCCCGGCGAGGTGACCACGGCCAGCGCGTACCCCAGGCTCACGAGGGTCTGCAGGACCGTCTTCTGCAGCTCCCGCAGGCCCAGGTTCCGCTCCCGGAACACCTTCATCCCGTCGTCGAGCAGCCCGACGGCGCCCATGGCCACGACGGCCAGCGCAGCCGCGACGCCGACTCGGCTCGGGGGGTGCCCCGAGACGGCCAGCGCGACGGGGAAGGCGGTGAGGAGCGACAACGGGGCCACGGCCCCGCCCATGGTCGGGGTGCCGGCCTTCTGGGTGTGGTGGTGCATCTCGTCGTGGATGGGCTGGCCGACACCGCTCCGGCGCAGCAGCCTGATCAGGAACGGGGTCAGCAGCAACGTGAGGACGAACGACATCCCGCCGGCGACAAGCAGAGCGACCACCGAGCGACGATAGGTGATCGGGGTCAGGCCGCAGCCGACGACACTCCTGCGTGGCGCCGTGGGCACTCGTTCTTGTCCAGCATCACCCACCTGGCGCCGGCAGACGCCCGGCCCTGCGAGGGGTCGTATGCATGGCTGCGTGGCCGACGCCCGCTCCGTGGTGGCCACCGAAGCACGTCGTGCAAGGTATCGCCGGATCTGGACTGGTCGCGGTTGTTGGCTCGCAGATGCGGACCGCTCGGTACTGCCGGTTCCCGTCTGTGCGCGTCAGCCGCCGAGTCCGAGCTCGGGAACTGCACTTCTGTTCGTTCTACAACGGGCGATTGGCACGGATCCGAGGGACACGAAAGACGGCGCAATTGCCGCCAGCGCACTGGTGAAGGACCGATGCAGGCGTTGCGCCGTCGTTGGTGTCCAGGTGGCTCGATCAGGGCGACCGCCCCGTCGGGGGCGTTGGTGACAGCGTCGGCGATCACGCCCGCGTGCCGACCGGTGATCGCGCCGGCGGTCAGCGCGGCGACGGTGTCGGGCAGCCGCCCGGACCGCAGGGCCCGCGCGGTCCGCACCAGCCGGGCCGCCTGCGCGGGGGTGGCGTGGGTGACCGCCCGCACCCACGACCCCGGGATGATCGCCCCGTCCAGGGCGAAGGTGCCGCGGGCATCGACCTCGCCGACCGCCGCCAGCAGGGCGTCGCACTGCGCTCGCACCGTGGTCAGGTCCCGCACCACGGCGGCGAGCTCGTCGTGCGACAGCACCGACCAGCCCGACGACGGGCGGAGCCGACCTCCGGTTCCCCTCTGGCGGCCGACGCGGCGACTCCGACGCAAGCCCAGCACCTGCGGAAGGCCTACCGAGGACCACTCCGCGGTAGCAGCGCAGCGCCGAGGGCGAGCAGGCCGTCGGTCGCCATCAGCAACCCGCGCGAGGTGAGCGCCACCGCTGCGGCGTCGGAGGTGGGCAGCACCGCGTGCAGCAGCAGGATCAGCACGGCTTCGCGGACGCCGGCCCCGGCCGGCAGCACCACCAGCAACGGTCCCAGCGAGAAGGCGATGGCGAACCCGCCGACCGCGACCGGAAGAGCGCGCAGCGGGTCGGCGCCGAGGCCCACCGCGAGCAGCCAGACGTGACCGCCGTACAGCAGCCAGAACAGCAGGGCCGACCCGACGCCGCGCACGACATCGCCCTCGTGCAGCGGGCGCTCGAGGCCTGGGCGGCGCAGGACTCGGAGCCCGGTGCCGAGCAGTGCGTTGAGCACTCTCGGCACGAGCAGTGCGACGAGCAGCGGCACTGCGAGCAGCCCGAGCAGCACCACCCTGCCCTCGGCGCGCAGCAGGGCCGGCAGCGCCGCCGCGCCGACGAGGATGCCGACAAGGGTCGAGAGACCGAGCGTCAGCAGGAACGCCAGCCCCATCCGCTGCCGCGGGACGCCGAGCTCCTTGCCGAGGCGCATCTGCGCGAGCACCGGCCAGACGGCGCCCGGGAGGTACTTGCCGAGCTGGGTGACGAAGAACAGCCGGGCCGCGGCGAGCGCGGGCAGACGCGAGCCGAGCACCGCCAGGGTGCCGCGCCAGATCACGAAGCTGACCACCACGCCGACCAGGGCGAGCCCGAACGCCCCGAGCACGGCGTACCAGTGCTGGCGGCCGAGCGAGTCGACGATGTCGGCCCACTGGCCGCGAAGCACCACGGCGAAGGCGACGACCATCGCCACGACGAGCACGCCGGACACGGCCGTCCGGCGCCACGACGCACGGCGCCGGGAGCCCTCGGGCGCGTCCACCACCACCGGCTGGTCCCCCGGAGCCGGGGTCAGATCTCCGACCGGGACCGCACGATGAGGTCCGCGAGCAGCGCGAGGGCCGCGATGAGCATGCCGGTGATGAAGATGAGCACGGTGTTGACCGCGAACCGGCCGAAGTGCGCGAACAAGTCGTAGACGCCCTTGACGAGCCCGATGGTGATCAGCCACAGGGCCAGCGGCATCAGGACCTTCAGCGGGTTGAAGTACATGACCATCCGCAGCACCTGGAGGATGTAGCGGTAGGCGTCCTTGACGAAGTGGAACTTCGAGGTGCCGCTGCGCTTGGCGTACTCGATCGGCACGTACTTGATGTCGTGCTGGTTGGACAGGAACGCCAGGGTGATGGTCGTGACGCAGGAGAAGCCGGGTGGCAGCAGCCGCAGGTACGGCAGCGACACCGATCGGCGGAACGCGCGCAGCCCGGAGTTCAGGTCGGGGATCGAGGAGTTCGACAGCCGCTCGGCGATCTTGCGGATGATCCACTTCGCCGGCACCCGGAGCAGCTTGTGGGTGCCCTCCTCGGACCTGCGCGCGCCCACGACCTGGTCGTACGTCGGGTCGTCGAGCAGCGTCTGGACGAACTCCGGGATGCGGTCGTTCGGGTAGGTCATGTCGGCGTCGGTCCAGACCACGATCTCGCCGCGCGCCTCGTAGCTGCCGATGCGCCGAGCCGTGCCGGAGCCGCCGTTGCGGCGGAACGGCATGACCCGCATCGACGGGAAGCGGGACCGCGCGTCGAGCAGGAGCTGGAGGGTGTCGTCGGTGGACGCGTCATCGATGGCGAGCAGCTCGTAGGGGATGCCGCTGGCGTCCATCGCCGCGCAGATCCGCTCGACCTCGGCGATCACGTGCTCGTGCTCGTTGTAGCAGGGCAGCACGATCGTCGCGACCGGTCGCCCGCTCTCGTCACCGCTGGGTGCCGGGGTGTCGTGCTGCTCGACCACCGGTGCCTCGACCGGGGTCAGCACCTGGGTGGTGGGTTCGCTGCGGTGTGCCGTCTGCTCGCTCATGTCGCGGGCCACCCTACCGGCGTGCGGCGCGCGGCCCGACCCGCCGCGGACGCCGGCTGCCGGCTGCCGGAGGGTCAGGGGTAGTAGCCGACGACGTCCGCGACCACGTGGGTGGACCCCGAACCGTTCGTGATCTTGATGCGACCCTTGCGGCCGACCCGCAGGACGACGAGGTTGGCGGTCGTCCGCCAGGCCGGCACGGACAGGTCGGGGAACGCGGGCCGGCGCTTGCCCTTGGGCCACGCCGTCACGAACGTCCGCCTGGTGGCGTCGCGGGCGGTGAGGTTCAGCACGACGGCGCGGGCCCGCGCCGGGGCCGGCTTGAGCCGGCCGGCGACCTTCACCGTGACCACCCGACCCTTGCGCAGCTTGCCGACGCGGTGCCGCGCGACCCCGAGGCCGGTGCGGGTGTCGAGGACCCGGGTGGCCGCCCGGGTCTGGAACAGCCTGCCCCGCACGACCTCAGGCGGCGCCCACCAGCCGACGACGTCGACGACGACGTGGGTGGCGGCGGCGTGCGAGGTGAGTGTGAACGTGCCGTCCTGCAGCCGGGCGACGACGCGGCTCTTCACCATGGAGCCGTGCGAGTAGGCCAGAGTCGCGGTGTCGCGGCCGGAGGCCGGCGACTGCACCGTGAGCGTCCCCGTGCCGCGCGGGCCTACTGCCGTGACGTTGAGCAGCGCGCCGGTCATCGAGGCGGCGGGGATGCCGGACAGCACCGGCATGGTCACCGTCCGGGCGCTCTCCGGCGTGAGCGGACCGGCTGCGTCGCGGCGAGAGTCGTACAGCCGCAGAGTCCTGGCCGGGCGGAACACCTGACCACCCGACACCGGGTAGTAGCCGACCACGTGCACCGACAGCTCCGTGGTGCCCGCTGCGTTGGCCAGGCTGACGACGCCGTTGCCGCCCAGCGCCGCCACGGCGAGGGCCGACGCTGTCGTCCCGCCACGGACGTTGAGCGCCGGCGACCCCGGGTTCGCGGCGCCGCCCGGCCAGGCGGTGACCGACGTGTCCGCGGTGGCACAGCTCGACGAGATGCTCAGCGCGACGGCCGCGACCCCGTCGGCCGGAACCTTGCCGGCGCCGGGGACCACGAGGTCCACCCGGCCGCCCGGGCCGAGCGGCAGGTTGCCGGAGTCCCGGGTGTCGTAGAGCTTGATCGGGTCGACCGGCACGAACGACGTCCGGCCCGGCAGGCCGACCGGTGGCGCCACTGCGGGCGCGGTCCGAGCGGCATTGACGGTGACCTGGCCGGCCCAGGTCCGGGCCGCGCTCGAGGCGTCGGCACTGGCCAGCGTCACGGCGTACGCCCCGGGCCTGACCGGCGCACCGGCGTCGTCACGCAGGTCCCAGGCGGCGGCCAGCGGGGTCGCCGGGCTCGCCGTGCCGCCCAGAGTGCGCACCAAGGTGCCGCGGCAGACGTCCCGGATCGTCATGCTCCACGTCTGGTCGCTGGTCACCCGCGCGGTCGTGGTGATCGTCCCGCCCCGGCCGTACGTCGCGGACGCGGGTGACGGCGCCGGGTCGAGCAGCGCGGTGCCGAGGTACTGCGTCGTGAGCTGCCGGATCAGCGGCAGCTGGGCGTAGAGGTTCTTGCCCGGGCACGACGTGTTGCCCGCGTCCCGATGGCCGCTGATGACGTCGAAGGTGACCTTGGTGCCGGCGCGGTACCTCGACGTGCCGCCGCCCTGCGAGGTGAGGACCGTCGTGCCGTTCGGGTCGCGGAACGCGAGCGAGAGCTTCCAGGCCAGCAGGCGCGCGATCGAGTCGACCATCCCGGCCGGCGCGGCGGCCTTGTCGTAGTTGCCGATCGCCGACACCGCGAAGCTGTCCGAGTTGAACCCGCCGGTGTGGGCGCCGAGGACGTTCGCCGTCATCCCGCCGTAGCGGCCCTCCCACAGCCGGCCGAACCGGTCGACGAGGAAGTTGTAGCCGATGTCGGACCAGCCGTTGCCCTTGACGTGGTACGCGTAGATGCCGCGGATGATCCTGGGGACGTCGGCCTCGGAGTACCCGTTGGTCCCGGCGGTGTGGTGCACGAAGCCGGCCTTGGGCGTGCCGGTGTACGACGGCCCGTTGCGTCGCAGGGACTCGTCCGCGCCCCACTGGGCCCGGGTGAAGACCTGCGGCTGGCCGGTCGCGGCCTGTGCGGCCTGCATCGGCCGGCCCTCCCCGACCCGGCCGTCGGCGGCCGAGCTGCCGGGGTCGACAAGGTCGACGCGGAGCCCGGCCGGCAGCCGCCCGCTCCGCACGTCGACCCGCACCTGGTAACCGTCCGACCTGCCGACCCACAGCGGCTCGGTGCCGGGCCGGGCGCGCCGCGCCTCACGGGTGCCGGGGGTGTCGGTGGCCTCCAGCGTGGTCCACGCCGTCCAGCCGTGGGCGCCGTGGGTGCGGGCGAGGACCCGCAGGTCAGCGGTGCGCCCGGCCCTCCAGGTCACCCCGAGCAGGTCGAAGGAGGCGAGCCGGGTGCGGCGTACCAGCACCTCCGGCCGGCCCGCCGCCGCGAAGGTCGCCTTCGCGCTGCCACGCAGGGCGCCCCCGCCGGCCGCGACCCCGTGCAGCGGCTGCGAGCGCACCTCCGGCGTCACCGGTGTCGCGGCGGCGTGCGGAGCGCTCGCCACCGGGACCACGAGACCCAACGGCACGAGGACGCTGAGCAGGACGGCGGACGGTGCGCGGCGCATGCAGGGACCCCCGGGAGGTAGTGCTGGTGCTGGTGGGACAGGTGTGACGAGACGACCCAGCGGCCAGTGTCCCTGCCATCGGCGCCCTCGCCCTGCGTCTTGACGATCTCGGCGTGGTGCGGGCCGGACATTTTGCTCGCCCGTGACCCGGGGCCCTTGGTGCCCGTCCCGCCGTCCGCCGCTGCTCGGGCTGCCGCCTAGCCTGTCGTGGTGCCCACTCCCGCGGACCTGCTGGACGCGGCGCTGCGCCGGGACCCGGCCCGGCCGCTGCTGACGTTCTACGACGACGCCACCGGCGAGCGCGCCGAGCTCTCGGTCACGACCTTCGCCACCTGGGTGGCCAAGACCGCGAACCTCCTGCGCGACGACATCGGTGTCGCGCCCGGCGACACCCTGGCCCTCGACCTGCCCTGCCACTGGCAGGGTGCTGTCTGGCTGCAGTCGTGCTGGGCGCTGGGCCTGCACGTCGTCCCGGCGGGAGGGCCGGTCGACGTGCACGTGCTGGCGTACGACGGCACCCCACCCGCCGCTGCCGGTGCGGTCGTCGCCCTCGGGCTCGGGCCGCTCGGGCTGGCCCGGCGCGACGTCCAGCCCCCCGCGGGCACCACCCTCGACTACGACCGGGAGGTCGCCGCGCACGGTGACAGGTTCGTACCCTCCTGGCCGGTCGACCCCGCCGGCGAGGCCCTGACCACCGACTCCGGCCCGTTGTCGGCGGCCGAGCTCGGAGCCCTGGCGCACGAGCAGCCCCCGGTCGGGGGCAGGGCCCTGCTCGTCACCGAGCCACTGGCCGCGGGCCGGCCCGCGGACGCGGTGCTCGCGGGCCTGCTCGTCCCGCTGGCCGCGGACGTCACCGCAGTCCTCGCCCGGCATCTCGCCCCCGACCGGATGGCGGCCCGGGTCGAGCAGGAGGGTCTGGTGGGGAGCGTGGGTCCGGCGGGACCCGAGATGTCCGGTCTGCCCCGCTGGGTCCCCGGAGCGGCCCGGACTGCCAGGAACGTCCCTTAGACTGGCCCGTTGACTCGCCCCGTCGCACCAGTCGCCTCCCCCGGCGGCCGGCCCTGCCGCAGCTAGCACGCAGGTCCGTGCGACCGACGACAAGGACCGCTGTGCCGCACTCCGCCCGCCGGCGCCACGCGCCGCGCGCCCGCCACGCCGCCCGGCGGGCGGGCTGGCGACGCGCGCTGACTGCGGTCCTGACGACGCTGGCGGTGCTGCTGGTGGCCGGTTCGGTCACGGCGTTCGTCGCCTACCAGCGGCTGGACGGCAACATCAACCGGGTCAAGGTCGACAGCCTGCTCAACCCGAAGGAGCGTCCCGCCAAGGTCGCCGAGGACCCGAAGGCCGCGAACATCCTGGTAATGGGCTCGGACAAGCGGAAGGGCAAGAACGCCCTCAACGTCGCCGGCCAGCGGTCGGACACGACGATCCTGGTCCACCTCGCCGCCGACCGGAAGTCGGCGACCGCGGTGAGCATCCCCCGCGACACGATGGTCCCGATGCCCGAGTGCACCCGCGAGGACGGCACAGTGGTCGCGGCACGGTCCCTCGAGATCTTCAACGAGGCGTTCTCAGCCGCCGGACCCGCGTGCACCATCGCCACGGTCGAGAAGCTCACCAAGATCCGCATCGACAACTACGTCGTCGTCGACTTCACCGGCTTCAAGGACATGGTCGACGCGCTCGGCGGGGTCCGGGTCTGCCTCCCGTACGCCGTCAGCGACCCGCAGTCGCACCTGGACCTCTCGGCCGGCACCCACACAGTGCGGGGTCGGCAGGCGCTGGCCTACGTGCGGACGCGCCACGGGATCGGCGACGGGTCGGACATCTCCCGGATCGACCGGCAGCAGGCATTCATCGGCTCGATGGTCTCCCGGGTCAAGAACAAGGGGCTCCTGCTCCGGCCCGACCGGCTCTACAACTTCCTGGCCGCGGCGACGAACTCGCTGACGACCGACTTCGGCGGGCTCAAGGACATGGCCGGCCTCGCGCAGGAGGTGCGTGGCATCCCGACCAAGGACGTCACCTTCCTCACAGCTCCGAACGAGCCCTGGACGGAGAACCCGAACCGGGTGCAGCTCAAGCCGTCGGCAGATGCGGTGTGGCGCGCCCTGCGCTTCGACCAGCCGTTGCCCGGGAAGGGACCCCAGCCGACCGCCGGCCCCACCGCGACGGCGACCCCGAGCGGCCCCCCGCTGGTCACACCGCCGGAGCGGATCAGCGTCACGGTGCTCAACGGCTCGGGCGTCAAGGGCGCCGCCAGCGACCTCGCCGCCCAGCTCACGGCGAAGGGGTTCACCGTGGTCGGCGTCGGCAACGCCGACCGCAGCTACTCGACCACCACGGTCCTGCACGACCCGGCCTACGACGAGTCCGGGCGCACCCTCGGGGCCTCCCTGCCGGGCTCTGTCGTGCAGGAGGACGTGACCCTGGGCAGCACACTGACCGTCGTCGTCGGCACCGACTCGCCCTCGGTGGTCCCGGTCGAGGTCAGCGGCTCCACCAGCTCGCCCGAGCCGACCGAGACCCTGGAGACCCGCTCGGCCGACCAGAACATCTGCTCGTAGCCCGAGCAGAGCGGTTGGCTAGAGTCGCCGGGTGCCCCCTGACGACGCCGCGGCCGCGCTGCGCCCCGCCGACAAGGTCTGCCCATCAGCCGCTGAGGCGGTGGCCGACATCGCTTCCGGCAGCACCCTGGCGGTGGGCGGCTTCGGTCTCTGCGGCATCCCGAACGTGCTCATCGCGGCCCTGCACGACGCCGGGGTCAGCGATCTGCACGTCGTCTCCAACAACTGCGGTGTCGACGGCTGGGGCCTCGGCGTCCTGCTCTCCGACCACCGCATCTCGCGGGTGACCGCGTCCTACGTCGGGGAGAACAAGGAGTTCGCGCGACAGTTCCTCTCCGGCGAGCTCGAGGTCGAGCTGACCCCGCAGGGGACGCTGGCCGAGCGGCTGCGGGCCGGCGGCGCGGGCATCCCGGCCTTCTACACGGTCACCGGCGTCGGCACCCAGGTGGCCGAGGGCGGGCTGCCGTGGCGCTACGCCGAGGACGGCTCGGTCACGCTGGCCTCGCCGGCGAAGGAGACCCGCGAGTTCTCGATGGGCGGTGGGACCAGGACGTACGTGCTGGAGGAGTCGATCGTCACCGACTTCGCACTGGTGCACGCCTGGAAGGGCGACCGCTCGGGCAACCTCGTCTTCCGCGAGAGCGCACGGAACTTCAACCCGCTGTGCGCCACCGCCGGCCGCGTGACCGTCGCTCAGGTCGAGAACCTCGTCGACGTCGGCGAGATCCGCCCCGAGGACGTGCACGTCCCAGGCGTCTTCGTGCAGCGGGTGGTCGACGTCGGCGCCGACGTCGAGAAGCGCATCGAACGCCGCACGACGCGGCCCCGCAGCGAGCAGGAGCACTGATGGCGCTCACCCGTGAGCAGATGGCGGCGCGGGCAGCCCGCGAGCTCGAGGACGGCCAGTACGTCAACCTCGGCATCGGCCTGCCGACCCTCGTGCCCAACTACCTGCCCGAGGGCGTGCACGTCACCCTGCAGAGCGAGAACGGCATCCTCGGTGTCGGCCCCTACCCGTTCGAGGGTGAGGAGGACGCCGACCTGATCAACGCCGGCAAGGAGACCGTGACGCTCCTGCCCGGCGCCTCGTTCTTCGACTCCGCCATGTCGTTCGGGATGATCCGCGGCGGTCACATCGACGCCGCGATCCTCGGCGCCATGCAGGTCTCCGCCCGCGGCGACCTGGCCAACTGGATGATCCCCGGGAAGATGGTCAAGGGCATGGGTGGCGCCATGGACCTGGTCCACGGGGCGAAGCGCGTCGTCGTCGTCATGGAGCACGTCGCGAAGGACGGCACCCACAAGATCGTCGACGAGTGCACGCTGCCCTACACCGGGCGCGCCGTCGTCGACCGGATCATCACCGACCTCGCCGTCGTCGATGTCACCGGCACCTCGGCAGGTGGTGGCCTCGTGCTGCGCGAGCTGGCGCCGGGCGTCAGCGTCGACGACGTACGTGCGGCGACAGGCACCCCCCTGACCGTGCCGGCCGAGCCCGTCACGATGCAGCCGTGACCGCCGGCTCGTGAGCACGGCTCCCGCCGGACCCGCCACCACCCCCGCGTCGGACGAGGCCGTCAGGCGGCGGTCCCTGCTCGTCGCACCTGCCTGGCTGATCGGCCTGCTCCTCGTGCTGCTGCACCTTGCCGTCACCTTCCAGGTGCGGCCGTACCCGCGGTGGAACGACGGCATCTTCGTGCTGCAGCGTGCCCGCGACTTCCCGGACGTGCCGCTCGACCACCACTCGCTGCGGATCGGCAACATCATCCCCGTACGCGGCTTCCTCGAGGTCTTCGGGTACGGGCAGTGGGCCTACTACGCCTGGCCGTTCCTCGCCGGCATCCTGCTGGTGGTTGCCGTCTTCGGCCTCGGAGTGGTCCTGTTCGACCGCTGGACCGCTGCCGTGGCCACCGTGCTGCTGATCATCCACCCGGTGCTGGTGGACACGATGATCAGCGCCGGCAGCGAGCGGATGACCAGCTGGCAGCTGCTGCCCGACATCCCCTCGACAGCCTTCATCACGCTGGGTTTCGCCCTGTTGATCGGAGCGGCGCAGCGTCGCCCCGGTCGGCGGGACGAGGGTCCGGCGGACCTTCGCCCGGGGGACGCCGCCCCCACCTGGTGGTTCCTCGTCGTGGGCTTCTGCTTCGGCTGGGCCTACCTGGTGCGCGAGCTGTCGGTGTTCTTCTACCCGCTGCTCGTCGGCGCGCTGCTCGCCTGGCGGCTCCCCTGGCGCCGCTGGGTCCAGGTCGCCGTCCCCATGCTCGGCGCCCTGGCGCTGGAGCTTGTGCTGGCGCAGTGGGCGCACGGCGACGCGCTGGCGCGGCTCAAGGTCGACAGCGAGCACGGCAGCGCTCCCCTCTCGCCCCTCACCCGGGCCGACGCCCTGCTCCGGTTCCCGCGGATCGTGGAGGTCTACCCCGGCACCCTGATGGTGCTGACCACCCTCCTGCTGACAGTCCTCGGCGCGCTCGTCGTCCGGCGCCGGGCGCACCTGCTGCTGCTGGCCTGGTTCCTCGTCGTGTGGGTGCCCCTGACGCTCGTGTCCGGGCTGCTCGACCCTGGCTTCATCCGGATCAACGCCTCGCTGATGCGCTACTGGATCCCGGTGCTGCCGGCCCTCGTGCTCGGCTCGGCCGGGTTCGTGACGTGGGTGCTGACCCAGATACGCAGCTGGCTGCCGCGCGGCCGCCGGCCGCTGGCGACGGCACTGACCGCCGTGGTCGCGGTGCTCGCGATCGCCGCGGCCGTGCTGCCGGTGGTCAAGGTGATCGAGCGCAACCCCCGCGACCGTTCCTGGAACGCCGTGCGCGCCTACCTCGAGGCGAACGACCGGCAGATCGACACGATCATCACCGACGACCGGGACGCGTTGATCCTGGGCATCTACAGCCGCGAGCCGGTCGGCGGCGACCTCGTGGTGCACGCCGACGTGGAGAAGGTCGGCCACGCACTGCCCGAGCCGCCGGAGTCCCCCGGCGACCCCGGCACGTACCTGATCTGGACGCCGGGCCTCTCACGGAAGCACCCGAAGGAGTCCGACGGCTGGACGCCGGTCCTGCGCGAGTTCCAGCTGCGGGTCTACGCACCGACGACCCCGAGCGGCTGACGGCCATGGCGCGCGTGGCGTTCCTGGGGCTCGGCCGGATGGGCAGAGGGATGGCCGGACGGCTCCTCGACGCCGGGCACGACCTCGTCGTCCACAACCGGACGAAGAGCCGGGCGGTCACGCTGCTCGACCGCGGTGCCCACTGGGCCGGCTCCCCCGCCGACGCGGTGTCGGACGTCGAGGCCGTGATCGTGATGGTCAGCGACGACGAGGCCTCCCGGCACCTGTGGACCGGCCCGGACGGGGTCCTGGCCGGGGCACCGGCGACCGGTGCCCTGGCGATCGAGTGCTCGACGCTGTCCCACGACTGGGTGCTCGAGCTCGCCGCGGCCGCCACCGGACGGGGCCTGCGCTACCTCGACTGCCCGGTCACAGGCCTGCCGGACGCGGCCGCGGCCGGGTCGCTCACGCTGCTCGTCGGGGCCGGCGCCGACGACATGGCGGCGGCCGCGCCCGTCCTGGCGCCGCTGTCCACCGAGCTGCTGCACTTCGGGCCGGTGGGCGCCGGCACGGCGTACAAGCTGATCGTCAACCTCATGGGGGCCGTGCAGATCGCGGCTGCCGCGGAGGGCATGGCCATGGCCGAGCGCGCAGGGCTCGACCTCGACCAGGTGGCCCGGGCGGTGGCGACAGGGCAGGCGGCCAGCCCGCAGGTGGTGCGCAACACCCGCCGGATGGCCGACGACGACCACGACGACGTCGTGTTCTCCGGGCGGCTCCGGCGCAAGGACGCGGCCTACGCCGTCGCACTGGCCGACGCGCTCGGGGTCGGCGCGCCGTTCGGCCGGACCGCGCTCGAGGGCCTCGACCGGCTGCTGACCGCCGGCCTGGGCGACAGCAACGAGAGCAGCATCATCGAGGTGGCCCGAGGCGCGCACAGATGAGCTGCTACGTCCTGCCCGCCGCCGCCCCGCAGGTCGGCGTCGCTGAGGTCCTCCATGCGCCGGGACGACGACGACCCGGAAGGACATGCCGGGTCACGCGACGCAGAACTCGTTGCCCTCCGGGTCGAGCATCACGACGTGGCCGAGATGCTCGCCTCCGTAGGACTCCTCTCGGACCGCCGTGGCCCCCGCGGCGACAAGGTCCGCCGCCCTCGCCCGGATGAGCTGCTCTCGCTCGGCCATCTCCCAGGGTGGCTCGCCCGCCACCCGGATGTCGATGTGCATCCGGTTCTTCGCCGTCTTGGGCTCGGGGACCCGGAGGAAGCCGATCGCCGGGCCGACGCCGTCCGGGTCGACGAGGGATGCGCCGTCCGGGTCGTCGTACCCGGGCTCGTCGACGTAGCCGAGGGCCAGCGCCCAGAACGCCGCCAGCCGGCGGGGGTCGGTCGCGTCACAGCCCAGCGTCCAGTGCGTCGTCATCTCCGCACCCTAGGGCAGGAACCGGACGATAGTCGTCCGGAATATGCACTAGCGTTCCCGCCATGACCGACCCGGCCAGCCCGAGACCCCTCCTCGACCTGATCATCCTCGACTGCCCGGATGCGCTGGAGCTCGGGCGCTTCTACTCCGAGCTGCTCGGCTGGCCGATGGAGGACGGCTCGGACGACCGGTGGGCGACCCTGACGCCCCCCGGTGGCGGAGTGTCCCCGGACAACCCCGAGGGCCGCGCCGCCCTCGCGTTCCAACGCATCGACGACTGGGTGGCTCCGACCTGGCCCGGCGGTGCACACCCGCAGCAGGTCCACCTGGACTTCTCGGTAGGGGACATCGACGCGGCCGAGCCGTCGGTGCTCGCACTGGGAGCGCGCCGCCACGAGCACCAGCCGTCCGAGGACGGGGGCTTCCGCGTCTACCTGGACCCGGCCGGGCACCCGTTCTGCCTGATCCGCTGAGGACCGACCCCCTCGGCGCGCCTCGTCGGCCTCGCGTCAGCGCTCGACGAGGGCGAAGACCTGCTCCCACCGGGCCAGCACCTGTTCCGGTGCGAACTTCGCGATGCTCGCCCGCGCGGCCGAGCCGTACGAACGGCGGAGCTCCGCGTCGGCCATCAGCCGGGAGAGCCCCGCGGCAAGGGCGTCGACGTTGCGCGGGGGGACGACGATGCCGTCGACCCCGTCGGTGACCATCTCGCGGACGCCCGGGGCGCAGTCGAAGGCCACGCATGCAAGCCCGCAGGCCATCCCCTCGGCGAGCGCCATCGGCAGCCCCTCGTGGATGGAGGAGAGGGCGAACACCGACGACGAGACGAGAGCCTTCTCGATGTCGTCGGCCAGACCGGGCAGCTCGACCCGTCCCTCGAGTCCGAGGGACTCGACCTGGGTGCGAAGCCGGGCCGCCAGCGGGCCGGTGCCGTAGATCCGCAGCACCCACTCGGGATGGCGTTCGGCGACGAGGGCGAAGGCGTCGAGCAGCCGGTCATAGCCCTTCTCCGGCGCGAGGCGGCCGGCCGCGACCACCACCGGCGCGGTCTGGTCGCTCGCCTGCTCGGGGAAGAACGAGAGCGAGTTGTGCACGACGCCGACGTTGTTGAAGCCCTCGAGCTCGAACCGCAGAGCGTCGTGCTCGGTGAGCAGCAGCAGCAGGTCGAGGTCGCGGTACCACTGCTGCACCCTTTCCCAGCGGGTGGAGCCGAGGGTCGCGTCGAACGACTCGTGGCTCATGCCGATCACGTGCAGGTGGTCCGTCTCAGCGGGGCCGACCCAGTTCATCGACCACACCTGCATGCAGACGACCACGCCCTGCTCGACCTCGGCGAACAGCTTGGACAGCCGCTGCACTGCCGACCGACGCGCGTCCTCGTGCGCCCGGCGCGCGGCGCGCACCCGCGGGTCGAGCCGCGCCGTAGGCCCGGACCGCTTCGGTGCCGGCGGCTCGGCCTCCTCGTTCAGCGTCAGCCACCGGTAAGGACGATCGCCGTAGTCGTGCGGCTCGGCTGCGTGCTGGATGCCGACGACGGTCACCCGGTGACCGCGCTCGTGCAGCATCGTGGCCAGGTTGTGGGTGACGCGCTGGACCCCGCCAAGCTCCTCGATGTTGTTGGCGACGAGGAAGACGTCGCGCGCGCTGTCGGTCCGGGTCACGCCCGGTCCCGTCCGAAGAACTCCGCGACCACGCCCTCGGCGGCCCGGCCGGTCTCGTAGCCGCAGAACCTCTCGCGGAACTCGGCGTACCGCTCGCGGTACTTGTCCACGTCGTCGTCGACGGCGCGCAGCGCCTCGACCAGTCCCTCGGTCGTCTCGACCAGAGGGCCGGGAGCGATCTCCGGCAGATCGAGGTACGTGCCGCGCTCGTCCCGCACGTAGTCCTCGTAGTCGTAGGTGTAGAAGACCATCGGCTTGCCGGTGTTGGCGAAGTCGAACATGACCGAGGAGTAGTCGGTCACCAGGACGTCGGCCACGAGCATCAGCTCGGTCACGTCGTGGTGCTTGGACACGTCGGCGGCGAACGGGGCGAATCGCCCGGACAGCCGGTAGCTGTCCAGGTAGTGGGTGCGCAGAAGGAGGTAGACGTCGTCGCCGATCGCCCGGCGGGCCTGCTCCAGGTCGATCGGCAGGTCGTACGGCGTCTCGAGCCGCCGGGCCCGGTCACGGAAGGTGGGGCAGTAGAGCACCAGCCGGCGGTCGGTCGGCAGCCCGAGCTCGCGCTTCTTCGCCTCGAGCCAGTCCCGGTCCACGCCGCGCACCAACAGGTCGTTGCGCGGCAGCCCCGAGCGCACCAGAGGGCCCTGGTAGCCGTAGGACTTCACGAACGTCTCGACGAAGTACTCGCTGGGCACCAGCAAGGCGCTCCAGCGCTTCATCATCGACTTGTGGACCCGGCGGGTCGCCGCGCTCGCGCGCTCCAGCGCCGGGGAGTCGAACCCCATCCGCTTGAGCGGGGTGCCGTGCCAGGTCTGGATGTACGTCGCCTCCGGCCGCCGCGAGAACATCCGTGGGAACCCCTGGTTGTCGACCCAGAACTCCGCTCGCGCCAGGTCGTGCACGTAGCGCCAGCTCTCGCGGCGCACCAGCCGGCAGTCGGCCGGGAAGCCGTCGGGGCGACGCGCGTAGGACCACACCGGTCGCAGCCCGAGCCGGTCCAGGCCCGCCTCGACCGCCGCCTCGTAGATGTACCGAGGACTGTCGGAGTACTGCTTGCCGAGGTGCGACTCGAAGACCACCAGCCCTCGACGCACAGGCAGCCGCCGGAGCACCTTGTAGGCGAACGCCTTGAGCGCAGGGTTGTTGCCCACCGCCCGGCTGGCGCGCCACCGCACGGCATGGCGGGCGCGGGCGCTCACCGTGCTGGCCCGGCCGGCGAGTACCGAGGTGCCCGTGTCCGGTGCCTGCTGGAAGGACAGGTTGAGCTTGCTGGTCACGTAGGGCTCGACCCAGCCGGCGGCGGCGCCGCCGAGGCGACCACGCACCCTGATCGGCCGGCCCGAGACAGTCGCCGGGTCGACCGCGAAGGTCGTCACGTTGGTCTCGCCGTCCTTGGTGATCTCCAGCCGCAGGTCCCAGGCCGGGTCGCGCTGGTCGAGCGGGCCGAGCGCCCGGGACAGGTCGACGACGGTGCGGTAGCGCAACCGGGTGCCGTCCAGGGACCAGTCGGTCACCGGGTGGGTGCGGCGTCGGGCGCTGCCACGGTTGCGCGCGGAGACCTCTATCCGCAGGTCGTCCCCCGGGCCGAGCCGGCCGAGCTGGTTGATGACCTCCCCCTCGAGGTGCAGCCGACTGCCCTCGACCCGGGCCCGGGTCACCTCGTTGTACAGGTTCAGCCGGGACAGCGGCAGCCGGTGGAAGCCCATCTCGGTGACGTCCATGAGCGCTCTGTCCTCGGCCGTGTCGAGGTACTTCTGCGACCAGTAGACCCGGCCGTCACGCTCGACCAGGTCGGTCGAGATCTTGAACCCGTAGCGCAGGTAGTCGACCGCGCGCAGGGTCTCCTCGACGTCCAGCCGGCGGATCATGTGCACGCAGATCCGCTCCAGCGGGTACGCCAGCGCCAGCGTCTCGTCGCTCACCGACTCGAGGTAGTCGGCCGCCAGCCGCATGAACTTCTGCTGGTACTCCTCGTCCCGGTAGGCGAGGTCGGTCAGGTAGAGCTTGAGGTCGTGCCGGACGAACTTGAAGTCCTTCCAGGTCTTGAGGTCCGCACCGTCGTGGGTGCGCAGGTAGTCGTCCATCATCCGGTGCACCGCGACCCGGTCCCGGAAGTTCTCGAACTCGTGCCGGCGCTGGGTGATCGAGGCTTCCTCGGCGTCCTCGACGACGCGCCAGGTGTACACGACGTTGGGGATCATCGCGATGCCCTCGGCCTGGCAGTAGACCTCGGTGGAGAACAGCGAGTCCTCGTAGTGGACGCCCTCCGGGAACCGGATCGCGTTCCGGTCGAGGAAGGAGCGCCGGTAGATCTTGTTCGTCGACAGGGGGTCGAAGAAGAGCATCGGGTTCTCGCGGATCCCGCGGCTGAACGACCGGCCGCCGTCGAACAGGTCCTTCGCCCACGGCGTCCGCTTCCCCCTGGTGAGGTTCTCCCGCACCACTCGTCCCGCGACGACGTCCGCTCCGGTGCGCTCCGCCGCGAGCAGCAGGTTCTTGCAGGCGTGCCGCTCGTAGTAGTCGTCGCTGTCCAGGAACATCACGAAGCTCCCGCGGGCCCGGTCCATGCCGGTGTTGCGCGGCCGGCTGCACCCGCCGCTGTTCTCCGTCAGCCGGACGACGGTGACCCTGTCGTCGGTCGCCGCCAGGTCGTCGGCCACGTCGGCCGAGCCGTCGGTCGAGGCGTCGTCGACCACGAGCACCTCGAGGTTGCGCAAGGTCTGGTCCAGGACCGAGCGCACCGCGCGGGGCAGGTTGGCGCGGTCGTTGAAGCAGATGACGACCACCGAGACGTCCGGGGCGTCCACGTGCTCTCCTCCCTCGTCGGGTGCCGGTGACGAGCGGCCAACTCTAGGGCGCGCTGGTGCGGGGTCAGACGATCGGCGGCCGTCCGGCGCGGGTGAGTCGCCACACTGTCCGCCAGCGCATCGGGCGCCGCGGCCCGGCCCCGGGTCCCCAGCCCTCGAGGAACCCGGAGAACCACACCGCCAGCAGCCGCGGCGAGCGCACCCGCAGCACCGTGACCGTCGTCCAGACGCCCAGGTAGACGACGAGCAGTGGCCACGGGAGGTTCCGCCGCGCGACCCAGACCCGGTTGCGGGCGTTGTTGCGGTAGTACACGTCGTGCCTCGCGGGCGACGTGGCCGGGTGGTTCACCACCACGTCCGGCTCGTACCACGCGACGTACCCCGCGTCCCACAGCTTCCAGACCAGGTCGATGCTCTCGTGGCCGTAGAAGAAGTGGCCGGGCCAGCCGCCGACCTGCTCGAACGCGTTCCGGCGGACGACGAAGGTGCCCTCCCAGACCCAGCCGACGATCCCGGGCCGCAGCGGGTCCCGGCCCCCCGGTCGCGGCACCCAGCGCGTCGGCGACGGCCTGCCGCCGGGGTCGACCGGGCGCGGCTGGACGGCGGCGACGTCGGCGTCCCGGGTCAGGACGGCACACAGCCGCTCCAGCACGTGCTCGTCCGGCAGGTAGGCGTCGTCGTCGTAGAAGAAGAGCACCTCGCCGCGCGCCTCGGCGGCGCCGACGTTGCGACCCTCGGGGATGCCGACGTTCTCGGGCAGGTGCACCGTCCTCACCCCCGGCGGCAGGTCCACCGGCTCCCAGCCGTTGCCGACCACGACGACGTCGAGGGTCACTCCCTGCTGGGCCAGGAGCGACTCCAGCGCGCGCGGGAAGTCCACCGGCCGGGTGCCCATGCTCAGCACGACGGCCCCCACCGTCGGGCGGCTCATCGCAGCCGACTCGAGGTGAGGATGGCGGCCAGGTGTCCGGCGACCGTGACGAGCGCGGCCGGGACGAGCACGGCGACAAGCAGCCGCGTCGCCTCCAGGCCGCCGCCCGTGCCGGCGTCGACGAGGCCGGCGACCAGGGCAAGCAGTGTCATCTCGACGGAGTGGAACACCCGGTGGAACGGCACGAACCGCGCGAGCGACCGGAGCCGAGCCACCGACGACACACGTGGCGCGGTCTCGTGGGCCCGGTCCTGCAGCCGTGGCAGGGCGTTGGCTGCCCGGGCGATGTGCACGGCGTCGTTGAGCGACTTGTTCACGAGCACCAGGACTGCGAGCACGGCACCCAGGGTGGTCCAGCCACCCAGGGAGTCGAGGCCGCCGTCGGCCCGGACGCCCAGCGCGAGCGGGATCGCGGACTCGGCGACCGTGTGGCCGAGCTTGTCCAGGAAGAAGCCGACGGGCGAGAACGTCTGCCGCCACCGGGCCACCTCGCCGTCGCAGCAGTCCCAGAGCATCTGCAGCTGACCGAGCAGTGCCGCGACGACGGCGCCCACGAGGCCCGGCAGCAACAGGGCAGCGCCGGCCGCGGCCCCGGTGAGGATCATGAGGACGGTCACGCCGTTGGCGGTGACCGCGGTGCCGACGAGGACCCGGGTGACGTACGGCGACAGGCGGCGCTGGTAGAGGTCGCCGGTCCAGTGCTCGGAGTTGTGCCGGCCCGTGACCGAGTCCGGCTGGGTCACGGCCCGCAGCTCCGCGATGCTCGGGCGCTCAGGCACCGTCAGCTCCTTCGGTCGGCTCGGCGAGGTCGGCTCGGGATCGCACCTCGCGCAGCAGCCGCGCCGGCTCGACCCCGAGGAAGAGGATGCCGAGGCCGGCGGCGAGCACCCACACGCCCCCCTCGCCGAGGGCCTCGTCGGCACTGCCGACCGCCACGAAGACGGCCACCAGGAGCACCCGGCCGACGGCGCCGAGACCGAGGACTCGCGCCAGCGGACCCGGCGGCCGGAGGTCGTGCAGCACCCGGTAGAGGCTGTCGTAGTGGTGCGACGCCACGACGAGCAGCAGCGCGAAGACAGCCGCCCCGGCAGCCTCGCCGGCCAGCGCGGAGGTCAGTCCGAGCACCACGACGTACTCGACGACCCGCAGGATCGCCGGGCGGACCCAGAGGAAGCGCTGCCGTCCGTCCTGACCGCCGGCGACCCGACCCGCCGCGGGCGCGGGCAGCAGCGGCGCCACGTCGACCTGCGCGGCGACGATCTCGCGCTCTCTCGGCCGCACCGGGTCTGCAGGCCAGGCGCGGGCCCGCAGGGTGCGGCCGGCTACGACGTAGGACAGGGACACGACCGCGAGCACGAGGAGAACCCCCAGCCCGACGGCGGGCAGCCCGACCAGCGCAAAGACCGACAGCACGGTCCAGCGCTCGCCGATCCCGAGGTGCAGCACCTTCTTCAGCCAGACGACTGCCGGCCGACCCGCCGACGCCCGCCGGCTCAGCTGCACGGCGCGCGCCGTGCGTGCCTCGCCCGGCGCATCGCCGGCCGGGTCGGCCGGGTCACCGAGCGGCGCGACGACGACCGCGGCCTCACGCAGCTCCTTCACCGCGGTGAACGTGTAGTCCAGCGAGTGCCGCGCGGTCTGCAGGGTGAGCATGGCTGCGGCCAGCAGCCAACCGGCCCGGCCGGCGTCGGCGCCCCACGCCAGTCCGCCGTAGCAGGCGAACTCCTTGAGCCTGTCGGTGGACGCGTCCAGCCACGCCCCGGCTGGGGAGAACATCCGCCGGTAGCGGGCGACGTCACCGTCGACGCAGTCGACGACCAGCGAGAGCTGCAGAAGGACGGCGCCGATGACCAGCGACCACCACCTGCCCAGCGCGAAGGCCGCGGCTGCCGCGAGCCCGAGGAGCACCGAGAGGCCGGTGACCTGGTTGGGCGTCAGGTCCAGCCGCAGCGCGACCGGCGTCAGCAGTCGGGCCAGCGGCCGGTGCACGAACGTCGCGACGAAGGCGTCCTGAGGCTTGGCGGCGCGACGGAACCGGACCGCGCTCACGTCCGCCGCGCCCATGTCGTCGAGCCGCGACTGCAGGTCCCGCGCGTCCTGGCCGTCGCCGCGCGCCCACGGCCACGGGTCGAGCAGCACTGCCGCGACACGGACACCGGACCGGACCAGCCCGAGCACGAGGTATGCCGAGGGGTCGCCCGTCCACCCCCGCCGCCGGGCGAGGGCCGCCAGCTCGTCGGCCACCGCGGCCGCGGTCGCCCGGTCCGTCTCGCCGACACGCAGGGCCCCGGTGAACGCGACCTCGCAGGACTCCGCCCGGTGCGAGGGCGTCGCGACCGCCAGCACCCGCCCGGCGCCCACCCGCAGGTCCGGTGGGTGCGCGGGGTCCCGGCCGGCCAGCACCGCGCTGCCCGGACGCGGGTCGTCCGCCAGGTCTGCGAGTGCCTCCGGATGGACGCGAAGGTCGGCGGCGACGAGCAGCAGCGGTCCCGTCCCCGCGCGGAGCGCGTCCGCCAGCCCGGCCAGGCCCGTGGCGAGGTCCGGTGCCGGGCCGACGACGACCGGCGGGCCGTTCACGCCCGGTACTGGGCCCGCCGGGCCTGGATGTCGGCCCGGTAGAGCGCCAGAGACTCCTCGATCGGGCCGTCCGCGACCAGGGAGCCGGCCTGCAGGTAGAGGCCCCGGCTGCAGAACCGCTTGAGGTCGCCCTCGTTGTGCGAGACGAGGAAAAGTGTCCGGCCGCCGGAGAGCAGCTCCTGCATGCGCAGGTAGCACTTCTCGCGGAACGCGCGGTCGCCGACGGCGAGGACCTCGTCGACCAGGACGATCGGCTCGTCCAGGGTGGTGATCACCGAGAAGCCGAGCCGCACCTTCATGCCGGAGGAGAAGTGCCGGAACGGCGTGTCCAGGAAGTCCCCGACCTCGGCGAAGTCGACGATCTCGTCGAACTTCGCGGCGATCTGCTTCTTGGACAGCCCGTGCAGCCCGGCGGTGAGCCAGATGTTGTCGCGGGCGGTGAGGTCTCCCTCGAACCCTCCCGTCACCTCGATCAGCGGGGCGACGCCGCCGTTGACCCTCAGCCGTCCGGCGTCCGGGAGCAGGACACCCGCGATCAGCTTGAGCAGGGTGCTCTTGCCCTGTCCGTTGCCACCGACGAGGCCGACAGCCTCGCCCTGGTGGACCTGGAACGACACGTTGCGCAGCGCCCAGAACTCGTGGTGCCGGCGCTTCTTCGACCCGCCCTTGCCGCCCTTGCCGCCCTTGCCGCCCTTGCCGCCCGAGCCACCCCTGCCGCCTGTGCTGCCTGTGGAGGCCTTGGCGGCGGCGACCTTCTTCGGCGGCCGGACCCTGGTGTCCGGCTTGGACTCGGTCGAGAACATGTCGCGCAGCCGCTTGTTGCGGCGGCGGTTGCGGGCGAAGTGGATGCCGAGGTTCCTGGCCTCGATGACGGGGGCCACGACTCAGATCTCCTTCAGGACGCGGCCCTCGAGCCGGCGGAACACGTAGATGCCGGTGACGAACACGAGCACGGACACGGCGGTGGCGAGGCCGACCGCGGTCCAGCCGGCCCACTGGTCCGGGAAGAAGGCGATCCGGTAGAGGTCGAAGATGCCTGCCAGCGGGTTGAGCAGGAACAGGTCGCCGACGCCGCCGAGCCGGCTCGTCACGTCGTTGACGCCGTAGATGACCGGCGAGAAGTAGAACAGCAGCCGCATCACGATGCGCATGAGCCGCTCGACGTCACCGAAGAGCACCGACAGCGGCGCGAGGAGCAGCCCCGCGCCCGTGAGCAGCAGGGCCTGCAGCACCATCGCTAGCGGGACGAAGACGACCTTCCACGAGAGCTCGGCCCGGGAGAAGATCGCGAACCCGGCCAGCACCGGCATCGCGTACATGAACTCGGCGAACTTCGAGCCCACCGTGCGCAGCACCCAGATCTCGCGCGGCAGGTTCGTCGAGCGCACCAGCTTGGAGTCCTTGGTCAGCGACTTCATCGACGACCGCAGGACGGCGTTCGTCCACTGCCACGGCAGCATCCCGCAGAGCAGGAAGACGATGTACGGCGCCTCCCCCAGCTGCCGGTCCATCAGCTTGGTGAACACGAACCAGTAGACGCCGGCCATGGCCAGCGGCTCGAGGATCGACCACACGTAGCCCAGGACCGAGTCGGCGTACTTGACCTTGAGGTCACGGCTGACGAGCAGGGACAGGACGCGCCTGTTGTCCCAGAGGGTGCCCAGCCGCGCCGGCACCACCTGACCAGCCACGACACTCCCACCGGTCTCTCGCCTGACGGACGTGGAACGCTACCACCGCGGCAGTCGCGGGACCGGGCTCCGGTCAGCCGCCGAAACGCTCCACGAACGCGTCGACGGTGTCCCGCACTTCCGCCGGGCCGAGGTCGAGGTGCTCCAGGATCGTGTAGCGGTCCGGCCGGGTGGACGGCGCCAGCACGATCGCCTCCGCCAGCTGCTGGGCGGACAGGCCAAGGTCGGCCGGCAGCCGCGGCAGCTCGTGGCGGGCGAGGCAGGCGTCGACGAGGGCGGCGGACTCCTCGTCCCCGCGGAGGAAGAACGAGTAGAGCGCGCCCACGCCGGCGAGCTCGCCGTGGTTGCCGGCCCCGGGGAAGAGCACGTCGACCGCGTGCAGGATCTCGTGGTCCCCACCGCTGCAGGGCCGGCTGGAGCCAGCCGCGGCCATGGCCATCCCGGACAGCACCAGCGCCTCGGCGAGCGCCGTGAGGAAGCTGTCCGACTCGACGCCGTCGGTGCGGTGCAGCACGGACTCCGCTGCGGTCCGGGCGAACGTCACCGCGAGCCCGTCCACCGGCTCGTCGCGCTCGTCGCCCGCGAGGCGCCAGTCCGCGATCGCCGAGAGGTTCGACACGACGTCACCCACGCCGGAGCGGACCATCCGGGGCGGCGAGGCGCGCACGTAGTCGAGGTCGACGACGACCGCCATCGGCAGCACCACACCGAAGGAGCCCTTGCCGCCCTCGTGCAGGAGCGAGCTGACGGGCGAGGCGATGCCGTCGTGGGCGAGGTTCGTCGCCACCGCCACCATCGGCAGGGCGAGCCGGGTGGCGGCGTACTTCGCCACGTCGAGGGTGCGGCCGCCCCCGATGCCGACGAGCGCGTCGTAGTCCTTGCCCCGCAGGTCGGCCTGGAGGTCGCCGGCAGCCTCCAGGCTGCCGCCGCGGACCGTGAAGACGTCTGCGTTGGACAGGGCCGGCTGCAGCGCCTCCACCACGGCCTCCCCCTGCCCGGGGCCGACAGCGACCGCGACGTGCCCCTCGGCGGAGATCCGCCGGTCGGCGAGCAGGTCACCGAGGCCGGAGACCGCGCCCGCACGGATGTCGATGAACAGCGGGCTGAGCAGCATCCGGGCTAGTAGTGGCACGCGATCTCCCGCGCCTTCGCCAGGTCCTCGTGGTTGTCCACCTCGACCCAGCGCACCGACCCGATCGGGGCCACCCCCACCTCGCCGCCGGTGTCCACCAGGTGCTGGTAGCCGTCCTCGTAGTACAGGTCGGGGTCGCGGCGCCAGGTCGCTTCGAGCGCGGTCGCCAGGGCCTCGGCCGATCGTGCCTCGATCAGCGTGGCGCCGATGTACTCCCCGGTCGCCTCCGTCGGATCCATCAGCTTGGTGATCCGGCGCATCCGGCCGGACTCGTCGACGACGACCTTCATCTCCTCGTCGGCGAGCGGCTTCTTGTCGTCCAGCGCGAGCAGGATCCCCGGCGCCGCTTCCTGCTCCCGCGCGGCGAGCAGCGTGCGTTCGATGCTCACCGGGTGGACGGTGTCGCCGTTGACGAGCAGCGCGCCCCGCGCGAAGTGCTCCCGCGCCAGCCACAGCGAGTAGCAGTTGTTCCACTCCTCGGCCTTGTCGTTGTGCACGAGGGTGAGGCGGACACCGTGCCTCTGCTCCAGGGCATCCCGGCGGGACTCGACGGCCTCGGCGCGGTAGCCGACGACGACGGTGACGTCGGTGAGCCCGACGGTCGCCAGGTTGGCCAGGGCGATGTCGAGGATCGTGGTCTCACCGTCCACCGGGACGAGCGCCTTGGGCAGCGTGTCGGTGTAGGGGCGGAGACGCCGGCCGGCGCCAGCCGCCAGCACCATGCCGATCATCAGCTCGGGGACCTCTCCGTGGGGCGCTCTGAACCCCGGACGGTATCGTCCCCGAGGTCGATGCCGTCGGTGGGCTCACGGCGTCCGCCGGACAGACCGCCGATGCGTGCCCGTACCAGGAGGACCTGACGTGCCCGAGAGGCCCGAGGCCAGCGTGACCAGTGCCGCGGCGCGACGGACGGTCCGGGCGGTCCGGTGGCGGCTCCGGCGGGCCCAGGCAGCCCTCGCCGTGAAGCTCGCGCCCGACGCGTTCGTGCCCCAGATGGCGGCCGCCCGCATCCCGGTCGACGCCGAGGTCGTCGTCTACTACGCCGACAGCCCCGAGCGGGTCTACCAGCTCGACCAGTGGCTGCCCGTCCTGGAACGGCTGACGTCGACCCACAAGGTCGTGCTGATCCTGCGGGACCTGCGGACGCTGCGCGACGTCCAGGACCGCACCACGCTGCCAGCGGTATGCGTCACGACGTTCCTCGACCTCATGAACCTCTACGACGCCGGCGAGTTCAAGGTCGGCATCTACGTCAACAACGGGCAGCGCAACTTCCAGTCGCTCAACAACCCGCGGATGCTGCACGTGCACGTCAACCACGGCGAGAGCGACAAGCTGTCCAGCTTCTCCAACCAGGTGAAGGCGTACGACCGCGTCTTCGTCGCCGGGCCGGTGGCCGTCGAGCGCTACCGCGAGGCGCTGATCGCTTTCGACGACAGCAAGGTCGTGCCGGTGGGGCGGCCACAGCTGGACCTCGACTTCACCGCCGAGCTGCCGACCTCGAGCCGTCGCACCGTGATGTACGCCCCGACCTGGGAGGGCGAGAGCGAGTCGAACAACTGGACCTCGCTCGACCGCTACGGCGTGCAGATCGTGCAGGGGCTGCTCTCGGTCCCCGACGTGCGCGTCGTCTACAAGCCGCACCCGAGAGTGGCCGGTTCGCTGCATCCTGGTGTGAAGTCGGCCCACCGCCGGATCACGACGTTGATCGCGAAGGCCAACGAGGCCGACCCCGGGGCGGGCCACGTCGCCAGGACGGACGGCAACATCCTGGCGATGTTCGGCCAGTGCGCTGCGCTGGTGGGCGACATCTCCAGCGTCACGCTGGACTTCCTCTACCTGCGCGCCGACGCGCCGATCTTCCTCACCGACCGCCGCAACGACCGGGAGCTGCTGGCGAGCGACAGCCCCCTCACCGGCGGCGCAGACATCGTCGACTCGACCACGATCGCCGACTTCGCGGCGACGGTGACAGACGCCCTCGCCAACGACAAGCGCCGCGAGGACCGGGCCCGCACCCGCGCCCACTACTTCGGTGACCTCGGGCCGGGTGACAGCTCCCGGATGTTCGAGAAGGCCGTCTCGGAGCTTGTCGCCGAGCGCGACCGGCTGCTCGCCGGTCACCGCCGGGTGACCACCGGCGACGTCGATGACCACGACTGAGGTCGACCGCCTGCTCGTCGCGACACCGACACTGTTCGGCCACCGAGGCCTCGGCAAGGGGACCGTGTCGGGGCATCGCGAGAACACCGTCGACTCGATGCTCGCGGCGCTGGACGCCGGGGTCGACGGCCTGGAGATCGACGTCACCAGAACGTCCGACGGCGCCCTGGTCGTGAGTCACGACCCCGTCCTCCCGGACGGCCGGTTCCTCGTCGAGGTCGACCGGGCCGCCGCCAGCGGCGCGGGCCTGGTCGGCCTCGATGAGCTGCTCGACGCGGTGCCGCCGGGCGTCCCGGTCGACCTCGACCTGAAGTCAGTGCTCGAGGACGCGACCGACCGGCCGGCGCAGCGGACCGATGCTCTGCTCGTCCCGCTGCTCCAGGCGGAGGTCCGGCGCCGCCCGGTGCTGGTGACCTCGTTCGACCCGGCGGCCCTGCTGCGGCTGCGGGAGACAGTCCCGACGGTGGCCCTGGGCCTGCTGGCGTGGGTCGACTTCCCGCTGCGGCACGCGGTGGCCGCCGCGGCGGGGCTGGGTCTGGACGTGGTGGGGCTGCACCACGGGTCGTTCGGCCCGAACCGGGTCGAAGCCGGCCCGGTGCACCGGGGGGCCGCCGTCAGCGTCGGGGTCGCCCACCGGGCCGGACTACGGGTGCTTGCCTGGTGCCCCGAGCCGGCTCTCGCCCGTGACCTCGTCGAGGCGGGCGTGGACGCGCTCGTCCTCAACGGCGTCCCGGCCGCCGTCCCGGCACTGCGCTGACTTCCGCGACGAGCCACGGCTCCCCGAGTTGATCACGCAAGCGTGGTCAACTTGGGTCAACAGTGGCTTGCAAGCCACTGTTGACCCGAAATGATCACGCAAGCGTGATCAACTCGGGTCGCGTGGGGCCGGTGCGGGGCGAGGGTCAGGGGTCCGGTCCGTGGTCAGGCGGGGGCGGGACGCTGCCTCGGCGGCTGCGGTGCCGCCGTGATGTTGGCGTTGCGGTGGAAGACGTTGTCCGGGTCGTAGCGGTGCTTGACCGCCGCGAGCCTGTCGTACTTGGCGCCGTAGGTCGCACGAACTCTGTCTTCGGTGAACTCGGCCTCACCGTTGAGGTAGCTGCCGCTGCCCATCGCGTGCGGCTGCAGGGCCGCCCAGAAGTCCTGCACCCACGAGGTGTCCGCGTCGACCACGGCCGGCTCCTCACCCAGCGCGATGAGGAACACCGCGTAGCGGGGCGAGCGACCGCCGCCGAAGGCCGTCTCGTCGTCGGGCACCGCGCTGTACGCAGCGTCCAGCCGGTAGAAGAACACCACGGACATCGGTGAGACCTTGCGGGGCACCTGCTCGGTGATGACCTCGATCGCCGCGTCGGTGAGGTCCTCGAGGTAGGTCGCCCGGTCGTATGCGAACAGGCCGAACCGGTTCTGCTCGTCGAACATCTGCTGGAGGGCGGCGTACGGCATGGGGGACACCATCTCGGCCACCGGTGCCAACCGCTGCCGGATGGTGCCGGCAACCCGGGCGTGCTCATCGTCTGCGCCGAAGCCGGTGACCAGCATGAGGTACCCGGGCTTGCCATGGTGCTCCGGCGGCACGAACGGCGCCGGTGGGATCGTCGCGCCACCGACGATGACGTTCAGGTCGGTCGACATGGAGGTGAACAGCTCCCGGGTCAGCCGCAGCACCTCGGCACCGCGCTCGAGCGGGCAGAAGAAGATGCCGACGTCGACAATCGGCCCGACCTGGTGCAGGCGGAACTCGAAGGTGGTGACGACCCCGAAGTTGCCCCCGCCGCCGCGGATCGCCCAGAACAGGTCGGGGTTCTCGCCCGCGGACGCGGTCCGGATCTCCCCGTCGGCCGTGACGATCTCGGCCGACAGCAGGTTGTCGATCGCCAGCCCGTGCCTGCGGGTGAGGTGGCCCATGCCACCGCTCAGCGTGAGCCCGCCGACCCCGGTGTGCCCGATGATCCCCGCGGTGGAGGCAAGGCCGTGCTCCTGGGTCGCGCCGTCCCGTTGGGCCAGCGTCGCGCCGCCACCGACGCGGCAGCGGCGGGCACCGACGTCGACCTGGACGTCGTGCATGGGGCTGAGGTCGATCATCAGGCCGTCGTCGACCACGCTGAGACCGGCGGTGTTGTGCGCCCCGCCCCGTACGGCGATCTCGAGGTCGTGCAGGCGGGCGAAGGCGATGGCAGCGCTGACGTCGGCGGCCGCGGCCGCGCGCACGATCACCGCCGGGCGGCGGCTGATGGCGCCGTTCCACACCGTCCGCGCCGCGTCGTACGCCGGATCACCGGGCAGCACGACCTCGCCGAGGACCTCCTTGCGCAGCTGGTCGAGGTCGGCGGTGAGCACCTGGGTCATGAGACCTCCCCCGGGCGCCGTGCATCGCCGGCGGGATGTCCGTCCGCGCCCGGAAGGGCCGGCGCACCGTCCCGCCACTGTGCGCCGTTTCGGGCGCGGCGACAAGGTCGTGAACGGGTCAGTCCTGGCGCGTTCGCAGCGAGCGCGGCGAGGAGAGGAAGCCGGTCCCCCAGGAGCCGTGCATCGTGGCCAGCACGACCGGGAGCCACGCCCGGGAGCGCGCCGGCAGCCCTCGCCCGACGACGGCGGACCCGACGAGGACGCCCGCGGCGTACCCGATCGGCGCGAGGAACGCGGGGCGCCAGCCGACCGCCCCCACCACGGTGCCGGCGGCGACCCCGACGACTGCCGCCGGTGGCGCGAGGTAGCGCAGGCTGGCGGTGCCCTCGTGCTCGCGCATGACGACGCGCCGCCACCGCCCGTAGTCGCGGTACTGCCGGGCCAGCGCGCGCAGCGTCGACCGCGGCCGGTAGGAGACCCGCAGGGCGGGCGTGAACCAGACCAGCCCGCCGCTCGCCCGGATCCGGTGGTTGAGCTCCCAGTCCTGGGCACGCAGGAAGGTCTCGTCGTAGCCGCCGAGCCGCTCCAGCACCTCGCGCCGGAACGCTCCGAGGTACACCGTCGCGGCCGGCCCCTCCTCGCCGCCGGTGTGGAAGCTCGCCGGCCCGACGCCGATCGGGCTCGTCATCGCCGCCGCGACCGCTCGCTCGAAGTCACTCACCCCTTCGGCTGCCATCAGGCCCCCGACGTTGTCCGCCCCGGTCCGCTGCAGCGTCTCGACCGCCACCCGCACGTAGTCCGCGGGCACCAGGGCGTGGCCGTCCAGCCGGACCACGACGTCGTGCCGGGCCGCCGCGACGGCGAGGTTCAGGCCGGCCCCGGTGGCCCCGGTCGGATTGGGCACGGTCCGCACCCGGGGGTCCGCCGCCGCGGCCGCCGCAGCGATCTCGTCGGTGCGGTCGCCGGAGGGGCCGAGGGCGAGCACGAGCTCGAGCGGCCCCGGGTAGTCCTGTCCCAGCACGGTGCCGACGGCGGACCGCAGGTGGCGCTCCTCGTCGAGCACCGGCATCACCACGGACACGCCCGGCCAGGCGGCGACACCGGTAGGCGCTCCGTCCCCGGCGGCATCCGGGGCGTCGTGGGGGGCGGCCATGGCGGGCACACGCTATCCGAGGACCGCCGGGCGGCCTCCGGCCGTACGGCGTGGCACCGGGGAGGTCCCCCTGCCCCGACCTAGCCTGACCCCGCAGGAGGGTGCCACCCGGTCCCCCCACCCGAGGCTGGAAGGTGTCGAGCCCGCATGTCCACGCCGACCGGCGTCCCGCCCGCACTGCCGCCGCAGCTGAGTCCGCGCGGGCGCACCGCCGTGACCCCGCCGCCGGCGCGGACCGGGCGCCGGCCACCGACCCGGATCAGCCGGATCGGGCGTCGTCTGCTCGTGCTGGTCGCGTCGGCGGCGGCGCTCGGCGTCCTGGCCGTCAGCGCGTCCGGCTACGCGCTGCTCTCCTGGTCGAGCCGCTCGATAGACCGGGTCGACGTCTTCGCCGGGTTGTCCGACCGCCCGCCGGCCTCGGCGGCCGGCTCCACCACGTTCCTCCTCGTCGGCTCCGATGGCCGGACCGGCATGTCCCGCGCGGACATGAAGCGGCTGCACGTCGGCACCGCAGCCACTGCGGCCGGCCGGCGGGCCGACACGATGCTGCTCGTGCACCTGTCGGCGCGACACGGGACTGTCGACGTCGTCAGCCTGCCGCGGGACTCGTACGTCACGATCCCCGCCCACGTCACCCGGGACGGCGACCACGTCCGCGAGCGCCGCAACAAGCTCAACGCCGCCTACGCCTTCGGCGGACCGACCCTCAGCGTCGCGACCGTCGAGCGCACGACCGGGGTGCGCATCGACCACTACCTCGAGGTCGACTTCCTCGGGTTCGTACGGCTGGTGGACGCCGTCGGCGGCGTCGACGTCTGCAGCCCGACCCGGCTGCGGGACCGCAAAGCCGGCCTGCGGCTGCCGGCAGGAGTCAGCCACGTCGACGGCGAGACCGGTCTCGCCTACGTCCGCGCCCGGCACCTCGACGCCCGTGCCGACCTGGGCCGGGTCGAGCGCCAGCAGAGGTTCCTCGCCGCGATGGTCGACCGGGCCACCAGCCGGGACATCCTGCTCGACCCGAGGGCCCTGGTCCGCTTCCTCGACGCGGCCCTGTCCGCCGTCCGCGCCGACCCGGGGCTCACCGAGGACGAGCTGGTCCGGCTCGGCACCCGGCTCCGGCACGTGTCCGGCGACGACATCCGCTTCCGCACCGTGCCCGTCGCGGACCCGTCGTACCGGTCCGCCCATGCCGGCGCGGTGGCGCTCTGGGACGAGAAGGCGGCCGGAGCCGTCTTCGCCGCGATGAGCGCGGACACCGCCCGGCCGCACCGGGGCCGCGACCGCGCCCAGGTCCCCACGATCCCGCCGTCGGGCGTGCACCTGCAGGTCTACAACGGTGGCGGCACCCCTGGGCTGGGCTCGCGAGCCGCCGCTGACCTCGAGGCGGAGGGATTCACGATGGCCGGCCCGGCCGCCAACTGGAGCCGCACCGGCGTGGCCCCGACCACTGTCCGCTTCGACTCCAGGTACACCGAGAGCATCAAGACGGTGGCCGCGGCGCTGCCCGGTGCCAGGCTGGTCCCCGTCGCGGGGCTGGGCCGGACGATGCAGGTCGTCGTCGGCACCTCATACGGCGGCACCCGCGCGGTCCGCGTGAGCAAGGCGGCTCCGGCCGACGCCGCCGTGCGCACCGCGGGTGACCACGTCTGCAGCTGAGTTTGAGCCTCCGAGCAGCGGGCAACCCCTGAGCCGAGACAAGGACCGGGCAGGCGCGCTCGCGCGTCTGCCGCGCGTCACGGGGGCTTCTCAGCACTGCCGTCCTCGAGGCGCATGACCATGCACGCGCCGGGCGCGTGCGGGAGGACGGCTCATGAGCGAGAAGGACCTCACCCCGCTGTCGGACGACGAGCTGGCCGCCGAGGCCGGCACCGCGTTGCCGCCCAAGGAGGTGATCTCGCTGCTCGACCTCAACGCCGACCTCGACCTGGGCCTTGACGTCGCCGCTCCCATCGACCTCGCAGTGGCTGCCAACGCCAACATCGCGGCACCGATCAACGCAGCCGTGGGCGCGAACATCCTGTCCGCCGGCTCGACCGCGCAGGCGCTGGCCGACCAGAGCGCCCAGATCGACCAGGGCATCAGCGGCGAGGCAGTGGCGACCGCACCGCAGGACAGCGCCATCGGGCAGGGCGACAGCGTCGCCACCGCGCCGACGGACGGCGCGGGCCAGGCCCCTGCCGAGGGGGCGGCCCCGGCCGACGGGACGAGCCCGGCCGACGGGGCGGCCCCGGGCGACCCGGCCGCGGTCACCTCGGACCCGGCCTCGATGCTGGACGGCAACCTGCTGGACGTGAACGTCGACCTCAACCTCGACGCGGACGTCGCGGCGCCGATCGCCGGGGCCGTCGCCGCCAACGCCAACGTGGCTGCACCGATCGACGCCGCCGCGTCGGCCAACGTCGGGTCGGTCGGCTCGGTCGCCACGGCTGTGGCCCAGCAGGACGCGATCATCAACCAGCACCTCGACGACGTGTCCGCGGACGCGACGGCAGACCAGACGTCGACCATCAGCCAGGGCGACGAGGTGCCGGCCGACTCGGCCGGTGCCGCCGGCACCGGTCAGTAGCAGCCACCAGCCGACGTGACCGCGACGCCGGACGCCCCTGCCCGCGCGGGCACCTCCACCCCGGAGGTGCCCGCGCGGGCGGCCGGCGTCGAGCTGATCGGCCGGCTGGAGGGGTCCGGCTACCGCGAGCCCCCCGCGCTGGTCCGCCGGGCGGACGGGCAGACCGTCCAGCTCACCCGGCTGCTCTACCTCGTGCTCGAGCAGGTCGACGGCCGGCGGACCTACGAGGAGCTCGCCGGCGACGTGAGCGCCGAGTTCGGTCGCTCTGTCAGCGCCGACCAGCTCCGGCACCTGGTCGACGGCAGGCTCCGGCCGCTCGGCCTCCTGCAGCGCGCGGACGGCTCCGAGCCGGAGGTCCGCAAGGCCAACCCGCTGCTGGCCGTGCGCTTCAAGTACGTCGTCTCCGACCCCGCGGTCACCCGCCGGGTGACAGCACCCTTCGCGATGTTCTTCCACCCGGTCGTCGTGGTGGCCTCCACCCTGGCGTTCGTCGCGGTCGCCGGGTGGGTGCTCTTCCACGAGGGCCTGGCCGCGGCGACCCGGGACGCGTTCACCCAGCCGGGGCTGTTCCTGCTCGTCTTCGCGATCACGGCCCTGTCGGCCGGCTTCCACGAGTTCGGCCATGCCGCCGCCTGCCGCTACGGCGGCGCCACGCCGGGCGCCATGGGCGCCGGGCTGTACCTGGTGTGGCCGGCGTTCTACACCGAGGTCAGCGACAGCTACCGGCTCGGCCGGGGCGGACGGGTCCGGGTCGATCTCGGTGGCCTCTACTTCAACGCGGTGTTCGCGCTGGCGATGTTCGGCGTCTGGGCCGTCGCGCACTGGCAGGCCCTGCTGCTCGTCATCGGCGCCCAGGTGCTGCAGATGCTGCGCCAGCTGGCACCGTTCGTCCGCTTCGACGGCTACCACATCCTCGCTGACGTCACCGGCGTCCCCGACCTCTACTCGCACATCAAGCCGACCCTGCTGGGTCTGCTCCCGCAGAACTGGCGCCGCCCCTCGCCGCTCACCTGGTGGGCCCGGGCGGTCGTCACCACCTGGGTGCTGCTTGTCGTGCCCCTGCTGCTCGTCTCGTTGGTGATGATGGTGGTCGCTCTCCCCCGCGCCATCGGCACAGCATGGGAGAGCCTGGGAGCCCAGTCGCACGCCCTCTCGGTGGCCTGGTCCGACCAGGCGTGGAGCGCTGTCGGCGTCCGGCTGGTGTCGATCCTGGCGATCGCCCTGCCTGTCGCGGCGATGGTGTACCTGCTCGGTCGGGTGCTGCGCCGCGCGGTCCGGTCGGTCGGCCGGCGGACGGCGGGGCACCCGGGCCGCCGAGCAGTGGCGGTCGTCGCGGGGCTCGCCCTCCTCGGCGGACTGGCGTACGCCTGGTGGCCGGGCGAGCAGAAGTACCGGCCGATCCGTCCCACCGAGCGGGGCACGGTGTTCGACGCCGTCCCGGCCGCCGCCTACCAGCGGTTCCCGGTCCTGGACCGCCTCGCTCCCGAGCGGCCCGCTGCGCCGTCGCTGCGGGAGGGCCAGCAGGGGGCGGCGCGGACCCTGTGGGCCAGCGACGAGCAGCCACCGCCGAAGGCGGAGCCCCGGCTCGCCCTGGTCCTGGTGCCGGCCGATCCCGCGGGGGTTGACCCGGGAGCCGGCACCGCACCCGGCACCACCGCGTCCGGCACCGCGCCCGCCGCCGGCGGCAGCGCCGAGGCCCCGACGTGGGTCTTCCCGTTCGACCGGCCGGACGCGCCGGGGACCGGTGACAACCAGGCCCTCGCGGTGAACACCACCGACGGCACGGCGCGCTACGACGTCGCGTTCGCCCTGGTGTGGGCCGACGACGGCGCCGCGCTCAACACCAACGAGGCCTACGCGTTCGCCAGCTGCAGAGGATGTGCGGCCGTGGCCATCGGCTTCCAGGTCGTGCTCGTCCTCGGACAGGCCGACGTCGTCGTCCCGCAGAACCTGTCGGCTGCCGTCAACTACAACTGCGTGCAGTGCGTCGCCTTCTCGCTGGCCCAGCAGCTTGTCGTGACCCTCGACGGCCCGCTCAGCGAGGCCGGCACCAGGGCTCTCGAGGCCGTCTGGGAGCAGGTGCTGGCCTTCGGCCGCAGCATCACCGGTGTCCCGCTGGACCAGATCCGGACCACCCTCTCCGGGTTCGAGCAGCAGATCATCGAGATCGTGCGGGCCGAGAACGGCGAGACAGGGCCTCCGCCCCCGGCGGCGACCACGCCCGGCCCCACCTCGCCGGCTACGGCTACGGCTACGGCTACGGCAACATCCACGGCGACGACGCCGTCGACGGCGACGTCGGGATCCTCGTCGGCCTCCGCCCCGGCACCTGGTGCGGGGTCGCCGACCCGGCCGGCCGCGTCCGGTGCCGGGCAGCCGTCGCCCACCCCCAGCAGCACGCCGACGAGCGGCTCGGCTGCCGCCCCGACCGCGTCGACGTCGGCGACCACGTCGGCGACAGCCAGCGCCTCGCCGTCGGGCAGCCCGGCGCCCTAGCCGCCGCCTGTCTCCCGAGAACGCAGGATCGCCTGCCTCCGGGCGAGCCGGTGCTCGCGCCGGATCCCCGCCTCGGCGAACCGGCGGCGGTCCTCATCCGTCTCGGGCAGCACCGGTGGCACCGCCCGCGGCCGTCCCGCCGCGTCGACCGCGACGAACACCAGGTAGGCCGTGGCCACCCGCACCGGGTCGACCCCGGCCTCGTTCCACGGCTCCGCGAGCACCCGCACACCGACCTCCATCGAGGTCCGGCCGGCCCAGTTGACCTGGCCGGCGGCGTGCACCAGGTCCCCCACGCGCACCGGCTCGAGGAAGTCCATCTCGTCCATCGACGCGGTGACGGCCGCGCCGCCCGAGTGCCGCTGGGCGACGACGCCGGCTACGTCGTCGACAAGCTTCATGACCACCCCGCCGTGCACCGAGCCGAGCAGGTTGGTGTCGAGGACGGTCATGATCCGGCTCAGTGTGCTGCGGGCCGCGCTGGTGGGCTTCCCGGCGTGAGGTGCGTCACCCTGCTGCGTGTCGCGCGCTGCGTCTGTCACAGGGGGCAAGGGTACGGTCAAGGGTCCTGGGCGGCGGACCGGCCGCGAAGACGCGACGACCCGGACGACCCGGACGACCCGGACGACCCGGACGACGTGAACGACGCGAACGACGCGAACGACGCGAACGACGAGGTGCAACGTGGCTGGATCGCACGAGTGGCCGACGGGCTGGTCCCGCGGCGGCCCGTCCGGCGACGGCGGCCCCGACAGCGACAGGCGCGACGGCCCGCGTCCCGCGGCGGACGCCGAGCGGACCCAGGTGCTCGGTCCCAGCCGGCGCAGTGACCCGGCGGCGGCGCCGCGACGTCCGGGCGCCACGCAGCAGGTCGACCACCGTCGCAGCACTGCGCCCCCGGCTGCGCCGCGGCGCCGCCGGGTCGGACCAGGTCGGTGGACCCGTCGGGTCCTCCTGGCTCTGCTGCTCGTCGTCGTCCTGGTCCTCGGCGTCCTGCTGTTCTTCTACACGCGGATCGAGAAGGTCGACGCGCTGCGGGACTACGACGGGCGGCCCACCGCCGGGTCGGGCACCAACTGGCTCGTCGTCGGCTCGGACAGCCGCGAAGGGCTCACCGACGAGCAGGTCAAGGCACTGCACCTGGGCAAGGTGGAAGGCCGTCGAACCGACACGATCATCCTGCTGCACAAGCCGGCCAGCGGTGCCCCCACCCTGGTCAGCCTGCCGCGCGACTCCTACGTCCCGATCCCGGGGCACGGGCGCAACAAGCTCAACGCGGCCTACGCCTTCGGCGGCGCCCCGTTGCTGGCCCGGACCGTCGAGACCGTCACCGGGCTCCGGGTCGATCACTACGCCGAGGTGGGCTTCGGTGGCTTCGTCGGCATGACGGACGCTGTGGGAGGTGTGGAGCTGTGCCCGTCTCGCCGCATCCGCGACAGGAAGAGCGGCCTGAACGTCGCCAAGGGCTGCCAGGACATGGACGGTCCGACCGCTCTGGCCTACGTCCGCGCCCGCTACTTCGACCCGCAGGGCGACCTCGGCCGGGTCAAGCGCCAGCAGGAGTTCCTCGGCGCGGTCTTCGACGAGGCCGTCAGCCCGGCGACACTGCTCAACCCGTTCCGGGTCCTCAGCCTGGGTGATGCAGCGACCACTGCGCTGACGATCGACGACGGCGACGGGCCCGTGTCGCTGGTGCGGTTCGCCCTCACCATGCGCGCGGTCGCCGGAGGCGGCGGCAAGCGCGTCACCGTCCCGGTGTCGGACATCAACTACCGGACACCGGTGGGCTCGTCGGTCAAGTGGGACCGCCAGAAGGCGCTGGCTCTGTTCCGATCGCTCCGGGCCAACTGAGTCGGCCCCTGCCGCCGCTCATGCCGTCGCCGGGGGATGGCGGACGGCGCGCGCAAGGTGGGCCTCGAGCTCGGCGGTCAGCCGGGGCGCAGGCAGGCTGGCGAGCAGGCGGGACGTCAGCTGGAGCTGACCGAGGTAGCGCAGGCAGTCTGCGCAGCCGAGCAGATGGTCGTGCACCTCACGGTGCCGTTCCGTCGGAAGTGCACCCTCGACGTAGTCGGTGACAAGCTCGACGACCTCCTGACAGGCCAGCACCGGCGTCCCCGGCGCTCAGTCGGTGTCGGTGGGGCCCGCGCCGTGGAACGTGCGGAACGCGGACAGGAGCTCGGACTGGGCCTGCTCGCTCAGCGACTCGACCGGGACGTGCCCGAGCTGGTCCATGGTGGTCCTCATCTGGGCGAGATAGACGTCGCAGCCCGGGCAGAGGGCCAGGTGCGCGTCCACCTCCGCCCGGGTCGCCCCGTCGAGCTGCCCCTCGAGATAGTCCGTGACGAGCTCCACGAGCTCCTGGCAGGTGATGGTGAGCCCCGGGGCCGGAACATCCGTCACGACCTCACCTCCTCGGTGGACCGGTAGTAGCTCTCGAGGGCGGTGCGCACCTTCGCGCGGCCCCGGTGCAGCAGCACCCGCTGGTTGGCCGCCGTGACACCGAGAAGGTCACTGACCTCGTCCGAGCTCAGCCCGTGGACGTCTCGCAGGGTGACCACCGTGCGCTGCCTCTCCGGCAGGCCGTGCAGCGCCTCGGCCAGCAGCACCCTGATCTCCGCGGCCACCGCCGACTGCTCCGGGCCGGGCTCCCAGGTCGTCGGACGGCCCCAGGGCTGCCAGTCGCCGGGGAAGTCGTCGTCAGGCCCCCGGAACCGGTCGGGGTCGACCGCGGGCGCGTCGTCGCCACCGGGCCCCCACGACGACAGCGGGATCGTGCGCGCCTCTCGGACACCTCGGGTCTTGGCCTGGTTGGTGAGGATGCGGAAGACCCAGGTCCGCAGGGACGAGCGGCCCTCGAATCCGGGTAGCCCTCGGACGACGGCCAACCACGTCTCCTGCACCACCTCCTCGCAGGACGCGTCGGTGGACAGGTGTCCCCGCGCGACCCGCAGCATCATCGGCGACCACGTCCCCACCACGTCGGCGAAAGCGCGTTCGTCGCCCTGGCGCAGCCGTCGCACGAGCTCGTCGTCGTCGGGCGCCGGGACGCGCGGCGCGGGCACCGTCGTCCCGGCCACATCAGTGGCCCGCGTCCCGGTCCCGGATGCCTGCGGCTGCATCAGTCGGCCTCCGATCTCGCTCCTGGTCCGGACACTAGTCGCGCCTGGCCAGCAGACAACCGTCGTCGCGGCGCTCAACGCGTTACGCCGTCTGCCGGCGGGACGCCTCGCTGATGGCCCAGGCGGCGTTGACCAGGCCGATGTGGCTGAAGGCCTGGGGGAAGTTGCCCAGCATCGCCCCCGTCTCCGGGTCGACCTCCTCGGCCAGCAGTCCCACGTCGTTGGCGAAGGCGACCGCCCGCTCGAAGACGCGGGTGGCGCGGTCGACCTGACCGGACAGCGCGAGTGCCTGGGCCAGCCAGAACGTGCACAGCAGGAATGTCCCCTCCTCGCCGGCGAGGCCGTCCACCCCACCCTCGGTCCGGTAGCGGTAGACCAGTCCTCGCTCGTCGGTCAGCCGGGCCTCCGTCGCGTCGATCGTCGCGAGCATGCGCGGGTCGTCGGCCGGCAGGAAACCGACGATGGCCATCATCAGGTTCGACGCGTCCAGCTGGTCGGAGCCGACGTACTGGGTGAAGGCCTTGGCATCGTCGCTCCAGCCGTCCGTCACGACAAGGTCGAAGATCTGCTGTTTGGCAGCCGCCCACGACCGCACCCGGTCCTCGCCGCCGATGACAGGCGCCAGCGCGATGGCCCGGTCCAGGGCGACCCAGCACATGACCTTGGAGTAGAGGAAGTGTCGCGGGTCGCCGCGTACCTCCCAGATCCCCTGGTCCTTCTCCGTCCACCGCTCGGCAGCGGTGTCCGCGCAGGCCACGAGGAAGGCCTTCGTCTGGTCGTCGATCCGCTCGAGCTGGTCGGCCAGCCGGTGCGCCGCACCCAGCAGCTCGCCGTACACGTCGATCTGGGTCTGGTCCCAGGCGCCGTTGCCCACCCGGACCGGCCGGCTGTCGCACCAGCCCTCGAGGTGCGGGAGCTCGCGCTCGGTCAGGTCGTGCTCGCCGCCGATGCCGAACATGATCTGCAGCGAACGGCCCGGCCCGATCGACGACGCTGCCGCCGTGGTCATGAACGCGAAGAAGTCCTCCGCCTCGTCGGGACACGCGGCGACCCACAGGGCCTCCATGGTGAAGCTCGCGTCACGGACCCACGAGTAGCGGTAGTCCCAGTTGCGCTCGCCCCCGACACCCTCGGGCAGCGAGGTCGTCGCGGCGGCCACGATCGCGCCGCTGGGCTGGAACGACAGACCCTGCAGCACCCGACCGCTGTGGTGCACGAGGTCGGCCCATGGTCCGTCGTACGACTGGTGCAGCTCCGACCACGACACCCATGCGCTCACGGTGCGGTCCGCCACGGCCGCCAGCTCGTCCTGGGTCCAGACCCGAGCCGGTGTCTCCTCCAGCGTCGACCGGTGCAGCGCGAGGTGGACGACGTCTCCGGCCGCCAGGGTGTGCCGCGATGTCCCGTGCCCGTCCGCGAGCTCGAGGGCGACCGGGGACGTGAGGACCAGCCACTCGGCGCCACCACGCGCCGTCACGCCACCCTCGACCTCGGCCAGCAGCGGCACGACCAGTCCGTACTCGGGCCGCGGCGCGTAGTCGACCTCCACCTCGACGCTCCCGGCGGTGCACTCGAGCCGCCGGACGAGCAGGTGCGGGACCTCGGCGCCGAGCCGGTGCCCGCCATTGTCCTCGCCCATCGCGAGCAGGTCGGTGAGCACCAGGGTTCCACCGGCTGTCGTGAAGGTGGTCTCCAGGACCAGGCTCCGGTCGACGTAGCGGCGGCTGCTGGTCCAGTCACCCGTCGGCCGGACCTGCCAGTGCCCCGCGTCCTGGCCCAGCAGCCGGCCGAACACCGACGGGCTGTCGAAGCGCGGGAACGAGAGCCACTCGACCGAGCCGGACCGGTCGACCAGGGCGCTGGAGTGCCGGTCGGAGAGCAGGGCGTGGTCGGCGATCGGTGTCCTCGACATGGGGGCTCCACTCGGTCTGGGCGGTACGGGGCTGGTGCGCTTCAGCCGCGCGATGCAGTGGGACAGTCCCGGCAGCCACCCGCTCGTTACGCGTAACGCGGGCCGGGAGGGCGAGACGCATGATCATGCATCCCGACCTCGTGCCCGGCCAGACCTTCCCCGATCTCGAGCTGCCCGACCACGCCGGCGTGGTGCGGACCCTGTCCGAGCTCGCCGACGGCGACCCCCTCGTACTCACCTTCTTCCGGGGCTGGTGGTGCCCGAAGGAGCAGGCCTTCTTCCGCGGACTGGCCAGGCTGCAGGACGAGATGGAGGTGGCGTACTCCCGGCTGGTGTCGGTGAGCATCGACACGTCGACCGAGCAGTCGGCGTTCCGGGCGGGCCTCGGCGCCCGGTGGACGTTCCTGTCCGACCACGAGCGCCGCTACGTCGAGGGCCTCGGCCTGCTCGAGACCACGGACACGGTCTACCGGCCCTACGTGCCGACGGCATTCACGCTGTACCCCGACCGCACCATCCACGCGGTGTACAACGGGTACTGGTTCTGGGGCCGGCCCACAGCGGAGGACCTTCGCCGCGACCTGCGGGCGGTCACTGCAGACCTCCGTCCGGACTGGGAGGTGCCGGCGTGAGCTGGTGCTGGTTCGCCCGCGTCGCGACCCCCGACGGGGTGACCGGCGGCGTCCTCGCCTCGGCTCCGGCGATGACGCCCGACGGCGCCGACGCCGGGGTGCTGGCGGTCTGGCCGGCGGGCAGGAAGCCGGTGGCCGCCGCCGTACGGATGGACGACCGGCTGGTGGACTCCGGCGGCGACGAGGCGTGGGTCTCCCTGGTGCTGCTCCCCCGCGACCGGTCGCCGCTGTTCGACGACCCGGCCGTGTCCGGCGCGCTGCGTGCGGTGCTCTCCGAGCTTCCTCCGGACGGCGTCAGCACGTTCGTCCGGGACTCGTCGCACTTCTCCGGGGCGGTCACCGTCCGCCGGTCCCGGCCGTGGTCGCTCCGGGACGACCCCTTCGGCCGCGTCGGCCATGCCGAGGTCCTTCGGGTGGGCGCGGGGCTGTTCGGCCGGACGTCGCCGGTGCCCGGCCCGGTCACGCAGCGCTACAGCGGCAAGCCCTGGCCCGTGGCAGGGTTCTGAGGGACGCGGTGGCGCTCCTCGGAGGTCTGGCGGCGGCCGCGTTCTTCGCGACGGCCACCCTCTGCTCCTCGCGGACGTCCCGGATGGTCCCCCCGTCGTCGGTCCTCGCCTGGGTGATGCTGACCGGCCTTGTCGTGCTGCTGCCAGCGCTGGCCCTCCAGGAGGTCCCGTCGTTCCAGGGGGACGAGATCGGCTGGCTGCTGGTCGCCGGCGGCGGGAACGTCGGTGGCCTGCTGCTGGCGTACTCGGCACTGCGGCTCGGGAAGGTCGGGGTGATCGCGCCGGTGCTGTCGACCGAGGGGGCCATCGCCGCGCTGGCCTCGGTCGCCGCCGGGGAGCGCCTGGAGGTTGCGGCAGCGTGGCTGCTCCCGGTGATCGCGGTGGGGGTGGCTCTCGCCGCTTCCGGGCCGACGACCGACGTCCCGGAGCCCACGGGCTCGGCGGGACCCGGCCGTCGCCCGGTCGTGCTGGCGGGGCTCGCGGCGGTGTCCTTCGGCGCGAGCCTGTACGCGACCGGCCGCGCCAGCGTCGACCTGCCCGTCGCCTGGGTTCTGCTGCCGGCCCGGCTCATCGGCGTGGTGGCGATCGCGCTGCCGTTGGTGGCCCGGGGGCAACTGGCCCTCACCCGGCGGGCGGCACCGCTGGTGGTGGTGGCAGGACTCTGCGAGGTCCTGGGGTTCGCCGCGTTCACCGCCGGCGCTCGGCACGGGCTCGCCGTGGCCGCCGTGCTGGCCTCGCAGTTCGCCGGGCTCGCGGCGATCGCGGCGTTCCTGCTGTTTCGCGAGCGGCTGACCCGGCTGCAGGTGTCGGGCGTAGCCGTGGTCGCGATCGGGGTTGCGACGCTGGCAGCCGTCCGCGCGTAACGGAACGCGGCGCGACCGGGACGGAGCGCAGATGAACAGCTACGACGTCGTGGTGATCGGTGGCGGCCCGGCAGGCGAGAACGCAGCCGGTCGCTGCGCGGCCGGCGGCCTCTCGGTCGCCCTCGTGGAGCGGGAGCTCGTCGGCGGGGAGTGCAGCTACTGGGGCTGCATCCCGAGCAAGACCCTCATCCGACCGGGTGACGTGCTGGCGGCCGCACGGCGGGTGCCGGGCGCGGCCGAGGCGGTCATCGGCCGGGTCGACGCCGCTGCAGCGTTCGCGCAGCGCGACTACATGACCAGCAGCTGGTCTGACAGCGGACAGCTGCCCTGGCTGGCCGAGAACGGCATCGACCTGCTTCGCGGTGACGGCAGGTTGACGGGGGTACGGACTGTCGCCGTGGCGACGGGCGGCGAGGTCCGCGAGGTCCGGGCCCGGCGGGCCGTTGTGCTGGCGACCGGCACGCGTCCGCGGCTGCCCAAGGTGGCGGGCCTGGCCGAGTCGCGGCCGTGGGACAACCGAGACGCCACGGCAGCGAAGTCCGTGCCGCGCCGGCTGGTGGTCCTGGGTGGTGGAGCCGTGGGCGTCGAGCTTGCCCAGGCGTTCCGCCGCCTCGGCGCCGAGGAGGTGACCGTCCTGGAGGTCGGCCCCCGGTTGCTGCCGCGCGAGGAGCCGTTCGCCGGTGACGAGGTGAAGGCGGGACTCGAGGAGGACGGCGTGACGGTCGTGGTCTCCGCCCGGCTGCGCTCGGTCGACCGCGCACAGCCGGACGGCCCGGTCACGATCGAGCTGGAGGACGGCAGCAGCGTCGTGGGCGACGAGCTGCTCGTCGCCGCCGGTCGTCGGGCCGCGTCCGACGGCCTCGGGGTGGAGACGGTTGGGCTCGAGCCCGGCGCAGCGGTCGAGGTCGACGACCGGCTCCGCGCCGTCGGGGTCGACGGTGGATGGCTGTACGCCGTCGGTGACGTCAACGGGCTGGCACCCCTCACCCACATGGGCAAGTACCAGGCGCGGATCGCCGGCGACGTCATCCTGGGCAAGGACGTCCGGGACCGCGCCAGCGCGAGCGCCGTCCCCCGCGTGACCTTCACCGACCCTCAGGTGTGCGCCGTCGGCCGGACCCAGGCCGAGGCGCTCGCCGCCGGTCTCGACGTGCGTGCCGTCACCTACGGGACCGGTGACGTCGCCGGTGCGTACACCTCAGGCAACGGCGTGCGCGGCACCAGCAAGCTCGTGGTCGACGAGGCCCGCGGCGTCGTGGTCGGCGCCACGTTCACCGGGCCCGGCGTCCAGGAGCTGTTGCACTCGGCGACAGTCGCCGTCGCCGCTCAGGTGCCCCTGTCGCAGCTGTGGCACGCCGTCCCGTCCTTCCCCACCGTCAGCGAGGTATGGCTGCGCCTCCTCGAGACCTACGGACTCTGAGGAGCCTGCCATGCCCGACGTGTCGTTCGACAACCTGTTCCTCGTCGTCCTGGTCGGCGCCCTGGCGCCCCTGACGCTGGGCTTCGCACCCCGGCTGCGCCTTCCCTCGGTCGTTCTCGAGCTTGTCGCCGGGATCGCGCTCGGCCCGGCCGTGCTGGGCTGGGTCGAGGTGGACCTGCCCGTGCAGGTGCTCAGCCTGATCGGGCTGGCCTTCCTGCTGTTCCTCTCCGGCCTGGAGATCGACGTGCGCCGGCTGAAGGGCGCGCTGCTGCGCGGGGCGGTGGTCGGCTACCTCGTGACTCTCGCCCTGGGAGTGCCCGTCGGGCTGGCGCTGGACGCGGCAGGCTGGGTCAGCAGCCCGGTCCTGGTCGTCATCGCCCTGTCGGCGACGTCGCTGGGGCTTGTCGTGCCCGTCCTGAAGGACTCCGGCCAGGCCGAGAGCCGCATCGGGCAGAGCGCCATCCTCGCAGCCACAGTCGCGGACTTCGCCGCCATCGTGCTGCTCTCCCTGCTGTTCTCCGCCTCCGACAGCAGCACGGGGAGCCGGCTGTCGCTGCTCGGGCTGTTCGTGCTGCTCGTCGTCGTGACCGGAGTCGTCGTGTCCCGGGCGGGACGCACGATGCGTCTCGGTGACGTCCTGGTCCGGCTGCAGGACACCACCGCCGAGATCCGGGTGCGGTTCGCCGTGGTCCTGCTGGTGGCCTTCACCGCGCTGGCCGAGCGGGTCGGACTCGAGAGCATCCTCGGCGCGTTCCTCGCCGGAGTCGTCGTCGGGCTGGTCGACCGTGACTCGTCGACCCACCCGGCGTTCCGCACCAAGCTCGAGGCGATCGGGTTCGGCTTCCTGATCCCGGTCTTCTTCGTGAGCAGCGGCGCGCGGCTGGACCTGCAGGGACTGTTCGACCAGCCGTCGGCCCTGCTGCGCGTGCCGGTGTTCCTGCTGGCCCTGCTCGCCATGCGCGGTCTGCCTGCCCTGCTGCAGCTGCGGGCGCTCGGCGGCCGGTCGACCCTCGCGGTCGCGCTGCTGCAGGCCACGTCGCTGCCGTTCATCGTCGCCGCCGCACAGATCGGCGTGGAGCTGGACCGGATCTCCCCGGTCACCGGCGCCGCCATGGTCACGGCCGGGCTGCTGTCGGTGCTCGTCTTCCCGCTCGTGGCGCTCGGCCTCCTGCGCGGCGACGCGACGCCCGAGATCCCGGCACCGCGGGACCGGGAGCCGATGACCGCGACCACCATGTGAGCCGACTGGACGGCCCGAGACACTGGACACGCACCGGACCGGGCAGGCGTTGCCAGGCGCCGCGGTCACGAGCAGGGTGGGGGGTGTCCTGCAGTGCCCGTCCGAAGCCGAGAGGATCGACCCCATGAACGGCGATCATCCTGTGCAGTTCTCGGTCGACTACCCCGACCGTGACCTCGACCGGCTCTCCACCGCCTTCCGCATCCTCACTGTCATCCCGATCGCGATCGTGATCTCGAGCATCGGCGGCTACCCGGGCGGGGACTTCGGCGAGGGGTCGAGCACCACCGTCATCGCGGTCGGTGGCACAGGGCTGCTCTTCCTGCCGCCGCTGTTCATGATCGTGTTCCGGCAGAAGTACCCACGCTGGTGGTTCGACTGGAACCTCGAGCTGCTGCGCTTCAGCAACCGGGTCGGTGTGTACGTCGCGCTGATGGACGACCGGTACCCATCGACCGACGAGGAGCAGTCGGTCCGTCTGGGGTTCGACTACCCGGACGCGAAGCAGGGGCTGAACCGCTGGCTCCCGCTGGTGAAGTGGTTTCTCGCGATCCCGCACTTCGTGGTGCTCGTCTTCTTGTACCTCGGCGCGGTGTTCGTGGTGATCGGGGCGTGGTTCGCGATCCTGTTCACCGGCCGCTACCCTCGCGGGCTCTTCGACTACGTGGAAGGCGTGATCCGCTGGCACAACAGGGTGGTCGGCTACGCCTACATCCTGGTCACCGACCAGTACCCGCCCTTCTCACTACGCCCCTGAGCGCCGGGGCCGTCCACCGGCTCACCCGGGAGGGCCGAGCAGGGGGACGCCGTCCCCGTTCGCAGGTGGGACTACCGGTGACCCGCGGGGAAGACCCACCGGAAGGCTGACAGACCCGGCCGGCGGCACCAGCAGTCGGCGGAGCACCCGCAGCGGGACATCCCGGCGGCCTCGAGCACCTTCCCGGTGAGTGCCGCCAGCAGGTACATCAGGACCGCAGCTCTCAGGACCCGTCGCATGCGGCCAGGGTAGGCCGAGCTGCCCGGTCCCGGGGAGCCGACGAACCTGCCGATACGAGGTCTAGCGTGCCGGGATGAGCATCGATGTCGATCGGGCCCGGCGCGACACCCCGGGTACCGCGAACGTCGCCCACCTGAACAACGCCGGTGCGGCTCTGCCGCCGGTGCAGGTCACCGACGCCGTCATCGGACACCTCCGTGCGGAGGCAGAGACCGGCGGGTACGAGGCCGCGGCCGCCGCGGTCGACGCGCTGGAGGCGACGTATGTCAACCTGGCCCGGCTGGTCGGTTGCGACCCCGACGAGATCGCCGTCGTGGAGAACGCCACCCGGGCCTGGGACATGGCGTTCTACGCCATGCGGTTCGCGCGGGGCGACCGCATCCTCACCGCCCGAGCGGAGTACGCGAGCAACGTCATCGCGTTGCTGCAGGTCGCCCGGAGCACCGGTGCGGTCGTGGAGGTCGTGGAGGACGACGAGCACGGACAGGTGTCCCTGGACGACCTCGCCTCACGACTCCGGGACGACCGGGCCGGGCCGGTGCGGCTTGTCGCCATCACCCACGTCCCCACCGGAGGTGGACTCGTCAACCCGGCCGAGGCGATCGGCGCCCTTACCCGCGCAGCGGGGGTCATCTTCCTGCTCGACGCCTGCCAGTCGCTGGGCCAGCTGCCGGTGGACGTCAGGCGCATCCGCTGCGACATCCTGGCCGGAACCGGACGCAAGTACCTGCGCGGCCCCCGCGGCACCGGCTTCCTGTACGTCCGGCGCAGCCTCGTCCCGGAGCTGGAACCGCCGTTTCTCGACCTGCACGCCGCCACCTGGACCGCGCCGGACGAGTACCAGATCCGCCCGGACGCCCGCCGCTTCGAGAACTGGGAGACCAACTACGCCGGGAAGATCGGCCTCGGCGTCGCCGTCGGCTACGCGCTCGACCTGGGGTTGGACGCCATCGAGGACCGGGTGACCCTGCTGGCAGACACGCTGCGCACCCGCCTCGGCGCACTGCCGGGGGTGCACGTGCACGACAAGGGGCAGCGCCGCTGCGGCATCGTCACCTTCACCGTCGACGGCGTGGCCGCCGACGACGTGGCGCGGGCGCTCTCCGCCCGCCGGGTGAACACGAGCGTGTCCCTCGTCGATTACGCCCGGCTCGACCTCCCGGCCCGCAACCTGCCCGACCTGGTCCGTGCGTCCGTGCACTACTACAACGACGACGACGACCTGTCGCGCCTGATCAGCGCCGTACCCGCACCTCTCGCAGGGAGGTGACGTCGGCCGCGTGCAGGTCCGACACCATCAGCCGTCCGACTACTCCTGTGGAGGGGCGGAGTCCCTTTCCCACAACGGCTGCCCCCCACGCTGACCCGCCCGGGGCCGCCCCACTCAGCCGGCGTTCTGCCAGAGCCCCATCAGGTTTCCCTCGCAGTCGGTGAAGTAGGCGGCAAATCCCATGTCACCGACGGGCATCTTCTCCCGAGCGGTCGCGCCGCCGAGCGAGCCGATCGTCTTCAGCGCCACCTCGATGTCGTCCACCTCGATGGTGACGACCGGGGTGGTCCACGGCGGCTGACGCCTGAGCATCCCGCCGTTGATCGCCCCGGGATCGGCGGGCGCCCCCCGCTCGTCGGTGGAGGTCGTGCTCAACATCGCGTACCCCATGTCCGGCATGGAGTCGATCTTCCAGCCGAACGCAGACCGGTAGAACTCCTGCGCCCGCGCGGGGTCGTCGGCGGGAATCTCGAAGTGCACGACACGTCCGCTCATCGCGTTCACCTCCTGGCTCCTCGGAAGGGGCGGTTCGGCGCCGAGCCTAGCTGGATGCTGCCGCTCCGGCACCGGATCGGCCTGCCCCGGCCGGGTCGGGCGATCCGGCTCTGGGTCAAGCGCATCTCCCCCTCCACCCGACGGACTCAGTCGGGTGCGGCTGGTGCCCCGCGCTGGCGTGGCAGCCGCCGGACCGGCGGGGTGGATCCCCGCCAGGTCGCCAGGCCGAAGACGATGCCGATCGCGATCGCCGCGGTGCCACCGGCCACCCCCCAGCTGCCGGAAGCATCCGGCAGGACGAACGCGGCGACGGCGCCGAGGTACACCCACACTGCGCTCAGCGTGCCGCGCAAGATCAGGCTGCCGGGCGCGCGACTGACCGCGATCAGACCGACGAGCGCAATGTCGGCAGAATGCTCGGCGTAGTCGTTCCACCAGTTCGCATCCGCGACGGAGTCGTCGTTGACGATCTGTCGGCGCATCGCGACGACCGACGTCGCGAGCACGACAAGGCCCACCGCTAGCCCGAACGCCAGAAGCGGGCGCCAGGCCCCGGACCACCAGCCGCGCAGGTCGCGCAGGTCACGCCAGTACGGATAGGCGACGACAGCCGGCACGATGAAGGCGAGCAGGAAGAGGAACTCCGGCTGGAGGGGCACGATCGTGACCGCCACGACGGCCAGGCTCATGGCGACCGTCGCCGCGAGAGCGGTCAGGCGGGGGCGCAGGACCAGACCGGCGAAGCTCACGAGCAAGAAGAGATCCGCAGCGGCGGACACCGCGAAGAACCACCGGTGCGGCTCCGGGTTCGCCTCGTCGGGGGTGATCACGAATGCCCAGGGAGCCAGCAGGTTGGTGCCGTTCACCAGGAAGAGCAGAATCGGCAGGACCGCAAGCACGCGGAACGCCGTGAGTCGTCGCCGGCTCGGAGTCGGTTCCCGTCGCTTCTCTATCGGCGCCGCGGGTGCTTCCGCGGCCCCGTCGGGCACCTGGACACCCGTGGGGTCACGGGGATCACTGGGCATCATCTGGATCGCCTCCCAAGGTCCCGGCGGGAGCGACCTCGGTGTGCTGCGCCGCCACCTGGTCCGTCTCGAAGGTAGACCCCTCGCGGCCCGACGTGAACATCCAGTGTCGGACCGACGGGACGGGTGCCCGAGCCGGCCGCCGGCAGCGATCCTCAGCGGGATGCGGCGACCTTCCGCTTCCGGGTGCCCCGGGTGGCCCCGGCACGCGGTGCCGGGACCGCCTCTGCGTCCGCGGCCTGCTGGGCCGCCCAGGCCGCCCGGGCCTCCGCGGTGGTCGGGTCGAAGTCGGCTTTCGTACGGCGGAACAGGTCCTGCAGGTCGGCCCAGAGCTGGTCCACCGAAGGGCGGCCCCAGAACCAGTAGCCGCAGTAGACCTTGTCGACGACAAGCCCCGGTGCGAGCACCACGGTGTGCGGAACGGTAGCGGGGTGGTGCAGGTCCGTGTACTCGTCGATCTCCAGGGCGCGCTGGACCTCGAGGTCGGTGTCGCACAGGAAGGTCCACCAGGCGCCGGTGGCGGTCCGCATCTTGTTGGTGTCGTGCAGGTCGTTGGGCAGGATCGTGACGAGCTTGGTGAAGGCGACCGGCACCAGCTCCTGGAGCCGGAGCAGCTCCTTGTGGTGCTGCCGCTCTCGCGGGCAGTGCTCGCCGCGGCCCAGCTGGAGCACGAGGGCGTCGTCGCCCTGCAGCTCGGACAGGCGATGAGTGACGCCGGCGTCGTCGGGCAGCTCGAAGTCGGGCAGCACCGCGCCCACGGTCAGTCCCTTGCTCATGATGTCTCCTCCAGGTGGGGGCGGATGCCGGGGACGGCGGTCCGCAGCCGGTAGACGCTGGTGAGCGCCGTGATGTAGAGCCCGCGACCGTCGTCGTCACCCCAGGCGAGGTTGTGCGGGTCCTCGGGCAGCCGGATCGTGGCGAGGTGGCGGGCCTCCGGCGAGACGACCCAGACCCCGCCCGGCCCGCAGACCCAGAGGTTGCCGAGCTCGTCGACCTTGATGCCGTCGATGGCGTCCTCACCCTCGGCGGCCGTCATGTCGAAGAACACCGTTCCGGCCGACGTGCTGCCGTCCGGAGCGACGTCGTAGCGCATGACGACCTTGCTGTCCGGGTCCCAGTTGCCGACGTACAGGTAGCGCTCGTCGGGGGAGAACGCGAGGCCGTTCGGACCCGCCAGCGAGTCGTCGACGAGCGACACCTCGCCGGCCTTGACACGGAACACGCCGCTGAAGGCCAGCTCCTTCTTGGGGTCGTCGAAGACCTCGGGCAGCCCGAACGGCGGGTCGGTGAAGTAGAGCGTGCCGTCGGAGCGGTAGACGAGGTCGTTGGGGCTGTTGAGCCGCTTGCCCTCGAACCGGTCGGCCATGACCGTGACGTTCCCGTGCGGCTCGACCCGCACGACTCGTCGGTTGCCGTGCTGGCACAGGGTGAGCCGGCGCGCCGGGTCGAACGTCAGGCCGTTGGACCCCGGCTGGTGGTAGCGGCCGATGTCGACCCCGGTGTAGCCGCTGTGCGAGCGGAACACCGTCAGAGCCCCGGTCCCGGCCAGACGGTAGACCTGGTTGGTGTTGGGCGAGCTGAACAGCAGCGCGCCGTCCGGCGCCCAGACCGGCCCCTCGGTGAACTCGAAGCCGCCCGCGACCCGCTCCAGCGGCGTCCCGGCCGGCAGCAGCCGGTCGATGCCGGCGTCCGCCCTGGTCACCTGGTAGTCGGCTCGCTCGACCGCCCCGGCGCTGTCCGGCGCGAAGAAGTCGAGGACGGCGTTGCGCAGCCAGATGTAGTTCTGCGGGGCCACGGAGATCGGGCCGTTGATCCCGAACACGGCGATGCTGAAGGTCTGGCCCGGACGGGCGTCGGTCGTGAGGACGACCCGGTTGGGGGCGTTGAACCCGGCTGCCACCTGGCCACCCGTGTCGCCGAGCGCGGCGGGCAGCACGCCGTCGACCCACACCTCGGCGTAGTCGTCGACGACGACCTCGAAGACGACGGTGGCGCCGGTCGGGTCCAGGTCGCCGACCCGCCGGGGGACAGTGACCTCGGTCCGGTACCAGTTGAAGCAGACCTTCCCGGTGCTGAGCCGGCGCATCGTGTCCACTGGCGCGAGCACCTCCCAGGCCGAGTCGTCGAAGTCGGACGCGCCGGCGTGCGGGACGACGTCGTACGTGCGGTTGGGCACGTCCCCGGGGCCGAGCGGGTCGGCCGCCGACCCGACCTCGACGAAGTCGATCTCCTCGACCCGGGCGTCGCTGTAGCGCCAGACCGCGCCGACCAGTGCCGCGCCCTCGTCTGTCTGCAGGTCGACGACCGCGTCGGGGCGACCGGACAGCAGCTGCGTGGGGCGCGGCAGGTTGGCTGTCAGGGTGTGCACGGTGGCCATCACGGTCACCTCACGCCTCGACCTTGGCCACGAAGTACAGGAACGGCTCCGACACGTCGACGAACTGGTGCGGGACGCCGTTGGGGATCACCAGGACGTCGCCCTCGCCCAGCTCATGGGTCGCCGTGCCGGCCACCACGGTGGCCGCCCCTTCGACCACGTGCATGATGTCGACGACGTCGTCGTGCAGCTCCACCTCTCCGGGCGCAGTGCGTCGTCCGGCGTCGACCTTGTAGCCGGCGGTGTCGACCAGCAGTCCCCCGGTCTCGAACTTCTCGCGCACCACCTGCCGTGGGAAGAACACCGCCTCGTGGGAGCCTGCGCCGCCGGCCGCCTCCTCCCCGGCCAGCTGGCCGACGACCGAGATCTCCTGGTCCTCGTCGGCCGACGAGGCGCCGCTGACGCCTACCGCGCCCACGACGTGACCGTCGACCGTGATCGGCATTCCCCCCTGGAGGGGGACGGCGCCGGCCAGGTGCAATGCGGCCGGACGACCGCCGGACGCCTGGTCCTCGAAGTCCTTGCTCGGCCGGCGGAACAGCGCAGCCGTGCGCGCCTTGTCGGTAGCGACGCCGACGCTCGCGACCTGCGCCGCGTCTGGCCGCCACAGGTGGACGAGGTCGCCGCCGGCGTCGACGACTGCCACCACCGGGGCCACCCCACGTGCCGTCGCCACCGCTGCGGCTGCGTCGGCGGCTGCCCGTGCGGAGGACTGCGACAGGGCGGGCACCTCGCGAGTGCTGAACGTGGCCGCGGCTCCCGCGAGCGAGACGGACTCGTCCTGCCCGGTGGTCTCGCCGCTGGTCCCGATCGCTCCGACGACCTCGCCGTCGACGACAAGTGGGATGCCGCCGATCAGCGCCCGGGCGCCGTGCAACGCCAGTCCCCCGAGCCGGCCGCCGTTGACCTGCTCCTCGATCTCGCGGCTCGGCCGTACGAAGATCGCCGCGGTACGCGCCTTGTCGATCGCGACCTGGTCGCTCGCCAGCTGGGCATCCTCGGTGCGCCGCAGCGCGAGCAGCCGGCCGGACGCGTCGACGACGGCGATGACGACGCGGTACTTCTTGTCGGCGGCGAACTCTTCGGCAGCCGTCAGGACCGCGTCGGTGCCGGCGGTGTCCAGGATCCTGCGCGTACGGACCGCGGTCATGGCGGTCACGCTCCTCTCGTGTCGAGCACGGCCGCCCAGACGGCAGTGTCTGCGGTGATGTACAGGACGTCGCCCGCCGGTCCGCCGAACGTGAAGTTCACGGCGCCGGGCACGTCGATCTGCCCGAGCGGACGACCGTCGGGGGTAAGAACCTGGACGCCGGATGGCGACGAGACGTAGACCCGCCCCTCCTCGTCCGTCGTGACGCCGTCGGGGAAGCCCGGGCTGATGTCGGCCAGGACTCGGCGTCCGCTCACGGACCCGCGGCCGTCGACATCCAGCGCGACGACTCGGTGCGGACGGCCGGGGTCGTAGCTGCCGGGCTCGTGGTTGGCCCCGCTGTCGGTGACGTAGAGCACCGAGCCGTCCGGGGAGAAGGCCACCCCGTTGGGCTTGTCGAACGAGTCGTCGACCACGGCGAGCGAGCCGGTCGACGGGTCCAGCCGGTAGACGGCGTCGGGCAGCTCGGGTCGCGGCCGGAAGCCCTGGAGGAACCCGTAGGACGGATCGGTGAACCAGATGGTGCCGTCATGTCGCTGGACGACGTCGTTGGGCGAGCCGAGCCGGGCGCCGCCGCGCCGGTCCACCAGTCCCGCCGCCGCACCGGTCACCGGGTCGACCAGGCTGAGCCGGGCCGGCTGGAACCAGCTGCCCTGCTCGCACACGATCAGCCGGCCGTCCCGCGACAGGAACATGCCGTTCGCCGCGTTCGCCTGCGGGCGGACCACGGACACCCGCTCACGCCCGACGGGGAACCGGTAGCCGTCCAGGACGACCTTGCGGATGTCCACGAGCGGGACGTCCAGGCCGGCCTCACGGCGCACCCGCGGCAGCGTGGTGAAGTACAGCGCGTCCGAGCCCGCCAGGTAGACAGGACCCTCGTGCGCGTCGACGTCCACGACCTTGGCCAGCAGCGGCGAGCGACCGGTGACACGGCGGAACGACGAGTCGTACGCCGTGAAGCCGGACGCCTGGACCGGCACACCGCCGGGCGGTGACGTGACCGTCATCAGGCGCTCGCCCCCGCACCGGCGGACGTCAGCGTCAGCACCTGCCCCTGGACAGGCAGCACCGGTCGGGTGACCGGCTCGGCGAGGGTGCTGGCACCGAGCCGGTTCGCCACCTTCTCGGCCACCCGCAGGGCGTTGGCGATGATCGTCAGCGTGGGGTTCACCGCCGTGCTCGACACGAAGAAGCTCGAGTCAGCGACGTACACGTTGTCCACCTCGTGCAGCCGGCAGTCGAGGTCGAGGACGGACGTCGACGGGTCGGTGCCGAACCGGGCGGTGCCGTTCTGGTGGGCGACCCCGGCGATCCCGAGCCTGCCGCCGACGTAGGACAGGTTCTCGTACACCTCGTCCCGGCACTGCATCGTCGAGAGCAGGCTCTCGAACTTCTGCCTCAGCCGGCGGTGCGCCTCCAGGTTGGTCGGCGTGTACCTCAGGCTGATCGCCCCGTCGGCGTCGACGGTGACGCGGTTGTCGGGCAGCGGCAGGTCCTCAGTCGTGAGCCAGAAGTCGAGGGCGTGCCGGGCTACCTCGGCGGGGTCCGGGTGGTCCTTGACGTCGAACGCGATCAGCGTGGCATCGCTCTTGCCGAGCATCTGCATCGCACCGAGCGGGAACGGGAACTCGCTCTTCGGATCTGCGTGGTAGTAGTCGTTGATGCCGAGCGTCTTCTGGAACTTCGTCGGGTTGGGCGTCGTCGAGAAGGCGATCAGCGACGAGTTGTTGTGCAGCATGAGATTGCGCCCCAGCTGGCCGGACCCGTTGCCGAGGCCGTCCGGGTGGTTGTCGCCGGCCGACCGCATCAGCAGAGCCGCCGAGTTGATGGCGCCGCCGGCCACGACCACGACGTCGCCCGAGTAGCGCTCGACCGCGCCGTCCCGCTCGACGACGACGTCGGTGACGGTTCTCCCCGACGTGTCCGTCTCCAGCCGGGTGACCAGTGCGCGGGTCAGCAACGTCACGTTGGGGTACCGCAGCGCCGGGTCGACGGCTATCACTGCGGCGTCGGCCTTGCCGTTGGTCGGACAGGCGTACCCGTCGCACGTGGCGCATCGGATGCACGCCGACCGCCACGGGGCCTCCTCGTCCAGCAGGATGCCGTTGGGCAGCGGGAACGGGTTCAGGCCCGCCCCCGCGAGGTCCGCCGACAGCTTGGCGATGCGAGGCTCGTGACTGATGGCCGGGAAGGGATACGGCGCGTCGCTGGGCGGTTCGGTCGGGTCCGAGCCGCGCTCTCCGTGCACCTGGTAGAGCCGCTCGGCCCGGGTGTACCAGGGCTCGAGGTCCTGGTACCCGATCGGCCAGGCCGGCGAGACGCCGTCGACGTGCTGGATCGCGTCGAAGTCCTGCTCCCGGAACCGGAAGAGGATGGCGCCGTAGACCTTGGTGTTGCCCCCCACGTAGTAGTGCTGCTTCGGGGTGAAGGTCTTGCCGGTGGCGGCGTCGGTCCACTTCCCGGCGTTGCTGTAGCGCTTGTCCAGCCACACCGCCTTCGAGTCCCAGTTCTCGACCTCGCGCGGCATGAAGTCACCCCGCTCGATCAGCAGGACCCGCTTGCCGGTGGGGGCGAGCGCGTGGGTAAGCGTGCCGCCACCGGCACCGGAGCCGATGACGATGACGTCGTAGTGGTCGGTCATGACGGTCCTCCTCGGACGGGTCAGACGATGGCCAGCGGGGCGATCCACGCTCCGGTGGCGCCACGGAGCTTGGCGTGCGAGATCACGAGAAGGAACTCGCGCAGGCCCGCGGCGGCGGCCTCGGCCAGCCGCAGGTTCTCCACCACCACGACGCCGTGGTGGGTGTTGAGCGTCTGGGGCACGACGAACGGCTCGGCCGGGTCCTCAGCAGGCACCGGGCCGTAGCTCCACGTGTCGCACCCGGTCAGGGCCACCCGGTGGTCCACGAGCCAGTCGGCCAGCTCGCGGCCGGGACCGGGCTGACCGGCGCCGTACCGGTCGTTGTCCACCCCCCACAGCGACCCCCAGCCGGTGTGCAGGAGCACGGCGTCGCCGGGCGTGACCCGGAGCCCGCTGTCCGCCAGCGACGCCTCGACGTCGGCGGGGGTCACGACGTCCCCCGGCTCGAGCCGGGGGACCCCGCGCACGGCTGCCACGTCGACCAGGAGGCCACGGGTGACGATCTGCGGCAGCGTGTCGATGCCGAGGCGGTTGGTGCCCCACTCCTCCGCGATGTCGGCGATCCGGTGCCCGTTGTAGGTGCGCTCCCCCACCTGCAGGTGGTTCAGCCCGTCCATATGGGTGCCCATCTGCTGGGTAGCGGTGACCTGTTCGACCACCCAGTTGACGTTGTTGCGGCCCCATCCCTCCGGACCGGCATCAGGCCGGCGCCGGTTGACGCTGTGCGCGTTCGTCGTGAGGTACTGCCGGAACGTGCGACCGGGGAACGCGGGGATGTCGGCGTGCAGGACATGGGCCAGGTCGTGGACACGGCCCTCCCGGACCAGCCCCACAGCCTCCAGCACCTTGGCCGGGCCGATCTCGTTGAGCGCGCCCGACTGGTCATCGGGGCCGTAGCGCGAGGGCCACCAGGCACGGTCGCCAGGACCCGGTCGGACGCTCACCCCGCTCGTCTCGTCGATCACCGCGTCACTCGCTCGACCAGGTCGTCTCGAACGACGGGTAGAGCGTGAGCCCGCCGTCGACGAACAGCGTCTGACCGGTGATGTACGCCGCGTCGTCCGAGCACAGGAACGCGGCGGCGGCGGCCATCTCCCCGGCGTCGCCGGCACGTCGCATCGGGATGTGGCTCTCCACCGCCTTGCGCTTCACCGGGTCGTCGATCCAGGAGCGGTTGATGGGCGTCACGGTGGCACCCGGGCCGATGCCGTTGACCCTGATGCCCCGCGCGGCGTACTCCAGCGCGAGGGTGTGGGTCAGGTTCTGCATCCCGCCCTTGGACACCGAGTAGCCGACGAAGCGCGGCTTGGGAATCACCTGGTGCACGCTCGACACATTGACGACCGATCCGCCCTGGCCGGAGTCGAGGAACTGCCTGATCGCGCCCTGGGCGCACAGGAAGGCGCCGCGCAGGTTGACGTTCAGGACCTTGTCGAAGTCGGCGACGGACAGCTTGTCGGTGTCCTCGGCGAACTGGATGCCCGCGTTGTTGACGAGGATGTCGAGCCGCCCGTACTGCTCCTTCACCTGGCGGTACATCGCGTCGACCTCGTCGTCCTTGGAGACGTCGGCCGCAACCAGGATCGGGTGCGTCCCCGCGGCCGCCATCTGCTTCATGCAGATGTCCACTCCGTGCTCGATCGCGTCCTTCGTCGCCTCGGCTCCCTCCGGCCGCCCGACGTAGTTGATCGCCACGTCGACGCCCTCCTCGCCCAGCCGGATGGCGATCGCCTGCCCGATGCCCGAGCTGCCACCCGTGACCAGGGCGACCTTGCCTGACAGACCGTTCATGACCATGTCTCCTCGTGTCGCGGATGGCTGCACAGTCACCCGCGGCGTCGAGGCGTTACAGGGCGAGTCCGGCGTGCCCCGCGCGCAGGAAGTCCAGTGCCTGCTCGAGGTCGCGCACCTCGGACCACGTCCGATACGCGCCGAAGGACGCGTTCCAGAAGTCGCCGTCGGGCGGTGGCAGCTGATGCGGGCCGACATACACGTACGGCGACGGGATCGCTGCGTCACCGGGCGAGAAGCCGTAGTTCACCCTGCCCGCCGTCACGCCGAGGTCGAAGTGCTCGGGGAAGATCTGCGGTTCGCTGGTGTCCTCGTCGGACAGCTCGGCCGCGAGTGCGTCGAGGGCCTGCTGGCCCAGCGCGAACCAGCCGGCCAGGGCGGCCGCGGAGGTGTCGTCCACGGCGAGGGGCGCATCCGGCTCGAACGTCGTGCTCGGCGGGTGCTTGGTCCAGGGGAAGCCGGGTTCCACACCGGCGAAGTCCGCCGCCTCGGCGAGCGTCGTGAGCCGCCGGCGGCGCGTGCCGTCGGGCCCGGTCACCACCAGGTCGGCACCTTCGACCGCCAGCGAGCTGCCGTCGGGCAGCACCGGGATCCGGAACCCGCCCGGCCCGGTCAGCAGCGTGATCTGCCCCGACGCGCGCTTCCGGGTCGCCGCCAGCAGGTGCTCGGCGACGCGGTGCAGCGCCAGCCGGGTCGTGGTCAGGGTCTCGAGACTGCCGTCGTGGGTCATGGACACCGGTCTAGCGGGCGGCGGTGCGCGTTTCGCGCGGCCGCGCCGCCGAGGCGTAACGAGAGCGACCGGACGAGGACTGCAGGCCATGGTGAACCCACCTCGTCGCGGACCCGAGCACGAGAGGCTTGCGGCGGCGGACGCGGGCACCAGGGCCTGGCGGGCGTGGGGCCCCTACCTCTCCGAGCGTGCCTGGGGCACGGTCCGGGAGGACTACAGCGCCGACGGATCGGCCTGGGACCACCTCCCGCACGACCACGCACGGTCGCGTGCCTACCGGTGGAGCGAGGACGGGCTCGCCGGGGTCTGCGACTCGGGCCAGACGTTCTGCCTCGCCCTCGCACTGTGGAACGGCGTCGATCCGGTCCTCAAGGAGCGCGCCTTCGGCCTGACCGGGCCCGAGGGCAACCACGGCGAGGACGTCAAGGACTACTGGTGGTACCTCGACTCGACCCCCACGCACTCGTGGATGTCCTGGCGCTACCACTACCCCCAGGACGAGTTCCCGTACGCCGACCTGGTCTCCGAGAACGCCCGCCGCGGGCCGCACGAGCCCGAGTACGAGCTGGTCGACACCGGGGTCTTCGACAGTGACCGGTTCTGGGCCGTCCAGGTCGACTACGCCAAGGCCGGCCCGACCGACCTGCTGATGCGGGTGAGGGTGACCAACAACGGACCCGACGAGGCCACGCTGCACGTGCTGCCGACCCTGTGGTTCCGCAACACCTGGGCGTGGGGCCTGCCCGGGCAGGAGTCGGTCCCGGGCATCACGGAGCGCGACGGGCACCTGGCCGCCCGGCACCCGGCCGCCGGAACGCTGACGCTCAGCAGCGACGGCTCACCCGACTTCCTCTTCTGCGACAACGAGACCAACGCCGAGCGGCTGTACGGGACGCCTGGCCGGTCGGCCTTTCCGAAGGACGGCATCAACGACCACGTCGTGCACGGCGCAGCCTCGGTGAACCCGGACCGGGTCGGTACCAAGGCCGCGGCGCACCACGTGCTGAGCGTCCCCGGCGGGGCGACGCACGAGATCCGGATACGGCTGGTCGCCGGCGCCGAGCCGGGCGAGGTGGCGGGGCCGGGGTTCGACGACGTCATGTCGACCCGCCACGGCGAGGCCGACGCCTACTTCGCGGCGCTGACCCCGGCCGGGATGCCGGCCGAGCGCGCCATGGTCCTGCGGCAGGCGGTGGCGGGGCTGATGTGGGGCAAGCAGTTCTTCCACTACGACGTGGATCGCTGGCTGGCGGGCGACCCCGCGGGACCGCCGCCCCCTCCGGGCCGCGACCACGGGCGCAATGCGGAGTGGCGGCACCTGAACAACGCCGACGTCATCTCGATGCCCGACCCGTGGGAGTACCCGTGGTACGCCGCCTGGGACCTTGCCTTCCACTGCGTGCCCATCGCGCACGTCGACCCGGAGTTCGCCAAGGCGCAGCTGCTGCTGGTGCTGCGCGAGTGGTACATGCACCCGAACGGACAGATCCCGGCGTACGAGTGGGCCTTCGGGGACGTGAACCCGCCGGTCCACGCCTGGGCGGCGCTGCGGGTGTTCGAGATCGACGGGTCGCGCGACCACGCGTTCCTTGCGAAGGTGTTCCACAAGCTGCTGCTGAACTTCACCTGGTGGGTGAACCGCAAGGACCGCGACGGCAGCAACGTGTTCGAGGGCGGCTTCCTCGGGCTGGACAACATCGGTCCGATCGATCGGTCCGCGCCGCTTCCGGTCGCGGCCCGGCTCGAGCAGAGCGACGGCACCGCGTGGATGGCGACCTATGCCCTGAACCTGCTGGAGATGGCGCTGGTCCTGGCGGAGCAGGACAGGAGCTACGAGGACCTCGCCACCAAGTTCTTCGAGCACTTCGCCTACATCGCCGAGGCCATGCGGGAGATGGGTCTGTGGGACGAGGACGACGGCTTCTTCTACGACGTGCTGCGCCTCGCCGACGGCTCGACGGTCCCGCTCCGGGTCCGGTCCATGGTCGGCCTCATCCCGCTCTGCGCCGCCACCACCCTGGGGACCGCGACGCTCGACGCGTTGCCGGACTTCGCCGCCCGGCTCCGCTGGTTCCTCGCGAACAAGCCGCGCTACCGCGGGGTCGTCGGGGAGACGCACGAGCGCGACGGCCACGAGGGGCGGCTGCTGTCGGTCGTGGACGGCGAGCGGCTGGTGCGGATCCTCGCCACGATGCTCTCCGAGGACGAGTTCCTCTCGCCGCACGGGCTGCGCGCCCTGTCCCGGCGGCACCGCGACGAGCCGTTCACGCTGTCGCTCGCGGGCGCAGGCTTCACCGTCGACTACGAGCCGGGTGAGTCGACCACCGGGCTGTTCGGCGGAAACTCCAACTGGCGAGGACCCGTCTGGTTCCCGGTCAACCACCTGGTGATCGAGGCGGTCCGCCGCTATGCCCGGTTCTTCGGCGACGACGTGCTCGTCGAGCACCCGGCCGGCTCGGCGCACAAGGTCACCCTCGCGCGGCTCGCGGATGACCTGTCGGACCGACTGGTCAGCATCTTCACCGAGGACGCCGACTGTCACCGCCCCGTGTTCGGCGACGAGCACCTGTTCCAGTACCACCCGGCGTGGCACGACCTGCTGCCCTTCCACGAGTACTTCCACGGCGACAGCGGGAAGGGGCTCGGCGCCTCGCACCAGACCGGGTGGACGGGACTTGTCGTGGACCTCCTGCTGCGAGGTGACCGGTGAGCGTCCCGGCGGCACACGGTGCCGCGCTGACAGTCGTCCGGCCGGACCGCGAGGTCGACCTGGTGGCCGCCGAGCGCGCCGCGGCCCGGTTGCTGTCCGCTCTGGGCGTGGACGTCGAACGGGAGGGGCTGGCCGAGACGCCGGGACGGATGGTGCGCGCCTACGCCGAGCTGTTCAGCCCCCCGCCGTTCGACCTGACGACGTTCCCCAACGACGAGGGCTACGACGAGCTCGTGCTCGCCCGGGACATCCCGTTCCGGTCGGTCTGCGAGCACCACCTGCTGCCGTTCGTCGGGGTCGCTCATGTCGGCTACCTCCCTGGAGCCCGCATCCTCGGGCTCTCCAAGCTCGCCCGGGTCGTGCAGATGTTCGCCCACGCCCCCCAGGTGCAGGAACGGCTGACGCAGCAGATCGCCGACTGGCTGTCCGCGCACCTGCGTGCCCGCGGCGTCGGCGTCGTCCTGCGTGCCGAGCACACCTGCATGACGCTGCGCGGTGTCCAGGCCGTGGGGTCGAGCACGGTGACCTCGGCCCTGCACGGGTGGCTTCGGGAGGACGCCGGGGCCCGCGCGGAGTTCTTCTCCCTGGCGGGCCTGTCCTCCTGATCCGCCCGGCCGCGGGGCCGGCGGCCCCGGTCAGGCGGTGCGCGCGAGGAGCTCGGCCTCCAGCCGCCGGCGCAGCGCGCTGCGGCCCAGGTGCAGCAGCCGCCGCACCTCGTCCTCGCCCTGGTGCACGATCTCGCTGATCTCGGGCACCTCGCAGCCGGCCATGTCGCGCAGACCGACCACGACACGCTGCTGGAGGGGTAGCCCGGCGAGCGCGTCCCGCAGCACGGGCCCGACACCGCGGGAGTCCGACCTGACGTCGGCCATCGCCGGCCACTCCGCGGGCGGCACCGCCCAGTGCCCCGGCCAGCTCGGGTCGTCGGCCGGCAGGAACCGGGCCGGGTCGACGGCCGGTCCGTCCGCACCGAGGGTCGGCCGGCTGTCCACGCCGGCAACCGCGAGCAGGACGGCGCAGACCTTCGCCCGCAGCCGAGGAGGCGGCTGGAAGCCGGACAGCTCGGGCAGAACCTGCAGCCAGGTCTGGCGCACCAGCGCGTCGGCTGCGTCCGCGTCGCCGGTGAGCAGCAACGCGGTCCGCATCAGGAACGGCGACCAAAGGTGGACGATCCCGGCGAAGGCCGCCTCGTCGCCGGCCCGGATCGCCACGACAAGGTCCTCCTCGGCACCTCCCGGCCGGTCCGCGGCGAGCACGGTGGACTGTTCCGACATGGCTCGGACAGTAGGCCGGCCTGGCCGACCCGGGGGACATCAGCCAGGCGGACCCGTCCGATCTCACCCGGGTGAGACCGTGGTGGACGCGGTGGCCCAGGGCGACGAGGGTGGACCTTGTCCTCCCGTGCGCCCTCCCGAGGTTCCGCGAGCCTGCCGTGTCCCAGACCCCGACCGTCACGCCTGTCGAGCCTCCGCTGCTCACCACCAAGGTGAGCCCGCCTCGGGGGCGCACCGGCGCGCTGGTCGAGCGCACCGAGCTCGTCGACCGGCTGGTCGCCGGTCAGGCCGGCCGGCTCACCGTCATCAGCGCTCCTGCGGGCTGGGGCAAGACCACGCTGGTCCTGCAGTGGCGCCGCCGGACGGCTCGCGCGCAACGGTTCGGCTGGGTCAGCCTCGACGAGGGCGACCGGGACCCCACGAGCTTCTGGGCCTATCTCACGGAGGCGCTCGGGCACGCGTTCCCCGAGCGCAGCGAGGAGGTCCGGCGGCTCACCGCGCGCAGGCAGAGGGACATCCGCGCGGTGCTGCTCCCCGCGCTGCTCAACTGCCTCGACGGCGCCGACGAGCGCGCCGTGCTGGTGCTCGACGACTACCACGCCGTCGGGTCGCCGGTGGTCGACGAGCAGCTGGCCTACCTGGTCGACCATCTCCCGCCGACTCTGCACCTCGTCGTGGTGACCCGGACCGCGCCGGCGCTGCCTCTCGCCAAGCTTCGGGCCCGCGGCGAGCTGACCGAGCTCGTCGCTGCTGACCTGCGCTTCACCCCGAGCGAGACGAGCAGCCTGCTGACCGACGTCCTCGGTCTGCGACTCGACCGGTCGGACGTGGTGACGCTGCAGCTGCGCACCGAGGGCTGGGCCGCCGCGCTGCACCTGGCCGCGCTCTCCCTGCGAACCAGCAACGACCCACGAAGAGCCATCGTCGAGTTCACCGGCGAGCACGAGCACCTGATGCAGTACCTGGCCGCCGAGGTCCTCGGCGGACTGGATCCGGTCCTGCGCGAGTGGCTGACCTGGACGGCCCTGCTCGACCGGTTCTGTGCCCCCCTGTGCGACGCGGTCACCGGTCGCGACGACTCGGCAGAGCTGTTGCACCAGGCCGAGCAGGCCAACCTGTTCGTCCTGCGCCTCGACGACCGCTACGAGTGGTTCCGCTTCCACCACCTGTTCGCCGACGTGCTCCGGTCGCGGCTCGAACGGGTGGCCGCCGGCGCCCTGCCCGAGCTGCACCGCCGGGCCAGCCGGTGGTTCGACAAGCACGACCTCGCTGCCGACGCGGTCCGGCACGCGCTGCTCGCGCCCGACCTCGGCCGGGCCCACACCCTGGTAGCCCGGCGCTGGAACCACGAGTACAACGCGGGACGGCTGACCACGGTCAACAGCTGGCTAGACGCGCTGGGTGCCGAGCGGGTTCGTCGTGACCCCTGGCTCGCCGCCGCCCGGGTCCTGGTGTGGGCCGACGAAGGTCGCCTCGACGAGCTGGACGCGTGGCTGGAGATCGACCCGGTGGTCGACGGCTACCCGTACGCCGTGCTGCGTGCGCTGCACCGGTTCAAGTCGGGTGACCTGGTCCGGGCTGCCGAGGAGCTGGACCGGGCCCAGCAGCAGCGGTCCGAGAGCGAGCCGTTCTGGCCGACCGTCGAGCACTGCGTGCGCGGCGCGAGCAGCTACTGGACCGGCGACCTGGCTACGGCGCGAGCCGCCCTGGCGACCGCGACGACGTTGGCCCGCTCGTACGACAACGCGGCCGGACACACCTACGCGACCGGGTACCTGGCGCTGATCGCGCTCGACGGCGACGACGAGGTCACCGCGCGCCGTCGGCTGGACCGGGTCGCGGAGCAGCTCGACCCGGCCTCGGACCTGGCCCACCACTTCGTCCTGGCGCTGCCGCTGCTGGCGCACGGTCGGCTGCTGCTCAGGGACGGCCGCCGACCGGAAGCCCGGGCCGTGCTCGAGCGAGCCGTGGTCGCAGCGCGCGGCGGCGCCGGGCGCCTGGAGCGGGTCGCGACCGCGGCCGCGCTGGCCCGGCTGCTGGACGCCACGGACGAGCGGCCCGAGGCGGAGCGACTGCGTGGCGAGGCCACCGCCTTGCTCCGGCTGTCCGCCGAGCCCGGCCGCGCCGTCGCCCTGCTCGCCGACGTCCCGGCCGCACCGCGGGTGCACGTCGACCCGGCGGGAGAGCACCTCACCGCCCGGGAGGCGGCGGTGCTGCAGCGGCTCCCCACCCTTCTCACCCTGCGTGAGATCGCGGACGAGCTGTACGTCTCGCACAACACCGCGAAGACCCATGCCCGCACCTTGTACCGCAAGCTCGGCGTCTCGACGCGCGACGAGGCAGTTGCGGCGGCCCGCGACGCGGGCCTGATCTGAGAAGACGAGAGGCAGACCCGCCACGTGGGACCGCATCGGCCCCCTGTGGCAGGGCCTCAGCGGCAGCTCGGTCAGCGGGCGATCAGGGGCGCGTCGGTCGGCAGCATGTGCGAGGCCTGGAAGATCACCGCGACGAGCACGACCAGGACTGCGATGGCGACGACCCGGCTGCTCATGGTCACAGCCTACGCCGGAGTCACCGGTTGCGGGGAAGCCTGATCACTTGAGGAGCTGCCGGGCCATCACGAGGCGCTGCACCTGGTTGGTGCCCTCGTAGATCTGAGTGATCTTGGCGTCCCGCATCATCCGCTCGACCGGGTAGTCCTTGACGTAGCCGTAGCCGCCGAGGACCTGGACGGCGTCCGTGGTGACCTCCATGGCGACGTCGGAGGCGTAGCACTTCGCGGCGGCGCCGAAGAACGTCAGGTCCTTGTCGCCGCGCTCGGACTTCGCTGCCGCGACGTAGGTCATCTGCCGCGCGGTCTCCAGCTTCATCGCCATGTCCGCGAGCATGAACTGGACTCCCTGGAAGTCCGAGATCGACCGGCCGAACTGCTTGCGGTCCTTGGCGTACGCCGTCGCGAAGGCAAGGGCGCCGGCAGCGATGCCGACGGCCTGAGCGGCGATGGTGACCCGGGTGTGGTCCAGTGTGCGCAACGCCGTCTTGAAGCCGGTCCCCTCGGCACCGACCAGCCGGTCGGCCGGGATCCGGCAGTCGTCGAAGTACAGCTCGCGGGTGGGGGACCCCTTGATCCCGAGCTTCTTCTCCGGAGCCCCGAACGTGAAGCCCTCGTCGGACTTCTCGACGACGAAGGCGGAGATCCCGTTCGCCCCGGCCTCGGGGTCGGTGGCCGCCATCACGGTGTAGTACTCGGAGACACCCGCGTTGGTGATCCACCGCTTGGCGCCGTTGAGCACGTAGTGGTCACCGTCGCGGACTGCCGTGGTCTTCATCGCAACGGCGTCGCTGCCGGCCTCCGGTTCGGACAGTGCGTAGGAGAACATGGCCTCGCCGCTCGCCACCGCGGGGAGATAGCGCTTGAGCAGCTCGCCGGAGGCCGACAGGAGCAGCGGCATCGTGCCCAGCTTGTTCACGGCAGGGATCAACGAGGTGGAGGCGCAGGCGCGGGCGACCTCCTCGATCACGATGCAGGTCGCCAGGGCATCGGCACCGGCGCCGCCGTACTGCTCCGGGATGTGCACCGCGTGGAAGTCGGCCTTCCGCAGTGCGTCGTACGACTCCTGGGGGAACTCGGCCCGCTCGTCGACCTCGGCAGCCAGCGGCGCGATCTTGTCGTCGCACACGGCCCGGACGGCTTCGCGGAGCATCTCGTGCTCCTCGGGCAGGCGGTACACGTCGAAGTCACTCACCCTGGCAGGGTAACGGCGGCTGCTGAAGGCGAGCGCGCCCGGGCGGGGGAGCTCGCCGGTCTCGGTAGCCTTGCGCGCATGACCCTGCGCCTCAGCGTCCTTGGCACCGGCTATCTCGGCGCCACGCACGCCGCCGCCATGGCCGAGCTCGGTTTCGACGTCGTCGGCATGGACGTCGACGAGGCGAAGGTGGCTGCCCTGACCGAGGGACGCGCACCGATGTTCGAGCCGGATCTCGAGCCGCTGCTGCGCAAGGGGCTCGAGAGCGGCCGGCTGCGCTTCACCACGTCATACGCAGAGGCCGCGACCGCCGACGTGCACTTCCTCTGCGTCGGGACTCCGCAGCGCAAGGGTGAGTACGCCGCCGACCTGCGCTACGTCGACGGCGTCGTCGACGGCCTGGCCCCGCACCTGGACCGGCCGACCCTTGTCGTCGGGAAGTCGACGGTGCCGGTCGGGACCGCGGCCCGGATCCAGCAACGGCTCGCGGCACTGGCGCCGGCCGGCGAGGCCGTGGAGCTGGCGTGGAACCCGGAGTTCCTGCGCGAGGGGTTCGCCGTCGAGGACACCCTGCATCCCGACCGCATCGTGGTGGGAACCGCGTCGGAGCGCGCCGAGGCGCTGCTCCGCGAGGTCTACGCGAGCATGATCGCCGACGGCTCCCCGTTCCTCGTCACCGACTTCGCCACCGCGGAGCTGGTCAAGGTGTCGGCCAACGCCTTCCTGGCCACCAAGATCTCGTTCATCAACGCGATGGCCGAGCTCTGCGAGGCGACCGGCGCCGACGTCACCCAGCTCGCCGACGCCATCGGCCACGACGAACGGATCGGGCGGAAGTTCCTCAACGCCGGCCTCGGCTTCGGCGGCGGCTGCCTGCCCAAGGACATCCGCGCCTTCATGGCCCGTGCCGGTGAGCTCGGGGTCGACCAGGCGCTGTCCTTCCTGCGCGAGGTCGACGCGATCAACATGCGCCGGAGAGCGCACGTCGTCGACAGGGCCCGCGACGCGTGCGGAGGCAGCCTGCTCGGCAAGCGCGTCGGCGTCCTCGGCGCCGCCTTCAAGCCCAACAGCGACGACGTCCGCGACTCCCCCGCACTCAACGTGGCCGGCCAGATCCAGCTCCAGGGCGCAGAGGTGACGGTCTACGACCCGCGCGGCAACGACAACGCCAAGGCGTTGTTCCCGACCCTGGCCTACGCCGAATCGGCCGTGGAGGCCTGCGAGCAGGCCCATCTGGTGCTGCACCTGACCGAGTGGCAGGAGTTCCGGGAGATGGACCCCGCTGTGCTGTCGGCCGTCGTCTCCGAACGCAAGATCATCGATGCGCGCAACGCCTTGGACCGCGAGCGCTGGCGCGCGGCCGGCTGGACCTACGGCTCGCTGGGTCGCCCGTGACCGATGCCGACGTCGTCCGTGCGGCACTCGAGATGCACACCTGGGCGGTCGTGGGTCTGCGCGACAACCCCGCCCGCGCGGCCTACGGTGTGGCGCGGTTCCTGCAGCGTGAGGGCCGGCGGATCGTGCCGGTCCACCAGAACCCCCAGCGGGTGCACGACGAGGACGCCTACCGGACGCTGTCCGAGATCCCGGTCCCGGTCGACGTGGTCGACGTGTTCGTGAACTCGTCGCGCGCCGGGGCGATCGCCGATCAGGCCGTGGCGATCGGCGCCCGGGCGGTCTGGTTCCAGCTCGGCGTCGTCGACGACGAAGCGGCGCAGCGGGTGCGCGACGCGGGGCTGCTCATGGTCGGTGACCGCTGCCCGGTCATCGAGTGGGGCCGGTGAGCGCCGGCGTGGCCAGCACGGCCCCGCGCGCCGTGGCGTGGGCGGTAGGGGCCGCCCTCGCCCTGGCACTGGTCCCCGCCGCACCCGCCGCCGCACGGAGCCGGCCGTTCGCCGGCAACGGCACCTGGGTGTCGATCTTCGCCGGGGACGCGGTCTGGGACCGGCCGGCAGTGCAGGTGCGCCGCATGCACCGGGCCGGCGTTCGCACGCTCTACCTGCAGACCGCGAGCTCGACGTCGCCCGTCGGCACCGACGTCTTCCGGCCCCGGAAGGTGTCCCGGTTCCTCGTGGCCGCGCACGCCCGGGGGATGAGGGTGGTCGCGTGGTACCTGCCACCGCTGCGTCACGTCGGCCGGGAGCAGCGTCGGGCGATGGCCGCGGTCGACTTCCGCACCTCGTCCGGCCAGCGCTTCGACGGGTTCGCCCTGGACATCGAGCCGTCCGCGACGACGCCGACCGGCGACCTGCGCGACGCGAACTTCCGCCGGCTCAGCCGCCGTCTGCGCGGGGCGGTCCCCGACGGGTACCGCCTCGGGGCCATCGTTCCCTCCCCCGTCGGCATGTCACTCGCGCCCCGCTTCTGGCCGGAGTTCCCGTGGCGGACCGTCGCCCGGTTCTACGACGTCGTGCTGCCCATGAGCTACTCCACCTACCGGGTCGGCGGCGCCGCCGCCACCCACGACTACACGATGCGCAACATCGCCTTCCTGCGGGACACCCTCGGTCCAGGCGTGTCGGTGCATGTCATCGGCGGCAACGCCGGCGCACTGGGTCGCCGTGAGACGCGGGCGTTCGTCGCGGCCTGCAACGAGGCGCGAGTCACCGGCGCCAGCCTGTGGCACTGGCCGGCGTACGGCGCCGAGGACCGCCAGGAGATGTCCTCCCTCAGCCTCTGACGACCACCCTTGACTTATCGACTGTCGATGCATACTGTTTGTCGATAACATCGACAGTCGATACGAGGGGGACCCCATGTGGTGGAGCAAGTCCGACGCCCGGCTGCTCGAGGGCCTGCTGGCACTGGGCATCGTCCTGGTCGGCGTCTTCGGCGTCGCCGCGCCGCTGCTCGGCACGGCGGGCACCGGGCTGCGCCCCTTCGGCGAGGGCCGCCAGGTCATGCACGTCACGGCCGAGCTGAAAGAGCCGATCCAGGTGCCCGGGGCACCGCAGCTGCCCGCCGGGGATCTCTCCCCCGGTGACCCCGAGCAGGTCGAGATGTCCGGTGCCCGGACCGTCGACGTGAGCTTCCGGGCGCCCACCACGGGTCAGCGCCTGCAGTACCTCGCCGGCCCGCTGCTCGTCACGGGCACCGCAATGGTGGTCATGGCGCTCCTGCTGCTCGTCGCCCGCAGCCAGCGTCGGGGTGAGCCCTTCACCCTCGCCAACGCCCGTCGGGTCTCCGCGGTCGGTGCGGTCCTTGCAGCCGGTGGCACCCTGGCCCCGTTCCTCACCAACGTGATGCACAACGCGCTGCTCGAGTCGACCGCGGCTGCGCCGCTGGTCCGCACCAACGAGTTCACGATCTCGTTCCTGTGGGTGGCGGTCGGGCTTGTCGTGGCCTCGGTCGGCGAGGTCTTCCGCCGCGGCGTCGCGCTGCGCGAGGACGTCGACGGGCTGGTCTGATGCCGTCCGAGGAGGAGCACCTGATCTCGGTCCACCTCGACGACGTGCTCGCGGAGCGCGGCATGACCCTGACCGAGCTGGCCGAGCGGGTCGGGGTGACGATCGTGAACCTGTCCGTGCTCAAGAACGACCGGGCCAAGGCGGTGCGGTTCTCCACTCTCTCGGCGATCTGCCGGGAGCTCGCCTGCCAGCCCGGGGACCTCCTACGCTACGACGGCTGACGGCAGAGGCTCAGCCGACCGCCATCTCGGCCAGCCTGCGGACGACGTTCCAGTTGCGCGAGGTCGCCGTGCCGCCGAGCTTCGCGTCGCCGACCAGGCGGGCCAACCGGCTGGTGTGCACCCCCTCGGGCAGCCACAGGTAGATCTCCGCGCCGCGGACCGCGACCTGCTCCGGCTGGTACGAGGCGACGTCGACGTCGGACAGCCAGCCCTTCGGTGGCGCCTTGTCGAGAAAGGTCACCAGGTAGCGGGCCGGGTCGGTCGCGGTGCCGGCGAACGGGTCGGCATCGACGACCGAAGCCAGCTGCGCAGCAGACCGCACCACGACGTCGACGTCCATCCGCAGACCCGTCGCGATCGCCTTCTCGACTGCCGAGCGAACGGACGCCGGTGACCTCGAGCCTGCCCGGAACACGGCGTTGCCGCTCTGCAGGTGGGTGCGGACGTCGTCGTACCCCAGACCTGCCAGCAGGGCACGCAGGTCCGCCATCGCGACCCGTCGCTTCGACCCGAGGTTGATGCCGCGCAGCAGGGCGACGTACGTCGGCATCCGGGCATCCTTCCTCAGGCGCCGAAGCCCACGCCGGCGCCGGTGCTGCGGCGCCGGAGGGGGCCGCCCTTCGTGATCGCCCTATCGCGCAGCTCGCCCTGGAGGGCAACCAGCTTTCCCCGCAGCGCCTCGTCGGACGCCCCGAGGATCCGTGCGGCGAGCAGGCCCGCGTTGCGGGCGCCACCGACGGCGACCGTCGCCACCGGGACACCAGACGGCATCTGCACCATCGAGAGCAACGAGTCCATGCCGTCCAGGTAGGCAAGTGCGATCGGCACGCCGATCACCGGCAGAGGCGTGACGCTGGCCAGCATGCCGGGCAGGTGGGCCGCTCCCCCGGCCCCGGCCACGATGACGCGCAGGCCGCGGTCGGCCGCCTGCTCGCCGTACTGCACCATCTCGCGCGGCATCCGGTGCGCCGAGACCACGTCGACCTCGTAGGGCACGCCGAGCTCGCGCAGCGCGGTTGCGGCGTCCTCCATGACCGGCCAGTCGGAGTCACTGCCCATGACGATCCCGACCAGTGGGGCGTTGCTAGCCATCGATGTCTCCTCGCAGGAAAGCCGCGGCGTGGCGGGCACGCGCACGCACGTCCTCAGCATCCCGGCCGAGGGCGGTCACGTGACCCACCTTTCGCCCTGGGCGTACGTCCTTGCCGTACATGTGGATCCGGATCCCCGGGTCATGGGCGAGGCAGTGCAGGTACCCGGCGTACATGTCCGGAAGATCGCCACCCAGGACGTTTGCCATCACGACGGACGGCGCGGTCGCTGACGGGTCGCCCAGCGGGAGGTCGAGCACTGCGCGCAGGTGCTGCTCGAACTGGCTGGTGCGCGCGCCTTCGATGGTCCAGTGGCCGCTGTTGTGCGGGCGCATGGCCAGCTCGTTGACGAGCACGCCGCGCTCGGTGTCGAACATCTCCACCGCCATCACGCCGGTCGCCTCGAGACCCTCGGCGATCCGCAGGGCGGCCTGCTGCGCCGCCAGTGCATGGTCCTCGCTGACCACGGCCGGCGCCACGACCTCGCGGCAGACGCCGTCGACCTGCACCGTCTCGACGACCGGCCACACGGCCGCCTGACCGTGCGGGCTGCGCGCCACCAGCACCGCCAGCTCGCGGGTGAACGCGACCCGCTCCTCGACCAGCAGCGCAGGCCCGCCGGCCAGCCAGTCGCCGGCCTCAGCGACGGTGTCGACGAGACGGACCCCCTTGCCGTCGTAGCCACCGCGGGCGGTCTTGAGGACCACCGGCCAGCCGACCTCGTCTCCGAACGCCTGCAGGTCCTCGGCTGCGCCGACCTCGGCCCAGCGCGGGCAGGGCACGCCCAGGCCGGCCAGCCGTCGGCGCATCACCAGCTTGTCCTGTGCGTGCACCAGGGCGTCCGGACCCGGCCGGACGACGACGCCCTCGGCCTCGAGAGTGCGCAGGTGCCCGGTCGGGACGTGCTCGTGGTCGAACGTGAGGACGTCGCACCCGGCAGCGAACGCCCGCAGCGCGTCCAGGTCGTCCTCGGCGCCCAGGGTGGTGCCCGGCACCACCCGGGCCGCGCTGTCGCGGGCGTCCCGGGCCAGCACCCGCAGCTCGATGCCCAGCCCGATGGCCGGCGCCGCCATCATCCGGGCCAGCTGACCGCCGCCCACCACGCCCACCACCGGGAAGCGCCCGTCCGCCTGTTCACCCACGATGCGCGACCCTACCGACCGACCCGGGTGGACCGGCCTCAGCCGGCGGGTGCCTCCAGGCAGCGGTCCACCGGGTCCGGAGTCGGTGCTAGAGGCCGAGCTCGCGGGCGATGAGCATGCGCTGCACCTCGGAGGTGCCCTCACCGATCTCGAGGATCTTGGAGTCACGCCACATCCGGGCCACCGGGAACTCGTTCATGAAGCCGTAGCCGCCGTGCACCTGGGTGGCCTCGCGCGCGTTGGTCACCGCGATCTCCGAGGAGTAGAGCTTGGCGATCGCCGCCTGCTTCTTGAACGGCTCACCACGCAGCATCCGGGCGGCGGCGTCGTAGTAGGCAAGCCGTGCGGTGTGCGCCCGCATCTCCATGTCCGCGATCTTGAACTGGATCGCCTGGTTGTCGCCGATCGGGCGGCCGAACGCCGAGCGCGCCTTGGCGTACTTCACCGACTCGTCGACGCAGCCCTGCGCCAGCCCGACGCCGAGCGCCGCGATGGCGATCCGTCCCTCGTCCAGCGTCGAGAGGAACTGCGCGTACCCGCGCCCCCGCTCGCCCAGGAGGTTCGCGACGGGCACCCGGGCGTCCGAGAACGACAGCTCGCGGGTGTCCGAGGCGTTCCAGCCGACCTTGGAGTACTTCTTCGACACGGTGAAGCCGGGCGTCCCGCTCGGGACGATGATGGCCGAGATCTCCTTCTTGCCGTCGTCCCTGGAACCGGTGACGGCGGTGACGGTGACCAGCCCGGTGATGTCGGTGCCCGAGTTGGTGATGAACGCCTTGGTGCCGTTGATCACCCACTCGGAGCCGTCCTCGGACAGCCGCGCCGTTGTGGTCGTCCCGCCAGCGTCCGAGCCCGCGCCGGGTTCGGTGAGCCCGAAGGCCCCGAGCATCCGTCCGGAGACGAGCTCCGGCAGCCAGGTCGCCTTCTGCTCGGGCGTGCCGAACCGATGGATCGGCATGGCACCCAGCGAGACGCCTGCCTCGAGGGTGATCGCCACCGACGAGTCGACCCGGGCCAGCTCCTCGAGCACGATGCAGAGCGCGAAGTAGTCCCCGCCCATCCCGCCGTGCTCCTCGGGGAACGGCAGGCCGAAGAGCCCCATCTCGCCCATCTGCCGCACGATGTCGTAGGGGAACTCGTCGCGCTCGTAGAGCTCGCCGATGACGGGCGCGACGACGTCGTGGGCGAACTCCTCGACTGTCTTGCGCAGCGACTCGAGCTCGTCGCTGAGGTGGGTGGCGCTCACGGGGTCTCCTGGCGATGGGGTGCTGTGCGGCGACGGGGTGTGTCACCTGGGGCGCTGACATGCGGACACATGTCACGTCGTACGTCGCCCATCGTGCCACGTCCGCGGCGGCCCCGGCCCCGGCGTTAGGCTCGTGCGTGTGGCCGCCGCTCCGCTGACCGCGCCGCTCGCCGGCCCATGAGGACCCTGCTCGCCGCGTACTACCGGTTGGGTCAGCTGGTCCGCGAGCTGATGAAGTTCGGTGTCGTCGGCGGCTTCGCCTTCGTGGTCGACGTCGGCCTGTTCAACCTGCTGCTGCACCTGACCGACAAGCCGCTCACCTCCAAGGCCGTCGCGACGATCGTGGCCACCACGGTGGCCTACGCCGGCAACCGCTCCTGGACGTTCCGGCGCCGCAGCCGGTCGACCGTACGCCGGGAGTACTCGCTGTTCTTCCTGCTCAACGGCGTGGGGCTGGCCATCGCGCTGGCCTGCCTGGGCGTCTCGCACTACCTGCTCGACTTCACCAGCCGCCTCTCGGACAACATCGCCGCGAACGGGGTGGGCATGGTGCTGGGCACGACGTTCCGGTTCTGGTCCTACCGACGCTGGGTGTTCCCCCAGCTGGTCGCCACGTCCGCCGCACCCGGTGGCGGACCGGCCGACGGCCTCAGCGAGGACCCGCTCCGGCCGCGCTGAGGAACAGCGCGAACATCGCCGGCTTCTGCTGCACCAGCTCCAGCCGGCCACCGTCGGCCTCGGCCAGCTCGCGCGCGACGGCCAGACCGAGGCCGGTCCCGCGCCGGCCGCTCACCGAGCGCTCGAAGATCCGCGACCCGAGCTCGGCCGGCACCCCCGGGCCCTCGTCGGAGACCTCGACGACCAGCGAGATGCCGGTCGAGCGAGTCGACACGGTGACCGTGCCGGCACCGTGGATCAGGCTGTTCTCCAGCAGGGTCGCCAGGACCTGGGAGAGGCCGTTCGGCGTGGCCAGCGCGACAAGTCCGCGGGTGCCGGTGGCCTTGACGACCCGGTGCCGGGCACCGAACGCCGGCTCCCACTCCACCACCTGCTGGAGGACGATCTCGTCCAGCGGCACCGGGCCGGCCCGCAGGTTGTTGTCGCGCACCCCGTCGAGGAGGTGCTCGACCACCGTGGCCAACCGCTCTGCCTGCGCCAGCGCCGACGCCGCCTCCTCGCGAACCGTCTGCTGGTCCTCGGCCTGCATGATCTCCTCGAGCCGCATCGACAGCGCGGTGAGCGGGGTGCGCAGCTGGTGCGACGCGTCGGACGCGAACTGGCGCTCCGCGGCGATCAGCCGGTCGACCCGATCGGCACTGCGCTCCAGCAGCTCGTTGACCCGGTCGACCTCGGCGATACCCGACGTCCGCAGCGGCTCGCGCTTCTGCCCCGATCCGAGGCTCTCGGCCCGTCGTTGGAGGCCGGCCAGCGGTCCCCGGAGCGTCTTGGCCTGCAACCCCCCGACCACGACGGCCGCGCCCAGCGCCAGCGCTGTGCCGACGAGACCGAGGTTCACCACGACAGCGGTCGAGACGTCACCGTCGGACAGTGCGAGGCCGCCGAGAGGAACACCGACCAGCAGAACGGTGAGAACGGCGACGAGCACGCTCGTCGCCAGCACTCGGACCCTCACCGCAGACCCACACCGGCCGGCGGGCGCCGCCTCGTCACTCGCGTTCGAAGCGGAACCCGACGCCCCGCACGGTCGTGATGAAGCGCGGGTTGGCGGCGTCGTCCCCCAGCTTCTTGCGCAGCCAGGAGACGTGCATGTCCAGCGTCTTGGTGGAACCCCACCACGCGGTGTCCCAGACCTCGCGCATGAGCTGCTCGCGGGTGACGACCTTGCCGCTCTCACGCAGCAGGACACGCAGCAGGTCGAACTCCTTGGCCGTCAGGGACAGCTCGTGCTCGTCCATCCACGCCCGGTGCGAGTCGACGTCGATGCGCACGCCGTGCACCCCCTGGGCGATCTCGATCCCGCCCCGGCGCAGGAGGGCGCGCACCCGGGCGAGCAGCTCGGCCAGCCGGAACGGCTTCGTGACGTAGTCGTCGGCACCCGCGTCGAGACCCACCACCGTGTCGACCTCGTCGATGCGCGCCGTGAGGACGAGGACCGGGACGCCACTGCCCTCGCCACGCAGCCGGCGGCAGACCTCGAGGCCGTCCATGCCCGGCAGCCCGATGTCCAGCACGACGAGGTCGACCGGTGTGCTGGTCGCCGACTCGAGCGCTCCGGGCCCGTCCTCACACACCTCGACCTCGTAGCCCTCACGACGTAGGGCACGCGCAAGCGGCTCGGAGATCGCCTGGTCGTCCTCGGCCAGGAGCACGCGCGTCATGCAGGCATCGTAGGCACAACGGCCCGCGCAGCAGTGCTGCGTCCAGGGCGTTTCGCGACTCAGCCGAGCCGCGCGACGTGACGGCCGACCCGGCGCAGGTCCCGGACCCGCTGCTCGTAGGTCGCCCCGGCGACGAGCAACAGCAGGCCGAGCACCCCGATCGTGAGCCACCGCGGGACCACGTCGTAGGCCGTCGCCAGGTACGGCGCCAGCTGCACCAGCGCGTCCACGGCGAGCACGCCGGCGCCGACCAGCAGCGGTGCCTGCAGCCGCCGGGCCGCACCGGCCGCCACGACACCGGCGGCAACGACCGCGAGCAGCAGCGGCCGCAGGTCCCCGGCGTCGGTCACGGCGCGCAGCAGGCTCGGCACCAGGGCGAGCGAGAGCCCGCTGCCGTAGGCCTGCCAGGAGCCGTACGCCGGGTCGCGCCGACGGCGCAGGAAGCCGACCACCAGCAGGGCGACCCCGCCCGGCACCGTGTAGGCCTCCGGTGCGTCGACGTCCGACAGCGCCAGCCGCACCCAGCTGCTGCCGGCGAGGACCACGCCGGCGACCCAGCCCACGGGGTGCCGCTCGGGCGTGACCGCCACGACGGCAACGCCCACGCCGAGCGCGAGCAGCGCCACCCACAGCCTGTCGCCGTCCAGCGCGGCGGCCGCGACGGCGGGACCGGCCGCCAGCACCGACACGACCTGCACGGCACCCCGCACCGGTCGGCGGGTGGGCGGCGCCGGAACGGCGCTGGCGGCCAGCAGCAGCGCCGCCGTGCACGCCGCCGCCAGCCCGCTGCCCGCGACCGCCACGTCCTGCCAGCCGGCGACCGCCCCCGAGCCTGCGACGGCTGCCGCCGCCGCCGCCACCACGGCGGCGGTGTGCAGAGGCGCCCAGAAGACGTCGGCTGCCGCGGTGCGTGCGGCGAGCCCGGACGCGACGCCCACGGCGACGACGACGGCGAGCACCAGGACGACCGACCAGACCGCCGGCCAGCCGGCGCCGCCGTCGCGGGTCGCCGCGCCGGCCTCGACGAGCCCGAGCACCAGCGTCCCTGTCACCAGGGCGACCCGCCACGGCCGCAGGGACACGGGGCCCGCCGCCGCGAGGGCTCCCGCGAGCAGGGCAGCGGCAGCACCGGGAAGCGCGGCGATCGTCGCGGCGGGCACGGCGAAGGACCAGGTGGACATGAGGACGAGCCCTACGGCGCCGGACCAGAGGGCGGCCCAGCCGGCGGGCGCGCGGCCCTGTCGGACCAGCCGCGCGCCCGTGACCAGCAGCGCTGCGCCGACCAGCCCCAGCAGGCCGAGCTGCACCGGGTAGCCGGCACCCGCGGCCGGCGCGGCCAGGGCGGCCGCCACGGCCAGCACGGGCACGGCCACGACGAGGCCGGTGGCCAGGCGCAGGACGTGCGCCCCGAGCAGCAGCGCGGCGGCGACCGCCAGGAGCGACAGGACGTCCGGCCAGCCGGCAGCCCACGCCGCCGTCGACGTGTCCCCCGCCCACGGACGCTCGATCGGGGCGAGCGCCCGCTCGGCCGCGTCCGCGACGGTCTCCGTCGCCGCGAGCATCGGCGCCAGCCCGGCGACGAGCAGCACCACGGCCGCGGGACGACGCCGTGCCGCGGGCAGGGCCAGCGTCGCTGCCAGCACGGCGAGGGCTGCCGCCCCGAGCGCCGGCCCGAGCCAGCGATCCGGCGTCCGGTCGACGACGGGCGCCCAGAGACCCGCCACGACGAGGGTCGCCGCCAGGCCGTCCACCCAGGGCAGCGCCGGGGCGACCCGCGGGCGACCGGCGAGCAGCGTTCCTGCGACCGCGAGGACGCCGGCAAGGACCAGCAGCAGCCCGGTGCCCACCACCAGCGACCCGGTCTCGGTGTACGCCGCCGCACCGGCCGCGGACGACGCCAGCAGGTGGGCCAGCGCGCCGCCGACCGCGAGGACGACGCGGGCGTCGCGGGTTCGTGAACCGCTCGGCCAGACGGCGACGGCCGCGAGGTCGACGACCGCCTGGACCGCGAGGAGTGCCGCGGCGAGCGCCAACGGCCGCGCCGCGTCGACGACTAGATGGTCGGCCACCAGCAGGAGGGGGAGCTGGCTGAGCAGCGCGGCGGTCACCGGGAGCACCCGGGCGGGCAGGACCACCGTGAGGAGCGCCGTGAGCCCGGCGACGACCGCGAGGGCACCGGCCCAGAACACCTGCCCGTCGACCGCCCCGAGACCGGCGAGGTCCGAGCTGCGGGCGCCGTAGCAGTCCAGGACGCCGAGCCCGACGGTGAGCAGGGAGAGCCACTCCGCGGTCGAGAGCAGGCCGCGGCGGTGTGCCCGCACCGCGCCGAAGCCCGCGAGCGCGGTGATCCCGGCCATCACGGCCGAGCGACCTCCCACCCCGAGCCGGTCCCAGGACACGGCCACGAAGATCACGGCGGCGACGCCGAGCAGCCCGACGCCAAGGGCGAGGAGCAGGTTCTGGACCCGCCGCGCCGACCACTCGGTCCGCGGGCGCGGGGTCCGCCCGGGCCGGGCCGCCCCGTCCGGAGCCGCAGCCACCCCGGCCGGGGCGGCGCCCGGCGCTGCGGCCGGCGTCCCGTGGGCGCGCAGCTCGGCGATGAGACCGGCGCGGGTGCGCAACAGCTCGTGGGTCTGGACCGAGACCTGCCAGAGGCGCCCCGCGAGCGGGCCGCTCAGCACCAGCCCGCAGGCCGGGCAGACGTCCCGGGCGGTCGTGAGCGGCGCGGAGCAGTCGGGGCAGCGGGTCGGGTCGGCCAGCGCGGTCTCGTCGATCACCGCAGCCACCCCCGACCGGCCGGGGAGCAGCACGCCGGGGACGGCCGGCGGGCGGCCCGCAGCGCGAGCAGCCGGCACGGCGCTGTCAGCGCGACGCAGACTCCGCCCCACAGCGTGAGCGCGACCGGGGTGGCTTCGGTGCCTGAGATCTCGGGTCCCATGACCTGAGCATCGGCTGCGACAGGGTCCCGGCGTACCCGTACTCGTACTCAGATCGCAGGACCACGTGCCTAGCCACCCCACCCGTCCGGGGTGCGGGTGGCCGGCCCGGCGTCGCCCGCGCTCCGGTTCAGCAACGCGGCGAGCAGCCAGCACACCAGCCAGGACGCGGCGACACCGGCCACTGCCGCGCTGGTCCCGGTCCGCGCGAACAGTGCTCCGACACCTGCCGTGATCCCCGCGCAGACCAGCACTCCGAGACCGCAGCCACCCAGGGCGGCCGGCCAGGTCCGGCCCGGGCCGCGGGCGAGTCGACGGCGGCGGAAGGCGACACCGAGGGCCACCCAGCCCGGCGAGGTGACAAGCACGAAGAAGGCCGCGAGCACGGCCACGATCACCATGATCTCGGCCGGGCTGAACTCGACCGGTCCGGCAAGCACGGTGGACGCCATACCGGCCATCATCGGCATCCGGTGCAGCCGGCCGCACCCGTCGTCGTACTCAGGTCGGGGCCGCTAGACCGGGGTGACGCCGTGGCGCCGCCGGGAGAAGTGCCGGTCCTTGGTCCGGTACGTCCGCAGCCGGCGCACCAGCTCCTCGCGCAGCCGGTCCGGGGTGACCACGTCGTCGACGACAAGCTCGCTGGCCAGCCGGACGATGTCGATGTCCTCGTCGTACTCGCGGCGCTTGGTGGCCACGAACTCGGCCCGCTCGTCGGTGTCCTCGATCGCCGCGATCTTGTTGGCGTAGACGGCGTTGACGGCGGCCTCGGCGCCCATGACGGCGATCTTGGCAGTGGGCAGCGCGAGGGTGGCGTCCGGCTCGAAGCCCGGCCCTGCCATCGCGTAGAGCCCCGCGCCGTACGCCTTGCGCACCACGACAGAGATCTTCGGGACCGTCGCCTCGGAGATGGCGGTGATCATCTTGGCGCCGTGCCGGATGATGCCCTGCTTCTCCACGACCGAGCCGACCATGAAGCCGGGTACGTCGGAGAGGAACACCAGCGGCACGTTGAACGCGTCGCAGAGCTGGACGAACCGGGTCGCCTTGTCCGCGGAGTCGATGAAGAGGACGCCGCCCTTGAACATCGAGTTGTTCCCGACGACGCCGACAACCTCACCGTCGAGACGGCCGAAGCCGACGGTGAGCTCGCGGGCCCACAGCGCGTGGATCTCGAAGAAGCTCCCCTCGTCGAGCAGCCCCTTGGCGTAGCGACGCATGTCGAAGGCCTGCCGCTCGCTGTCCGGCACCAGCGCGGCCAGGTCGACGTTCGCCGGCGCCGGCCTCGGCTCGGCCGACGGCGGCGCACCCTCCCAGCTGGACGGCAGGTAGGACAGGTAGCCGCGGACGGTGTCGAGCGCCTCCTGCTCGGTGCCCACGAGGAAGTGCCCCACGCCCGACTCGGCGCAGTGAACCCGCGCGCCCCCCATCTCCTCCAGCGTGGTCTTCTCCCCCGTGACCATCTCGACCATCCGGTCCGACCCGAGGTACATCGACGCGTTGCCCTCGACCATGACGACCACGTCGCAGAAGGCCGGGATGTACGCCCCGCCCGCCGCCGACGGACCGAACAGCGCGCAGACCTGCGGGATGGACCCGCTCGCCCGCACCTGGTTCCAGAAGATCTTCCCGGCCCCGCGACGGCCTGGGAACAGGTCGATCTGGTCGGTGATGCGCGCACCGGCCGAGTCGACCAGGTAGACCATCGGGACGCCGGTGCGGTAGGCGACCTCGATGATCCGGATGATCTTCTCGACGGTCCGGGCGCCCCACGACCCGGCCTTCACGGTGGAGTCGTTGGCCATCAGGGCGACCGGTCGACCGTCGACGGTGGCGGTGCCGGTGACGACGCCGTCCGCCGGGAGGTCACCTGCCGCGACGTTGGCGTAGACCCCGTCCTCGACGAAGGACCCGTCGTCGACGAGCAGCCGGACCCGCTCCCGCGCGAACAGCTTGCCCTTGGCCGCGTTGCTCTCGTGGTACTTCGCGGCACCACCGCGCTCCACGCTCTCCCGGAGGTCGGGGACGGGCGGGTGCTCGGGGATGGGGTTGTGCTGCTGGGTCTGGACGGGCGACACGGTTCACCTCTGGTGAGGGGGCTCGGGACGCCCGCGAGCCTAACGAGCGGCGGCAACCGCCCGGGCCGGCCCACCGGCAGCGGCTCGCCGACGGGCCTGGATGTGCCCGACCACGTGCTCGGCGTCGCGGCCGACGCCGCCCACCAGCATCGAGGAGAACGACCACAGGAACGGCAGACCCACGAAGTACAGGCCGGGCACGTCGGCCACCACACCGCGGGACTGCACCGGCCACCGCTGGTCACCGAGGGGAGCGTGGATCCAGTCCGTGTCCGGCCCGAAGCCGGTGCACCAGATCACGTTCGCCACGTCGAGAACGGAACCGTCGGCCAGCATCGGCCGGCCGCCGCGGGACCCGACGACCCTCTGCTCGGTGTGCCGCACCCCGGCGGCCGCCAGGTGCTTCTGCTTGACCCGGATCAGCGGCCCGCCCCCGCCGCGCACGTGGGCCTGGACCTTTCGCCCCATCGGGGTGCGCTCCGTCAGCACGTGGTTCCACACGAACCACAGGACGGGCAGGACCGCGTGGGCTCGTCGGCTCTCGATGTCGAAGGGGATCTGCCCCTGCACCCGGCCGGCGAGGTGGGTCTCGTGACCGCCGGACAGCTCCAGCGCGATGTCCGCGCCGGAGTGACTGGCCCCGACGACGAGGACCGCGCCCGGCCGCAGCTGGGAAGGGTTGCGGTACTCCGCCGAGTGCATCTGCCTGATCGACGGGTCGAGCTTGTCGGCGAACTCCGGCACGATCGGGCTCTTCCAGGTCCCGGACGCGACCACGACCTGGTCGGCGTGCAGCACCCGATCGCCCGAGGTCACGAGGAAACCGTCGTCCACGCGGTCCAGGCTGTCGACGCTCGTCCCGGTGCGTACCGGCAGGTCGAGCTCGGCGGCGTAGGCCTCGAGGAAGTCGGCCATCTGGTGACCGGTGGGGAACTCCCAGCCGGGAAGCGGGAACGACCGCCCGGGCAGCCCGTCGTAGCGGGCCGGGGTGAACAGCCGCAGCGAGTCGAAGCGGTCTCGCCACACGTCACCGACCCGGTCACCGGCCTCGAGGACGACGCACGAGAGGTGGCGCCGGGTCAGGTGGTAGGCGGTCGCCAGCCCGGCCTGTCCGGCGCCGATGACAACGGTCTCGACGTGTTCGCTGCTCATGGTCTGCTCCTGTCGCGCGGGCGGCTCGTGGGCCCGACGCTAGGTCGGTGGGCCGCGTCCCCGCGTCGGCAGAACTGTGCAGATCCGGCTCAGACGAGGTTGTTCTCGTAGGCGTAGGCGGTGGCCGCCGCGCGGGAGGAGATGTCGAGCTTGGTGAAGATGTTGGCGACGTGTCGTGCGACGGTCTTCTCCGAGAGGAACAGCTCGACGGCGATCGCACGGTTGGTGGCACCGGTTGCGACCAACCGGATCACCTGCACCTCGCGCAGGGTGAGGCCCCCCGGCCTCGCGCTCCGGCCGCCGCGGCGCGACAGGGCAGTCACGGTGGCCAGGTCGGGCCCGGCACCGAGCTGCTCGAAGACCCACCGGGCCGCGTCCAGCTCCATCTCGGCCGTGTCGTCGTCGCCGAGCGCCCGGCAGGCCACCCCCACGAGCACCCGGGCCCGGCTCGCGTCGTGGGGGGCCCCGATGTCCTGCCACACCGACCAGGCCCGGCGCAGCGTGAGAAGTGCCTCGCGGGGGTCCCCCTCGGCCAGCAGGACGGCGCCGGCGGCGTGCAGCGCCGCGGCGGTGAGCTGCGGCGCGTCCCGGGCCGCAGCGGCCGCGGTGAGCTCGTCGGCCGCCGCTCGGGCAGCCTCGAGGTCCCCGTCGGCGACCATGATCTCGACGTACGCAGGCAGCAGGCGGGTCCGCCCACGGAACTCCGGGGTCTCGTCCAGCGCCCGTCGGATGGAGGCGGCGGCAACCTCGACCTGCCCCTGCCCGAGCCGGAGGAGGGCGAGGCCGGGCTGCGGGTCGTGGCCGTGCTGGCTGGCTTCCCGGTAGAGGGTCTCGGCCCGGCCGTTCTCGCCACGGAGCCGGTGCAGCTCGCCGCGCTGGTAGACGGCCATCCCCTCCGCCACCTGGCCGGGCGGCTCGCGCAGCCGCTCGCAGGCCAGCCGGGCCTCGGCCATGGCGTCCGGCCAGGACCCGTGCAGCTGGAGGATCTCGGCCCGGTGGACGAGGCACTGGCCCCGGTAGGGCACCAGGTCCGGCTGCTCGGCGCACCACCGGCTGAGCGCGTCGGTCCACTCCCTCCCCCGTCGCAGGTCGAACCGGTCGCGGCAGGTCTCGATGACCGCGCAGTAGACCAGCCCGGTGATCTGCGGCGAGACCTCGCCGGTCGTGACCGCGACCATCACCTCGTCCAGCTCGGCGAGCCCCCCTTCCGGGTCGCCCATGGCGACCAGCGACTGGCCGTGGCCGTGCCGGGCCAGGACCCTCAGGTCGGCGTCCGCGTGCGCCTCGGCCACGGCGAGCGCCCGCCGGTGCAGGTCGCGTGCACCGGCGGGGTCACCGGCGAACAGCAGCTGCATGGCCGGGGGCACCAGCAGGTAGCCGCGCCAGACCGAGTCGGTGAGACCGGCGTCGTCGAGGACGCGCTCGGCGCGGGCGAACCAGCCCCCGCCCCTGGCGCCCTCGCCGCGCAGCGTCAGCGCCAGGGCCAGCCAGAACGCGGCGCGCACCGCCCCCTCCGGGTCCCCGGCAGCGAGGTGGTCGTGGTGAGCCCGCTCCCGCGCGGCGTCAGCCTGCGGCTCGCGCCCCGTGAGGAAGGCCGACAGGGCCAGCCGCTCCCGGTCCAGCGGGTCCAGTCCGGACGCCGCGTCGGCAGCGGTCAGGTCGTCGTACGCCGCGGACCACTCGCCGGCCGCGGCGTGCGCCCTGCCGCTGGAGAGCAGGTCGGGCACCGTCACTGCTCCGCAGCCGCCGCCGTCGTGTCCCCGTCCTCCTCGGCGCCGGCCACCGCGACCGCCACCAGGGCGCGCAGGACCGGTTCGAGGTCGTCCGAACCGAGGCTCAGCGAGTCGCTGAAGATCTCCACAAGCCAGCCCGACGCGGCGTCCGACGCACCGGCGGCCAGCACCGCCCGGTAGCCGGCCACGACGAGGGCGGCCTCCTCGTCGGGGTCGTTGCCCGGCGCGCCGAGCTCGACGTAGAACGAGCCCGCCTGGTGCACCGCCCGCGCGGTCTCGGGGTAGTCCCGCAGGTCGAAGGTGGCCCCCAGCTGGGCGAACTGTGCGTAGCGCGGGTCCGTCGGGTCCCCCTCGCGCTGCACCGAGCTGCTCACGGACACGAGGGTGTCGCCACCGCCGTGGGCCTCGGAGACCCACCATCCCGCGGCGTCGGCGACCTCCGAGACGAGCACGGCGACAGCCTCGACCCGGGGCCGGCTGCCGGCCCCGGGCAAGCCGTCGAGGACGGCGAGGCCGGCGTCGAGAACCTGCGAGACCCGGGCCGAGGAGGCCCCGCGGCGGGTGCGCCGGTCTGCCGGGCGCGGGTCCACCGGCTCGGCGGACGCGTGCCCCGCGACCACCGGCGTGCGGGACCGCGACCGCTTGGCCCGGTACTGCGCAGCGTCGGCCAGCCTGAGCAGCCGGACCGGGGTGTCGACTGCGCCCGCGGCCGCGTCGGAGGACGCCACTCCGCAGGAGACGCCGGTGCTCATCGGCAGCCGGTCCACCAGGCGGCAGAGCTCCTCGGCGACCCGGACCGCCGCTGCGGCCGGGGCCTCGCTGACGACGACGCAGAACTCGTCACCACCGATCCGGGCGGCCATGCTGCCCGGGACCAGGCCGCTGGCCCGGCTGACAGCGTCGCCGATCGTCATGATCGCGCGGTCGCCGGCCTCGTGCCCGAAGGAGTCGTTGATCTGCTTGAGCCTGTTGATGTCCGCCAGCACCACCGACACCGGCTCCGACCGGACCGCGGCGAAGTCGGCCTCCAGCCGGTCGTCCACCGCCCGACGGTTGGCCAGGCCGGTGAGGGGGTCCTGGAACGCGAGCCGCTCGATCCGGGCGACGTAGTCCGCCTGCACGACCCCGGCCGCCACCTGGGTGGCGACGGCGGTGGCGAAGTCGATGTCCGCAGCAGCGAAGCGTGGCTGGCCGGCGAACCGGGTCGCGTACAGCGCTCCCCACACGCTCGCGTCGACGACGATGGGCACCCCGAGGCAGGAGTCCTTGTCCAGCCGGGCGAGCAGCTCGGCCTCCTCGTCGCCGTCGTCCACGCTGGCGACGTAGCCGCGACGTTCGACGATCAACGTGTTCGCATGCCGGTAGTGCGCCGCCGCGTACACCTCGTCGGTAGGGAACCGCACCTCACCCGGCGCGAGCACCCCGACGTTGACCAGGACCCGGAGCGCCCCCTGCTCGCCCTGCCACCTGGTGATGGACAGCGAGGCAGCGTCCAGCGCCCGGCGGGCCTCCTCGGCCGTGAGCTCGACCAGGTCATCGAACCGGCGGGCCGCCCCGACGACCTTGGCGATGTCGAGCAGGCTCCGCAGCCGGCCGGCGTCGTCCGAGGTGGTCACACCGGGAACTCTGTCGCACCCGGCGCGCGGAGGACAGCAATTGCACCCGACCGGGTGACTCAGCCGCAGGCTGCTGAGCGGTGGCGGGGGGTCAGCCGATCGTGCGGGTCCGGGGCCCGGCGCGCAGGACCTGGCTGGGCAGGGTGCGCCCCACCAGAAGCTCGGCCTGCGCGGCCACGTCGATCATGGCCTCGAGGTCGACCCCGGTCGCCACGCCCATGTCCTCGACCATGTGGACCAGCTCCTCGGTGGCGATGTTGCCGGTCGCCCCGGGGGCGTACGGGCAGCCGCCGAGCCCGCCGACGGACGCGTCGAAGTCGCTGACCCCCAGCTCGAGGGCGGCCAGCACGTTCGCCAGGCCGGCGCCGCGGGTGTTGTGGAAGTGCAGGTTGAGCGCGGCGTCGGGCAGCGCCGACCGGGTCTCCCCCACCAGCCGCGTGACCCGGCCGGGAGTGGCCATGCCGGTGGTGTCGCCGTACGACAGGGAGTCGGCACCGTCCGCGACCGCCCGCCGGGCAACCATGAGGACGCGCTCGACCGGGACGTCACCCTCGTACGGGCAGCCCCACGCGGTGGACACGATCACCTGGACCGTCGCCCCCCGGTCGTGGGCCAGCGCGAGGATGCCGGCGACCTCGTCGAGCGACTCCTCGGTCGAGCGGTTGACGTTCTTCCGGTTGTGGGTGTCCGACGCCGACACCACGACCTCGATCTCCGTGAAGCCGGCCGCCAGCGCGCGCTCCGCGCCCCTGAGGTTGGGCACCAGTGCGGAGTAGCGCACGTCGGGGTTGCGCCGGACCGCTGCCCAGACCTCGGCCGCGTCGGCCATCGCCGGGATCGCCTTCGGGTGCACGAACGAGACGGCCTCGATCCGGCCGACGCCGGTGCCGGACAGAGCGTCGACGAGTGCCACCTTGCCCTCGGTAGGCACCGGGGCCTCGTTCTGGAGTCCGTCCCGCGGGCCGACCTCGCGCAGCGAGAGCCGCTCCGGCAGTTCACTCATGTGCTCGTCCTCACGTCGCGGGCCCCGGTCACCTGCCGGGCCAGGCCGGCCGGCGCTTCTCGTTGAACGCGGCCACCCCTTCGGCGCGGTCGCCGGAGAAGGCGGTGGCCCGCCATGCCCCGTCCTCGATCTCCAGGCCGGCCGCCAGGTCGACGTCCGCCCCCTTGCGCAACGCCAGCTTCGCGTTGCGCACTCCTACCGGCGAGTTGGCGGCGACGGCCGCGGCCAGCTCGAGGGCGGCCGCGCGGTCGGCGCCCGCGGGGACCCGCCGGTCGACCAGGCCGAGCCGCTCGGCCTCGGCGACCTCGACCCGGCGACCGGTGTACACGAGGTCCGCCGCCCGCGAGGCGCCGACGCGGCGGACCAGCAGCTGGGTGCCACCACCGCCGGGGATCACGCCGACGGTCACCTCCGGCAGGCCGAGGACCGCCGTCTCGTCGCACACGATCAGGTCGCAGGACAGTGCCAGCTCGAAGCCGCCACCGAGCGCGAAGCCGTGCACGGCCGCGACCGTAGGCACCGGCAGGTCCAGGATGCCGCCGAACGCTGCGCGGAAGACCGGGCGCTGCGCCATCAGGTCGGCGTCGGTGAAGGAGTTGCGCTCCTTGAGGTCGGCACCGACGCAGAACGCCTTGTCGGACGCGGACGACACGACCACGGCGCGCAGATCCCGGTCAGCGGCCAGAGCCGCCGTCGCAGCCGCCACGTCGCGAGCCATCGCCGTGGACAGCGCGTTGTGCGCCTCGGCGCGGTCGAGCACCAGCTCGGCGACCGGGCCGCCGTCCGGGCCCCCGTGCCGGGTCACCGTCACATGGTCGTACGTCGGGACGCTTGCTCCAGGTGCATGCTCGGCCACCCGGGCGAGGCTAACGGGTGCGCCGGACGACCCCCGGCCGCACCAGCCCCAGTCCGCGCACCGCACGGGTCCGCCCTACGTCGAGCTCGAAGCCGTCGACGCCCTCCAGGGCGTCCGCGGTCGCCCTGTCGACCAGGACGGTGCCCGGCGCAGCGAGGGCAGTGAGCCGGGACGCGAGGTTCACGGTCGCACCGAAGACGTCGCCCATCCGCATGAGGACGGGACCGGTGGCGATGCCGACGCGCACGTCGGGGAGCACCGGGTCCTCCGTCATCGCCTCGACGAGCTCGAGACCGATCGTCGCGGCGGCGGTCGCCGAGTCGGCGGCGAAGAGCACCTCGTCGCCCACGGTCTTCACCAGCCGTCCGCCGGCAGCGGCGATGACGTCGGCCGAGGTCTGCTGGAAGCGTTCGACGAGGGCCGCGAGGCCGCGTTCCTCCAGCTTCTGGGACAGCCGGGTGTAGGACACCATGTCGGCGAAGCCGACGGTGCGCCGGCTGGTCACCGCCTCGCGCTCGGCCGCCGCGAGCACCCGCCCGGCCACCGACGCCAGCTGGCGCCGCCAGACTGCCACGAGGAGCTGCTCGAAGTCCTCGAGGTGGTCGGCCGCCTGGTGCGCGGCGAGCCGGTGCGCCGCCTCCGGGGCGTGGCCCTGGCCGAGCAGGTGCTCGACGAGTGCGTCGAACTGCCACTCCGCCAGCCGGGCGGTGTTGTGCCCGATCGCCCTGGTGACGCTCACGGCGAGGTCGTCGTCGAGGACACCGGCGTCGATCAGACGCCGGAGCCGGTGGGTGCCGGCCAGGTCGCCGTCGGTGAAGGCGACCGGCTCGTCACCCACGTCGGCGAAACCGACCGCTCGCCAGAGCCGACGGGCGTACTCGACGGACAGCCCGGCGCGGGTCGCGAACTCGTCGCGTCGGTAGCGACGCGGACCACCGAGGATCCGCTCCTCGACGCCCGCTGCCGGGGGCGGGCGGTCAGGTCCCGGAGTCGTCGACACTGCGGCGGCGCTCCTCGTCGGCCTCGGCCAGCCGGTAGACGTCGCGCTGCACCTCTTCGACGCGCGGCACGTCACGCAGCACCAGCTGGCCGCGCTCGCCGGCCGACTCGATGACCAGGGTGCCGCAGCCGAGCAGCCGCTCGAGGATGCTGCTGTGCTCGAACGACACGTCGTTGATCCGCGAGATCGGCATGTCGCGGCCCTGGCGGGCAACCACGCCGACCCGGGTGATGATGCGGCGGTCGGTGACGACGTACGCGGTGGTGATCCACTTGAGGAACGGCCACACGGTGAGCCGGAGCACGAGCAGCGCCGCCACCACCACGACCGCGATCCGGAGCCACGTCTGGGCACCGTTCTCCGGGATCACCGTCGCGACGTAGGTCGCGACCGGGGACACGACGAGGAGCACGACGACGGGCCAGACCATCTCCTTCCAGTGCGGACGGAGGGCCATGACGATCTCTTCGTCGTCGGCGAGCAGACGCTTGGGGATGCCGGTCACGCTGGTGATGGTGCCAGCCGGAGGGCGGCTAACGCAGGTGGACGACGTCTCCGGCCGCAAGTGTCGTGGCACCGGCAGCGGTCCGGACGACCAGCCGACCCGCTTCGTCGACGTCGACCGCCTCGCCCTCGATGGCCCGTCCCGCCGGGAGCTCGACCCGGACCCGCCGGCCCAAGGTCGTGCAGGCGGACCGGTAGGCGGCGAGCAGCCCGGCTGCCACCGCGTCGCCGTCCGCGGCCTGGAAGTCCTGGTAGCGCTGACCGAGGCTCCGCAGGACCGCGCGCAGCACCGGTTCGCGGTCGACCACGTCAGAGCCCTCGATCGCGAGCGAGGTGGCGGTCGGGACTGGGAGCTCGTCGAGGCGCAGGGACACGTTGAGGCCGAGCCCGAGGACGACCGCGTCGTCGACCACCTCGGCGAGGAGCCCGGCCAGCTTGCGCTCCCCGTCGACGAGGACGTCGTTGGGCCACTTGAGGCCGAGATCGAGGCCGGTCATCGCCGTCAGCGGGCCTACGACGGCGAGCCCGGCCACGAGCGGCAGCCAGCCCCACGTCTCGCGCGGGACCTGCGGCCGGAGCAGGACGGAGACGGCGAGGCCCGACCGGGCCGGTGCCTCCCACACCCGACCGGCGCGTCCCCGGCCGGCCGACTGCAGCTCCGCGGCCACGACGAGACCCTGTGGCACCCCGGCGCGGGCGGCGGCGGCGACGTCGGCACTCGTCGAGCCGGTCTCGTCGACGACCCTGACCTCGGTCCACACCGAACCGGCGCCGACCAGCGCCCTCCGCAGAGCGGCCGGACGCAGCGGAGGACGGTCGAGGTCGCGCCACGGGCTGCCGGTCACACGTCACTACGCTACGGACGCATGAGCGCTGAGCCCAGCAGCCCGGTCGGCACCGAAGTGCCCGAGGACGTCGACATGCGCACGACCGCGGGCCGGCTGGCCGACCTGCACCGGCGCAACGACGAGGCTGTCCACGCCGGGTCGGAGCGCGCTGTGGAGAAGCAGCACGCCAAGGGCAAGATGACCGCCCGGGAGCGGATCCACGCGCTGCTCGACGACGACTCGTTCGTCGAGATGGACGAGCTGGCCAGGCACCGGTCGACGGCGTTCGGCCTGGAACGCAACCGGCCGTACGGCGACGGCGTCGTCACCGGCTACGGCACCGTCGACGGCCGGCAGGTCTGCGTCTTCGCCCAGGACTTCACCGTGTTCGGCGGGTCGCTGGGCGAGGTGTTCGGCGAGAAGATCGTCAAGGTGATGGACCTCGCCATGAAGATCGGCTGCCCGGTCATCGGCATCAACGACTCCGGAGGCGCCCGGATCCAGGAGGGGGTCGTCTCGCTCGGCCTCTACGGCGACATCTTCCTCCGCAACGTGATGGCAAGCGGTGTGGTGCCTCAGGTCTCGCTGGTCATGGGCCCCTGCGCCGGCGGTGCCGTCTACTCCCCCGCGATCACCGACTTCACCGTGATGGTGGACCAGCAGTCCTACATGTTCATCACCGGCCCCGACGTCATCAAGACCGTCACCGGCGAGGACGTGAGCCAGGAGGACCTGGGCGGCGCCCGCACCCACAACACGAAGTCCGGCAACGCACACCACCTCGCCGCTGACGAGGCCGACGCGATCGACTACGTCAGGGCCCTGCTGTCCTACCTCCCGAGCAACAACCTCGAGGACCCGCCGTCCTTCGACGAGCCGGCACTGCTCGACATCACCGACGCGGACCGCGAGCTCGACACGTTCGTGCCGGACTCGGCCAACCAGCCGTACGACATGCACACGGTGATCGAACACGTCATGGACAGCGCAGCCGACGGCTCCGTGGACTTCCTGGAGGTGCAGTCGCTGTTCGCACCCAACATCCTCTGCGGCTTCGGCCGGGTCGAGGGCCGCTCCGTAGGCGTGGTGGCCAACCAGCCGATGCAGCTCGCCGGCACCCTCGACATCGACGCCTCCGAGAAGGCCGCGCGCTTCGTCCGCACCTGCGACGCGTTCAACGTCCCGGTGCTGACGTTCGTCGACGTCCCCGGCTTCCTGCCAGGCACCTCGCAGGAGTGGGACGGCATCATCCGGCGCGGTGCCAAGCTGATCTACGCCTACGCCGAGGCGACCGTTCCGAAGGTGACGGTGATCACCCGCAAGGCATACGGCGGCGCGTACGACGTGATGGGCTCCAAGCACCTCGGCGCCGACGTCAACCTGGCGTGGCCGACGGCACAGATCGCCGTGATGGGCGCACAGGGCGCCGTGAACATCCTCTACCGTCGCGAGCTCACCGACGCGGGCGAGGGGGCGGCCGTGAGGCGCGAGGAGCTCGTGCGGGAGTACGAGGACCACCTGGCCAACCCCTACATCGCCGCCGAGCGCGGGTACGTCGACTCGGTGATCCCGCCGTCGTGCACCCGCACGTACGTCGTCAAGGCACTGCGCGCGCTGCGCACCAAGCGGCAGACCCTGCCGCCCAAGAAGCACGGCAACATCCCACTGTGAGCGAGCGACGAGCGCCAGCGAGGCGCACGAGCGAACCGAGAGCACTGTGAGCGAGCGACGAGCGCCAGCGAGGCGCACGAGCGAACCGAGAGAACCGTGAGCAGCGACGACACCGCGCGGACCATGCTGCGTGTCGCCCGCGGCGACCCGACGCCCGAGGAGCTGGCCGCGCTGGTGGCGGTGGTCGCGGCCCGCGCGTCCACCGGGCCAGGCACCGGTGCGCCCGGCCGTTCGGGGTGGAGCGACCCTGTCCGGGCAGTCCGCACACCGGTGCGGCCCGGCCCCGGCGGCTGGCGCCGCTCGGCGCTGCCGAGGTGAGCCCTGGTCAGCCCTTGACGTAGCTGAGCTTCTCGACGACCCGCCCGTCCCGGACCCGCATCACGTCGGCGCCGCGCACGTGACCACGGCTCCCGTCGCCATTCGTCCAGGAGAAGACCCAGCGGGCGGTGGCGCGGTCACCGGAGACGAACGACTCCTCGAACCGGAACTCGGCGTCCCGAGTCCCGGCGAACATCGGGGACCACTCGTCCCTGATCGCGGCGGCCCCCTCGAGCCGCAGTCCGTCCGGAGCCGGCGCGGTCGACTCGAAGACGGCGTCCTCGGCCATCAGCGACATCACCGCCTCGAGGTCCCACGCCTCCCAGGCCGCCCCGAAGCGGGCGACCAGGTCGGCCACGGTGTCCACGCCGGCTACGGCGTCCACGCGGGGTCCCGCCCGAAGGAGGCGATCAGCCTGTCCTGCGCCGAGGAGCCCGGGGGGACCTCGACCGGCGCCGCCACCACGCCGGCGCCGCTGTAGACCTCGACCCAGTCCGCCCACCAGCCGGCCGTGGCCGCGACCAGGTCGGGGTCGAGGGCGCGGTCGGCGCCGGACCCGGCCAGCAGGTCCCAGGTGTGGACGACGTGGTCGGCGAGCACCTGCCAGGCATAGGCCTCGGCGGTGTGGTCGCCGAAGGACAGGTGGACGGTGCGGCCCAGCGCCCCGGGCTCGCTCAGCGAGGCCACAGCTGCCTTCGTCGCCGTAGCGGCGGTCTCGGCCGGGGCGGCGCCGAGCACGTCGCCGTCGAGGGCGTCGCCCACCTCGGCGATGGTGCGCCCCTCGACCAGCGGCACCACCCACAAGTCCTCGCCCACCACGTGGTTGGTCAGCGCGCGAACGTCCCACTCGGCGCACGGCGTGGGGGCCGACCACCGGTCCCCCGGTACGGCGGCGACCGCCTCCGCGAACCGGTGCGTCGCCCGCGTGAACAGGTCCACGACTTCGCTGTCTGCCGTCATGTCGAGCCTCCAGGAGCTTCCTCGTCGTCCCCTCGGAGCCTGCACCACCGACCGGATGCCGTCGAGGGACGTATCGGGCCGTGTCGTCGGGGGCCGTAGCGTGACCGACCGTGACCCGGCGCCTCGTCCTCGCCTCCGCCTCACCGGCGCGCCTCTCCCTGCTGCGTGGGGCCGGGCTGCGGCCGGAGGTCGTGGTGAGCGGCGTCGACGAGGACGACGTCACCGGCCCGCCGTACGACGTCGCGCTCACGCTCGCCGTCCGCAAGGCGATGGCCGTGGCTCCGGGCCAGGACGACGCGCTCGTCCTGGGCTGCGACTCGGTGCTGGACCTCGACGGGGAGGCGCTCGGCAAGCCGGCCGACGCCGCGGACGCCGTGGACCGCTGGCGCCGGATGCGCGGGCGCAGCGGCGTCCTGCGCACCGGGCACTGCCTGGTGGACACCCGCTCGGGGCGCGACGCAGCTGAGGTGGCATCGACGACGGTGCACTTCGGCGACATCACGGACGAGGAGATCCACGACTACGTCGACACCGGCGAGCCGCTGCGGGTCGCCGGCGCCTTCACGATCGACGGCCTGGGCGGACCGTACGTCGACGGCGTCGAGGGCGACCCGCACACCGTCGTCGGGCTTTCCCTGCCGCTCCTGCGCAGGATGCTGCTCGACGTGGGGTCCTGCCTCGCCGAGGTGCGGGTGCGGGCCTGACCCGGACGTCGAGTCCGGGCCAGGCGCCGCAGGGCGGCGGCTACTGCCCGGGCATCGGGAGCAGCTCGAAGATCTCCACCGCGAACTTGCCGTTGCCCTCGGAGAGGAACGGGTGCTTCTCGAAGAGGGTCCGGGCGGCGGCCAGGTCGGCGGCCTCGACCATCGAGTAGCCGTTCTGGTCGCTCGCCTCCCCGATCGAGCCGTCGTCCTTGAGCGCGGTCCGCTCACCGCAGGGCAGGCCGGGGTCGACGAGCGCGGAGCCGAGGTTCTCCATCCAGGTCTGCCAGGCGGCCATCACCTGCTGGACCTTCTCCTCGGGCATCTCGCCGGCCGGGGTGGCGGGGCCTCGGTACAGGGCCAGGAACTTGCTCATGTCGTGCCTCTCTCGACGCGGGGGGCGGCGCTCCGACAGGGGCGGGCGTCCGCGACCTCCTCGTCTCTACGACGTCCGGCCTTGCAGGGAATCGACAACCCGTCGAGGCCGACCTCTAGACTTCCCCGCCGGGCCAGGTGAGGAGTAGCAGCGTGCGCAAGGTGCTTGTCGCCAACCGCGGCGAGATCGCCGTCCGGATCGCCCGGGCCTGCCGGGACGCCGGGCTGGCGAGCGTGGCCGTGTACGCCGACCAGGACCGTGACGCCCTGCACGTGCGGGTCGCGGACGAGGCGTTCGCCCTCGGTGGCAGCACCCCGGGGGACTCCTACCTCGACGTCGAGAAGATCCTTGGCGTCGCTTCGCAGTCCGGCGCGGATGCCGTCCACCCGGGATACGGCTTCCTCGCGGAGAACGCCGGCTTCGCGCAGGCTGTCATCGACGCTGGGCTGACCTGGATCGGGCCGCCGCCGGCGGCCATCGACTCCCTCGGCGACAAGGTCAAGGCCCGTCACATCGCCGAGCGGGCCGGTGCACCCCTTGTCGCCGGCACCAAGGAACCGGTCGCCGACGCGGACGAGGTGGTGGCATTCGCTAAGGAGCACGGCGTGCCGGTTGCGATCAAGGCGGCGTACGGCGGCGGCGGGCGCGGGCTGAAGGTTGCCCGCACGCTCGAGGAGATCCCGGACCTCTACGAGTCGGCGGTCCGTGAGGCCGTCGGCGCGTTCGGCCGCGGCGAGTGCTTCGTCGAGACGTACCTGGACAAGCCGCGGCACGTGGAGACCCAGTGCCTGGCCGACACCCATGGCAATGTGGTCGTGGTCTCGACCCGGGACTGCTCCCTGCAGCGCCGGCACCAGAAGCTGGTCGAGGAGGCCCCGGCGCCGTTCCTGACCGACGAGCAGAACGCAGAGCTCTACCGCGCGTCCAAGGCCATCCTGAGCGAGGCCGGCTACGTCGGCGCAGGCACCTGCGAGTTCCTCGTCGGGCCGGACGGCACGATCTCCTTCCTCGAGGTGAACACCCGCCTGCAGGTGGAGCACCCGGTGACCGAGGAGGTCACCGGCATCGACCTCGTGCGCGAGATGTTCCGGATCGCCGACGGGGAGGCACTGGGCTACAGCGACCCGCCGGTCCGCGGCCACGCCATCGAGTTCCGGATCAACGCCGAGGACGCCGGTCGCAACTTCGTGCCGGCGCCGGGGCACGTGACCACCTTCCGTCCGCCTTCCGGACCCGGGGTCCGGCTCGACTCGGGCGTCGAGGAAGGCGGCGAGGTGGTGGGTGCCTTCGACTCGATGCTCGCGAAGCTCGTCGTGACCGGAGCCTCCCGTGGCCAGGCGCTCGAACGCGCCCGCCGCGCCCTGGCGGAGTTCGTGGTCGACGGGATGCCGACGGTGCTCCCCTTCCACCGGGCCGTCGTCGAGGACCCGGCGTTCGCGCCGGCCGCGGCCGGCGAGCCGTTCACGGTTCACACCCGCTGGATCGAGACGGAGTTCGACAACACCGTCCAGCCGTACGCCGGCGCCGCGGGCGACGTCGCCGAACCGGCCGGCCGGGAGCGGGTCGTTGTCGAGGTGGGGGGCCGCCGGCTCGAGGTCGTGCTGCCGGCCGGTCTGGGTGCCGCCAAGGCCGGCCCCGGGAGATCGAGGCCGACAAGGCGCACCGGAGCCTCGAAGGCCGGCGCGGCGGCAGGGGGCGACAGCCTCACCAGCCCGATGCAGGGCACCATCGTCAAGGTCGTCGCGGAGGAGGGCCAGCAGGTCGAGGAGGGCGACCCTGTCGTCGTGCTCGAGGCCATGAAGATGGAGCAGCCGCTCAACGCGCACCGAGCCGGGACGGTCACCGGTCTCACGGCCGAGGTGGGAGAGACCGTCTCCAGCGGTCAGGTCGTCTGCCGGATCAAGGGCTGACCCACGACGCTGCCACCGACCGCGGCCGGCGGCCGCGCGGCTCGCTCATTCCCGCCAGACCTTCGTGTGCAGCTGCCGGGCGGCCTCGGCGACCGACCCGCTGATCGACGGGTACACCGTGAAGGAGTGCGCCAGCTGGTCGACGGTGAGGCGGCCGTCGACCGCCAGCGCCACCGGGTAGATCAGCTCGCTCGCGCGCGGAGCAACGATCACCCCGCCGACGACGGTCCCCGAGCCGGTGCGGGCGAACAGCTTGACGAAACCCTCGTGGACGCCCTGCATCTTGGCGCGCGGGTTGGTGGCCAAGGGCAGCTTGAGGGTCACCGTCGAGGTCGAGCCCTCCTCGATGTCCTTCTCCAGCCAGCCCACGGTGGCGATCTCCGGGTCCGTGAAGACGTTGGACGACACCGCCCGGATGTTCAGCGGGGTGACGGCGTCCCCGAGCAGGTGGGCCATCGCGATCCGGCCCTGCATGGCAGCGACCGAGGCCAGCATGAGGACGCCGGTGCAGTCCCCGGCCGCGTACACGCCGGTCGCCGACGTGCGCGACACCCGGTCCACCTCGACGAAACCGCCCGGATCCAGGCTGACGCCGGCGTCCTCGAGCCCGACCCCGTCGGTGTTCGGGATGGAGCCCACCGCCATGAGGCAGTGGCTGCCCTCGACCGTACGGCCGTCGACGAGCGTCACGGCCACGCCGTCGCCGGACCGCTTCACCGCCTGGGCCCGGGACTGCCCGAGCACCGTCATGCCCCGACGGCGGAACACGTCCTCGAGCACGGTCGCGGCGTCGGCGTCCTCGCCCGGCAGCACCCGCTCGCGGCTGGAGATCAGCGTCACCCGGCTGCCGAGCGAGGTGTACGCCGAGGCGAACTCGGCACCCGTGACGCCGGACCCGACGACCACCAGGTGCTCCGGCAGCCGGTCGAGGTCGTAGACCTGCTCCCAGGTCAGGATCCGCTCGCCGTCCGGCTCGGCGTCGGGCAGGACGCGGGGGTGCGCCCCGGTCGCGACCAGGACGGCGTCGACGTCGAGTGCTTCCTCCCGACCGTCCGGCGACGTCGCCACAAGACGGCGCGGCCCGTCCAGGCGGCCGAGCCCGGGCACCACCCGCACGCCCTCGCGGTCCATCCGGGCGGCGATGTCGTCGGACTGCGCCTTCGCCAGCGCCATCACGCGCTCGTTGACGCGGGCCATGTCGACGCCCACCTGGTTGCGGGTGGCGCCGGCGTCGCCCGAGCCGAACCGCACCCCGAGCTCGCCCGACTCGGCCGCGTCGGTCATCACCTCGGCGGTCGCGATCAGGGTCTTGGAAGGGACCACGTCCGTGAGCACGGCGGAGCCGCCGAGCCCGTCGCGGTCGACGACTGTCACCTCGGCGCCGAGCTGCGCGGCCACCAGCGCCGCCTCGTAGCCGCCTGGCCCACCGCCGATGATCCCCACTCGCGTCACACGCGGCATCCTCCCGCATGCCCTCCCCGGGCAGGCAGGCCGCGGCCCCTACCCTTCCCCCATGGCCCTCTACGCGGCGTACGGCAGCAACCTGGACCCGAGCCAGATGCTGCTGCGCGCGCCGCACTCTCCGCTACGGAGCACCGGATGGCTGGAGGGCTGGCGGCTCACGTTCGGCGGGGACGACCGGTCCTGGGAGGGCCCGCTGGCCACGGTCGTCGAGGAGCCGGGTCACCACGTCTTCGTCGCGCTGTACGACGTCACCGACGCCGACGCTCTGAACATGGACCGCTGGGAGGCCGCCGACCTGGCGCTGTTCACCAAGGTCCGGGTCCGGGTGCACACGCTCGACGGCGAGGTGCTGGCGTGGATCTACGTGCTCGACGCCTACGAGGGCGGACTGCCCTCGGCCCGCTACCTGGGCCTGATCGCCGACGCCGCCGAGGCCGCGGGCGCGCCGGACGACTACTGCGCCGACCTGCGGGCCCGGCCCTGCCAGTCCGTCGGGCCGTGAGGCTCACAGCCGGCTGACAGCCGGAGTTCTCCAGTCCGCAACGTTGCCTGCCGATAGTGCAGGCATGTGGCTCATGCGCGACCCCAGGCCGGTCGAGGACGCCGTCCTCGCGGCGCTGCGCGCCTGCCCGCCGTCGCAGCTTGTCAGCCTCGTGCTCAGCGCCTCCACGCGCCGCGGCCGGCCCTCGATCCTCGACCTCCTGCGCGCCGAGGCAGGCGCCCAGCACTGCCGGATCGCCCTGGCCGAGACCCGCGGGGTGGTCGTCCGCTGGGTCGACGGCATCGTCACCGGCACCGTCGAGGACGTGCTGGCCTTCCTCGCCGCGAGCGCGCCGGTCCTGGACCGGTGCCACGGCCGCGCCGAGCTCGCCGCCGCCTGACGGGTCGCTCGCACCGACGACGGCAGAACCTCCCGGCCGGGCCGCTGGGTCCGGTCGGCAGCCGGTTGTGCCGTCGTTCGTGCCCGAGAGCTGCTTCGGCGACAGTACTAGGGTCGCGGCCGTGAGCACCTCGACCAGCGACCCGTACGCCCTGGCCCGGGACGCCGCCGCTCGGTTGCGCGAGAGCACCGGCGCCGACGCCCACGAGGTCGCGCTCGTGATGGGCTCCGGCTGGGTGCCCGCCGCAGAGATGCTCGGCGAGACGGCAGCCGAGCTGCCCGTCACCGACCTGCCGGGCTTTCACGAAGCCGCGGTGGCCGGCCACGCCGGAACCGTCCGATCGGTTGTCGTCGGGTCGAAGCGCGCCCTCGTCTTCCTCGGCCGGACCCATCTCTACGAGGGCCGCGGCGTGGCCGCGGTCGTGCACGGCGTGCGCACCGCGGTGGCCGCCGGCGCCCGGGTCGTCGTGCTCACCAACGGGTGCGGCGGCCTGCGGCCGACGTACTCCGCAGGTCAGCCGGTCCTCATCAGCGACCACATCAACCTGACGGCGTCGTCACCGATCGTGGGGCCGACCTTCGTCGACCTGACCGACCTCTACTCCCCCCGCCTGCGGGCCTTGTGCCGGGAGGTGGACCCGGCCCTGGAGGAGGGTGTGTACGTCCAGCTCCCCGGCCCGCACTACGAGACGCCGGCCGAGATCGGCATGGTCCGCGCGATCGGCGGCGACCTTGTCGGCATGTCGACCACGCTCGAGGCGATCGCGGCCCGCGAGGGCGGGGCCGAGGTCCTGGGCATCTCCCTGGTGACCAACCTGGCGGCCGGCATGACCGGCGAGCCGCTGGACCACGCCGAGGTGCTGGAGGCCGGCAAGGCGGCGGCCACCCGGATGGGCGAGCTGCTCTCGCGGGTGGTCTCCCGGCTGTGAGCGAGCACCGGCACAGCGCCGACACCGTCGACGCGGTCAGCGTCGCGCAGGCCTGGCTCATGGAGGACCCCGACCCCGACACCCGGGCCGAGCTGCAGGCACTGCTCGAGGCCGGCGACACGGCCGGGCTCACCGACCGCTTCGGCAGCCGGCTCGAGTTCGGCACGGCCGGCCTGCGTGGCGCGCTCGGCGCCGGCCCCAACCGGATGAACCGGGTCGTCGTCACCCGGGCCGCTGCCGGCCTCGCCGCCTACACCGCCGGTCACGGCGGGGGCTCGGTCGTCGTCGGGTACGACGCCCGCCACAAGTCCGACGTGTTCGCCCGGGACACCGCCGAGGTGATGGCCGGAGCCGGGCTTCGCGCCTGGGTGCTGCCCCGGCCGCTGCCGACCCCCGTCCTCGCCTTCGCCATCCGGCACCTCGGCGCCGACGCCGGAGTGATGGTGACGGCCTCGCACAACCCGCCGCAGGACAACGGGTACAAGGTCTACCTCGGCGACGGCTCGCAGATCGTGCCGCCGGCCGACGCGGAGATCTCGGCCGACATCGCCGCCGCCGGTCCGCTCGCCGGCCTCCCCCGCAGCGACGGGTGGGAGACCCTCGGCGAGGACCTGCTGGAGGCCTACCTCGACCGGGTGGCATCGCTGGTCGACCCGGACTCCCCGCGCGACCTGCGGATCGTCTACACCCCGCTGCACGGCGTCGGGCGTGACGTGGTGCTTGCCGCCTTCCAGCGGGCCGGGTTCCCAGCACCGACTGTCGTCACGGAGCAGGGCGAGCCGGACCCCGAGTTCCGCACCGTCGCGTTCCCCAACCCGGAGGAGCCGGGGGCCATCGACCTGGCGCTCGCGGCCGCCGTGGAGCACGGTGCCGACCTGGTGCTGGCCAACGACCCGGACGCGGACCGGTGCGCCGTGGCCGTCGCCGACGCGGCCTCCGGCAGCGGCTGGCGGATGCTCCGCGGGGACGAGGTGGGCGCGCTGCTCGGCGCCCACCTGGTGCGCCGTGACCCCTCGATCAGCGGCGTCTTCGCGGCGTCGATCGTGTCGTCGTCGTTGCTGGGCCGGATCGCCGCGGCCCACGGCCTCGGGTACGTCGAGACCCTGACCGGCTTCAAGTGGATCTCGCGGGTCGAGGGCCTGCGCTACGGCTACGAGGAGGCGCTCGGCTACTGCGTCGACCCGGACGGGGTCCGCGACAAGGACGGGGTGTCCGCCGCGCTGCTCGTCGCCGAGCTGGCCGCGACCCTCAAGTCCGAGGGCCGCACCCTGGTCGACCTGCTCGACGACCTGGCCTGCGAGCACGGCCTGCACGCCACCGACCAGCTGTCGGTCCGCGTCGACGACCTGTCGCTCATCGAGGACGCGATGGCCCAGCTGCGCGCCGCCCCGCCGGAGACGCTGGGCGGGCGGGCGGTCCAGCTCGTCGAGGACCTCGCCGAAGGTTCCGACGACATGCCGCCGACCGACGGCCTGCGCTACACCCTGGCCGACGGCGGCCGGGTCGTGGTGCGTCCGTCGGGGACCGAGCCCAAGCTCAAGGCCTACCTCGAGGTGGTGGTCCCGGTGCGCGACGACGACGTCGCCACCGCGCGGCGCACGGCCGCCGCCGACCTCGCCGCCATCAGCCGCGACGTCGACGTGGCCCTCGCCCTCAGCTGAGCCGCGCGGACCGGGTTGAGCTGCTCGTCGTCGCCTCGGTCGGCACGCTGTTCGCCGTCCCGTCCGCCGTCCAGTCCTTCTTCCCGGACGGGCCGGCGTCGCCGTCCCGCTCGCGCTGCTCGCGACCGGAGGAATCCTGGTCGCCGTCGCCGTCGCCGTCGCCGTCACCGTCGCCCGCCGACGGTCATGAGCCCCGACGACCGGGGAAGCCGGGTTGCTGCGACCGGGCTAGACTCGGGCGGTGACTGCGACCGCTCCACCGTCGGTCGACCCGGTCCTCAGCGGCCTCGACGTCGCCGGGATCACCGCCTCCGACGCCGCGCTCCGACGGTTCCTGCACGGCCTGCCCGGCGTCGACCAGGTGGGCGCCGAGGCCCGGGCCGCCACACTGGCCACCCGGTCGATCAAGACCTCGGCGAAGGCCTGGGCCATCGACCTGGCGATCCAGATGATCGACCTCACCACGCTCGAGGGCCAGGACACCCCCGGCAAGGTCCGGGCGCTCTGCGCGAAGGCCATGCGGCCCGACCCGGCCGTGCCCGAGACGCCCCGGGTTGCGGCCATCTGCGTCTACCCGGACATGGTCCCGGTCGCGGTCGAGGCGTTGCACGGCAGCGGCGTGAAAGTCGCAAGCGTCGCGACGGCGTTCCCCAGCGGGCGCGCCAGCCTCGAGGTCAAGCTCGCCGACACCCGCGACGCGGTGTCCGCCGGCGCGGACGAGATCGACATGGTCATCGACCGGGGCGCCTTCCTCTCCGGCCGCTACCTCGAGGTGTACGAGGAGATCGTGGCCACCAAGGCGGCGTGCGGCGACGCGCACCTCAAGGTGATCCTCGAGACCGGCGAGCTGGTGACCTACGACAACGTGCGCCGGGCCTCCTGGCTCGGGATGATCGCCGGCGGTGACTTCATCAAGACCTCGACCGGCAAGATCGCGCCGGCGGCCACCCTGCCGGTGACGCTGGTGATGCTCGAGGCCGTGCGCGACTTCCGCGCGACGACCGGTCGGCAGGTAGGCGTCAAGCCGGCCGGCGGCATCCGCACCACCAAGGACGCGATCAAGTACCTCGTGCTCGTCAACGAGACCGTCGGCGACGACTGGCTCGACCCCGACTGGTTCCGCCTCGGCGCGAGCAGCCTGCTCAACGACCTGCTCATGCAGCGGACCAAGATGACCACCGGCCGCTACAGCGGCCCCGACTACTTCACGCTGGACTGATCACCATGGCCTCGATGACCAGCAAGAAGTTCGAGTACGCCCCGGCGCCGGAGTCGCGCGCCATCGTCGACCTCAAGCCGTCCTACGGCCTGTTCATCGACGGCCAGTTCGTCGACACCACCGACGGGCGCACCTTCAAGACGGTGAGCCCCGCCTCCGAGGAGGTGCTCGCCGAGATCACCGAGGCCGGCCCCACGGACGTTGACCGCGCGGTGGCCGCAGCGCGCAAGGCCTACGACCGGGTCTGGTCGAAGCTGCCCGCTCGCGAGCGCGGCAAGTACCTGTTCCGGATCGCCCGGATCGTGCAGGAGCGGGCCCGCGAGCTGGCGGTGCTCGAGTCGCTGGACAACGGCAAGCCGATCCGCGAGTCGCGCGACGTCGACATCCCGCTCGTCTCGGCGTGGTTCTTCCACTACGCCGGCTGGGCCGACAAGCTCGAGCACGCCGGGTTCGGCGCGGCTCCGAAACCGCTGGGAGTCGCCGGCCAGGTCATCCCGTGGAACTTCCCGCTGCTCATGCTCGCGTGGAAGATCGCCCCCGCCCTGGCCTGCGGCAACACCGTCGTGCTGAAGCCGGCCGAGACCACGCCGCTGACTGCCCTGCTGTTCGCCGAGATCTGCCAGCAGGCCGACCTGCCGCCGGGGGTGGTCAACATCCTCACCGGCGCCGGCGACACCGGGCGCGCACTGGTCGAGCACGAGGGCGTCGACAAGGTCGCGTTCACCGGGTCGACCGAGGTCGGCAAGATGATCGCCCGCTCGACGGCGGGCTCGGCGAAGAAGGTCACCCTCGAGCTCGGCGGCAAGGCCGCCAACATCGTGTTCGACGACGCGCCGGTCGACCAGGCCGTCGAGGGCATCGTCAACGGCATCTTCTTCAACCAGGGCCACGTCTGCTGCGCCGGCTCGCGCCTGCTGGTCCAGGAGTCGGCGTACGACGAGGTGCTCGACTCGCTCAAGCGGCGCCTGGGCACCCTGCGCCTGGGCGACCCGCTGGACAAGAACACTGACATCGGCGCGATCAACTCCGCCGAGCAGCTGGCCCGGATCCGGGAGCTCTCCGCGGTCGGCGAGTCCGAGGGCGCCGAACGCTGGTCGCCGGCCTGCGAGATCCCGGCGAAGGGCTTCTGGTTCCCGCCGACGGTCTTCACCGGCGTCTCCCAGGCGCACCGGATCGCCCGCGAGGAGATCTTCGGCCCCGTCCTGTCGGTGCTCACCTTCCGCACCCCGGCCGAGGCGGTCGAGAAGGCCAACAACACCCCCTACGGCCTGTCCGCGGGTGTCTGGACCGACAAGGGTTCCCGGATCCTCTGGATGGCCAACCAGCTGCGCGCCGGGGTGGTGTGGGCCAACACGTTCAACCGGTTCGACCCGGCGTCACCGTTCGGCGGCTACAAGGAGTCGGGCTACGGCCGCGAGGGCGGCCGCCACGGGCTGGAGGCCTACCTTGCCGTCTAGGGAGATCTCCGAGCGTCTGGACGTCCGCAAGACCTACAAGCTGTTCATCGGCGGGAAGTTCCCCCGGTCCGAGAGCGGCAGGTCCTACGAGGTCACCGACAGCAAGGGCACATTCCTTGCGAACGCAGCGATGGGTTCCCGCAAGGACGCCCGCGACTCCGTCGTCGCGGCCCGCAAGGCCTTCCCCGGCTGGGCCGCCGCGACCGCGTACAACCGCGGCCAGGTGCTCTACCGGGTGGCCGAGCTGCTCGAGGGCCGACGGTCGCAGTTCGTCGACGAGGTCGCCCAGGGCGAGGGTGTCTCGCGCGGCAAGGCGGAGGGCGTCGTCGACGCCGCCGTCGACCGTTGGGTCTGGTACGCCGGCTGGTCGGACAAGCTCGCCCAGGTGATGGGTTCGGCGAACTCCGTCGCGGGGCCGTACTTCGACTTCTCGGTCCCTGAGCCGACCGGCGTGGTCGCAGCCATCGCGCCGCAGGACTCGTCGCTGCTGGGCCTGGTGTCGGTCGTCGCTCCGGCGATCGTCAGCGGCAACACCGTCGTGGTCCTGGCCAGCGAGCGCCGGCCGCTCCCGGCGGTCACGCTGTCCGAGGTGCTCGCCACCTCCGACGTCCCCGGCGGTGTCGTCAACGTGCTGACCGGCGTGACCGCCGAGGTCGCCCCGTGGCTGGCCTCGCACATGGACGTCAACAGCATCGACCTGGCCGGCGCCGCCGAGTCCGACGCCACCGACCTGCAGGTCGCCGCCGCGGACAACCTGAAGCGCGTGGTCCGCCCCGCACGCACCGACTGGGCCCGGACCCCGGACCTGACCCGGATGCGGGCCCACCTCGAGACCAAGACGGTCTGGCACCCCATCGGGGTATGAATCCGACCCCGGTAGCCTCCGGCGGGTGACTCCGCCTACCGCCCGTCTCGTGCTGCTGGCGGGTCCCTCCGGGTCCGGCAAGACGCACCTGGCCGAGGAGTCCGGGCTGCCGATCCTCGACCTGGACCACTTCTACAAGGACGGCAGCGACCCCACCGCACCGCGGCACCCGCTGCTCGGCATCGTCGACTGGGACGACCCTGCGTCCTGGGACGCCGAGGGCGCCCTGGCTGCGCTGGAGCAGCTCTGCCGCTGCGGGACCGCCGACGTGCCGATCTACGACATCTCCCGCGACGGCCGGGTCGGCTCCCGCCGGTTCGACATCGGCGACTCCCGCGCGTTCGTCGGCACCGGGATCTTCGCGGCCGAGCTTGTCGCCGCGGCCCGAGAGCGCGGCCTGCTCCGGGACGCCGTCGCGGTCCGGCGGTCCCGGGTCAAGAACTTCCTCCGCCGGCTGGGCCGGGACCTGCGCGAGCACCGCAAGCCCCCGCTCACGCTGCTCCGGCGCGGCATCGCGTTGCTGCACGCCGAGCCGGCCGTCGTGTCCCGGCAGGTGGCGCTCGGCTGCAGGCCGTGCGACCGGTCGCACACCCTGGCCGCCCTGCGGGCGGCCGGCCGGGCCTGACCCGCTCGGCCACTAGCCGGCGGTGGACTCCTCCCAGTCCCGGCTCACCTCGGCACACACGTCGACCGCCAGCTCGACGAACTGCTCCACGTGCGGCGAGGGCTGCCGGTCCGCGTGCCAGACCACCGCCAGGTTGCGCGGCGGCAGGCCCGACACCGAGGGGATGACCGACACCTCGGGGTCGTCCTCGTCCACGGTCAGCCGGGGCATCAGCGCGTAGCCGAGCCCGGCGGCGACGAACCCCTGGATTGTCGGGTTGTCGTTCGAGCGGAACACGAACGACGGCTCGATGCCGGTCCGGCGAAGGTAGTAGACCAGGTCCTCGTTCTCCTGCGGGTCGCTGAAGCCGATCAGCGGCAGCCGGGCCGCGGCACGCAGGGTGACCGACTCGCTGCCGGCCTCCGGCGCCTCGGCGGGCGCGACCAGCACGTACGGGTCGTCCAGCACCCGGCGGACGGAGAACGGGCCCTCGGGCAGCGGTAGCTGGGCGAACGACAGGTCGAACCGGCCGTCCTCCACGGCCGCCGCCAGCTCGGCCATGTCCCAGGTCTCCTGCGGGAGCAGCTCGAGGTCGGGATGGCCCTCCCGGTAGCGCCGGAGCAGCCGCGGAAGGACCTTGGTGCCGATGCTCTGCATCGTGCCGACGCGCAGGCTGCCCTTGGTGCCGGCGCGGACGGCGACGATGTCGGCCGCCGCCGCGTGCAACCGCGCCACGATCGTGCGGGCGTGGCCGGCGAGGACGTCCCCCAGCGGCGTGAGCCGGACATGGCTGGGACCACCCGGGCGGTCGAACAGCCGGGCGCCCACGGCCCGTTCCAGCCCGGCCACCTGCTGGCTCACCGCGGACTGGGTGTATCCGAGCTCGTCGGCGGCCGCGCTGAAGGTCCCCGTGTCGACCACCGCGAGCAGCGCCAGCAGCTGCTTGGTGTCGAACGCGGGAGCATAAGGTCTGCTCATGATGAACCCCAGAAATAGTGGTTGGACTTATGATGGCACAGTGCCGACCATAGAGACATGTTCCTCACCAACTGCCACGAGTGCGGCCTGCGCGAGCTGCGCGGCGCGCGCTCCATCGAAACCCTCGTCAGCACCGAGCAGGGCTTGGACCTGATCTACCGCTGCACCCGCTGCGCGACAGTCAACCTGCTGACCCCGCACGGCACCACGACCGCTGCTGCCGGCGACGCCCGGCCGGCAACACCCGTCGCCGCCTGAGCCGAACGGGTGACGGGCGCCGCCCGAGCTCGGTCCCGGCGGCGCCCCCTGCCAGGCCGCCGGTCAGGCCAGGGCGGCGTAGCCGGGCTTGACGACGTCCTCGATGACCGCCAAGCGCTCGTCGAACGGGATGAAGGCCGACTTCATCGCATTGATCGTGAACCAGCGGAAGTCGTCGTAGCCGTAGCCGAACGCCTCGGCGAGCTGCACCATCTCCTGGGTCATGGACGTCCCGCTCATGAGCCGGTTGTCCGTGTTGATCGTGACCCGGAAGCCGAGGCGGCGCAACAGCCCGATCGGATGCTCGGCGATCGAGGCCGCGGCACCGGTCATGACGTTGGACGTGGGCGCCATCTCCAACGGGATGCGCTTGTCCCGGACGTACGCCGCGAGCCGTCCCAGCGTCGCGGAGCCGTCAGGGGCGACGGAGATGTCGTCGATGATCCGCACCCCGTGGCCCAGCCTGTCGGCGCCGCACCACTGGATGGCCTGCCAGATCGACGGCAGACCGAACGCCTCGCCCGCGTGGATCGTGAAGTGCGCGTTCTCGCGCTGCAGGTACTCGAACGCGTCCAGGTGCCGGGTCGGCGGGTTGCCCGCCTCGGCGCCGGCGATGTCGAAGCCCACGACCCCGGAGTCGCGGTAGCGGACCGCGAGCTCGGCGATCTCCTGCGAGCGGGCCGCATGCCGCATGGCCGTGAGCAGCGCTCCGACCCGGATGCTGTGCCCGGCGGCCGCGGCCACCCGCTCGCCCTCCCGGAAACCGGCATTGACAGCCTCCACGACCGCCTCCAGGCCGAGGTCGCCCTCCAGGTGCAGCTCCGGGGCGTACCTCACCTCGGCATAGACCACTCCGTCGGCGGCCAGGTCCTGAGCGCACTCGGAGGCCACCCGGGCCAGCGCGTCCTGCGTCTGCATCACGCCGACGGTGTGCGCGAAGGTCTCGAGGTAGCGCTCCAGCGAGCCGGAGTTGGCGGCGGCCACGAACCAGGCCGAGAGCCCGTCGACGTCGTCGGTGGGCAGGCCGGCATATCCGGTTGCGGCCGCCAGCTCGACGACGGTTCGCGGCCGCAGTCCGCCGTCCAGGTGGTCGTGCAGCAGGACCTTGGGCGCAGGAAGAAGGTCATCTGCGCTCAAAGTGGTCAAAGAGTTGGTCACGGAAGGACGGTACCGTCTGCGAGACTCTCAACTCTGGCCCCGGTGAGCACGAGGAAAGAAGGATGACGGTGGGTGCACGAGAGGACGTCCGGATCATCCGGCCGGCCGCGATCCTGGACGAGCGCGCTGCCGCTCAGGTCCTCCAGCAGCTCCGGCGGCTGGACGTGTCGGCCGGCGGGATCTGGAACGCCACGTCCTCGCTCTGGCAGCGCTACGACGCGCCCTGGGACGGTGTCGGCGGGACCCGCGGCGAGGCCAAGCTCATCGGGTCGATCGCCGTGATGTACGACTCGCCGCACCGGCACGAGATCACGATCTACAAGGTCACCGTGAGCGAGAACGGGCTCGACCAGGGCTGGTCGGTCGAAAGCCTGTGCGACGACGCTCTGATCTGGGCCGGCCTGACCATCGCCACCTGTCCCCGGGCGGAGCTGGCCTCGCCGCCCGCGGCCGACCCGTTCAAGCTCAAGGGCGACGAGCAGGACAGCTGACCGCGCCACCAGCACGCCGTGTCAGGTGTCCTCGGGCTCGCGGTGGGCCAGGTCGGGGTCGAACGCCGGGAGGCACACCGCGACGTACTCCGCCCCGTCGGGTCCGACGAGGTAGCGCACCCGCTCGCCGGCCGGGGTGACGACCGCCTGCCCCGCCGGCACCTCCAGCCGGCCTCCGTCGTGCTCCACCACGACGGACCCGCGCAGCACCAGCGTGACCTCGTCGAACTCCGGAGTCTGGGCCGGCTCCGACCAGTCGGGGGGCGCCTGCATGTGCGCCACCGAGACGGCACTGCTGCCCGAGGTCACCCGGCCGACGTACTCGTCGATGACCTTCCCGCCCGGGACCGGGATCCGGGTCGGGGCGCCGATCAGCCGCGGCGCCATCTCACCCCACCCGGTCCAGGACCAAGGCCGGGATCTCGGCGTCGGTGCCTGCGGGCGCGACCCGCACGGCGTCCGCGAGCGCGCGCTCCGCGTCCGCGAAGCGCTCCGGCTCGTCCGTGTGCAGGGTGAACAGGGGCCGGCCGGCCCGCACCTGGTCGCCGGGCTTGGCATGCATCTGCACCCCGGCCGCCGCCTGCACCGGGTCCTCCTTGCGGGCCCGGCCGGCACCCAGCCGCCAGGCGGCGACACCGACGGCGTAGGCGTCCAGCCCCACGAGGACGCCGTCGGAGCGGGCGGGCACCTGCTGGGTCTCACGCGCTGTCGGGAGCGGTGCGTCCGGGTCGCCCCCCTGGGCGCGGATCATGCGCTGCCACACGTCCATGGCCGAGCCGTCGGCCAACCGGTCGGCCGGGTCCACGCCGTCGAGCCCCGCCGCCGCGAGCATCTCGCGCGCCAGGGTGAGCGTCAGCTCGACCACGTCGGCCGGACCGCCACCCGCCAGCACCTCGACCGACTCACGGACCTCCATGCCGTTGCCGGCGGTGAGCCCGAGCGGGGTGGACATGTCGGTGAGCAGCGCAACCGTGGTGACGTCGTGGTCGGACCCCAGGGCCACCATCGTCTCGGCGAGCTCCCGGGCCGTCGGGAGGTCCTTCATGAAGGCGCCGGAGCCGACCTTGACGTCCAGCACCAGCGCACCCGTCCCCTCGGCGATCTTCTTGCTCATGATCGAGCTGGCGATCAACGGGATGGCCTCGACAGTGCCGGTCACGTCACGCAGGGCGTAGAGCTTCTTGTCGGCAGGCGCCAGGTCGTCGCTGGCAGCGCACACGACAGCCCCGACCTCGGCGAGCTGGGCGAGCATCTGCGCCCGGCTGAGGGTCGCCCGCCAGCCGGGGATCGCCTCGAGCTTGTCGAGGGTGCCGCCGGTGTGCCCCAGGCCGCGGCCGGAGAGCTGGGGGACGGCAGCGCCGCAGGCCGCCACGAGCGGCGCCAGCGGCAACGTGATCTTGTCCCCCACCCCACCGGTGGAGTGCTTGTCGGTGGTCCGGCGCCCGCCCAGCTCGGCCGCCGGGAACGACATCCGGATGCCGGAGGCGATCATGGCGTCGGTCCAGCGGGAGATCTCCCGGCGGTCCATGCCGTTGAGCAGGATCGCCATCGCGAGCGCTGCCATCTGCTCGTCGGCGACATCGCCCCTGGTGTAGGCGGCGAGAACCCAGTCGATCTGCGCGTCGGAGAGAGCGTGCCCGTCCCGCTTCGCGCGGATCACGTCGACGGCCGTCACGACACTCACGCGCGCGACTCCAGGTCCTCGGGACCGAACGCGTCCGGCAGCACCTCGCGCATCGGCCGGATGCCGCTGACCGTCTCGAGCAGCATGTCCGGCCCGCCGTTCTCCCAGAGCAGCTGCCGGCAGCGTCCGCACGGCATGAGCGTGTTGCCGTGCCCGTCGACGCAGACCACGGCGACCAGCCGGCCGCCCCCGCCCGCGTGCAGCGACGAGACCATCCCGCACTCCGCGCACAGCGCCACGCCGTAGGCGGCGTTCTCGACGTTGCAGCCCACGACCACGCGGCCCTCGTCCGTCAGGCCCGCGACCCCGACCTTGAACTTCGAGTACGGCGCGTAGGCATGCTCCATGACCGCGGTCGCCTCGTCGCGGAGCCGGGCCCAGTCGTCGTCCGAGACGTCGGCCATCAACCCCCCTGACCGCGCCGGTAGGGCAGGCCGTCCGCGGCCGGCATGCGCAATCGTTGAGCGGCCAGTGCCAGCACGAGCAGCGTGGTGACGTAGGGCGCCATGGTGGTGAACGCACCGGGGACCTCGTCGGTGGTGACGTACCACACCAATGCGCCGGCGCCGGTGGCGGCGGCCACCAGGCCGGCCACCGGCCGGCGGCGGACCGCGAGCCAGACCGCCGTCGCCAGCAGGAGGACCCCGACGAGCAGCAGGAGCGCGTGCACGGACTCGCCGCCGCGACGCAGCTGCAACGAGTCGGTGAAGCCGAAGAGACCGGCACCTGCGACCAGACCGCCGGGACGCCAGTTGCCGAAGATCATGGCGGCCAGGCCGATGTACCCGCGCCCGGCCGTCTGGCCCTCGCGGTAGCCGTTCCCGGCGACGACGGCGAGGAAGGCGCCGCCCAGCCCCGCGAACGCGCCGGACGCGACCACCGCGGAGTACTTCATCAGGTAGACGTTGACGCCGAGTGACTCCGCGGCCATCGGGCTCTCGCCGCAGGACCGCAGCCGAAGCCCGAAGGGCGTGCGCCACAGCACGACGTAGGAGAGGAGCACGAGCAGGAGAGCGACCACGGTGAGCAGCGACACGTCGGTGAGCAGACCGCGGGTGATGCCCGCCAGGTCCGAGGCGAGGAACCACTCCTTCTTCTGCAGCGTGAGCAGCGGATCGGAGATCCACGGGATGCCGACCCGGGTGATGTCGTCGATCGGCGGCGACTGCGACTCCCCGCCCCCCGGGGTGCCCTCGAGCGCGACCACCGAGAGGAACTGGGTGACGCCGAGCCCCAGGATGTTGATGGCGACGCCGGACACGATGTGGTCGACGCCGAAGGTCACGGTAGCCAGCGCGTGCAGCAGCCCGCCGGCCGCCCCGAACAGCGTGCCGACAAGGACCCCCGTCCAGGGGCCCCACTGCCAGCCCGGCCCACCCGGCGCCCCAGGTGCCGAGGATCATCATGCCCTCGAGCCCGATGTTGACGACGCCGGCCCGCTCCGACCAGAGTCCACCGAGTCCGGCCATCCCGATCGGGACTGCAAGCGCCAGCGCGGCGCCGATGGTGCCGCTCGAGGTCAGGTCGCCGGCCCCGCTTGCCACGCGGACCACGCTGAGCAGCAGGATCAGCACCGCCACGCCGAGCAGGACGGCGGGCAGGCCGGCGGTGGGCAGGCGTCGACGCCGGGTCGGCTCGGCCACCGTCTCCCTGGCCGGTCGGTCGGAGATGCTCATACGGCTGCTCCCGTCGGAGTCCCCGGGCGGCCCTGTTCGGGATCGAGCTCCCGGCTGACGCGTCGCTGCTCGGCAACGACGCCGTAGCGGCGTACCAGCTCGTAGACCACGACCACCGAGAGCACCACGGTGCCCTGCATGATCAGCACGATCTCCTTCGAGATGTCGTTCAGGTCGAGGATGATCGAGGACGAGTCCAGGAACGAGAAGAGCAGCGCCGCCAGGGCCATCCCGATCGCGCTGTTGCGGCCCAGCAGGGCGATCGCGATGCCGGTGAAGCCCAGCCCGGCCGGGAAGTCCAGGCTGTAGTTGCGCTCGTCGCTGCCGAGCAGCTGCGGCATCCCGACGAGGCCGGCGACCGCACCGGAGAGCAGCAGCGAGATGACCACCATCCGCTTGACGTTGACGCCGCTTGCGACTGCCGCGGACTCGGACCTGCCCGTGGCGCGCAGGTCGAAGCCGAACCGGGTGCGGCCGAGGACGACGGTGTAGACGACGCCGGCGAGCGCGGCCACGATGATGAAGCCGAAGACCTTCAGCGGGCTGTCGGGGATCAGCGAGATCCCGGGAAACGCACCGGACTCGGCGATCGGCTTGGTGCCGATGTTGTTGCTGCCCGCCACGTCGACGGCGACCTTGCGCAGCAGGTAGGCGATCAGCGAGGTCGCGATCGCGTTCAGCATGATCGTGGAGATGACCTCGCTGACGCCGCGGGTGGCCTTCAGCAGTGCGGCGATGCCGGCCCACATCGCGCCGACCAGCATGGCGGTCAGGACGATGACCAGGATGTGCAGCGGCTTGGGCAGGTCGACCTCACTGCCGACGACGGCGGCGCAGAAGGCCGCCAGCCGGTACTGCCCGTCGACACCGATGTTGAAGAGGTTCATCCGGAAGCCGATCGCCACCGCCAGCGCCGACAGGTAGTAGACGGTCCCCTGGTTGAACGTGATCGCCAAGACGCGCGGCTGGCTCCCGTAGTCCCAGACGACCTGACCGGTCGCCCACACCGGGTCGCCGGTCGAGACGAGGACCAGCGCGGTGACGAGCAGGGCGAACGCCAGGGCCACGGTCGGGGCTGCCACTGCCAGGCCGACCCGGCGCCAGTTGACAGTCATGCGGCGCTCCCCCGGTCCCCGGCACCGGTCATTGCCGAGCCGAGGTCCTCCGGGGTCACGTCCGACGGGTCGACGTCGGCGACGAACCTGCCACGCAGGATGACCTTGATCGAGTCAGAGAGCCCGATGAGCTCGTCGAGGTCGGCCGAGATCAGCAGCACGGCCAGGCCCGCACGGCGGGCGGTGCGGATGTGGTCCCAGATCGCCGCCTGGGCACCGACGTCGACCCCGCGGGTCGGGTGCGAGGCGATGAGCACCTTCGGTTCCCCACTCATCTCCCGCCCCACGATCAGCTTCTGCTGGTTGCCGCCGGACAGCGACGACGCGAGGACGTCGATCCCCGGGGTGCGCACGTCGTACTGCTCGACGATCCGGTCGGTGTCCCGGCGGGCCCCGCCGCGGTCGATCCAGGGTCCGTTGACGTTCGGCTCCTGGGTCTGGTGCCCGAGGATGCGGTTCTCCCACAGCGGCGAGTCGAGCAGCAGCCCGTGCCGGTGCCGGTCCTCGGGGATGTACCCGATGCCGGCCTCCCGCCGACGGCGGGTGGACCACGCGGTCAGGTCCTCGTCCCCCAGGCGCAGCGAGCCCCGCTCGAGCGTCCGCATGCCCATCACGGCCTCGACCAGCTCGGCCTGGCCGTTGCCCTCCACGCCGGCGATCCCGAGCACCTCGCCGTGGTGGATGGTGAACGAGACGTCGTCGACGAGCGCCCGGCCGTCTCCGGCGCGGACGGTGAGGCCCTCGGCCTGCAGGACGACCTCGTCGGTGACTGTCGACTCGCCGGTGTCCGGGGTGGGCAGCTCGCTGCCCACCATGAGCTCGGCCAGCTCGCGAGCCGTGACGTCGCCCGGCTGGACGGTCTGCACGGTCGTGCCGCGGCGGATCACCGTGATCTCGTCGGCGACCTCGAGGACCTCGTCGAGCTTGTGCGAGATGAACAGCACGGTGAGCCCCTCGCTCTTGAGCTCCCGCAGGTTGTCGAAGAGCTCGTCGACCTCCTGCGGCACGAGGACCGCGGTCGGCTCGTCCAGGATGAGGATCTTTGCGCCCCGGTAGAGAACCTTGAGGATCTCCACCCGTTGCCTGTCGCCGACGCCGAGGCTCTCGACCATCTCGTCGGGATGGACATCCAGCCCGTACGAGTCCGAGATCTCCTTGATGCGGCGCCGGGCCGCCCCGAAGTCGAGCAGACCGCTCTTCCGCGGCTCACTGCCCAGGACGACGTTCTCCAGGACCGTGAGGTTGTCGGCCAGCATGAAGTGCTGGTGCACCATGCCGACGCCGGCGTCGATCGCGTCGCTCGGGGAGTGGAAGCTGACCTCCTGGCCGTCGACCTCGATATTGCCCTCGTCCGGCCGCTGCATGCCGTAGAGGATCTTCATCAGGGTCGACTTGCCGGCGCCGTTCTCACCGACGATGGCGTGGACCTGCCCCCGCCGGACCGAGATGTTGACGTCCCGGTTGGCGATCACGCCGGGGAACCTCTTGGTGATGCCGCGCAGCGCGACGGCAACGTCGGCCGGGCCGGCCGCCGGCGGTGGAGCGCTCGTCGTGGCGATGAGGCACCTTCCTCGAGCCGGACGCCGCTCGGCGTCGCTGGAGACTCCGGGCGGTCAGCGGCCCGGCAGGGGTAGGGCTGCACGCTAGCGCGAGACCCCGCAACGTGACGACCGGACCCGGAGAGACGTCACCGTCTGCCCGGACCCGGTCGATGGGTCACGGTCCGGCCGGGCGGAGCGCGCATCCGCGCACCCCGCCCGGCCGACGCTCACTCGGTGGGAACCGTGATCTCGCCCGAGACGATCTTGGCCTTGTAGTCGTCCAGCTGCGAGGTGATGTCGTCGATCTGGCCGCCGCTGGTGGAGTAGCCCACGCCGTCCTTCTCGAGGTCGTAGCGGACGGTGCCCGCGGTGAAGTTGCCGTCCGAGACCGACGTGATGAAGTCGAACACCGCGACGTCGACCTTCTTGAGCATGGACGTGAGAATCACGTCCTGCACCTTCGGGTCGGCCGTCTGGTACTGGTCGGAGTCGACACCGATCGCCTTTCCGCCCGCGGCCTTGGCGGCCTCGAACACGCCGCCACCGGAGCCACCCGCGGCCTGGTAGACGACGTCTGCACCGGCGTCGAACATGCCGGCTGCCGCCGTCTTGCCCTTGGCCGGGTCGCCGAAGCCGGAGAAGTCCGGCGGCTGGGTGAGGTACTTGACCTGGACCTTGATGTCCGCGTTGACCGCCGTCGCACCGGCCTTGAAGCCGGCCTCGAACTTGTGGATCAGCGGCACGTCGACGCCCCCGACGAAGCCGACGTTGCCGGTCTTCGACTTCAGTGCGGCAGCTGCACCGACCAGGAACGAGCCCTGCTCCTCGGCGAAGACGAGGTTGGCGATGTTGTCGCCCACCGCGGCCTCGTCATCGATGATCGCGAAATTGGTGTCGGGGAGCTCCTTGGCGACCTTGGCCAGGGCTCCGGAGTAGGCGAACCCGACCGCGATCACCGGGTTGTAGCCGGCGTTCGCAAGCACGCGCAGGCGCTCCTCCTTGGCGGAGTCGGGCTCACCGTTGCTGGCCTCGGCCTCCTTGGTCTCGACGCCGAGCTCGGCCTTGGCCTTGTCCAGTCCGGCGGCGGCGGCGTCGTTGAAGGACTGGTCACCGCGGCCGCCGATGTCGTAGGCCAGACCGACCTTGAGGTCGCTCGTGGCGGACTCGCTGCCGGACGCGCCAGGCGTCTCGGTGTCGGTCCCTGCCGTGTCGCTGCTGCCGCCGCAGGCGGTCAGGACGAGAGCCCCGGCGAGCAGCGCCGAGGCCAGAGTGGTCACCCGTCGCAAAGGGTGTCTCCTTCCATGGGGCCGGGCACGACCTGTGTGTGTGGTCGCTGAGCCCGAACTGGCCGTCGTTCGGCCAGGCTGGGCACTCTATCGGGGACGGTGGCGGTGTTCGCCGATCTGGGCGATAAGTCGCCGAAGCCGTTATCAGACCGAGAGGAACGCGCCGTACGTTGCGCCCACCAGCACCCGCGCACCCACCGAGATCGCCCGCTCGTCCGCGTCGAACCGGCCCTGGTGCAGGTCCATCCTCTGCTCCACGGGTACGTCGGGCGGGCTGGTACCCAGGCGCGCCAGGGCTCCAGGGACCCTGCGGAGGTACCACGCGAAGTCCTCGCCGCCGAGGCTCTGCTCGGTGCCGACAAGCGCATCCGCGCCCTCGGTCTCCCGCACGGCACGCGCCAGCAGTCCCACGCTGGTCACCTCGTTCTCCACCGGGGGGACATTCCGGGTGTACCGGACCTCCGTCTGCACGCCGTACGGGGCGACGATCTCGCGCACCAGCCGCTCGACGAGCTCGGGCGCGGCCCCCCAGGCGCTGACGTCCAGGCCGCGGACCGTGCCCTCGGCCTCCCCGGAGGTCGGGATCGCGTTGGCCGCACGGCCGGCAGCGACCCGACCCCAGACCACGCTCATCGCCGCCCGTGGGTCGACCCGACGGGAGAGCGCGGCCGGCAGCTCGGTGACCACCTTGCCCAGCGCGTAGACGACGTCGGCGGTGAGGTGCGGCCGGGCGGTGTGGCCGCCGGGTCCGGAGAGGCGGACGAACACCTGGTCCGCCGAGCCGGTGATGGCCCCTGACCGCAGGCCGACCTTGCCCACCTCCTCGCGGGGGGCGCAGTGCAGCGCGAAGACCCGGTCGAGGCCGGCAGTCTCTCCCGCCTCGACGACGGCGAGTCCCCCGCTGCGCACGGACTCCTCGGCCGGCTGGAAGATCAGGCGCACCCGGCCGGGGAGCTGCCCCTCGGCCGCGAGCTCCGCCAGGACCAGCCCCGCGCCGAGCACCGCAGCCGTGTGCAGGTCGTGGCCGCACGCATGACAGACGCCGGGCACCGTCGAGGCGTAGGACACGTCCTTGAGGTCGGCGATCGGCAACGCGTCCAGGTCGGCGCGCAGGCCGACCACCCGGTCCCCTGCGCCGATCTCGCAGACCAGGCCGGTGCCCCCTGCGAGGACCCGGGGCTCCAGGCCGGCCCCCAGCAGCCGCTCCCGCAGCAGCCTGGTGGTGCGGATCTCGCCCCAGGAGAGCTCGGGGTGCGCATGCAGGTCGCGGCGCAGGGCGACAAGCTCGTCGTGGTGCGCCTTGACCCGGGCCCGCACGTCGGCCGGCGCCGCCGGGCGGTGGTCCGAGGGGTCGGGCGACGCAGTCACAACGCGCGACCTTACCTCTGGATCGGAGCAGGTCGCCGCGGGCGGCTGGCGTCGGGGCACTCCGATCGTGCGAGGGTCACGGGCTAGAAGGCGTCGGCCGGGACGTGACTTCCCCACACGTCGCGCAGGACGTTGCACACCTCGCCCACGGTCGCCCGGGCACGCAGCGCGTCGTGCATCGGGTAGAGCACGTTGTCCGTGCCGGCGGCGGCGTCCCGCAGCCGGTCCAGGCAGCGACCCACCTCGGCGGCGTCCCGGTCAGCACGCAGGGCGGCCAGCCGGTCCGTCTGACCGGACTCGATGGCCGGGTCGACCCGCAGCGGCTGGTAGTCCTCGTCCGCGTCCCGCTGGAAGCGGTTGACCCCGACCACGGTGCGGGTGCCGTCCTCGATCGAGGTGGCCACCTCGAACGCCGACTGCTCGATCTCGCGCTTCTGGTAGCCCGCCTCGATCGCTGCCACGGCCCCGCCGAGCCCCTCCACGGTGTCCATCAGCTCCCGGATCCGGACCTCGATCCGGTCGGTCATCGCCTCCACGGCGTACGAGCCGGCGAACGGGTCCACGGTCGCGGTCAGGTCCGACTCGTAGGCGAGCACCTGCTGGGTGCGCAGTGCCAGCCTGGCCGCCTTCTCCGAGGGCAGCGCGATCGCTTCGTCGTAGGAGTTGGTGTGCAGCGACTGGGTCCCCCCGAGCACCGCGGCCAGCGCCTGCACGGTGACCCGGACGAGGTTCACCTCAGGCTGCTGCGCGGTGAGCTGCACGCCGGCCGTCTGCGTGTGGAACCGCAGCATCAGCGACTTCGGGTCGGTGGCGCCGAACTCGTCCCGCATCACCTGGGCCCAGATCCGACGGGCGGCACGGAACTTCGCCACCTCTTCCAGCAGGGTCGTCCGCGCGACGAAGAAGAACGAGAGCCGGGGCGCGATGTCGTCCACCCCGAGCCCGGCGTCGACGGCGGCCTGCACGTAGGCGCGCGCGTTGGCCAGGGTGAAGGCCACCTCCTGCGCCGGCGTGGCACCGGCCTCGGCCATGTGGTAGCCCGAGATCGAGATCGTGTTCCAGCGCGGCAGCTCCTTGGCGCAGTAGGCGAACACGTCCGAGACCAGCCGCAGCGACTGCCGCGGCGGGTAGATGTAGGTGCCCCGGGCGATGTACTCCTTGAGCACGTCGTTCTGGACAGTGCCCGTCAGACTGGCCGGGTCCACCCCTTGCTCCTCCGCCACCAGCTGGTAGCACAACAGCAGCACGGCGGCCGGTGCGTTGATCGTCATCGACGTCGACACCTCGCCGAGCGGGATCCCGTCGAACAGGGTGCGCATGTCATCGACCGAGTCGATGGCGACGCCGACCTTGCCGACCTCGCCGTGCGCCACCGGGTCGTCGGAGTCGTAGCCCATCTGGGTGGGGAGGTCGAACGCCACCGACAGGCCCCCGGTGCCCGCCTCCACCAGCCGGTGGTACCTCTCGTTGGACTCCGTGGCCGTGCCGAAGCCGGCGTACTGGCGCATCGTCCACGGCCGGCCGGTGTACATCGAGGGGTAGACGCCCCGCGTGTAGGGATAGCTGCCGGGCTCGCCCAGCCGGGCTGCAGGGTCCCAGCCGTCGAGCTCATCCGGCCCGTACACCGGCTCGATCGGCAGCCCCGACTCCGTCTCCCGCGACATGGCCGGAGCCTAACGTCGGCGCATCGGCCGACCTTCCGGGCGGTCCGGCGTCAGCTCCAGAACTCGTCGACGAGGTACTGGTCGCCGTTCGTGACCCACGCCTCGGTGACCCGGCCGTCGCGGACGTGGAGGAGCAGGATGCCGGTGTCGCGCAACGACCTGCCCTCGGTCTCCCTTCGCGAAGGCGTCGAAACCCGCGCGGATGATCGTGTCGTTGGGGTGGGCCATGACCGACTCCTGTCCTCGGGGTTCTCTCCGCTCTCCTCGCCCTCCGTGGGCGGCACAACCCCGGCGCCGCGAGACGCGGGGGGGCCGGACACTCCGGGCACGTCACCTGCCCGGGAGCGGCGGGACGCCCGGCTAGCCTGGCCGGGCGATGAGCACTGGCCCCCGACCCGCAGCACGGTCCCGAGTCCCGGCGGCCGCTCTCGCGCTGGTCCTGGGCCTGGCGTTGGCGTCCTCCGGCGCGCGACCCGCCGCGGCGACCGTGGGCGGCGAGCGGCTGGCCTCGCGCGGGCTGGTGGTCGACGCACCGGGTGCACCAGCCCTGCCGAAGATCTCGGCCTCGGCCTACCTCCTCGCTGACCTCGACACGGGCGAGGTGCTCGCCGCACACGACCCGCACGGACGGTGGCGACCTGCCAGCACGCTCAAGGTGCTCACGGCGCTCACCCTGCTGCCGGTGCTGGACCCGACGACCGTCTACACCGCCCAGTGGGAGGACGCCAACGCCGACGGCAGCCGCGCCGGCATCGTCCCGGACGCGACCTACACCGTCGACCAGCTCTTCCAGGCCCTGTTCCTGGTGTCCGGGAACGACGCCGCCAGCTCGCTGGCGAACGCCGCCGGCGGCGTCCCCCAGTCGGTGGCCGCGATGGCGAGGACCGCCCGGGCACTCGGCGCGCTGGACACGACGGTCCGCAACCCGAGCGGGCTGGACGCGCCCGGCCAGTACACCTCGGTGTACGACCTGGCGGTCATCACCCGCGCCGCGATGGCCCGACCGGACTTCCGCAGCTACGTCACCACCGTCAAGGCAGCGTTCCCCGGCAAGATGCCCAAGGCGGGCAAGGTCCGCAAGACGTTCGAGATCTACACCCAGGACCGGCTGCTGCTGAACTACCGCGGGGCGATCGGCGTCAAGACGGGGTGGACGACCAAGGCGCGCGGCACCTTCGTGGGGGCGGCGACCCGGCGCGGGCACACCCTGGTCGCGACCGTGCTGCACAGCGAGCAGGACTCCTGGCGCGACTCCGCCGCCCTGCTCACCTGGGGCTTCCGGAACCGGTCGCTGGTCAGGCCGGTGGGGACGCTGGACGCCGTCGATCGGACGTCCGCCGGCTCCGCCGCGTCACCCGGGCCCGGCCGGACCGGGCCGACTGCGAGCACCTCCGCAGGCGCTGCAGCGAGCGAGGGTGGCGGCCTGCCGTGGTGGCTCGCCGTCGCACTGCTGGCCGTGGTCGCCGTCTTCCTGCTGCGCACCAGGGTGCTCCTGCGACGTCGCGCCCGCCGCCGCAGGAGTGCGTGGCCGGCAGCGACGGCCGCTCAGTCCCGCGGCGAGCGGCGGCTGACGATGCCCGCCAGGCCGGCACCGACGGCGGCGCCGATCGCGACGCCGCGCACGGTGCGCATCCTGCCGGGCGACGGCGCGTCCGGACCTGGAGCCGCCGGCACCGGCTCGTAGTCGGCCGGGGCCACGGCGCGAACCGGGTCCGTGGCCGCGAACAACCCGGTGTTGCGCCCGGCGCCGGGGTCGCCGATCCCGCCCGGCTCCAGCGAGTACGCGTCGGTGGCGGTCCAGGCGGCGGCATAGATGAGCAGCCGCGAGACGAAGTTGATCCACACGAGCAGACCGACGACGACCCCGACCGTCGCGTACACCGGGTTGTCCGTGGTCCTGGCGATCAGGAACGTGCCGAGCAGCTTGAGCGCCTCGAAGCCCACGGCGGCGAGCAGGGCGCCGCTGCGGATCTGCCCCCACGGCCGCCGTACGCCGGGCAGCCGGGTCAGCAGGATCGCGAACAGGACGGTGTCGACTGTCAGCGCGAGTGCGACGGCCACGATCTTGAGCAGCGCGGTGGCGACAAGCGAGTCGTCCAGGGACACGGTGCCGAGGACGTAGGCGGTGGCGCTGGTGGCGAGGCTGCTCACCGCGACCGAGCAGAGCAGCGCGGTGCCCAGCAGGACCAGGATCACGAGGTCGGCGACCTTCTTGTGCAGGAACGAGGGCCTGTCGTCGATGGTCCCGAAGACGCGCCTGAGTCCGACGCGGAGCGCGTCGACCCAGCCGAGGCCGGCGTAGAGCAGGCCGGCCAGCCCGACGAGGCCGGCCCCCGCCTTTGCCGCGACCACGTCGTCGATGTTGATCTGGCCGGGACCCGAGCCGAGCAGCCCCGGGAACGCGTCCTGGATCGCGGACGTGATGCCGTCGCGGGCGCCGGGGTAGACACCGCTGAGGTAGCCGACGAGGGCGAGGGCCAGCGCGAGAAGCGGGAAGAACGACAGGAACCCGAAGTAGGTGATCCCGCCGGCGATCTGCCCGCCGACGACCTCGCTGTGCCGGTCCTGGGCGCGCACGGCGTGGTCGACCCAGGCGTAGCGCGCCCGCGCAGCGCGGACCCGGCGCCGCACGCCGTCCATGACCGACATGCTTTCCGTTGCCCGTGAGAGCCGCGCGCTACACGTTCTGCGGACCAGGGAGGTGCTGGCCGAGCGGGAAGTCCCGCTGCGGCCGCCACACCCGGTCGGACCCGTGCTCGTAGAGGCTGAAGCCCCAGACCCGGAACCGCACGTCATAGCCGGCCATCTCGTCGAACGCCCGCATCAGCACCTCGTGCGGCAGGTCGTGGGCCACCGTGACATGCGGGTGGTAGGGCCAGGCGAGCTCCCGGGCCAGCGGCCCCGAGCGCACCCGGGACTCCACTCGCTCGCAGTCGCTGATGCCGAGCACCACGGACACGAAGACCACCGGCGACACCGGGTGGAAGGTCCCGGTACCCCGCAGGTGGATGTCGAAGGGCTGCTCCGACTCGGCGATGGTGCGCAGGTGCTTGTCGATCGTCTCGAGGTCCGCCGCGGCGACCTCGGACGGCGGGAGCAGGGTGATGTGCGTCGGGATCGAGGCGGCCAGCGGGTCCCCGTAGGACTCGCGGACGTCCTGCAGCTGGCTGCCGTACGGCTCCGGGATCGGGATCGCGACACCGATGGTCCGGGCACTCACCGGCGGGGGCCACCGGGCAGGAAACCGACCTTGGCGTAGACGTCGGCGAGCGTGCGGGCCGCCACCTCGCGGGCCTGGGCCGCACCGCGCGCCACGATCGCGTCGAGCTCGGCCGGGTCGGCGAGGAAGCCCTGCACCCGCTCCCGGAACGGGCCGGCCACGTCCAGCACGACCTCGACGACTGCCTTCTTGAGGTCGCCGTAGCCGGCACCGGCGAACTGCGACTCGAGGTCGTCGATGCTCTCGCCGCCGAACGCCGAAAGAATGGACAGCAGGTTGCTGACGCCCGGCTTGCCGACCGGGTCGTAGCGGACCTCGCGCCCGGTGTCGGTCACCGCGGACCTGATCTTCTTCTCCACGACCTTCGGGTCGTCGAGCATCCACACGACGCCGCTGCCGCCGATGCTCTTGGACATCTGCTTCTCGACGAGCTGCAGGTCGTAGATCTTTGCCACCCGCGGGAGGATGTGTGGTTCGGGGACGACCAGCGTGTCGCCGTACCGGCTGTTGAACCGCTGCGCCAGGTCACGGCTGAGCTCGAGGTGCTGGCGCTGGTCCTCGCCGACCGGCACCCGCTCCGGCCGGTAGAGCAGGATGTCGGCGGCCATCAGCATGGGATAGGTGAACAGCCCGACCGAGGCGCTGCCGCCGCGCGCCATCTTGTCCTTGAACTGCGTCATCCGGCTGGCCTCGCCGTAGCCGGTGAGGCAGCCGAGCACCCAGGCCAGCTCTGCGTGCTCGGGCAGGTGGGACTGGACGAACACCGCCGAGCGCTCCGGCTCGACGCCGGCCGCGAGGAACTGCGCAATGGTCACCCGGGTCCTGGGGAGCAGCGCCGCCGGGTCGTGTTCCATCGTGATCGCGTGCAGGTCGGCGACGAAGAAGAACGCCTCGAACTGCTCCTGGAGGTCGACCCACTGCCGCAGCGCACCCAGGTAGTTGCCGAGGTGCAGCGAGTCTGCGGTCGGCTGCATGCCGGACAGGACGCGGGGCCGGGACGGGTCGGGCATGCGGGCATTCTGCCAGGGCTGGGCGTCCCGCCGCCCAGTGCGTAGGCGTCAGCCACAGGCGCGACGACCCGATCCGCCCGAACGCTCGTTTGCGACCTGGATCACCGACACGCCGCAGGATCAGCAGCGCGTCGGTGACGGAGGTCGCAAACGAGCGGATGGGGGGGCGCCGGTCGGTCAGGGGTTGCTGTGGGCGGGGTCGTCGACGTCGGCGTCGAGTGCCGCGCCCGGCTCGGCGTCGTCCGGTTCCTCGACGGTGAGGCGGACCCGGGCTATCCGCCGTCCGTCGAGCTCGGTGACGGTGAAGCGGCGGCCCAGGGCGACGATGCTCTCCCCCAGCTCCGGCAGGCGCCCCAGCTCGTTGATCACGAAGCCGGCGACGGTCTCGTAGGGTCCGTCGGGGAGCTCGACGCCGGTGCGGTCCTCGAAGTCCTCGAGGTTGAGCAGGCCGTCGACCTCGACGTCACCGTCGACAAACGCCCGCGAGGGCTCCTCTGCCACGTCGTACTCGTCGTGGATCTCGCCGATCACCTCTTCCATGAGGTCCTCCATCGTGACGATGCCGTCGGTGCCGCCGTACTCGTCGACGACGATCGCCAGGTGATGACCCTCACGTCGCATCTCCGACAGTGCGGAGAGAACCCGCTTGGTCCCCGGCATCATCTTCACGTCCCTCGCGATCTCACCGACTCGCACAGCGGAACCGTTGCGCTCCGGGGCGAACAGGTCGCGCACGTGGACGAAGCCGACGACCTCGTCGTGCGAACCACGCACGACCGGGTAGCGGCTGTGCGGGTTGGTCGACGACAGCCGGACCGCCTTGTAGACAGGGGTCGTCGCGTCCAGGAAGTCGACCTCGGTGCGCGGGACCATCACCTCGTGCAGCTGCCGCTCGCCTGCCTCGAAGACGTCCTCGATCAGCTGCCGCTCTTCGCGGCCCAGCGTCTCGTGGCCGGCCACGATGTCGCGCAGCTCCTCCTCCGAGATCGTCTCCCGGCCCGCCGAGGGGTCGCCGCCGAGAAGCCGCACGGCTCCGTCCGTCGACCGCGACAGCAGCCAGATGAGCGGGCGGGACGCCCGGGCCACCCGGTCGAGGCTCGGGGCGACGAGCAACGAGATGCGCTCGGCCCGCTGCAGCGCGATCCGCTTCGGCGCCAGCTCGCTGATGACAAGCGACAGGTAGGTGATGACGAGGGTGACCGCGATGAAGGCGATCCAGTACGCCGCGTCCCGGTCGTTGCCGGTGCCGTCGGCCGACACCCCCCAGCCGCGCAGCACCGGTGCGAGGTCGTCGGCGAAGGCCGCCGCGCCGAACGCGGCCGACAGGAAGCCCGCCAGCGTCACCCCGATCTGGACGGCAGCGAGGAACCGGTTCGGGTCGGCGTGCAGCGCTGCGACCTTCGCGCCGCGTCGACCCCGCTGGGCCAGGGACTTCACCTGGCCCTCGCGGAGCGAGACGAGCGCGATCTCGGACCCGGAGAAGACTCCGCCGAGAAGGAGGAAGCAGCCCACGAGGAGGGCGTTGGCGATCGTTCCGTTCACGGCGTACCTGCGGGTCGCGGGTACGCCGGACTACTCCAGCCGTCCATCCCGCCAGCGTAGACGAGCCGACCGGTGCCGCCGCCTCCGCGGTCAGACCCGGACCAGGTGCAGGACCAGAGCCTGCTCGGGGCCGAGCACCGGGAGGGGCAGGCCGGCAGCGGTGAGGAAGGAGCCCGGCAGGACCGGTCCGGCCGCGCCCTCCACCGGCCACCAGCCGGGTCCCTGGTGCTGCACCGTGAACACCGCGCCGCCGGTGTCAACGACCCCGACGCGGTAGCGGGCTGCCGGGTCCAGCCCGGGGAAGCGGACGGGCACGGGCACCTCCGCAGCCTGGCTGGCCAGCGTGACGCACGCCATCAGCGCTTCCGACCGGTCGGCCGCCACCACCCCGTGCACGGCCAGGGCCGGGTCGGGGTGGTCTGCGTGCACCGCGTCGCCGGAGTGCAGCAGTGCGCGGTGCTCCTTGTACGTCGCCACGAGACCTGCGAGCGCAGCGCGCTCGGCCGGACTGGTCCGCGAGACGTCCCACTCGACGCCGAGGTGCCCGAACAGAGCGGTCGCCCCGCGGAAGGACAAATCGTGGGTGCGGCCGGTGGTGTGCGCGGTCGGCGGCCCCACGTGGCTGCCGACAAGCTCGGGGGGGAGCAGCAGCCCGGTCCAGCGCTGGATCGTCTGCCGCTCGAGGGCATCGTTCGTGTCGCTGGCCCACACGCGGTCGGTGCGGGCGAGGATCCCGAGGTCGATGCGGGCGCCGCCGGACGCACAGGACTCGATCTCGACGCCGGGGTGCCGCGCCCGCAGCTCGTCGAGGAGCCGGTAGACCGCGAGGGTCTGAGCCCGCACGCCCGGCCGGCCCCGGTGACCGGCGTCGATCAGGTCCCGGTTGTGGTCCCACTTGAGGTAGCCGATGTCGTTGTCGGAGAGCAGCGCGTCGAGCTGGCCGAGGACGTGCTCGTAGGCAGCGGGCTCCGCAAGGTCGAGCACCTGCTGGCTGCGCCACGGCACCGGCAGGTCGTCGCCGGCGCGCAGCACCCAGTCAGGGTGGGCGCGGTACAGGTCGGAGTCCGTGTTGACCATCTCCGGCTCCACCCAGAGCCCGAACTCCATCCCGAGTGACCGGACGTGGTCGATCAGCGGGGTGAGCCCGTCCGGCCAGACGTCGGTGTCGACCACCCAGTCCCCGAGGCCGGCCGTGTCGTCGCGCCGGGAGTGGAACCAGCCGTCGTCGAGCACGAACCGCTCGATGCCCACCTGGGCGGCGGCGTCGGCGAGCTCGGTCAGCCGGTCGAGCCGGTGGTCGAAGTAGACGGCCTCCCAGGTGTTGAGGATGACCGGCCGTGGCCGCGCGGGGTGACCTGGCCGGGCCCGTACATGGCGGTGCAGCCTCCCGCTCAGGCCGTCGAGGCCCTCGTCCGACCAGACGGCCAGGACGTCCGGGGTGCGGTAGGACTCGCCCGGGCCCAGCAGGACCTCCTCGGGCCCGAGCAGCTCCCCGCTGCCGAGCACCGCCCGGCCGTCGGGTCGCCTCTCGGCGTACGACCTGTGGTCGCCGCTCCACGCAAGGTGCACGCCCCAGACCGCGCCGTGCCGGTTGCCGAAGCCCTCGGTCCCGGCCACCAGCAGGAGGGTGGCGTCGTGCCCGGTCCGACCGTGACGGCCGTCGCGGGTCCAGGTGCCCTGTGCGGTGAAGGGCAGGCGCTGGGGGTGCCGCTCGCGGCACCAGCGCCCGGTGAGGTCGAGCAGCTCGCGCGCCTGCGCGGGCACCGGGAGGACGACCGCCAGCCCGTCCAGCCGGTACGGCGCGGTCGCCGTGTTCGTCAGCGTGTGGGTCACCTTCAGCACACCGTGCTCGTCGAGGACGAGGTCGGTGGCGAGCTCCAGCCCGGCGTCGGCCGCACGGCAGGTCGTCGCGACCCGGGCGACGTCGTGCGCGACCGAGTCCAGCAGCCAGTGCGGCGCCCAGCCCGGGCCGCCGCGCAGCGCCGGCGCGTGCTGCGAGCCGCCGACGCCGCCCGCGAGCAGCGTCAGCGGCGCCGCGATGTCGGTGGCGCTGCGCGCCAGGGCCGGCCGCCAGGCCGACGGGTCCGGCACGCGGTCGCCGAGGTCGGCACCCCAGTGCAGCACCGAGGGGAGGCCCGGGCCGGATGCGTCCAGCACCAGGGTGGCACCGGCCCGGCGGAGGACCAGGACGCCCGGCGGCGTGTCCGCCGGACGTCCGTGCTGGCCCGCTGCGCGCTCGCTCATCCCTTGGTGGCGCCCAGGGTGAGACCGGAGACGAACTGCTTCTGCAGGATGAAGAAGATGATCAGCGGCGGCAGGGCGACCACCATCGAGCCGGCCGCAACCAGGTTGTTGTCGGTGAAGAACTCACCGCGCAGGTTGTTCAGCGAGCTGGTGATGGGGAACTTGTCACCGCTCTGCAGCAGGACCGTGGCCCAGAAGAACTCGTTGTAGATCCAGGTCACCTCGAGCGTGGCGAGGGCAGCCAGCGGGGGCCGGCACAACGGCAGGGTCAGCTGGAAGAACTGCCGAAGGACCGACGCGCCGTCGACCTGCGCCGACTCATAGAGCTCCTTGGGCAACGTCTTCATGTAGTTGCTCAGGACGAAGGTGCAGAAGCCCGTCTGGAACGCGGTGTTGACCAGGATGAGCGCCCAGAAGCTGTTGAGCATGCTCCCGGAGTCGCTCATGAAGGTCGGTAGCGAGATCTCCCGGAACATCCTGAACAGCGGGATCAGCAACGCCTGCTGCGGCAGCAGGTTGGCTGCCAGGAAGACGCCGAGAAGCGTCAGGTTGAGCTTGAAGCTGAACCGCGCCAGCACGAATGCCATGCACGACGACAGGAACAGTGTCAGCAGCACCGCCGGCACGGTGATGTAGAGAGTGTTGAGGAAGTGGTGGGTGAAGTCCGCCTGCCGCCATGCGGTGGTGTAGTTGTCGAGGGTCCAGCCGCCGAACGAGAGGTAGCCGTTCTTCTGGGTGTACTCGTACGTCCGCACGCTGCTGAGCAGCGCGTAGCCGATGGGGAAGAGCCAGAGCACCGCGACCACGGCGAGGAAGCTGTGCAGGAGGACTCGTCGTGCCCGCGGCTTTGCGCCGCCGGAGCGCGGTGCGGTCGCCGCGACGGTCTGCTCCTGCGCCATGGTCGCGCTCATGAGTGGTCCTCCTCGCGCAGGGCGATCCGTACGTAGACGGCGACGAACACGGACGAGATCGCCAGCATGATCGTGGCCAGTGCCGACCCGAACCCGATCCGGCTTGCCTCGCCGATGATGTTCTGCGTCACCAGGGCCGAGATCAGCTCGAGCCCGTTGCGGCCCTTGTTGATGACCCACACGATGTCGAAGGCGCGCAGTCCCTCGATGAACGTGATGACGAGGACGACGACGTTGATCGGCCGCATCACCGGGAAGACGACGCGGAAGAACGTCTGCACCTCGCTCGCACCATCCATCTTCGCCGCCTCGCGGAGGGTGGGGTCGACCGCTTTGAGGCCGGCCAGGTAGAGCAGCATCACGTAGCCGGTCTGCTTCCAGCAGACTGCGACAAGCACCGCCCAGAGGTTGATGTCCGGGTTGCCGTACCAGTCCGTCGAGCCACCGGTGATCTGGTTGAGCAGGCCCTGGTCGGGCGAGTAGATGAGCTGCCACATGAAGCCGACCAGGGCCAGCGACAGCACGACGGGGATGAACAGCGCAGTCTGGTAGACGCGGCTGAAGCGCATCTCCTTGTCCAGCAGCACCGCGAGAAAGATGCCGAAGGGCGTGGGGACGAGGAAGAGCGCTACCAGCCAGATGGCGTTGTGCTCGATCGCAGGCCGGAACGGCGGGTAGTTGGTGAAGATGTTCTGGTAGTTCGTCAGGCCGGTCCAGCTCGCGGTGTCGAAGCCGCCGATCCCGTCCCAGCGGAAGAAGCTCAACAGCACCGACGCGAGCGCCGGCAGCCACACCAGCCACAGCACGATCAGGGTGGGAACAGCCACCATGACGAACACGGTGATCCGGTCGGCCCGGTTCAGCCGGGCAAGCGCGGAACGCGGCTTCGTGGGGCGCTGTCCCAGCGGGGCCGGTACGACCGGTGGGGCCTCGGACGTGGCCATGGCGTCACCTCTCCTGTGGACCGGCAGAGCAGCGCAGGTGGCCGGCGGGCCGCGGTCGCCGGGCGCGGACGGGACCACCCTCCGCGCCCGGCGACCGGGACGTCGACGGCCTGCTCAGACGAAGATGGACTTCTTCTGGTTCTCGATGCTGGACGTGAGCCCGTCGATGTCCTTCGGGTTCTTGATGAAGTCCTGCAGCGCCGGGATCATCACCGTCGAGGCGAAGTCCGGCCGGGTGTCCCGGTCGAGGAACTGCGCGATGTTCGCCGTCCCGCCGATGATCTCCGCCGACTTCTGCTGGACGGAGTTGTAGCCGGAGGTGTCGACGTTCTGGTTCGCGCCGACGTCGCCCGGGTCGGTCTTGAGGTAGATGTCCTCGGCGTCCGCGGAGCCGAGGTACTCGAGCAGAGCCTTGGCGCCGGCCTCGTTCTTGGGCTTGCTCGACATCATGAAGCCGTCGATCGGAGCGTCGATGGAGTCCGTGCCGTGCTCGGAGGCGATCTCCGGGAACGCGACGAAGTCCAGGTCCTCGAGGTCGGCGGGATCCGTGAACTGCTGCGACGCGAACGTGCCCAGCAGGTACATCCCCGCCTTCTTCTGCACCAGGGCCTGGGCCGCCTCCTGCCAGGTACGCCCCAGCGAGCCGGCCTGGTGGTAGGGCAGCAGCTCGGCCCAGGTGCTGAAGACCTGCTTCACCTTGGCGTCCTGCCAGGACTCCTCGCCGGCCATCAGGCTGACGTGGAAGTCGTATCCGTTGATCCGCATGTTCAGGATGTCGAACGTGCCCATGGCGGGCCAGCCGTCCTTGTCCGCGAACGCGATCGGGTCGAGTCCGTCGCTCTTCATGGTGGTGCCCAGCGACATCAGCTCGTCCATGGTGGTGGGCGCGGTGTAGCCGCGATCCGCGAAGACGCTCTTCCGGTACATCAGGACCCATGGGTAGTTGTAGAGCGGCACGAAGTACTGCTTGCCGTCGTCGCCGGTCGACGCCTGCTTGAAGGAGTCGCTGAAGTCGCCGCCGATCTTCTCCCACACGTCGCTGATGTCACCGGCAAGCCCCTGCGAGGCGAAGAAGCGCATCCGGTAGCCCGCGAACCAGGTGAAGATGTCGTCGGGGCTGCCCTGCAGGTAGTTGTTGATCTGCTCCTGGAACGTGTTGTGGTCGACGGTGTTGACCTTGGTCTTCAGCTTCGGGCTCGCCGTCTCGAACGCGGCGAACACGTCGGCGAAGGCCTTTTTCGGCACCGCGTCGGACGCGTTGGAGCCGATCGAGACCGTCCCGCTGGCCGCGCCGCCACCGGATCCGGTCGAGCCGGCGTCGGAGCTGCCGCCGCAGGCGGCCAGCAGACCCGGCAGGGTCAGCACCGCGCCGGTTCCGGCCGCCCCCTTGAGGAAGCCGCGCCGGCCGAGGCGGGCCCCGGTGACGGCCGAGGTCACCTGGGCGGACGGCGGGACGAGACTCGCGAGGTAGTGGTCCTCTGTCTCGAAACTGGGCATCTGTCTCCTCCTCGGGAGATCGGTAACGCGCGTGGGTGGAGAGCAGGAAGCGGGTCGCCGCGCGCACCGGAGCGACCTGCACAGGAACGCACACATCCGAACAGCACTGCCCACAGATTGGTGTGGTCCAGGTCACCTGTCAAGAGGGCATCGGAAACCCGAAGGTCACAGTTCGGCCATGTCGATCACCGGAAAGCGGGAAGTTTCGGCCGATCCCGTCCGGCCGACCCTTCGAACACAACCGATCGCACGGTTCGAGGGTTTCTGTTGACTTTTTCGCCGGAGGGGTACACGCTCCCAGCCATGACTGCCTGGCCAACCCGCCCGGACGGCAGCCGCCTGGCGGGCATCGCGTACGGCGGTGACTACAACCCGGAGCAGTGGCCCCGGCACGTCTGGGCCGATGACGTCCGGCTGATGCGCGAGGCCGGCGTGACAGTCGCGACCGTCGGCGTCTTCTCCTGGGCCCTGCTCGAGCCCGAGCAGGGGCGGTTCGAGCTGGACTGGCTCGCCGAGGTGCTCGACCTGCTCCACGAGGGCGGCGTCGCGGTCGACCTGGCGACGGCCACGGCGTCCCCGCCGCCCTGGCTGTCCCATCGCTACCCGGAGACACTGCCCCGCCGGGCCGACGGCACGGTGCTCTGGCCTGGTGGACGGCAGGCGTGGTGCCCCAGCTCGCCGGTGTTCCGCCAGCGGGCGCTGGCACTGGTGACCGCGCTCGCCGAGCGCTTCCACGACCACCCGGCGCTGGTGATGTGGCACGTGTCCAACGAGCTCGGGGGTCACAACAGCCGCTGCTACTGCGACGTGTCCGCGGCGGCGTTCCGCGGCTGGCTGCTCCGGCGCTACGGCGACCTCGACGCCCTCAACGAGGCCTGGGGCACGGCGTTCTGGAGCCAGCGCTACGGCGACTGGGAGCACGTGCTCCCCCCACGCACGGCACCCACGTTCCCGAACCCCACCCAGCAGCTCGACTTCGCCCGCTTCGGCTCGGATGCCCTGCTCGACTGCTTCGTCGCGGAGCGTGACCTCCTGCGCCGGCTCAGCCCCGGCATCCCCGTGACGACGAACTTCATGGTGATGTCGCACGTGCGGGACATGGACTACCTCCGCTGGGGGCCCGAGCTGGACGTCGTCTCGCAGGACCACTACCTCGAGGCGCACGACCCAGCCGCTCACGTCGAGCTGTCCTGGTCCGCCGACCTCACCCGTGCCACGGCCGGCGGCCGCCCGTGGTTCCTGATGGAGCACTCGCCCAGTGCCGTGAACTGGCAGGCGAGGAACGTGGCCAAGCAGCCCGGCCAGATGATGCGCAACAGCCTGGCCCATGTCGCCCGCGGGTCCGACGCCGTCTGCTTCTTCCAGTGGCGGGCGTCCCGCGCCGGCGCGGAGAAGTTCCACTCCGCCCTCGTCCCGCACGCGGGAGAGCACACGCGCGTGTGGCGCGAGGTCGTCGAGCTCGGGTCGACCTTGCGGGCGATCGGCGAGGTGGCCGGCACGCGGGTCCACGGCGACGTCGCCATCGTCGTCGACTGGGACGCGCGCTGGGCAGCCGAGCTGGACAGCCACCCGACCCGGGACCTGACCTACCTCGACCGGCATCAGTCGCTCTACCGCGCCCTCTGGGACGCCGGTGTCACCGTCGACATGGTCCGGCCGGAGGACGACCTCACCGGCTACCCGCTCGCTCTGGTACCCACTCTCTACCTCAGCACCGATGCCGCCGCGACGAACATCGCCGGCTACGTCGAGGCCGGCGGCACCGTGCTCGTCACCTACTGGAGCGGCATCGTCGACGAGCACGACCACGTTCGGCTCGGCGGCTACCCCGGCGCGTTCCGCGATCTGCTGGGGATCTCGACCGAGGAGTTCTTCCCACTGCGCGAAGGCGAGCTCGTGCGTCTGGCCGGTGGCGTGCTCGACGGTGCGACTGCGGACGTGTGGACCGAGCTGCTGCACGCCGCAGACGCCGAGGTCGTGAGCAGCTACGTCGACGGGCCCCTCCCCGGCGTACCGGCACTGACCCGCCGGACCGTCGGCACGGGGACGGCCTGGTACCTGGCGACCAGGGTGGACGCGGGCGGCACGGCCGCCCTGGTCCGGCACCTCTGTGCCGGGGTCGGCATCGCTGTGCACGACCTGTCCGGTGTCGAGCTGGTCCGCCGGCGCGGTGAGACCGGGTCCTACCTGTTCGTCATCAACCACACCGACTCCGCCGTCGAGGTCCCGGTGCGGGGGCTCGACCTCGTGACGAGCACCTCGTGCCCGGGCAGCGCGAAGGTCGCCGCCGGCGGCGTCGCCGTCATCCGCGAAGAGGGACGCTGAGATGCTGGCCAAGGAGCGGCAGACCTACATCCTGGACCGGGTGCGCGAGCGGGGAGCCGTCAAGGTGAGCGAGCTCACCCGTGCCCTGTCGGTCTCGGACATGACGGTCCGCCGGGACCTCGACCTGCTCGCGCGACAGGGCTTCGTCGACAAGGTCCACGGTGGCGCGACGTCACCGGGGCTGACCAGCACGGACGAGCCGGGCTTCGAGACCAAGTCGTCCCGCGAACGTGCCGAGAAGGACGCCATCGCCCGTGCTGCCGTCGCGATGGTGCGCCCGGGCAGCGCCGTGGGTCTGTCCGCGGGAACGACGACCTGGACGATCGCGCACCGGCTCCGGGAGGTCCCGGGCATCACCGTGGTCACCAACTCCGTCCAGATCGCGACCGTGTTCTGGTCGGCCCCCGACCCGGCTCGCACCGTCGTGCTCACCGGTGGCGTCCGCACCCCGTCCGACGCCCTGGTGGGCCCCATCGCGGTGGCCGCGCTGCGCAGTCTCAACCTCGACATCGTCTTCCTCGGCGTCCACGGCATGGACCAGCGGACCGGCTTCACCAGCCCGAACCTGCTGGAGGCGGAGACCAGCAGAGCGCTCGCCAGGTCGGCCCGTCTTCTCGCCGTGGTCGCCGACCACACCAAGTGGAACGTCGTCGGCATCAGCACGATCGCTACGCTCCCCGAGGCCGACGTCGTCATCACCGACGACGGGCTGGCCCACGACGCTCTGTCGATCCTGCGCGACGAGGTCGGTGACGTGACCGTCGCACCGGTTGCACCGGTCCCCACGGCTCTCGTCGGGACGGAGCGGCCGTGAGGAGGTCACAGATCCGTCTCGCCGACGGCAGAGAGCTCTACTTCTTCGACTCCGACGCCACCGCCGCGGCCGTCGACCGCGCCGGGGTCGTCGACGGCCGTGACCTCGAGGCGACCACCACGGCGTCAGAGATCCGGTACGACGCAGTCCTGGACGAGTGGGTCGCGGTGGCCTCGCACCGGCAGTCCCGGACCCATCTGCCGCCGGCGGACGAGTGCCCGCTGTGCCCGTCGCGAGACGGGCGCGTCACCGAGGTCCCTGCCGACGACTACGACGTCGTCGTCTTCGAGAACCGGTTCCCCTCGTTCGCGGACCACGTCGACCCCGAGTCGGGCGTTGACCCGACCGGGGACCGGCGCCCGGGCCTCGGACGCTGCGAGGTCGTCTGCTTCACCAGCGACCACGACCTGCCGGTCAGCCGGCTCCGGCCGGAGCGGATCCGACTGGTCCTCGACGCCTGGATCGACCGGAGCACCGCGCTCGCCCGGCTGCCGTTCGTCGAGCAGGTCTTCTGCTTCGAGAACCGCGGCGAGGAGATCGGCGTGACGCTGAGCCACCCGCACGGCCAGATCTACGGCTACCCCTTCGTCACCCCCCGGACGCGCACCATGCTGGAGGCGGCCCGCCGGCACCGGGACCGCACCGGCGGGGACGTGTTCGCGGAGCGGCTGGAGCAGGAGCTCACCGAGGGCTCCCGGATCGTGACCACGAGCGAGCACTGGGTCGCCTTCGTTCCCTTCGCCGCACGCTGGCCGGTCGAGGTGCACCTCTACCCGCGTCGAGGGGTGCCCGACCTGCCCTCGCTCGACGATGCCGCGCGCGACGACTTCCCGGCCATCTACCTCGACGTCCTGCGCGCGCTCGACTGCCTCTACGACGCACCACTGCCCTACATCTCCGGCTGGCACCAGGCCCCGGTCCGGGTCGACCGCGACCTCGCCTCGTTGCACCTCGAGCTGTTCTCCATCAAGCGGGCCGCGACCAAGCTGAAGTTCCTCGCCGGCTCGGAGTCGGGCATGGGTGCGTTCATCAACGACATCGCGCCCGAGCGCGCCGCAGCCATGCTGCGGGACGCGCTGCGACCATGACCGAGGTGGAGGGACTCGGGTCCGTCGTCGACGCATTCGTCGGGCTCACCGGGGTCGAGCCGGAATGCGTCTGGTCGTCGCCGGGTCGGGTGAACCTGATCGGCGAGCACACCGACTACAACGACGGTTTCGCGCTGCCATTCGCCATCGCGGCCCGCGCCCAGGTCGCGGCCGGGCGACGAGACGACGGGATCCTGCGGATGCGGTCGGTGCAGCTGCCGGACGAGGACGTCGCCGTGCCGTTGGACGAGATCGACCCGGGCAGGCCGACGGGGTGGGCCGCCTACGTTGCCGGCGTCGTGTGGGCGGCCCGCAGGGCGGGTCACCCGGTCGGCGGGCTCGACCTGCTCGTCGACAGCCGCGTGCCGCTGGGCAGCGGGCTCTCCTCGTCGCACGCCCTGGAGTGCGCGGTCGCGGCCGCGGCCACGGACCTGTTCGGCGTGGCCGCCGGCCTCGACGACCTCGCGCGGCTCTCGCTGGTGGCGGAGAACGACTTCGTCGGAGCACCGACCGGGATGATGGACCAGCTCGCCTCGTTGCACTGCACGGAGGGCCACGCGATCTTCCTGGACAACCGCAGCCTGGCCGTCGAGCAGGTCCCGCTCGACGTGGCGTCGGCCGGTCTCTCGCTCGTCGTTCTCGACACCCGGGTGCACCACGACCACGCCGAGGGCGGGTACGGCGACCGGCGCAGCTCCTGCGAGCGGGCCGCGACCGCACTCGGCGTCCGGGCACTGCGCGACGTGGACCCCGGCTCGCTGGACTCGATGCTGGCCCGGCTGCCGGACGACGAGCTGCGCAGGCGGGTGCGCCACGTCGTCACCGAGGACGTCCGGGTGGTCGAGGCGGTCGCCGCGCTGCGTGCCGGCGACTGGCCCGCGCTGGGCCGGCTGATGGACGCCTCGCACGAGTCGCTGCGCGACGACTTCGAGGTCAGCTGCGAAGAGCTTGACGTGGCCGTCGCGGCGGCCCGCGAGTCCGGTGCGCTCGGCGCCCGGATGACCGGCGGAGGTTTCGGCGGCTCCGCGATCGCCCTGGTACCGGCAGCCCGGGAGGGTGCGGTCGGGGACACGGTGACCGCGGCCTTCGCCGACCGCGGCTGGCAGCAGCCGGTGGTGTTCCCCGTGACACCCTCCGACGGGCTGCGCCGCGACCGCTGAGGTGCGGCCGCGCGGGGCGCCCAAGGTCGATTTGTCCGGTAGGTCCCCCGGCTGGTAGGACCTTCGGGTGACTCCCCTGCCCCCCGGCCCCACCCCGCCCGTCCGGCCCGGCTCCGCCGGCGAGCACCGGCTGCAGCGCGACCTCGGCACCACCTCGCGCGCCGACCGCTTCTACGACGACCAGGTGGTCGACCACCTCAACCCGGCCATGCGCGAGTTCGTCGGACGGCAGCAGATGTTCTTCCTCGCGACCGCGGACGGGAACGGCGCGTGCGACAGCACCCTGCGCGCCGGTCCGCCCGGCTTCCTGGAGGTGCTCGACCCGGGGCGGGTCGCATGGCCCGAGCTCAAGGGCAACGGCGTGATGGCCAGCCTCGGCAACATCAGCGAGAACCCCCAGGTCGGCCTGCTCCTGGTGGACTTCGTCCGGGACACCGTCGGCCTGCACATCAACGGCGCGGCGCGGCTCGTCGAGCCCGCGGCAGCGGCGCTCGGCGGGCTCGAGCCGCGCGCACCCGCGGGCCGCGCTGCCCCGTGGTGGGTGGTGGTCGACGTCGAGGAGGCCTACATCCACTGCTCGAAGCACATCCCGCGATTTGCCGAGATGTCGGCGAGCGACGCCGCCGGGGCGGCCCACCGCGGACGGGCGGTCGACTACTTCGGTGCCGCCGCCGCGAGACGACGCGAGGAGACCGAGCGCGGCACCGGGGCCGCCTCCTAGCCCGGCGGCCGATCAGGGCCTGGCGGGGTCAGGCGAGCGCGGCGGCGAGGTTCTCGTCGAGAGCCGCAAGGAACTCCTCGGTGGTGAGGAACGCCTGCTCCTTCGACACGAGCAGGGCCAGGTCCTTGGTCATCCTCCCGCTCTCGACGGTCTCCACGCACACCCGCTCCAGGGTCGTGGCGAAGCCGGTCACCTCGGGGGTGCCGTCGAGCTTGCCGCGATGCTTGAGGCCGCCTGTCCAGGCGAAGATCGAGGCGATCGGGTTCGTCGAGGTCGGCCTGCCGGCCTCGTGCTGGCGGAAGTGCCGGGTGACGGTGCCGTGCGCCGCCTCGGCCTCGACGGTCCTGCCGTCCGGCGTCATCAGCACCGAGGTCATGAGCCCGAGCGAGCCGAAGCCCTGTGCCACCGTGTCGGACTGCACGTCGCCGTCGTAGTTCTTGCAGGCCCAGACGTAGCCGCCCTCCCACTTCATCGCCGCGGCCACCATGTCGTCGATCAGCCGGTGCTCGTAGGTCAGACCCTTCGCCTCGAAGTCGGCCTTGAACTCCTTCTCGAAGACCTCGGCGAAGATGTCCTTGAAGGCGCCGTCGTAGGCCTTGAGGATGGTGTTCTTCGTCGACATGTACACCGGGTACTCGCGCTGCAGCCCATAGGCCAGCGACGCCCGGGCGAAGTCCTCGATCGACTTGTTGAAGTTGTACATGCCCATGGCCACGCCACCGTCGTCACCGAAGTTCGCGACCACGTGCTGGATCGGCTCGGAACCGTCCGAGGGGGTGAACGTGATGGTGAGCTCGCCCGCGCCGGGGACCTTGAAGTTGGTGGCCTTGTACTGGTCACCGTGCGCGTGACGGCCGATGATGATCGGCTTGGTCCACCCCGGCACCAGCCGCGGGATGTTGCTGATGATGATGGGCTCGCGGAAGACGACGCCGCCCAGGATGTTGCGGATCGTGCCGTTCGGCGACACCCACATCTTCTTCAGGCCGAACTCCTCGACCCGGGCCTCGTCGGGGGTGATCGTGGCGCACTTGACGCCGACGCCGTGCTCCTTGATGGCCCGCGCGGCGTCGACCGTGACCTGGTCGTCGGTGGCGTCGCGGCTCTGGATGCCCAGGTCGTAGTACTTCAGGTCGACGTCGAGATACGGGTGGATCAGACGGTCCTTGATGAAGTGCCAGATGATCCGCGTCATCTCGTCGCCGTCCAGCTCGACGACCGGGTTCTGCACCTTGATCTTCGCCACGGGTCTGCTCCTGGGTGGGGTGGTGGGGACGGGTCGGGCCGGCGTGGTCAGACGAGCCCGAGGCCCTGGACCGCGTCGCGCTCCTCGACAAGCTCGGCGACCGACGCGTCGATGCGGCTGCGGGAGAACTCGTCGACGTCGAGGCCCTGGACGATCTGCCAGTCGCCGCCGGAGGAGGTGACGGGGAACGACGACACCAGCCCTTCGGGAACGCCGTAGGACCCGTCGGACACGATGGCGGCGGAGGTCCAGTCCCCGTCCGGTGTCCCGGTGACCCAGCTGTGGACGTGGTCGATCGCCGCGTTCGCGGCCGAGGCTGCCGACGACGCACCCCGCGCCTCGATGATGGCGGCGCCGCGCTTGGCGACCGTCGGGATGAAGACGTCGGCGACCCACGCATCGTCGTCGAGCACCTCGCGGGCCGGCTTCCCGGCGACCAGCGCGTGCGACAGGTCGGGGTACTGCGTGGCCGAGTGGTTGCCCCAGATGGTGAGCCGCTGGAGCTCGGTCACCGGGGTGCGGGTCTTGTTGGCCAGCTGGCTCAGCGCCCGGTTGTGGTCGAGCCGCGTCATCGCCGTGAAGCGCGACGCCGGGACGTCCGGAGCGTGCGCCGCGGTGATCAGCGCGTTGGTGTTGGCCGGGTTGCCGACCACGAGGACGCGGACGTCGTCGGCGGCGCCGGCGTTGATCGCCGCGCCCTGCGGCTTGAAGATGCCGCCGTTCGCCTCCAGCAGGTCGCCGCGCTCCATGCCTGCGGTGCGAGGCCGGGCGCCGACGAGGAGCGCGACGTTCACTCCGTCGAACGCCGCGCGGACGTCGTCGGTGATGTCGATGCCGGCCAGGAGCGGGAACGCGCAGTCGTCGAGCTCCATCGCCGTACCCTCCGCGGCCGAGAGGGCCGGCGGGATCTCGAGCAGACGAAGCCGCACCGGCACGTCCGGGCCGAGGAGCTGGCCGGAGGCCACCCGGAACAGCAGGGCGTAGCCGATCGCCCCCGCGGCGCCGGTGACGGTGACGGTGACAGGGCTGGTGGCCATCTGACGAGGCTCCTTCGCGTCGGCGGCTGCGGTGCGGGCAAGGTCTCTCGTCATCAAGAGACTTTCTGCTGCCGAGGCTATCCCAGCACGTCGGCGGGCCGGCCGCGAGGGCAGGCGTCCCCGGGGACGGGCCTCAGCGCCGTGGCGGGACGATGATCGCGAACACCACCAGGGCCACGCCCATCGTCGACAGGACGAGGACGTCGAAGGCGCGGCTGCGGACCACGAGGAGGCCGACCCGGCGCACCGGGAGCGCGAGCCGCGCCAGCGCAGCCAGCAGCACCGCCACCCCCAGCGCCAGGCAGCCGATGCGGAAGTGGTCCAGGCCGACGGCACCGAGCCCCGCCACCCCGAGGCCCAGCACCGAGAGCAGCGGCCACTGCCGGCCCACCCAGCCGCCTCGGATCGGCGGCCGTTCGTCCGCCCCGTGCGGGACGGACTCCCCGCTCACCGGCTCACGCACCAGCGGTGGCGGCCACGGTGGTCCCGGTCGCATCGACACCCTGGGCTGCCAGGGCGCGCTCGGCGCTCTCGACGACGTTGAGCAGCAGCATCGCCCTTGTCATCGGGCCGGCGCCGCCGGGAACGGGCGCCAGGTGGCCGGCAACCTCCGCGACCTCCGGGGCGACGTCACCGACAAGGCCCGCGGCGGTCCGGGTGATGCCCACGTCCACGACCGCCGCGCCCGGCTTCACCATCTCGGCGGTGACCAGACCCGGGACGCCGGCCGCCGCCACGACCACGTCGGCGCGGCGAAGGTGACCGGCGAGGTCGCGGGTGCCGGTGTGGCAGAGCGTGACCGTGGCGTTCTCGCTGCGTCGGGTGAGCAGCAGGCCCAGGGGTCTCCCGACGGTGACACCGCGACCGACCACGGCCACGTCACGTCCGGCCGGGTCGACGCCGTACTCGCGCAACAGGGCGACGATGCCGCGGGGCGTGCAGGGCAGCGGCCCCGGCTCCCCCAGGACCAGCCGGCCCAGGTTCGTGGGGTGCAGGCCGTCGGCGTCCTTGGCCGGGTCCATGCGCAGCAGCGCCGCCCCGGCGTCCAGCCCGGAGGGCAGCGGGAGCTGCACGATGTAGCCGGTGCAGGCCGGGTCGGCGTTCAGCTCGTCCACGACCTCCTCGACCTCGGCCTGCGTGGCGTCGGCCGGCAGCTCGCGCTGGAGGGAGGTGATGCCGACCTGGGCGCAGTCGCGGTGCTTGCCAGCGACGTACGACCGGCTGCCGGGGTCGTCACCGACAAGGACGGTGCCGAGCCCCGGGACCGTGCCGTGCTCCCGCAGCGTGGTGACCCGGGCGGTGAGATCTGCCCTGATTGCGGCCGCGGTTGCCTTCCCGTCGAGGATCGTCGCGCTCACACCGCGAGTCTGTCAGGTGTGGTCGACGGCTCCGACGGGTGTCTCTGCACCCAGCTCGTACCGGTCGCGGCCGAGCGCCTTGGCCCGGTACATCGCCGCATCGGCCTCGCGGAGCAGCGACCGGACGTCGGACTCCGGCCCCGCGACAGCGATGCCGATGCTGGCCCTGGTGCGCACCTCCTGGCCGCCCACGCGCACCGGCTCGTCCAGGACGGCCTGCACCCGGGACGCCAGCGCCCTCTGGGCCTCGACGGCCGCGATCGACTCGGCCACGACCACGAACTCGTCGCCGCCGAGCCGGGCCACCGTGTCGCCCGGTCGGACGGCCGCCCGCAGCCGGTCGGCCACGGTGACGAGGACGAGGTCCCCCGTCTCGTGCCCGAAGGTGTCGTTGACGTCCTTGAAGTGGTCGAGGTCGCAGAACAGCACCAGCGTCCGGTGCCCGGACCGGGTCGACCGGGCCAGAGCATGGGCCAGCCGGTCCATGAGGAGGTCCCGGTTCGCCAGCCCGGTCAGCGGGTCGTGCAGTGCCTGGTGCTCGAGCTTCTCGTGCGCGGCGCGCGACTCGGTGATGTCCTGCACCTGGGCGACGTAGTACGCCGGCGCGTCGTCCTCGTCCCTGGCCATCGACACCGCGAGCCGGACCCACACGACCTCGCTGTCGCGGGTCAGGTAGCGCTTCTCCATCGTGTAGTGGTCGACCCTCCCGGCGGTGAGCATCGCGAGGTTGTCCAGGTCCGCCTCGAGGTCGTCGGGGTGGGTGATCTGGTGAAAGGTGCGCCCCACGAGCTCGTGCTCCTCGTAGCCGACGAGACGGCAGAGTGCGTGGTTGACCCCCATGAAGGTCCCGTCGAGCGAGGTCAGCGCCATGCCGACCGGCGCGTGCGCCATGGCGGACCGGAACAGCTCCTCGCTGCGGGCTAGGGCGCGGGCGGCGGCGCGCGCGACGGTGACGTCGGAGAGCGTCGAGACGACGCCGGTGACGACCGGGGTCCCGTCCGGCCCGACGTCCTGCAGCGGCTCCGCGTTGACCTCGAGCCAACGCAGGCTGCCGTCGGCCCGGTGGATGCCGACGAGCACGTCGCGCACCGGCTGACCGCTCACGAGCGCCCGCGCCGCGGGCAGGTCCGCGGCGGGGAACGTCCGGCCGTCCTCCCCGACCACGCGAAGGCTGTCCGTGAACGGCGACGCGCCGTCGAGCCGGTCCAGGTCGACCCCGAGGATCAGGGATGCCGCCTGGTTGGCGGTGACAAGGCGGCCCTCGGCGTCCTGCAGGACGACCCCTTCCGCCATCGTCGTCACGACCGAGCGGTAGCGGCGCTCCGAGCTCTCCAGCCGGTGGGAAGCCTCGACCTGCTCGGTGACGTCGGTGACACTGCCCAGCCAACGGCTGGTGCTCCCGTCGGGGTTGCTGATCCCGGTGGTGGCGGTGTCCACCCAGCGGATCGAGCCGTCCGGAAGCAGGTACCGGTACCTCCCGGCGTACGGCTCGCCGCGTGCGATCGCCGCCGCCCACTCGGTGGCGACCCGCTCGCGGTCGTCGGGGTGCAGGACGTCGGTCCACGCTGCGCCGCGCACGTCGCCGGTCGACCCGGTCAGCTCCCGCCACCGCGCGTTGACGTAGGTGCGCCGCCCGTCGGGGTCCGTCTCGAAGATGCCGACAGGCGTGCCGTCCAGGAGGTACTGCAACCGTTCCCGGTCGGCGGCAGCGGCGAGGTTCCGGTCGGCCCGGGCCGCCACCCGGGCGCCGAGCACGATCGCCGTGACCGCTCCGGCCGTCAGGACGAGCACCATGAGGGTCTGCCCGTAGGCCGGGTCGAACAGCCCGGCGCTCTCCCCCGCGACGACGGCCCAGCCCAGCAGAACGGGGACGAGCAGCGCCCAGGCCAGGCTGGCGCGCACCAGTCCGCCGGCTGTGCCCCGGGCTCCGAGGGCTCTGGCGACAGGCAGCGCAGCCCGCTCCAGCAGCACCGAGACCGTGGCGCACAGGGCGATCGGAACCGTCGGCGGGGCCATCGCGACGGCTGACTGGACCGAGGAGAGGGTCTCGGCCCCGTAGAGCTGGCCGACCAGGCTGACGTAGCCGACCGCGAAGGCGAGACAGCCGAGGCTCGTGGCCACAGCCGGCCGGCGCCGGCTGACGGTCAGCGCCACGACAAGCGAGAGCAGCACCAGCGCGGAGGACATGGCCATCTGCCCGTCCAGCGCGGCAGTGCGCCAACGGTCCAGGAACAGGACCTCGCCGGACAGCAACGGGTGCCCCACGGCACCGGCCGCGAGCCGTTCCAGGGCGATCAGGGCCACGGCTGCCAGCAGCGCCCGCCGCAGGGCAGGCCGCGGCCGCAGGCCGAGCACGACTCCGAGGAGGAGGAAGCCCACGACGGCCGCCGGCTTGGTGGGCGCCCTGTGCAGCGCGACCGCGGGCAGCGCGCCGGGAGCAACAAGCCAGAGCGTGATCGCGAGGGTCTCGCAGCCGAGCACGACCCGGCCCAGGACGACGGAGAGCCGGCTGAAGCGGTCAGTGCTCATGCAGCCCTCCCAGAGGCCCCGGCGGTCCCTGCCGCTTCTTCGGCAGCCCGGCACCGAGGCAGCAGGGTCACCCGTTCGCCTTGACCCAGTCTTTGCCCGCGCTCAGGCGCGACGCGCCGGGCCGAACCTCAGTGCGCGAAGTGCCGGACGCCGGTGAGGTACAGGGTCGCGCCGGCCGCGGCGGCCGCGGCGACGACCTCCTCGTCCCGGACCGAGCCTCCCGGCTGGACCACCGCGCGGACCCCCGCCTCCAGCAGCACCTGCAGGCCGTCGGCGAACGGGAAGAACGCGTCCGAGGCGGCCACCGCGCCGGCCGCGCGGTCACCTGCGCGGGCCACGGCCAGCCGGGCGGAGTCGACCCTGTTGACCTGGCCCATGCCGACGCCGACCGTGGCGCCGCCGGCGGCGAGCAGGATCGCGTTGGACCTCACCGCACGGCAGGCCCGCCACGCGAAGGCCAGATCCGCCATCGTCGTGTCGTCGGCTGTCTCCCCCGCCGCCAGGACCCACGCCTTCGGGTCGTCGCCGTCGGCGTCGACCAGGTCCCGGGTCTGCACCAGGACACCGCCGGAGACCTGCCGGAGCTCGATGCTGTCGCGCCGGTGCCCGTCGGGCAGCTCGAGCAGCCGGACGTTCTTCTTCCGGGCGAGCAGGGCGAAGGCGTCGTCGTCGAAGGCCGGCGCGACCACCACCTCGGTGAAGACCTCCGCGACCTGCTCGGCCATGGCGAGGCTGACCGGTCGGTTGCTGGCGATGACCCCGCCGAACGCCGACACCGGGTCACAGGCGTGGGCGCGGCGGTGCGCCTCGGCGACGTCGGCGCCGACAGCGATGCCGCACGGGTTGGCGTGCTTGATGATGGCGACGGCAGGTACGTCGAAGTCGAACGCAGTGCGTAGCGCAGCGTCGGCATCGACGTAGTTGTTGTAGGACATCGCCTTGCCGTGCAGCACGGCTCCCTGCGCGATGCCCGGCGCCGCCTCGAGGTCGACGTAGAGCGCGCCCTTCTGGTGCGGGTTCTCGCCGTAGCGCAGGACGTCGGCCCGCTCCAGGGCCAGGCCGGCATAGGCAGGCCACCAGGCGTCGTCGGCGGCGAGCTCGGTCGCGCACCACTGCGCGACAGCCGTGTCGTAGGCGGCGGTGTGCGCGAACGCCCGCGCCGCGAGCCGGCGCCGGGCGGCCAGGTCGAACCCGCCCGCGCGGACAGCGGCCAGCACGTCGTCGTACCGCGCCGGGTCGACGACGACCGCCACGCTGGGGTGGTTCTTGGCGGCGGCGCGCACCATCGAGGGGCCGCCGATGTCGATCTGCTCCACCACCTCGTCCCGGCCCGCGCCGGACGCGACGGTCTCGCGGAACGGGTAGAGGTTGCACACCACCAGGTCGAACGGCTCGACGCCGAGCTCGTCGAGCTGCCGGACGTGGTCCGCCAGCCGCCGGTCGGCGAGGATCCCGGCATGCACCATCGGGTGCAGCGTCTTGACCCGGCCGTCGAGGCACTCGGGGAAGCCTGTCACCTCCTCCACCGCCGTCACGGGGATGCCGGCCTCGGCGATCCTGGCCGCCGTCGAGCCGGTCGACACGAGTGCGACCCCAGCCTGGTGCAGCCCACGGGCCAGCTCGGTCAGGCCGGTCTTGTCGTAGACGCTGAGCAGCGCCCGGCGCACCCCGACGACGTCGCCCACGGTCTCGTTCATGGCACGGTGACCTTCCTGCCGGTGACCGTCCAGCCCGTGCGAGCCATCCGGCCGACGACGTCGACGAGCATGAGCCGCTCCTCGACCTTGATGCGTTCGTGCAGCGACGCCTCGTCGTCGTCGTCGCGCACCTCCACCGCTCGCTGCGCGACGATCGCTCCGGAGTCGACACCGGCGTCGACCACGAACAGCGTGGCGCCCGAGACCTTCACGCCGTGCGCCAGCGCGTCCCGCGGGCCGTGCATGCCGGGGAACGACGGGAGCAGCGCCGGGTGACTGTTGACGACGCGTCCGGCGAAGCGGCCGAGGAACACCGGGCCCAGGAGCCGCATGAAGCCGGCCGACACCACCAGGTGGGGGTCGTGCGCGGAGACCGCCGACGTCAGGGCCGCGTCCCACTCGCTGCGGTCGGGACTGTCGCCCAGCGGGCACACGAAGGTCACGACCCCGGCCGCGGCTGCCCGGGCGAGGGCACCGGTCCCCGGCCGGTCGGAGCCGACCGCGACCAGCTGCACGCCGTAGCCGGGGTCCTCGGCGGCGTCGATCAGGGCCTGCAGCGTGGAACCGCTGCCGGAGGCCAGCACGACCACACGAGGTCCCGGGCCGACGTGCACGCGGTCGACCCTACTGGCGGAGGCGCCGACGCCGGACGCCGTCCCCACCGCGTCCCGCGGTCAGCCACGCCGGCGCAGGAGGAGCAGCGCACCGGTGGCCGTCACGGCGATCTCGATCCCGCCGAGCAGGGAGACAGCCCACCACTGCGGGCCGGTCTCGACCAACCGCCCCGGCCCGCCCGGCCCGCTGGCCAGGAGCGCCAGCACGGCCAGGACGGCAGCGACGAGCCCACCGATGACCCCGGCCACCCGGGCGACCGGCGCCCAGCCGTCACCGGTCACCGCGCCCGACCTGTGGGCGAGGACTCCCGCGAGCGCGCCCGCACCGAGGGGCACCAGCAGGACCAGAGGCGCCCAGACCGGACCGGGCTCCTGCGGGAGGGCGGCGAGCAGTGGCAGCGCGGGCACCGCGCCCAGGTCGACGCCGAAGGGGGACACCGAGGTGCCCGCGCCGACCGCGAAGCCCGGACCCACGAGGTACGCCGTGCCCCAGACCGCCGCCGTGGGCAGGTAGAGAAGGCACAGCGCACCGACAAGCACCCCGCCACCGACCCCCGCCCCCAGCCCGTCGACGAGGTCCCCCGCCCGGTCACGGTGCAGCAGCAGTGCCGTCCCGGTCAGCAGGGAGCCCCCGGCGAGCAGCACCGCCAGCGCCCCCGCCGCCGCGGGCAGGGCGGCCCGGACCAGCGCGGGCAGCCGCCGCGAGACGCCGGCCCACGAGCCGGTCGCGCGGACCGCGCCGGTGCCGGAGGCGATCGCGGCCAGCCCGGCGGCGCCCGCGAAAGCGCTGACCGGCAGTGCCTGCACCTCGCCGGTGCGGGCCAGCAGGGCGACGAACGTGGCGATCACGGCATAGGTGGCCGTGGCGGAGGACGCCAGCGCGAGCACGCCGGTCCGGCCCCGGACGCCGGCCGCCCGCCCGACCTGTGCCGTGGTCGTGTGCAGCAGCGCGACCGGGAGAGCGGTCAGCCCCAGCGGCACCAGCGCCAGCTCGCCGCCAGGGACGGCGAGGTGGGCGTGGTGGCCGAGCAGCCAGGCCATCAGGGCGGTGGCCACGGCGTCCGCGGCATCTGCTCCGCTGTCGGCGGCGGAGGCCCAGGCGACCAGGACCACCACCATCACCGCCAGAACCCCCAGCCCGGCGGAGCGCAGCGCGGCGACCCCGCCCGCCACGGTGAGTGAGCGGGTGGTCGGCGGCGGCCCGACCGGCCGCTGCCGGGACCCGGCGACGCGGCCGCGCGCCGCGGACGGCCGGGACGGACGGGACAGGAGCTCGGTCATCGCGCTCCATCGTCGCTGCTGACGACCGCCCGGTCCCGGACCCGCCGCCCCATCGGCGGGTCGGGCCTGCTCCACGCTCCGGGCGGAGGAAACCCGTCGCGGCGTGCAACCTGCCAGGCTGGTCGGGGGTGGTCCTCTGTGACAGGGCGCCGGAGTGCCGGCGCGCGCACGCGACCGGAGGGAGTGCCGCGGTGAGGGACGCGACGGGCTTCGACGCCTTTTACGCCGCGACCCACCGCCGGGTCCAGCACCAGATGTACGCCATGACGAGCAACCTCGCCGACGCGCAGGAGCTCACCCAGGAGGCGTTCGCGAGGGCCTGGCAGCGCTGGTCCACCGTCGAGACCTACGACGACCCCGAGGCGTGGGTGCGCACCGTCGCCTGGCGGCTGGCCGCCAGCCGCTGGCGCAAGGCCAGGAACGGCGTGAGCGCCATGCTGCGCCACGGGCCGCCCGAGCACACGCCCGGGCCGAGCATCGACAACGTCGCTCTCGTCGCCGCCCTCCGGGAGATCCCGGAGGCCCAGCGGCGGGCCATCGTCCTGCACCACCTCGCCGGCCTGTCGGTCGCCGAGGTCGCCCACGAGGTGGGAGCCCCCGAGGGAACCGTCAAGGCGCGCCTCTCGCGCGGCCGGGCCGCCCTCGCCACGCTCCTCGCCGACACCACGCTCACGGAGGTGAGCCCCCATGCCTGAGCATGACTCGAACGACAAGCTGACCCTCACCCTGGACGCCCTGCGCTCGGACATCGAGCGCACCCCGACCGCCGACTCCATGACGGTCCGCCGCCGCGGCGACCAGCGGACCCGCCGGCAGGCCGTAGGTGGCGCCCTCGCGGTCGTCGCCATGGTCGCCGGCGTCGCCGGCTTCCTCGGCGGCGCCGGCGGCTTCGACCGGGCCGACGCGCCGCCGGCCACCCGCGGCCCGACGGCCAGCACCGCGGTCGAGACCCCGCTCGCCCTCGCGGCCCAGCCCCTGTTCCTCCCCGAGGACTTCGGCGCCGTCGGGCCGTACACCGACTGGAAGGTCAGCTCCGATCCCGCCGCGGCCGACCAGCGGCTGTCGCTCTGCCTGCCGCACCCGGGCACCCTCGGTGCCGTGGAGACGCGGTCCCGGCTGCTCTTCGGTGACCTCGAGGGGACCGCGACCGAGCACGTCCTGCTGTTCGACGACCCCGGCAACGCCGGCGCGGCCGTCCGGGCGCTGACCTCGGCCTTCGCCGACTGCGATCCGGGCGACCCGGCGGAGTCGCAGGTCGTCGACCGGCAGCCGCGGGACGTCCCCGGGGTCGAGGGCGTCGACACGGCAGTCCACGCGTCGCGTACCGCCACCCCGGTGCTGGCGTCGGAGGTCAGCTACTACGAGGTCGGCGTCGTGCGCAGGGCCAACGTGGTCGTCGTCCTGCAGTGGCAGGCCGGCCCGGTGCCGTCGGTCGACTGGGTGTGGGACGCCGGCCGCCTGACCGCGGCGCTGGACCGCGCCGTCGGCTGACCCCGCATCCCCTCCCCCCGCGCTGTCAGCCTGTGGTCGTCGTCGAGGACGGCACCAGGCTGACAGCTGCGAGACGGGACGCTGGGAGCAGACTGGTGGTGCTCGCGGCGCGGTCGACCGTCGACCGGGCCGGTGGGCGTCGAGGTGAGGATGACCGGCAGCGCGGGTGACGTCCTGCACTCCCGAGACGAGGGTCCCCCGCCACGCCGGCCGGGACGGCTGCGCCGGCTGGTGCGTCGTCGGGACCTGCGCGCCGTGGTCGGCGTCGTGGCGGCTGCGGCCGCCGCGGCAGGGGCGCTGGCCGGTGGGGCGCCCGGGCTGCTCGCCGGCAGTGGTCCACGTCCGTCCCCGTCCGGTGCGGCCCAGGCCTCCGCCGTGCCGGCGGCCCCGAGCGGCGTGCCCCCGGGCACACCGGTCACGACGGTGCTGGAGGCGGCCCTGCTGCGGCCTGCCGACGTGGACCTCGTCCGCCCCCGGGTCGGGCCCGCGCCGGCAGCGGTCGGGCGGCTGCAGGGCTGCGGTCCGGCCGCCGCCCGCCCGCTCGCTGCTCGGCGGACGACAGTGGGCGAGGGCGGCCGGGCCGTCGACCAGCGCGTCTGGGTCGGCCTCGACGCGCCGGACGCCGGCTCGCTGTACGCCGGGCTGGTGCTCGGGCTCCGCTCCTGCGACGCCGGCGCGACGACGTGGCGTCCGCTGCCGGGCCGGGCCAGGGTGGGCGACGACAGCGTGCTCCTCACCGACGGTCCGGGCGGCACCGGCGCCGCCGTCGCCCTGGTGCGCGTCGGGTCCGTGGTGACGCGGGTCCTCCTCCACCCCGGCAACGGGCCCCGCCCCGCCCCGGGCACGATCGCCGGACTGGCCGCGACTGCGGTCGTCCGGCTGCGGGTCGTGCTCCCGGTCGAGACGTCCGGCGGCCTGTCGACCGCCCCGGCCGCGGTGACCCGGATCCCGCGGGGGTTCCGGCTCGGCACCGACCCGGCCGGCGGCCCCGCCGGCACGGCCCGCGTCCGCGGCCGGCGCACGCCGTGGGAGATCGCGCCGTGCGGCGGACCCGCGTACCCGACCGACGGCCTGCGGTCGGCCATGCTGACGGTGACGCAGCGAGGGATGCCCGGCACCCAGGTGCGACAGGTGGCTCTCTTCCGCGACCTCGCGACCGCGGCGGCGGCCTACGCCGGGCTCCGGGACGCCGTGGTCGGCTGCGCGCTCGGGCGGCCGGGGACGGGCGTCGGCGCGCGGGAGCTGTGGACGTCGCGGCCGCTGGCGCTGGGCAGGCAGGGGCTGCTGGCCGTGGGTCGCTACCGGCTGGACGGCCGCCCGGTCAGCGGCAACGCGCACGCCGTGGCGGTCCAGGTGGGCAATGCGGTGTATGTCCGGGTGGACTACCGGGACGGCCTCCCGGGCGAGCCGGACCCCTACGCGGACGAGGCCGCCCGGGCGGCGACGGCCGACCTCTCGCGGGTGCGCGCCCTGCTCGGCCCGGAGCCACCTCGAGCGACGCGGCCCGGCTGAACGACCGCCTTCCGGTCCTCCGGCCGGAGACTCCGCCGTCGGCGCGGCGTCGCGACCCGTGCCGGGCCCCCAAGTGGACCGCAAGTACCCCACTAGCGGGCGGGCCGAGGGTGAGCCGTCACCAGCCGGAGGTCAGCATGCCCAGCACCCCCCGTCCTGCCGTCGAGCCCGCGACGCGCCGGGCGGGACGCAGGGACGCGACGGGCTTCGACGCCTTCTACGCCGCGACCCACCGCCGGGTCCAGCACCAGATGTACGCCATGACGAGCAACCTCGCCGACGCGCAGGAGCTCACCCAGGAGGCGTTCGCGAGGGCCTGGCAGCGCTGGTCCACCGTCGAGACCTACGACGACCCCGAGGCGTGGGTGCGCACCGTCGCCTGGCGGCTGGCCGCCAGCCGCTGGCGCAAGGCCAGGAACGGCGTGAGCGCCATGCTGCGCCACGGGCCGCCCGAGCACACGCCCGAGCCGAGCATCGACAACGTCGCTCTCGTCGCCGCCCTCCGGGAGATCCCGGAGGCCCAGCGGCGGGCCATCGTCCTGCACCACCTCGCCGGCCTGTCGGTCGCCGAGGTCGCCCACGAGGTGGGAGCCCCCGAGGGAACCGTCAAGGCGCGCCTCTCGCGCGGCCGGGCCGCCCTCGCCACGCTCCTCGCCGACACCACGGGCGAAGGACGTCCTGACCTGCGCCTGCCCCTCCCTAGCTAGCGGGAGGTCATGACCTCGCGCATCAGCCGCGCCGTCTCGGACGGCGTCCGGCCGACCTTCACGCCGACAGCCTCCAGCGCGTCCTGCTTGGCCTGCGCGGTGCCGGACGAGCCGGAGACGATCGCGCCGGCGTGCCCCATCGTCTTGCCCTCCGGCGCGGTGAACCCCGCGACGTAGCCGACGACAGGCTTGCTCACGTGCTCGGCGATGTACGCCGCTGCGCGTTCCTCGGCGTCGCCGCCGATCTCGCCGATCATGACGATCGCGTCGGTCTCCGGGTCGGCCTCGAACGCCTCGAGACAGTCGATGTGCGTCGTGCCGATCACCGGGTCACCGCCGATGCCGACGCAGGTCGAGAAGCCGATGTCCCGCAGCTCGTACATCATCTGGTAGGTCAGCGTTCCCGACTTGGACACCAGACCGATCCGCCCTGCCTTGGTGATGTCGGCGGGGATGATGCCGGCGTTGGACTTCCCCGGACTGATCAGGCCGGGGCAGTTGGGCCCGACGATCCGGGTCGTGCCCGCGTTGACCGCGTGCTGGTAGAACGCAGCCGAGTCGTGGACCGGGATGCCCTCGGTGATGACCACGCACAGGGGGATGGCCGCGTCGACGGCCTCGACCACGGCGTCCTTCGCGAACGCCGGCGGGACGAAGACCACCGACACGTCGGCGTCGGTCTCCTTCATGGCCTCGGACACCGAGGCGAACACCGGCACGGCGGTGCCGTCGACGTCGACCTTCGTGCCGGCCTTGCGCGGGTTCACCCCGCCGACGACCCGGGCGCCGGACGCGAGCATGCGCCGGGTGTGCTTGGTGCCCTCGGAGCCGGTGATGCCCTGGACGATGATCCTGGAGTTCTCGGTCAGCCAGATGGCCATGTCTGTGGTCCTCGTCCCTCGTCTGCGTCGTCTGCGTCGTCTGCGTCGTCTGCGTCGTCTCAGCGTGCGGCAAGCTCGGCCGCCCGGGCCGCCGCGCCGTCCATGGTGTCGGCCTGCTCGAGCAGGGGCAGGGCCGCCTCGGTGAGGATCCGGCGACCCTCGTCGGCGTTGTTGCCGTCGAGCCGCACGACGAGGGGGTGGGTGATCTCGTCGCCGCGCTCCTGGAGCAGCGCGAAGGCCTGGACGATGCCGTTGGCCACGGCGTCGCACGCCGTGATGCCGCCGAAGACGTTGACGAACACCGACTTCACGTCCGGGTCACCCAGGATGATCTCCAGGCCGTCGGCCATCACCTCCGCGGATGCGCCACCGCCGATGTCGAGGAAGTTTGCCGGCTTCACATCGCCGTGCTGCTCACCGGCGTACGCGACGACGTCGAGCGTCGACATGACAAGACCGGCGCCGTTTCCGATGATGCCGACGGAGCCGTCGAGCTTGACGTAGTTGAGGCCCTTCGCCTTGGCCTTGGCCTCCAGCGGGTCCGCGGTGAACTGGTCCTCGAGCGCAGCGTGCTCCGGCTGGCGGAAGTCCGCGTTGGCGTCGAGGGTGACCTTGCCGTCCAGCGCGACCACCCGGCCGTCGGACGTCTTCACCAGCGGGTTGACCTCGACCAGCGTGGCGTCCTCGGCCACGAAGACGTCCCACAGCCGCTGCACGGCACGGGCCACGTCGTCGGCGAGCTCGGCCGGGAAGCCGCCCTTCTCGGCGATCTCGCGGGCCTTGGCGTCGTCGATGCCCTCGAGGGCGTCGACCGAGACCCGCGCCAGCGCCTCGGGCTTCTCGACGGCGAGCTGCTCGATCTCGACGCCACCCTCGCGGGAGGCCATCGCGAGGTAGGTGCGCTCGGCGCGGTCGAGCAGCACCGAGAAGTAGTACTCCTCGGCGATCGAGGCGGCCGGCGCGATCATCACCCGGTGCACGGTGTGGCCCTTGATGTCCATCCCCAGGATCTGGGCGGCGACCTGCTCGGCCTCCTCGGCCGAGGAGGCCAGCTTCACCCCGCCGGCCTTGCCGCGGCCCCCTGTCTTGACCTGGGCCTTGACGACGACCTTGCCGCCACCTTCCGGCAGCAGCCGCTCGGCGGCCGCCCGCGCCTCCTCCGGGGTCTCGGCGACGGCGCCGCCCAGGACGGGGACGCCGTGCTTGTCGAAGAGGTCGCGCGCCTGGTACTCGAAGAGGTCCACGGGGAAGTCCTCGCCTGTCTCGGTCGGCTCGGGAAGTGGTCGCAACGGCCGGATCGGCTTCCGGTGGCAGGCCGGGAACCGGTCACGGGCGCGGTACCGGAGCGTAACCACAGCCCCGTCCGGACGTTGAACCGGGCGAACCTCTCGACGTCGAAGGGCTCCACCGTGCACACCGTCCGTACCGCCGCCCTCGGCGCGGCAACGCTCGCCGCAGCGCTCGTGACAGCGCTGCCGACAGTCGCGGCCGCCCCCGCGGAGGCCACCACTGCGGTGTCGGTCAGCAGCGGGAGCATCGACGTCTCCGTCGGGCCGCGCGGCCGGCGCTCGGTCTGCACCGTCGTGTTCGACCTGTACCGCCCGTCGACCGCCACGCCCACCGACCGCAAGCCGGCGATCCTCACCACGCACGGCTTCGGCGGCTCCAAGGCCGACCAGGCGGACCTCGCCGGTGCCTTCGCCCGGCGCGGGTACGTCGTGCTGTCCTACTCCGGCCTCGGCTTCGGCGGCTCCGACTGCGCGATCACCCTGGACGACCCCGACTGGGACGGCCGGGCAGCGAAGGCGCTGGTCACCTACCTCGGCGGCGGCAGGCGGGCCAACGACGGCAGCCGCATCTCCTACGTGCGGCGGGACGCGGTGTCGCACGACGGCCGGTCCCGCCGTCACGACCCTCGCGTCGGGATGGTCGGCGGGTCGTACGGCGGCCAGGTGCAGCTCGCTGTGGCCGGCATCGACCCCCGGGTCGACACGATCGTGCCGATCATCACCTGGAACGACCTGTCCTACTCGCTGGCGCCCAACAACACCGGCTTCACCACCCCGGACGGCCGGGGCGTGCGCTACGGCACGCCGGGCACCGAGAAGGTCGGCTGGACCTCGCTGTTCTTCGGCGTCGGCATCGCCGACGGCATCCAGTACGCCGCGACCGATCCCGGCCGGATGGTCGGCTGCCCGAACTTCACCGACCGGGCCTGCGCCGCCAAGGCGCAGATGGACGCGCTGGGGTACCCCACCCAGGACACCCTCGACCTGGCCCGGCACGCCAGCGTGTCGTCGTACGTCGACCGGATCCGCATCCCCACCCTGCTCGTGCAGGGCGAGAACGACACGCTGTTCAACCTGCAGGAGGCGGCGGCGACCTACCGCGCGCTGCGCGCCCAGGGGACGCCGGTGGCGATGATCTGGCAGTCCTGGGGGCACAGCGGTGGCGGCCGTCCGGCGCCCGGTGAGCTCGACATGGCGCACCCCCGCGCCAGCTACGAGGGCCGCCGGATCAGCAACTGGTTCGACCACCACCTCAAGGACCGCAGCGTCGGCACCGGACCCGGCTTCGCCTACTTCCGGGACTGGGTGCCGTACGAAGGAGTCGCGACACCCGCCTACGGCACGTCGGCGGCCTACCCGGTCGGCACGACCCAGGACCTCTACCTCTCCGGCTCGGACTCGCTGGTCACGTCCGCGACGTCGGTGCTGCCGGGGAGCGCGACCTACGCCAACCTCGCCGGCGAGGTCCCGACGAGCTTCAGCGAGGTCTCGGCGCTGCAGGGTTCGGCGGTGCCGGACGACGTGACGCCGCCCTACGACGCACCGGGGACCTTCGCCGCGTGGACGACGGCGCCTCTCGAGGCGCCCGTCGTGTCGGTCGGTGTGCCGACACTGACCCTCCGGCTCTCGTCACCCGTCGTCGAGCGCACCCAGGCGGCCGGGCCCGCCGGGCAGCTGCTGCTGTTCGCGAAGGTGTACGACGTCGCGCCCGACGGCACCAAGGCGCTGGTGCACCGGCTCGTCTCACCGGCTCGGGTCGCCGACGTCACCCAGCCCGTGACCATCGAGCTGCCCGGCGTCGCGCACCTCTACCAGGCCGGCCACCGGCTCTCGGTCGTCGTCGCGGCCACCGACGCGGCCTACCGCAACAACAAGACCGTCCAGCCGGTGACCGTCCTCACCGGGCCGCACCGGCCCGGCCTGCTGAGACTGCCGGTGCTCGGTTCGTCGGTCTCCTGACCATCGCGGGTCAGGACGTGGCGGGTGTGCCCAGGTTCTCGCGCACCCAGCCGATGATCTCGCCTGTCGTCGCGCCGGGAGTGAAGATCTTCGCGACCCCCATCTCGGTGAGCGCCGGCAGGTCGGCCGCCGGCACGATGCCGCCGCCGAAGACGACGATGTCGCCGGCGTCCCGCGCGGCGAGCAGGTCGATGACCTTGCGGAAGAGGGTCATGTGCGCGCCGGAGAGCACCGACATGCCGATGGCGTCGGCGTCCTCCTGGATTGCTGTCTCGACGATCTGCTCGGGCGTCTGGTGCAGCCCGGTGTAGACGACCTCGACGCCGGCGTCGCGCAGGGCACGGGCCACGACCTTGGCCCCACGGTCGTGGCCGTCGAGGCCGGGCTTGGCGACCACGACGCGAACTGGTGCGGAGGTGCTCACGGACCCGGATCGTAGCCGGGACCGGCCCGAGGCGTCCTTCCGCCTTCGACGGGGTAGTGGCAGCTACGGTGCCAGGACCGTCCGTCCACTCAGGTGGCGGCGCGCAGGGGCCGACGACAGGACTGTGGAGGTTCGGCAGGTGCGAGATCGGCTGTGGCGCACGAGCGACGGCGTACGCCGCGGCGCCGGCAGCATGCTCCGGGCGACCGGCCTGCGCGGCGCTGCGGTCGAGATCGGCTGGGTCGCCGCTCATCTCGCGCTCTACCCCCTGGGTGTGGTCACCGACCGCGCCGGCGCGCGCACCGACGCCCGTCGCGACCTGGCCGGGCTCTCACCGGTGCAGCGCGGTCTCGTCGTCGGCGACGTGGAGGCAGCCGGGACGCCGATCCTGCTGGTGCACGGCATGGTCGACAACCGTTCGATCTTCACCGTCCTGCGGCGCGCGCTGCGTCGGCGCGGCTTCCGCCAGGTCGTGGGCATCAACTACAGCCCTCTCACCCGCGACGTGCGGCTGGCCGCCACCCAGCTGGCCACCCGGGTGGAACGCCTCTGCGAGCAGACCGGCTTCGAGCGCATCCACGTCATCGGCCACAGCATGGGCGGGCTCATCGCGCGGTACTACGTCCAGCGCCTCGGCGGCGACACCAGGGTGCACACGCTCGTGACACTCGGCACGCCGCACGCCGGCACCCTCGCGGCGTACCTCGTCCCGCACCCGCTCGCCCGCCAGCTGCGTCCGGGCAGCGACCTCGTCACCGAGCTCGCCGCGCCGGCGCCGCAGTGCCGGACCCGGTTCCTCGCCGTCTGGAGCGACCTCGACCAGCTGATCGTGCCCAGGCACGCGGCCCGGCTGGACCACCAGGACCTGCAGGCTCGCAACGTCCAGGTCCGCGGCGTCGGGCACATGTCCCTGCCCATCTCCGGACGCGCCGTCCGCGAGATCGCGACCACCCTGGCCCAGCTCGACCACCTCGGCGCCACGCTGACCCCCGGGGTCACCCCGCTCCCCGGCGACAGTCCGGACAGTCCCGGCCGGGCTGCCGCGCGACAGCGCTCCCGGTCGGCCCGGCAGCGCAACGCGTCGTCGTGACCTGAGCGTGACCATGCCGACACGCTGTGAGCCAGATCACGGACGGGTCGGTCAACCGGGGGGTTTCGGGACGCATCGAGCGGACAAACGCCGACAGATCAGGCGCAAAGCCGTGACACAGCGTCGACGACGGCTGGCCGGACCGTAGTTGAACAACGTTTGACTAAGGCTAGAATTGGCCCAATCGGTGATCACTTCGTTATCGTCGCCCGGTCCCTGCCCCCCGACGACGAGGCGATCCCCCCGTGCCACCTCGCCGCAATCGCGGACGTCACCGCAAGCCGGCTCACAACAGCGGCCCCGTGTATGTCACCGCAGCCACCCTGGCTGCCTTCACCGTCAGTGGCCTCAACGTCCCCGGAGCCATCGGCGCGTCCCATGAAGGCGGCACGACGACAGCTCAGCAGCAGGCCCGCGGCATCGCTGCGGGTCAGCTGCGCGCCACCCTGGTCCGGCAGGACAGCGAGCGAGCCAGCCGGCTGCGCGCCGTGCGCACGACGATGGTCCGGCAGGTCCAGGACGCCGCCGAGGCCGAGCGCAAGGCACGCGAGGCGGCTCGGCCGAAGTGGGTCCTGCCGGTCGACCACTTCCGGCTCACCGCCGGCTTCGGTGACTACGGCTTGTGGGCCAGCGCCCACACCGGCCAGGACTTCGCCGCTCCGACCGGCACACCCGTGCAGGCGGTGGGCGACGGCACGATCATCTTCGCCGGCTACGACGGCGCCTACGGCAACAAGATCGTCGTCGAGCACCCCGACGGCACCGTCACCTGGTACGCCCACCTGTCGGCGTTCGTGCGCAGCTCGGGGCCGGTCAAGGCCGGCGACATGATCGGGCGGATCGGCTCGACCGGCAACGTCACCGGCCCGCACCTGCACCTCGAGGTCCGTCCCGGTGGCGGGGACCCGGTCCCGCCGCTGACCTGGCTGCGCCAGCACGGCATCAGGGTCTGACCACAGTCCCCGGCCTGCTCGGTCCTCGGTGAGGACGGCTGGCGCGCCGGCCGCGACAGGTCAGAGCTTCTCCACCGGCGCGTAGCGCAGCAGCAGGCGCTTGACGCCTCCGGACCGGAAGTCGATCGAGGCGACCGCGCGCTCCCCCGCCCCCTCGACGGCGACCACCGAGCCCATGCCGAAGGTGTCGTGGGTGACCCGGTCCCCCGGCTCGAGGTGGATCACGGTGCGGTTGCCGGGGGATCGCACCCCTGGCCGGGCCGCCATGGCCGCCATCGCCGGAGCGCTGGTCACCGTCGACTCGAGCCGGCGCCAGTCGAGCAGCTCGCCGGGGATCTCCTCGAGGAAGCGCGACGCGGGGTAGGCCTGCGGGGCACCCCAGGCGCTGCGCACGGTGGACCGGGACAGGTAGAGCCGCTGCTGGGCCCTGGTGATGCCGACGTAGGCAAGCCGGCGCTCCTCCTCCAGCTCGCCCGGGTCTGCCAGCGAGCGCTGGTGGGGGAAGACGCCGTCCTCGAGGCCGCTGAGGAACACCACCGGGAACTCGAGACCCTTGGCCGTGTGCAACGTCATCAAGGTCACCACACCGCGGGCGGAGTCGCCGTCCTCGTCCGTGGGCTCGTCCGGGATCTCGTCGGCGTCGGCGACCAGCGCGACCTGCTCCATGAACTCGACCAGGCTGCCACCGGGGTTGGCCTCCTCGAACTCGCGGGCCACCGACACGAGCTCCTGCAGGTTCTCCAGCCGGGTCTGGTCCTGGGGGTCGGCCGAGCCGGACAGCTCCGCGGCGTAGCCGGTGCGGTCGAGGACGGCCTCCAGCACCGTCGCCGGCGGGGTGCCTGCCTCCACCAGCGTGCGCAGCTCGTCCATCATGGTGCGGAAGGTCTGCACCGCGCCGAGTGACCGCGCCGCCAGACCGTAGGCATCCTCACAGCGGGTCAGCGCGTCGTTGAACGTGATGGCCTCGCGCTGGGCCAGTGCCTCCAGGCACGCCTCGGCCCGGTCGCCGATGCCCCGCTTGGGCACGTTGAGGATCCGGCGCAGCGACACGGAGTCCGCCGGGTTGGCCAGCACCCGCAGGTACGCCAGCGAGTCGCGCACCTCGCGGCGTTCGTAGAACCGCACTCCGCCGACCACCTTGTAGGGCAGGCCGACCCTGATGAACACCTCCTCGAACACGCGGGACTGCGCGTTCGTCCGGTAGAAGACGGCGACCTGCGACGGCAGGACTCCCTCGTCGTCGGTGAGCCGGTCGACCTCGCCGGCGACGAAGGACGCCTCGTCGTGCTCGTTGTCGGCCACGTAGCCGACGATCGGGGCCCCGTCGCCCGCGTCGGACCAGAGGTTCTTGGGCTTGCGACTGGCGTTGCGGGCGATCACTGCGTTGGCCGCCGACAGGATCGTCTGGGTGGAGCGGTAGTTCTGCTCGAGCAGGATCGTCGTGGCCTCGGCGTAGTCGTTCTCGAAGTCGAGGATGTTGCGGATCGTCGCACCGCGGAAGGCGTAGATCGACTGGTCGGCGTCGCCGACGACGCAGAGCTCCGCAGCCGGCAGCACGAGCGTGGCGCCGCCGCCGGTGGTCAGCTCGCGGACCAGGACGTACTGCGCGTGGTTGGTGTCCTGGTACTCGTCGACGAGGACGTGACGGAAGCGGCGCCGGTAGTGCTCGGCGACGTCCGGGAACGCCTGCAGCAGGTGCACGGTGGTCATGATCAGGTCGTCGAAGTCGAAGGCGTTGGCCTCGAACAGCCGGCGCTGGTACATCGCGTACGCCTCGGCGAGCGTCTGCTCGAGGTGGGTCTCGGCGCGTTGGGCGAACGTCTCGTGGTCGACGAGCTCGTTCTTCAGGTTGCTGACCTGGTGCGAGAACGACCGCGGGGGGTAGCGCTTGGGGTCCAGGTCCAGCTCGCGGCAGACCAGGGTCATGAGGCGCTGCGAGTCGGCAGCGTCGTAGATGGAGAACGACGACTTCATCCCGAGGTGCGCGGCCTCCCGGCGAAGGATGCGCACGCAGGCAGAGTGGAAGGTGCTGACCCACATCGCCTTGGCGCGGCCACCGACCAGGGCCACGACGCGCTCGCGCATCTCCCCGGCGGCCTTGTTCGTGAACGTGATCGCAAGGACGGCGCCGGGGTGCACGTGCCGCTCGCGCAGCAGGTAGGCGATCCGGTGGGTGAGCACCCGGGTCTTGCCGGAGCCGGCGCCGGCGACGATGAGCAGCGGCGATCCCTGGTGCACGACGGCGGCGCGCTGCTGAGGGTTCAGCCCGGCCAGGAGCGCCTCGGTCCCGAGGCGGTGCCGCTCGGCCGCCGAGGGCTGCTCCTCCCCTGTCGGCGACGTGGTCGCGGGCAGGCCGAGGGAGTCGTCGAAGAGGGTGCTCATCTCCCGGCAAGTCTAGGAGAGGCCCCGGACGGGCGCCGCCCCTCCGCTCAGGCGCTGGGCACGCCGGACGGCAGGGCCGGGACGGGGACGTACCCCAGCACGTCGGCCCGGAGGTGAGCCATCGCCCCCGACAGCGCCAGGCTGACCTGACCGCCGGCCCCGAGCGGGACCGTCACCTCGGCGACCTTGCCGCTGGCGTCCAGGCTCAGCGGCTCGACCGGGACGGCCCCGCCGGCCGGCCAGACCCGTAGCTGGAACGGCGCGTCCGGGCGGACCACGCGGACCCTCAGCACGACAGCCGCGGTGCTGACGGCGGGCACCCCGCCCTGGCCGCCGACGGCGAGGTCGAGCCGGACGTCGGGATGCACCCGGCAGGGCCCGCTCGGGGTCCCGGTACCGAGCTGCGTGCCCAGCACCCGGGACGGCGGCAGCGGGAGCACCGGCTCCGTGATGGGCAGCACCGGCGGCGCCAGGACAGGGACGACGGGCTGGCCGGGGACGACCGGTGGCGTCACCGGGGGCGCCACGGGCAGCGGCGCCGGGCAGGCGACGAACCCGGAGTAGTACGACGTCCGCTTGAGCGCACCGTCCCAGGTGAAGCTCGCGTGGACGTGGTTGCGGTGGCAGAAGGTGTCGTAGGCCTTCTTGCGCTTCTTCTTGCGCAGGCAGCCGTTGTACTCGGTCCAGCCGCGGGCCGGGTCGTACGCCCGCCAGGTCCGGTTGTTCCAGATGACGTAGCTGATGCCGAGCCGACGTGCGATGGCCTCGGGGTTGCCGTAGCCGTCAGGCGCCTGCAGCCAGGCCACGAAGGCGTCACCCATCGCCTTCTGCTCGGGGATGCGCACGCTGGTCATCCAGTCCAGTGCCCGGCCCTCCTCGTGGCCCGAGTCGGCGGCGGTGCACCGGCGGACGATGTTGGAGGACACGGCGCCGTACGTCGCGAGCAGCAGCCTGCGCAGGACCCGGGGCCCGGGCTTCTCGGTCGGGTCGCACCCGCTCTCGCGCTCCCAGCGCGGGTAGCCGTCGATCGACGCGCCGAACGACTTCTGGGTGGGTGTCACCGCGGCCGCCCCGGCGGGGCCCGCCTGCCCCAGCCCGGCTCCGAGGGTCGACGCCGTCAGCGCCACCACGAGGGCGGCGCGCGGGAGCCAGGTGCGCGCGGTCATCCCTGTCTCATCGACGCCGTGGCAGGCCGTCTTGAGAGCCGACCTACGATGACCGGCGGCGCGGACGGCGCGCTGCTGGCGAGAGGAGTGGCTCGTGCTGGAGGACAGCGAGGTCGAGCGGGTCCTGGTGGTGACGGCGCATCCGGACGACGTCGACTTCGGTGCGTCGGGAACGGTCGCCACCCTCACCGCGGCCGGGGTCGAGGTGACCTACTGCGTGTGCACGGACGGCGACGCGGGCGGGTTCGACCCGGCGGTGCCGCGGTCGGAGATCCCGGGCATCCGCCGGGCCGAGCAGGTCGCCGCAGCCAAGGAAGCAGGGGTCACCGACGTCCGCTTCCTGGGCTACCGGGACGGCGCGCTGGAGCCGACCCAGGACCTGCGCCGGGACATCAGCCGGGTGATCCGCCAGGTCCGCCCGCAGCGGGCGCTGATCCAGAGCCCGGAGCGCAACTGGGCCCGGGTGGGCGCGAGCCACCCGGACCACCTGGCGGCCGGCACGGCGGCGATCGCCGCGATCTATCCCGACGCGCGCAACCCCTTCGCCCACCCGAGCCTGCTGGGCGAGGAGGGGCTGGCGGAGTGGGCGGTCGCGGAGACCTGGCTGATGGCGCACCCGGACAACGACCACGCCGTGGACGTCACCGACGTCTTCGACCGCAAGCTCGCCGCACTGCGGGCGCACGCGAGCCAGACCGCCCACCTGGACGACCTGGAGTCCCGGCTGCGCGAGTGGGGAGCCCTCAACGCGCAGGCCGCCGGCCTGCCCGAGGGGCGGCTCGCCGAGCGCTTCTTCCGGGTCGCCACCGCCTAGCCCCCCACCGATGCGTCAACGCGGGGAGACGATCACCCCGCCGAGCAGGGACGGGTTGACCTCGGAGACCGGTCGGCGGGCGCGCGCGGCCTGCTCGAACGCGAACCCGAGCCCCAGCAGCACGGCCTCGCCGCGCGCCGGCCCGAGGAAGGTCACCCCGACCGGCGCCCGGCCGGTGCGCCGGTAGCCGGCCGGGACGACAAGGCTGGGGTAGCCGGCGCGCGCGGCGACACCGCAGCCGTGCGGACCGGGCAGCACCACTGCCGCCGCGCCTGCGGCCCGCAGCGTCACGTCGATGCCGTGCTCCCCCGCCACCGCGAGGTCACGAGCCCGGTTCGCCAGGTACGCCGCCCGCTCCGCCTGGTGGTCCACGGCCAGCGCCGCGACCACGTGCGCCTGGCCGTACTTCAGCGCCGCCCCAGCGTGCGCCTCGTTCCAGGCGGCGAGCTCGGCCAGGGTCCGCATCGGGGCGCCGGCCGGCAACCGGGCCAGGTAGGCGTCGACGTCGCGGGCGAACTCGTGGTGCAGCACCGGGATCTCGACGGTCGCGGGGAGCTCGGGCACGTCGACTGTCGTCGCGCCCAGGTCGCGCATCACCTGCAGGGCGGCGCGGAACACCTCGGCGTCGCCCGGGTCCAGCTCGGCGGGCTCAGGTGGCACGGCCAGCCGGGCGCCCGCGAGGGCATCGTGGGCCAACGCCTCGTCGTAGGTGTCACCGGTGAGCGCGGCCAGCAGGGCCGCCGCGTCCGCGACGCTGCGGCACATGGGGCCGGCGCAGTCCTGGCTTGTCGCGATCGGCAGGATGCCGGCGCCGGGCACGAGGCCGATCGTCGGCTTGAGGCCGACCAGGCTCTGCGCGCAGGCCGGGCTGAGGATCGAGCCGTCCGTCTCGGTCCCGACGGTGATTGTGGCCAGCCCGAGAGCCGCGGCAGCCCCCGAGCCCGCGCTCGACCCGCTCGGCGTGCGGCTCACGTCGTAGGGGTTGAGCACCTGCCCACCCAACGACGAGTACCCGGCGGGCATGTCCTCCGCCATGAAGTTCGCCAGCTCGGTGAGGTTGGTCTTGCCGAGCACCACTGCCCCCGCCTCGCGCAGCCGGCGGACCAGCTCGGCGTCGCGGTCGGGCACCGACTGAGCCAGCGCGAGCGCACCCGCGGTCGTCGGCAGGCCCGCGACGTCGATGTTGTCCTTCACCAGCACCGGTACGCCGTGCATCGGGCCCCGCACCCGTCCGTCCCGGCGCTCCGCGTCCAGCTCATCGGCGCGGTCGGTCGCGTCGGGTGCGAGGCAGCGCACGGCGTTGACGGCAGGCCCGCCGGTCGACAGCGCGGAGATCCGCGCGAGGTAGCCGGCCACGAGGGCGGCGCCGGTCGTGCGCCCCGCCGCCAGGGCGGCGGTGACGTCGGCGACACCGGCGGTCTCGAGGTCGAGGTCGCCATCGGCCGCGGGGGTCACGCGCCGACCTTAGGTGTCCCCGGCGGCCCGCCAGGCGTGGCCCGGACAACGGGTTGGTCACGGCTCGGCCTCACCGCACGATCCTGGAAGCGCGGCCGGGGCCGGGATCCGTACGGTCCGGCTGCCTGAAGGACGGGTGATCTTGGCTGGTGCATCTCGAAAGGGACGGATCGCATGCTCGGATACCTGGCCCGCCGCCTCGTGGCGATGGTCGTCACCCTGATCGCCCTCAGCATGATCGTCTTCCTGATCTTCAACGCGCTGCCCGCCGACCCCGCCCGCCTCACCTGCGGCAAGTCCTGCAGCCCACAGGTCGTCGAGGCCAACCGGCACCGGCTGGGTCTGGACAAGCCGCTGGTCCAGCAGTACGGCGACTTCGCGAAGGGCATCGTCGCCGGCCGTACCTACGGCACCGGCCAGGCGTCGTTCGACTGTCCCGTGCCGTGCCTGGGCTACTCCTTCCGCAAGGGCGACAACGTCACCCACCTGCTGTGGACCCGCTTCCCCGTCACGGCTCAGCTGGCGCTCGGGGCGTTCGTGCTGTGGATCATCCTGGGCGTCAGCGTCGGGATCATGGGCGCCCTCAAGCGCGGCAAGTGGCAGGACCGCGCCATCATGGCCGTCGCGATGGTGGGCTACTCGTTCCCCTCCTTCTTCATCGGCCTGCTGCTCGTGTTCTTCGTGCAGATCAAGTGGGGCGTGATCGGGTTCGGCGGCTACGTCCCGCTCGTCGACGACCCGCTCGGGTGGCTGTCCGGGTTCGCCCTGCCCTGGATCGCGCTGGCCCTGCTGTACGCCGCGCTGTACGCCCGGCTGACCCGCAACCAGATGCTCGAGACGCTGGGCGAGGACTACATCCGCACCGCCCGGGCCAAGGGCCTGCGCGAGCGCGTCGTCATCGGCCGGCACGGCCTGCGCGCCTGTCTCACACCGATCGTCACAGCGGCAGGGCTCGACCTTGCCGGCCTTCTCGGCGGCGCGATCATCACCGAGCAGGTGTTCGGGCTCCCGGGCATCGGCCGGCTGGCGGTCGACTCGGTCACGGACGCCGACCTGCCTGTCATCACCGGCACGGTGCTGGTCGCCGCGACCTTCGTGATCCTGGCCAACCTGGTCGTCGACATGGCCTATGCCGTGATCGACCCACGGGTCCGGCTGACCTGACCGACTCCACCGCCAACCAGCGACGGTCCGCGACAAGACAGGTGGGACGACATGACAGCAGTTCTCTCCGAGGGCACCGGGACAGCCGGGCTCCCGGTGATCGACGGCATCCGGGTAGCCGCGCCGGACCGCGCCCAGTTCGACTTCTGGCTGGGCAGCTGGCGGGTCCGCCAGCTGGCGGGGGACGAGGTCCGCGGCCGCAACGAGGTGGCGTGGACCCTGGACGGCAAGGTCCTCTGGGAGCAGTTCTCCGCGGGGCGCGACCCGTTCACCGGGTGGAGCTTCTCGGTCCCGGTGCCGGACCGGGGCTGGGTCCAGACCTGGGTCGACAACAACGGTGCCTACCTCGACTTCACCGGCGGCTGGCTGCCCGACCCGCGGGGGGACCGGATGGTGCTGGAGCGCAGCACCGGCAGACAGGGCCCGGCCCGGCAGCGCATGACCTGGCACTCGATCACGACCCGCGGGTTCGTCTGGGACTGGTCGTCGCAGCAGACCGGGGACCCGGGGGAACCGTGGGACCTCAGGTGGAGATTGCGTTACGACAGTCGCCGGTAGGCGGGTCCGGTCGTACGGTGCGATCGGATGCAGCACGCTCGGTGCAGAGGGGTGGTGCGATGAGCCCGGCCGTGACGCCGATCCTCGACCTGCCGAGCCTGCGGCTGGGTCGGTACCGCTGCCCGCCGACCGAGAAGGCGTGGGGCCGCGAGAACGAGATCGGGCCGATGGCGCACGTCGTGTTCCCCGAGCGACCGGTCACGATCACGAGGGCCGGCACCGGCCCGCAGCTGGGCGACCGCAACTGGGCTCTGCTGTACCGCCCGGGGCAGCGCTACCAGCGCCAGCTGGTGGACCCGGCCGGGGACGAGTGCACGTTCGTCGCGCTCTCCCCAGAGCTCTACGGCCACCTGCTCGACGCAGGGGAGGTTGCCGATTCGGCGTTCGCGGCCGGCCGGGTGCTCGTCGGGGACGCCGCCTGGCTCGGCTACCAGGAGTGCCTGGCCGGCGCGGCCGCCGGCGGCCACGACCTGGCTGTCGAGCGGGAGCTGCGGGACCTGTTGGACGACGTGCTACGACACCCGGTGGACCCGCCCCGGGAGGCCGCGGACGCCCGACCGGCTGCAGGCTCCGGGCCGCCGCCGGCAGCAGGCCGGGAGGCCGACCGCCGGGTGCACCAGGCCTGCCGGCTGCTGGCGACGCACCTGGACGAGCGGATCACGCTGCCGGCCGTGGCCGAGGCCGTGGGCCTCTCGACGTACCACTTCTGCCGGCTCTTCCGGGCGTCGACGGGCCTCACCGTGCACGCCTACCGCACCCGGCTCCGGCTGCGGACCGCGTTCTCCACCTGCGCGTCCCGGCCGGACGGCAAGCTCAGCGAGGTCGCGATGTCGGTGGGCTACGCGTCGCACAGCCACATGACCACCGACTTCCAGGCGGCGCTCGCGATGACGCCCTCCGGCGTGCGCGACCGCTACGCCAGGGGCACCGCCCAGGCGGGCGTCTTCAACCTGCGCTGACGCCGGCGGGTGCCGCGGCGACCGCCTCGATCAGGCTCCGCTGGCGCCGGTCGATGCCTGCGCCACGCGCTCGAGCCAGGGCAGCGCCTTGAGGCCACGGAAGAGCTCACCGGCCTCGACCAGCAACGGCTCCGCCTCGCCTGCCCGGCCCTGACCAGACAGCCACTCACCGGTCTCCAACAGGACCCTGGCCAGGTAGAACGGGTAGCCCAGCTCGCGGAAGAGGTCCGCCGCCCGCTCGAACCGGACGGAGGCCTCAGCCGCGTCCCCCTGTACCGCGGCCAGGCGGGCGTGGAACCGGTCGGACTGGGCCCGCAGCGACGGTGACGAGTGGCCGACCGGCAGCCCGTCCACCAGCGCCAGCACGTCCTCGGCGCGCCCGGTGTCCCCCAGCGCCAGGGCGCTGTCCAACGCCAGCACGAACGCCTCCTTCGACGCCTCGAAGTTGACCCCCATCGCGTGCCTGGCCTCGAGGGCCAGCATCGCGCTGGCCAGCGCCTCGTCGTACCGGCACGCGGCGAAGGAGAACGCCGCCTCGGCCAACCGCCCCTGGGCGAGCTCCTGCAGGTCCGCGGAGGACTCCAAATCGGCGACGAAGGACCTGAAGGGCTCGGCCGCCTCGAGCTGGCCCCGGTGCAGGCGGGCAGGGACGATGGACGTCAGAAGCGTGCCGAAAGCGATCCGCACCTGGGTCCAGTCGTCCTCGGGCAGCCCGCTCTCGCGGCCGACGACCTCGTCCCAGTCACCCAGCACGTAGGACGGGTAGGCGAAGCCGAGGAAGGACTGCTCCCAGTACCGGTTGCCGACCTTCCGGGCGAGCTCGAGTCCCTCGCGTGCGAGGGTCAGCCCCTCCTGCGCCCGATCTACCTGGACGCACAGGTCGGCGAGGTTGTAGTAGGCCCGGAGGGCGGCCGACGGCTTGTCGTTCTCGAGCGCGATCGCGAGCGCGACGCGGATCAGCCCTCGACCCTCGGTCGTCCGGCCTCGGGACTGGAGCAGGACGCCTTTGGTGTTGAGGGCCTGGGACAGCGTCTCCGGCAGCGTGAGCATCTCGGCGATCTCGAGCGCCCGCTCCAACCTGGCCAGCGCGAGGTCCCCCTGGCCGGCGAAGAGCATGAACCTGCCGATCTGGGCTGCCAGCGCGGCCAGGTCGGCGTCCGGCTCCTCCTCGGCGAGCACCGCGAAGGCCCGGTCCATGCTCTCCAGGCCCTGCTCCAGCCGGCCGCGGTCCCAGGCGACCTCGGCCGCCCGGGCCGCCACCCGGGCCGCCGGGTGGGTGGCGCCTCCCGCCTCGAACAGGGCGATGGCGCGGTCGAAGTCGCCGGCGGCCGCGTCGGCCCGTCCGCCGACGTACGCCGCCACCCCGGCCCGCTCCAGCAGCTCGGCCCGCGCCAGCTCGTCGTCGGTCAGCTCGGCAGCGCGCTGGAAGGCGCGTTCTGCCTCCCCGGTGGCCCCGAGGGAGGCGGCCCGCTCGGCGGCCCGCACCAGCATCTCGAAGGCCTTGTCCCGGAGCTCGTGTGCGTCGCCGTCGTCGGGCGCGCTGGCGTAGGCGTCGAGGTAGTGGGACGCGACGACCTCGACGATCTCGTCCTCCTCGGCACTGGCCGCGGCCGAGAGGAAGCGCGCGGCGGCAAGGTGCTTGGCCTTCCGGTCGTGCTTGGAGATCGTCTCGTAGGCGACCTGCTTGACGATGTCCTGCAGGAACGAGTACTGGCCCCGTTCGGGCGAGCGTGGATCGGCCTGGACCGCGAGGATCTCCTTCCCGAGCAGCCCGGCGAGCAGAGGGTCGAGCTCGGCCTCGGTCAGACCGCTGACTGCCGCAACGCCTTGACGCGTGAAGGTCTTGCCCAGCACGGCGCCGCACTCCGCGATGCGGTGCTCGTCCGGCGGCAAGGCGTCAAGGCGCGCCGCGACCAGCGACTGCAGCGTCCCCGGGATCTCGAGCCGGTCGACGGACCCGGTGGCGCGGTAGACGTGACCCTCGCGGGCGAGCAGCCCCCGGTCCAGCAGCATCCGGACTGTCTCCACCGCGTAGAGCGGCACGCCCTCGGCCCGGGCGAGGATCCGCTGGTGCAGGTCGTCGGGCAGACCGGGCACAAGTCCGGAGAGCAGCTCACCCATCGCGGCCGTCGACAGCGGCTCGAGGTACAGCGAGCTGAAGCTGCGCTTGCCGCTCCCCCAACCGGGACGCCGCTCGGCGAACTCCGGGCGCGCCATGGCGAGGACGAACAGCGCCTGGCCGCGGGACCAGTCGAGCAGGTACTCGACGAAGTCGAGCAGGCCGCTGTCGGCCCACTGGAGGTCCTCGAAGACAAGGATCGTCGGTGCCTGCTCGGCCAGCCGCTCGAACAGGGTCCGCCAGGCGGAGAACAGGTTCTCCTGGTCGCCGGGGACGCCCTCCTCCAGGCCGAGCAGGTGGGCCAGCCGCGGCTCCACCCAGCGCCGTTCGTCGGCGTCGCGCAGGTGCGTCTCGAGGGTGTCCCGGAGCTTGGCGCGCGCCGACAGAGGATCCTCGTCCTCGGCGATGCCGCAGCGCATCCGCACCATCTCCGCCAGGGCCCAGTAGGCGACCCCCTTGCCGTAGGACAGGCACCGGCCCCGGTGCCAGAAGACGTCCCCGACGAGCCCGTCGACGTACTTCTCCAGCTCCCACGCCAACCTGGACTTGCCGATCCCGGCGATACCGGTGACGAGAGCCAGCTGCGGTCGCCGTTCGTCCGCGGACCCGTGGAAGAGCTCCTTGACCAGCCGCAGCTCCCGGTCCCGGCCGACGAACGGCGCTTCCAGCCCGCTGGACCGGGACGCTCCCCGCACGCCGCCGACGATGCGCGCGGCCCGCCACAGGTGGACCGGGGTGGACTTGCCCTTGAGCGCGTGCTCGCCGCCGTCGTCGTAGGCGACGGCGGCCTCGGTGGCCTCCTTGGTGGACTCCCCCACGAACACCGAGCCGGGCGCGGCCACGCTCTGGATCCGGGACGCGGTGTTCACCAGGTCGCCCGCGACCATCCCCTGCCCCTGGGCGCCGACCGTCACCGCGGCCTCACCGGTGAGGATCCCCGCCCTGGCGTGCAGGTCCGGATCGAGCCCCGCGACCGACCCGACGATCTCCAGGGCGGCCCGGACGGCGCGCTCCGCGTCGTCCTCCTTGGCGATCGGGGCGCCCCACACGGCCATCACTGCGTCGCCGATGAACTTCTCCACGCTGCCGCCGTACCGGTCGATGGTCTTGCGCGCGACCTCGAAGTAGCGGGTCAGCAGCTCGCGGGTGTCCTCCGCGTCCCGGGACTCGGAGGCGGCCGTGAAGCCCACCAGGTCCACGAACAGCACGGAGACCACGCGCCGCTCGGACGTCGGCTCGTCCAGGCTCGGACGACCGGCAGGCGCGGCGCGCTCAGCCTGGGCCGGCAGCGGCGTGCCGCAGTCCCCGCAGAACTTGCGTTCGTCCTCGACCGGGGCCCCGCACCCGGGACACGACCTCACCAGGCCGCGGCCGCACTCGCCGCAGAACTTCGCACCCGGCCGGTTCTCCCCACCGCACCCCGGACAGATCATCACGGCGTGACCGTATCCCTCCGGACGGCCTCAGGGCTGTCACTCTCCTCGAAGCACCCGGTCGTACCCAGGGAAGGTCGGCCGCCTGCACCTCGAGGTCTCTCGACCGCGGGAGAGCGCGTCGGACGCTCACACGATCCCGGGGGCCAGGACCGCCGACAGCTTCCGGTGCGCAGCGCGGGGAGGCCGTCGTCCCGGACCGCGGGGCCATCAGCGTCGGCGACGCGCCAGTCCCGGGGCTACTGGCCGCCGGGTGTGCGGGTGATGACGTCACTGTCCAGCGTGACCGCGCCGTTGCGGGCCAGCATCCTGCCGTCCACGGTCGCCCCTGTCGTGACCGTGATCGACGTCAGAGCCAGGACGTTGCCACGGAGGATCGAGTAGGTCCCGAGCGTCGCCGAGCTGCCGACCTGCCAGAAGACGTTGGCCGCCCGCGCACCGTTGACAAGGTTCACCCGGCTGGCGGACGCCGTCACGAGTGTGGACGCAGCCTTGAAGATGAAGACGGCGTTCGGGTCGCCCTTCGCGTCCAGGGTCACGGTTCCGGTGAGCTCGAACGTCCCCGCGGCCGAGTCGTACACGCCCGGCGTCCGGGTGGTCCCGCCGAGCTCGACCGGGATGGTGGCTGTGGTCGCCCGGCCCGCGGCGTCGCCGTACGCGCCGGCCAGGTCGGACTTCGCCTGCGCCGCGACGGCGTCTGCAGCGTTGACGGTGCCGTTGGTCGGGGCGGTCGGGAACCCGGTCACCGACGTGCCCGGGCTCAGCCCGATCGAGCCGGTGATCGCGGTGGGGCCGGTGTTCGTGATCGCCGACCCGGCCAGCACCGCGAAGCTGGCGGCGGTCCCCAGCGAGACCGGCGCGATGCCCGGCACGGATACCGGCGCCGTCGACGTGGAGGGCTCGGACGTGGGACGCGCTGACGGCACGCTCGCCCAGACCGGTACGTCGGGCACGGTCGACGACGCGGGCACTGCTTGCACGGACTGTGTCCCTGCGGCCGGCCGGGTCGACGGCCCGGGGGCTTCGGGCAGGCTCGCGCGACCGGGCAGGGCAGGGACCCGGCCCCCGGCTGTGCTGGCGAACGACGCCGGCCCGGTGGCTGCATCGCCCGTTCGCGGGCCACGAGGAGACTTCTGACCGGCCGCACGCGCGGTGGCCGACGGTGACGCCCCGCCCGTGGCACCGAGAACTGAGGTGTGGCCCTGGTTGCGGGGCCGGGGGACGACGTGATCGGCGAACACGGCCGGGCTTGTCGCCGGCACGGCAAGGACCGCCGCGGTCGTCGCTGCGACCGCCACCGTGGCGGCCTGACCCTTGGCGGTGCCGCCGACCAGCTCGACGACCCGGCCGGCCTCGGCGAGCTGGCGCAGGAAGGGCAGGTTCATGAGCAGCGCCAGCGGTCCCACCGCCCACAGCACGCGCGGCAGACTGGCACCGAGAAACGCTCGCACGACGGCGGAGTCCAGCTGCGTCCCGGCCGCGCCGGCCAGCTCACGGCGGGCCGCCGCGACCGACATCGGCCGCTTGTAGCTGCGTGCCGCGGTCATGACCTCGAAGACGTCGGCGACCGCGACGATCCGTCCCGCCAGCGCGATCTCGTGGCCGGCCAGGCCAAGCGGGTAGCCCTTGCCGTCGACCCGTTCGTGGTGCTGGGAGATCGCGGCGCCCCACTCGCCGAGCCACTCCATCAACGGGGCGGCCAGCACCGCACCCTGACCTGGGTGGCGGCGGATCGAGTCCCACTCGCCGGAGTCGAGGCCGGCCGGCTTGTTGAGCACGACCGCGGGAACGCCGATCTTGCCGAGGTCGTGGAGCAGCGCCGCCCAGCGCAGCCGGTCGCGCGCAGCCCCGGGCAGGTGCAGCTCGGCGGCGGCGACGTCGGTGAAGACCCGGACCCTCTCGGAGTGGCCGCGGGTACGCCGGTCGTGGGCGCCCAGCGCGGTCAGAAGTCCGAGGATCCGCGTCGCGGCGTCACCGGCCGTCTCGCCGGGATGGGTGCGTGCCCGTTCCTCGAGGATCCGGGTGTGACCGGCCGCTCGCGCCAGCTTGAACCGCGAAGGTGCGCGGTCCGGGAACAGCATCGTCATCCGCAGGAGCGCGGCGAGTGGGAGGACCCGGCGGAAGATCCGTTCCGCCACGAGGCCCACGACGAGTGCCAGGACGCCCAGGGCGACGATCCGGCTGACCAGCGGCAGGTCTGTGACGAACGGTGCCGCGAGGCGCGTGACGAGGTATGACCCGCCGACCGGGACCACGAACACGCTCAAGGACAGCGCGCGCGCCAGAACCGGCCGAGCCTGCCAGCGCGTGCGGTCAGACTGAACCGTTCGACCATCCCCCACAGCAACGACCTCCGGATGCATCATCGGCAGGTCGAGCCCCTGTCCGGCGGGACCATCCGGGTGCCTTGGGGAGCGAGACACGCTGCACCGCGGGGTCGGCGACGTCTCGCGACGGGCGGTCACGGTCGTCGGCGGCCCACCGGGGCCGCGGTCAGAGCCCGCGGCTCACTCCCACTCGATGGTGCCGGGCGGCTTCGAGGTGATGTCGAGGGTCACCCGGTTGACCTCACGCACCTCGTTGGTGATGCGGGTCGAGATGCGGGCCAGCACGTCGTAGGGCACGCGGGTCCAGTCCGCGGTCATGGCGTCCTCCGAGGAGACCGGGCGCAGCACCACCGGGTGGCCGTAGGTGCGCTCGTCGCCCTGGACGCCGACCGAGCGGACGTCGCCGAGCAGGACGACCGGGCACTGCCAGATCTCCCGGTCGAGACCGGCCCTGGTGAGCTCCTCGCGCGCGATCGCGTCGGCCTCGCGCAGGACGTCGAGCCGTTCCAGGGTCACCTCGCCGACGATCCGGATGCCCAGGCCCGGGCCGGTCCGCCCACGTTGTGATGCGACTTGATGTTGGCCGTGCCGGTGCCGCCACCGGACTCGACGACGTCCGGGTAGAGCGTGCCCTGCACCAGGAAGTCCACGGACTCCCCGTCGGCCCCGGCCTCGGCGACGACCTCGCGGGCAGCCTCCTCGAACACCCGGATGAACTCACGGCCGATGACCTTGCGCTTCTCCTCCGGGTCGCTGACCCCGGCCAGCGCGTCGAGGAACTGCTTGGACGCGTCGGCCACCTTCAGCCGGTCGACGAACACGCAGGTGAGCTGGTCGCCGACGGCGCGCTGGACCAGCGCGGCCGCGTCCACCGATTCCCCCCCGCCGGCCACGCAGCGGCTAGCATCAGCCAGGCGGGCGCGGATCGGGGCGGTCGCAGTCCCCAGGGGTTGCCATGAGTGGACATCGCAGCATCGTCCTGGTCGCGGTGCTAGGCGTGGTCGGCGTCGCACTCGCTCCGCCCAGTACTGCCGAGCCGGGGTGGATCTCGGACGTCGCGACGCTGACGACGCGTGTCTCAGCCAGCCAGTACGACGTCGTACTGACGCCAGACGGCAACGCAGTCGCCACGTGGGTCGAGGCGACCGCCACCAACTTCCTGCTCATGAGCTCCCGCAGACCGCCAGGCGGTACATGGAGCACGCCTGCGCAGGTCGACATCCGGTCGGAGACGCAGGACGCCGAGCCCGCCACGGCCGTCGACGGTGAGGGACACGTCGTCGCAGTCTGGCGCGACTTCCTGACCGGCAGGAGCGGAAGCGTGATCCGAGCCGCGACGTCCGACGGGGCCACGTGGAGCCCGAGCCAGGACCTGTCGCCGACCGGGACGCATGCCTTCGAACCGGAGGTGGCTACCGATGCACGCGGCGACGCGGCGGTTGTCTGGACCCAGGACGCCAGCGGCGGGGCGGGCAGGATCGTCGCAGCCGCCTACCGAGCCGCCGGACAGCGAGGATGGGCGATCTCTGACCTCGCGACGACCCCTGGTGCGGGCAAGGCGACGGTCGCCGTCGATGCCGACGGCCGGGCGATCGCGGTATGGGGTCAGGGCGGTCGGGTGCTGACGGCTGACCGCACGCCGGCGGCCGGCGCCTGGAGCGCACCGCGCGTACTGTCCAACAGTCCCGGGCACGAGCCGAAGGTCATCGTCGACGCGGACGATCGCACCACCGCCGCATGGACGTACGGCGACGTCAGCGGTTTGTCGGGTGTCGAGAGCGCCACTCGGGCGATGGGGGCCGACTGGGACCCGACGACGACGCTGTCGCGATCCAGCAGCGAGCTTGCGTGGCAGCTGGACCTGGGTGTGAACGTCACTGGCGAGGCGGTGGCAGCGTGGGTGACGTCCGGTGACGGGAACCGCCGCTCGGATCTCGACACCGCCACCTGGGCTCCAGGTGGTACGTGGACGGTGACCCGCATCGACTCGCCGCAGGTCTACAACTCCTCTCCGAAAATCGGGTTCGGGGCCGGTCGCAGCAGCGTCATCATGTGGACCGGGAGCACCGAGCAGCTGACCGCGAGCCGCACCCTCTACGCCATCACCCGCACCGTGGGTCGGGCCTGGTCGATGCCCACGTCCCTAGCGAGCGGCTCGGTGTCTGGACCACGGGTCGCGGTGGACCCGGCCGGCCATGGAACGCTGCTGTGGGAGGAGTCCGGTGGGCTGCTGCGTTCGCAGGTCTTCGACGGTGTAGCGCCGACCATCAGGAAGTTCGACAGGACCACGTTCGCCCGCCGCGGCGAAAGGGTCTCGTACTCCGCCCGTGCCAGAGACGCGTGGTCGACCCCCTCGGTCACGTGGCAGTTCGACCACCATGCCCCGGTGGCAGGAGATCGGGTTACGAGGACGTTCCAGGCTCCGGGTGTGCACCGGATACGCCTCACCGCCACGGACCAGGCACAGAACCAGGCCACTCGACACGGCGTCACAATCGTGGCGAGTCGTCACCCGCGGCTGCGCGACGTGTCTCTCAGCCGATCCGTCATCCGCATTTCGGGACCGCGCGCTGTTCGGCAGACGCGGCTGTCCTTCCGCCCAGGGGCACCCGCGCGGGTCCATGTCCGCTTCGTCGACCGGTCCGGCGCGACCGTCGCCACGGTGGCCAAGGCCGTGGAGGCGGGCCATCGAGCGCTGATCCTGACGGCTTCCCGCCTCGACCTGGGCCGCGGCCGGTACACCGTGCGTGTCATGGCCCGCAACGCGCTCGGCGCCACCGCCGCGCCACGCGTCCCGCTCCGCATCCGCTCGTGACTCGACTCAGCGGCGGACTTCCGGAGCTCGGCGTCGTGTCTCGGCCGGTGTGCGACGTTGGCTCGAGGATTGCGCCGTCCCGTCGTCACCCCCACATCCCGTGGCCGCAGCACGGGGCGGAGGCTGCTCGACGCGCTACTCCCACTCGATGGTGCCGGGGGCTTCGAGGTGATGTCGAGGGTCACCCGGTTGACCTCACGCACCTCGTTGGTGATGCGGGTGGAGATGCGGGCCAGCACGTCGTAGGGCACGCGGGTCCAGTCCGCGGTCATGGCGTCCTCCGAGGAGACCGGGCGCAGCACCACCGGGTGGCCGTAGGTGCGCTCGTCGCCCTGGACGCCGACCGAGCGGACGTCGCCGAGCAGGACGACCGGGCACTGCCAGATCTCCCGGTCGAGACCGGCCACGGTGAGCTCCTCGCGCGCGATCGCGTCGGCCTCGCGCAGGACGTCGAGCCGCTCCAGGGTCACCTCGCCGACGATCCGGATGCCCAGGCCCGGGCCGGGGAAGGGTTGGCGCCAGACGATCGCCTCCGGCAGACCCAGCTCGAGGCCCACCTTGCGCACCTCGTCCTTGAACAGCGTGCGCAGCGGCTCGACCAGGGCGAACTGCAGGTCGTCGGGCAGGCCGCCCACGTTGTGATGCGACTTGATGTTGGCCGTGCCGGTGCCGCCACCGGACTCGACGACGTCCGGGTAGAGCGTGCCCTGCACCAGGAAGTCGACGGACTCCCCGTCGGCCCCGGCCTCGGCGACGACCTCGCGGGCAGCCTCCTCGAACACCCGGATGAACTCACGACCGATGACCTTGCGCTTCTCCTCCGGGTCGCTGACGCCGGCCAGCGCGTCGAGGAACTGCTTGGACGCGTCGGCCACCTTCAGCCGGACGCCGGTCGCCTCGACGAAGTCGCGCTCGACCTGCTCCGCCTCGCCCTTGCGCAGCAGGCCGTGGTCGACGAACACGCAGGTGAGCTGGTCGCCGACGGCCCGCTGCACCAGGGCCGCGGCGACCGCCGAGTCCACGCCGCCGGACAGGCCGCAGACGACCCGCCGGTCGCCCACCTGCGCCCGGATCGACGCCACCTGGTCGTCGATGACGCTGGACATGGTCCAGCTGGGCTCGAGCCCCGCGACCTCGTACAGGAAGTGCTCGAGCACCGCCTGGCCGTGCTCGGTGTGCAGCACCTCGGGGTGGAACTGCACGCCGGCCAGTGATCGGCCGGCGTTCTCGAACGCCGCGACGGGGGTGTCGTCGGTGCGGGCGACGACGTCGAAGCCCTCGGGCGCGACCGAGACCGCGTCGTTGTGCGACATCCACACCGACTGATCGCGAGGCAGTCCGTGGAACAGCGTCGGGTCGCCGCCGACGACCTCGAGCGCGGTCCGGCCGAACTCCGCCGACCCGGTCCGTGCGACAGTGCCGCCCAGCGCCAGCGCCATGGCCTGGAAGCCGTAGCAGATGCCGAACGCCGGGACGCCGGCCGTGAACATCGCCGGGTCGACCGCGGGGGCACCCGGTGCGTAGACGGACGACGGGCCGCCCGACAGGACGATGGCGGCGGGCCGCTTCGCGAGCATCTCTGCCACCGGCATGCTGTGCGGGACGATCTCGCTGTAGACGCGGGCCTCGCGCACCCGGCGGGCGATGAGCTGGGCGTACTGGGCGCCGAAGTCGACGACGAGGACCGGGGCGGGCGTCGCTGTCACGCCCCTGATCCTCCCATGCGACCGACCGCGGCCGCGCGCGACGATCCCGCTCAGGCCGCGCGAATCGGCGGGGCCTCCGACATCCGGCTCGGCGCCTCAGGCAGCCGTCGTGCCCGGTACACGACCCGGGACAGCACGGTGAACCGCAGCGCGAACCCGACGGCCACCGCGGCAGCCTGCGCCAGGAGTGCAGGCAGGCCGGCTTGGCCGACGAGAACGAGCAGCAGGGGCACCCTCAGGAAGTTGTCGACGTTGTTCAATGCCAGCGACATCGCTGCCCGTCGACGCCAGGACGCAGCGTGGTTGCTCGACCGGAACACAAACCGCTCCTGCAACAAGAAGTTGCTGACGATTGCGAGCTCGGTGGACAGCAGGCTCGCCGGGACGTAGTGCAGGCCCTCGTGGAGCAGCAGCCCCATCGCGCCGAGGTTGACGACCACACCGGTGGCACCTACGGCGGCGAACCGCAGCACCCTGCCGGCACGCAGTGAGAGCAGCTGATGGACGAACTCCGCACCCTGCCGCCAGGAGGCCTTGCTGGCACCGGAGTGCCGGGTGCCGAACACGAAGGGGACCTCGAGAACCCGGAGGCGGTGGCTGGCGAGGATCTCGAAGAGGATCTTGAAGCCCCGTGGTCGAAGGCGGGTGAGGTCGACCGCCTCGCGGGACACGCAGAAGAACCCGGTCATCGGGTCCGTGCACAGCCGGCCCACACGCCAGGGGAACAGCGTGCGGGCAAGCAGCGTGGAGGCACTGCTCACCGTGCGTCGCCAGGACGAGCTCAGCCCGGAGGCGTCGCCCTGGCCGACGTACCGACTCGCCACGACCAGGTCCGCGTCCCCCCCGTCGCCGAGGGCGATCAGTTCGGGCACCAGCTCGGGGGGATGCTGCAGGTCGCCGTCCATCACCACGACCCAGCGGCCACGCGCCTCGCTGATACCCCGGGCAACAGCGCCCGACAGGCCCCCCGTCCGCTGGGGGCCGACCCTCTGGACCAGGCGCACCCCGGGGCGCCGGGCGGCCAACCGCCGCACCACGTCGGCAGTGTCGTCAGTCGAGTCGTCCACGAACAGGATCTCGTGCGCCGTGCCGGACAGGGCCGTCTGAAGTCGGTCGACGAGCGCTTCGACGTTGCCCCGTTCGTTGAACGTGGGGACGACGACTGTGGCGTGGAGCGGCATGCCCACAGTCTTCGGCCGGTCGCGGCCCGGCATGTAGCCGCCCAATGAGTGGATCTTTCTGAACGCCGTCGTGGGACGTCGGCAGCCCGACGACTTCCGCGGCCCGACCGGCTCAGGGTCCAGCGGAAACTCGCCGATGGAACCCGGGGCCGGTGCGTACAGAGCCGGCGAACGACGCATCACGGGGACGACGCTTCACGGGGACGGGACCAACCATGTCGGGGACAACGCTGGCGACGACCACGCCACTGGCGTCCCCAACCGACGGCGCGTCCGGCGGGGCTGGCACCAGAGGGCGGCCGGGGGCGGCCTGGCGCCTGGCCGGCCCGGTGCGCACCCTGGTCGACCTCACCGGGCTGCTCGTGCTCACGCTGACGCTCGGAGCCCGGGTTCATGCGTTCACCGGCTTCCCCGAGGGCAATGACGTGTGGGGCCACCTGTCGAAGACGCAGTTCGTGCTGAACAGCTGGCCACACGTCTCCTGGAACTACCAGTGGTACTCCGGCATGCCGACCTTCCTCGGGTCCTATCCGCCCGGCTACCACATGCTCGTCGCCGCAATCGCCGCCATCGGCCACGTACCGGCGACGACCGCGATGAACGTCGCGTCCCTGGCCGGGATCCTGGGTGTCGCCATCGGTGTATACGGCACCGTCCGCGCGGCCTGCGGAAGCCGCACGGCGGCGCTCGTGGCCGGCGCGGCTCTCCTGGGCACACCCACCCTGTGGGCACAGGCAGTGACCTACGGCCTCTACCCGCGACTGCTCGGCCTGTCCGCCGTCGCACTGGCTGTCGCGGGCGCCGCTCGGATCGCAGTCCGTGGCGGCTGGCTGACGATGATCGGCACCTCGGTCGCACTCGCCGTCGGCCTGAGCATGCATCCGGTGGTCGGGATGGCCGGCATGGCCCTTGTCGCCGCCATCCTGCTCCTCGGGAGCTGGCGGGATGTGGCGCACCGCGCAGCTGCCGCTGCCGCCGTGGCAGCCCTGACCGGCGGGCTTTCGGCGTACTTCTACCTGCCGCTCGTGCTCCTGCCGCGCGCCCAGAGCCCGTGGACGGACCAGGAGGTCCCGCTGACCGGCGCCATGCTGGTCTGGGCGCCGAAGACGCAGCTGGCGGGGCTCTCACCCGTTCTGCTCCCCTTGGCCGTCGCCGTGGTGGCGCTCGCCGTGGTCAGGCTTCGGCGCCCACACGTGCCCATGGCCGACAAGGTCGCGATGGGCACCGACGTCACCTTTCTGTCCGCGGGTGCCGGGTCTCCCCTTCCGGACCGGGCGTCGCCGCGGGTCCGGGCACTCGCCGCGTGGCACTCGCGGATGGCTGAGACCGGCTTCTCTCTGCGGGCCGTCCTCGCGCTCTCGGCAGGCGTCCCCGCCGTCCTCGGTTACGGCTTCGTCGGCTACCTCGTGCCCCGGTTCCCGTACTACGTCAACGGACTGCAGCCGGTCGACCTGCTGGTCTACCCCGCGTGGCTGCTGGCCTGCGTCGTCGGTATCGGCCTCGGCCTGGTCCTGCATCGCCGGCCAGGATGGGGTCGCCGCCGGCTGCGGGGACCGGTCCTGACCCTGGTGGCTGTCCTGACGATCGCGGGGCTGCTCGGGACCGCAGCCTCCCTGCCGCCTGGCACCCGCGCCAACGGCTCGCGTCAGGACCGGGTGCGGGCCTCAGGGCTGCCCAGCGACTCTCCTGACCACCAGCACCGGCTTGCCGTGGCCACCGACGCCACCAGCAACTTCGTCAACGCCGTGTCGGGGCTGCCCCAGACCCGCGGCTACCAGGACCACGGAAACCTGCAGCAGGACTACCAGGTGTGGTTCGAGGAGGCGTTGAAGGGCGCACCCGACCAGTCGAGCGAGGTGCGCCACTTCCTGCTCGACTGGAACGCCGTTAGCACGGTGATGTCCGACCCGGGGGCTGCTTCGCTGGACTGGGAGCGGGCCGACCCCCAGCTCACCGAGGCGCCGGCCACCCGGTCGCCCTTCGCGACGTTCTCGGTGCGGGGGTCCGGCCCGGTGATCTCGGCCTCGCGAGCACCAACCGTCCTGGTGATCGGCGACCAGCCGCACTACGACCTCGTCCTGCGCGCGCTGGCCGGGGCCGCCGTCGGAAGCGGGGCCTTGGTGCCGGTGCAGGGACCCGCAAGCCTCGCAGGCGTCACGGCCGCCGAGCTGGTCCCGTTCGACACGGTGCTGTTCTACGGCGGCGAGCTGGGGGACACCGGGCAGGCGGCCGCCGCGCTGCACCGGTACGCCAGCCGGGGGGGTCACGTCGTGGTGGCCGACCCCGACCGAGACGGTCCGGCCGAGCGCCTGCTGCAGGCCGATCGAGGGCTGATGCCCATCTCGTCCCTGCACCGACGCACGGTACGCGGCTCATGGGACTGGCACACGGCTGGCGATGCCGCACTCGCAGGGGTCGATCTCGACGCGTTCGGCCCGCCCTCGTACGCGGATTCGGGCAGCTGGGAGGTCGAGGCGGGGCGGTTGGCGCGGAAGGGCCGGCCGGTGCTGCGCAGCGGCGGGTCACTGGTCACGGCAACCCGCCGGCTCGGCCGCGGCAACGTGACCTGGGAGGGCTTCGGGTTGCCCTACCACGCAGCAGACAGTCGTGCGGCGGCCGAGGGACGGTTCCTCGGCAACCTGCTCGGAGCAGCCCCGACCCGGCCGGTGCCCGCACAGGTGCGGTTCATCACTTCCGAACGCCGCACGGTGGTCGTCGGACGGACGGCCCGCGGCGTGCTCGTGAAGGAGCACTTCGCGCCCGACTGGCACGCTACCTCGGCCGGTCGCGAGCTCACGCTGCGGGCGGCCGGGCCGGGGATGATGTGGGTGCAGCTTCCCGCGCAGCACGGACGGATGCGCATCGTGCTGGACTACCGCCTCGGTACGGTGGAGCGCGCGGGCTTCGCAGTCTCGGGGTTCGCTCTCCTCGTGCTGGTTCTGCTCATTGGAGCCGCGGCTGTCGGTCGGCGCCCCCGGGTGTCGGCACCGGACTCCTAGCCGACCCCGGCCGCGCGCGACGAAACCCGGTGTCGGACCGTCACCCCGAGCACGTACCGTCGTCCATCGTGCGGCGCCTCCCCTTCGACGACCCCGGGACCCCGGACCTCAGGTCGCCGGGGCGCTTCCTGATCTGGACCGGGCGGCGCCAGCTGGGCACCCTGGGGGTCGGCGTGGTGTTCGGCATCGTCTGGATGGTCGCCCAGGCGCTGGTCCCCGCCGCCATCGGCCGCGGCTTGCAGTCCGGTGTCGCGGACGGCGACCTTGCCAGCGCCGGCCGCTGGTCGCTGGTGGTGCTCGGCCTGGCCCTGGTGCAGGCCGTCTTCGGCATCCTCCGGCACCGGATGGCGGTGACGAACTGGCTGTGCGCGTCGTTCCGGGCGATGCAGCTGCTCGGGCGGCACAGCGCGCTCGTCGGCGTCGCGATCCGGCGCCGCCTGCCGACCGGCGAGGTGGTCTCCGCCGCCACCAACGACGCCCTGCACATCGGCAGCGCCTTCGACGTCTCGGCGCGGTTCGCCGGCGCGATCGTGTCCTACGGCGTTGTCGCCGTCATCCTGCTGCGCACCTCCGTGCTGATAGGCACCGTCGTCCTGCTCGGCGTGCCCGCCATGGTGCTGCTCCTCGGGCCTCTGCTCCGGCCGTTGCAGCGACGCCAGGCCGCGCAGCGCGAGGTGGCCGGCAAGCTGACCGCTCTGGGCGCGGACACCGTCGCCGGCCTGCGGGTGCTGCGCGGCATCGGCGGCGAGCCGGCCTTCCTGGCCCGCTACCGCACGCGGTCGGCCGAGCTGCGCCGGGCGGGGGTGCACGTGGCCTCGCCGCAGGCCACCCTCGACTCGGCGCAGGTCCTGCTGCCCGGCGTGTTCCTCGTCGTGGTGACGTGGCTGAGCGCCCGGCTTGCCCTGGAGGGCACCGTCGACGTGGGCGACGTCGTCGCGTTCTACGGCTACGCGTTCTTCCTCGTCGTGCCGATCCGGACCGCCGTCGAGGCGGCCGATCGGCTGACCCGGTCGCTCGTCGGTGCCCGCCGGATCGTGGCGGTGCTGCAGACCACCCCCGAGATCACCGACCCGGCCGTGCCTGCCGCGGAGCCGCCGTACGGCGCGGCCCTGGACGACCCGAGGTCGGGACTGCACGTCGAGCCGGGCACCCTGATGGGCCTTGTCAGCGCCGACCCGGACGACTCGGCGGCGCTTGCCCTGCGGCTGGGCCGGATGACCGCCGACGACGAGGTGTCCCTGGGCGGGACCAGGTTGGCCGACCTGCCGCTGCGCACCGTGCGAGGCCGGGTCCTGGTGTCGGAGGCCGAGCCCAGGCTGTTCACCGGCCGGCTGAGGGACGAGCTGGACCCCTGGGGCCGGGCAGCAGACGACCTGGCGGTGCTGACGGCGCTGGACGTGGCCGCCGCCGGCGACGTGCTCGAGGCCCTGCCCGAGGGCCTGGACTCGCACGTCGAGGAGGCCGGCCGCGGCTTCTCCGGTGGTCAGCGGCAGCGGCTGGCACTGGCCCGCGCCCTGCTCGCCGACGCCGACGTCCTCGTCCTGGTCGAGCCGACCGGCGCCGTCGACGCGCACACGGAGGTGCTCGTGGCCGAGCGGCTCCGCGCCGCCCGGCACGGCACCGACCGCGTCGACGCCCCCACCACCGTGGTGACCACCGCCAGCCCGTTGGTGCTGGACCGGTGCGACCAGGTCGCGTTCCTGGTGTCCGGCCGGGTGGTCGCGACCGGCAGCCACCGGGACCTGCTGGCCACCCATCCCGGCTACCGCGAGACCGTGACCCGGGGGGAGGAGGCATGAGGCTCCTGCGCCTGGCAACCCGCCGGCTCCCGCGGACGGACCGGCCACCTCTGCGACGCCACCAGCCGACCGAGACGCTCCCGGTCGCCACCCTCGGCACGGTCCGCGAGCAGGCCCGGCTGCTGCTCGCGGACTACCGGCGGCCACTGCGCGTCATGCTCGCGCTGAACGGCCTGGCCGCGCTCGCCGCCCTGGCCGGCCCTCGGCTGCTCGGGGACATCGTCGAGTCGGTGCGCAGCGGCACCACGACGAGCCACATCGACCGGCTCGCCCTGCTGCTGGCGGGCGCCCTGTGCGCACAGACGGCGCTGACGTGGTGGGCGCGGCGCTCGGCGTTCGTCCTGGGCGAGAACGTCTTCGCCACCTTGCGCGAGCGCTTCCTCGAGCGGGTGCTCGCGCTGCCGCTGAGCGCGGTCGAGCGGGCCGGCACCGGCGACCTCGTGACCCGCAGCACCGGCGACGTCGAGGCCCTCGCCCGTACCGTCCGGTTCGCGGTGCCCGAGGTGCTTGTCGCCTCCCTCACCGTGCTGCTCACTGCCGCCGCTGCGTTCCTCATCGCCCCGCTCGTGGCGCTGCCACTGCTGGCCGGCGCCCCGCTCATCGCGGTCGGCACCCGCTGGTACCTGCGTCGCGCCCCGGAGGGCTACCTGGCCGAGCGGGAGTGCTACGCGGCGTTCAACGGCTCGCTGGCCGAGACCGTTGACGGTGCGCGCACCGTCGAGGCGCTCGGCCTCGCCACCGGCCGGATCCGGCGGATGGAGGAGGACCTCGAGGACGCGTTCGCGGCCGAGCGCTACACGCTGCGGCTGCGCACGGTGTTCTTCCCGACGATGGAGCTGGCCTATGCGATCCCGGTGACGCTCAGCCTGCTGTGGGGCGGCTGGCTCGTGTCCACCGGCCGGGCCTCCCTCGGCGAGGTCACGACGATCACGTTGTACGCCGTGCAGATGGTCGACCCCGTCGACCGGCTGGTCTCGTGGCTGGACGAGGTCCAGGTCGGCGCGACGGCCCTGGCCCGGATCCTCGGCGTCGAGCAGGTGCCGGACGACCGCGAGGCTGGGGACGCCGTCCCGGCGGACGAGCACGTCCGCGTGAGCGACGTCCGGTTCGCCTACCGCGGCGACCGGGACGTGCTGCACGGCATCGACCTGGACCTGCGCCCCGGCGAGCGGCTCGCCGTCGTCGGTCCGTCCGGCGCCGGCAAGTCCACGCTGGGCCGGCTGCTCGCAGGCATCCACCCGCCGCGCACCGGCGCGGTGACCGTCGGCCGGGTCCCGCTGGTCGACCTGCCCCTCGACGACCTGCGGGGGCACGTGGTGCTCGTCACCCAGGAGCACCACGTCTTCGTCGGCACCGTGGCCGAGAACCTGCTCTTGGCGCGACCGGGCGCCGACGAGGGCGACCTGCGCTCCGCCCTCGCCGCCGTGGACGCGCTGGACTGGGTGCTCGCGCTGCCCGACGGGCTTGCCACCGAGGTCGGCTCCGGCGGGCGGCCGGTGACCCCTGCCCAGGCCCAGCAGCTGGCCCTCGCGCGGCTGGTGCTCGCCGACCCGCACACCTTGGTCCTCGACGAGGCGACCTCGCTGCTGGACCCGCGGGCGGCGCGACACCTCGAGCGGTCCTTGGCGGCCGTGCTGCACGGCCGCACGGTGGTGGCCATCGCGCACCGCCTGCACACCGCGCACGACGCCGACAGGGTCGCCGTGGTCGAGGACGGGCTCGTCAGCGAGCTCGGCAGCCACGACGAGCTGATCGCCGCCGGGGGTGCCTACGCCGCACTGTGGCAGTCCTGGCGGGCGGAAGCCCCGGACACGGCTGCCCACGGCCACTAGGCGCAGAAAGTTCGCCCGGACGCAATCCGGAAGGGCACCTGGTGTCGAAGTGAGGTCGGGCGGGGGCCGGTGATCGGAGCAGGGGAGCCGGCCTCCGCCCACCGCGCCCGCCTGCCCTCGACAGCCGGCCCCCTTGACCTGCCGTCGGGCGGCGCCGATGCTCGGCACGTGTCGCCGTACGCGCTGAGGCTCTCCGAGGCGGAGCTCGGCCGCTACCGAATGATGGCCGAGGCGGCCCGCCTCGCCGAGGCCGATCTCTGGGCGAGCGCCGGGATCCGGCCGGGGGGCAGGGTCGTCGACGTCGGGTGCGGGCCTGGTGCGACGCTGGTCGTGCTGGCCCGTGAGGTCGGCCCGGACGGGCACGTGAGCGGCGTCGACGCCGACCCGGAGGCCGTCTCGCACGCCCAGGCCGCGATCGACGCCCAGGGGCTCGAGCAGGCCGACGCCAGGATCGGTACGGCCGAGGCCACCGGCCTGCCGCCGGACAGCTTCGACGTCGCGGTCATGCGGCACGTCCTGGCTCACAACGGTGGCGCCGAGCAGAGGATCGTCGACCACCTCGCGACGCTCGTGCGACCCGGCGGCGCTGTCTACCTCGTCGACGTCGACCTCACCGCGATCCGGGTCCGGCCGTTGCCGGACGAGCTGGCCGACCTGCTGCGGCTGTACCCGGAGTTCCACCGCGGTCGGGGGAACGACCCTCAGGTCGGCACCCGGCTGGGCGAGCTCGTCACAGCCGCCGGGCTCGACCTGGAGACCTACCGGGGCTGGTACACGATCATGGAGCTGCCGCCGGGCATGCGGCCGCCGCCGTGGGCCGCCCGCGAGGCGATGGTCGAGCAGGGCGTCGCCACGACGGCCGACGTGGCGCGCTGGGGCGCGGCGTTGGAGGACCTGGACACGGCGATCCCCCGTCCCCGGATGTTCGCCCCGACCTTCGTCGCGATCGGTCGCCGACCGACCTGACGGTCAGCTCCGGGTCGCCGCCAGGGCGTCGAACCGAACGTCCGTGAGCCGCTCGGACTCGGCCCAGAGCGCCGCTGCTGAGGCGTCGTCCTTGGCCGCCGCCGATCTCGGTGAGCGCACCGGCCGGCCACGGTAGCCGAGGATCCGTGGCCCGAGGTACTCCCCGCCCAGGACCGTCGGGTCGGTGGCGGCGCGCAGCTGCGGGAGTGCCCCGACCCGCGCGCTCTGGCCCACGGCCACGGTCCCGGCGCGGAAGACCGCACCCAGCACCGGATGGCCCTGCGCCGGGCCGCTCGCCACCAGGCTCGTCCGCGCGTAGCCCGGGTGCGCACCGACGCTGAGCAGGTCGGCGCCCGCGGCCCGGGCCCGACGGTCCAGCTCGCGGACGAACAGCAGGTTCGCCAGCTTGGACCGGGCGTACGCCTGCCACGGGTCGTAGGCCCGCCCGCTCTGCAGGTCGTCGACCGTCATGACGCCGGTCCAGTGCGCGAAGCTCGACACCGTGACGACCCGGGCACCGGGCCGAGCCAGCAGGGCCGGCAGCAGCAGGCCGGTGAGCGCGAAGTGCCCGAGGTGGTTCGTGCCCACCTGCCGCTCGAAGCCGTCGCGTGTGACCTCCCGGCTCGACAGGGCCATCACCCCGGCGTTGTTGACCAGCAGGTCCAACGGCGGCTGATCGGCTGCGAACGCCCGCACCGAGTCGAGGTCCGCGAGGTCGAGGGCAGCCTCCACAACCCGCGCGCCGGGGACTGCTGCCAGCACCCGGCGTACGGCCGCCGCGCCGCGCGCCGCGTCCCGGGCCGTCATGACCACCTCGGCCCCGTGGGCGGCAAGCACCCGCGCGGTCTCCAGCCCGAGGCCGGAGGTGGCGCCCGTGACGACGGTGCGCCGGCCGGTGAGGTCGGGGACGTCGGACTCGGACCAGCCGGGAAGGAGGCTCACGACAGACTCATGCCCGCCCGGACGGGTACGACGCCGTGACAGAGTATCACGACTCGGTACGTCGAGCCGGGCGGCGGCCCGGGGGTCCGCTCCGCCGCGCGCCGGGTTCGCCCGGTCCCGGACCGGATCGCCGAGGACAGCGGCAGATCCGGTCCGGCCCGGCGGTGACGCGCCTCAGGTGGTCGTGACCGCCACGTCGTCGACGTAGAAGCTGGTGGCCAGCGAGCTGTCCTCGGACCCGACGAACTTGATCGTCACCGTCTTGCCGACGTACGGCGTGAGGCTGAACGTGCGCTGGGCGTAGGCGCCCACGTTGGCGTTCGAGTACGTGCCGAGCGTCGTGGTGGTCGACCCGTTGACGACCTGGACCTTGAACGTGTCGTACGCCGTGCTGCCGGACTCGCTGGTCACGATCCGCAGCCAGAGCGCGAGGGTCGCGCTGCCCGCCGACGGGATCGTCACCGACTGGGACAGCGTGTCGGTGTGCGTCGTGCCGTAGCCGTCGAGCCAGCCGAACCACGAGCCGGCGTGCGCCTTGGTGGCGTCGCTCGAGATGACGCCCGTGGTCTGGCTCCAGCCCGTGGCGCCCGACTCGAACCCGGGGTTGGCCACCAGGTTCCCGCCGGTGGGCGGCGGGGTGGTGCCGCAGGTGGTGCCTGTGACGTTGACGGCGCTGAACGCTGCCGCGACGCCGGCGCACTGGATGGAGCCGGCGCCGTAGAGATCGGTCGCCGCCTTGACCGCTGCCGTGCGCGCACCGGCGTAGCTGGTGTTCGAGGTCATGTACACCGACAGCGCGCGGTACCAGATCTTGGTGGCAGCGTCCCGGCCGATGCCGGTCACCGTCGACCCGTTGCATGTCGGGCTGTTGTAGCTCACGCCGTTGATGGTCTTGGCGCCGGAGCCCTCGGACATCAGGTAGAAGACGTGGTTGCCCGGGCCCGACGAGTAGTGCACGTCCAGGTTGCCGACACCGGAGTACCAGCAGTCCGCGGAACCGCCGTCCTTGCTCGGCTTGTCCATGTAGCGCAGCGGCGTGCCGTTGCCGTTGATGTTGATCTTCTCGCCGATGAGGTAGTCACCCACGTCGCTGGCGTTGTTGGCGTAGAACTCCACCGCGGTCCCGAAGATGTCGCTGGTCGCCTCGTTCAGGCCGCCCGACTCCCCGGAGTACGTGAGGTTCGCGGTGTTCTCGGTCACGCCGTGGCTCATCTCGTGGCCCGCCACGTCGAGCTCGGTGAGCGGGTGGGTGTTGCCCGACCCGTCGCCGTACGTCATCTGGGTGCCGTCCCAGAAGGCGTTCACGTAGGCGTTGCCGTAGTGCACGCGGGACCGGGTTCCGGTGCCGTTGTTGAAGACCCCGTTGCGGCCGAGGACGTTCTTGTAGAAGTCCCAGGTGACCTGGGCGCCGTAGTGCGCGTCGACGCCCGCGGTGGCTCGGTCACTCGCGGAGCCGTTGCCCCACACGTTGTCCGCGTCGGTGAACGTCGTCCCCGCGCCGGAGGTCGCGCCCTTGAGGTCGGTCGTGTAGTTGCCGCCTCGGGTCGAGTCGCTCATGGTGTACGACCCCGCGCTGCCGCTGGTACCGATGGTCACGGTGCCGGAGTACATCGAGTTGCCGGTGCCCGTCTTGACCTCGTCCGCAACCCGGCGGACCGCGCCGGTGCCGGCGTCGACGACGACGTGCAGCACCGACGGTGTCCCGTCGGTCCGGGTCCCCTGGACCGTGACCTCCCAGGCCGACGCCGGGGACGTCCCGAGTGCGTCGACGACCCGGCGGGCGTCGGTGGCCTCGACCGTGCCGTCGAACCCGCGGGTAGCGGAGGCGATGGCGTCCGCGCGGGAGACCTTCGCCGCGGTGCCGAGGGCCAGCGGCCGCTGGAGCGTCAAGGAGGAGCCGTCGTACGTGCCGTCGGGGGCGACGTGGACCACGACGTCGCCGCCGAGGACGGGAAGCCCCTGGTAGGTGCGGTCGTACCGCACGTGCGCGGCGCCGTCGGGGTCGACGACGGCCTTGCCGCGGGCGGCGAAGGTGTCGTCGGCGGACTCGCGGACGGCCTTGCCATGGGAGTGCAGGGCAGCCCGGGCGTTGTCACGCGCGGCGTCCTGCCTGGGTCTCCGGGGCAGCCACGGCGGTGGGTGCGCCGAGACCGGTCGCCAGCAGGGCGGCGGCAGCCATGACACAGCTTGTCACGAGAGCGCGGCTGCCGACCGCCACGTGGCGGGGACGGGATGGGTGGGTCATCGATCTCCTCGACGGAACTGCGGTTCGGCCCGCTCTGGGCCGCCGAGGAACCTGGCGTGACGCCGGTCACACCGTCAAGAGCCGCTGGTGTCACAGGGCACGCAAATGACCCGGGTGAGGGCAAAACATGACCAACCCGATACGTTCACCGGCGCCGGGACCGCTCAGGGGGCGACCGTGACCTCGACCCGCTGGAACTCCTTGAGGTCGGAGTAGCCGGTGGTGGCCATCGCCCGGCGCAGCGCACCGATGACGTTCATCGAGCCGTCGGAGACCCGGGACGGCCCGAGCAGGATCTCCGCGAGCGAGCCGATGGTGCCGACCCGGACCCGCTCGCCGCGGGGCAGCTCACCGTGATGCGCCTCGGACCCCCAGTGGAAGCCGCGCCCCGGCGCCTCGGTGGCCCGCGCCAGCGGCGACCCGACCATGACCGCGTCGGCTCCGCACGCGATCGCCTTGGACACGTCGCCGGAGAGCCCGACACCGCCGTCGGCGATGACGTGGACGTAGCGGCCGCCGGACTCGTCGAGGTAGTCGCGCCGGGCGGCATGCACGTCGGCGACCGCGGAGGCCATGGGGACCGAGACCCCCAGCACGGAGCGGGTCGTGTGCGACGCGCCGCCGCCGAAGCCGACCAGGACGCCTGCAGCGCCGGTGCGCATGAGGTGCAGGGCCGCCTGGTAGGTGGCACAGCCGCCCACGACGACCGGGACGTCGAGCTCGTAGATGAACTGCTTGAGGTTCAGCGGCTCGGCCCGGCCGGAGACGTGCTCGGCGCTGACCGTCGTCCCGCGGATGACGAAAAGGTCGACACCGGCGTCGATGACGGTCTTCCACAGCTGGGCGGTGCGCGGTGGCGAGAGCGCCGCTGCCACGGTGACACCGGCTGCTCGGACCTCGGCGATGCGCGCCGAGACGAGGTCCGGCTGGATCGGCGCCTCGTAGATCTCCTGCATCCGCCGGGTCACCTCGGCGTCGTCGAGGCCGGCGATCTCGGCGAGCAGAGGCTCCGGGTCGTCGTAGCGGGTCCACAGGCCCTCGAGGTTGAGCACCCCGACGCCACCCAGGCGGCCGAGCGCGATCGCCGTCGTCGGCGACACGACAGAGTCCATCGGCGCGGCCAGCACCGGGATCTCGAACCGGTAGGCGTCGATCTGCCAGGCGACCGAGACCTCCTCCGGGTCCCGGGTGCGCCGGCTCGGCACGATCGCGATGTCGTCGAAGGAGTACGCCGTGCGGCCGCGCTTGCCTCGGCCGATCTCGATCTCGGTCATGAGGTCGTCGTCATGGAGTTGTGCTCGCTCCTCAGCGGGAGTGGTAGTTCGGGGCCTCGACTGTCATCTGGATGTCGTGCGGGTGGCTCTCCTTGAGCCCGGCAGCGGTGATGCGCACGAACCTGCCCCGCTGCTGCAGCTGCGGGATCGTGTGCGCGCCGACGTAGAACATCGACTGGTGCAGCCCGCCGACAAGCTGCCCGGCGACGGCGTGCAGCGGTCCACGGTAGGCGACCTGACCCTCGATGCCCTCGGGCACGATCTCCTCGTCGCTGCTCACGTCGGCCTGGAAGTAGCGGTCCTTGGAGTAGGAGACCTTGCCGCGGGACGCCATCGCCCCGAGCGAGCCCATGCCGCGGTAGGACTTGTACTGCTTCCCGTTGACGAAGACGAGCTGGCCCGGGCTCTCGTCGCAGCCCGCGAGCAGCGACCCGAGCATCACGCTGTCGGCCCCGGCGACGATCGCCTTGGCGATGTCGCCGGAGTACTGCAGGCCGCCGTCGCCCACGACCGGGACGCCGGCGGGACGGCAGGCGGCGGCAGCGTCCATGATCGCAGTGATCTGCGGCACGCCGACCCCGGCGACCACCCGGGTGGTGCAGATGCTGCCGGGCCCGACCCCGACCTTGACCGCGTCGACACCCGCGTCGACCAGGGCCTGTGCCCCGGCGCGCGTCGCGATGTTGCCCGCCAGGACCTGCACGTGCCGGGTCGTGGGGTCCGACTTCAGCCGACGCACCATGTCGAGCATCAGCCGGGCCTGACCGTTGGCGGTGTCGGCGACGAGGACGTCGACACCGGCCTCGACGAGCGCCGTCGCGCGGGCCCACGCGTCCCCGAAGAAGCCCACCGCGGCGGCGACCCGGAGTCGGCTCTCGCCGTCCTTGGTCGCCCGCGGGTACTGCTCGGACTTGACGTAGTCCTTGACGGTGATCAGCCCGGCCAGCCGTCCCGCGCCGTCGACCAGCGGCAGCTTCTCGATCTTGTGCTTGGCGAGCAGCGCGGCGGCGTCGTCCGGCCGGATCCCGACAGGTGCGGTGACGAGCGGCATCGGTGTCATGAGCTCCCGGACCGTGCGCAGCTCGTAGTCCTGAGCCGGGACGAACAGGAGGTCGCGGTTGGTGATGATGCCGAGCAGCGTGCGGTCGGCGGCGACGACCGGGAGGCCCGAGACGCGGTAGAGGCCGCACAACCGGTCGAGCTCGGCCAGCGTCTCGTCCGGGCCCACCGTGAGGGGGTCGCTGACCATGCCGGACTCGGACCGCTTCACGATGTCGACCTGGTGCGCCTGGTCCTCGATCGAGAGGTTGCGGTGCAGGACGCCGATGCCGCCCACCCGGGCCATCGCGATGGCCATCCGGGCCTCGGTGACGGTGTCCATGGCCGCCGACAGCAGCGGCACGGCGACCGAGATCTCCCGGGTCAGCCGGGACGTCGTGTCAACCTCGGAGGGGACGACGTCGGTCTCGTCCGGCAGCAGCAGGACGTCGTCGAACGTGAGCCCCAGTGGAGCCAGCGGGATGTGGTCGTCCGGCATGCCCGTCACCCGGCAGATGCTACCGGGCGCCGGGGTGGGCCCCGGTGCACCGGCTAGCGCACGAGACCCCAGCGGAAGCCCATCGCGACGGCCTGAGCCCGGTCTGCAGCGCCCAGCTTGCGGAACAGCCGGCGGGCGTGCGTCTTGACAGTGTCCTCGGAGAGGTAGAGCTCCTTGCCGATCTCGGAGTTGCTGCGGCCGCGGCCCATGCCACGCAGCACCTGCAGCTCGCGCTCGGTCAGCGGGGGAAGCCCGTCGGCGTCGGCGAGCGGACGGCTGACGTGCCGGGACGCGACGTCGGCGAGGGCCTGGGTGACCATGGCGGTCAGTTCCTCCCGGGACGCGTCCTTCACCAGGTAGCCACGGGCTCCGGAACCGACCGCGCGGGCCACGCCGTCGACGTCCTCGGCCATCGTCATCATGATGACTGCGGTCTGCGGGGCCGCGCCGAGGATTCGCCGCGCCGCCTCGACGCCGCCGATGCCGGGCATCCGGACGTCCACCAGGACCAGGTCGGGCCGCTCGGCGCTGAAGCGCACCAGGCACTCCTCACCGGATCCGGCGCTGACGACGCGCTCGACGCCCGCGACGGTGGCGACGGCGCGGCGGAGCGCCTCGCGGGCCAGCGGTGAGTCGTCGCAGACGAGGACGGTGGCCATGCCGGTGCGTCACCTCCCGCGCCGGGTCCGTCCCGGCGTACCCACACCTCATCGGCAGGTCGGGGCGTGAGCATGACCTCTCGGGACGAATCCGTCCGGACGTCCCGCAGGGTCAGGAGGCGCTGGGACCGCTGGCGACGCCCGGGCCGCTGGGGTCGCGATCAGGACTGGAGCAGGGCTTCGACGTCGGGCCGGGCCAGCCACTGCGCCCGCAGGTGCTCCGGGAGGTCCGCCGCGATCGTGGTGACCGCCCGCCGGGCCGTGGCCAGCGCGCGCTCGCTCTCCTCGGGGGCGTCCTCGGCCAGCATCGCCCCCAGCACTGCCCGGGCCGGCCACTGCAGCGGGAGGGTGCCCAGGCTCTCGGCGAGCAGACCGGCCCGGCGGAGCACCGCGGCGGCCTCGTCGGCGTGCCCGGCCTCGACCTGGGCGACGCCGAGGAACAGCAGGCCCTTGGCCACGTGCCGCGGCGCCCCCGACTGCTCGGCCAGGTCGACGGCGTCGTGCGCGGCCGCGACGGCATCGGCCGCCCGGCCCTCCAGCAGCGCGAGCTCGGCCCGCACCCAGCCCAGCCGGACCCGCTGCCGCCACCAGTCCGGCCGGTCAGCGGCGAGCGCTGCGGCCTGCTCGAGCCGGGCCGCCGCCCCTGCGGCGTCGCCCTGGCCCACCGCGTCGGCGGCCAGGCCGACCAGTGCGTCGAAGCCGGCCTCGCCGGTGCCGCCGGAGCCGGCCAGCGCTCGCTCGTCGTACCCCTGGGCCACGGCGTGGCTGCCCAGCTGGCGGTACACGCTCGCGGCACTGGCCGCGGCCAGGGCGCCGAGCACCCGGTTCTCCGCGCTGCCGTCGTCGGAGACCAGCGGGTCGAGGACCTCCAGGGCACTGCCGAGACGACCGGCCGAGGCCAGGCAGACACCGAGCAACCAGCCCGCCCCGGCGGCCTCGGCGGTCAGGCCGGACTGCGTCGCGACCTCGACGGCCCGGCGCAGCGGGTCGACGCCGGCAGCCGGTCGACCGTGGAAGGCCGCCCGCTCCCCCGCGACCAGCAGACCCGGAAGCTCGTCTGCCACACCTGTCCTCTCACCGTGGTCGGCCCGCCGCCATCGTCTCGGCGCGGTCCGCCGCGAGGCTACCGTGCGGCGCCCGCCACCACGGCCGCGCCGGCCAGTGCCACCGCCGTGTCCACGGCCGTGGCCAGGTCCGGCAGCCAGGTCACGCCGGCCGGGACCCGGTCGACGTCCCAGCCGGGTCCGCCGAGCAGCACCGCCGGCAGCGGTCGGACCGAGGCGATCAGGCCCCTCGGCAGCCGGGCGGGACCGGCGTCGGCGGCACCCTGGGCCCACAGGAACACAGCCAGCGCGCCGGTCCGGGACACCGCGTCGGTGAGGGCTCGCGCCGGCAGCCGGACTCCGAGCAGCCGGGTGCCCACCCGACGCTCGGCCAGGGCCGCGGTGAGCGCGACCAGGGGCAGCCTGTGGTCCTCGGGCTCGAGCGCGGCGAGCAGCAGCGGCCGGGAGTTGTGCGGTCGCCCGGCAGCGGGCACCGCCCGGAGCACGGACTCGGCGCACTCGCTGAGCAGGTGCTCGACCTCGACGCCGGTCCCGGTGCTGCGCCAGCGTTCCCCGACGGCAGTGAGGACCGGGACGAGGACGTCCGTCCAGGCTGCCACCACGCCGTTGCGCCGGACCGAGGCCCGGAGCAGCTCGGCGCAGGCGTCGGCGTCCAGGGCCATCGCCGCCCGGGCCACCCCCCGCGCCGCCGGCCCTGCGTCCCGCACCGCGAGGACGCGGCCGCCGCCGGTGCGGGCCGGCCGCCGCCGGTCGTCCCCCGGCTCGTCCGGCGCCGTCGCGAGGAGGGGCTCGTCGGAGCCCGGCAGGTCACCCCGCCGGGCGGCCGCCGCAGCGGACGCGGCGTCGCCCGCGGCGACACCCTGCAGCATCAGCCGGCGCATCAGCGTGAGCCGGGCCAGGTCCATCGCCGTGTACAGCCGGCGGGTGCCGGCCTCGTGCGCGCTGGGGCCCAGCCCGTAGCGGCGGTCCCAGGTCCGCAGGGTCCCGGTCGCGACGCCGAGCCGGCGGGCCACGGCCGCCACCCCGAGCAGCACCTCGGGCGCCGGGGCGGACCGGCGGCGGATCGGCATGCCCCGATCCTGCCGCACCGGCTTCCCGACCTCGTCGGTCGGACGCTGCGCGGCCTGCGCCGCGCCGTCGTGGTGCGGGTCGGGGCGCCTGGGGAGGAGAAGGCAGCGAACGCACCGCGGGCCCGGTCCCCCGCGAAGGGGACCGGGGCCGCGTGGTCGTGCAGGTCGTGCAGGTGCTGCGGGGTCAGCCGGTCAGTGGCTGTGGCCGTGGCCGTGCGAGTGCCCGGCCGCCTCCGGCTCCTCCTCCTTCTTCTCCACGACGAGGGTGTCCGTCGTGAGCACCATCGCCGCGATCGACGCGGCGTTCAGCAAAGCCGAGCGGGTCACCTTGACCGGGTCGAGGACGCCCTGGGCCACCAGGTCACCGAGGGCGCCGGTGGCGCCGTTCCAGCCGGTGCCGACGCCGGCCTCACGGACCTGGTTCACCACGACGTAGCCCTCGGCGCCAGCGTTCTCGGCGATCCAGCGCAGCGGCTCGTCGGCCGCACGCCGCACGATCGTCGCGCCGGTGGCCTCGTCGCCGGTGAGGCCGAGGTCGTCCAGCGCCGCGACGGCGTGGACCAGGGCCGAGCCGCCGCCGGCGACGATGCCCTCCTCGATGGCCGCCCGGGTCGCCGAGACGGCGTCCTCGATGCGGTGCTTGCGCTCCTTGAGCTCGACCTCGGTGGCAGCGCCGACGCCGATGACACAGACGCCGCCGGCCAGCTTGGCCAGCCGCTCCTGGAGCTTCTCACGGTCCCAGTCGGAGTCGCTCGCCTCGATCTCGGCCCGGATCTGGCGGACCCGGTCCTCGACCGCGGAGTGCTCGCCGCCGCCGTCGATGAGGACGGTGTCGTCCTTGGTCACGACCAGTCGCCGCGCCGTGCCGAGCACCTCGAGGCCGACCTGGTCGAGCTTGAGCCCGACCTCGGGTGCCACGACCTGACCGCCGGTCAGCACGGCCATGTCCTCGAGCATCGCCTTGCGCCGGTCGCCGAAGCCGGGTGCCTTGACAGCGACAGAGCGGAAGGTGCCGCGGATCTTGTTGACCACCAGGGTGGACAGCGCCTCGCCGTCGACGTCCTCGGCGATGATCGCGAGCGGCTTGCCGGCCTGGATGACCTTCTCCAGCAGCGGCAGCAGGTCGGCCACTGCCGAGATCTTGCCCTGGTGGATGAGCACGTAGGCGTCCTCGAGGACGGCCTCCATGCGCTCGGGGTCGGTCACCATGTACGGCGAGATGTAGCCCTTGTCGAACTGCATGCCCTCGGTGAACTCGAGCTCGAGGCCCATCGTGTTGGCCTCCTCGACGGTGATGACGCCGTCCTTGCCGACCTTGTCGAAGGCGTCGGCGATGAGCTCACCCACCGCGGGGTCCTGTGCCGAGATGCTGGCGACCTTCGCGATGTCGCCCTTGCCGTCCACGTCGCGGGCCATCTCCAGCAGGCGGGCCGAGACGGCCTCGACTGCCTTGTCGATGCCGCGTTTGAGAGCGACCGGGTTGGCGCCGGAGGCGACGTTGCGCAGGCCCTCGCGGACCATGGCCTGGGCCAGGACCGTGGCGGTGGTGGTGCCGTCGCCGGCGACGTCGTTGGTCTTGGTCGCGACCTCCTTGGCCAGCTGCGCGCCGAGGTTCTCGAACGGGTCCTCGAGCTCCACCTCCTTGGCGATCGTCACGCCGTCGTTGGTGATGGTGGGGGCGCCCCACTTCTTGTCGATGACGACGTTGCGCCCCTTCGGACCGAGCGTCACCTTCACGGCGTCGGCGAGCTTGTTGACGCCGTTCTCGAGGGCCTTGCGGGCCTTGTCGTCGAACTGCAGGGTCTTGGGCATCAGGTGTGTTCGTCCTTCGATGTCTGGGGTGGGGCGGGCCGTCGGACGAGGACGCCCCGGGGCCCGGGCTCGCGGAGGAGCTGGGACACCCGGGGCGTCAGTCGTCGTACTGCTCGTCGGGTCACGCGGTGGTGACCCGCTGGTGGTGCCGAGCCGTCCTACTTCTCGATGACGGCAAGGACGTCGCGCGCGGACAGGACGAGGTACTCCTCGCCGCCGTGCTTGACCTCGGTGCCGCCGTACTTGCTGTACAGCACGGTGTCGCCGACCGCGACGTCGAGCGGCACGCGAGCGCCGTCCTCGAAGCGGCCCGGACCGACGGCGAGGACGGTGCCCTCCTGGGGCTTCTCCTTCGCCGTGTCCGGGATGACCAGGCCCGACGCCGTGGTCTGCTCGGCGTCGGACGGCTGGACCACGATGCGGTCCTCGAGCGGCTTGATGGCAACCTTGGTGGCCGTCGTCATGACTCCCTCTCGCACAGTTCTCGTGAGCGGATGGGGCGCGTGCGGGACCGATCCGCCGTCGCGGGGGTCGGGCCGGCTCCGGACAACGCCGTAGCTGCTCTGGCTGGCACACTCACCTCGAGAGTGCCAACAGCGAATCTAGGCCAGACCTGGCACTCGGTCAACCCGAGTGCCAGTCTCCCGTGCGTGTCGCGCGAGGGACGCCCGCAGTGCGGGCGGGGCTCAGCTCTCGTCGGTGCCGGCGGGTCGACCGGCGGCGCGTCGGGCCTTGTCGGCGTACATCTCGGCGTCGGCGCGGGCCAGCAGCGACGCCACCCCGTCGCCGGGCCGGTACGTCGTGATCCCGAGCGAGGCCTCGATCCGCAGGGTGGCCCCGCTGATGTCGGTGAAGACCGAGTCCAGACCGCCGCGCAGCCGGCGCAGGGCTGCTCCCGCACCCGGCCCGCCGGTGTGCTCGAGCAGCACGACGAACTCGTCCCCGCCGAGCCTGCCGACGGTGTCCACCGCGCGGGCGGTCTCACGCAGCCGGCCGGCGACTGCGCACAGCAGGTCGTCGCCTGCCTGGTGGCCGAGGCTGTCGTTGACGGCCTTGAACCCGTCCAGGTCGACAGCGACGATCGAGGGCGTGCCGAGCCCGCGCTCCGCGCGGGCGACGGCGCTGGCGATGGCCGACTCGACGGCGCGCCGGTTGGCGAGGCCGGTCAGCGGGTCCCGGCTGGCGGCCCGGGCCAGCGACGCCGCCATCCGGCGCATCTCGAACAACGCCATCACCTGGTCGGCGACGTCGCGCAGCAGCGCGAGCTGGGTCTGGTCCAGCTCCCGGCTCGTGCTGTCGTAAGCGCAGACGGTGCCGATGGCGTGGCCGTCGTGCGTGACCAGTGGGACGGAGGCGTAGAGCCGCACCGTCCCGAGCCTCCCGGTGACGAAGGGGTTGTCGGCGAAGACCCGGTGCGAGCTCGCGTCCGGCGTGTAGACCACGTCCGATGCGAGCACGGTGTGCTGGCACAGCGCATCCCCGCGGGCGGTCTCGGCCGGCTCGACGCCGTGCGCGGCGGCCTGCCACTGCCGGTCGCTGTCGATGAGGTTGACCGTCGCGGTCGGGGTCCCGCAGACGTACGCCGCGAGCCGGGCCAGCGCGTCGAGATCCGGCTGGCGGGGCTGGTCGAGGACACCGTAGGCGTGCAGGGCCGCGATGCGCTGCCCCTCGTCGTCGGGGACCGGCCAGGCCCAGCGTGCGGCCGGGACGCCCGACCCGGAGCTGTCGTCGGTGGTGCTGTGCACCAGCGGTGCGGTCATGCGAACCTCCTGAGGTTTGTCCCCTCATCGGCAGGTCCGGCCGGGACCCTTACCCTCCGCTGCGATGATCGGGGGGTGCCCGAGCCGGAGGGGAGCGCCGACGTCCGGGCGCTCCTGACCCCCGAAGGCGTCGCGCTGATGGCCCGGCTGCCTCCGTACGACGACCGGCAGGCGCTGGGTACGGCCGAGCAGCTGCGCCGCGAGGGCGTCCCCGCCCCGCTGGCGGCGGCCGCGCAGACCCAGTCCCGGCTGCGGGCCCGGGCCCGGGCGCGGCTGGGCCCGGACGCCGACCGGATGTGGCTCACCGGACCCGGCCTCGAGCAGGCGACCCGGCGCACCGTGGCCGACCGGCACGCCGCGCGGTACGCCCGCCAGGGGGCCCGGACCGTGGCCGACCTGTGCTGCGGCGTGGGCGGGGACCTGCTGGCGCTGGCGCGTGCCGGTGTCCCCCGGTCGGTCGGCGTGGACCGCGACCCGGTCACGGCGGCCCTGGCGGCCGCCAACGCGGCGGCGCTGGGCCTGTCCGACCGGGTCGAGGTCCGGTGCGAGGACGTCACCTCGACCTCCCTGGCGGGGGTCGACGCTGTCTTCGTCGACCCGTCCCGGCGGGGTCCGCACGGCCGGGCCCTCGACCCGCGGGACTGGTCGCCGCCGCTGTCGTTCGTGCTCGAGGTCGCTGACAGGGTCGGGGCGACGGGGGCCAAGCTCGCGCCGGGAGTCCCGCACCCGGCGCTCCCCGCGGACGCCGAGGCCGAGTGGGTGTCCGAGGGAGGCGACGTGCTCGAGTGCGCGCTGTGGTGCGGGCCGCTCAGCACCGGCGTACGGCGCCGGGCGACGCTGCTGCCCAGCGGCGCGACCCTCACCGGGGACGGGACCCGCGAGGCGGCCGCCGGCCCGGTGGGGCGCTACCTCGTGGAGCCGGACGGTGCCGTCATCAGGGCGCACCTTGTCGCCGAGCTCGCCGACCAGGTCGGCGGGCGGCTGCTGGACCCGACGATCGCCTACCTGACGTCGGACTCGCCCCCGTCGACGCCGTTCGGGTCGGCGTACGAGGTCACCGACGTGCTGCCGTTCGGGGTCAAGCGGCTGCGGGCGCTGCTGCGTGCCCGCGGGGTCGGCCACCTGACCGTCAAGAAGCGCGGGACCGCCGTCACCCCCGAGGAGCTACGACGGCAGCTGCGGCTGGGCGGCGACTCCACCGCGACGGTGGTGCTCACCCGCGTCGCCGGGGAGCAGACAGTTCTGGTGGTCGAGCCCGCTCAGGCCAGCACGACGACGACGTAGGCCGCGTAGGCCGCCAGCAGCACGCCACCGACCGGGCGGCCGAGGCGACCGCCGCGGGTCGTGGCGAGCAGCAGCAGCGGCAGCACGGCGGCGACGACGGCTGCGGCCAGCACGCCGTCGGTGCGCAGGGGCCTGGCCAGCGCAGCGGCACCGAGGGTGGCCGTCGCGTTGTACGCCGCCGACCCGACGACGCCGGCGACGGCGATCTCCGGCACGTCGTGCCGGACCGCAGCGAACACCAGCGCGAACAGCTCGGCCGTGGTGGCCAGCGCCAGGATCGTGAGACCGACCGCGGAGTCGGTCCGGCCGAGGGCCTCGACCACCCGGCCGGCTCCCTCCACCGCCAGGTCGCCGCCGGCGAGCATCAGGCCGACGCCCAGCAGGGCCAGGCCCAGTGCCGCTGCCGGCGACCGGCGGGCCGCCTCGTCCTCCGCCCCCTGACCGTCGCGATCGTCGTGGTCGGCCAGCTCGGCGAGCTCGCCGAGGGCCGGTGGCTCGCGCTCGCGCCACCACACCAGGGCGACGAGCGCGACGTACGCGGCGAGCAGCAGCGCCCCCTCGACCCGGCCGACCCGCCCGTCGAGGAGCGCAGCCACCGCCAGCAGCCCCGCGACCCCGGCCAGCCCGGCGTACTGGCGGACCCGTCTGCCGATGCCGAGCGGCCGCACCAGGGCGGCGAGGCCCAGGCAGGCTGTGAGCATGGTGACGTTGGCGCCGATGGCGTCGCCGGCGGCGAGTCCCGGACGCTCCTGCACCGATGCGATGACGGCGGTCAGCAGCTCCTCGGGCTCGGCACCGGCGAGCAGAACTCCCACGGCGATGACGGTGAGACCGAGCCTGCGGGCCGCACCAGCGGCATTCTCGACGAACAGCTCGGCGCCGCCGACGAGGAGCACGGCCGCGACGACGAGCAGCAGCCAGCCGAGCACGGTGCCCGCGTCTCAGCCCGCGACGACGAGGTCGACCGGCATGGAGGAGTCGGCCGGGAGGTCGAGCGGCGACGCCGCCGCGCCGCGGGCCACCAGCGCCGAGCCGAGTGCCGCAACCATCGCCCCGTTGTCGGTGCACAGGCCGGGTCGCGGGACTCGCAGCGCGATGCCCGCCGCCTCGCACCGCTCCTTCGCCAGCGCGCGCAGCCGCGAGTTCGCCGCGACGCCACCACCCACGAGGAGATGGTCCACGCCTTGCTCGGTGCAGGCGAGCACCGCCTTCCGGGTCAGGACGTCGACGACGGCCTCCTGGAACGCAGCGGCCACGTCGGCGACCGGCACGCGGTCGCCGCCGCGCTGCCGTGTCTCGACCCAGCGGGCGACGGCTGTCTTCAGCCCGGAGAACGAGAAGTCGTAGCGGTGCTCGGCCATGTCGCGAGAGCCGGTGAGGCCGCGCGGGAAGGCGACGTACGCCGGGTCGCCGGACCTGGCCTCGCGGTCGACGTGAGGCCCGCCGGGGAACGGCAGCCCGAGCACCCTGGCCACCTTGTCGAAGGCTTCTCCGGCCGCGTCGTCGACCGTCGCGCCGAGCGGGGTGATGTCCCGGGTGACGTCGCCGACCATCAACAGCGACGAGTGGCCGCCGGACACCAGCAGTGCGACGCACGGCTCCGGCAGCGGGCCGTGCTCGAGCTGGTCGACGGCGACGTGCGCGGCGAGGTGGTTGACGCCGTACAGCGGGCGGTCGAGACCGATCGCCAGCGCCTTGGCAGCGGCGACCCCCACGAGCAGGGCCCCGGTGAGGCCGGGACCGCTCGTGACCGCGACGGCGTCCACGTCGGCAAGCCGCACTCCCGCCGTCTCACAGGCCCGCTGCACCATGGGCACCATCGCCTCGAGGTGCGCCCGGCTGGCGACCTCCGGCACCACGCCGCCGAACCGCGCGTGCTCGTCGACGCTGCTGGCCACCGCGTCGGCGAGCAGCGTGTGACCGCGGACCAGCCCGACGCCGGTCTCGTCGCAGGACGTCTCGATGCCGAGGACGAGCGGCTGGACGGCCACGGTCGGGACGCTCATGGACCCAGCGCCGCCCTGATCGCGGTCGCGAAGCGCTCCGCGGACGCCGTGCCCCCGGTGCCGTCGTCGGTCAGGAACATCGACGGCTCGGTGAGCTCCAGCTCGAGCAGCACCGGGCTGCCGTCCGACCCGGGGACCAGGTCGACGCGGGAGTACACCAGCTGCTCGCGTGACGCGGGCGCCACGGCGGCCAGCGCGTCAAGGACCTGCTCCGCAGCGGCACGCTCCGCATCGGTGGGCTCCCGCGGCTCGATGGTCTCCGGCGCGTACGCACCGGCGACGATCTCCATCGCCGGCGTGAGCAGCGGGCCCTTGCGCACCGCATGGCTGAACGAGCCGGCGAAGAAGAACATCGCGGTCTCCCCGTAGGTGTCCACCTGGGAGAGATAGGGCTGCACCATCACGGTCCGGCCGGCCGCGAGCAGTCCCCGGGCGTGCCCGGCTGCGAGCTCGTCGTGGTCACCGGCGACGTAGCGGTTGGTGTCCCTGGAGCCGGCCGAGATCGCCGGCTTGACGACGTACTCGCCGGTGCCGGGCAGCGACACGTCGTCGCCGGGCCGCAGCCAGTCGGTGGCGACGACCGGCAGCCCGGCCTCCTGCAGCGTGTGCAGATAGGTCTTGTCGGTGTTCCACTCGATGACGTCGGCCGAGTTCGCCAGCCGGGTGACGGCTTCGACCCGGCGGGCCCAGGCGACGAACGCGTCCCGCCGCTCGTGGTAGTCCCACGTCGAGCGCACCACCACGAGCTCGTACGACGACCAGTCGACTCCCTCGTCGGTCCACACCGCGGGCTCGGCGGCGATGTCCTGCGCGGCGAGCGCGGCCAGCAGGACGGGCCCGTCCTCGTCGAGGTCGGGGAACTCTGCTGCTGTCGCGATGGCGATGCGGGTGGTCACGGGACCGGAGCCTAGTTCGGGCTCTCATGGCGCTCGCGGCGGAGCCTGAGCCGCAGGACGAGCGCGTCGGTCGCGCCCGGCTGGTAGTAGCCGCGACGCACCGCGATGCGCTCGAAGCCGGCGCTCAGGTAGAGGGCCCGGGCGGGCTCGTTCTCCGCCCGCACCTCGAGGAGCACGTCGGTGACGTGGCGACTGCGCGCCTCGCGCAGCAGCTCGTCCAGCAGCTGCCGGCCGATGCCCCTGCCCTGGGCCACGGGCGACACGGCGATCGTCTGCACGTCGGCCTGGTCGCCACCCACCGAGAGCCCGCCGTAGCCGACCAGCCCTCCTTCCACCTCGGCGACGACGTAGTGCCGCGTCTCCGGGACGTGGGCGAGCTCGGACCAGAACGTCTCCACCGACCAGGCGTCCGGGAACAGGCTGGTCTCCAGCGCGTGCGCCGACTCGACGTCCCACCACCGGAACCGCCGCAGCGTGGGGGTCACCTCAGAGCACCGGCTTGCGCGCACCGGGTTCGGCGGCGTCCGGCCTTCGCAGGTACAGCGGGTCCGGCGCCACCGTCGGCAGCGCGCGGGCGATCCAGCGGGCCAGGTCGCCGGCACCGGGGTGGACGGGCGCACGGTGGCCGGGGAACGCGTCGGCGTACAGCTCGGCGCCCGCGCCGACAGCCGGGCCGTCCCACGCCGCGACCCCCGGCGCTGCGACGTACGGACCGTCGATCCGCTCGGGTCCGTCCGCTCCTTGTCGGTACGACGCCCAGTGCACCTCCTTGCGCCGGGCGTCGGTGACCACCCGGAAGGTGCCGTCGACGCCGTCGCCCACCGCGCCGAGGGCGAGCACGTCCAGCGTGCACACGCCGAGGACGGGGATGCCGAGGACGGCGCCGAGGGTGCGCGCGGTGACGAGTCCCACGCGAAGCCCGGTGAACGGACCCGGGCCGACACCGACCCCGATCGCCGTGAGCGCCGTGCGGTCGACCCCGGCCTCCATCATCACGGTCGCGATGGCCGGGGCCAGCAACTCGCCGTGCCGGCGCGCGTCGACCGTCGTGCGCTCGGCGAGAACCCGCTCACCGTCGGCGATGGCGACCGTGACCGCGGGCGTCGCGGTGTCCAGGGCGAGCAGCACGTCCGAAGGCTAACCAGCGGTCGCAGCGCGGACCTGCGCAACCGGCATGACTCCCTGTCCACCGAGGTAGTGGATGCTGAAATCCCTTTCCCCATAACGGTTTTCAGCTTCCCGCTCGTGGTTCCCAGTGATAGGATTCGAACATGTGTTCGACAGTGCAGGACGTGCCGGGAGCCACCCCGGCTACGGCTGCGCTGACCGACCCCCGCCCGGTGTGGCAGCTGACCGACGACGAGGTCGAGACCGCGCTGGACGATCTCGAGCGCACCCAAGCGCGGCTGGTCGCGGTCCGCGCTGCGCTGGTCCACGAGGCCGACCTGCGTGGCCTCAAGCAGCGCACCCAAGCGCTGAGCGTCGAGGGCTGGCTGCGGGACCGGTTCCGGCTCTCCACCCAGGAGGCGAAGCGGCGCACCGCCACCGCAGAGCTGCTGCTCGGCCAGCCGGTCGTGCACGACGCGCTCGCCGGGGGTCAGCTGACGCCGGAACAGGCCTCGGTGGTCGCCACCGCCCTCGACTCCGTCGACGCCCTTGAGCAGGTCGACCCGCGGGACCGACAGGCGGCAGCGGACTTCCTGCTCCACCAGACCACGGCGCTGGCACCGCGGGCCCTTGCCACCGCCGCGACCGCGCTGGTCGAGCAGCTCACCCGCAGCCCCTCGACTGACGACCCCGCTGACGAGAAAGCTGTCGCGCGCGACCTGGCCGCCGCAGAAGCAGCCGCCCAGCTCGCCGACACCAGCACCCTGACCATCCGGCGCCGCCCGGACGGGTCGGTGACCGGCCGGTTCAGCATCCGCCCCGTCGACGCCGCCGTCCTCACCCCGTGGCTGCGGCAGGCCGACGCACCGCGCCCCGGCACCGACGGGTTCGAGGACACCCGCCCCCGCGATCAACGCCGCGGCGACCACCTGGTCACCACCCTGCGCTGCGCCCTCATCCCGTCGAACGAAGCACCAGGCGCAAGAATCGCCGTGCACGTCAACGTCACCACCACCCTGCCCGCGCTGCAGGCGGCCGTCGCCGGCGCGGGGCTGCTGCACACCGGCGGCACCCTGTCCGCTGCTGAGCTGCGCCGACTGTCCTGCGACGCCGGCATCACCCCGATCGTGCTCGGTGGACCCTCGGAGATCCTTGACCTCGGCCGTACCCGCCGCACGTTCGCCTTGGCCCAGCGCCGCGCCCTGGACACCCGCGACCGAGGGTGCATCGCCCCCGGCTGCGACAGGGCACCAGCCGATTGCGACGGGCATCACCAGACCGAGTGGGCCACGGGCGGCGCCACCGACCTGGCCAACGCCGCCCTGCTCTGCCCGTACCACCACCAACAGGTCCACCGGCAAGGCTGGCAGGTCAGCCTTGCCGCCAACGGCTACCCGCAGCTCACCCCGCCACCGACCATCGATCCCCAGCAGCGGCCGCGACAGCATCACCGGTTCCGGCTCCACGTCCTCACGTGCCGACGCCGGCACTGAGCCGGCCGCGTATCGATCCCCTCCGCGAACATGGCGCTGGCCCCTGCCCACGCTGGATATCCGGCACTCTGGATCACACCCTGGAGCCCTGGACACCAACGACGGCGCAACGCCTGCATCGGTACTTCACCAGTGCGCTGGAGGCAATTGCGCCGTCTTTCGTGTCCCCCGGATCGGTGCCAATCGCCCGTTGTAGAACGAACAGAAGTCCCGCTACGGGCGGTCCCGCTGCGCGATGGCGTGGACGACGGCGGCCATGTCCTGACCGCCGAGGCCCATCGCCTCGGCCTCGGCGAACAGCTCCTCGGACGCCGCCATCAACGGGGCGGCGGTGCCGCTGGAACGGGCCGCGTCGGCGACGAGCCTGCAGTTCATGAGCACGTCCGAGAGTGCGGCGGCGACCGGGAACTCGCCGGAGACAAGCATCGGCAGCTTGGCGCGCGAGATGGTGCTGGACATCTGGCCGGCATCGATGACCGCTCGGAACGTGGCCAGGTCGACGCCGTGCCGTTCGGCGAAGTGGGCCGACTCCGCGAGGCCGACGACCATGGTGATGAGGTACAGGTTCACCGACAGCTTGGTCATCAGGGCCGCCGGCACCTCTCCGCAGTCAAAGGTCTCGCGGCAGGTGGCTGCGACCAGAGGCCGCACGACGTCGAGGTCCTCGGGCGCACCGGCCAGCATCCCGACCAGCTCGGCCGCCTCCGCCGGGCCCCGCGACCCGCTCACCGGCGCCTCGACGTAACGTCCAGCGGCGGCACGGACGTCAGCCGCCAGCGACAGGGAGTACCGCGGGGACGTCGTGCCCATGTGGACGACGAGGTGCCGTGCGACCCGGCGGTCGAAGTCAGGCGTCCCCCGACCGAGGACCTCGTCGAGCACGTCCCCGTTGGCCATCATGAAGAGCACCGTCGAGGCCCGCGTGAGAACGTCGTCGACGGACGACGCCGCCTCGGCACCGGCTGCGACAAGCGGCTCGAGCCGGGCAGCCGTCCGGTTCCACACCACCAGTGGCACGCCGGCACGAGCCAGGTTCAGCCCCATCGGCTGACCCATCACGCCCAGCCCGACGAACCCCACGAGACTCCCGGTCACCGGCACCTCCACGCGATCGACGTCGGGTCGAGTGTGGACGGTGGCGACTGCGCGGCGGGAGACCCGTCCGGGCCCGACACCGTCGATTTTCCGCCAAGGGGTTCGTCCAACAGCCGGCCGGACCCGGCGAATCAGCCGCAACGCTGGACGGGCCGCCTTCTGCCCTCTGGCGCGGTCAGCAGCGGAAAGCCCGGGCGCCCCGCACGGGCCCTGCCATAGGTTCGGCCCATGACCGGCTGGACGGGTTTTCCCGACTTGGACGTGGTCCTCGCGGACCTCAGCAAGGCTGCCCGCAGGGCTCTGGGTGACACGTACGTCGGCACCTACCTGCAAGGCTCGTTTGCCCTTGGAGCGGGCGACGCGCAGAGCGACGCGGACTTCATCGTGGTGGCGACGACCCCGCTCTCCGGCGCCCGCGAAGCCATGGTGCGCAGCCTGCACTCGGAGATCCCGACGCGACCCGGCAGCTGGAACGCGAACGTCGAGGGTTCCTACGCCGACGCGACGTCACTCCGCGAACCCGATGGCGTCGGCGTCCCGTGGCTGTTCGTCGACCGGGGCCACCGCGAGATGACCTGGGACGAGCACTGCAACACGCTGCACACGCGGTGGATCCTGCGGAACCACGGCATCGTGGTCGACGGTCCACCGCCCGCGACTCTCGTCGACGAGGTGCCGGCCGACCTTCTGCGCGCCGCCGCACGCGCGAGCCTCCCGGGCACCCTGGACGGGATCGCCGGCTGGGCCGACATGGACAACGCCTGGACCCAGAAGTACATCGTGCAGACCTGCAGCCGCGTTCTGTTCACCGCCACGACCGGCCGCGTCGCCTCGAAGGCAGCGGCGTTGGCCTGGGCACTCGAGACGGTGGACGAGAAGTGGTCGGGGCTGCTGACCCAGGTGGCCCAGGATCGTGGGCTGGCCTGGCAACCGGTCGACCCGCCGCGTCCCGGCAGCATGGAGCAGGCACGAGCCTTCGCGCTCTACGTCGAGGACCTGGCAGCCGACCTCGAGTGAGTGCTCCGGGCCGGCGCGGCCGGGGGCAGGCGCAGCCAGGTCAGCGCCGGGGCGGGCCGGCGGTCAGCTCGACCGGCTCGGCAATCACGTCGACGAGTGCGCCGTTGCGCAGCACGGTCAGCGCGAGCGGGCGGCCGATCGCATCGGCGAACATCCACCGCTGCAGCTCGGTCGCGGACGTGACGGGGACGCCGGAGACGGTGAGCAGCACGTCGCCTGCGTGCAGCCCGGCCCGGTCCGCCGGGCTGCCGACGATGACGTCTGCGAGGCGGACCGCCGTGCGCTGCCCGGTGCGTTCGGCGACTCGCGGCGGCACCGGAGCCGGAGCCATGACGAGTCCTAGATACGCCCGCCGGACCCGGCCGTCGGAGATGAGCGCGGCGACGATACGACGGGTCGTGTCGTTGATGGGGACCGCAAGCCCCACACCGAACCCGGCCACCGCCGTGTTGATCCCCACCACCGCGCCGTCCGCTGTCGCGAGCGCGCCACCGGAGTTGCCCGGGTTGAGCGCGGCATCGGTCTGGATCACGTCCTCGACAACCCGAGCCGCGGAGCCGTCCCGGGTCGGCAGTGACCGCCCGACTGCGCTGACCACGCCGGCGGTGACGGTGCCGGACAGCCCGAGCGGGTTGCCGACCGCCACCACCAGCTGCCCCACCCGCAGGTCCGCCGCATCGCCGAGCACGGCGGGCGGCGGGGTCGGCCCGGCGACGCGCACCACCGCCAGGTCCGACAGCGGGTCGGCTCCCAGGACCTCGAAGCTGCTGCCGGTGCCGTCCTCGAAGGCGGCCTGCCCGCCGACCGACCGGGAGACGACGTGCGCGTTGGTCAGGACGTGGCCGTCGCCCGTGAAGACGACGCCCGAGCCGGCACCGCTCACCCCGCGGACACCGCGGCGCACCGCCTCGACCGCGAGAGCGGCGACCCGTGGGCGCAGAGCCTCGGCAACCGACACGACAACTCGTGAGTACGCGTCGAGCGCGACCTCCGGGGCGGGCTCGGTCACGACGACCACCTCCTCGACGCCAGCCTGGCGCGTCACGGTCGAGGCTGCCGGCCCGGCGCTACGCCCTCAGCGAATCCGGACCCGACCCGCGGCCCTCGGTCGACGGGACAGTGGGCAGGGCCAGCAGGTCGACGCCGGACCACCGGTCGCCGACCGCGCGGACCGACGCCGTCCGCCGCTCGTCGGCGTCGTCACTCCCTCGGTGCAGGGTGACCTCGAGCCGGTCGGCCGACAGCCCCTCCACCTTGCCCACGCCCCACTCGACGACGGTCACCGACTCCTCGAGCGAGGCGTCGAGGTCGAGGTCGTCCACCTCCGCGAGCGACCCGAGCCGGTAGGCGTCCACGTGCACCAGTCCCGGCCCGCCCCCCAGGGACGGGTGGACCCGCGCGATGACGAACGTCGGGGAGGTCACGGCGCCGCGGATGCCGAGCCCGGCGCCGAGCCCCTGGGTCATCGTGGTCTTGCCGGCACCGAGGTCACCCGACAGCAGCACGAGGTCACCGGCCCGGAGCAGCCTCGCCAGCCGCCTCCCGAGCGCCGCAGTGTCGTGCGCCGTCGGCAGGCTGATCTCGACGGACCCGTCGGCGGTCACGACGGCACCGCGAGCAACGCGGCCACCCGCTCCAGGTCGGCGCGCAGGGCAGCGACCGGCTCACCCTTCGGGCCGAACCGGATCGCCGCCGACGGGTGGAAGGTGACCAGGAGCGGGCGGCCGTCGTAGGACAGCGGCTCGACCAGGCTGCGCGCGCGGAGCTCCCTGATCCGGGCCGACGGCCCGAAGAACCACGCCGCCGCGGTGCTGCCGAGCGCGACCACCACCCGCGGGCCGACGAGCTCGACCTGGCGGGTCAGCCAGGGCCGGCAGCGCGCGACCTCGGCCCGGCGCGGCGTGCGGTTGCCCGGCGGCCGGCACTTCAGCACATTGGCCACGGCTACCTGGTCTCGGCGCAGCCCCGCATCGCCGAGGAGCTGGTCGAGCAGCAGTCCCGACCGCCCCACGAACGGCACCCCCGTCTCGTCCTCCTGGGCGCCGGGCGCCTCCCCCACGAGCAGGACCTCGGCACCGGGGGGCCGCTGGCCCGGCACGACCCGGGTGCGGCTGGCTGCCAGCTCGTCGCAGGCGACACAGCCCTGGACCGCGGCGACGAGCTCGTCCCAGGTCGTGGTCGCGGCCGCAGCGACCTCCGGGTCGGCCGTCATGCCCGTCATGCGGACGCGACGCTGTGCCGCAACGCTCGCTCGACCAGGTCGCGCAGGTGGTCGCTGACCACGTCGTGGTGCTCCAGCATGACGAGGTGTCCGGCCTCAGGGATGATCACCAGCTCGGCGCCCGGCACCCGGGCGACCATCTCGCGACTGTGGTCGGCCGGTGTCATCCGGTCCTGCTCGCCGCCCAGCACCAGGGTCTCGACCCCGTTGAGCACGTTGAGGGCCTCGAGCTTGTCGTGGGCGTCGAACGCCGGGAACAGCTCGGCGATGACGTCCAGCGGCGTCGCATCGTGCATGCGGGAGGCGAAGAGCACCATCGACGGAGGCACGTCGGTCGCGAACGAGTAGCGCTTGGTCAGCACGAACTCGATGTCGGCGCCGAGCGAGCGGCCGCGGGCGACCATGGCCGGCCGGCGGTTCAGTGCGCTGAGAGCCTTCGGTGCCGCCCGGCGCAACGCCCTGCCGGCGGCGGCCGGGACGCCGAACGTCACCTCGGCCAGCCGCCCTGGCGACGAGGCGATGAGGGCCACGGCGACGACCCGGTCGCCGAACAGCTCGGGGTGCTGCTCGGCGAGCGCCATCACGGTCATGCCGCCCATCGAGTGCCCCACCAGGACCACCGGTCCGCGCGGGGCTGTCGCCCGGAGCACGGCGAAGAGGTCCCGGCCCAGCTGGTCGATGGTGGCGTGCGCGACGTCCCCCCGTCCGGATCGACCGTGCCCGCGCTGGTCCCAGAACACCAGCCGGCCGCCGTCGTCAGCGATGTCGGCGAGGTCGCGTCGCTGGTAGTGCCAGCTGTCCTGGTGCAGGGCCAGCCCGTGGCAGAACACCACGGTCACCGTGGGGGTACGACGGGAGCCCGCCGCCATCCCCTCCACCTCGACGTGCAGCGGCACTCCGTCCGACGCGGTGACCGGGACGACAGCGCCCCGCAGCTGGCCGAACGGCTCGGCGGGGTCGAGGTCGTGCGCCGAGCGGAACGACCGTCCGACGGCGTACCGCTCGGCGGCCAGGCCGACCGCAGCCCCCGCAGCGACCACCCCGGCCGCCCCGGCGACCACGGCGGCCCGCTTGCCCCAGGTCGGCAGCCCGGTCACGACGTGTCCCCCGGGAGGGTCCGGCCCTCGTCGACGTAGACGCGGGGCACCCGCGGACCGACCCGGGTCACGATCTCGTAGGAGATGGTGCCCGTGACCGAGGCCCAGTCCTGGGCGGTGGGTCCACCATCGGTGCCGTCGCCGAACAGGACCACCTCGTCACCGGCCGCGGCTGCGTCGTCGCCCAGGTCGAGCACGAACTGGTCCATGCACACGCGGCCCGCGACGGTCCTGGTGCGCCCGGCCGCGAGGACCGGCCCGAGGTTGCCCGCGGCTCGCGGGATGCCGTCCGCATAGCCGAGGGGCACCAGGCCGACGGTGGTCTCGGCCTCGGTCGTGTACGTGTGCCCGTAGCTGACCCCGCTGCCGGCCGGGACGCGCTTGACGAGGACGAGGTCGGCGGCCAGCGTCATCGCAGGCCGAAGGCCGTAGTCGTGCGGCCCCGCGACCTCGGGGACCGGCGAGAGGCCGTACACGGCGATGCCGGGCCGCACCAGGTCGAAGTGCTGCTCCGGCGCGGTCAAGGTGGCCGCCGAGTTGGCGAGGTGCCGCACCTCCGGTCGCAGCCCGGCGGCCTCGGCATGCGCGACGGCCTCCCGGAAGAGGACCGCCTGGCGCGCGATGGTCTCGTGCCCCGGCGCGTCGGCGTAGGCGAAGTGCGACCACACGCCGACGACGGTCAACGCGCCGTCCGCCTCGGCCTTGCGCGCCCCGTCGACAAGGTCCGGCCAGTCGGCTGCTGCGGCACCACCTCGGGACAGGCCGGTGTCCACCTTGAGGTGCACGCGAGCGGTCACCCCGGTCTCGACGGCGGCGGCCACCACCTCGTCCAGCGCCCAGCCCGCATTGACCGAGACGTCCACGTCTGCCCGTAGCGCGTCCGCCCACCGTTCCCCCGGTCCGATCAGCCAGGCCAGGACGCGAGGCTCGGTGATCCCCGCCGCCCGGAGCCGCAGCGCCTCGTCCACGAGCGCCGTCCCCAGCCAGGTGGCCCCACCTTCGACAGCCGCCCGCGCCGACGGCAGCAAGCCGTGGCCGTAGCCGTCGGCCTTCACGACGGCGAGCAGCTCCGCCCTCGTGCGCGCCCGCAGCGCGGCGACGTTCGCGCGGATGGCGCCCAGGTCGACCCGGGCGACGGCGTGCTGACGGCTCACGCGGGGGGCCGACCGGGTCGGGAGCGCCGGCAGGTGGTCGGCTGTGGTGTCCTCACGTGTCCAGTCTGCCAACCGACAGGTCGCCGCCCGACGACCGGACGCGCCGGAACGCCTCCGGGAGCGTCGCCAGCAGGTCGCCGGCCGAGACGGGACGGCCGCCCGCGGCCGCGGCCCGGCCGGCGATGCCGTGCAGCCACGCCCCGCAGGACCCCGCGTCGAACGGGTCCAGGCCGCCCGCGAGCAGGACGCCGCACAGGCCCGCCAGGACGTCCCCGGAGCCCGCCGTCGCCAGCGCCGGTGTGCCGGTCGGGTTGACCCGCACCCTGCCGTCCGGCCGCGCCACCACGGTGGTGGAGCCCTTGAGCAGCACCACCGCTCCCAGGTCCCGAGCGGCGGCCCGGGCGTGGTGCAGCCGCCGCGCCTCGACATCGTCGCGGTCGGCCCCGACCAGGCGGGCCAGCTCGCCGGCGTGCGGCGTGAGGAGCACCGGCACCTGCCGGTCGCTGTGCGCGTGCAGCGCCGCCAGGGCGTCCGCATCGATGACCATCGGTACGCCGTCGCGCGCCGCCCCCTCGAGCCGCGCGGCCGCGTCGCCGCCGCCGCCCGAGCCGACAGCCCAGGCCTGCACCCTGCCCTCGCCGATGACGACCTCAGGCCACCGGGACCGCACCTGGGCGGCCGCCTCCTCGGCACCGACGTAGCGCACCAGGCCGGCGCCGCTGCTCACGGCCGCGCCCACGCAGAGCACGGCGGCGCCGGTGTACTGCGCCGAGCCGGCCGCCACCCCGAGGACGCCGCGGCGATACTTGTCCGACTCGCGGTCCGGGCGCGGCAGCATGGCCGCGACGTCGGCCGCCTGCAGGACCTCCACGTCGGCCGGCGGCAGGTCGAGGCCGATGTCCACGAGCTCGACCACCCCGGCGTGCCCGGCACCAGGATCCACCAGCAGCCCGGTCTTCAACGCCCCGAAGGTCACTGTCACGTCGGCGGTCACCACGGCCCCCTCGACCTCGCCGGTCGCGGCATCCACCCCGCTCGGCACGTCGACGGCAACGAGAGGGGCACCCTCGGGCAGGTGGCGCACGACGGCGGCAGCACGCTCCCGGAGGCCGCCCCTGCCGCCGATGCCGACGATCCCGTCGACCACCAGGTCGAGCGCATCGGGGTCGCCAGGCAGGTCAGCGACACACCTGCCGCCCGCGCGGGTGAACGCGGCGAGCCCTGCGTCGTGGACCCGGTCGGCCAGCAGCAGCGCGTCGACCCGCGCACCGCGGCCCGCCAGGGCCGCCCCCGCGACGAGGGCGTCACCGCCGTTGTTGCCGGCTCCCACGAGCAGCAGCACCCGGGCGCCGTAGACGCCGTCCAGCATGGCAGCGCAGACCCGCGTCAGGCCCGCCGCGGCCCGCGCCATCAGCGCCCCCTCGGGCAGGCTGTCGAGCAGCGGCTGCTCGGCCGCCCGCACGGCGTCGACGTCGTACGCCGCCCGCACCGGTCAGTCCTCCACGATCACGACCGCCGACGCGATGCCGGCATCGTGGCTCAACGAGATGTGCGTGCGCCGGACGCCGAGCATCTCGGCCCGAGCCGCCACCGTGCCGCGCATAGACAGGTGCGGCCTCCCGTCCTGGTCCCGATGGATCTCGGCGTCCCGCCAGCGCATTCCCACCGGCGCACCGAGCGCCTTGGCGAAGGCCTCCTTGGCGGCGAACCTGGCAGCCAGCGAGTTCGGCGGCAGCTGTTGCTCCGCGTCGGTGAACAGTCGCTCCCGCAACCGCGGCGTGCGGTCCAGCGTCTCGACGAAACGCGCGACGTCGACGACGTCGATGCCCACACCGATGATCACGCCGACAGCGTCGCACGCAGGCTGCCCGGACGGACAGGGACGGCCGGTCGCCGGCCGGAGAGCGCTACGGCACGCTCCGGCCGGCGACCTGGACTGTCGGCCGCCCTCTCAGTCGTCGTGGTCGTCGTCGTGGTGCTTCTGCCACGGCCCGCGGATCACGATGGTCCTGCTCGGCTCGCCCTGGATCGACAGGTACAGGAGCCGCCCGTTCGTGCTGAACCAGGGTCCGGTCGGCTCGGCGCCGAAGGGCAGGGTGGCGAACAGCCTGGCGTTCGCCGTCCCCGTCTTGCCCTTGGGCAGCACCCAGATGCCGTTCATCCCGCCGGTCGCCGGGACGCTTCCGAGTGCCGAGCCGTTGTCCTCGAGGATCAGCAGGTCACCGGACGGTGTGAACCGGACGTTGTCCGGGTGGCTGATGGTGTCGAAGCTGCCCTCGGCGATGACCGAGCCCTTCAGTCCGGCTGCCGTGAGGTCGGTGAACTTCCACACCCTGCCGGCGTTGGACGACGTGGGCGTGCCGGACTCGGCGAAGATCAGACCCTTCCCGTCCGGCGTGGCGACGATGCCCTCTCCCTTGGAGAAGCCCTGGGTCGCCGGGTTGTACCCCTTGCCCACGAGGTATCCGTGCGGGTCGCTGAGGTTCGCGTCCGGGATCTCCACCCAGGTGCCCGTCCCGGTGGCCTTGTTGAACAGCAGGCCGTACAGCGTGCCCGCGACGAGGTTTCGCGGGGTGTCCGGGACGAAGCGGTAGAGGAACTTGTCGGTGCCGAGGTCGTCGGTGAGGTACCACGCGCCGTCAGCGGCGAGCGCCTCCTGCTCGTGGCTGAAGCGACCCATGCCGGTGAGCTTCGTCTGAGCACCGGTGGTCGGGTCGATCTCCCAGACCCAGCCGGACCGGAAGGGGGCGGTCGTGTCCCCGGGGAAGGGGAACTCCTCGTTCACCAGGAACGTGCCCCAGGGCGTGAGGGCGCCGGCACAGAGGTTGTGCAGTCCGGTGGTGATGACCTCGGCCGGGCCGGCGTGCCGGCCGTCGCGCGTCAGCGGGATCCGGGTGACCGAGCCCCAGCCGTCGACGTCGCCGTCGTCGACCGTCGCCTGCTCGGGAACGAACGCCTTGCCGTCGTCGCCGAGGAACGTCTCACCCGGGCGGACGGCGGTGAGCTCGTGTGCCGTGAGCAGCCAGCTCCGCCCCCGGCGGTCGCGAACCACGACGTTGGCGTCGCTGTCCTCCGGCATGAGGAAGGACTTGCCGCTCTCCGTCGAGCGGACCGGCGTGGCACCCGACGTCGCGAGGGCGTCGTAGCTGAAACCGCGCGGCAGGTTGATGATGCCAGCGGGGTCGGGCCGCGGCGACAGGTCGCGCGCGCGGTCCGCCGAGACGGCCGATGGCGCCACGAGGGCAAGCGCTGCGATCGACGCGACCGCTCCGAACACGCCGACGGTTCGGCGTCGGGGGACGTGAGGCATGGGAGTTCCTCCCGGTCTGGGTATGGGTCCCGATCTTGAACCCGACCCTAGACCCGGTGCCGTCGTCCGGGAACCCCTGCGCAGGAGCGGCCGATCCGGGCTGCTCGAGCAGCGTGAGCTACTCGACCGTGACGGACTTGGCGAGGTTGCGGGGCTGGTCCACGTCGTGGCCCCGGACGGTTGCCATCGCGCAGGCGAAGACCTGCAAGGGGATCGTCGACAGCAGCGGCTGGAGCAGGGTCGGCGCCTCCGGCACCCGGATCACGACGTCCGCGTACGGCTCCACCGCCGTGTCGCCCTCCTCGGCGATCACGATCGTCCGCGCACCCCGGGCCCGCACCTCCTGCAGGTTCGACACCACCTTGTCGTGCAGCACGCTGCGGCCGAGCGGCGAAGGCACCGCGGTGATGACCGGGACACCCTCCTCGATGAGCGCGATCGGACCGTGCTTGAGCTCACCGGCGGCGAAGCCCTCGGCGTGCATGTAGGCAAGCTCCTTGAGCTTGAGCGCGCCCTCGAGTGCGGTCGGGTAGCCGACATGCCGGCCCAGGAACAGCACCGACGTCGCGCCCGCCAGCTCCTGGGCCAGCTCGCGTACCGGATCGAGCGAGTCGAGAACGGTCTGCATCTTGGCCGGCATGGCACGGAGGTCCTCGACAACAGCCGCGATCTCGTCGCCGTACTTCGTCCCACGGACCTGTGCCAGGTAGAGCCCGACGAGGAAGCAGGCCACGATCTGGGTGAGGTAGCCCTTGGTCGAGGCGACCGCCACCTCCGGTCCGGCGTGCGTGTACAGCACGGCGTCGGACTCCCGCGGCATCGTCGAGCCGTTGGTGTTGCAGATCGCCAGCACCTTGGCCTTCTGCTCCCGTGCGTGCCGCAGCGCCATCAGGGTGTCCATCGTCTCGCCGGACTGCGAGATCGCGACGACGAGGGTCGACCGGGTGAGGACCGGGTCGCGGTAGCGGAACTCCGACGCCAGCTCGACCTCGCACGGAATACGGCACCAGTGCTCGATGGCGTACTTCGCGACCAGGCCGGCGTGGAAAGAAGTCCCGCAGGCCACGACGATGATCTTGTCGATCTCCCGCAGGTCGTCGTCGGAGAGCCGCATCTCGTCCAGGACGAGCCTGTTGTCGTCGTCGAGCCGGCCGAGCATCGTGTCCGCGACTGCCTGCGGCTGCTCGTCGATCTCCTTGAGCATGAAGTAGTCGTAGCCGCCCTTCTCGGCGGCCGAGAGGTCCCAGTCGACGTGGTACTCGTGCACCTCGCCCGGGTTGCCGTCGAAGTCGGTCACGACGACTCCGTCGCGGCGGAGCTCGACGACCTGGTCCTGGCCGAGCTCGACGGCGTCGCGAGTGTGAGCGATGAATGCGGCGACGTCGGAGGCGAGGAAGTTCTCGCCCTTCCCGCGCCCGACGACCAGCGGTGAGTTGCGCCGCGCGCCCACGACGACGTCCGGCGCGTCGACGTGGGTGGCGACGAGGGTGAATGCACCCTGCAGCCGCTGGGAGACCCGCCGCATCGCCCCCGCGAGATCGACGGCACCGTCGCCGTCAGCCGGCCGGCACTCCTCCTCGAGCAGATGCGCGACCGCCTCGGTGTCGGTCTCGCTGGAGAGGGTGTGCCCGCGCGCCTCGAGCTCGGCCCGCAGCGCCGCGAAGTTCTCGATGATGCCGTTGTGGATCACTGCCACCGAGCCGGTGCAGTCGACGTGCGGGTGCGCGTTGCGGTCGTTGGGGGCGCCGTGGGTGGCCCAGCGGGTGTGGCCCATCCCGGTGGTCGCGGCGCCGGGCGGGTCCTCCTCCAGTGCGGCAACCAGGTTGGCGAGTTTGCCGGCCTTCTTCTCGGTCGAGAGCTTGCCGTCGGTGAGGAGGGCGACGCCGGCCGAGTCGTAGCCGCGGTACTCGAGGCGCCGGAGCCCCTCGATCACGACCCCGAGGGCCGACTGGTCTCCGACGTAGCCCACGATGCCGCACATGGGTGACAGGGTATCGGCCGTGAGCCCGCCCCCGGAGCAGGCGCCGAGGCCGTCGGGCCCGGCGGTGCCCGCGCGCTCGCCGTACGTGCAGATCGACCGCGACCGGTGGAGCGCCCTGCGTGACACCACCCCCCTGACCCTCGACGACAGGGACGTGACGCGACTCCGCGGTCTCGGCGAGACAATCGACCTGACCGAGGTCGAGGAGGTCTACCTGCCACTGTCGCGACTGCTCAACCTCCAGGTCACGGCCGCGTACGAGCGGCACCACGCGACCTCCACCTTTCTCGGCGAGGAGTCGGCGCGGGTTCCGTTCGTCGTCGGTGTCGCCGGCAGCGTGGCCGTCGGCAAGAGCACGACCTCGCGGCTGCTGCGGGAGCTCCTGGCCCGCTGGCCGCACCATCCGAAGGTCTCGCTGGTGACCACCGACGGCTTCCTGCTCCCGAACAGCGAGCTCGAGCGACGCGGGATCCTGGGCCGCAAGGGCTTCCCCGAGACGTACGACCAGCGCGCGCTGCTGCGGTTCCTTGCAGCCGTGAAGGCGGGCGAGCCCGAGGTGCCGGCCCCGGTCTACTCGCACCTCGGCTACGACGTCGTCAAGGACGAGAGCGTGATGGTCCGCGCACCCGACATCCTGGTCGTGGAGGGCCTCAACGTCCTCCAGCCGCCGCGCCCGCAGGCGGACGGCCGCAGCCGGATGAGCGTCTCGGACTACTTCGACTTCTCGGTGTACGTCGACGCCGCCACCGACGACGTGCGTCGCTGGTACGTCGAGCGGTTCCTCCGGCTGCGCCGGACGGCCTTCGCGGACCCGGCGTCCTACTTCCGCCGCTACGCCGGCCTCTCCGACGAGGACGCCCGTGAGACGGCGCTGGCGATCTGGGCCGAGGTGAACGAGCCGAACCTGCGGCAGAACATCCTGCCGACCCGCGGCCGCGCGACGCTGGTGCTCGAGAAGGGTCCGGACCACGCCGTCCGCCGGGTCCGCCTGCGGAAGCTCTGAGCGACCTACAGCGCGAGGTGGGTGCGCACGACGTCCGCGAGCCGCTCGGCGACGGCGTCGGCCTGGCCCCGCTCGGGCGCCTCGACCATCACTCGTACGACCGGCTCGGTGCCGCTCGGCCGCAGCAGCACCCGGCCGGCGCCGCCCAGCTCGGCTTCGGCGTCGCGGACCGCGGCCTGCAACGGCTCGCAGTTGTCGACCCCGCCGCGGTCGACGCCGCGGACGTTGACCAGCACCTGCGGGAGCCGGTCCATCACCGCGGCGAGCTCCTCCAGCGGCTTGCCGGTGGCCGCGACCCGCGCGAGCAGGTGCATCGCGGTGAGCGTTCCGTCGCCGGTGGTGGCGTGCTCGGAGAAGATCACGTGGCCGGACTGCTCGCCGCCGAGGACGAAACCGCCGGCCTTCATGGCCTCGAGGACGTAGCGGTCGCCGACGGCGGTCTCCACGACGGTCACACCCTCGCGGGCCATCGCGAGCCGGAAACCCAGATTGGACATGACCGTCACGACCGCAGTGTCCTGCGGCAGCTGGCCGGCCTCGCGCAGCGACAGGGCGAGCACCGCCATGATCTGGTCACCGTCGACGATCTCGCCGCGCGCGTCGACCGCGAGGCAGCGGTCCGCGTCGCCGTCGAGGGCAACCCCGGCGTCGGCGCCGTGGGCGACCACGGCCTCGCGCAGCCGGTCGAGGTGGGTCGATCCGTAGCCGTCGTTGATGTTCAGCCCGTCCGGCCGGTCGCCGATCGCGACGACCTCGGCCCCCGCTCGGCGGAGCACCTCCGGTGCGACCAGGTGGGCGGCGCCGTGCGCCGTGTCCAGGACCACCGTCAACCCGGCGAGGCTGTGCGGCAGCCGGGACAGCAGGTGCTCGACATAGCGCGCGCCGGCCGTGGCGTCCTGACGGACCCGGCCCACGGCGGCGCCGGTCGGGCGCTGCCACTGCTCGCGCAACCGGCCCTCGATCGCGTTCTCGAGCTCGTCGGCCAGCTTGTGACCGCCGCGCGCGAGGAACTTCAGCCCGTTGTCGGGCATCGGGTTGTGACTCGCCGAGATGACAGCGCCGAGGTCGGCACCCAGGTCCGCAGTGAGGAACGCGACTGCCGGCGTGGGCAGCACCCCGACGTCCAGCACGTCGACGCCGGCGCTGGCGAGCCCGGCCACCACCGCTGCCGACAGGAACTCACCCGACGCCCTCGGGTCGCGGCCCACGACAGCGGTCGGGCGGTGCCCCTCGAAGGCACCCACGTCGCCGAGGACGTGCGCGGCGGCCACCGACAGGTCGAGCGCCAGCTCGGCCGTGAGGTCCCGGTTGGCCAGGCCCCGGACGCCGTCGGTGCCGAAGATCCGTCCCACGCGCCGCGCGCCGCCGGTCAGCGCTTGCTGTACTGAGGCGCCTTGCGGGCCTTCTTCAGCCCGTACTTCTTCCGCTCCTTGACCCGCGGGTCACGCGTGAGGAAGCCGGCCCGCTTGAGCGACGGGCGGTTGCCCTCCTCGTCGATCTCGTTGAGGGCCCGCGCGATCGCCAGGCGCAGCGCGCCGGCCTGTCCGGAGCTGCCGCCGCCGTGGATGCGGGCGACGACGTCGAACCGCTCCTCGGCACCGAGTGTCACGAACGGGTCGTTGACCAGCTGCTGGTGGACCTTGTTCGGGAAGTAGACGTCGAGCGCCTTGCCGTTGACGACCCAGCGGCCGCTGCCCGGCACCAGCCGGACCCGCGCGATGGCCTGCTTGCGGCGGCCGGTGGCCGCGCCGGGAGCGGTGACGATCTCGCGGGGCGTCGCCGCTGTGAACGTCTCCGACGACGACTCCGTCGTGAAGCTCTCGGGCGCCGGCTCGGCGGTGTCCTCGGTGGGGCTGGTGGTGCTGGTGGTCTCGGCCACGATGTCTCTCAGCTTCTCTTCCGTCGATGGGTCGTGCGGAGCAGGTGTCGCTACTGCGCGACCTGGGTGATCTCGAACGGCGTCGGCGCCTGACCCTGGTGGGGATGCTCCGGACCGGCGTAGACCTTGAGCTTGCGCGCCATCGCCCGGCCGAGGCTGTTGTGCGGGAGCATCCCCTTGACCGCCTTCTCGACCGCACGCTCCGGGTGCTTCTCGAGCAGGACGCTGTACGGCGTCGCCGTGAGTCCGCCCGGGAAGCCCGAGTGGCGGTAGGCCAGCTTGGCCTCCCGCTTGTTGCCGGTCAGGGCGACCTTGCCCGCGTTGACCACGATGACGAAGTCGCCGGTGTCCACGTGCGGGGCGTAGATCGGCTTGTGCTTGCCTCGCAGCAGGGTCGCCGCCTGGGTGGCGAGCCGGCCGAGCACGACGTCGGTGGCGTCGATCACGTGCCACTGACGCTGGACGTCGCCGGGCTTGGGGCTGTACGTGCGCACGCTGGGGCCTTCTTGTTGTCGGTCGGGTTGCTGGGGCCAAGATCACTCGTGCCGGCACCCGCCGGGTGGGCACAACGACCTCGCAGACTACCGCCCGCCGCCGGAGCCGGTCAAAACCGCCTCGGGCACCCTGCCCCCGCCCGCGATCGGGCCCTCCGCCGCCGGCCGCCTCCCCCGTTCCGGGGCACCCGGCCGGCGCCCAGGAACCCCGAGCACGCTCAGGACGACGGCGGCACCGTCGTGACCACGTGGGTCAACGGGTCATAGGAGAACGAGACTGTCGTCGCGCCGGGGAGCACCAGGCTGATGTTGCCACCGTTGCGGGCGCCGCCCGCCCCGTAGTTGACGTCCCAGCTGTCGTTGATCGCGATCTTGTACTGCCACGAGCCGACCGGGATGTCGAACGACCCGGTCCACAGCCCGTCCGGGCCCTGGGTCAGGTGCGCCGCCTGGCAGTCCGGCGACCAGTCCGCCGGGCAGCCGACCTCGGAGTTGAAGTCTCCGGCGACCGTGACGGAGACCACGGTCGGCTCCTTGACCGGCTTGGCGTCACCCGCGATCCCGATCGTCGAGGTCGACGACAGGTGTCCCGAGGAGTCCTTGAGCACCGCGCGGTACTCGAGCAAGGTGCCCCGCGCGACCCCGCTGACGTCATGGAAGACGCGGTAGGGCGCGTTGTCGTCGGTTCCCAGGTAGGTCCAGTCCGTCGTGCCGTACGGCCGGAAGGCGAACGACACCTGGCTGAACGAGTCGGCGTCTGCGGTCACGCCGATCTCGGCCCGCTTGCCGATGTTGCTTCCGGCTTGCAAGGACGTGAACGTGATGCCGGGGGCGGAGGAGCGTTTCGCGAGGGACCGGCTCGCCTTCCAGACCCGCGCCGACAGCGCCGGCACCGTCACCGAGATCGCCTTGTCCCTGCCCGACCGCAGGTCCGGTGTGTGCTCGGGCCACAGACCGTCGAACCGCATGCCCGCCGAATATGTCGGCAGGTCGACCCGCCGGGGCTCGGCGGAGTTGTTCAGCGCCACGACGTACTCGACCTTCTTGCGGCGGTCGATGCGGCTCACTGCGAAGACGCCGGCCTCGTTCACGGCATACCGCTGAACCTGAGCACCGTCACGCAGCGTCGGGTGCTCGGCGACCAGGTCGGAGAGGTCGCTGATGTAGCGGTACATCGGCGAGCGCTTGTCGTAGCGGTCGCGGCTGCCGGTCGCGGTGCCGATCATCTGATCGTCGTTGTAGGTCTCGACCTTGCTCGCGAACATGTCCTGGCGGGCGTCCTGGTCACCACCGTCCCCGATGAAGCCCTGCTCGTCGCCGTAGTAGACGACCGGCTGCCCTCGGGTGAGGTACATCAGCGAGTGCAGGAGCTGGTCGCGCTGCAGCAGCTCGGAGCCCGTCGCCGTCCCGTGGTCGGCCTTGATGAAGTAGCCGACCCGGCCCATGTCGTGGTTGCCGAGGAACGTCGGCAGCTGGTAGGCGTTGCTGTCAGCGTCCGTGTAGTAGTCGTCGTTGGCGAAGAACTCGGCCAGGTCTGTCGTGCGCTTGCCCTGGTCGAACCGACGAGACCGGTCCTGGAAGCCGAAGTCCAGCGTGGCCTGCAGCCGGCCCGTCGTCGTGTACTGGGACATGTACTCGGCGCTGGCGTCGAAGACCTCGCCGAAGGAGAAGAAGTCCGGGTTGCCGATCTTCGCAGCCTCCTGCTCGATGGCCGGTGCGAACTGCTGCCAGAACTCCATGTTCACGTGCTTGACGGTGTCGATGCGGAAGCCGTCGACACCGAAGTCGACCCATGTCTTGTAGATGTCCTCCATGCCCATCACGACGGCGGGCCGCTCGGTCCAGAGGTCGTCGAGGGCCGACTTGTCGCCGGAGGGGAAGTCGCCGTACAGGCTGTTCTCGCCGGAGAACGTCGAGGTCCCGCGGTTGTGGTACATCGTCGGGTCGTTGAGCCACGCCGGGGTCTTGGCGGTCCGGTCCGCCGGAGTCAGGAAAGTCGGCGTGTACGGGAACGACGTGAGGTCGACCGGCGGGAAGCCGTTCCCACCGGCGGCGTAGGCCGCGTCGTCGAACGGCGTCCCGTTGACGTCGGTGTAGGGGCTCGTAGCCTTGGACACGTACGGAACCGAGCGGATGCCGGCGTTGTCGACGTATGCCGAGTCCGGGTAGCCGAGGACGTCAGCGGTGTGGTTGGTGATGATGTCGAAGAAGACCTTCATCTTCTTGGCGTGCGCCTTCTTGATGAAGCGGCCGAGCTCGGCGTTGGTGCCGAAGTGCGGGTCTATCTGGGTGAAGTCGGTGACCCAGTAGCCGTGGTAGCCCGCACTCTTCGCGGAACCCGTGCCCTGGACCGGCTTGTTCTTGAACGACGGTGTGAGCCAGATCGCGGTCGTGCCGAGACGCTTGATGTAGCTGAGCTTCTTGGTCAGGCCGGCGATGTCGCCGCCGTGGTACCACCCCTTGCCCGTGGGGTCGTAGCCCGTGACGTCGCGGTCGCCGGAGAGGCCGCCCTGGTTGTTGGCCGGGTCCGCGTCGGCGAACCGGTCGGCCATGACGAAGTAGAACCGCTCGCGAGTGAGCGGCGCGCGAAGGCTGTCACGCGCGAGCTGGCGGTCTGCGGCGGTCGGCGCGGTTGCGGGTGCCCACCCCTGCGGCAGCACCGTCGTCTCGTGCGTCGTGTGGTCGTAGGTGAAGATCAGAGCCGTCGTCTCGTCGAGCCGCAACGGGTAGTTGCTGCCGTCGGCGCCGCCGTTGACTCCGTAGTTCTCGGTCCAGGCGCCGTTGAGCCGCACCTTGAACTCGTAGCTGCCCGCGGGCAGCGTCCCGGTGAGCTGGTACGTCGTGGTGCCGGCGATTGGACTCATGTCCGTCGCCGTACAGCCCTCGTCCCAGTCACCCCCGCAGCCGAGCTCGCTCATCAGCGAGCCCATCAGGGTCACCCGGGAAGGGGTCGGCGTGTGGTCGGCACCGGCCGGTGTCGCGGACAGCGGCACGGCGAGGGCGACGAGGGCCGAGAGAGCTGCGAGCAGCGCCAGGCGACGGGTTGCACGGAGGGGGTGCATGAGGTCTCCAGAGAGGGCCGGCGGGGACGCGAAGATCGCACCGTAACGCGTCCGCAATCCGGGTGAAACCCCCAGGAACATCACGAGTGCCTGCCGCGCGGTGGCCGAGCGTCACACCGGCCCGTCAGCGGGCGCGCTGCACCCGGCCCTCGTCCCAGACCGGCTCGTCGGACTCGTACACGGCGCCGTCGGCGCCGAACACCAGGAACCGGTCGAAGCCTCGTGCGAACCACCGGTCGTGGGTGACCGCCAGCACCGTCCCGTCGAAGGCCGACAGCCCTTCCTCCAGGGCCTCGGCCGAGACCAGGTCGAGGTTGTCGGTCGGCTCGTCGAGCAGCAGCATCGTGGCGCCGGACAGCTCGAGCAGCAGGATCTGCAGCCGGGCCTGCTGGCCGCCCGAGAGCGTCTCGAAGCGCTGCTCTGCGGCGTGGGCGAGCTCGTAGCGGTCCAGCGCGCGCGACGCCGGCTCACGGCCCATCCCCTCCCGGTGCTCGTCACCGCGCCAGAGGATGTCGAGCAGCGTCCGTCCGACAAGCTCGGGGTGCTCGTGCGTCTGGGCGAACCAGCCCGGACGCACCCGCGCGCCGAGTCGGGCGCGCCCGGAGTGCGCGACCGGCCCGATGACCAGGTCCTCGACCGGTCGGTGCTCGGCATCGGGGTCGCTGCCGCCGCGGGCCAGCAGCCGCAGGAAGTGCGACTTGCCCGAACCGTTGGAGCCGAGGACGGCCACCCGGTCCCCGTACCAGACCTCGAGGTCGAACGGCTTCATCAGCCCGGTGAGCTCGAGGTTCTCGCAGACGACGGCGCGCTTGCCGGTACGCGCACCCCGCAGACGCATGCTGACGTCCTGCTGCATGGGGATGGCCTGCGGCGGGCCGGCCTCCTCGAACATGCGCAGACGGGTGACGGCGGCCTGGTAGCGCGAGGCCATGCCGTCGTTGTACGCAGCCTTCTGCTTGTACATGAGGACCAGAGCCTTGATCTTGGCGTGCTCCTCGTCCCATCGGCGGCGGAGCTCCTCGAGGCGGGCGAACCGCTCACTGCGCGCCTCGTGGTAGGTCGCGAAGCCACCGCCGTGGGTCCAGGTCGTGTTGCCGCCGGCGCCGAGCTCGACGGTCACCACCCGGGTCGCGGTCCGTGCCAGCAGCTCGCGGTCGTGGCTGACGAACAGGACGGTCTTCGGGGACTCGCGCAGCGCGTCCTCGAGCCACTGCTTTCCCGGCACGTCGAGGTAGTTGTCCGGCTCGTCCAGCATCAGGACGTCGTCCGGCCCGCGGAGCAGCGCCTCGAGCACCACCCGCTTCTGCTCCCCGCCGGAGAGCGTCCGCACCTCCCGCCACTGCGCCTTCTCGAACGGGATGCCGAGCGCAGCGACCGTGCAGGTGTCCCAGAGCACCTCGGCGTCGTAGCCGCCGGCGTCGGCCCAGTCGGAGATCGCCTGCGCGTAGCGCATCTGCGTCTTCTCGTCGTCGTGCTCCATCATCGCCAGCTCGGCCGCCTCGAGCGCCGCCGCCGCGGAGCGGACCGCCGGCGGGGCGACCGAGACGAGCAGGTCTCGCACGGACGAGTCGTCGCGCACCGAGCCGACGAACTGCCGCATGACCCCGAGCCCGCCGGACCGGCCGATCGAGCCCTCGTGGGGGTCGAGGTCCCCGGCGACAAGCTTGAGCAGGGTCGTCTTGCCGGCCCCGTTCGCGCCCACGAGCGCGACCTTCGCGCCGTCGCCGACCCGGAACACCGCGTCCGAGAGCAGACACCGACCGTCCGGCAGGTAGTAGCTGATCCCGTTGACGTCGACGTGGCCCACGTGTCACGAGTGTGGGCCAGCGAGCCCCGGCGCGCGAGCCAGTTACAGTCGCCCGCCGTGGACATCGAGTCGCTGGGCTTCCGCACCGACATCGCACTGCTGCGGCGCGGCGGGAGCACGGTGGAGGTCCTCGGGGACCACGTGGTGGTCCGCAGCCCGCACAACCCCACGTTCTGGTGGGGCAACTTCCTGCTCCTGGCAGTCCCGCCGCCGGCCGATGAGACGGACCGCTGGCTGGCGCGGTTCGCCGCAGCGTTCCCCGGGTCCGCCCACGTGGCGATCGGGGTCGACGGGACCGGCAGGCGGGCGGGTGACCTCGGCGCGTTCGTCGACCGGGGGTTCTCCGTCGAGGCGTCGACTGTCATGACCGCGACAGCGGTACATCCGCCGCCGCGCCCGAACACCGAGGCGACGTACCGGCTCTTCGCCTCCGACGACGACTGGGCGCAGAGCATCGAGCTGGAGATGACCCTGATCGACGAGGAGAGCGACCCTGACAGCCACCGCGAGTTCCTGCAGCGCAGGGCCGCGACCTACCGGGCCCTCACCCACGCCGGTCACGGCGGCTGGTTCGGCGCCTTCCTGGGCGACCGCCTGGTGAGCCATCTCGGCCTGCTGACCGCCGGGCCTGGCCTCGCCAGGTTCCAGACCGTCGCCACCCACCCCGACGCGCGCGGACGTGGCCTGGCCGGGACGCTGGTCCACCACGTCGGCGGGTACGGCCTCGGCGAGCTGGGCGCTCGGACCCTGGTCATGGTCGCCGACCCCGAGTACCTGGCCATCCGGGTCTACCGCTCGGTGGGCTTCACCGGCACCGAGACCCAGCTGGGTGCAGAGCGTGCCCCCGACCGGACGGCGCAGGAGTGATCGCTGCCTTTGCCGGCGCCCGCTTCGCCTGCCCGGTCAGCGCAGCAGGCGAGGCGCCGTCGGGTCGCTGAGGTCGACGACGGCGTCGGCGTGCGACCAGGGGTCGTCGCGCTCCTGGTGCAGTGCCTCGGCCGCCAGGTAGCGGCGCAGGTACAGCTCGCGGACCTGTTGGGGGCTGCCCAGGTCGGCGTCCCGGACCAGCGCACGGGCGAGGACCTGGGCCGGGTCGGCGACCACCATCACGGCGAGGTCCCAGGCTTCGGCGATCTCGGGCACGAGCAGGAAGGAGCCCTCGACGAGCACCACCGCGTCCGGCGGCAGCGGCACCGGGTCCGGTGCGACCGGCCGGTCGTCGGCGAGGTCGTACGACGCCGCTGTGAGGTCGGCCGCGCCGGCGGCGACGGGCTCGAGCACCAGCCGCCGAAGCGCCGACGGGTCGAAGGCGTCGTCGAGATAGCCCTCGGCCGAGTCCCGGCCCAGCCGGTACCGGCGCTCGCGCGCGTGGTGGAAGTCGTCGTAGGCGACCGCGACCACCGGCCGGCCGGCCCCGGCGACGACAGTGGCGAGCTCACCGGCGAGTGTCGTCTTCCCTGCGCAGGACATGCCGGTCACGGCCACCGACCTGGGGTGGTCGTCGGGCAGCGCCAGGATGCGCGCCGAGAGGGCGACGAGGAGCTCCTCGCGGCTCACGGAGACAGTCATGCGCCGTCACCGTCCGGACGTGAGCGTCCGCCCTGGCAGGGGGCGAGGTGGCCCCTCCGGCGGTGCGGTGGGGTGGTCACCTGGTCCTCCCTCGGCGGCGGCGAGCGGCCACCGCGCGCTCGGACAGCTCGGCATCCACGGGGTAGTGGACCTCCTCCAGGGTCAGGCCGTGCGGCGGGGCAACCGCCACGTCCGGGCGGCGGACCAGCCCCGCCAGCACCTCGGCCGGCCAGTGCTCGGGCCGTCGCCCCTCTCCGACGGCGAGCGAGGCGCCCACGAGCGCCCGCACCATGTTGTGGCAGAACGCGTCGGCCATCACCGTGGCGACGAGCAGCTCGTCGTCCCGGCGCCACGACAGCTCGAGCAGGGTGCGCACCGTCGTCGCGCCCTCGCGGCGCCGGCAGTACGCCGCGAAGTCGTGCTCGCCCAGCAGCGACCGGGCAGCGGCGGCCATCGCGTCGAGGTCGAGGGGCCGGCAGTGCGCGAGCACGTCACGGCGCCGCAGCGGGTCGGCGCCGAAGGGGTGCTCGCTGACCCGGTAGGCGTAGCGCCGCCACAGCGCCGAGAACCGCGCGTCGAAGCCGTCCGGCGCCCGGCGTACCGCGCGGACACCGATGTCGGCCGGCAGCAGCCCGGCGAGCCGGCGGCCCAGTGCCCGCTCGTCGCCGTCCCAGGCAGCGGCCGGCAGGTCGACGTGGGCGACCTGGCCGCGCGCGTGGACGCCGGCGTCGGTGCGGCCCGCGCAGATGGTGCGCACCCGCGGCAGTCGCAGGACGGTGGCCAGCGCAGCCTCGACCTCGGCCTGCACGGTGCGCTGCCCGGGCTGCACCGCCCAGCCGGCGAAGGCCGTCCCGTCGTACCCGAGGTCGAGCCGCAGACGGACGAGCCCGCCGTCCCCTGCGAGGGGTGCGGCGGGCTCGGTCACGTCGTGCGGGCTTCGGGTGCTCAGGACATCCGCCCCTAGTCCGAGGATGCGCCCTCGTCCGCCGCAGTGCCCTCGAAGCCGGCTGCCTCGGCGGCCTCGGCGCTGGCGAACCAGACCTCGGCGACAGTGCGGTCGTAGGAAGGGCTCTCCGGCGTGTGGTACTTCATCGAGTCGGCGTTGCCCTTGACCGGGTAGCCGTCCGGTGCCGAAGCCGGGTCGTCGAGCGGGGCGTGCGAGCCCTCGCCGTACGGGTGGTCGGTGCCCCAGCCGGTCGGCTGGAAGCCGGCCTTCTCGGCTGCGTCGGTCGTGGCGAACCAGACCTCGGCGTCGGTGCGGTCGTAGTGCGGGCTTCCCGGCACGTGGTACTTCATCGAGCCGGCGTTGCCCTTGATGGCGAAGCCCTCCGCCTCTGTGGCAGAAGACCCCTCGCCGTACGGCGCGTCGCCGGCGTCCGCCTGCACCTCGGCCGCCGCGGCCTTCTTGGCCGGAGCCTTCTTGGCGGTCGACTTCTTCGCCGCGGTCGACGTGGCTGCAGCCGCCTCGCGAACCGTCTCGGCCTTGGCCGTCAGCGCCTCGACGAGCTCGATCACCGCCATGGGGGCGTTGTCGCCCTTGCGCGGCCCGATCTTCGTGATCCGGGTGTAGCCACCCTGCCGGTTCTCGAAGCGGGGCCCTATCTCGGTGAAGAGCTCGTGCACCACGCCCTTGTCGCGGACGACTGTCATCACCCGGCGCCGGGCGTGCAGGTCACCACGCTTCGCAAAGGTGATCAGGCGCTCGGCCAGCGGCCGCAACCGCTTGGCCTTCGCCTCGGTGGTGGTGATCTTGCCGTGCTCGAACAGGGCGGTGGCGAGGTTGGCCAGCATCAGCCGCTCGTGCGCCGGGCCGCCGCCGAGGCGCGCTCCCTTGGTGGGCGTAGGCATGGTCAGGGTTCTCCAGTTCTCGGTGCGCTACGACAGTGGACTGAGGGTCTCGTGGTCCCTCAGTACTGCTCGTCCTCGACATAGGCCGTGTCGTCGTCGGAGCCGTAGTTGTCGACAGCGGTGCTCGGGTCGAACCCGGGCGGACTGTCCTTGAGCGCGAGGCCCATCGAGTGCAGCTTGGCCTTGACCTCGTCGATCGACTTCGCCCCGAAGTTGCGGATGTCGAGCAGGTCGGCCTCGCTGCGCGAGACGAGCTCGCCCACCGTGTGGATGCCCTCACGCTTGAGGCAGTTGTAGGACCGGACTGTCAGCTCGAGGTCCTCCACCGGGAGCGCCAGGTCGGCGGCGAGCGCGGCGTCGGTCGGCGACGGGCCCATGTCGATGCCCTCGGCCTCGACGTTCAGCTCGCGGGCCAGCCCGAACAGCTCGACCAGGGTCTTGCCGGCCGATGCCATCGCGTCACGGGGCAGCATCGAACGCTTGGTCTCGACGTCGACGACAAGCTTGTCGAAGTCCGTGCGCTGCTCGACCCGGGTCGCCTCGACCTTGTAGGTCACCTTCATCACCGGCGAGTAGATCGAGTCGACCGGGATCCGGCCGATCTCCTGGCCCTGCTGCTTGTTCTGCACGGCCGACACGTAGCCGCGGCCGCGCTCGACCGTGAGCTCCATCTCGAGCTTGCCCTTGGCGTTCAGCGTCGCGATGTGCAGGTCCGGGTTGTGCACCTCGACACCGGCCGGAGGCGCGATGTCGGCTGCAGTGACCGGGCCGGGACCCTGCTTGCGCAGGTACATCACGACCGGCTCGTCCACCTCGGAGCTCACGACGAGCCCCTTGATGTTGAGGATGATGTCGGTCAGGTCCTCCTTGACGCCGGGCACGGTGGTGAACTCGTGCAGGACGCCGTCCACGCGGATGCTGGTGACCGAGGCACCCGGGATCGAGGAGAGCAGCGTGCGCCGGAGGCTGTTGCCGAGGGTGTAGCCGAAGCCGGGCTCGAGCGGCTCGATGACGAACCGCGAGCGGTAGTCGTCGACGACCTCTTCGGCCAGGGTGGGGCGCTGTGCGATGAGCACGTCAGTTCCCTTCCACGGGCGTCCGCCATATGACGCCTCGCGATGTGCGCCTCGGGGTGGCATCTGTCCGCCACCCCGAGGGTCGTGCCGGTCGTACTGGTCGTGCTGGTCGTGCTGGTCGTGCTACTTCGAGTAGAGCTCGACGATGAGCTGCTCCTGGACCGGCGTGTCGATGACCTGCCGGGCCGGGAGGGAGTGCACGAGGATGCGCATCCGGGTGGGGATGACCTCGAGCCACGCAGGCACCGGGCGCTCGCCGATCTCGGCGCGAGCGACGACGAACGGCGTCAGCTCGAGCGAGCGCTCGCGCACCTCGACGATGTCGTTGTCGCTCACGCGGTACGACGGGATGTCGACCTTCTGGCCGTTGACCAGGATGTGCCCGTGCCGGACCACCTGGCGGGCCATGTCGCGGCTCTTGGCGAACCCGGCCCGGTAGACCACGTTGTCCAAGCGGCTCTCCAGGATGCGGAGCAGGTTCTCGCCGGTCTTGCCCTGGCGGCGGTTCGCCTCGTCGTAGTACCCGCGGAACTGCTTCTCGAGCACGCCGTAGATGCGCGCGCACTTCTGCTTCTCCCGCATCTGCAGCAGGTACTCGCTGTCCTTCGTCCGGCCACGGCCGTGCTCGCCCGGCGGGTAGGGGCGGATCTCGATCGGGCACTTCGGGGACTCGCACTTGGAGCCCTTGAGGAACAGCTTCATCTTCTCGCGGCGGCAGCGCTTGCAGTCCGCACCTGTGTAACGAGCCATGATTCCTTCTCCTCCCGGCCTAGACCCGGCGCCGCTTGGGCGGGCGGCAGCCGTTGTGCGGGACGGGGGTGACGTCCTGGATGGTCCCGACCTCGAGCCCGGCCGCCTGCAGCGACCGGATCGCGGTCTCGCGACCCGAGCCCGGGCCCTTCACGAACACGTCGACCTTGCGCATGCCGTGCTCCTGGGCGCGACGGGCGGCGTTCTCCGCTGCCATCTGCGCCGCGAACGGCGTGGACTTGCGCGACCCCTTGAACCCCACGTGGCCCGCGGAGGCCCACGCGATGACGTTCCCGACGGGGTCGGTGATCGACACGATGGTGTTGTTGAACGTGCTCTTGATGTGTGCGTGGCCGTGGGCCACGTTCTTCTTCTCCTTGCGGCGCACCTTCTTGGTGCCCGCACCCTGGCGGCTCTTCGGAGGCATCGGCTTACGAACTCCTGGTCAACTCGGCTGGGAAAGCTCTGTGGAAGGTCGGGTGCTCTCGCCCCGGACCGTGACTCGGGCGGGCGACTACTTCTTGCCGACCTTCTTCTTGCCGGCGATCGCCTTGCGCGGACCCTTGCGGGTGCGGGCGTTGGTGTGGGTGCGCTGACCGTGGACCGGCAGGCCCCGGCGGTGCCGGATGCCCTCGTAGCAGCCGATCTCGACCTTGCGACGGATGTCGGCCTGCACCTCGCGGCGCAGGTCACCTTCGATCTGGTAGTGGGCCTCGATCCAGTCACGGAGCTTGACCAGCTCGTCGTCGCCCAGGTCCCGGACCCGGGTCTCTGCGCTGACGCCGGTGTTGGCGAGGGTCTCGACGGCGCGGCTGCGGCCGACGCCGAAGATGTAGGTGAGGGCGATCTCCACGCGCTTCTCGCGCGGGAGGTCGACGCCTACGAGTCGTGCCATCGGGCGGTTCTCCTTCGTGTCACCAGGTCGTGCCCGCCGCTCCCCCACCCCGCCCGGGGTGGATGGCCCCGGCCTGGTGCCGGGGGTGACCCGCCGTCCGTTCCCGGACGCCGGGGTGCAGCGCGCTTGTCGTGTCGGTCGAGAGGTCCTGCGGGCCAGTGCCTGCGGCGGGGCTCGATCAGCCCTGACGCTGCTTGTGACGTGCGTTGTCGCAGATCACCATGACCCGCCCGTGACGGCGGATCACCTTGCACTTGTCGCAGATCTTCTTGACGCTGGGCTTGACCTTCATCGGGTGTACTCAGCCTCGATCTGGGTTACATCGGTGTGTGCGGTAAGGGTTCACTTGTAGCGGTAGACGATGCGGCCGCGGTTGAGGTCGTACGGGCTGAGCTCCACCACGACCCGGTCCTCGGGGAGGATCCGGATGTAGTGCTGGCGCATCTTCCCGCTGATGTGAGCGAGGACCTTGTGGCCGTTGGTCAGCTCCACGCGGAAGAACGCGTTCGGCAGCGCCTCGACCACGGTGCCCTCGATCTCGATGACCCCATCCTTCTTGGGCATGTCCTCCGCAATCGTCTCGCCGGTCTGGTCGGTGCCCGGCGGTCCCGCCGGGCAGGGTCGTGCAGGTGGTTCGGTCGTGCACAGGGGGCCCACTCGTGACGTGGTCTCGCCTGCCGTCCCAGCCGCGGGGCGTGCGTGACCGAGGCTCGTGAGCCAGCGAGGAAGTCTACGCCACCCCCGGCCGGAGCGCCAAAACGCCCGGGGCGGCCGGGTTCCCGCTGGTCAGCGGCCTGGGGGCCGGGAGAACCGGCCGCTCAGGGTGCCGGCCAGCAGCACCGCGCCCCATGGTCCGCCGACCCAGGCCGGCCAGAAGTAGACCCAGTCCTGCTGGCTGAGGGAGACGATCGCCCAGATCACGACGTTGACCAGGACCGCCACCAGCCAGGTGCCCCAGGCCGCCTGCAGAGCCGCCCCGCCGCGCCGCTCCCGCCGGGCCGGCGCGGTGGACCGGCCCGGTGTCGGCTCGTCCCCGGTCCGGGCGGGTGCGCGGTCGGGCGGCGGCAGGTCCGCCGTGAGGAGCGCCAGGTCGCCCAGGGTCCGCGCCGCGAACGCCGCGTCCAGGCGCTCGCCGTACTCCTCCACGCTCAGCCGTCCCTCGGTGTGCGCGACCCGGAGCCGGTCCGCCACCGCGTCGCGGTCGGCGTCCGAGGCCCGCAGGACCGGGTCCCTGTCCTCGCTCACGACGCGACCTGGACCCCCAGCGCACCGAGCCGTCCGGCGCCACCGTCGAGCGCGGTGAGCACCCAGGGGCCCCGGTCGGTGAGCACGAAGGTGTGCTCGAAGTGAGCGGACAGCCCGCCGTCGGCAGTCGAGACGGTCCAGCCGTCCTCCAGCTCCCTGGTCAGCCGTGAGCCCGTCGTGAGCATGGGCTCCACGGCCAGGGCGAGGCCGGTGACGAGCTTGGGTCCGCGCCCGGGCCGTCCGTAGTTGAGCAGGTGCGGCTCCTGGTGCATCTCGGTGCCGATGCCGTGGCCGCCGTACTCCTCGACGATCCCGTAGCCGCCCTGCGAGCGCGCGTAGCTCTCGATGGCGTGGCTGATGTCACTGAGCCTGCCGCCGGGGCGGGCCGCGGCGAAGCCCCGCCACATCGACTCCTCGGTCACGCGCAGCAGCTCGCGAGCCTCGTCGGTCACCTCGCCTACGGGCACGGTGATCGCGGCGTCCCCGTGCCAGCCCGCGAGGATCGCGCCGCAGTCGATCGAGATGACGTCACCGTCCCGCAGGACCCGCCGTCCCGGGATGCCGTGCACGATCTCGTCGTTCACGGAGGCGCAGATGGACGCGGGAAACGGTGGGACCGAGGGGTGCGGCTGGTACCGCAGGAAGGACGGCACCGCGCCCGCGCCGCGGATGGTGGCCTCCGCCAGCTCGTCCAGCTCCTTGGTGGTGACCCCCGGCACCGTGGCGGCACGGAGCGCCTCCAGCGTCCGCCCGACCACGAGGCCGGCCTCGCGCATCAGCGCCACTTCGGCGTCGGTCTTGATCTGGATCATCCGTTCGCGCTTCTTCCGGAACACGTCGTCGGTGTCATTCGCTCGAGAGCATCGGCGCTCAGTCGCCGAAGCGCCGCAGGACGTTGATGGCCCGGTCGGTGACGTCCTCGACCGGGCCGGTGGCGTCCACGCCGCGCAGCAGGCCCTTGTCGCCGTAGTAGCCGATGAGCGGGGAGGTCTGGTCCGCGTAGACCTCCAGGCGGTGCCGGATGGTGTCCTCGCTGTCGTCGTCGCGCTGGAACAGCTCGCCGGTGCACCGGTCGCAGGTGCCCGCGTCGGCAGGCGGGTCGAAGTCCACGTGCCAGACGTGACCGCACTGCCGGCAGGTGCGGCGGCCGGAGAGACGGCGGACGACCTCCTCGTCGTCGACCACGAGCTCGAGGACGACGTCGACGGCGACGGAACGCTCCTGGAGCAGGCTGTCGAGCACCTCCGCCTGGTGCACGGTGCGGGGGAAGCCGTCGAGCAGGAAACCCTCCGAGACGTCGTCCTGCACGAGCCGGTCCTCGACCATGCCGATGGTGACCTCGTCAGGGACGAGGTCACCGGCGTCCATGTACTTGCGCGCCTCGAGCCCCAGGTCTGTCCCCTCGCTCACGTTCGCGCGGAAGATGTCGCCGGTCGAGATCTTGGGCACGGCGAAGTGGGAGGAGATGAACTGCGCCTGGGTGCCCTTCCCGGCGCCGGGCGGCCCGACGAGGACGAGTCGCATCAGCCCGCCCTGTCCGAGCCGCTCGTGGGCATCGTCGGCGTCATGGTCGTCGGCGACGTCATCGCGGACGGCACTACCGGAGGAAGCCCTCGTAGTTGCGCTGCTGGAGCTGGCTCTCGATCTGCTTCACGGTCTCCAGGCCCACCCCCACGATGATCAGGATGGCGGTGCCGCCGAACGGGAAGTTCGAGTTCGCGTTGAACAGGGCCAGTGCCATCAGCGGGATCAGGGCGATCGCTCCGAGATACAGCGCGCCCGGCAGCGTGATGCGGGACAGGACGTAGTCGAGGTACTCCGCCGTCGGCCGGCCGGCCCGGATGCCCGGGATGAAGCCGCCGTACTTCTTCATGTTGTCGGCTACTTCGGTGGGGTTGAACGTGATCGCGACGTAGAAGTAGGTGAAGAACAGGATCAGGCCGAAGTAGAGGGCCATGTAGAGCGGGTGGTCGCCGCGGACCAGGTAGGTCTGGACCCAGGTGGCCCAGCCCGGCGGGTTCTGCTGGTTGGTGAGGTTCACCGCGAGCGCCGGCAGGTACAGCAGCGAGGACGCGAAGATCACCGGAATGACGCCGGCCTGGTTGACCTTGAGCGGGATGTACGTCGAGGACCCGCCGTACATCCGGCGGCCGACCATCCGCTTGGCGTACTGCACCGGGATACGGCGCTGGGCCTGCTCGACGAACACGACGAGGGCCACGAGCACCAGCCCGGCGGCGACGACCACCATGAAGACGCCCCAGCCCCTGGTGATCTTGATCTGCCACAGCGACGTCGGGAAGCCGGCCGCGATCGACGTGAAGATCAGCAGGGACATGCCGTTGCCGATGCCCCGGTCGGTGATGAGCTCGCCCAGCCACATGATGACGCCGGTGCCCGAGGTCATGACGACGACCATGACGATGATGCCGAAGATGCCGAGGTCGGTGTAGATGATGTCGTTCTGGCAGCCCCGGAAGAGCTGGCCGGGCTGGCGGGCCAGCGCGATCAGCCCGGTCGACTGGAGGACCGCGAGACCGATGGTGAGGTACCGCGTGTACTGCGTGAGCTTCGCGGTCCCCGACTGGCCCTCCTTCTTCAGGGCCTCGAACCGCGGGATCACGACGGTGAGCAGCTGCACGATGATGCTCGCGGTGATGTACGGCATGATGCCGAGCGCGAAGACCGACAGCTGCAGCAGCGCGCCACCGCTGAACAGGTTGATCAGGCTGTAGAGCCCGGTGTCCGCGTTGTTGTCGATGCAGTCCTGGACCGCCTGGTACGAGACACCGGGGGTCGGCATGACCGACCCGATCCGGAACAGCGCCATGATCCCCATCGAGAAGAGGATCTTCGAGCGCAGGTCGGGCGTACGGAACGCCCGAGCGAACGCGGTGAGCACGAGATCCTCCGAAGGGTCACGATCGCCCCCCGCGCTGACGGCGGGGCGCGAGGGCTTGCTGGACGCCGGGCTGCGAGCCAGGGGCCGTCAGGGACTCTAACAGCCCGGCTCAGCTCCCTCAGATGCATCGAGTGGCGCGACCTTGCTCCTTCAGGGCTTCTGAAGCAGCAGGGTCGCGCCACTCGACGGGCTCAGAGGACCGTGGCGGTGCCCCCGGCGGACTCGATCTTGGACTTGGCGCTGGCGGAGAACTTGTGCGCGCTGACCTGCAGCTTTACGCCCGCCTCGCCGTCGCCGAGGATCTTGACGAGCTCGTCCTTGCGGACCGCGCCCTTGTCGACAAGGGCCTCGACCGTCACCTCGCCACCCTCCGGGAAGAGCGCGGTGAGCTTGTCGAGGTTCACCACCTGGTACTCGGTGCGGAACGGGTTGGTGAAGCCACGCAGCTTGGGCAGCCGCATGTGCAGGGGCATCTGACCGCCCTCGAAGCGGTCGGGCACCTGGTAGCGCGCCTTCGTGCCCTTGGTGCCGCGACCGGCTGTCTTGCCCTTGGAGCCCTCGCCACGACCCACCCGGGTCCGCGCGGTCTTGGCGCCCGGGGCGGGGCGCAGGTGATGGACCTTGAGGGTCATGGCTAGTCGACCTCCTCGACGGTGACCAGGTGGCGCACCGTGTTGACCATGCCGCGGATCTCGGGACGGTCCTCCTTGACGACGACGTCGTGGAGCCGCTTGAGCCCGAGCGTGCGCAGCGTCTCGCGCTGGTTCGCCTTGCCACCGATCCCGGACCGGGTCTGGGTGACCTTGAGTCGCTTGCCCATCAGGCACCCATTCCCGCTGCACGGGCTCGCAGCAGAGAGGCCGGGGCGACGTCCTCGAGCGGCAGGCCACGGCGGGCAGCCACAGCCTCCGGGGGCTCGAGACCCTGCAGGGCGGCGACGGTCGCGTGCACGATGTTGATCGGGTTCGACGAGCCGAGCGACTTCGACAGGACGTCGTGGATGCCGGCGCACTCGAGCACCGCGCGCACCGGGCCACCGGCGATCACACCGGTACCGGGCGACGCCGGCTTGAGCATGACGACGCCCGCGGCCTTCTCCCCCTGGATCGGGTGCGGGATGGTGCCCTGGATCCGCGGGACCTTGAAGAAGTGCTTCTTCGCCTCCTCGACGCCCTTGGCGATCGCGGCCGGCACCTCCTTGGCCTTGCCGTAGCCGACGCCGACGGTGCCGTCGCCGTCGCCCACGACCACGAGGGCGGTGAAGCTGAAGCGGCGGCCGCCCTTGACGACCTTCGCGACGCGGTTGATCGCGACGACGCGCTCGACGAACGCGGTCTTCTCGGGCGCGCCGCCGTCGCGGCGGTCGCGGCGGTCGCGGCGATTGCCGTCGGCGCCGCCGCCGGCAGCGCCACCTCGACGCTGGGGTCCGGGCATCAGTAGTCCCTCATCTCAGACAGTTCGATGGTGCGGGTGTGCGTGAACGCGCTGGTCACAGTGCCAGCCCCGCCTCACGGGCGCCGTCCGCGATCGCGGCGACCCGTCCGTGGTAGCGGTTGCCGCCGCGGTCGAACACGACCGACTCGACGCCCGCTGCCTTCGCCCGCTCGCCGACGAGCTCGCCGACCTTGCGGGCCTTGGCGGTCTTGTCGCCGTCCAGGCCGCGCAGGTCTGCCTCCATGGTGGAGGCGGACGCGAGCGTCTTCCCCACGACGTCGTCGACGACCTGCACGAACACGTGCCGGCTGGAGCGGGTCACGACGAGGCGCGGACGTGACGTCGTCCCGCTGACCCGCTTGCGCACGCGCAGGTGGCGACGGGACCGGGCGACGTTCTTGTCGCCACGACGGATCTTGATTGCCAGCGACATGGTCACTTACCAGCCTTTCCGGCCTTGCGGCGGATGACTTCACCCTGGTACCGCACGCCCTTGCCCTTGTACGGGTCGGGCTTGCGCAGCTTGCGGATGTTGGCGGACACCTCGCCAACCTTCTGCTTGTCGACTCCCGACACCGAGAAGCGGGTCGGGGACTCCACGGCGAAGGAGATGCCGTCAGGGGCGCGGACCAGGACGGGGTGGGAGAAGCCGAGGGAGAACTCGAGGTCGTTGCCCTTGGCGGCGACGCGGTATCCCGTGCCCACGATCTCCAGGACCTTGGTGTAGCCCTCGGTGACGCCCTGGACCATGTTGGCCACCAGGGTGCGGGACAGGCCGTGCAGGGCACGGTTGGTCCGCTCGTCGTTGGGACGGGTCACCGTGAGCGTGCCGTCGTCGGCGCGGGTGATCTCGATGGGCTCGGCGACCGTGTGCTCGAGGGTGCCCTTCGGCCCCTTCACGACGACGGCCCGGCCGTCGAGAGTGACCTCGACGCCCGACGGGACGGTGATCGGAAGACGTCCGATGCGCGACATGTCAACAGCCCCTTACCAGACGTAGGCGAGGACTTCCCCACCCACGCCCTTCTTGCCGGCCTGCCGGTCGGTGAGCAGCCCGGACGACGTCGAGATGATCGCGACGCCGAGACCGCCGAGGACGCGCGGCAGGTTGGTCGACTTGGCGTAGACCCGCAGCCCGGGCTTGCTGATCCGCTTGATGCCGGCGATCGAGCGCTCCCGGTTCGGGCCGTACTTGAGATCGAGGACGAGCGACTTGCCCACCTCGTTCTCGGAGGGCTCCTCGACTCGCCAGCCGCTGATGTAGCCCTCCTGCTGGAGGATCTCCGCGACGTGCGTCTTGAGCTTGCTGCTCGGCATGACCACGGTCTCGTGGTAGGCCGTGTTCGCATTGCGCAGACGAGTGAGCATGTCTGCGATCGGGTCGGTCATCGTCATTGCTTGTGCCGCTTTCTCGCCGGGGTTTCCGCGCCACCCTTCGGGGCGACGGACCTACGGCGTTCTGAGAGGTTCTCGAGAGGGTCGGGGTCGCTTACCAGCTGCTCTTGGTGATGCCCGGGAGCTCGCCCGCGTGGGCCATCTCCCGGAAGCACACCCGGCACAGCCCGAACTTGCGGTACACCGAGTGCGGGCGCCCACAACGCTGGCAGCGGGTGTAGCCGCGCACCTTGAACTTGGGTTTGGCGGCAGCCTTGTTGACAAGAGCTGTCTTGGCCACGGTCAGGCCTCCTTGAACGGGAAACCGAGGTGCCGCAGCAGGGCACGACCCTCGTCGTCGGTTCGTGCAGTGGTCACGACCGTGATGTCCATGCCGCGGACCCGGTCGATCCTGTCCTGGTCGATCTCGTGGAACATCGACTGCTCGTTGAGACCGAACGTGTAGTTGCCCTTGCCGTCGAACTGCTTCGGCGACAGGCCGCGGAAGTCGCGGATGCGCGGGAGTGCGAGTGAGAGCAGCCGGTCGAGGAACTCCCACATCCGGTCGCCCCGCAGCGTGACGTGGCAGCCGATCGGCATGCCCTCGCGCAGCTTGAACTGCGCGATGGACTTGCGGGCCTTGGTGATCTGCGGCTTCTGGCCGGTGATCGTCGCCAGGTCCTTGATCGCACCGTCGATCAGCTTGGAGTCCTTCGCGGCGTCACCGACGCCCATGTTGACCACGATCTTGACCAGACCGGGGACCTGCATGATGTTGGCGAACTCGAAGTCCTCGCGCAGCTTGCCGACGATCTCCTCGCGGTAGCGCGACTTCAGCCGCGGCGTCGAGGACGTGCCCTTCTCGGTGGTTGTCGTCGTGCTCATCAGATGTCCTCACCGGTCCGCTTGGCGTAGCGGACGCGCACGGTCTTCTCCCGGCCGTCCCGGTCGACTGTCTCGACGCGGTACCCGACCCGGCTGCCGACCTTCTTGCCGTCGACCTCCACGAGGAGCATCACGTTGCTCACGTGGACCGGAGCCTCCTGGGTGACGATGCCGCCGGTCTTGGCACCCCGGGTGGACTGACCCACCTTGGTGTGCTTCTTGATCCGGTTGACGCCCTCCACCAGGAGCTTGCCGGTCTCCGGGTAGGACTCGATGACCTTGCCCGTGACGCCCTTGTCCTTGCCGGTGACCACGATGACGCGGTCACCCTTCTTGATCTTCATCGGTTACAGCACCTCCGGCGCGAGCGAGATGATGCGCATGAAGCGCTTGTCCCGCAGCTCGCGGCCGACGGGGCCGAAGATGCGCGTGCCGCGCGGGTCCCCGCCGTCCCTGATGATGACGGCAGCGTTCTCGTCGAAGCGGATGTACGAGCCGTCCGGACGCCGGCGCTCCTTGCGGGTGCGCACGACGACCGCCCTGACGACCTCGCCCTTCTTGACGTTGCCGCCGGGGATGGCGTCCTTGACGGTCGCCACGATGACGTCACCGATGCCGGCGTAGCGCCGCCCGGAGCCGCCGAGCACACGGATGCACAACAGCTCCTTGGCGCCCGTGTTGTCGGCGACACGCAGTCGCGACTCCTGCTGGATCACTTCTCACTCCTGATCGTCGCGCCGGTTCTCTCGCGAGCCTTGCGGAACGGATGGGTCTGGGGGTAGCCGGGGGCTACTTGGCCTTCTCGATCACCTCGACGACGCGCCACCGCTTGGTGGCCGACAGCGGGCGGGTCTCCATGAGCAGGACCCGGTCGCCGACGCCGCAGGCGTTCTGCTCGTCGTGTGCGTTGAGGTTGCTCGTACGGCGGATGACCTTGCCGTACAGCGCATGCTTGACGCGGTCCTCGACGGCGACGACAACCGTCTTGTCCATCTTGTCGCTGACCACGAGCCCCTCGCGGGTCTTGCGGAACCCGCGGGTTGCGGTCTCGGTAGGTGTGCTCATCTCTGCTGCCTTCTCGCTCATTCGGTGGCCTCGCCGTCGGTGTCCGCCTGCTCGACGGTGCCGATGCCGAGCTCGCGCTCACGCATGACCGTGTAGATGCGGGCGATGTCCTTACGGACGGCGTTGAGCCGGCCGTGGCTCTCCAGCTGGCCGGTGGCCGCCTGGAACCGGAGGTTGAACAGCTCCTCCTTGGCCTCCCGCAGCTTGGTGACGAGCTCGTCGTCCTCCAGGGTGCGCATCGGGGCCGCGAGCTTGTTCGCCGTGCTGCTCATCAGACCTCCTCGCGCCGGACGAACCGGCACTTCATCGGGAGCTTGTGCATCGCGCGCCGCATCGCCTCCTTGGCGATCGGCTCCGGCACGCCGGACAGCTCGAACATCACCCGACCCGGCTTGACGTTGGCCACCCACCATTCGGGCGAGCCCTTGCCGGAGCCCATCCGGGTCTCGGCCGGCTTCTTGGTCAGAGGACGGTCGGGGTAGATGTTGATCCACACCTTGCCGCCACGCTTGATGTGGCGGGTCATGGCGATTCGGGCCGACTCGATCTGCCTGTTGGTCACGTACGCGGGCTCGACTGCCTGGATGCCGTAGTCGCCGAACGTCACGCGGGTGCCGCCCTTCGCGGCGCCCGAGCGACCCGGGTGGTGCTGCTTGCGGTGCTTGACCCTGCGCGGGATGAGCATGGTCAGGCCTCCGTTCCGGTGGTCGGCGCCGCCTCGGCCACCGGCGTCGCGGCAGCTGCCGGCTCGCTGGTGGTCGTGGGCGCCTCGACGGCTGCCGGCGCGGTGCCCGGGCCGGCGTCGTCGCGGCGCGGCGGGCGGCCGGCCGTGCGGGCCGGACGCTGGCGCTGGGCCATCCGGGCCGCGGCCTGCGCGGCGTCGCGCTCGGCCTTGGTGGCCGAGGCGTCGCCCTTGTAGATCCAGACCTTGACCCCGATGCGACCGAACGTCGTCTTGGCCTCGTAGAAGCCGTAGTCGATGTTCGCGCGCAGCGTGTGCAGCGGGACGCGGCCCTCGCGGTAGAACTCCGAGCGCGACATCTCCGCACCACCGAGTCGGCCCGAGCACTGCACCCGGATCCCCTTGGCGCCGGCCTTCATCGTCGTCTGCATCGACTTGCGCATGGCGCGACGGAAGGACACCCGGCTGGACAGCTGCTCGGCGACCCCCTGCGCGACGAGCTGGGCGTCGACCTCGGGGTTCTTGACCTCGAGGATGTTCAGCTGGACCTGCTTCTGGGTGAGCTTCTCGAGATCGCCGCGGATGCGGTCGGCCTCGGCACCCCTACGGCCGATCACGATGCCGGGACGGGCGGTGTGGATGTCCACACGGACCCGGTCCCGGGTGCGCTCGATCTCGACGCGGCTGATCCCGGCGCGCTCCATGCCCTTCGACATGAGACGCCGGATCGCCACGTCTTCCTTCACGTAGTCGCTGTAGCGCTGACCCTCCTTGGTGCTGTCGGCGAACCACCGGCTCTTGTGGTCCGTCGAGATGCCCAGGCGGAACCCGTGCGGGTTGACCTTCTGGCCCACTATCGGGTCCTCCTCTTCGTGCTCGTGCTGCGACTGGCGGTTGCCTTCTTGGCGTCCTCGCGACGCTGGGCGACGACCACGGTGATGTGGCTGGTGCGCTTGCGCACCCGGAAGGCACGGCCCTGGGCCCGCGGACGGAACCGCTTGAGCGTGGGGCCCTCGTCGACGTAGGCCTCCCGGACGACCAGGTCCTCGACATCGAGGCGGCGGCTCTCCTGCTCGGCAGCGTGCCGGGCGTTGGCCACCGCGCTCGCGACGACCTTGTAGACCGGCTCGCTGGCAGCCTGCGGCGAGAACCGCAGGACGGCGAGAGCCTGGTCGGCCGACATGCCGCGAACCAGGTCGATGACCCGGCGCGCCTTCATCGGTGTGATCCGCACGTACCGGGCCTGGGCCCGGGCGATGGGGAGGTCCTCGAGGTCATTGACGGCGCGGTCAGCCACGGCGCGACCTCCGGTCGTCCTTGACGTGGCCGCGGAAGGTCCGCGTCGGCGCGAACTCGCCCAGCTTGTGGCCGACCATCGCCTCGGTGACGAACACCGGGACGTGCTTGCGACCGTCGTGGACGGCGATCGTGTGGCCGAGCATGGCCGGCACGATCATGGAGCGCCTCGACCACGTCTTGATGACGTTCTTGGTGCCCTTGTCGTTCTGGCCGTCCACCTTCTTCATGAGGTGGCCGTCCACGAACGGGCCCTTCTTCAGGGAACGCGGCATGGGTCCAGTACTCCGATCAGCGCTTCTTGCCGGTCTTGCGGCGGCGGACGATCATCGCGTCGCTGGCCTTGTTGGCCCGACGCGTGCGGCCCTCTGGCTTGCCGTTGGGGTTCACCGGGTGGCGACCACCGGACGTCTTGCCCTCACCGCCACCATGGGGGTGGTCGACGGGGTTCATGGCTACACCGCGGACGGTGGGGCGCTTGCCCTTCCAGCGCATCCGGCCGGCCTTGCCCCAGTTGATGTTGGACTGCTCGGCGTTGCCCACCTCGCCGACCGTCGCGCGGCAGCGCAGGTCGACGTTGCGGATCTCGCCCGAGGGCATCCGCAGCTGGGCGTAGGGGCCGTCCTTGGCGACGAGCTGGACGCTGGCGCCGGCCGAGCGGGCGATCTTCGCGCCGCCACCGGGCCGCAGCTCGATGGCGTGGATGACGGTACCGACCGGGATGTTGCGCAGCGGCAGGTTGTTGCCGGGCTTGATGTCGGCCCCGGGACCGTTCTCGATCCGGTCGCCCTGCTTGAGACGGTTCGGCGCCACGATGTAGCGCTTCTCGCCGTCTGCGTAGTGCAGCAGGGCGATCCGGGCGGTGCGGTTGGGGTCGTACTCGATGTGCGCGACCTTGGCCGGCACTCCGTCCTTGTCGTGCCGACGGAAGTCGATCACCCGGTAGGCGCGCTTGTGGCCGCCACCCTGGTGACGTGTCGTGATCCGGCCGGCGTTGTTGCGGCCGCCCTTGCCGTGCAGCGGGCGGACCAGCGACTTCTCCGGCTCGGAGCGCGTCACCTCGACGAAGTCGGCGACGCTCGACCCGCGGCGTGCCGGGGTCGTCGGCTTGTACTTGCGG
>CAVSCX010000009.1:0-31226 GCA_963726615.1 uncultured Actinomycetota bacterium | reverse complement strand
TTTCGTGCCCCAACGAGAGTTGCCTTTTGGGGCCACCCGTAGGTAGCCCCCACAGACGCCGCACTCCCCGACGCCCCACGTGAGCAAATGTTGACGAGAGGCTGGGCGCTCCCGTCGCCTTGCTGGGTCCGCCATCAGCGCGCATACCAGATCGTGCTTTTCCTGATCGACGATATGAGGCCATCCCGCGGCGAGCAGCGCCTCATCCGACCGTCCCCGATGCCAGATCCTCAGCGCCACATTGCTGGTCGCGTGGCCACCTTCTTGACGCTGGTCCTGCCCCAACCGGCGGCCGAGCCTGGAGGGCGAACGCCGCGCTCGTTCAACTCGACAGTGATCGCTCGGAGTGTCTCGCCGGCGAGCAGCCGATCGACGATTTCGCGCACGACGACCGCGGACTCCTCGTCTTCGACGTCCTCGAAACCGACGACCCGGCCGATCTCATCCACCCGCTTCTCGCGCCGCCACCCGTACGCAACCGCGCCGTTGGCCCTCCCCTGTTGTGCCCGCTCTAGCGCCGCCCGGGCGACTCGCTCGCTTTTGACTTCGCTCTCCATCGTGTCGAACTCACCCAGAAGGCCAGCCAACCCCCGCCCGTAAGCCGTGGAGAGATCCAAATCCGGCCCTCGCGCGGCTGTGACGCTCACACGGCGCTTCGCTAGCAGCTCGATGCCGTCGGCGCGTTCGCGGCGGTTGCGCCACAGCCGGGACGTGTGCCACACCACGATCCGGTCGATCTTGCTGACGTCAGCAAATTCGAGAAGGGTCGAATAGCCCTCCCGCGGCGCAGCCTTCGTGGCTGAGATGTCGTTGTCCGACAGCTCCGTGACGACGTCCCAGCCGCGTGTGAGAGCCAACTCGCGCAGGTCCTCGAGCTGCCTAGAGACGCCCGCTTCAAGGCCCAGCTCGTCCTCGCTGATCCGGGCGTACAACGCCACCCGATCGGTCACGCCAACATGTTGCCCATATAGTCCCTTCGCTCTTCCCCGGCGGCGTCGGCCGCACGACGGACCCGGAGGCGTTCGCCTCGCTGCTGGCCGACGTCGAGGCGAAGCTGTTCGACCGGCTGCCGGACGACACGTGGTTCTACCCCGGGCACGGCAACGACTCGACGCTGGGCGCCGAGCGTCCGCACCTGCCCGAGTGGCGGTCCCGCGGCTGGTGAGCCCGAGACGGACCGGTGGCGACGCCGGTGCGTCCTGGCACGAACGACGAGCGGGGCTGCGCGTCAGCCGGCGGTGATCGACACCTCGTCCATCAGCCCGGTGTACTGGTCCCCGCCGGAGTTGTCCTTGTTGCCGACCCGCAGCAGCGAGGTGTTGGCGATCGACCCGGTCGCGCCGGTCTTCGAGTAGGTCTTGCCGTCCACCGTGAGGGTCACGACGGTGCCGGACCTGGTGCACGAGACGGCGTGCCAGGCGTTGTCCGCCAGGACCGGGCCGTTGGAGAAGGCGACCCGCCCGGCCGCGCCGTGGAACAGGCAGTACGCCTTGCCGCTGCCGACGATCTCCATCTTCCAGTGCCCGCCCTTGACCCCGGCCAGCCCCTTGCGGACCAGGTCGTAGTCGCCGACCGCGGCCGACGGCTTGGTCGCGAACCTCACCCGGGCGCTGACCGTGAAGGCCGCGGTGCCCGGGTTGAGCTTGGTCGAGCTGGCGACGGTGGCGTACGCCGGCTTCTTGGCGAACCCGTACGCCGTCCCCGCGACCCCCGGCTGGCCGAGGGTGACGCCCACCGACTTCCCGTTCAGGCCGTTGCCGGACGAGTCGGCCATGACAGTCCCGGTGTCGTCGAGGTGCCACAGGGCGACGGTCGCGGCGGCGGACGCCGGCGAGGGTGCCAGGACCGCTGCGGCGACGGCGAGCATGAGGACCGACAGCCCCCGGAGTCCACGTGTCATGGCCGGAGGATGCTCGACCGCACCCCCGCCGTCCAGCGATTCCGGTGATCTGACCAGCGGGCGGGAGCCGGGACTACGCAGCGGAACCGTCCCGGGACCGTGAGCGACCCCGGCTTGCCCTCGACCGGACCGCGAGGCAGGGTGGCGGTCCAGTCCGATCCGCCAGGAGATGGTTCATGCGCAGGTCCGTGGTCCCCGCCGCCCTTGCCGTCGGTGTGCTCGTCACCGGGTGCTGGCTCGGCAGCGACGCGTCCGCCGTGCCGGGCTCCGGACCGAGCGCGAAGTCCCCCGCGGCGGCCCGCCAGACCACGGCGACCAAGCCGTTCCGCGCCTTCAGTGCGGACTCGTGGTGGAACGCCCGGGTGCCCAGGAAGGCGCCGAAGAGCCCGATCGCAGCCCAGATCCTCGACTACATGAGCACCGGCCCGGACGCCGACGGCGGCTGCGTGCGCCTGGCCGGGACCGGCTCGAACAAGTGGGGTCAGCCGGTCTACTGGGCCGGGTCGGGCGACCCCGAGTACGACGTCCGCACCGGGAGCGGCCGGCGGCCGCGAGAGCTGGCGCGCGTGCGCATCCCGGTGTCCGCGGAGGCGGCCGCCACCAGCGACGCGGCCATGACCGTGTTCGACCGCCAGCGCGGCTACGTGGTGGCGTTCACCGGTGCCCACTACGCGAACGGGAGCTGGACCGCGCGGGGCGCGACGGTGACGCGGCTCGCCTCCAACGGCCTGCACTCGCGGCTCAAGCGCTCCGACACCAAGCGCAACCTCGGCAGCCACCGCGGCAACAACGGCGCGACGATGATGGTCCGCTACGACGAGGTGGCCGCCGGCGCGGTCCGGCACGTGGTGAAGGTGAGCTCCGGGCCCGAGACCTCGAGCCGCTCGGTCTTCCCCATGGTCGGCAGTGACGGCGGCTCGTCGAACCCGGCCGCCCCGCCGCAGGGCCTGCGGTTCCGCATCAAGCCCTCGGTCGACCTCGACGCCCTGCACCTGAACCCGCAGGCCCTCGTCATCGCCCGCGGCCTGCAGAAGTACGGCATGTACCTCGGCGACAGCGGCGGCCACACCACCCTGAAGCTGGAGAACACCAGGGCCACCTCCGGACAGCAGCGCTGGAAGCTCAGCAGCAACGCGCTCTGCAAGATCCCGCTGACGCCGCGGTTCTGGGACGTGGTCCGCCCCGGCTACGACCCCAGCCGCTGACCCCGGCCACTGACCCAACCCGGTGATCCAGACCGGATCATTGCGGTGTTTCCACCCGGATCCGGTGTGGAGCAACCGTGCGGCTGGTTACCGTGGATGAGTGGAGACGACGGGGACGGCGGAACGGCTGCGGCACCGGGTACGGCGACCGCTGGCCGGCATGCCGCTGGTCTGGGACCTGCTCATGGCGGCCCGCCCGGACAAGCGCGCGACCCTGGCCCGGCGGGACACGGCACTGGTCATGGAGGGCTTCCCGCGCTCCGGCAACACGTTCAGCGCCGCCGCGTTCATCGTGGCCAACGGAGACGACCTCCACCTCGGCCGGCACCTGCACGGCGCCCGTCACCTGCACCGGGCCCGCCGGCTCGGGGTGCCCGCGGTCGCCCTGGCCCGGCCACCCGCCGACGCCGTGCTCAGCTACCTGATCCGGCGCAGCAGCCTCACCGCTGAGGACGCCGTCACGGAGTACCTCGACTTCTACAGGACGGCGTGGACCGCCCGCGACGGCTTCGTGGTCGGGCTCTTCGACCTGGTCGTGTCCGACTTCGGTGCTGTCACCGACGCCGTCAACGCGCGGTACGGCACGTCGTACGCGCGCTACGACCCGACCCCCGAGAACGAGGCGGCGGCGTTCGCCCTGGTGGAGGCGATGAACCGGCTGGAGTCCGGCGGCGACGTGGTGGAGACCCACGTCGGCCGGCCGTCGGCGCAGCGCAGCGACCGGAAGCGCGAGCTCGAGAACGTCCTGCGGGCCCCCCGTACGGCCGACCTGCTCCGCCGGGCCGACGACCTCTACCAGCAGTACGCCCGGCTGGCTCACGAGCAGGGCGTCGCACCCGTCCCCGGCGAGTAGCGCAGCCGCTCCCGCGGCGCGACCCCGGGGTCAGACCGCCAGCACCAGGGCAAGCGCGCGCTCGGCCAGCACGGCCCGGGGCAGGGTCGCGTCCAGGACCTCGGCCGGCGGCAGCGTCGGCGCCACCTCGGCGTACGCCGCCAGCTGCCGGCGCACCGCCCGCTCGCCGATCGGGTCGCCCGGCTTGCGCCGGACCGCCTCCTCGGCCGGGACGTCCAGGTGCAGGGCGACGTCGGCCGCCGGCACCAGCCGGCGGACCAGCCACCGCTGCAGCCGCAGGTCGGACCCGGCGTAGGCGAAGTCCAGGGTGACCAGTGCGTCGAGAAGGTGCCGGTCGTAGAGCACGACACCGGACGCGGCCCGGTGCTGCCGGCGGACGCCTGCGACGAAGGCGAGGGTCACCAGCAGCGACCACACCCAGCCCTGCACCCCCCGGCGGCTGCCGAGGACGATGTCCGGGTCGGCCGCGATCCGGCCGATGCCCGGCGACTCGTCCGCACCGCGGCGGCGCTTGACCCTCTGCGCCAGCCCGGCCAGCGGGCCGAGCCCCATGCCGGGACGCAGCCAGACCCGGCTGGTCGGGAGTCCGCAGCGCTCCAGGTCGGCCTCGAGGTTCTCCAGCAGGGAGGACTTGCCGGCGCCGTCCACGCCGCTGACCGCCACCACGACCCGCCTGACCCGACGGGCTGCCGGCAGCGGCACGGGCGAGTCGGCGCGGCGCCCGCTGGTCCAGCGGACCAGGTCCCGCGACCCGAGGGCGATCTCGACGTCGGCGGCCGCGGTGAGCACCGGCGACGCGTCCGGGAACCGGTCGCCCGCCGCCCGCAGGGCGCGCAGCTCCAGGACGTCGTGCAGGGTCACCTCGCCGCGCTCCCGGGCGCGGGCGAGGACGGTCATGACGCGGTCGCGGTCGGGGCGGCGCGCCAGCAGCACCGCGCCCACCACCCGGCCGCCGTCGGTGACGGCCCAGTGGCCGGCGCCGGGCAGCCCGAGCCGCCGCCGCAACCCGTCCAGCGGCAGCCATCCGGCGGCTGTCAGGTCATCGGCGGGGACGTCAGCGGTGGTGACCGCCCGGAGCTCGCGGGTCCAGGCCGGGCCCAGGGGTGAGGGCACCAGCCCGTCCGGCGCGAGCCACGGCTCGAGCACCTGCCGGACCCGGCGGACCGCATCCTCCCGGACGGCGACCTCCGCCGGCCCGGGGATGCCGTCGCGGCGGGCGTGCCGCAGCCGCGCGGCGTCGACCAGCCCGTCGTCGGTCACGACAGCCCCCGCCGTCGTACGCCGTGCACCAGCCGGCTGACCGAGGGCGCCGGGTCGCGCAGGCTCTCGACGCTCTGCGCCGTGCCGCGCCGCGGCCGCAGGGCCGCGGCCACCTCGCGCGCCGAGAGGCGCCGGGCTCGGACCCCGGCGGCCAGGAACCGCACGTCGCCCTCCCACCACCGGTAGGGCACCCCCGGGCGGGCCCGCACCGGCCGGTCCGGGACGCGTCCGGCCGCAGCCTCGGCCGCCAGCAGCGGGAGGTTCGCGCCGGCGGCGACCGCCAGCGCCATCGAGCCGTACACCCGGGGGTTGACGTCGAGCAGGTACCGGCCGAGGAACTGCACCTGGAACACGCCGTCGTGCCCGGCCAGCAGCCGGACCAGGCGGTCCTCCTCGTCCAGGTCCGGCTCGGCGGTCACCGCCGCCGAGGCCACCCCGGCCGCCGGCGGCCAGATCCGCAGGTACCGCTGGTGGCAGGCCGCGACAAGTACGCCGTCGTGCACGACGCCGGACACGGCCCGCAGCGGCGAGGCCTCGAACGGCTGCACCACCAGCTGGCCGCTGACCCCGGCGAGCACCGCCAGCCCGTCCTGGTCGGCGACGGTGACCGCCTGCAGGTTGCCGAGGCCGGACTTCGTCGCGGACTTCACGACCACCGGGTAGGCCAGCCGGCCGGCGGCCGCGAGCAGCGCCTCGGAGTCGTCGAACGCCTCGGTCGGCAGGGTGACGAAGCCTGCGTCGCGGGCCCGCGCGTCCAGCAGTGCCTTGTCGACGAGCCCGGCCGCGGGGTCGTCCACGGCAAGCAGCGCGACGTCGCTGCCCGGGAAGAAGACGTCGTAGCGCCCGGTGCCGAGCTCGGCCCGCAGCGCGTCGGCGTACGCCGGGCTGCCGCCGGTCGGGAGCCGGACCGTGCCGGCGCAGTAGCGGGACGCGGCCGCCAGCGACGGCCGGTCCCCGACGGCGACGACGGTCCGGTAGCGCCCGGCCAGCGCCCGCACCGTCGCCAATGACCCCCGGTTCTGACCGTTGATGTCGTCGGTCACGAGCACGGTCGACCCGTCCCCCACGCACGTCCTCCTGCCCGGCTCGGTGCCGCTGATGTCGGTTGTCGGGCCGGCCACGGTCCCGCGGCCGGCAGACGCACCCTGCCCCGGACGAATGGGACCAACCGCTGGGTGCGCGCGCCTGCACCACGCTAACGTCAGGGGCCAGGCGGCCGCAGCAGTCCGGAGGACTGCGGCGGCCTGTCCGTTCGTGGGGGGTGGATCGACGTGGAGGACCTGACTGCTGTCGGGAGCGGCGCGAGGCTGCGCGTCGTCGTCGTCGGCAAGGGGCCGCCGGACCGTGGCGGCATCCCGACGTTCATCGAGACGCTGCTGCGCAGCCCGCTCGCGGAGCAGCACGACGTCACATTCCTGAACGTGGCCCACCACGGCACGCCCGAGGGCGGCAGTGCCTCGTGGGGCAACGTGCGCCGGACCGTGGCCGACGCCGTCGCGGTGGGGCGGGCGGCGCGGCGTGCCGACGTGGTGCACATCCAGTCGGCGCTGGCCCCCACCGTCACCGTGGTGCGGGCCGCCGCCCTCGGCCTGGCAGCCCGGCTCGGCGGGGCACACGTCGTGGTGCACGCGCACGGCGGCAACATCGGCACCTGGCTGCAGGGCCGGTGGCGCCGCGGCCTGCTGCGTGCCTGCCTGCGGCCCGCCTCGCGGGTGGTCGCCGTGTGGACGGCCGGCGAGCAGGCGCTGCGCGGCGTGCTCGGGCCGGCCCGGGTCCGGCTGGTCGACAACGGCGTGCACCTGGACGACTTCACCCCCCGTCCGGCGCAGCGCGAGGTCCCGCGGGTGCTGTACGTCGGGCTGCTCACGCCGCGCAAGGGCGTCCTCGACCTGCTGTCGGCGTCGCGGACGGTGACCGAGCGCGGCGTCGCGCACGAGCTGTGGCTGGTCGGCGGGACCCCGGACGAGGGGCCCGAGGCCGAGGCGGCGGTGCGCGAGGCCGTGACCGACGGCCACGTCCGCCTGCTGGGCAGCCGGCCGCCGGAGGAGATCGCCGGCGCCTACGCCGAGGGGGACGTGTTCTGCCTGCCGTCGTGGTGGGAGGCGATGCCGCTGTCGGTGCTCGAGGCGATGGCGTGCGGGCTGCCGGTGGTCGCCACCGACGTGGGTGACGTGCACCGGGCCGTCCAGCACGGCGCCACCGGCTTCGTCGTCCCGCCCCGCTCGCCCGACGCGCTCGCCGCATCGCTGGAGAAGCTGCTGGCCGACGCCGACCTGCGCGCGGCGATGGGGCGCGCCGGACGCGAGCGGGTGACCGGCTCCTTCTCCAGCGCCGCCACGGCCGCCGCCGTCGACGCCGTCTACCAGGAGCTGGGCCGGAGGCGGCGACCGTGAGCGTGCTCTGCTACCACGCCGTCGAGGACGGCTGGGACTCACCGATGGCGATCGAGCCGGCCCTGTTCGACGCGCACTGCGCCTGGCTGTCCCGGCACCGCCGGGTGGTGCCGCTGGACGTGGCGACCCGGGTCATGGACCGACGGTTCCGGCTGCCGGCGCGCACGTCGGCGCTCACCTTCGACGACGGCTTCACCTCGATGCACACCGAGCTGCTGCCGCGGCTGCGCCGGTGGGGGCTGCCCGCCACGGTGTTCCTCGTGGCGGAGACCCTCACCCCCGAGGGCCGCCCGGTCGACTGGGTCGACACTCCTCCCCCGCACCCGCTCACGACGCTGACAGTCGACGAGGTGCGCGAGATGCGCGACGCCGGGGTCGACTTCCAGTCGCACAGCTGGGCGCACCACGACCTCACGACCCTGTCGTACGACGAGTGCCTGAGCGACCTGCGCCGCAGCCGCGAGCTGCTCAGCGACCTGCTCGGCTCCCCGGTCACGATGCTGGCCTACCCGCGGGGGCGGCACGACGCCGGCGTGCGGAAGGCGGCTGCCGCCGCGGGCTACGCGCAGGCGTTCGCGCTGCCCGAGCGGCACGAGCAGCCCGGCCCCTTGTCGATCCCCCGGGTCGGCGTGCACCGCGGCAACGGCACCGGGGTGCTGCGGGTCAAGGAGGCCGGCCCGTACCTCGCCGTGCGCCAGTCACCGCACTGGGAGCGTGCCCGCCGGCTGGGCTGGCGGGCCGCCGGCCTCAGGAGCCGGCTGGCCGCCCGCCGCTGACGACCCACTTGAGCACCGGCACCTTGGCCAGCTCCGGGAACGAGTGGCCCAGCTGCAGGGCCTGCTTGTTGACGACGACGAGCAGCAGCGAGGCCACCGCACCGAGGACGATCGCCACCCAGAGCGCGGGCGACCAGAGCCTGTCGACGCCGAACAGCAGCCCCGTCATCAGGGCCAGCGACGCGTAGGTGGGCAGGTACCGGCGGTCCACCAGGGCCGAGTTCATGGTCCGCGCGACCCCCAGCTGGAAGCCGATGTTCTGCAGCACCATCGTGATGCCGTTTGCAGTCGCCACGCCCATCGCGCCGTACCTCGGGACGAGCGCCAGGCTCAGGGCCAGGTTGAGCACGGCGGAGGCCAGGTTGACCGCGAGGATCACCCGGACCCGGCCGTAGGCCTGCAGGGTGACCAGGTTGAAGCCCAGCGCGCTGTTGACGTAGTACCCGGTCGAGAGCAGCGCGAGGATCGCCCCGGACGAGGCGTAGCGCTCGCCGAAGAGGAACACGGTGGTCTGCTCGGCGAACGGCCCGGTCATGACGAACACCGGGAAGGACATCACCGCGAGGAACGCCGCGGTGCGCCAGTAGTCCTCGCGCAGCCCGGCGTGGTCGCCCCGGGCGAACAGCCGGGACGCCATCGGCAGGTAGAGCGTGAGGAACGTGGCGTAGACGATCTTGTTGAGACCGGCCGCCGGGAACACCGACCGGAGGTCGGCGATGTCGGCGGCGTTGCCGAAGTGGCCGAGCAGCAGCACGCTGCCGGTGTTCATGGACAGGTAGACCAGCTCGGTGCTGAGCATCGGCAGCGCGAAGGTGAAGACGCTGCCGACCGGCCAGGCCAGCTTGCTCCAGCGCAGCTCGCCGCTGAGGCCCTGCTCGGCCAGGACCTTGCGCATCATCGTGATGTAGACGAGCAGGCCGAGGACCTGCGCCCCGACGTAGCCCGCCGCCAGCAGCTGCACGCTGCCGCCGGTGGTGGCGACGGTGACGACGACCGCCAGCCGCAGGCACGGGGTGAACAGGTACTTCCGGAAGAAGATCGACCGCGGCTTGGTGAAGACCGCGAAGATCGCGACGAACAGCTGGTCGAGCGCCTCCATCGGGGCCAGGAAGACCACGATGAGCAGCACCGTCACCGCGGACGAGTCCTGCAGGACCGAGCCGACGAGCTGGTCGCGGAACACGAACAGCCCGCCGATGAGCAGGCTGCCGGTGGCGAGCACCGTGCCGGTGGCGACGAGCACGCTGCCGAACAGTCGGCCGTAGTCGCGCTGCTCGACGTAGACGGCGAGGAACCGGCTCAGAGTCTTGCCCTGGCCGAGGCTGAGCAGGAACCTCGACGCCGAGGTGATGGTCAGCGCCAGCGCGAAGCCGCCGAAGTCGTTCTTGGTGAGAGCCCGGACCACGACGACCTGGGTGGCGACCGTGAAGACCATGGACAGCAGGCGCCCGGCCAGCAGCAGGGTGGACCCGCGCAGGTGCCGGCTGCCCATCTCCGCGCGGGAGACCTGCCCGTCCGCCTCGGTGGGACCGGCGTCGGTCATGCGGCCGCCCGGAGCACCCGGTCGGCCTCGCGGGCCAGGTGCCGTCCGGCCCAGGCCGCGCGGGCGCGGACGACAGCCCCGCGCGGGCCGGCGCCGCCACCGGTCGCGAGGGCGGCCCACTTGTCCAGGAGCACCAGGGTGCGGAGGGCCGCCAGCTCGCCGGTCGGGACGTCGGCACCGAAGTAGCCGGCGAGCACGTCCCGCTCGACGGCGTCCAGCCAGCGGGCGCTGTAGGCGAGGCCCTGCGAGTGCACCTGCAGCCCGAGCAGCCGGACGCCCACGAGGAACCGGCAGAGGTCCTCGAGGACGGGCGCCCGCCAGCGCGGCATCGGGTCGAACACGGCGACCCGCCCGCCCGGTCCCACGAACACGTTGCGCGGCGCGAAGTCGCCGTGGCCGGCCGCCAGGTGCAGCCGCTCCGGCAGCGCGTCGGCGGCCAGCGCCGCGCCGGCCCGGGCGATCCGGGCGGCCGGCGCTCCCCCGGGGACGGCTGCCAGGTGCCGGCCGTAGGCGTCGAAGCGCTCCAGCACGTCGGCCCGGGTCGCCAGCCGGTCGGAGGCGCCGGGCGGCCCGTCCCACTCGTGGAAGCGCGCCAGCCAGGACCCGGCGTTGCGGTACGCCGTGGTGTCGGACCGGTGGATGGGGGCGGACCCGCGGGCGCGGGAGACGGCCGGCAGCCGCGACGCGGCAAGCAGCGCGGACCGCAGCGTGGGCGCGTCGACGTGCTCCATCACCAGGGTCGCGGTGCCCGCGACGTGCTCGACCGGCCGGATGGCCGCGTGGCAGGGGTCGGCCGGGTCCAGGGCCTCGGCGACGTGGCTCAGCCCGGCGAACTCGGCGGCCGCCTGCTCCACGGCGGGCACCCGGTCAGGCACCAGCGTCGGCCGCTCGGGGCCGCCGACCACGACGTCGGTCCGCATCTTGACCACCACCCGCCGCTGCAGCCCCCCGGCAGCGAGGCGCACGTCGACGAGTGTGCAGCGCGGCCGGGCGGCCAGCACCACCGGCTCGACGAGGACGGGGCCGGTCAGCTCGGGGTACCAGGCGGACGCACGGTCGGCCGCCAGCGCCCGGGCAGCCGCCAGCGACGACGCCGCCTGCTGACCCGGCGGGCGTCCTGCTGTCACGACCATGAACCCCCCACTGCTGTGGGCATCCGCGTTCCGAAGACGGGACGCCCCCCGAATGTGGAGAATAGTCGACACCACGCACACGGTCTGCGGGTCGGGCCGATCGGCCCCGGCGCCGTCAAATGTCCTTTGGGGGGAGCTGGTCCGGTGGCGGCGTCAGTCGGCACGAGCGGCACGAGCGACGGTCGGGCGGTCCCCGCCTGATGTCGGTCGCCACCCTCCTCGTCCTGCCCGTCGCCCTGATCTTCGTCGTCCTCGGCCTGCGGCGGCCGGTCTCGGTGATCCTGCCGGTGTACGCCGCCACGGTGCCGTTCGGCAGCGCCCTCTCGACCGGCCTGCCGTCGCCGTTCTCCGCGCTGTCCTCGGTGCTGGGGGTCCTGCTGATGGTCGGCCTGGCCGGCCGGCTGGTCTTCGGGCGCTCCTCACCGGTCGGGTTCCCGGCCACGGTGTCGGTGTGGCTGCTCTTCCTCGGGGTGGCCGGCGCGTCGGCGGTGTGGAGCGTGGCGCCGCAGCTGACCGAGGCCGGGTTCCAGAACCTGGGCAGCCTGGTCCTGCTGTACCTGCTGCTGGCGCTGACCGTGGTGGAGTTCGCGGACCTCCGCCGGCTCGAGATCGCGATCGTGATCGGCGGGGCGGCGGCCGCGGTCTACGGCCTGCTCCAGCTGTTCGCGCTCGGCGGCCTGCCGACGAGCTCCGACGGCGGCGGCGCCCGGTTCGGCCGCGACCTGCTGGGCGCCAACAACACCGCCGCCGCCCTGCTCCTGCCCCTGGCCGTGGCGCTGTGCCGCAGCGCCGACTGGCCCCGGCTCGGCGGCCGCATCGCCTACGGCGGCGCGGCGGCACTGATCCTCGCCGGCATCGTGCTCACCGGCTCCCGCGGTGGCCTGCTGGCCACGGCCGCCTGCTTCGGCACCGCCCTGTTCGCCGTGATGCGTGGCCGCAAGGTGCTCCTGGGCTACCTCGCGGTGGCGCTGGTCACGGTGACGATGGTGCTGGTCCTGCAACCCGCCGGCGTCGGGAGCCGCACGGACAGCACCGACTCCTCCGGTCGCACCGACATCTGGAAGATCGGGATCAAGGCCTGCGAGACCTACTGCCTCCAAGGCTCGGGCTGGGGCACGTTCCCGCGGGTCTACGAGCTCACCCAGCCACGGGTCCCCGAGGCGCGGGTGCTGGTCCGCGGCACGTCGTACGAGCCGCACAACATCTGGATCCTCATCGGCGTCGAGGCGGGCCTCGCGGGGCTGGTCCTCGCCGCCCTCGGGCTGATCCTCACGCTGCGGGACACGCTCCGGCTGCCGGCCATGCTGCGCGCACCGCCGCTGACCGCGATCGTCGCCACGCTGGTGGCCGCGTTCTTCCTGTCCAACTTCGAGTACAAGTTCTTCTGGATGGGACTGATGTACGCCCTGCTGTGCCGAAACGTCGTCGTCCGCGTCCCGCCCGCCGCCCCGCCGCCGGGCACCCACCGCCGTGCCGTCTCTGCCGTTGCCTGACCGTCGACTGGAGCCACCCACACCATGCCCGCACCCATCTTCGTCGTGGGGACCATGCGGTCCGGCAGCACGCTGCTGCGGCTGATCCTCGACAGCCACGAGAACATCGCGATCGGTGAGGAGACCGGGTTCGCCGGCGGCCTGTCCGCGGCGCGGACCATCCCGGGCTGGCGGTACGGCGGCGACTGGAGCACCCGGATCGGGTGGACCCGCGAGGAGGTCGACGACAGGCTGCGCGAGCTCTACTCCGGCATGTTCGAGCGCCACGCCGTGAGCCAGGGGAAGAAGCGCTGGGGTGACAAGACCCCGTTCCACTCCTGGCACATGACCGACCTGGCCGAGGTCTTCCCCGACGCGGTCTTCGTCGCGATCGTGCGGCACCCGGGCGCTGTCGTCTCGTCGCTGAAGAAGAAGTTCCACTACGCGGTGCCGGAGGCCTCGGCGTACTGGACGAGCACGAACGTCGAGGTGATCCGGCAGGGGCTCGCCCTGGGCCGCGACCGGTTCGCGCTGGTCCGCTACGAGGACGTCGTCGAGCACCCCGAGCCGACCCTGCGCGCGCTGGTCGGGTGGCTCGGCGAGCCGTGGTCCGACGACCTGCTGCGGCACCAGGAGGTCCAGGCCGCGAAGGGTGCCCCGCGGCTCGTCGACGGCAGCACCAGCACCCGCGAGCCGATCGACCCCGGCAAGGCCGTCGCCTGGCAGCAGTCCCTGACCGCCGCCGAGGTCGCCGCGGTGCGCGAGCGAACGGGTGCCGTCGCGGGCCTGCTCGGCTACGACCCGGACGACGGGCGCCAGGCCGCGTTCGGCAGCGACGGCACGGCCGGCAGTGACGGCACCGACGGGCCGGTGTACCTGCTCGACGGCGCCGCCCTCGCGGCGCGCCACGCCGCCGCCGCGGTGCCGGTCGACCTGACCCCGCCGACCCGGGCCGACACCGGCATGGAGATGACCCCGCAGGAGATGGCCCGCCGGGTCGAGAAGGCGGAGGCCGCGCTGGCCCGGATCCGGGCCCGGCCGGTCGTGCGCGCGAGCGAGGCCGTCCGGCGGGTGCAGAAGCGGCTGCCGCTGCCCTCGGGCCCGGAGCTGCGCTCAGGGCTGCGTCGGGCCCGACGACGGCTGTCCGGACCGGGGCGCGACGGCGCCGGCGGTCGGCGGTGACCCGCCGCTCCACCACCGTTCTCGCCGCCGCCGTCGCCCTGGTCCTCGCCGGCTGCACCGGCGGGTCCGGCGGCAGCGGCACTACCGGCGGCGGCCCCGGCCCCAGCGTCACGGTCTGGGCCGTGGGCGACGGGCCCAACGGCAAGCCGGCCGCCCGGGCCGTCGGCAAGCTGGTCAGCAGCGGTCACCCGCGCTACCTGCTCTACCTGGGCGACGTCTACGGCGACTACGCCGAGCGCTTCGACGACGCGTACGGCGCCGCGGTGGCCGCGAAGACGCTGCCGACGCCGGGCAACCACGAGTGGCCGTCGCAACGGGTCGAGTACCTCGACTACTGGAAGAGCGTCAAGGGCGGCACCCAGCCGGCGTACTACAGCCAGACCGTCGGCGGCTGGCAGCTGATCAGCCTCAACTCCGAGGAGGACGCCGACCCCGGCTCGGCCCAGTACCAGTGGCTGGAGGAGACCCTGGCCTCGGCAAAGGGCACCTGCCGGATCGCCTTCTGGCACGCGCCGCGGTTCAGCGCCGGGCAGCACGGCGACGAGAAGGACATGGCTCCGGCCTGGGACCTGCTCGCCGGCAAGGCGGTGGCGGTGCTGAGCGGCCACGACCACACGATGCAGCGGTTGAAGCCGGTCGACGGGATCACCCAGCTGGTGTCCGGGGCGGGCGGCCGCAGCCACTACCGGCTGGACTCTGCCGACGACCGCCTCGCGTTCGGCGACAACACGCACGACGGAGCGCTCAAGCTGACGCTGACCGGCAAGAGCATGCGGTACCGGTTCGTCGCCGTGGGCGGCGACGTGCTGGACTCCGGGCGCCTGGGCTGCCGTCCGGCCGGCTGAGCTGCCGCCGGCCGGCCGCTACAGCCAGGTCGTCCGGCGGTAGCGGTCGTTGGTGACAAGCAGGTCGAGCTGCACCGCGAGCTCCCGGCGGTACCAGTGGTTGACGACCGCCATCCGGGAGCCGCGCAGGGCCCGGCGGGCGGGGCTGCGGGGCTGCTTGCTCAGCGAGTCGGCCCACTTGTCCAGCGTGCACAGGCCGAGGAAGACCCGCATGGAGTCCATCGGCACGTTCTGCACGGTGCCGAAGTAGCCCGAGAGCAGGGCGACCTCGTGCAGCCGCGGGCGCACCGACGGCGAGCCGTACGCCGGCCGGGCCGTCGACGGCTCGAACAGGCGGGCACCGATCATCATCCGGCCCAGGTCCTCGTAGACCGGGAGCCGCATGCCGGGGAAGCCGTCGATGACCGACACGGCACCGTCGGCGTGCACGAACGCGTTCTGCGCGACGAAGTCGCCGTGGGCCAGCCCGGTCTGGATGTTCTGCGGCAGGCTGCGCCGGGCCACCGCGCAGGCGGCGTCGACGAAGTCGTCCACCAGCCGGCCGAAGCCGAGCGCCTCGTGCAGGAACGCGCCGTACTCGCGCAGCGTGTCCTCGACCTCCGACTGGTTCCCGCGGACCGTCGGCACCGGCGTCCGGGGCGTGAGGTCGTGGAACCGGTGCAGCCAGGAGCCCGCGCTGCTCCACGGCGCTGTCGGTGCGAACGGGAAGGCCGACGGCAGCTGGTGGACGACGTCGCGCAGCAGGGGGGCGCGCACCTGCTCCATCGCGACGGTGCCGAGCTCGCTGTCGTAGCCGTACGGGCGGATCGCCCGGGCGCCGGCGTGGCTGCGCCCGAGGCTGTCGTAGGCCAGTCGCAGCCCGTCGTACTCGATCCGGGCCGCCTCCCCCGGGTCGACCCCGGCCTCCGGCGAGAGGGTGGGCCGGTCAGGGAACCGGTCCCGGCGGCGGAGCCGGTGCTCGGTGCGGCGCTGCTTGACCACCAGGGTCGTGGAGCCGGCGGTGCCGCGCACGGTGACGACGTACACGCGGCAGCGCGCCCGGTCGTGCACCTCGTCGACCCGCAGGGTCGCACCGGTGCCCGGTCCGGCCAGGGCGGGCAGCCAGTCCCCGACGTTCGCGCCGACCCAGCGCAGCACGGCGTCCGTGTCCGCCGTGGCCCGGGGCGAAGCCGACGACGACGCCGCCGTCGACCCGGATGACGTGGCCGACTCGGCCGACGTGGATGACGGGGGCGCGGCCCCGGCCGGCTCGACCGGCACCGGCGCCGGCGGCACCACCGGCTGGTCGCCTCCCGGGACGACCGGCAGGTCGTCCAGCGGTGCGGCCGGCGTCGGGTCGGTCGTCAGCTCGTCGAACGTCAGCTCGTCGAAGCGCGGCGGCGAGGACGGCGACGCCACTGCTGCGTCGGCCGTGGGTGCGTCGAGCACGCGTGCATCGACCGACGGGGCATCGACCGACGGGGCATCCGGAGTAGCCGGCGTGGGCTCGGGGTGGCCTCGGTGGCGTTCGTCACCACCGGAGCGGCGGGCGCCCGCGCCGGCGGACGTCTTGCGCCGACGACGACGGCCGCGGGTGCGGACCAGGACGATGGCCGAGGGGACGCCGGTGAGGTCGCGGGCCAGGTCCCGCAGCCGGGCCACCCCGACGCCGACGGGCACGGCGAGCACGACGAACGACCGCGCTCCGGGCGAGATGAGGTCGATCGACGACGAGCCGTCCACCACCGAGATGGCTCTGTCGTCGAGCTGGTGCCCCTCGCCGGTCTCCATGCCGTCGGCCCCCGGCAGCGGCAGCTGCCTGACGCTGGCGAAGACGTCACCGAGCAGCCGGGAGAGGTGGTGGCGCTCCTGGGCGGCGGTGTCGGGGCCGGTGACGATCACGGTGCTGGGCGACCAGTCGAGCAGCTGCCGGCAGACCGGTGCGAGACCGCGCGCCTCGTCCGGGGCCGGTGGCGAGCCGCCACCGGTCCGCGGCATCGTCACCGTGCCGAACACCGGCAGGTCGGTGGCCCGCGCCGCGCCGGAGGGCTCGACCACCGGCCGGCGCAGGACGAGCAGCAGGATGAGCACGCCGAGCCCGATGATCAGCCCGGCTGCCAGCCCCGTCGACACCGAGTAGGGCGCGGCCTGCAGCGGCTCGTCCCGCTCGACCGGCGGGACGGCGGTGCTGAGGACCCGGAACGAGCCCACTCCCGACCCGGCCTTGTTGAGCTCGAGCACGAAGGCCGCGGCGGCCGCGTTGGCGATGTCCGCCGACTCCTGCCCGTTGCCGGAGTGGCCCTGGACGTGCATGACCAGCGAGTCCTGCTCGGTCACGACCGAGGCGAGCTTGGGGATGACGTCCTCGGCGTCGCCGGCGGTGCCGAACTGCTGGCTGACGACCTGCGCGACGGTGCCGTCGTCGAAGACGGCCTCACCGAGCCGCGGCAGCGTCTTGAGGTCGGCCGTGAGGTCGACGGCCACCACCAGCGACTCGGAGGTGTAGCGCGCCTTCTTGTTCAGCTCCTGGAACGGCAGCAGGACGCCGACGACGGCGACGCACAGCAGCACCAGCCAGGCGTAGCGGCGCACACCCCAGCGCAGGATCGCGCCGGAGTCGGAGATCGGCGCGCCGCCGCCGGCCAGGAAGGTCTCGGCGAGCTGGGACGGCCCGGCCGGCTGGCCGTACCTGGAGACGGACACGAGCCTGGCCTCCCCTGTCCGCGCGGTCTCTGCCTTCTTGCGATCGGTCATGGCGCTGCCCTCAGGACGATGGTGTGCCCGACGTTCGGGCCGGAGACTGTGGAGGTGGCGGCGAGTGCCGCGGTGGTGCCCGGTGCGGTCGGGGTGACGTGCGCCGCCTCGGCCGTCATCGGATAGGTGAGACCGGCCGGCGAGGTGACCTCGGCGGTCTCGGTGAGCCCGGTCGGCGGCTCGACGGCGGCGGTGCGGGCTACCCCGAACAGGCCGACCACCAGGTCCCCCGTTGTCTGGGTGGTCGCCGCGGGTGCGGTGATCGTCGTGGACGTCGCGGCCTGCCCGCCCGAGCTCGCGACCGGCGCGGAGGTGGACACCCCGGAGTAGGCCAGGATCGTGCCGACCGCGGCCGGCTTCGCCCCGAACGACCAGGTCCAGGACGCCGGGTCCGACCCCGCCGCCACGTGCACCCAGGTCGCCTTGCGCATCGCCGTGCCGCTGGCGTCCGAGCGCACCAGCGACCAGCCCGCCGGCGCCGTCACCGTCGACTGCCCCCGGTAGTCCACCGAGGCCAGCAGCACGTCACCCGGCTGCGAGGTCGGCGCCGCGATCGTCAACGTGCCCGCTGCAGCGTTCGCCGCGGTGGTGGCCGCCACCAGGCTGATCCCGCCCGAGGACGGCGGCGGGTCGCTCGGCACCGTCGCGGTCCTCGCCGCGGACGCCGCGGACGTGTTCCCCGCCGCGTCGTAGGCCTCCACCGTCCACGAGTGCGTGCTGCCCGCAGCCAGACCCCGGTCCTGGAACGAGGTCGCCGTCGTGGTGCCCACCGACGTCCCGTCCCGGCGCACCCGGTAACCGGTCACCGCCACGTTGTCCGACGACGCCGACCACGACAGGTCCGCCCCACCCGCCACCGGGCTCACCAGCAACCCGGTCGGCACCGACGGCGCCTGCGTGTCCGGCGGCGGCGGCGGACCCGCGGTCCCGGCCTTGAGCACGACGCTCTGGCCGACGTTCGCGCCCGACACCGAGGACGTCGCCACCAGTGCAGACGTGGTCCCGGCAGCCGGCGGCGTGACGTGGGCGGCCTCGCCCGTGATGGGGTACGTGACCCCGGCCGGGGAGGTGACCTCGGCGGTCTCGGTCAGGCCGGTCGGCGGCGCGATGGTGGCCGCCTTGGCGACGCCGAACAGGCCGACCACCAGGTCGCCCGCGGTCTGGGTGGTCGCCGCGGGTGCGGTGACCGACGTCGAGGTCGCGGCCTGCCCGCCCGAGCTCGCGACCGGCGCGGAGGTGGACACCCCGGAGTAGGCCAGGATCGTGCCGACCGCGGCCGGCTTCGCCCCGAACGACCAGGTCCAGGACGCCGGGTCCGACCCCGCCGCCACGTGCACCCAGGTCGCCTTGCGCATCGCCGTGCCGCTGGCGTCCGAGCGCACCAGCGACCAGCCCGCCGGCGCCGTCACCGTCGACTGCCCCCGGTAGTCCACCGAGGCCAGCAGCACGTCACCCGGCTGCGAGGTCGGCGCCGCGATCGTCAACGAGTTCGCCGCCGCGTTCGCCGCGGTGGTGGCCGCCACCAGGCTGATCCCGCCCGAGGACGGCGGCGGGTCGCTCGGCACCGTCGCGGTCCTCGCCGCGGACGCCGCGGACGTGTTCCCCGCCGCGTCGTAGGCCTCCACCGTCCACGAGTGCGTGCTGCCCGCAGCCAGACCCCGGTCCTGGAACGAGGTCGCCGTCGTGGTGCCCACCGACGTCCCGTCCCGGCGCACCCGGTAACCGGTCACCGCCACGTTGTCCGACGACGCCGACCACGACAGGTCCGCCCCACCCGCCACCGGGTTCACCAGCAACCCGGTCGGCACCGACGGCGCCTGCGTGTCCGGCGGCGGCGGCGTGCCGCCGGCAAGCTCCATCTCGGCGTGGACGTAGCGCTTCTTGCCCTCGGCCACGGCAAGGACGACCATCCCGGTGGCCGCGGTGACGGGTTCCTTCGCACCGCTGGCGTTGTTGACGACCGCCGCGCTGTCGACGAACTTCGCGCCGCGGCCGGGGCCGAACGAGATGTTGCTCAGCGGGGTCTTCTTGTAGTAGATGTCGCCGCCGGAGACCGGGGCGGTGGCGAAGAAGTAGAGCTCCTGGTTGGTCCGGTCGACCATGATGATCGGCCGGGTGTGGTCGTCGGCGACGGTGCCGGCAGGCTCCAGCGACCAGGTCCCGGTGCCGTCGGAGCGCGGGGTCCGGACCAGGACGCCGACCAGGGTGGCGCCGGGTCCGTAGGTGTCCTGCGAGGTCTTGATCGCCGCGAACAGCCGGCCCTGCGCGTCGTCGACGAGGGTCTTGAGGTTGATGTGGTCGTCGGCCAGGTCCGGCCCGCTGAGGGCGTCCTCGACCGCCCACACGTCGTCGGGGTCGCCGTCGCGGTGCCGGGCGAACCGGAACGCGGTGGAGGCCTGGTCGGACCACATCAGCCCGATCTGGCCCTGGAAGGCGATGATCGCCGAGATGTCGTCGCTCTTGATCGACACGTCCGGCACGTTCGGGTTGAACCCGGCGGTCCAGGTGAGCCCGCTCGGGTCCGAGTGCGCCACCCAGACCTTGGACGCACGGGTGTAGGTGACCCACAGGCGGCCGGTGCTGTCCTTGTCCAGGGTCGCGGACTCGGAGCCGCCGCCGGTGTTGACGCTGACCGGGAAGCCGGCGGCGCGGGTCCAGCTGCGCCCGGCCGGGCTGTAGGTGAACCGGTTGACCGCGAGGTTGCTGGCGGCCTCCCGCGAGGCCACCGTCAGGGTCTTGGTGGCGGTGTCCCACAGGGCGTCGCCGGTGCTGTTGAGCCTGTCGTCGACCTGGCTGCCGGTGTCCCGCCAGGTGTGGTCGGCCCGCAGCTCGAAGATGTGCACCCGGGAGTCGGCCGGGCTGACCATCAGCGACCACCAGGCGCCGTCGGTGTACCAGAGCTTGCTCTGCGGCTTGTTCTCCGACGGCGTCTTGACGGCGGTCGCGTAGCTGAAGTCGTCGTAGGTCACCGGCACGCCGACGGCAGCGCCGGCGCCGGGCGCGACGGCCATCGAGGCGACGACGCCGCAGACGGCGAGGGCCGCGGACGCGAGCAGCCCGCGACGGCGCAGCGACGGTTTCGGCCGCCGCCGCGGTCTGCGGTGCAGGCCTCGCTGGTGGGTGCTCATGCGGTGTCTCCCCGTCGTCCGGTACGCCGGCCGGACGGCCGTTCGTGAGTCGTGGTTGTCGTCGCCGAAGCGGTCGCGGCGGCCTCGCGCAGGGCCGCGGACACCGGGCCGACCAGGGTGTCCAGGGCGAACGGGTAGGGGTGGCGCAGCTGGTAGGCCGGCACCCCGTCGAGGACCCGGGCGAGCAGGTCGCGCTCGAGGTCGGCGGCGGTCTCGACGAGGTCGCTGGCGCGGTCCGGGAACGCGAAGCGGAACTGGCGGTAGTGGGCCAGGAACCCCTCCCGCTCCTCGGCCAGCGACGCGCGCATGCGCCGGGCCACATCCTGCGGGTCGACCGGCTCGACGGTCACGTCGTCGCCGTCGTGGCTGGTGGCCAGCAGGACCACGTCGAGGTGTCCCTCGGGCACCACGCCGGCGCCGAAGAGCTCGGCCGGCGGGACCTGGCGGAATGCCTGCCGACGGATCACCGGCTCGGCCCGGCCGAGCACGGAGCCGACGCTGCGTCCGGTGCCCAGCCGCCGCGACACCCGGCCGGCCAGGTCGGCGGACGCGGTCAGGCCGCGCAGCCGGGCCCGGGTGGCGGGCGAGAGACCGGACCAGACCTGGGGCAGCTGGCGCAGGTGCCAGTCCCAGAGCCGGATCGGCTCGGGGACGCCGGTCATCCGCCCGTCGGGGCTGAGGTAGATCCACTCGTCGCCCACGTAGCGGGCGCCGCCGGCGGCGAAGGCCAGCAGCGTCTCGGTCTTGCCGCCCTTCGACCAGCCGGTGGCGAGGACGCCCTGACCGTCGAGGACGAAGGCGGAGGCGTGCAGCGGCAGGACGCCCTTGGCCAGCGCGGCCAGGTTGACCAGCGTGAGCAGGTGGGGGACGGCGCCGACGCCGCGCTCGCACACCACGACCGGCCGGCGCCCGATGTCGGCGAACGGCAGCAGGGTGCGGGCTCGGGCCCCGTGCTTGCCGCGCAGCAGGTAGAAGGCCGACTCGTGGAAGCCGGCCTCGGGGTAGCCCACGTAGGTCAGCGGCCTGTCGTCCGGGATCGCGTCGACGAAGCGCACCTGCACGTCGGCGGGCGCGTCGCCGGCCGGGCGCGACAGCGGGCCCAGCTGGCGCTCGAGCAGCCGGACGTCGTCCTGCGTCGGGTCGAGCAGGCGCACGACGACGACGCCGTGCAGGTCGAAGTCGAGGTGCCCGCCACCGGAGCGGGACCTCGCGCTGGTGAGGTCGACGACTGTCACGCGACCTCCTCCTGGCGCGGCGCTTCGACCGCGGCCCCTGCCTGCGGCGTCGCCCGGAAGGCGGCGACGGCGCGCGGGAGCCGGGCGAGGAACCCGGAGCCCCAGCCGAGGTGCATGGCCAGGTAGGCGAGCGGCACGTGCCGCCGCGCGTCCGGCTCGAGGCCGCGGGCGGTGCGGACCGAGGCGGCGGCGACAGCGGCGACGTACGGCGACACGAGGGCGGCCGCGGTGCGCGGGCGCAGCGTCGAGAGCAGGCCGGCACCGGCCAGGTAGGCGACGAAGGCCGGCGGCACCAGGTGCCGGGGGAGAGCGACTCGGGGTGCAGCACCGCCACGTCGGCCTTGCCGCGGCCGTAGCGGTGGTACTGCGAGAGCAGCGCGCGCACCGACTGCCGGGACTCCCAGGCGATGGTGAGCTCGGGGTCGAAGAGCAGCTCGTGGCCGGCCTGCCGGAGCCGGTAGTCCAGCTCGTAGTCCTCGTTGGCGACGAGCCGCTCGTCCCAGCCGCCGACCTCGCGCAGCAGCGCGACCGGGTAGACGCCGAACGGCACGTGGTCGACTGTCGTCTCGCGCACGCCGTGGTGGTACGTCGAGTTGCCGACGCCGAGCCTGCTGGCCATGACGGCCGCGATGGCCCGGCCGGCGGGGGTCAGCCCGACGCCGTCCTTGCGGCCGCCGACCGCGCCCCAGCGGCCCTCGGAGATCCGGGCCACGGCCCGGCTGACGTAGCCCGCGGGGATCGTCGAGTGACCGTCGACCCGGACCAGCCAGCGGCCGCGGGCGGCGGCGAGACCGGTGTTGAGGGCGGTGGGGATGGACCGCCGGTCGTCGGTGACCATCTCGACCCGGGGGTCGCGGCGGATGACGTCCTGCACCAGCTCGCGGGTGCCGTCGGTCGAGACGCCGTCGACGACGACGACCTGGAGCTCGCGGTAGTCCTGCGCCAGCACCGACTCCAGGCATGCCGGCAGCGACCGCTCTTCGTTCCTTGCGGGGACGAGCACGGTGACGAGGTCGGGCGACTGCGCCACCCTCAGCCGCCCGCCCGCCGCACGACCTGCGCGACGGTCCGGAGGATGATCTTGACGTCGATCCAGAGCGACCAGTTCTCGATGTAGTAGTTGTCGAACCGGGCCCGGTCGGCGATCGACGTGTCACCGCGCAGCCCGTGCACCTGGGCCCAGCCGGTGAGCCCGGCGGGCACCCGGTGCCGGGCCATGTAGCGCGGGAACCGCTCGGTGAACTGCTGGACGAAGAACGGGCGCTCCGGCCGCGGCCCCACCACGCTCATGTCGCCCTTGAGGATGTTGAGCAGCTGGGGCAGCTCGTCCATCGAGGTGCTGCGCAGGAACCTGCCGACGCTGGTGAGGCGGTCGTCGCTCGCGACGTTCCAGCGGGTGCCGGCCTCCACCTCGTTGGTGGGGGTCAGGGTGCGGAACTTCAGCAGCTCGAACTGCCGGCCGTCCAGGCCCACGCGCAGCTGGCGGAAGAGCACCGGGCCGCCGATCTGCCAGCGGACCGCGGCGGCGCAGGCCAGCAGCGCCGGGGCCAGCACGGCCAGGGCCAGCGCGGAGACGATCACGTCGAAGAGCCGCTTGACGCTCCAGGTCCAGGACCGGAACGGCGCCCGGCGCAGCCGGGACAGCGGCAGCGCCCAGATGTGGTCCAGGTCGCGCCCGCGCTCCTGCATCTCGTAGAGCCGCGGCACGTAGAAGATCTCGCAGGAGTAGCGGTCGCAGGTGCGCAGGATGTCGACGATGCCGGACTCACGGTCGGCGGCGAAGGCGACGACGACGCTGTGCACGCCGTGGTCCTTGAGGACCGAGGCGAGCTTGGCGGTGTCGCCCAGCACGGGCAGCTCCCGCTCGTCGTCGCCGAGCAGCGGGTCGGAGTCGAGGAAGCCGACCGGGCGCAGCCCGTACTCCGGGTGCTGGGCCAGCGCGTCGGCGACCCAGCCGCCGACCCGGCCGGCGCCGATGATCAGCGTGGGGTGCGCCACCAGGCCGGCGCGGCGGACCCGTCGGACGAGGGTGTAGCCGACGGCGCGGCCGACGATCGACAGCGCGGCGATGACCATCGCCATGTGCAGCAGCCGGGTGCCCATGGCCTCGCCGGCCACCAGCCGGACGCTGGTCACCAGCGCCCCGGCCACCAGTGCCCGGCCGGCCAGGGAGGCGGCGTCGTCCAGCGCCGACAGCGAGAGCTTGGGCTGGTAGAGCCCGCCCACGGCGTTCAGCCACAGGATCAGGCCGAGCAGCACGAACGCACCGATGCCGGGACGCCCGATCGTGGTCACCACCGACAGGCACCAGGCCATCACGTCGATCAGCACCAGCAGGTGGACGACGCCCAGGCCCCGCGCGTCGATGACGCTCTGCCGGGCCGACGACGACCGCCGGGCGATCTCGAGGATCTGGGCCTCGGGGTCGCTCTGGAGGTCCGTCGCGTGCCGCCCCCAGCCCCGGGTTGCACCCTCTGTCATATGCCTCTGCCCCCCGGCATGGATTTCTGTCCCCCCCGTCACATCCCGTGACGAGTTCGTTCACCCCAAGTTCCTGCTGCACTCATACCTAGTTCAGACGGATAGTGCCCAACAAGGGTTCGCCCCGAACCGTCCCGTCGGATCGCAAGCAATGCCCGAACGGCCCATGCCCGATTCGCACGATCACCTGATTGCACCGCCCCCCAGGTGTCTGCACACCTGAACTTTTGCTGACGGAGAGTGACAGAAGCGGGTCAACCGCGCAAGTTACGCTCCGTCGTTCACTCATCGTGATCGCCCACCAACGGGGTGTCAAGAGGCGTTTCAGCGGCGGGCGTGCTTGCCCCGCGGGGCCGGCACCAGGGCCTTCACCGGGGCGTCGATGAGCAGCCGCTGGGCCTGCTGGGCGGTCCGCCGCAGGTGGCGCCGGAGGTGCACGTACACCCCGACCACGACGCAGACCACGGCCAGCGCGCCGCCGACGAGCAGGACGAGGGCGAGCCCGGCGGTGCTGCTGTCGGACCGGGGGGTGGCCACGTCGGCGCGGACCTCCGCGGACCGGTTGCCGGCCAGGTCCACGGCCACGACCGTGAGGGCACCCGCGCCGCTGTCGACGACGTACGACGTGCTGGCGGTGCGGCCCACCCGCGTCCCCCCGCGGAACACCTCGTAGGTGACGCCCGGCGGGACCCCGGCCGGTGCCCAGCCGACGACGTCGGTCGGGGCGGACCAGGACAGGCGGACGTTGCCCTCCAGGACGATCCCGTTGACGTCCTCGGGCGCGGCCGGTGGCGTCCGGTCCGGCCGGTCCCCCGCCGAGGCGCCGCGGGCGGTGCCGGACAGGCCCAGCTCGGCGTGCCAGTAGTGCAGCTCGCGCTCGTCGCTGGCCAGGACCAGCAGCCCGGTGACCGCGTCCGGGGTCTGGGTGCCGACGCTCGGGTCGGTGAAGGAGGCGCCGGTGAACGTCAGCAGGTGCCGTCCCGGCCCGGACTCGAAGGTGAGGTCGTCCAGCGGCGCCGGCTTGTAGACGATGCTGCCGGCCCGCCGGCCGATGACGAAGACGCGGCCGGACGCGGACGCGGACACCACCGGGCGGGTCCACCCGTCGCCCACGGTCGCGACCACGTGCTGGCTCCACACCCCCTCGGGGGTCCGGACCAGCAGCAGGATGAGCGGGTCGTCGCGAGCCGGGTCGCGATAGTCGTTGCGCGAGGTCTTCACCGCCACGAGCAGGGTGTCCCCGCCTTTGCCCGGCAGGACGAACGCGCTGACGTGGTCGTCCGCGATGTGGTCGCCCTTCGCCGCGGACTCGCCGGTCCAGCTCGAGTCGGGCGCCCCGTCGACGTGCCGGGCGGCGTGGAAGGCGCCGCGCCGCTGGTCGGACCAGATCACCAGCACCGCTCCGTCGGCGGCGGCCATGTCGGTGAGCTCGCCGCGCCCCACGTCGACCCCGGGCACGGCCGGGAAGTAGGGCAGCCCCCACGAGGTCCGGCTCGGGTTGCTGTGCATCACGGTCACCCGGGCCGCCTTGATGAAGGACACCCAGAGCCGCCCGGTGGTGTCCAGCGTCATCGTCGCGGCGTTGCTGCCTCGGGTCCCGAGCTTCCTCAGCGGCGCCTCGACCTGGTAGCCGCCCTTGCGGGTGTAGGCCAGCGTGGTGACCGCGAGCCCGCCGCGGCGGCGGACGAGGATGTGCACCTCGTCGTCGTCAACCACGGCGTCGCCGACCGCGATGGTGCGCCGGGCCACGACCGTGTCGCCGAGCGTCCAGCGGTGGTCCCGGCCCAGCTCACCGATGCGGACGCTGGCGTCCGACGGCTCGTAGAGCAGGCCCCACCAGCGGCCGTCGTGCCACCAGGTCTTGGCCTGGGACTTGTCGAAGGTGGGGGTCGAGACCTGCAGCTCGCTGTCGCTCGTGGTGGTCGCCCCGAACGGCGGGCCGCGGTGGGCACCGACCTGGTCGTCGTCGGCGGCCGCACCCGCGGGGCCGGCCAGCAGCATCGTGGCCGCCAGGGTCGCGGCGGCGACGGCGGCGAGAACGGCACCGGGGGACGTGGGCAGCCGGAGGCGCCGCGTGGCGTCAGCCATCGCCGAACCTCCTCCCCCGCCGTGCCGTCCGCTCTGCGCGGACGTACCCGACACGGTCGCATTGTGCATGCCGGACGGCGACCGCGTCAGCCGGTCGGTCCCGATCTCCCACCGACCGGTCCTCACAGGTAAGCCGCAGGCAAAGCGCTGGACAGCCGCTGGTCAGCCGGCGGGGGTGCAGGGCAGCCGGCCCTGGTCCAGCACGGTGCCGTCGGTGGCCACGAACCGGTAGCGGGCCTCGCCGGGGCGCAGGACGAGCCGCAGCGCACCGAAGTGGGTGTCGTCGCCGAAGGCGAGCCGGTCGTCCTCGTGCAGGGCGTAGTGCCCGTGCCCGCCGGACCCGACGACAATCTCGGTGGTGCCGCGCATCTCCTTCATCCGCTGCATGTCGTGGTCGTGCCCGTTGAGGACCAGCGCCGCGCGCCCGGCGACGGCTCCCCAGAGGGGCCGGGTGTCCGGCTGGTCGCCGTGCCGGCCGGCGCTGAAGCGCGGCCGGTGCCAGAAGGCGATCCGGCAGGTGCCGGGATCGGCGACCTGCCGGCGCAGCCACCGCATCTGCGCGGAGTCCTCGGTGTGCGGGATCTCGGAGTTGAGGCTCAGCACGTCCCAGCCGGCGATCGCGAACCGGTAGTACGCCGACACCGGCTCTCCCTGCGCGGCCCAGAAGGCCTTGTAGTCCGGCAGCGACCCGGGCCACTCGTGGTTGCCGGGCGTGGGCGACATGAACCGGGTCGCCGTGCCGAACGCTGTCGTCATCTGCCTGCTGTACGGGCCGTAGACGTCACCGAGGTAGAGGATGTGGTCGGGGTGGTCGGCGGCGATCAGGTCGGCCACCGCCGTCGCGTCGGTCCTGCCGTCCGGGCCGTCACCGACGGCCCACACGACGGCGCGGGCCGGGGAGACCGAAGGGACGACGGCGCCGCCCGGCAGCTTGTCGGCCTGCTCCAGCGCGTCGAGACGGACGTCGCGGGCCCGGGCACGCAGCACGTACGACCCGGTGAGCACCACCGAGAAGGTCAACGCCAGGGCGGTCGCGACGGCCGTTGCCGCGACGAGCGGCGGGGCCGCGCGCAGCGCCGCGGCGGGCCTGCGTCGGCGGACGGCCATCGCGACGACAGCCAGCACGAGCGCGCTCGCGAGCAGCGAGAGCAGGGCCAGCTGGTGCGCGTGCAGCTGCGCGACGAGCCGCACCAGTGGTGACGGCTCCGCCGTCAGTACGACCCCAGCAGCTCCCCAGCCCCCCATGACTCGCACTCTAGGCGGCGTCCCGACCTGCTGTCGGGCGAGGTCGTACGACGTCGGTGCGCAGGACGTGTGGACGGTCAGCCGGTGAGCGGGTCCGGTCGACCCGGCCGCGTCGAAGCAGTCAGAAGAGCCAGAAGAACAGCAGCACCAGACCGCCCCAGAACAGAACCGAGAAGGCGAGCGCGATCAGCCAGCCACTGTTGGCAGGTGGCTGGGTGAGGGTCGTGGTCATGGTCGACGTCGGCGACTCGTCGGGCGGCACCGGTCGCAGCCGCCGCCGACGGATCGGGCGGTCCAGGCTGTCGGACGGCGGTCGCCCCGTACGTGCGGGGCTGCGTCGAGGCTGCGCCACGTCTCCACCACCTGGGTCAGGGGTCCGTTGACACCACCCGTGCCAACGCTTCGCATCGTATCGACGGTTCCTTACAGAACTGAATGCCACGCTGTCAACGACGAGGCCAATTTCAGGTTACGTCCTGCTTTGCCGAGGATGCGTCTTTTTCGGGGTTTCCTCCGTCCGGGCGCCGGCCGCGGTGCCGGCGGCCGGTGGCGGCGGCCCGCAGCAGCTGGCCCAGCGGGGTCTCCCGGCCGTCGGCCTTGGAGACCCGGTAGACCGAGATCCAGACCGCGGTGCCCACCACCGCGACGGCGAGCAGCACGAGGACCATCGTGGTCGCGCTGGCGTCGAGCAGCTTGAGGCTGCTTGCCAGCAGGACCACGACAAGCGCCCGGCGCACGATGCCGCCCGGGGCGGCGCTGGAGACCCGCGCCCCGACGTACACACCGGGGAGCGCGCCGATGAGAAGCGACGCGGTGAGGTCGAACTGGAAGTCGCCGAAGAGCAGGTGCCCGAGCGAGGCGGAGGCGACCAGCGGCACGGCCTGGACCAGGTCGGTGCCGACGAGCTGGCCGGCCCGGATGGTCGGGTAGAGCAGCAGCAGCGCGACGATCATCAGCGAGCCGGAGCCGACCGAGGTCATCCCGACCACCAGGCCGCCGAGGACCCCGATGGCGAACGTCGGCAGCGGCCGGACCTTGAGGGTCTCGACCTCGACGTCGACGACCTCGCCGGCCGCCGCCGCGGCCCGCTGCTTCTGCACCTTGCGCAGGTCGAGGAGCGCCTTGGCGATCATCGAGGTCGCCGCGAGCAGCAGCGCCACCCCGAGGGCGGCCTTGATCACCGTCTGGGTGCGTTCGGAGTCCCCCAGGGCACGCAGGATCAGCACCCCGACGAACGCCGAGGGCACCGAGCCGAGGACCAGCCACTTCACCATGCCCTTGTTCACGGTGCCCTTGCGCAGGTGCACCGCTCCGCCGACCGGCTTCATGATCATCGACGCGACGAGGTCGCTGGAGACCGCCGCCAGCGGCTGGATGCCGAACAGCAGGATCATCATCGGCGTCATCAGGGCGCCGCCGCCCATGCCGGTCAGGCCGACGACGAAGCCGACGAACAGGCCGGCGAGGGCGACCGCCCACCAGCTCGGGTCCACGCGAGCTCCTCCGTCGCCTCGGTGCCATGTGCTCCACCTTGTCGGTGGAGAAAGCGAAATCCTTGCGAGGGACGAGGGTACCGTGCGCCGGAGGCCGCGTCGCCCGGTCCGCTACTCCCGGGTCGCGGACGGGTCCCGGCGCACCTTGAGCAGGCTGGCCACGGTGGTCAGCGCCAGGACCCCGAGGATGACCCCGAGCGAGACCAGGATCGGGATCTCGGGGATCGCGTCGATGTGCTCGCCGCCGTTGATGAAGGGCAGCTCGTTCTCGTGCAGTGCCTCCATCACGAGCTTCACGCCGATGAAGCCGAGGACGACCGACAGGCCCAGGCTGAGGTAGACCAGCCGCTGCAGCAGCCCGCCGATGAGGAAGTACAGCTGCCGCAGCCCCATCAGGGCGAACACGTTGGCGGTGAAGACGAGGTACGGCTCCTTGGTGAGGCCGAAGATCGCCGGGATCGAGTCGAGCGCGAACAGCAGGTCGGTGGTGCCCAGCGCGAGGATCACGATGAACATCGGGGTGATGACCTTCTTGCCCGCGACCCGGGCGGTGAGGTGCACGCCGTGCCACTCCTGGGTGGCCGGGAACCGGTGCTCGACCCACTTCAGCAGCCGGTTCTCCTCGAAGTCGTCGTCGTGCGCCTCGCCCTGGGTGGCGAGCTTGACGGCCGTGTAGATGAGGAAGGCGCCGAAGACGTAGAAGATCCAGCTGAAGTTCTGGATGGCGGCGGCACCGACCGCGATGAACGCGCCACGCATGACCAGGGCCAGGATGATCCCGACCAGCAGTGCCGTCTGCTGGTAGGCCCGGGGCACCTGGAACTTCGCCATGATGATGACGAAGACGAACAGGTTGTCGATGCTCAGGCTGTACTCGGTGAGCCAGCCGGCGTAGAACTCGCCGGCGTACCGGCCGCCGGAGAAGACCAGCACCCCGATGCCGAAGACCACCGCCAGGCTGACGTAGAAGACGATCGCGACGGTGCACTCGCGCAGGGTCGGCTCGTGCGGGCGCCGGCCGATGACGAAGACGTCGACGGCGAGCAGGCCGACCAGCAGCGCGATGCTGCCGACCCAGAGCCAGACGGGGACGTTCACAAGGTGCCTCTCGAGAGCTCGGGCGGGGTCATGCGGCGGTGGGGCCGTTGCGGCCGGACTTGGCCAGGCTGGCCGCTGTCGTCACGGCGAGGGTGACGGCGATGAAGCCGAGCGAGAAGACGATGCCGATGTGCGGCAGGGTGACCGCGCCGATGTGCTGGACGTGGTCGCTCTCGAGGGCCTCGACCACGAGCTTGGCGCCGATGAACCCGAGGATCACCGCCAGGCCGATGTTGAGGTAGACGATCCGGTCCAGCAGGCCGCCGACCAGGAAGAACAGCTGCCGCAGCCCCATCAGGGCGAAGGCGTTGGCGGTGAACACGATGTAGGTGTGGGTGGTGAGCCCGAAGATCGCCGGGATCGAGTCGAGGGCGAACACCACGTTGGCGATGCCGATCGCGATGATCACCAGCACCAGCGGCGTGTAGCGGCGGTGGCCCCGGTCCCGGGTGGCCAGCCGGGTGCCCTCGTAGGAGGCGGTCAGCGGGAGCGCCCGGCGGGCCAGCCGCAGCACCCGGCCCTCGTGGAAGTCCTCGTCGTCGTTCTCCCCGGCCAGCAGCAGCTTCGCCGCGGTGTAGACCAGGAACGCCCCGAAGACGTAGAAGACCCAGTGGAAGGTGGTCAGCGCGGCCGCGCCGGCCGCGATGCAGACCGCCCGCAGCACCATCGACACCACGATGCCGATGTAGAGCACCTTGTCCTGGGCCAGGGCCGGCACGCCGAACCGGGCCATGATGATCATGAAGACGAAGAGGTTGTCGACGCTGAGGCTGTACTCGGTCACGTAGCCGGCGACGAACTCCCCCGCCGGCTCGGTGCCGGCCGTGAGCGCCAGGCCGCCGGCGAAGGCCAGCGCGAGCCCGACGTAGAGCAGCACCCACAGGGTCGCGTCGCGCATGGTGACCTCGCGGCGGCGCCGCGCGATGACCACCAGGTCGAGCACCACGATGGCGAGCAGGCCGGCGACGGTGGCCAGCCACACCCAGGCGGGAACGTCGAGCACGGGCAGCCTCCGGAGCGCGCACAGCGGATCCGGAGGTCTCTCCCGCCCACCGGCCGGGGCCGGTGGACCGGCAGCGCCGGGAGTCGCCCCGAGGGGCTCAGCCGTGATGACGACGCTGCCGCGCAGGGATACTCCCCTCCACGTCGGGGTCAGTGTTCCC
>CAVSCX010000008.1:0-11670 GCA_963726615.1 uncultured Actinomycetota bacterium | reverse complement strand
AGGGCCACGGCGAACTTGGCGGGGAGGCCGGCGATGCGGACCAGGCGGGCGACGACCAGGGCCAGCGGCGCTGCTGGCTGCCCCGGCAGCTGGGTACGCATGTACGCGGTGGTCGGCCAGAGCTTCCGGCCGACCAGCCGGAGGCGCCGGCCCAGCGAGTCGGCCTCCACGAGGTTCTGGATCTGCAGCGCTTCCTGAGGGGCCGACGCGATGCGCAGCAGGAGGGCCACGTCGCGCGGAGGCGCGACCCCGAGCCGGTCCGCCAGGCGCGTACCGGCCTCGGTCACTCGCAGGCCGCCGGAGAGGGCTTCCAGCGCGTCGAGCTCGCGCGCGACGTCGACGGCGTCTCGCCACAGCTCGACGGGTAGCCGGCGGAGCCCACGTTCGAGGTCGTCGACGGCCTTGCGGTCGATGGGCCCGTTCTGGGCGACATGCAGGGCCAGATGCATCGCCCGGCTGGGCTCGTCGAGGACCTGGACCGTGGCGCCCCCGACGACCATGGACACGGTCCGCCGGGACAGGACCTCCCAGCAGCGCGCCGGGCCGGCCAGACCCCGAGCAGAGAGTGGTGCAGGTCGATGCACGCCCCGCCGGGCTTGACCAGCTCGATCTCGTACGCGCCGATCTCGGAGTCCGCCGCTCCCTCGAGGCGGTGCCGGTAGCCGTCATCGGCGAGGATCCGGGCGGCCAGGTCCCGGTTCCCGGGGTCGACGAGCAGGTCCACGTCGCCGTAGGGCCGGATCTCGCCCTCGTAGAGCCAGGAGGCGAGGACGGCGCCCTTGAGCAGGACCGAGCCGACGCCCTTCTCGTCGAGTGACGTGACGGCGGTTGCGGCGGCGTGGTCCAGGAGGAGAGTGCGGATGGCCACAGCGAGGTCGTCGGGGGCTGACCTCATAGCTCAGTAGGCCCCGCGGCGAGCAAGGACGCTGCGCGGGGTGTCACGAATGATGCGCAGGTCCCAGAGGAACGACCAGGACCGCACGTACACCGAGTCGAGGTGCTGGAGATCGGCGTAGTTCAGGTCGCTGCGGCCGGACACCTGCCACAGCCCTGTCATCCCGGGCGCGACGCCGAACCGCACGAGCGCGGCTCCGTCGAGGCGCTGCGACTCGGAGACCGGAAGGGGGCGAGGCCCGACGAGCGACATCTCGCCGCGCAGCACGTTGAGCAGCTGAGGCATCTCGTCCAGACTGGTTCGTCGCAGGAGCGCTCCGACCCGGGTCACCCGAGGATCGTTGTGGATCTTGAACAGCGGGCCGTCGACGTCGTTTGCGGACGCCATGCTGTCCCGGTGCGACTCGGCCCCCATCGTCATCGTGCGGAACTTCAGGATGCTGAACGGCCGCTCGTGGCGGCCGATCCGCAGCTGTCGGAAGAACACCGGTCCAGGACTGTCGAGCTTGATCAGTGCCGCGGTGACAAGGCCGGGCAGGAGCAGCAAGGCGAACGCCACGGCCGCGACGGCGACGTCGAAGACCCGTTTGGCGCGCCGGGCAGACGGCTGCAGCTGGGCCGGGGCCACGTGCATCAGCGGAATGCCGTGGAGCTCCTCGACCGCGCTGCGCCAGCTGTGCACCTCGAACAGCCGGGGCACGACGGACACAGGGACCGACTGCTCCACCTGACGTAGCCGGTCCATCGTCTCGGGTTCACGGGTCTGGGAGAAGGCCACGATGATGCGGTCGACGCGGTGCTCACGGCAGAGCCGGGGGAGGTCCGACAGGTCACCGAGCGCTGCGCCGGGGCGCGGCGGATGATCGTCGACCTGCCCCACGACGTAGGTGTCCCGGCATCGACGCAACCTGGACGTGACCCGGTCGGCGACTTGGCCGGACCCCACGATCATGATCCGGGTGACGGTCGCCGGTGTCAGGACACCGACGACGAGCCGGCGTGTCAGTGGTACCAGGACACTGGCCGGTGCGGCCATCGCGACCGCGGCGGTCAGGGTCATGCGAGGACCTGGGAGGAGCAACGCGGACCCTCCGAGGGCCAGCAGCACCGCCGTGGGGAGGCTGCGCGCCACGGCGCGCGGCCGCCACCACGCCGACGGGCGGAGCCGGGATGCCGGTCTTCGGTAGAGACCGTGCAGATGGAACGCCACCCAGGTGGCGAGGGCGACAACGAGGGCCTGCTCAGCTCTGATGCTTCCGGCCCGTACCGGACTCCAGGCCTGCAGCGCGGCTGCGCCAAGAGTCAGGCCGACGGTCAGGGCCAGGGCATCGGCGCCGTGCAACAGGACCTGGTGCTCGCGGCCCAGCTGCGACGGCTGCCCGCCTCGAGCGCCCGAGTCGGACTCGTCGGTGGCCGGGGCGAGGGTGACAGCGTCGGAGCGCAACCCGACGCCGTCGCCGTGCCGCCAGGCGCCCTCTACCACCCCACCCCCACCGTTCGAAGTCCGGCCCCGGCCAGAGCCTCGTGCGGGAGGACGTTGCGACCGTCGACGACCAGGTCGCCGCTCATGACCTTGGCCAGCAGATGCGGGTCGAGCTCGGCGAACTCGGGCCACTCGGTCGCCAGCACGACCGCGTCGGCACCGTCCGCGGCGTCGTAGACGTCGGAGGCCACGCGCACGGGCGCCAGCTGGGAAGGCAGCGTCTTCACCACCGGGTCGTAGGCGGACACCACTGTCCCGGCCGTGAGCAGCCGCTGAGCAATGTCGAGGGCCGGAGCGTCGCGAAGGTCGTCGGTCCCCGGCTTGAAGGCAAGCCCGAGGATGGCGATCCGTCGCCCCTTGAGCACGCGCAGCTCACGCTGCAGCTTGCGCACGATGCCCGCGCGCTGCAGGACGTTGACCTCGACCGCGGCGCGAAGGAGGGCCGGGGTGAAGCCGTACTCCTGGCCGATAGCCACCAGGGCCCCGGTGTCCTTCCCGAAGCATGACCCCCCCCATCCGATACCGGGTGCGAGGAACGCCTCGCCGATGCGGCGGTCCGCCCCGATGGCCGGCAGGACCTCCCTTGCATCCGCGCCGACGAGCTCGCACAGGTTGGCGATCTCGTTCGCGAAGCTGATCTTGGTGGCCAGAAAGGCGTTGGCGGCGTACTTGATCATCTCCGCCGACGTCAGCTGAGACGTGATCAGACGCGGCCTGCGGTGCAGCCGCCCGCCGGGGAAGGACTGGTCGAGCACAGGCGCGTACACCTCGCTGATGCGCCGTACCCCGGCCTCCTCGCCACCGAGGACGATGCGGTCGGGGTGGAGGAAGTCCTCTATCGCGCTGCCCTCCCGGAGGAACTCAGGATTCGACACCACGTGGAACGGGGGGCAGCCGTGCCGCGGGAGGGCTTCCTCGAGCAGGGTGCGCACCCAGTTACCGGCCCCGACCGGCACCGTCGACTTGTTGACGACGACGAGGTCCTCGCGCAGGAACGGCGCCAGCGTCGCAGAAGCCGACTCAACCTGACTCAGGTCCGGCATGCCGGCGACACCGCTTGGCGTGCCCACGCAGAAGAAGACGACGTCGGCTCCGGACAGGGCTTCCTGGGGATCGTGGGTGAAGTGGAGCCGGCCGGTCTGTGCGGTCTCGGACAGCAAGTCGGACAGGCCGGGCTCGTGGAAGGGAGCTTGGCCCGCCGACAGCTGACCGGCGCGCGCGGCGTCCTCGTCCAGGCCCCAGACCTCGTTGCCCAGCCAGGCCAGGCAGGTGGACGTCACGGCACCGACGTAGCCAGTCCCGATCACGGCGATCTTCCGCGGCCTCCCGGCGACGGCCGCGCTGGGCGCTGGTTCGGTGGTCACTCGGACCCGGAGGTGATCGGCGGTCGCCCCGATGAGGTCCGGGTGGGAGCGGAACCAATCGACGGTCCGCGACAGGCCCTCCATGACGGGCACGACGGGTGCCCAGTCCAGGCTCTCTTGGGCCAGCGTGATGTCCGGGCAGCGTACGGCCGGGTCGTCCTCCGGCCGCGGAACGAAAGTTATCGGGGACTCGGAGCCGACCAGGTCGCGAAGAATCTCGGCCAGCTCGAGGATCGTCAGCTCGTGGGGGCTACCGATGTTGACCGGGCCGGGCAGGTCCGAGAAAAGCAGCCGCATCGCGCCCTCGACGAGGTCGTCGACGTAACACACCGAGCGGGTCTGGCTGCCGTCCCCTGCGACGGTGATCGGTCGTCCCGTCAGCGCCTCAGCGATGAACGTCGGGATCGCGCGTCCGTCGTCGGGGCGCATCCGCGGACCGTAGGTGTTGAAGATCCTCATGATGGCGGTGTCGACGCCATGGGCCCGCCGATAGGCCATCGCTGCGGCCTCGGAGAACCGCTTGGCTTCGTCGTAGACCCCTCGCGGGCCGACCGGGTTGACGTGTCCCCAGTAGTTCTCCGGTTGGGGGTGGACCTGCGGGTCGCCGTAGGTCTCGGAGGTGGACGCCAGCAGGAAGCGGGCGCCCTTCTCCTTGGCGAGCCCCAGCGTGTGCAGGGTCCCCAGCGAGCCGACCTTCATCGTCTGGATCGGCAGCCTCAGGTAGTCGACGGGAGAAGCCGGCGACGCGAAGTGCAGGACGAAGTCCACCGGGCCCGGCACGTGGAGGTAGTCGCTCACGTCGGCTCGAAGGAGACGCAGGCCGTCGCGCCCCCGCAGGTGCTCGAGGTTGGCTGGTGACCCGGTGCAGAAGTTGTCGACGACGACGACGTCGACGTCCGCATCGAGCAGCCGCTCCGCCATGTGTGACCCGAGGAAACCTGCGCCGCCTGTGATCACCGCGCGCTGACGCATACAGAGGCCTCTCTGTCGGAACATGAGTCGCATTGCTCACTGGCGCGACCGTTGGCCCCCCCGATTCGGCACGGGCCCAGGAGAGCGTGAGTTTGGTCCGCGATCGGGTGAAAAGTGCAGGACGCTCATAGATGGTCACGGGTGTCCGCGATAGCCGGCACTACCCAGAAGGACTATTCGACACAGAGTACTCGGGTCCTCACTGATGGCAAGGCTCCGCGACCGCCTCCGCGCTACCGTTCGCGCGTGATCAAGGTCGGGCTCACCGGCGGCATCGGCTCCGGCAAGAGCGAGGTGGCCCGGCTGCTGGCCGAGCACGGCGCGGTTGTCGTCGACGCAGACGCACTGGCCCGCGAGGCGGTCGCAGCGGGGACACCCGGACTCGCAGCGGTGGCCGCTGAGTTCGGGCCGGAAGTGCTGGCCGGGGACGGTTCGCTGGACCGGGCCGCGCTGGGTCGGCTGGTCTTCGCCGACGACGAGCGCAGGGCCGCCCTGGAGGCGATCGTCCACCCCTACGTCGGGCGACGCAGCGCCGAGCTGATGTCGGCGGCTGCTCCCGACGCGGTGGTCGTCTACGACGTGCCGCTGCTGGTGGAGAAGAGCCTCCAGGACCAGTACGACGTGGTGGTCGTCGTCGACGCCGGCGACGACGTGCGGCTGCATCGGCTGGTCGACGGCCGTGGCATGGCCGCTGACGACGCGCGCGCCCGCATGGCCTCCCAGGCGAGCCGCGACGTGCGGCTGGGCCTTGCCCACCGGGTCGTTCCCAACGACGGCGATCTGAAGCAGCTCCGCGCGGAGGTGGACCTGCTCTGGTCCTGGCTGCGCAGCCGGCAGGTGCCGCGCTCAGCCCCGGGACCTTGACCCGGTCTTTACCCGGGCGCCGGTGCCCCGACTGAAGTCGGGGGTGCGCGGATTCCGATGACTGAGGGGACAGCATCTCTCCTCGGATGACGGGACATACCGCACATGCAGCCCGAGCGCGGCCTCCGGGCGGTGGCCGCCGCGGCGACCGTCGCCCTGGTGTCGTCCGGCTTGCTGGCGACCCTGCAGCCCGGGTCAGCGACCGCGGCGTCGGGGGGGCCGGGAAGGGCCGCCGTCCACGTGAACGCGGCGGATGCCGCTGACCCGGCCACCTGGCACCCGACGGGGCTGACCGACCGTCACCGCTCCGGTCGGGTCTTCCTCGGCCTGGACCAGCGCAGTCGCTGCCACGGCGGGTTCGCGGTCGAGAGCCTGGACGCCTCGGACCCCGCTGCCTGCACGCACGGACCGGACGCAGCCCCGACGGGTGTCGACGTGCGGGAGGTCCCTACCACCGCGGAGCTGCAGGCGCAGGGCACCGGCGCCGAGCCGACGGCTGCCGCGGGTGGCTCCGTGCCCTGCTTCGGTGACGGGGTCACGGGCAAGCGTGTTGAGGTCATCTACGCCGTCGCCTCGGACCAGACCGACCGGTACTCCAGCGTCCTCGATCTGATCCGCGGCTACGCCGGCAACACCGACCAGGCCTTCGCCAACTCCGCGGCGCGCGACGGCGGGGTCCGGCACGTCCGTTGGGTCACCGACTCGTCCTGCCTGCTCGACGTGCAGCACGTGGTCCTGAGCCCGACCGGCGACGACAGCATCGCCAACACCCGCACCGAGCTTCGAGCCCTCGGCTACACGCGCACCGACCGCAAGTACCTCGTCTTCGCGGACTCGAACGTCTACTGCGGCATCTCTTACGTCGTGGGCGACGAGCGTCCGGACGCGACCAACCCGGCCAACACCGGCGGCACCGTGTCCCGGGTCGACTCGGCCTGCTGGGGCGGGAGCGCCTCGGTGGCCGCCCACGAGCTGGCGCACGCGCTCGGCGCGGTGCAGCTCGGTGCCCCGCACTCGAACGGCAGCTGGCACTGCACCGACGAGTACGACCGGCTCTGCTACAACGACGGCTCGGGGGCAACCCTTACCTACCTGTGCGCCTCCTCGCAGGAGCCGCTGCTCGACTGCAACGGGGACGACTACTTCAACGTGGCACCGGCCGCAGGCAGCTGGCTCGCCACGCACTGGAACCTGGCGAGCTCGGCGTTTCTCGAGTCGGTCGAGCCGGATGGGACGGCCAGCCCGACGCAGAGTCTCACGCCGACCCCGACGCCGACGGTGACCCCGGCGCCGACCGTCGCCGTGCCGGCTCCCGGCCCGACGCTGCCCGTCCCGCCGGTGGTCGGCCCGACTCCGACAGTCAGCCCGACGCCGACCGCCTCTCCCCGGCGGCACCGGAGGTCGACCACCTTCCGCGGTGTCGTCGACTCCGCCGGCCGGGTGTCGTTTCGGGTGCGGGCCGGCACGGGCTCCCTGCGGACCACGGTGAGGTCGTCCCGCGAGACCAGCCTCCGAGTGCTCCGGGTGCCGGGAGGCAAAGTCGTTTACCGCCGCAGCGCGGGGACTGCGCTGCTGGCCGTCCGGCAGGTGCCCGCCGGCCGGTACCGCGTAGTCGTGACGGCGCGTCCGGGAACACACTTCCGGCTGACCGTAACCCGCGCCGCGGGCTAGCCGCCGCACGGCCGATCGCTCGGGCGCAGCAGCGGTGGTCAGGTGTGTACGCGGCCGGTCGGTTCTGAAGCCAGGCGCGTGACCGACGTGCCCGTCCTGGACACCGAGCGGCGCAGCGCACAGGAGGCCGGAGCTGCTGAGCTTGCGTCCGGCGTCGGGTTGTCGGAGCCGCGACATACGGTGGCCCCGTGAGACCGACTACCGACCTCGAGCGCCGGGTGGCGCCGTTCCGCGTCGAGAGCGACTTCCAGCCTGCTGGTGACCAGCCGGCTGCCATCGACGAGCTCGAGCGCCGGGTCCGGGCGGGGGAGACCAATACGGTCCTGCTGGGCGCCACCGGCACCGGCAAGTCCGCCACCACCGCCTGGTTGGTGGAGCGGCTGCAGCGCCCGACGCTTGTGATGGCCCCGAACAAGACCCTCGCCGCCCAGCTGGCGAACGAGTTCCGCGAGCTGCTGCCGCACAACGCGGTCGAGTACTTCGTCTCGTACTACGACTACTACCAGCCCGAGGCGTACATCCCGCAGACGGACACCTACATCGAGAAGGACTCGTCGATCAACGACGAGGTGGAGCGGCTGCGGCACTCGGCTACCAACAGCCTGCTTACTCGCCGGGACGTGATCGTGGTCGCGTCGGTGTCCTGCATCTACGGCCTGGGCACCCCGCAGGAGTACGTCGACCGGATGGTCCGGCTCAAGGTCGGCACCGAGGTCGACCGGGACCAGCTGCTGCGCCAGTTCGTCGGCATCCAGTACACCCGCAACGACCTGGCCTTCACCCGCGGCACGTTCCGGGTCCGCGGCGACACCATCGAGATCTTCCCGGTCTACGAGGAGCACGCCGTCCGAATCGAGATGTTCGGCGACGAGATCGAGCGGCTGATGACCCTGCACCCGCTCACCGGCGAGGTGGTCACCGAGGACGAGGAGCTCTACGTCTTCCCGGCCACCCACTACGTCGCCGGCCCAGAGCGGATGGAGAAGGCCATCACCGGCATCGAGCTGGAGCTGGCCGACCGGCTGGCCGAGCTGGAGCGGCAGGGCAAGCTGCTCGAGGCCCAGCGGCTGCGGATGCGCACCACCTACGACGTGGAGATGATGCGCCAGGTCGGCTTCTGCTCCGGCATCGAGAACTACTCCCGGCACATCGACGGGCGGGCCCCGGGTTCGGCGCCGCACTGCCTGATCGACTACTTCCCCGAGGACTTCCTGCTCGTCATCGACGAGTCGCACGTCACCGTGCCGCAGATCGGCGGCATGTACGAGGGCGACATGTCCCGCAAGCGGACCCTGGTCGACCACGGCTTCCGGCTGCCCAGCGCGGTGGACAACCGGCCGCTGAAGTGGGAGGAGTTCCTCGAGCGGATCGGCCAGACGGTGTTCCTGTCGGCCACCCCCGGCCCCTACGAGATGGGCCGGGCGAAGGGCGACGTGGTCGAGCAGGTCATCCGGCCCACCGGCCTGGTCGACCCCGAGGTCGTGGTCAAGCCGACCAAGGGCCAGATCGACGACCTGGTGCACGAGATCAACCTGCGCACCGAGAAGAACGAGCGGGTCCTGGTCACCACCCTGACCAAGAAGATGGCCGAGGACCTCACCGACTACCTGCTCGAGCTCGGCGTCCGGGTCCGCTACCTGCACTCCGAGGTCGACACCCTGCGCCGGGTCGAGCTGCTCCGCGAGCTGCGGCTCGGCCTGTTCGACGTGCTGGTCGGCATCAACCTGCTCCGCGAGGGCCTCGACCTGCCCGAGGTGTCCCTGGTGTCGATCCTGGACGCCGACAAGGAGGGCTTCCTCCGCTCCGGCACCTCGCTGATCCAGACCATCGGCCGGGCCGCCCGCAACGTCTCCGGCCAGGTGCACATGTACGCCGACACGATCACCGACTCGATGGCCAAGGCCATCGACGAGACCAACCGCCGCCGGGCCAAGCAGGTCGCCTACAACACCGAGCGCGGCGTCGACCCGATGCCGCTGCTGAAGAAGATCTCCGACATCACCGAGCTGCTCGCCCGCGAGGACGCCGACACCGAGGAGCTGATCGGGGGAGCCGGCCGCCAGCAGTCCCGCGGCAAGACCCCGGTGCCCGGCCTGAAGTCGCGCGACGGCGGCCGTGGTGGCGGCTTCGCCGCCGACCTACCCGCGACCGACCTGGCCGACCTGATCCAGCAGCTCACCGACCAGATGCACCAGGCAGCCGCCGAGCTGCAGTTCGAGCTGGCGGCCCGGCTGCGGGACGAGATCGGGGACCTGAAGAAGGAGCTCCGAGGGATGCGGGCGGCCGGCACTGCCTGACCGAGACGCGGCTGGTCACCGGGTGCGCCTCGCGATGTGACATCGCCCTGGGCCGTGGGGAACACTGACCCCGACGTGGAGGGGAGTATCCCTGCGCGGCAGCGTCGTCATCACGGCTGAGCCCCTCGGGGCGACTCCCGGCGCTGCCGGTCCACCGGCCCCGGCCGGTTGGGCGGGAGAGACCTCCGGACCGCTGTGCGCGGTCCGGAGGCTGCCGTGCTCGACGTTCCCGCCTGGGTCTGGCTGGCCACCGTCGGCGGCCTGCTCGCGATCGTGGTGCTCGACCTGGTGGTCATCGGGCGGCGCCGCCGCGAGGTCACCATGCGCGACGCGACCCTGTGGGTGCTGCTCTACGTCGGGCTCGCGCTGGCGTTCGCCGGCGGTCTGGCGCTCACGGCCGGCACCGAGCCGGCGGGGGAGTTCGTCGCCGGCTACGTGACCGAGTACAGCCTCAGCGTCGACAACCTGTTCGTCTTCATGATCATCATGGCCCGGTTCGGCGTGCCGGCCCTGGCCCAGGACAAGGTGCTCTACATCGGCATCGTGGTGTCGATGGTGCTGCGGGCGGTCTGCATCGCGGCCGGCGCGGCCGCGCTGACCACGTTCCACTGGGTCTTCTACGTCTTCGGGGCGTTCCTGGTCTACACCGCGGCGAAGCTGCTGCTGGCCGGCGAGAACGACGACGAGGACTTCCACGAGGGCCGGGTGCTGCGGCTGGCCCGCCGGGTGCTCCCGCTGACCGCCTCCTACGAGGGCACCCGGCTGGCCACCCGGGACCGGGGCCACCGCCGCTACACACCGCTGGTGCTGGTGATCATCGCGATCGGCATCGCCAACGTGGTGTTCGCCCTCGACTCCATCCCGGCGATCTTCGGGCTCACCACCCACACCTACATCGTGTTCACCGCCAACGCCTTCGCCCTGATGGGGCTGCGGCAGCTGTTCTTCCTGGTCGGCGGGCTGCTGGACCGGATCGTCTACCTCAACATCGGCCTGGCCGTGATCCTCGGGTTCATCGGCGCCAAGCTCGTGGTCGAGGCCCTCGAGAGCGACCACGTCCAGCACATCGGCGCGGTCACCCTGCCGCACATCGGCATCGTCTTCTCGCTCGGCTTCATCGCCGTCACCCTCGCCGTGACGACCGTGGCCAGCCTGGCCAAGTCCGGCCGCAACGACCCCACCGCCGCATGACCCCGCAGCCCGACCTCTCGAGAGGCACCCCGTGAACGTCCCCGTCTGGCTCTGGGTCGGCAGCATCGCGCTGCTGGTCGGCCTGCTCGCCGTCGACGTCTTCGTCATCGGCCGGCGCCCGCACGAGCCGACCCTGCGCGAGTGCACCGTCGCGATCGTCTTCTACGTCAGCCTGGCGGTGGTCTTCGGCATCGGGGTGCTGGTCTTCTCCGGCGGCCGGTACGCCGGCGAGTTCTACGCCGGCTGGCTCACCGAGTACAGCCTGAGCATCGACAACCTGTTCGTCTTCGTCATCATCATGGCGAAGTTCCAGGTGCCCCGGGCCTACCAGCAGACCGCCCTGCTGGTCGGGATCATCCTGGCGCTAGTGATGCGCGGTGCCTTCATTGCGGTCGGCGCCGCCGCCATCCAGAACTTCAGCTGGATCTTCTACGTCTTCGGCGCCTTCCTCATCTACACGGCCGTCAAGCTCGCCACCCAGGGCGAGGCGCACGACGACGACTTCGAGGAGAACCGGCTGCTGAAGTGGGTCGAGCACCGGTTCCCCGCCACCCAGGAGTGGCACGGCGTGCACCTCACCGCCCGGGTCGCGGGCAAGAAGGTCATCACCCCGATGTTCATCGTGATCCTCGCGCTGGGCACCACCGACCTGCTGTTCGCGCTGGACTCGATCCCGGCGATCTTCGGCCTCACCAAGGAGCCGTACCTCGTCTTCACCGCCAACGTCTTCGCCCTGATGGGGCTGCGGCAGCTGTACTTCCTCATCGGCGGGCTGCTGCAGCGGCTGGTCTACCTCAGCCTGGGTCTCTCGGTGGTCCTCGGCTTCATCGGGGTGAAGCTCGTGATGGAGGCCCTGCACGAGAACGAGCTGCCGTTCATCAACGGCGGCGAGCACATCGACGCGATCCCCGAGATCCCGATCCTGGTCTCGCTC
>CAVSCX010000007.1:0-37806 GCA_963726615.1 uncultured Actinomycetota bacterium | reverse complement strand
ATGTACTCCGAGCACGGGTTGGACGCGGTGATCCGGCCGGTCTCGGGGTTGGTGTGCCAGTCGTTGATCGTGTCGTCGTACTGGATGCCGGGGTCGGCGCACTCCCAGGAGGCGACGGCGATCTTGCGCCAGAGCGTGCGGGCGTCGACGGTGTCGATGACCTCGCCGGTCGCCCGGGCCCGCAGGCCGAATTCGGTGCCCTGCTCGACCGCGCGCATGAACTCGTCGGTGACCCGCACCGAGTTGTTGGCGTTCTGGTACTGGACCGAGGTGATGTCCTTGCCGCCGAGGTCCATGTCGAACCCGGCGTCACGCAGCGCGCGGATCTTGTTCTCCTCGCGCGCCTTGGTCTCGATGAACTCCTCGATGTCGGGGTGGTCCATGTCGAGGACGACCATCTTCGCGGCCCGCCGGGTGGCGCCGCCGGACTTGATGGTGCCGGCGGACGCGTCGGCGCCGCGCATGAACGACACCGGGCCGGACGCGGTGCCACCCGAGGACAGCAGCTCCTTGGACGAGCGGATGCGGGAGAGGTTGAGCCCCGCGCCGGAACCGCCCTTGAAGATCAGACCTTCCTCGCGGTACCAGTTGAGGATCGAGTCCATCGTGTCGTCGACCGCGAGGATGAAGCAGGCCGAGACCTGCTGCGGCACGGGGTGCCCACGTTGAACCAGACCGGCGAGTTGAACGAGAACACCTGGTGCAGCAGCGCCCAGGTCAGCTCGTGCTCGAAGACCTCGGCGTCGCCCGGCGTCGCGAAGTAGCCGTGCTCCTCGCCGGCCCGGCGGTAGGTGAGCACCACCCGGTCGATGAGCTGCCGCAGGTCGGTCTCCCGGGCGTCGGTGCCGACGGCCCCGCGGAAGTACTTGGTGGTGACGATTGTCGAGGCGTTCACCGACCAGAAGTCGGGGAACTCCACCCGCGCTGCTCGAAGATCGTCTCGCCGGTCTTCCAGTTCTGCTGGACGACGTCGCGCCGCTCCCAGGTCACCTCGTCGTAGGGGTGCACACCGGCGGTCGTGTAGATCCGCTCGATCGTCAGGCCCTTGCTGCGCCCTCCCTGACGAACCACCTGGGGCTTGTCCTGCGACGTCTCCGTCATCCCTGCTCCTCCCGAACCGCTCATGAATTCAACACTTCTGCACCGACAGGCCATCCCGTTCTCGGCGGACGCCCCGGCGGACTCCTAGGGGTGGGTCTCGCCCCGCCCGGGCGGCCCCGCGGCGGCAGCCGCCGCACCGGCGGCACCGGCGGCACCGGCGGCACTGTCGGCACCGCCGAGGTCGTGCTCGGCGCGCAGCAGCGCGATCTCGCCCTCGAACGCCTCGAGGTCCTCGAACGCGCGGTAGACCGAGGCGAACCGCAGGTAGGCGACCTCGTCCAGCTCGCGCAGCGGCGGCAGCACGGCCATGCCGACCTCGTGGGCCTCGATCTCGGCCACGCCGCTGGCCCGCACCGTCTCCTCGACCCGCTGGGCCAGCAGGGCCAGGTCGTCCTCGCTGACAGGCCGCCCCTGGCAGGCCTTGCGGACGCCGACAAGCACCTTGTCCCGGCTGAACGGCTCGCTGGCCCCGGACCGCTTGGTCACCGACAGCGACGCGGTCTCGACCGTGGTGAAGCGCTTGCCGCACGCGTCGTGCATGCACTGCCGGCGCCGGCGGATCGAGGTGCCGTCATCGGAGGCGCGGCTGTCGACCACGCGGCTGTCGCCGTGCCGGCAGAACGGGCAGTGCATGTCGATGGCCTCCCTCGGCGCCTCGGCTGTGGACGAACCTGGGGATCGGGCCCGGGACAACCTGTGGATCCGGGCCGGATCCTGGGGACTACATGTGGATAACTACAGCGGTGTCATTCACAAGATGTAGTGGCACGGTATGCCGGGCACCACCACATGTGCAAGCGGTCCGGGGACATCCGTTCGGCTGATTTCTCCGGGCGGCCGAGGCGCCGGGGGCCGGAGCCCATCGCCGCAGGTCAGCGGCCCGACCGCTCCGTCAGCGAGCGTCCGCAGAGTGGGACGTCGGCGTGTCGGGCGCCCTCGAGCCCCGGGCTCAGGGCAGCAGGAGGGCGGTGCCGGCCTCGACCTGGGCGGTCTGCAGGCCGTTCAGGTCGAGGATGCGCTGCACGGTCTCGCGCGGGTCGGCACCCGGCGCCGCGCGCTCCGCGATCTGCCATACGGTCTGCCCGGGCAGCACCGTGACCCGCTCGTGGGCGACGGCGGGCCGGTCGGTGCCGGCCAGGGCCGAGGCCCCGCCGGTCAGCAGCACGGTCGCGGCCACCACGACGGCCAGCAGCGCCAGCGTGACCAGCAGGCGGCCCCGCCGGGTGAGCCGAAGCTGGGGGTCCCATGACGTGGGGCTCACGGTCATCGTGCTCATGGCTGCCTCCCGGCTCGGTCGTCCTGGCGGTGGTGCCGTCCCCGGCGCGGAGCGAACAGGTGTTCGATCGAACGCCTGTACGAGTTGTACCCCATCCGCGGGAGAAAATCCAGGGACACTTCGAACAGGTGTTTGATCCGCGGGCCGCAGATCGCTAGCGTGAGGTCCCGGACGCACCCTGGCGGGAGCGGTCGGCCGAGCCATCGGCGAGCACGTGGTGGTCATGGCCACACCGTCCTCGCGGGGTCGGACACAACCCTCGGGGCAGCGGCTGCCCCGAGGGGCAGGTGAGGACGAGGAGGCATCCGGTGGGGCGACGGGACACGCACGGCAGCGACGGCACCGCGACGACGACAGCCGAGGTGACCGAGATCCCGGACGGGCCGCCGGACGAGTCCGGCCTGACGCCGCGTCAGCGCCGGGTCCTCGAGGTGATCCGGGCTGCGGTCGAGAGCCGCGGCTACCCGCCGAGCATGCGCGAGATCGGCGAGGCGGTCGGGCTCACCAGCTCCTCGAGCGTCTCCCACCAGCTGGCCACCCTGGAGCGCAAGGGCTTCCTGCGCCGCGACCCCCACCGGCCGCGGGCCATCGAGGTCCGCAGCCCGGAGCGCAGCCCGGTGCCCGCGCCGTCGTACGACGGCGGCGGCAGCACGCACGACCTGGAGACCGGCAGCGGGGACGCACGGCCCGCGGCCGCCTACGTGCCGCTCGTGGGACAGATCGCCGCCGGCGGCCCGATCCTGGCCGAGCAGGCGGTCGAGGACGTCTTCCCGCTCCCCCGCCAGGTTGTCGGTGAGGGCACCCTGTTCCTGCTCCAGGTGCGCGGCGACTCCATGGTCGACGCCGCGATCTGCGACGGGGACTGGGTGGTGGTGCGCCAGCAGCAGGTGGCCGACCCCGGCGACGTCGTCGCGGCCATGATCGACGGTGAGGCCACCGTGAAGACCTTCAAGCGCCGGGACGGCCACGTCTGGCTGATGCCGCACAACCCGGCCTACGAGCCGATCCCGGGCGACCAGGCGACAGTGCTGGGGAAGGTCACCGCCGTCCTGCGCAAGGTCTGACCCGGATCGTCCGGGTCTCGCACCGCGAGCCGGGCGTAGCCGGCAGGCGGCCGTGTGATTCACTCGTGGCTTCCGCCACCGACCCGCACGGAGTGATACACGCGTGCCTGCCGGCCGCCACCGCAAGTCCTCTGCCGCGCCAGCGCGGCTGCGCCGCTGGGGCGCCCTGACGGTCCCCGTCCTCGCTGTCGCGACCGTCGTTCCGGTCGCCAGCGCGCTCGAGCCCTCGGCAGACCAGACGGTGTCCACGTCCGAGGTCCGGCCGCCGAGGTCAGGCCGCCGCAGCGCGCCGTCGGTGCCGCCGCCTCCCGGTCCTTCGAGCGCGCAGAGACCGCTCCCCCGCGCCTGGCCGACGTCGAGACCGTCGCCGAGCGCGCGGTGGCGACCAACCGCGACGCGTTGGCACCCCGGTGGGCGACCGACGACCTCACGGTCTTGACCGGCGCCGGCGAGGGGTCCCGCTTCACCGGTGGGGTGGACGCCGGGGAGAAGGTCCTCGCCACCGGCACGGTCCAGGGTGCCTGGGCGCAGATCGCCCGCGGCACGCGCCTGGCGTGGGTGCGCCGCGCCGACCTGACCCGCCAGCGGCCGGCGAACGCAGCCACTGCCTCTGGCGCTCCCGGCGCCGGGGCCGTCGATGTCCCCTCGGGCGTGTCCGGGGCACCCTGCCCCGACGGCTCCGCGGTCGAGAGCGGCCTCACCGCGAACGCCGTCAACGTCTACCGCGCCGTCTGCGCCGCCTTCCCGCAGGTCAGCGCCTGGGGCGGTCGGTCCGGCGGCGGAGACCACGGGACCGGCCACGCCCTGGACATCATGTCCTCCGGGGCCTTCGGCAGCAGCATCGCGGCGTACCTGCGTGCGAACGCCGGCCGGCTCGGCGTCAGCTACGTGATCTTCGCGCAGCGCATCTGGACGGTGCAGCGCAGCGGCGAGGGCTGGCGGGCGATGTCCGACCGCGGGTCGACCACCGCCAACCACTACGACCACGTGCACGTCACCGTCTACTGACGGACACCTCCGTCCCGCACCGGATGTGACCGCCAGGCGTGCGCCGTGCAAGCGCGTCAGCCGGGGGCGTGCCGACGCGCTGGACGCCCCGTGAGGTCAGTCGAGTCGCCGTCCCGCTGCGACCATCGCATCGGAGCGCCCGGCTCAGGCCTCCCGCACGACCTCGTGCGGTGACTTGTCGGGGCGCAGTCCGCGCCACGCCGGGTGGCGCAGCATGCCGTCCCTGGTCCACTCGGTGAACACGACCTCGCCCACCAGCCGGGGGCGCACCCAGTGCGCGCCCCGCGCGTGCGGGCGCGGCAAGGGCGTGGCGAAGGGCGACTCGTCCACCTCGTCCTCGCGCAGGCGGGCGCCGATGTCGGCCAGGGCCCGGTCGCTGAACCCCGTCCCGACGTGGCCGGCGTAGACCAGCCGGCCCCCAGCGTCGGGCACACCGAGCAGGAGCGACCCGACGCCGCCCTGCCGGCGGCCCTGTCCGGGCGACCAGCCGCCGACGACGACCTCCTGCATCCGGACGTGCTTCACCTTCACCCAGTGCGCCGACCGGCGCCCGGGCAGGTACGGCGCGTCGTGCCGCTTGGCCACCAGCCCCTCGAGCCCCTGGGCCTGCGACGCGGCAAGCGCGTCGGCACCCTGGCCGTCGAAGGCCGGCGGCACCGCCCAGCGCTCCCCCGCGAGCTCGAGCTGCTCGAGCGCGGCCCGCCGCTCGTCGTACGGCAGAGGGACCAGCGTCGTCCCGTCCAGGTGCAGGAGGTCGAAGACCAGCAGGGAGACCGGGACCCGGGCCAGCAGCGCCCGGCCGGGCGCCTGCACGTGCATCCGGTTCTGCAGCTCGCCGAAGCTGGGGCGGCCGGCCTCGTTGAAGGCCACCAGCTCGCCGTCGAGGACCAGCCGGTGCCCGGACAGGCTGGTGGCGAGCGCGCGCAGCTCGGGGTAGGTGGCCGACACCTCACGGTCGTTGCGGGTCAGGACCCGCAGGTCCCCCCGGTCCAGGTAGACGACGGCCCGCACGCCGTCCCACTTCATCTCGAACGCCCAGCGCTGCTCCTGCGCCGGGGGCGGCAGCTCACCGGCCGTGGCCAGCATCGGCCGCACCATCGGCAGGGCGTCCGGCTCGGCCATGCCGGGATCGTGCCATGTCGCCCGAACCGGAACACGGTGAGCGAGCGCCGGGGCACCGATCGCGTGGTGCCCCGGCACTTCGTAGGGCAGGTCAGCGCAGCTGGAAGTAGGCCACGTGCCCTGACTCGTCGGACAGAGCCACCGCGAGCTCTTGGCACGTCCCGTTCAGGGAGCGGTCGGTCTTCCAGACATAGGTGTACGTGTCGGTGGCCGGGTCGTACTGCACCCCTCCCCCGTTGGCCACCGCCGGTCTGGCGCTGCCGATCACCGGGGTCCGTGTCACACAGTCCACCTGGATCGTCCGTGCCGATGACACCACGTCCGCGCCCTGGAATCCGCCGAGACTGAACTTGACCGGCACTGCGGACCCCGCCTTGACGCTGTTGAGCGCCGGAGCATTCGCCACCGGGGAGAAGAACCCCGCGAACGCGTACGGAACCGTCAGGTCGAGGTCGACCAGCACCGGGTCGTGGTCGGAGATGCGGAACTCGTCCGGCGCGTACAGCGAGGCGATCTGGCCGGCCGACTTGAAGTCGGTGTTGTAGTCCAGCACGCCCGGCTCGTCGGCGTTGATGTGCCACTCCGCCACGTCGCTGACCTGGCGCTCCATCGAGTCGGTCGCGAGCGCGTGGTCGAGGTAGCCCCACTGACCGTCGAAGACGTAGGAGTAGGCCTCGTCGCCCACCCGCTCCTCGATCAGGTTGCGGAACCCGGCCGCCTTCAGCGTGGTGATCGGGTCCTCCTGCGCGTAGGCGTTGAGGTCGCCGACGATCAGCGCGTCCGGGTCACCGGTGCCGGTCGGGTCGCTCTTCAGCCAGTCGGCGAGCAGCTGCGCGGAGCGCTCCCGCACGGCGTTGCAGTTGGCCTGCCCGTCGCCGGTGTCCGGCTCCTGGCAGGCGCTGCCCTTGCTCTTGAGGTGGTTGACGCTCACGACGAACCGGGAGCCGGTCGCGTTGTCCTCGAACGCCTGCGCCAGCGCGGGACGGTTGCGCGGCGCGCTGTCGCCACCGTTGACGAATGCCACGGAGTTCAGCGCCGCCGTCTGCCCGACAGGGGTCACCGCGGCCGGCTTGTAGACGAGGCCGACCTTGATCGCGTCGTTGCCGAGCGCGTCGACCTGCCCGGTCAGGGCGTCCACGTCCACGAACGCGTAGGTGCCGGCGCCGGCCGCGGCGTTCAGGTTGTCCACGAGGTACTGGATCGCGCTGTCCGGGCCGTAGCCGTCGTTCTCGATCTCCACCACACCGACCACGTCGGCCCCGGTGCCGGTCACGGCCGCCACCGTCTTGGCGGTCTGCCGCTGCAGCTCGGTCGCCGTGTTGGCGCCCCGGCAGTCGACCGGCGTCTGCGGCTGGGAGACGCCGTCGTAGCACTGGTCGCCGCCGGTGCCGTCGTCGAGGTCGTCGAAGAAGTTGAGCAGGTTCATCCCGGCAACCCGGACGTCCACGTTCTCGCCGCGAGCGGGAGCGCCGGACGGGCGCGGGTTGGCCGGCTGGAAGTCGGGTACGCCGCCACCGAGAGCGCCGACCGGGCGGACCCGGAACGCGTTCGGGCTGGCGCCGTTGCCGGCCCAGGTGTAGGTCATCACGCCGACGACACCGGTCGCGGTGTCACCGCCGCGCAGCGTGTTGCTCGCGGACAGCGGCTGGCCACCCCGGCCGAACAGGATCGGGTCCGGGTTCTGGTTCTGCAGCGGGTCGTCGAACAGGATCTGGTTGAGGTCGTTCGCAGCCTGCAGTGCCTGCGCCGGGCGCACCGGGTGCGACGACGTTGGTCGGCTGCTGCAGCCGGCCGCCGGAGGACATCAGGACCTGGCCGAAGCGCCCGAGCTGGAAGTGCTCGGTCACGGACAAGGTCTGCGGCATCCGCACCAGCATCCCCTCGTAGCGCTCGGGGAACTCCGCCGAGGCGAAGGGCAGCGTGACGTCGACCGGGTCGACAGTCGCCGTGCCGCAGTGCGCTATCGGCGTGCTGAACGTCCGCGAGACCTGCGTCTGGTCCTGGAAGTCGCCGGCGTTGCCGGAGACCCGCACCACGTCGCCGAGCGCCACGTCGTCGTTGTTGCCGTTGAAGACGAAGACGGCGTCGGAGGTCGCAGTGTCGCCATCGCCGGAGACGTCCTGCAGGTAGAAGCCGCGCAGGGTCGGGGACGGGACCCTCGTAGTCGCCCACGACGACGCCCTCGGTGGTGACCGGGCCGGTGATCGCGGCGGACGGGCCGGAGCCCTGGATCTCGTACGCCGGGGTGTACGGCGCCACGCAGGCGTCGCCGGCGCTGAAGGACATGGTGAAGTCCGAGGTCATGGTGTCCGGCGGGTCGACTGTGTCGTCGTCGGAGATCCTGGTCCCAAGAACGGTCAGCGTGCACGCGTCACCGTCGGCGAAGTCGCTCGTCGGGTCCAGCGTGTAGGTGTCCCCCGAGCCGGAGACCGTGACCGGCTTCGCGCTGCCGTTGCAGACCAGGTCGAACGCGTCGGCGGCCGGCGTGACGGCCTCGGAGAAGGTGACTGTCAGGTTCGCGTCCGTGGCCACTCCGCTCGCACCGTCGGCGGGCGTGGTGCCTGTCACCGACGGCGCGTCGTCGCCGCTGGCGTAGCCGCGCGGTCGTTCAGGAGAAGTCGTCGACAGTCGGCCGTCGCCGGCGCCGTCGCAGGTGTCAGGCACCAGGTCGTGTCCCGGCCTCTTCTGAAGGCTGTCCCCGATCGGCGTCGTCGAGGTCTCCAGCGACTCCGATGTCGGTGCTGGTCATGCCGTCGGCCGGGCCGCCCACCGCAGCGAACGCGCCTTCGTATGACAGAAACTCCAGGACCGTCGTCCCGTCCACCAGAGCGAGCCCGTCCGGCCGCGCCGTTCTGGATCCCGTTCTCCGGGTAGTCGACGACTGCAACCGCCGGTGGAGCCGGCCGGAGCGGTGACGGGTGTCAGCGCGCTGGTGTCGTAGCTGGCTCCACCGTTGCCGTTGTAGACGCACGATCGAGAGCCCCGACGAGTTGGTCCCAGCCGGGATCTGCACCTCGACGAACTCACCCGTGTCGGTGCCGGCGTTGTCGTAGTCCTGGGTGTAGGCGGAGATCGAACGGCGTCGGTTCACGGTGCTCTGCCGCGCAGGCGGCCGGTGCGGCGACGAGGGTCGCTACGGCGGTGGCAAGGGCGGCGCCTGCGGCTGCCAGCCCCCGAATCGGTGTCAGACGCACGGATTGTGTCCTTGTCTGCAGATGACGGGATTCGGGCACCCTAGACCCCGAGGTGTCAGATGGGGAGGCCCCCGGACGACAGCTCGGTGTCTGCCCGGACACCTCCGGACCCGTCCAGCCGGCGCAGCGCGCCGACGGCGGTCTCGTGGTCGGTGGTGAACCAGAACGGCGGCAACGACGAGCGTAGGAATCCGGCATATCGGGCAGTCGCCAGACGCGAGTCCAGGACCGCCACCACGCCCCGGTCGCTGGACCGGCGGACCAGCCGGCCGGCGCCCTGGGCCAGCCGCAGCGCCGCGTGGGTGGCCGAGACCGTGACGAAACCGTTACCTCCCGCGGCCTCGACCGCCTGGGACCGGGCCGACATCAGCGGGTCGTCGGGCCGCGGGAACGGGATCCGGTCGATCACCACCAGCCGGCAGGAGTCGCCCGGGACGTCGACCCCCTGCCACAGCGACAGGGTGCCGAACAGGCAGGTCGGCTCGTCCGCCGCGAACGCCGCCACCAGCGCGGCGGTGCGGTCGTCGCCCTGGCAGAGCACCGGTACGTCGAGGCGCTCGCGCATCTGCTCGGCGGCGGCCTCGGCAGCGCGGGTGGAGGAGAACAGCCCCAGCGTCCGGCCCCCGGCGGCCTCGACCAGGGTGGCCAGCTCGTCCATGGCCGCGGGCGAGGCGCCGTCGCGCCCCGGCGGCGGGAGTCGTCGGGCGACGTAGAGGATCGCCTGCCGCGGGTAGTCGAACGGCGAGCCGACGTCGAGCCCGGTCCACTCCGGCGCCTCGTCGCCGGTGAGTCCCACCTGGCGTGCCACCGCGTCGAACGACCCACCGAGCTCGAGCGTCGCGCTGGTCAGCACCACCGACCGGTCGGCGAACAGCTTCTCCCGCAGCAGGCCGTTCACCGACAGCGGCGCGACCTTGAGCACCGGTCCCCGGCGCCGGTCCTGCGTCACCCAGGTGACGTCGTACGGCGAGTGCGCCGCGACCCGCTCGGCCGTCTCGTGCACCGCGCCCGCCGCGGCGAGCGCGAACCGGCGCGCCCCGTCGTCGGCGTTCTTGGCCCTGGTGACCTCCGACACGACGCCGCGAGCCGCGTCGCGGACCAGCGCGACAGCGGACGCGAGCTGCTCGGGCAGGTCGACGACCCGGCCCTCGGGCATCACGGCCAGGGCCAGCTCCAGCGCCTCGGCCGCGGCGACGATGTCGTCGGTGTCGTCGAGCAGGCGCCGTGACCGCGAGGCGACCCGCTCCACCACGGCGGAGGTGAGCTCGTCGGTGGCCACGCCGGTCACCCGGTCGACGAGCTCGTGGGCCTCGTCGACGACGACGGTGTCGTGCTCGGGCAGGATGCTGAAGCTCTCGAGCGCATCGATGGCGAGCATCGCGTGATTGGTCACCACGACGTCGGCCCGCGCGGCCCGTTCGCGGGACTGCTCGGCGAAGCAGTCGGCGCCGTGCGGGCACTTCTGCGCGCCGAGGCACTCCCGGGCCGACACGCTGACCTGCCGCCAGGCCCGGTCGGACACGCCGGGGTCGAGCTCGTCCCTGTCGCCGGTCCCGGTCTGGTCTAGCCACTCGCGGAGCCGGACGACGTCGCGGCCGAGCTGGGTGCTGGGCGACGGGTCGAACAGCGCGTCCTGGTCGTCGTCCGGCATCCCGCCGAGGACCTTGTTCCGGCAGAGGTAGTTGGCCCGGCCCTTGAGGATCGCGTACGTCGGGCGCCGGCCCAGCAGCGGCTCGACGGCCTCGACCAGGGCGGGCAGGTCCCGGTCCACCACCTGCTGCTGGAGCGCGATCGTGGCCGTGGCGACGACGACGGGGTCGCCGTGCACCAGCGCCGGGACCAGGTAGGCCAGCGACTTCCCGGTGCCGGTCCCGGCCTGCACGAGCAGGTGCCGTCCCTCGGCCATGGCCGCGGACACGGCCTCGGCCATCTGCACCTGCCCGGGCCGCTCGGTGCCGCCCAGGGCCGCGACAGCCGCGGCCAGCAGGTCCGGCACGGACGGGTCGACGTGGTCCGTCGACACCCCTGCCGAACGGTCGGCGGGCTCGAGGTCGGTCACCTCAGGAGGCTACCGACGCGAGCGGACCCCGGGTCCCGCGCCGTCCACCGGCCGCGAGCGGCTGCAGTCAGGACGCAGTGAGCTCGGCCGGTGCGCTGGTGTCGGCACCCTGGGCGGCGGCCTGCTGCGCCAGCAGGGCGTCCACCTCGTCGACGGGCAGCGGACGCGCGAACAGGTAGCCCTGTCCGAACCTGCACCCCATCGCCGTGAGGGCGTCGCGCTGGGCCGGGGTCTCGATGCCCTCGGCCACGGTGTCCAGCTGCAGGGACTCGCCGAGCCGGACGATCGTGTGCACCAGCGCGCTCTGACCGCGGGCGCCGCCGAGGTTCTGCACGAACGACTGGTCGATCTTGAGGATGTCCACCGGGAAGCGCGACAGGTAGGACAGTGACGAGTACCCGGTGCCGAAGTCGTCGACCGCGACGCGCAGGCCGAGCGTCTTCATCTGGTCCAGCAGCTCGACAACCTCCTCGGTCCGCTCCATCAGCACGCTCTCCGTCATCTCCAGGGTGAGCGCCGGACCGGGCAGCCCGGTCGCTGCCAGGACGTCGCGGACCTGCAGCGGCAGGGCGGAGTCGAGCTGGCGGACCGAGACGTTCACCGCGACCTTGAAGTGGTCGCCGGGCGGCGCGTACCGCTGCCACCTCACCCCCTGGATGCAGCTCTCCTCCAGCGCCCACCGGCCGATCTCGTTGACCAGGCCGGTCTCCTCGGCCAGGTCGATGAAGTCCGCCGGCGAGATGATGCCCCGCTCGTGGTGGCGCCAGCGCACCAGCGCCTCGACGCCGACGATGCGGCCGGTGTCGAGCTCGACCACGGGCTGGAAGTACAGGACGAGGTCACCGTTGGCGACCGCCTGCCGCAGGTCCGACTCGGCCTTCATCCGGGCCAGCACCGCGTCGTGCATCTCGGCCTCGAAGCGGACGAAGGACTGGTCGCGCCGGCTCTTCGCGCGGTACATCGCCAGGTCGGCGTTGCGGAGCAGCTGGTCGGCGGTCTCGTCGCCCGAGTCGCTGACCGCGATGCCGGTCGAGGCGCCCAGCAGGAGCTCGCGGCCGTCGAGGACGAACGGTGCGGCCAGTGCCCGGCGCACCCGTTCCGCCGCCCGGACCGCGCCCGCCTCGGCGTCCCTGCCGGTGACCAGGATGGCGAACTCGTCACCGCCGAGCCGGGCCACGACGTCGCCCGGGCGCACCGCGCCCGACAGCCGCTGCGCCACGATGCCCAGGACCTGGTCGCCGACGTGGTGCCCCTGCGCGTCGTTGACGGCCTTGAACCCGTCCAGGTCGAGGTACAGCACCGCGACCTCGCCTGGGCAGGGGGCGAGTCGCAGGGACGCGTCGACCTTCGACCGGAACAACGAACGGTTCGCCAGCCCGGTGAGCCCGTCGGAGTAGGCCTGCTGGGTCAGCTGCTCCTCGAGCCGGCGGCGCTCGGACACGTCGCGGGTGTTGAGGACGAGCCCGCGGATGTCGGGGTCGTGCACGAGCGAGGTCACGGTCGTCTCGGTGTCGCACCACACGCCGGACGAGCCCCACACGGGGAACTCGAGCGTGACCGGACGTCCGGGGCTGCGCGCGGCCGAGGCGAGCGCCGCCTCCAGCCGTCTCCCGTCGCCGGGTCGCAGCAGGCTCGTCATCTTGGTGCCGACGAGCTGGCCTGGGTCGTGCCCGAGGATCTGGGTCACCGAGGGGGTGAGGTAGCGGATCACGCCGCGGACGTCCACGACCGTGATGACGTCGGAGGAGTTCTGCACCAGCGCCCGGAACCACTTCTCCCGGCTGCCGATGCTGACGGTCCGCTTGAGGACCAGCTCGTCCAGGAGACGCTCGGTGGACAGGCTGTCCAGCCGCGCCAGGACCCCGCCCGTCACCAGCGTCCCGCCGAGCAGGACCGAGCAGGTGAGCGCCGCGGGTCCGACCGGCTGGTGCAGGAGTGACGAGGCCAGCAGCAGCAGGGCGGCCGCGGAGACCGGGCCGAGCGGAACGAGCACCGCGATCCGTTCCCGCCACAGCATCTCGACGTCGGTCTCGGCGCCGTCGCCGGGCAGCCAGGCCGCGAACCCCCAGAGCGTGACGCCGATGCAGAGCAGGGCCAGCACCGTGGGTCGGGCGGCGCCGTCGCGCTGCAGCAGGTCGGCGAGGCAGAAGAGCACCGTCCCCAGGGTCATCGCCACCATCGGGCGGACCGGCAGGCCGCCGGTCCGCCTCGACCTGGACACCACGGCGATCGCGACCGTGGCGAGCAGCACGTCGGCGAGCGGGTGCAGGGCCGAGGACAACGCCGACATCGCGCCGCCGAGTCGCCCCGGGAGGACGAGCTCGGCTGCTGGAACCGCCAGAGCGAGACCCGCGGCCGCGGCGTCCAGACCGGTGCGCAGGGCACCCCGCGAGGTGTCCCTCGGTGCCGGCAGCAGCCACAGGGCCGCGGCCACCACGGCCGTGAGCGCGAGATGCGCGGGCAGGTCGGCCCCGCCCGCCGCCCCAGGCCCGCCGAGGGCCACCCAGACGACCAGGCCGGGGCAGGCCGCTGCGAGCAGGAGCCAGGGCCGCCGCTCGTTGCCGGTGCTGACCCGGACCCGCAGGAGCAGGGCGAGCAGTGCCACCGCGGACACGGCCACCACGGCGAGCGTGCCGAGCGGGCCGGCGACAGCTCCCTCGGTGCTGCCGGGCAGCGCGACGGAGGCCGCGGCCCCGAGCGCGACGTGCCCGAGGACGACAGCCCACACCACCCGGCTCCCTCGGGACGGGCTCGTCATGCCCTGTGCATCGTCACGGGACGGCTCGGGATGAATCCCACGAACGGTCCCAACCTCGCCGGCGTTCGTCCGTTCTGTCCCGGTTCGGGCGTTGTCGGTGCTCAGCCGGTCGGCGTCGCGCTCCGGGCGTACGGCGAGAGCTCACCGGCCAGTGCCGCGGACACCAGCGCCCGGACCCGGGTGCCGTCGGCGACGTGGTCCTGCTCGAGCAGCTCGCCCTCGTCGTGCACCCGGGAGACGAGGTCGCCGCGGTCGTAGGGCAGCAGGACGTCCACCGGCACCGAGGGGCGCGGCAGCTCGCGGGCCACCAGCAGCGCGAGCTGCTCGATCCCCTCGCCGGTGCGCGCCGAGACGACGATGCTGTGCTGCTCCCGGCGGCGCAGCCGGTCGAGGACCAGCGGGTCGGCGGCGTCGGCCTTGTTGATGACGACGAGCTCGGGCACGTGCTGGGCGTCGACGTCGGCCAGCACCTCGCGGACGGCGGCCAGCTGCGACTCCGGGTCGGCGTCCGAGCCGTCGACGACGTGCAGGATCAGGTCGGCCTCGGCGACCTCCTCCAGCGTCGAGCGGAACGCCTCGACCAGCTGGTGCGGCAGGTGCCGGACGAAGCCCACGGTGTCGACCAGGGTGTAGTCCCGCCCGTCCGCGGTCCGCGCCCGCCGCACGGTCGGGTCCAGGGTCGCGAACAACGCGTTCTCGACGAGGACGCCCGCGTCGGTGAGCCGGTTGAGCAGCGAGGACTTGCCCGCGTTGGTGTAGCCCGCGATCGCCACCGACGGCACCTCCCGGCGACGGCGCTCCTTGCGCTTGGTGTCGCGAGCCGTCTTCATGGCGGTGATCTCGCGGCGCAGCTTGGCCATCCGGGTGCGGATCCGGCGGCGATCTGTCTCGATCTTCGTCTCGCCCGGACCGCGGGTGCCCACGCCGCCGGACGCCGACCCGCCGGCACCACCGGCCTGGCGCGACATCGACTGCCCCCAGCCACGCAGCCGCGGCAGCATGTACTCCATCTGCGCCAGGGACACCTGCGCCTTGCCCTCGCGGCTCTTCGCGTGCTGGGCGAAGATGTCGAGGATCAGCGCGGTGCGGTCGATGACCTTCACCTTGACGACGGCCTCGAGCTGACTGAGCTGACCGGGGGTCAGCTCGCCGTCGCACACGACGGTGTCGGCGCCGGTGGACACGACGATGTCGCGCAGCTCCTTCGCCTTGCCGGACCCGACGAACGTCGCGGGGTCGGGCCGGTCCCGCCGCTGGATGAGCCCCTCGAGGACCTGCGACCCGGCCGTCTCGGCCAGCGCGGCCAGCTCGGCCAGCGAGTTCTCCGCCTCCTGCGAGGAGCCCTCGGTCCAGACCCCGATCAGCACGACCCGCTCGAGCCGGAGCTGGCGGTACTCGACCTCGGTGACGTCCTCGAGCTCGGTGGAGAGCCCGGCGACCCGGCGGAGGGCCTGCCGGTCGGCGAGGTCGTACTGCTCGCCGTCGTGGTCGCGAGGGTCGATGTCGTATCGCGGGGGCGTCAGGTCGTCAGATGCAGATGTCATCAGCACCAGGGTGACACGCCGGGTGGCCGGGCGTCGCCTTCGTTCTGCCGCCCGCCGGGTCAGCCCCGTGCCTCGAGCGGCCGCTCCACGGAGGCCCGGTGGCGGGCCGGAGTCGCCAGCGCGTCCATCGTGTCTCGCGCCCGGCGCATCGATGCCGCCGCGGGCGCCCGAAGGCCGGCCACCCGCAGGGCGTCCGCCCGCAGCGCGAGCGAGCGGGCCAGCCACGACGTCGACCCGAAGCGTTCCCACCGCTCGACCGCCTCGTCCAGAGCGGTAACGGCCGCGCCGGCGTCGTGGCGACACAAGGCAGCCACTCCCGCGGTCTCGGCGGCGACCGCGGCCACCTCCCCGTCGTCGTCCTGCGTCGGCCCGGCAACCCGGCCGGCGGGGCGTCCCGCGAGCAGCGCCGCCTGCTTCGCATACGCCCGGGCGAGCACGAGCGTTCCCCCGGCCCCGGCTTCGCCGGCGGCATCGACGGCCTCGCCGAACGCGGACCGGGCCGCAGCCGGGTGGCCGGCCCCCAGCAGGCCGCGGCCGCGCATGAGTGCCGGCAACGGCGCCCACAAGCCCATCGGTACCTCGCGTAGCGCCTGCTCCAGCGCCTGCGCCGCCGGCTCGACGCGGTCCCAGAGGCCGCGGTCGAGCACGACCATCACCTCGGCCTCCGCCAGGTCGCCGTGCATGACCCGGATCCCGTGCTCCGCTATGGCGTCCCTGGCCTGGCGCAGCGACCCGGCGGCCGCGGCGGGTCGGCCGGTGCGGACCACCGCCCTGCCGATCGCCAGCCGGGCGAGGGCCTGGATGCGCACGGAGCCGATCCGGTTGCCGATGGCCGCCGCCTCCCGTGCCTGCGACGTCGCCAGGCCGGGATCACCGATGCGGACGCCGGCCGACGCCAGGATCAGCAGCGCGTCCGACTCGGTGTACCGGTCACCGGCTTCCGCTGCGACGGGTCGGCACTCTCGCGCGACCTGCATCGACTCCGTGAACCTCCCCGAGTAGAAGCAGTAGTGGGCCCAGGTGCGCAGCAACGCCGCACGGGAACGGAGATCGCCCTCCCCCTCCACCAACCTGCGGGCCTGCTCGTACCACCGGTGGAACTCGCGCCCACCCTCGATGGACCGCAGGTAGGCGAGGTCGTTCGCCGCAACGGCCCGGCCGAACCGGTCCCCGGCTCGGGCGAACAGCCGGTAGGCGTCGTTCAGGTCGCTGACCTCCCGTCCCAGGTCGTCCCACTCCCACGTCTCCGACAGCCGGTGCACGGCCCAGCCCTGGCCGCGCAGGTCCCCGGCGGCCTCGAACCGGAGCCGGGCGCCTTTCAGCAGGGTGCGCGCCCGGCGAAGGTGGCCGGCGTCGTTCTCCGACCGGCCGAGCGCCAGCAGGGCCCGGGCGGCCAGGTCCTCGTCCCCCACCCGGTCCGCCAGGCGGCGGGCCCGGGTCGCCTGCTCGATCGCCTCGGCGTGCGAACCCATCTCGATCAGGGCCTCCGCCAACCCCGCCGCGGCCCGGGCCGTGACGGCGGCGTCGGCGGCTCGACCGGCCTCCTCGCTCATCCGGAGGGCTCGGCGGAACAGCGGCTGGGAGCCCCTCGCCTGGTGGGTGAACGTCTGCTCGGCCCATCGGGTCAGGTACTCCGCGGCCTGTCGGGCGACGGCGAGGTCCGGAGCCGGCCCGGCGCTGGACGAGGCCAGGTGCCACGCCTGCTCGTAGTGGTAGGCGATGGAGGCGACGGGCTGGCGTCCTGCCTGGGCGGTCGACAGGAGCCAGTCGGCGACCTGGGCGTGCCGCTGCGCGCGCACTGCCTTCGGCAGGGCGCGATAGGCGACGTCGCGGATCAAGGCGTGCTTCCACTCGTACTCCGTCGTCCCCGGGTAGGTGCTGCGCGGATTGCGGTGCAGCAGGCCTCGTGCAGCCAGTCCGCGCAGAGCGGCGCGCCGGTCGGCGACGTCGCTCACCTCGGCGAGCAGCCCGTCCCAGGTCACCGTGCCGCTGACCGAGGCGTCCTGGAGCAGCTCCTTCTCGTCGACGGGCAGGGTGTCCAGGCGCGCCGCGATCAGCAACCGGATCGACTGGGGGACCTCGTGCGCGACCCACGGGACGCCGGCGCGCCCCGAGCCCTCCCGTTCGCGCAGCGCGCCGGTCTCGAGGAGCATCTCCACCATCTCCTCGAGGAACAGCGCGTTGCCGTTCGCTCGGGCGATCGGCACGCCGGCCGCCTCCGTCGAGCCGCCACCGAGCAGGAGCTCCGCCAACGACTGCATCGAGTCCGGGTCGAGCCCCGTCAGCGGCGTGCTGGGCAGCCCGGGCAGGCGCGTGCGGGACAGCCCGAGCAGGAGCACAGGCGCACGCCACGGGTTGCGGTGCGCATCCGCGAGCAGGTCCAGCAGGGCTTGATCGGCCCAGTGCAGGTCGTCGAGCACCACCACCACAGGACCGCTGCGGGCGCAGTCCTCCAGCACCAGGCGAGCCGCGTGGGCGGCGTCGCGTTCGCTTCGGGGCACCCCGTCGTCCAGCCCGACCAGGGCGCGCAGGTCGGCGGCCAGACCGCCCGGGAGCCGCCGGTGACCGATCCGGCGGGCCGCCCGGTCGATCGCCGCGCGGGCAGTGGACGTGGCCGCGCCCGGCACCAGGCCCAGGGCGCCGCCCACGGCCTCCGACATCGCGGAGAGCAGCGGTCTCGAGCCGAAGGGCGGGCATCGTCCGACGAGGAAGCGGTCAGCGGGCAGCGAGCGGCCGAGCGCAGCGGCCACGCTGCTCTTCCCGATCCCCGGTTCGCCGGTGATAACCAGGACCCGGGAGCAGCGCTCGCGCGCCGACTGGTCGAGCTCCTGCCGGAGCAACCCGAGGACCCCGTGCCGGTCGACGAATGCACGCTGCGGCCCCGGGCCCCGCGGCTGCGACCGGCCCCGCGCCTCGAACGCCGGGATCCGGTCGGACTTGCCTCGGACGGCGAGCAGCCGCCGCGGCCCGTAGCGGATGACGTCGCGGGTCCGCTTGCGTGTTGTCTCGTCGACGAGGATGTGTCCCGCCGGTGCACTGGCCGCCAGTCGGGCCGCCGTGTTCACCGTGTCGCCGACCACGCGGAAGCCGGCCGGTTCGTCGGAGGGCCCCACCATCACCTCCCCGGAGTTCAGCCCCGCGTGGACTGCCGGAAGCTGGATGCCACGCCGTTCCCGGTTCAGGATCCCGATGCGATCCCGCACGTCCAGGGCAGCCCGGACCGCCCGCTCGGCGTCGTCCTCGTGCGCGACGGGAACACCGAAGACCGCCATGAAGCCGTCGCCCAGCAGCTGCGGAACGGTGCCGCCGTAGGACTCGACGATCTCCTGCAGCTCCGCCATCGTCGGCCGCAGGAAGCCGTAGACGTCCTCCGGGTCCAGCTTCTCCGCCAGGGACGTGAAGCCGGCCAGGTCGGCGAACAGCATCGTGACGAGCTTGCGCTCCGCCCGCGCGGCGCGCACGGAGCCGGCGACGCGCTCCACGCCGGCCGCGTCAGCCCGCCTCGACCCTGACAGCGTTTCCCGGGAGTGCCGCCAGGGCCGTCGACGTGCGGCCGACGCCGGGCACGGTACGCAGGTCGAGGACCCGATCGATGACGTCCTCGACCGTCTCGGCACCCAGGTCGACCAACAGGTCGAATCCCCGTGCCGTGACGACAGCCGCGCCCCAGTCCGTCCTGTCCTTGTAGTGGGCATCCAGGCCGGCGATGATCTGGAACGGGTCGGCGGTCGCCTGGACGCACACGAGCGCGCAGATGTCAGGGCTGTGCCGCTTCGGGGCGAGCACGCGCTCCGCCGTGAGGTTCACCGCCCAGTCCGACCGGACGCCCGCGTCGAAGTACTCGGCCGCGATGCGCTGCTGCAGCACTCCGAGGTCCTCCGCCACCACCCGGGCGAACAGCGTGAAGGCCCCCACGAACTGCGCGACGTACTCGACACCAGGTGCCCTTGCCAGTGCCTCGCGCACCACCACGATGCCGGCCTTGGCGATGTGCCGCTCGAAGACGTAGGCCTCGAGCATGCCCTCCTCCGTGCGGATCGACATGCGACATCACCTCGGTCGCTGGTGCTGCTCTCGGGGCACTCTCGGGCTCCGGCGTCAACGTACTCCGCCGGGCGGGTGACCACGACCGGCTTTTCCGGCGACGCCGGCGTCCCAACCGGCGCTAGGCGAGGGTGGTCTCCCCGCCGGCAACCAGATCGGCCGGGCCGGTCAGCTCGATGTTGCCGTCCGCCCGCTCGGTGACGGTCAGCCGGCCGCCCGGGACGTCGACGACGTACGCCGTGCCCGGGCCGGCGCCGTCGGCCCTGGCGGTGGCGACCATCGCGGCGCACGCGCCCGTCCCGCAGGACCGGGTCTCCCCCACACCACGCTCGTGCACCCGCATGGCCACGTGCCGGGCGCCCCGGCGTACGACGAACTCGACGTTCACCCCGGCGGGGAACGACGGCTCGACCGCCGGGGGGACGCGCAGATCGCCGGGGTCGTCCAGGCGCTCGACGGAGACCACGGCGTGAGGGTTGCCCATGTCCACCTCGACCGCCGGCCAGCTCCGGTCGCCGACGCTGACCTTGCGGTCGGTGCCCGGAAACCGGGCCGGGCCCATGTCCACGGTCACGTCGCCGGTTCGGCCGAGCCGAACGGTCTTGACGCCGTCGCGGGTCAGCACGTCGAAGGAGCCGGGGTCTTCCAGACCCTCGTCGACCAGGTAGCGAGCGAACACGCGGATCCCGTTGCCGCACATCTCGGCGACCGAGCCGTCGGCGTTGCGATAGTCCATGAACCACCCGGCCCGGTCCGCCCCCGGCAGGGAACGCGCCTCGGAGTCGGCCGCGACCTTGACCACCCGCAGCACGCCGTCGCCGCCGATGCCCGCCCGGCGGTCGCAGAGCCGGCTCACGAGCGCCGGTGTCAGGTCCAGCCGCCCGTCCGGGTCGGGCAGCAGCACGAAGTCGTTCTCCGTGCCGTGTCCCTTGACGAAGGCGATCACCCCGCCAGGGTAGGTCCTGCGGTCAGTGTGACGGTCGGACCACCCGCGCGTCACCGCCACCGCGGCGCACCGGCTCCGCGACCGCGACCAGCCGGCCACGGCGGTGGAAGGCGATGCCTGTCACCGCGCCGATCTCGCCCGGCGCGGGCGGGTCGACGAACGTGTGCCCGTACGCCGCCAGGCCGGCCCGCTCGAAGGCCGGCTCGGCCTGCACGGCGGCGGTGTTGCGCTGGCTGGCCCGAGGGGCGGCGACGGCCTGCGGCAGGGACATCCCGAAGTCGAGCCGGTCGAGCAGCACCTGCAGGACGGTGGTGATGATCGTCGAGCCGCCCGGCGAGCCGAGCGCGAGGACCGGCCGGCCGTGGCGGGCCGGGTCGGTGACGATCGTCGGCGACATGGACGAGCGCGGCCGCTTGCCCCCACCGGGCGCGTTGGGCGCGTCCGCGGAGACCGGCGCCGCGTCGAAGTCGGTGAGCTCGTTGTTGAGCAGGAAGCCGCGGCCGGGAACCGTCAGCGCGCTGCCGCCGGTCTGCTCGATCGTCAGGGTGTAGCTGACGACGTTGCCCCACCGGTCCGAGGTCGTGAGGTGCGAGGTGGACAGGCCCTCGTGGTCGGCGGTCGCGGCTGCGCCCCCGGCGGAGCCGTCGCAGCCGGGCGCGTAGGACCCGTCCGGTGAGCCGGCGGGCACCGGCTTGGTCGCGGCCGTCGTCTGGTCGAGCGCGCAGAAGCGCTCGTCGGCGAAGCCCTGCGACAGGATCTCGCGCAGGACGCCGGGGTTCATGGCGCGCGGGGCGCCGACGTAGGCGCCGCGGTCGGCGAACGCCAGGGCGCTGGCCTCGAGGTAGTCGTGCAGCGCGCGGGTGGGGTCGGCCCGGTGAGTGGCGCGGAGGTCGACGTTCTCCAGGATGTTCAGCGCCTCACCGACAGTCGATCCGCCGCTGGACGGCGGCGCCATCCCCCAGACGCGCAGCCCGCGGTAGCGGACGCTCGTCGGCTGGCGGCGCGGCGCCCGGTAGTGCGCCAGGTCCGACCGGCTCATCAGCCCGGGGCGGACGGTGCGGGTGGACGCGGGGTCCTTGGGCGGCGTCCGGACGGTGCGGACGATCTCGCGTCCGAGCCGCCCGTCGTAGAGCCAGTCCACGCCCTTCTTGCCGAGCGTGCGGTAGGTGTCGGCGAGGTCCCGGTTGCGGAACACCGACCCGACGACCGGCGGCTGGCCGCCCGGCAGGAACAACGCCCGCGTGGGCGTGATGTCGCGGAAGCGCGTCTCGTTTGCCGCTGTCTGGTCGCGGAAGGTCTGGTCGACCACGAAGCCACGGCGGGCCACCCGCGCGGCCGGACGAAGGGCCTGGCCGAGGGTGAGCGTGCCCCAGCGGCGCAGTGCGGCCGACCACGTCCGCGGCGTCCCCGGTACGCCGACGGACAGGCCGCTGGTGACGGCCTCGTCGAAGCTGATGCCGCGGTAGGTGTCGGCCGTGGTGGCCATCGGCGCGGTCTCGCGGCCGTCGAGCGTGTGGACCCGCCGGGTCCGCGCGTCGTAGTAGACGAGGAAGCCACCGCCGCCGATGCCGGTGGAGTAGGGCTCGGTCACGCCCAGGGTCGCCGCCGCGGCGACCGCCGCGTCCACGGCGTTGCCGCCGTGACGCAGCACCCGGAGCCCGGCGCGGGTGGCCTCCGGGTCGACGGTGGCGACGGCGCCGCCGCGGCCGACCGCAGTCGGGTGCTTGGCCGTGGCGCGGCCCGAGCCGGCCGCGTCGGCGGGGGCCGGCGCGGTGAGCAGGGCGGCGGGGACGACGAGTGCGGTGGCGGCGGCGAGGGCGACCCGCCGGCTCCGGGAGGCAGTCCGAGTCATGAGGACACTGTGTCAGGAACCGGACGAACCGGACAGACCCACCTCCTGCGCCGTCGCGAGGAGGTCCTCCCGGCCGGCGTCGAGCCAGACCACGCGCGGGTCGCGGCGGAACCACGACTCCTGCCGCCGCGCGAACCGCCGGGTGGCCCGCACCGTCTCGTCGCGGGCCTGCTCCTCGGTCCACTCCCCGGCGAGGTGCCGCAGCACCTGCGCGTAGCCGAGGGCCCGGCGCGCGGTCCGGCCCTCGCGCAGCCCGGTCTCGGCCAGCCGCCGGACCTCCGCGACCAGGCCGCGCTCCCACATGGCCTCGACCCGGCGGGCGATCCGCTCGTCGAGGACAGGTCGCGGCACGGTGAGTCCCACCTGGACGGCGGGGACCTCGTACTCGTGCGCGGGCATCGACGCCGTGAACGGGCGACCGGTGAGCTCGACCACCTCGAGGGCCCGGACCAGGCGCCGCCCGTTGCTCGGGAGGATCGCCTCGGCCGCCGCCGGGTCGACGCCGGCCAGCCGACGATGCAGCACGCCGGGGCCGTCGGCGGCCAGCTCGGCCTCCAGGCGGGCCCGGACCGACGGGTCGGTGCCGGGGAACTCGAGCCGGTCCAGCGCCGCGCGGACGTAGAGCCCGGACCCGCCGACGAGGACCGGGACGGCGCCGCGGGTGCGCGTCGCGGCGAACGCGGCCCGGGCCATCCGCTGGTAGTCGGCGACGTTGGCCTCGGCGGTCACGTCCCAGACGTCCAGGACGTGGTGTGCGACACCGCGCTGCTCGGCCTCGGACAGCTTCGCGGTGCCCACGTCCATGCCCCGGTAGAGCTGCATCGAGTCGGCGTTGACAACCTCGCCGCCGAGCGCGATCGCGAGCGCGACACCCAGATCGCTCTTGCCGACAGCGGTCGGGCCGACGACGGCCACGACCGGGGCTGGGGCTGTGCTCACGGGACCGGAGTCTCGCGCACAGCCGGGCTACGGTGGGCCCATGGGCATCTTCGACAACATCAAGAAGAAGGCAACCAAGGCCGTCGACGACCACGGCGACAAGATCGGGAAGGGGATCGACAAGACTGCCGACATGGCCGACAAGAAGAGCGGCGGCAAGCACCACGACAAGATCGCGGGCGGCGTCTCGAAGGCGAAGAACGCGCTCGACGACCTGGACGGTCGCAACGACGACATCCCGGACGGGAAGGCGCCGCCGCCGCGGACCTGACCGGCCTCAGCCGGCTCGGCGCCAGGTCGCGACGAGGTAGCCGACACCGTACGGCGCCCCCGACCAGGTCACCTCGCCGGTCCATCGGGCGCCACGCGCTGCGCCCGCCAGCACGTGCCACGGCGCCCGGCCGGCGGCGAGCAGCCTGTCGGCGCGGGCCGGGTCCACGGCCACGAGCAGCTCGGGGTCACCGCTCGCGAGGGCGGCGGCCACCTCGGCGTCGAACGGCTCCGCATCCGGGTCCGGGGCGGCAGGACCCTTGGCGCTGCGCCGGGCGCTGCCGTCTCCCATCACCAGCAGGGCGACCCGGCCGGCGCGCGCTGCGAGGCCCTCGCCCAGGGCGAGACAGCGCTGCGGGGACGCGAGCGGCTCGACCCCGAACAGCAGCTCCGGCGGCCGGGCGTCGATGCGGTCGAGCAGCCACCGGCCCACGGTCAGGGCCAGCGGCAGCGTCGGCCCCCCGTCGCCGGAACCCACCTCCAGGTCCACGCCGTACGGCGCCAGGCTCCCCCACGCCCCGGCGGGGAACGGTCCCACCGCCGCGGCGCCGCCCACGACGACGAGCAGGTCCGGGCGGTCGGCGACGAGTGCGGCGACCGCCGCGTCGCAGGTCGACCGGAGACCGTCCAGCTCCGCCGAGGCGCCCGCGCCGACGCCCGGGACGAGCAGCGGCGGGTGCGGGCACACCGCGGCAGCGACGAGCACGTGCGGCGTCAGCCGCAGCCGGTCGCGACCGGCGCCACGGTGGGAGCACCGATCGTGGGCATGCCCAGGAGCACGCCGGCCGGCGCGGCGGGACGGCCCTGTGTCAGCTCCCAGGCGTCGCCGGCCCGGGTGCGCCGCACCCCGCCGAACGGGCCGTCGGCCACCAGGTGGTGCGGTGCCGCGTGGGTGACCTCGACGGTGGCGACGTCACCCGGTCGGGGCGCGGGCGTCGCGGCCGGGACCGCGAAGTGGACCAGCCGGTTGTCCGCTGCCCGGCCGGACAGCCGGTGGGTGGCGCCGTCCTTGCGGCCCTCCCCCTCGGCCACGAGGACGTCGAGCCTGCGGCCGACCTGGCGCCCGTTCTCCTGCCAGGAGACGTCGTCCTGCAGCGCCACGAGGCGCTCGTAGCGCTCCTGCACGACCTGCTTGGGCACCTGGTCCGGCAGCTGCGCCGCGGGCGTGCCCGGCCGCGGGGAGTACTGGAAGGTGAAGGCACCGGCGAACCGGGCCTCGGCCACGACCTCGAGGGTCTGGGCGAAGTCGGCCTCGGTCTCGCCGGGGAAGCCGACGATGACGTCGGTGGTGATGGCGGCGTCCGGCATCGCGGCCCGGACCCTGTCGATGATCCCGAGGTACTTCTCCCGGCGGTAGGAGCGGCGCATCGCCCGCAGCACCGCGTCCGACCCGGACTGCAGCGGCATGTGCAGCGAGGGCATGACGTTCCTGGTCTCGGCCATGGCGGCGATCACGTCGTCGGTGAAGTCCTTGGGGTGCGGCGAGGTGAACCGGACCCGCTCCAGGCCGTCGACCTCGCCGCAGGCCCGCAGCAGCTTCCCGAACGCCAGCCGGTCGCCGAACTCCACGCCGTAGGAGTTGACGTTCTGCCCGAGCAGGGTGACCTCGAGGACACCCTCGGCGACCAGGGCCTCCACCTCCGCCAGGACGTCGCCGGGCCGGCGGTCCTTCTCGGTGCCGCGCAGCGACGGCACGATGCAGAACGTGCAGGTGTTGTTGCACCCCACGCTGACGGACACCCACGCGGCGTACGGCGACTCGCGCCGTGTCGGCAGCGTGGAGGGGAACACCTCGAGCGACTCGACGATCTCTACCTGCGCCTCGTCGTTGTGCCGGGCCCGCTCGAGCAGCGTCGGCAGCGACCCGATGTTGTGTGTGCCGAAGACCACGTCGACCCACGGCGCCCGGCGGGTGATCTCGCTGCGGTCCTTCTGGGCGAGGCACCCGCCCACCGCGATCTGCATGCCCGGGTTGGCCCGCTTCACCGGCGCCAGGTGGCCCAGGTTTCCGTAGAGCTTGTTGTCGGCGTTCTCCCGCACCGCGCAGGTGTTGAACACGACCACGTCCGCGGGGCGCGCGCCGTCCTGCTCGGCGCGCACGTAGCCCGCGCTCTCGAGCAGGCCGGACAGCCGCTCGGAGTCGTGCACGTTCATCTGGCAGCCGTAGGTGCGGACCTGGTAGGTCCGGGCGGTCTCGGTCGTCGGACTCATGGCGCCGTCCAGCGTACGGGCTGCCCGTCTCCCGTACAGTCTCGACGGACTGGCCGTGCCGCCACGAGCGCCCTTCGTGAAGGAGAAGGACACGTCGATGGAAGCTGCCGCCGACACCCTGCAGAAGGCGCTGCGGATCAACCTGGACCCGCGCTGGTACGGCACCATCGCCGAGATCGGCGCCGGCCAGGAGGTGGCCCGGTGGTTCTTCCGGGCCGGCGGCGCAGCCGGCACCGTCGCCAAGACGATCTCGGCCTACGACATGGCCGTGAGCGACGCGGTCTACGGCAAGTCCGACCGGTACGTCTCGATGGGCCGGCTGCAGGCCATGCTCGACCACGAGTACGAGCTGAACCTCGAGCGTCTCGACGACCACCGCGGGGACGACAACGCCTTCTTCGCGTTCGGCGACACGGTCGTGGCCCGCAGCTATCAGGGCGGCAACGAGTGCCACGGCTGGATGGGCGTGAAGTTCCAGTCCCACCAGCACGACGAGCCGAGCCAGATCATCCTGCACGTGCGGATGCTCGACGCCGAGGCGTCGCTCCAGCAGGAGGCCCTCGGCGTGGTCGGCGTCAACCTGCTGCACGGCGCGTTCTTCCACCACCACGAGCCCGAGGTGCTGCTCGAGAGCCTGCTCGACAGGCTCACCACCGGCCGGATCGAGATCGACATGATCCAGCTCACCGGCATCGAGTTCCGCTCGGTCGACAACCGGGTGATGGCGCTCAAGCTGGTGCAGCTCGGCCTCTCCGGTGCCGCCATGTTCGGGCCGGACGGGCAGGTGCTGCAGCCCAGCGAGGTGCTGCGCAAGAAGGCGATCCTGGTCGAGCGCGGCAGCTTCCGGCCGCCCACCGTGGTGAACATCGACATGCTCGAGTGCGCCCGGCAGAAGTTCGAGGCCGACCCGGACGTGGTGGGCCGCGACGTGCTCGTCCTCACCGAGCTCACCATGGCCAACCTGATGGCGGACGAGGGCAAGGTCGACCGGCGCGACTTCCTGGCCCGGGCCGACCTGCTGGCGGCCTGCGGCATGACCGTGCTCATCTCCGACTACGTCGCCTACCACCGGCTGGCCGCCTACCTCGCCTGGCGCACCGACGGCCGGATCGGGATGGTGATGGGCGTCCCGAGCCTGATGGACCAGTTCGACGAGGCCAGCTATCCCGACCTGCCCGGTGGCATCCTCGAGGCCTTCGGCCGGCTGTTCAAGAACGACCTGCGGCTGTTCGTCTACCCGATGCTGCGGGACGGCACGGTGACCACGATCGCCAACCTCGCGGTGGAGGCCGAGCTGCAGCCGCTGTACGACTACCTGGCCCGGCGCGGCAGCTTCGTGGACCTCGACAACTACAAGCCGGACTACCTGCCGATCCTCAGCCGCGACGTGCTGCGCCGGATCGGCGCGGGCGACCCGGACTGGGAGCCGATGGTGCCGCCGGAGGTCGCCGAGCTGGTGAAGAAGCGCGGCTTCTTCGGCCACCGCACCGGCGACTGAGCTGTCGGTCCCCGTGCGTTCGCATCGTTTCGGCGGCGGTTCCGGGTCCTTTGTCCCTCTTTGGCGCGACTGTCGGGTTCGAGTTCGCTAGGTTGCGGTGGCATGACGGAGCCGGAGGCATCCACGGAGCGACCCGAGACGGGCGCCCCGCTCGTGGTCCTGGAGCACGTGGACAAGCACTTCGGCGACCTGCACGTGCTCAAGGACATCGACCTGACGATCCACCGCGGCGAGGTCGTCGTGGTGATCGGGCCCTCCGGGTCCGGCAAGTCGACGCTGTGCCGGACCATCAACAGGCTCGAGCCGATCGACAGCGGCACCATCAGGCTGGACGGTCAGGAGCTGCCGGCCGAGGGCAAGGCGCTGGCCAGGCTGCGCTCCGAGGTCGGGATGGTGTTCCAGTCCTTCAACCTGTTCGCGCACAAGACCGTGCTGCAGAACGTCACCCTCGGACCGATGAAGGTCCGCCGCAAGGACAAGGCGGCGGCGGAGACGAGGGGACGCGAGCTGCTGGAGCGGGTCGGCGTCACGCAGCAGGCGGACAAGTTCCCGGCCCAGCTCTCCGGCGGCCAGCAGCAGCGGGTGGCGATCGCCCGTGCCCTGGCGATGGACCCGAAGGTGATGCTCTTCGACGAGCCGACCTCGGCCCTCGACCCGGAGATGATCAACGAGGTTCTCGAGGTCATGGTCGCGCTTGCCGAGGAGGGCATGACCATGGTCGTGGTCACCCACGAGATGGGCTTCGCCCGCCGAGCCGCCCACCGGGTCGTGTTCATGGACGAGGGAGCCATCGTCGAGGAGGCGACGCCGGACGAGTTCTTCACCAATGCCCGCAGCGACCGCGCCAAGGACTTCCTGTCCAAGATCCTCACGCACTGAGACCCCCGACCGACGACACAGCTGTCACGACGAGATGAGGGACCGATGAGATCGATGAGAAACCGACACGTCAGGGCGTTCGCCGCTGCCGCCGTGCTCGCCCTGGGCCTGGCGGCCTGTGGCGGCAGCGACGGCGATGCCGTCACCGACGTCCAGTCCGACGCCAAGTTCGACGCCGGCACCACGATGGCCAAGCTCAACAAGGCCGGCAAGGTGAAGTTCGGCGTGAAGTTCGACCAGCCCGGCATCGGGTTCCGGGAGCCCGGAGCGGACGCACCGACCGGCATCGACATCGAGATCGCCAAGATCATCGCCGCGAAGCTCGGCATCGATCCCGGGGACATCGAGTGGAGCGAGACGGTGTCGAAGAACCGTGAGCCGTTCCTGCAGAACGGAACGGTGGACATGGTCGCGGCAAGCTACTCGATCACCGACGAGCGCCGGGGTGTGGTCGGCCAGGCCGGTCCGTACTACGTCACCGGCCAGCAGCTGCTGGTCCGCAAGGACGACGACTCGATCAACGGCCCGGACGACCTGTCCGGCAAGAAGGTCTGCTCGGTCACCGGCTCCACGTCGATCGCCACCGTCGAGGAGCAGTACGGCGCGCAGCCGGCGCCCTTCGCGACGTACAGCGAGTGCGTGCAGAACCTGCTCAACAGCCAGGTCGACGCGGTCACCACCGACGGCGCGATCCTGCTCGGCTACGCGGCCCAGGACCCCGACAAGCTCAAGGTGGTCGGCGATCCGTTCAGTGAGGAGCGCTACGGCATCGGCTTCAAGAAGGACGACACCGCGATGTGCGAGTTCCTCACCACCACCCTGCAGGAGGCCTTCGACGACGGCTCCTGGAAGGCCGCCTACGAGAAGACCCTGGGCGAGTCCGGCGACCCCGCACCGGATCCCCCCTCGCTCGACGCGAACTGCGGCGCCTGACCGAGTGACCGGCGGGGGTCGGTGCACGACACCGACCCCCGCCGGCGCCCGCCCACGACACCGGCCGACCGGGAGGTGACCGAGCCGACATGGGGGTCCTGCTCGACAACCTCCCGACGATCCTGCGCGGGTTCGTCAAGACGCTGGAGCTGCTCGGCGTCTCGGCGGTGATCGCCGTGCTGCTCGGTGTCCTGCTGGCGGCCATGCGGGTCGCGCCGGTGGCGGTGATGCGGGGCATCGGAACCGCCTACGTGAACACCTTCCGCAACATCCCGCTGCTGCTGCTGTTCCTCATCACCACGCAAGGCATCCCGGTCGTCATCAAGGGACAGTCGTTCTTCACCCTCGGGGTGCTGGCGCTGAGCCTCTACACCGCCGCCTTCATCTGCGAGGCCGTGCGCTCGGGCATCAACGCGGTCAACGTAGGTCAGGCCGAGGCCGCCCGTGCGGTCGGGATGACCTTCGGCCAGACCATGACCACGATCGTGCTGCCCCAGGCCGTGCGCTCGGTGATCCCGCCGCTGGCCAGCATCCTGATCGCGCTGACCAAGAACACCGCCATCGCCGAGGTGTTCGGCATCACCGAGGCGACCTACCGGCTGGACGACCTCGGCCGGCAGTTCCCGGCGTCGCTCTACTGGCTGTTCTTCGGCATCTCGCTCGGCTACATCCTCATCGTGTTCGCCATCTCTGGTATCGCCCAGGTCCTCGAGCGGCGGCTGGTGGTGCTGCGATGAGCGCCTCCGTCCTCTATGACGTCCCTGGACCCCGCTCCGTCCGGCGGCATCGGCTGTACGCGGCCGGCACTGTGGTCGTGCTGCTGGCGCTGGCGGCCTACATCGGCTACGTACTCGCCGACAAGGGACAGCTCGACTCGAGCAAGTGGGACTTCCTGGCGAAGGAGAGCACCTGGCGGGCTCTGCGGGTCGGCTTCACCAACACCTTCCAGGCCGCGATCGTGGCGATCGCGCTGTCGTTGGCGTTCGGAGCCGTCTTCGCGGCCGCGCGGCTCTCGGAGAAGTTCTGGCTGCGCTGGCCGGCCGTGGTCGTGGTCGAGTTCTTCCGCGCCGTCCCGCTGCTGCTGCTCATCCTGTTCGTCTTCCTTGCCTACGGCGGCCCGCTCACGAAGTTCTGGTCGCTCGTCCTTGCGCTCATGCTCTACAACGGGTCGGTCCTCGCCGAGATCTTCCGGGCCGGCATCGCCTCGGTGCCGCGGGGCCAGGCGGAGGCGGCGTACGCGCTGGGAATGCGCAAGTACCAGGTGATGACTCTCGTGCTGATCCCGCAGTCGGTGCGCATCATGCTCCCGGCGATCATCAGCCAGAGCGTCGTCGCACTCAAGGACACGTCGCTGGGCTTCATCATCGCCTACGAGGAAGCCGCTCGGGTCACCTCGGCCCTGTTCAACGCCTACCGGAACCCGCTGCAGGCGGGTCTCGTCGTGGCCGCCATCTACGTGCTCATCAACTACGCCCTGTCCCGGCTGGCCGTCGTGCTGGAGGCCCGCCAGCGGCGCCGGCCCGGCGGACGACCGGCACCCACCGCGATCGGGTCCGGGTCCGGAGCCGGCGGAGCGTCCGCCCCGTAACCTCAGCTCCACCCGTGGTCGCGCCGCAGCACGGCGGCGACCCGGTCGAACCGGTCCCTCGCCAGGACCGCTCCCTCGCGCCGGATGCCTCGCTCGGGCACGTCGAGCACCCGGTCGAGGCGCAGCCAGCTCGGCCGGCGCTCGCCGTCCCAGGCGCCGGACCCGAGCTCCAGCCAGTCCGGGTCCCCCTCGTGGTAGTCCTGGCTGGAGAGCATCAGGCCCAGCAGCGTCGAACCGTCGCGGCCGACGACGAGGACCGGCCGGTCCTTGCCCTGGGAGGCGTCCTCCTCGAACGCCACCCGGGTCCACACCACCTCCCCCGGGTCGGCCCGGCCGTCGAGGTCGGGGGCGTAGTCGAGGTGGCGGCCCGGCGGCGGTCCCGGTTGCCGTACCCGGGCGGTACGGCTCCGCCCTGCGGTCGTCGCCGGGCGGGACGCTCGGGACGCACCGCGGACGGCGGCCTTCAGCGTCTGGCGTGCCAGGTCGCGCCACGGGGAGCCCATCGGGGTGACAGTACGTTCTGCCGGGTCAGCGCGCGATCTCGGTGGCCCGAGACTCCCGCACCACGGTCACCGTGACCTGCCCGGGGTAGGTGAGGTCGTGCTCCACCTGCTTGGCGATCTCGCGGGCAAGCACCTGGGCCTGGATGTCGTCCACCGCGTCCGGCAGGACGAGCACCCGCAGGTCGTGACCAGAGGCCATGGCGAACGCCCTGCCGACCCCGCTGTACGAGCCGGCGATCTCCTCCAGCCGGCGCATCCGGGTCAGGTAGGTCTCCAGCGACTCGCGCCGCGCCCCCGGCCGGCTCGCACTGATCGCGTCCGCCGCCTGGGTGAGCACCGCCTCGACAGTGCCCGGCGTGACCTCTCCGTGGTGGGCCGCGATGGCGTGGACGACGTCGGGGTGCTCGCCGCAGCGGCGGGCCAGGTCGGCACCGACAGCGGCGTGCGTCCCGTCGGCCTCGTGCGTGAGCGCCTTCCCGACGTCGTGCAGCAGCCCGCAGCGCCGCAGCAGGGCCGGGTCGAGGCCGAGCTCGCCGGCCATCAGACCGGCCAGGTGCGCGGTCTCCACGACGTGCGCCAGCACGTTCTGCCCGTAGGACGTGCGGAACCGCAACAGGCCCAGATGCCGTACCAGCTCCGGGTGCAGGTCGGCGATGCCCACCTCGACAAGCGCGTCCTCGGCGGCGCGCAGGCACCGGACCTCCACCTCGGTGCCCGCCCGACGGCAGGCGTCCTCGATCCGCTGCGGGTTGATCCTGCCGTCCAGCACGAGCGCCTCGAGCGCGGACCGCGCCGTCTCCCGCCGCATCGGGTCGAAGCACGACACCAGGACGGCATCGGGCGACTCGTCGACGATGAGGTTGGCCCCGGTGACAGCCTCGAAGGTCCGGATGTTGCGACCCTCGCGGCCGATGATCCGGCCCTTCATGTCCTCGCCTGGCAGCGGCACCGACACGACCACCGACTCCGAGCTCGTCGCCGCGGCGAGCCGCTGGACGGCCGCGACCACCACCTCCCGTGCTCGGCGCTCGCCCTCAGCCCGGGCGTCCCGCTCGACCTCCCGCACCCTGAGGGCGGCGGCCCGGCGCGCGTCGCGCTCGACCTCGGCGACGAGCTCGGTCCGGGCTGCGTCGGCGGTGAGTCCGGCGACGGACGCGAGCGCGGTCCGCCTGTCGTCGGCGAGCCGGTCCAGCTCGCTCGTCCGCTCGGCCAGCCCCTGCTGGCGCGCGGTCACGTCCTGGGCCAGCCGCTCGAGCTGGTGGGCCCTGAGGTCGAGGCGCGCCTCCTGCGCCGACAGGCGCTGCTCGCGGCGGTCGAGGTCGAGGCGCCGGGCCCGCCCCGCATGCACCACCGTCCGGACCAGCAGGGCCGCCGCAGCCACGGCGATCGCCAGCCCGAGGAACACCGGTGCCACGTCGCCCACGTCCGCCTCCTCCTCCGGCGGTCGGCGGGCTGACCCGCGACCGCGCGGCGGGGCACCGGGCGCACGCAGCCGCGACCGGTCGGGGTGCCGGCGCCGTGCCGCGGCGTCCGGCCCGCCCGGCCGGGTCCATCGTCGTCCTCGCAGCCCGCTCGCGCGGGTGTCCCAGATCCAGCGCGGGCACCCGTCGCCGGGTGCCCGTCCTCGGAGGCTACGACCGGGTCCCCGGGCGGTCAAGGAGCCCGTCGTCGCAGGTCAGCCGACCGGAAGCCCGTCTGCCGTCACGTCGTCGGCGCTGTCGGCGGGGTCGGCGCCCTCGGCCGCCAGCGCCTCCCGGACCACCCGCATCGCGAGGCCGCCCGGGTAGCCCTTGCGCGCGAGCTGCCCGACCAGCCGCCGCAGCCGGACCTCGGCGGGCTGGCCGCGGGTGGAGCCCAGCCGGCGGGCGACCAGGTTGCGGGCGGTCTCCGCCTCCGCGTCGTCGTCGATCCCGTCGACGGCGCCCGCCACGGTCTCGTCGTCGACCCCCTTGGCCCGCAGCTCCCGACGCAGCGCGCTGCGCGACAGCCCCCGACCGGTGTGCCTGGTGCGGACCCAGACCTCGGCGAAGGCGGCGTCGTCGACGAGCCCGACCTCGGTGAACCGGTCCAGGACCGCTGTCGCCACCGCCTCCGGCACGTCGCGGGCTGCGAGGTCGTCGGCAAGCTGGGCCCGCGAGCGGGGCGCAGCCGTGAGCTTGCGCAGCACGATGCGGCGGGCAACGGCCACCGGATCGGGCTCCGGCCCGGCCGCCGCGAGGCTGCCGGGGGTCGGCCCGTCCGGGCCGGCCCCGGCAGGGCGACGGGACCGCCGCCCCGTGCTGCCCATGCCGCGCCTCAGATGTCGCTCGGCACCACGGCCGGCGGCTCCTCGACGGGCGCGTCGAGCTGGGGTCCGACGCCGAGCTTCTCCTTGATGCGCTTCTCCAGCTCGTCGGCAAGGTCGGGGTTGTCGCGCAGGAAGGCTCGCGCGTTCTCCTTGCCCTGGCCCAGCTGGTCGCCCTCGTAGGTGTACCAGGCGCCGGCCTTGCGGACGAAGCCCTGCTCGACACCGACGTCGATGAGGCCGCCCTCGCGGCTGATGCCGGAGCCGAACATGAGGTCCATCTCCGCCTGCCGGAACGGCGGGGACACCTTGTTCTTCACCACCTTGACGCGGACCCGGTTGCCGACGGCCTCCTGGCCGTCCTTGAGGGTCTCGATGCGGCGGACGTCGAGCCGGACCGAGGCGTAGAACTTCAGCGCCTTGCCGCCCGAGGTGGTCTCCGGCGAGTTGTGGACCATGATCCCGTCGACGAAGTAGTTGTGCGTGCCCTCGACCTCGATGTCGAACCGGTGCATCGACCGGGTCGGCGGCTTGTCGGTGATGCTGAGGATCCGCGCCGGCACCAGCCGGAGCTCCGGCTCGACGAGCTCCGGCTCGACCGCGAACTGCCCGCGGAACCGCGGCAGCAGCTTGTAGTCCATCGACGGGTGCACGTACGGCGCGATGATCGACTGCAGCCGCTCTGTCGCCGCCGTCGTGAACTGCAGCACTGCCTTCTGCCGGGCCCCCCGCAGCGACAGCCGGCACTCGAGGCCGAACGCGTCGCGCAGGTGGTCGACCAGCCGGACGCGCGATCCCTCGCTCATCGCCTCGACGCAGATCTCAGCCCGACCGGAGCCACCCGCCGTGCGGGCCTGAACGCCCTTGGAGCGGATGGCGAAGGAAGCGTCGTCCATGTACCAGACGGCCAGTGCCAGCGGGGTCAGCGCCTTGAGGTAGTCCCAGGTGAGGTGCTTCTTGCCGCCACCGAGGTAGACCACCTCCTGCAGCTCACCCAGCTCGGGCAGCGGGGTGAAGTCGGCGAACACGGCACCGGCCGCGTTGGTGCGGCGCGAGCTCGGGATGTTCCCGAGCATCGACACCTTCCAGTCGAGGTAGCCGGCCTGCTTGGCGCCGTGCCCCATCCGGAACCGCACCCCATGGCGACCCTGCCGGTTCGGCGAGAGGTTGCCGTCACCCATCAGACCTCCGAGCACCACCTGGAGCTGCTGGTCGCTGAGTCGGATCTTCTCGGCCTGCGCAACCCGGTCGCCGGGGAGCAGCTCGCCGGCCTCCCGCCAGCCGCCGGGTGTCTGGATCAGGTGGTTGGCGGTGGCCGCGAACTGCGCGCGCCCGTTCCCGCCGGACCGTTCCACGGTGAACTGCAGGAACTTCTCGGTCGGCCCGTTGTCGAACCAGTTGGTCACCCGCTTGGGCACGATCGCGCCCGCGTCGGCGTCGTACGACAGCACCTCGACCGGCATCCGCTGGTTGACGATCTTGCCGATCTTCTCCTGGCTGCCGTCAGCCAGCGTCACTCGCGTGTTGTAGGAGAAGCAGCCGAACATCACACCGATCTTCTCGCGCAGCTGGTTGATGAAGATCGCGGTGGTCTTGGAGTTGTGCAGGGCGCCGGTGAGCTTGCGCAGCGCCTGGCTCATCAGCCGGGCCTGGAGGCCGACGTGGCTGTCGCCCATCTCGCCCTCGATCTCGGCGCGCGGCACGAGTGCGGCCACCGAGTCGATGACGATGATGTCCAGCGCGTTGGACCGGATGAGCATGTCGGCGATCTCGAGCGCCTGCTCACCGGTGTCCGGCTGGGAGACCAGGAGCCCGTCGGTGTCGACACCGAGCTTCTGCGCGTAGTCGGGGTCGAGCGCGTGCTCGGCGTCGATGAAGGCCGCGATGCCGCCGGCTCGCTGGGCGTTGGCGATCGCGTGCAGCGCGACCGTGGTCTTGCCGGAGCTCTCCGGGCCGTAGATCTCGACGACCCGGCCGCGCGGCAGGCCGCCGATGCCGAGCGCGATGTCGAGGGCGATCGAACCGGTCGGGATGACCTCGATCGGCGCGCGCACGTCGTCGCCGAGGCGCATCACCGAGCCCTTGCCGAACTGGCGGTCGATCTGGGCGAGCGCGGCGTCGAGGGCCTTGTCGCGGTCTGCTGCAGGAGCCATGGGTGCCGTCCCGGTGGAGGAGGTTCGCGATGTCTTCGTCACGTGTCCGAACCTAGAACCGGCCCCGGACACAACCCCGGCCGAAGGACCGGGCTGTGGACCGGGAGCACCAGGTCCGACACCTGTGGACATTACCCGAACAGGTGTTCGATCCCGGCCCTCGTCGCGGCGACACGCCGGAGAACCTCGTCAGCGCTGGGCGGCCGGGACGTCGTGCCCCTCGCAGACCGCCCGCCAGACCCGGAGGGTCGGCTCCCCCGCGGCCAGCGCCTGGGCCGGCGTGCGGTTGTCCAGCTCGCGCAGCACGTGCATCTCGACGACCGACTCGGCGTGCGCCCCGAAGACGTCGCGCATCCGGTCCCAGAAGTCCGTCACCCGCATGGCACCAGTATCACCGCAGGGGCGTGCACGGAGACGGCGACCGCACGCCGGGGGCCGGTGGCTCGCGGTCCGGCACGGCCTAGGCTGCCGCCCGTGCCGAGCCCTCCTTCCGACCGAACCACCGACGACACCTTCGCCGACGTCCTCGAGGCCAACGCGGACTTCGCCCGGGCCGCCGACCTCCCCGAGCTCGAGGCCCGCGCCGCCCGCGGGCTGGCGGTGCTCACCTGCATGGACTCCCGGATCGACCCGCTACGCATGCTCGGCCTGGTGCCCGGCGACGCGAAGATCCTGCGCAACGCGGGGGCCCGGGTCACCGACGACGTGCTGCGGACCCTCGTCCTGGCCGACTACCTGCTCGGTGTCGAGCGGGTGATGGTCGTCGCGCACACCAACTGCCGGATGGCCAGCGGCTCGGAGGCCGACGTGCACGCGGCCGTCCGCGACGCGGGCGGGCCGGACACCCGCAGCATCTCCTTCCTCACCACCGACGACCAGCGAGCGTCGGTCCGCCAGGACGTCCAGCGGGTCCGGTCCTGGCCCTACCTCGGGAACATCGCCGTGGGCGGGTTCGTGTACGACCTCCGCTCCGGGCGGCTGGAACGGGTCTGCTGAGCAGGCAACCTTCCGGGTCGCCCGGACGTCGCTAGGGGCGTGATGGGAGACAAGGACGCGGTCGACGCGGTCGACTCGGTCGACGCGTTCGACGCGTTCGCGCGCGGCCGCATGCGCGAGCTGCTGCGGTTCGCCCACGTGCTGACCGGAGACCCGCACCGTGCCGCCGACCTCGTCCAGGACGCGCTGGAGCGCACGCTGATGTCCTGGGACCGGGTGGTGCGGAAGGACGACCCGGTCGCCTACGTCCGCCGCGCGATCGTCAACAGGCACGTGAGCGTCTGGCGTAGGTACCGCCGGGAGCGGCTCATCGCCGACGTCACGGACTCGACGTACGAGCCGCGGGCCGACGATCGTCGCTTCGACGCCGAGCTGTGGGCCGCGCTCGCGACGCTGCCGCCGCGGCAGCGCGCGGTGCTGGTGCTGCGGTACTACGAGGACCTGTCCGAGGCCGACACCGCGGCTGCACTGGGCTGCTCGGTCGGCACCGTCAAGAGCCAGACCTGGAAGGCGCTCGCGACGCTGCGCGGGCGCGCCACCACCGACTCCGAGGGGGTGCGCACGTGGACCCGCTAGACCGCGACCCGCTCGAGCGCGACCTGCGCGACCTGATGACCGATGACCGGCTCGCACTGCCGACCCACCTGGTGCGGGTCGACGCGGTGCACGCCGGCGCCACCCGGCGACGCCGCCGACGCGCGGCAGTGACCGCCGTGGCCGGTGCGGTCGTGGTCGTCGCGGTCGCCGGCAGCGCCTTCCTCGCCCACCAGCCGCGTACTCCCACCGGCGGTCCGGCGACGTCCACGTCCGCCTCTGGCGGCACGGGCCACCAGACCGACGACGCGACCCGGTCGGCTACTCCCACCCCGACACCGACCCCCACCGGTGCGGCCTGGGACGGCGCACGCGTGATGTCGATGACAGCGACCGGCACCCGGACGATCGTCGTCCTGGGGTCGGCCGGCGACAGTGGATGCACCGGCTGCCTGCGCCTCGCCGAGTCGCACGACGGCGGGGCGACCTTCTCGTCGCTCCCGCTCCCGGCCGACCGGGTCGCCGGAACGCCGGAGCTCGGAAGCGCGGACGGGAACGTCGTGAGCGACGTCCGCTTCGGCAGCGCGGACGACGGCTGGCTGTTCGGGGGAAACCTGCACGCCACGCACGACGGAGGGCACAGCTGGCACTACGTCGAGCTACCGGCCGACGTCCGCGCCCTCGAGGCCGCGAGCGGCCGGGTCTGGGCACTCGTCGCGGCGAACGAGACCGGCGGGGATCTCGCGAAGGACCAGCTCTGGAGCTCTCCTGTCGGGACGGACGACTGGCAGCCCGTGCCGGGCCAGGTCGTCGTCACCGCGCCGGGGGCGCTGGCCGTCCAGGGCACCAGGGTGACCGTCCTGGGCGCGGACAGGTCGCCCGCCTGGTCGAACGCCTCCGGCACGTTCGCGAAGGGTGCCAACCCGTGCCGGGGATCGCTCGACACCCGTCTGTCCGGGTCGGACACGCTCTGGGCCACCTGCGTGACCGGGACGGCCGCGTACCTCGCCGCGTCCGACGACGGCGGGAGGACGTGGACCGACGTGCCGG